>NZ_JBHSKE010000048.1:0-476764 GCF_042657745.1 Kribbella qitaiheensis | reverse complement strand
ACCCCCCCAACACCTGAACCTCGAGCTGACCGCATCCCACGCCAGCCAACCAAAGAGCAACAGGCTCTGGAACAGGTCACTTCCTGTCCGAGGTCCCGACTTGGTGTCCGAGCCCCCACCTTGTGCACCGGTTGAGCGTCCCGGTCGCCGGGATTTGCTCAGGTGGTGCACAAAGTCCCGGTTTCGGGGAGTCCCGCCGCCCTTCCGGGCAGGCCAACTCCCCGAAGGTCCAGGCAAGGCGACTCGCCGGGCCTTCCGGCAGAGGAAGTCCCCGAAGGTTTGGGCGGAGGAGCCCCCGGCCCTTGTCGCCACACCCCTCAGCGGCTCCGGGATAGCTGCGTCCTTCCCTGGTCGGGGTGGTGTGTGTCAAGAGCCGGAACTTGTTCCGATCCCGAAGGGACGCCGAAGGCGCTCTTGACGCACACCACCCCGACCAGCACCATCACGCAGCCCGGGGACGCAACCACCTCCGCCTATGGCTGACGCGACCACCCCGCCCCAAGCCCGGTGGAAACCACCTCAGCCGGAGTCGGCGGAACCAGACCAGCGCATTGTTCGCGACTACCCAGCCACGGAACGCAACGCGGGGTCAGGCGACCCGGGGGCCGACGTCCGCTGTTGCCTTCTCGCCAAGGAGCTCGGTCTGGGCAAGCACTTCCAGCCGGGGGCGTGGCAGTAGGCGGGGGCGGATGGCGATGCCCTGGCGGCGGGAGAAGTAGAGCGCCGATCCGGTGACGCCGAGCATGGTGAGACCGCCGCCGACGATCAGCGACCAGCGGGCGCCGAACTCCTGACCGACCCACCCGATGAACGGCGACCCGATCGGCGTACCGCCCATCAGGACCGTCATGTACAGCGCCATCACCCGGCCGCGCATGGTCGGCTCGATGCCGAGCTGCATGGTCGCGTTGGCCGCGGTCAGCATCGTCAGCGCGGTGAACCCGACCAGCGGAAGCACAGCGGCGAACGACAGGTACGACGGCATCAGGCCGCTGATGATGTCCATCGCGCCGAAGGCGAGCGCGGCCCCGATCACCAGCCGGCCCCGGGTCCGGACCCGCCGGGCGGCGAGCAACGCCCCCGCAAGCGAGCCGATCGCCAGGATCGAGCCGAGGATGCCGTACTCCCCCGCGCCCTTGTTGAACGCGCTGGTAGCCATCAGGGCGGACGTCATCTGGAAGTTCAGCCCGAAGGTGCCGGCGAAGAAGACCGCGACCAGCACCATCATCAGGTCCGGCCGGCGCCACAGGTAGCTCATCCCGTCGCGGATCATGCCCTTGTCGCGCCCGGCCATCTTCGGTGTGTGCAGCTCGTCGGGGCGCATCAGGTACAGGGACAGGATCACCGCGGCGTAGCTGACGCCATTGATCATGATCACCGGCCCGGTCCCGATCCAGGCGATCAGCAGACCGGCCAGTCCCGGGCCGATCAGCCGGGCCGCGTTGAAGGAGGCCGAGTTCAGGCCGACGGCGTTGGACAGGTCATCCTTGCCGACCATCTCGACCACGAACGACTGCCGGGTGGGCGCGTCGAAGGCGGTGCCGATGCCGAACACGAAGGCCAGTGCGTAGACGTGCCAGACCTGCACCAGGCCCGTGACGGCCAGGGTGCCGAGGACCAGAGCGACGGTGCCCATCGCGATCTGGGTGCAGGTCAGCACCCGGCGCTTGGGGAACCGGTCGGCGACGAGACCCGCGTACGGCGAGAGCAGCAGCGCGGGGAGGAACTGCAGGCCGGTGACGATGCCGAGCGCCGTCCCGGAGTGGGTCAGCTCCAGAACCAGCCAGTCCTGGGCGACGCGCTGCATCCAGGTACCGGTGTTCGAGATGATCGCGCCGGAGGCGTAGAGACGGAAGTTGCGGACTTTGAACGCGCGGAAGGTTGGGCTCATGGGGCCGCCAGGCGTTCGAGAACAGGTGCTGCCTTGCGCAGGATGTCGCGCTCCTCGGGGGTCAGTTTCTTCAGTTTGTTCTGCAGCCACTCGTCGCGGCGGCGCCGGTTGGCGCGCAGCAGGTGGTGCGCGGCGTCGGTCAGCTCGACCACGATCTGGCGTTTGTCGGTCTCGTGCGGGCGGCGGGTGACCAGGCCCGCCTCCTCCATGTTCGACACGATCCGCGTCATCGACGGCGGCTTGACCTGCTCGTGCGCGGCCAGCTCGCCGATCGTCATCGCGTCGTGCTTGCCGAGCGCACCGAGCACGCCGAGCTGGTTCGCGGTGAGGTCGTGGCTGTCCGCGCGCTGCCGGCGGATCTGCCGGGACAGCCGCAGCGTGGACGATCTCAGGGCGCTGGCCAGCCCGACGTCAGACTTCACCTGCTGGGCTACGACTTCGGGCATACCTTTAGCGTAACTCATTACTTTTGCTAACGAAAATGAGTTGCCGCCGTATTCCGTACTCAGTCAACGGATGACCCACCCCAGGCTCCGGGTACGCCGAACCGCCCCGCGCCCCGGGCGGACCGGGCGCAGGGCGGCGTGCGGTGGTAGGGACCGGTTGTTACCAGCGTGGGGTCGGCTGGGTCTTCAGGTCGTGGGGCTCCATGAAGCGGAAGCTGTTGCCGAACGGGTCGCTGATCGTCATCACCCGGGCCCACGGGGCGTCCTCGGGCCAGGGCACCCAGATGCCCGGTCCCCACACGTCCATCCTGGTGCGCTTCTCGTTCAGCTCGTCGTGCAACCGGTCCAGCTGGGCGGTCCAGATCCCGATCGTGGCGCCGGGCGACGCGACGTACCCGGTCTCGGTCAGGTGGAAGGTGCTGCCGGAGCGGGTGACCTGGCCGTAGAACGGGCCGTCCTGGCCGTCCGACGGGCCGCCGAAGTCGAGGCGGCAGCCGAGGAAGTCGACATAGAACGTCTTGGCCTGCTCGACGTCGAAGATCCGGAGTACCGGGATGGTGGTGACGGCGGCTCCCGAGCCGCCGTCTCCGTCGATCCCGGACAACTGCTCCGTCTTGGCCGCCATCACGTTCCAGTTGTCGTGCCCGAACTGCCGGGACACGATCTCCAGCGCCTCGCTGTGCGAGATCTCGGTCTGCTTGCGCTCGAGCAACTCGACCCGCAGCGTCTTCGCCATCATCTTGGCGTCGCGGAAGGTACGCATCTGATCCTCCAGGCGGACATCACCGACCAGTGCCTGCGTTGCTGATGCGTCCGCCACACGGAGAACCGGATCAGGAGGAGTAGCGATGCGTTCACCGAACCCGTGATCACCGGGCGCAGGCGGCCGGCCGCATCAGCCGTGCGATCAGGCTAGAAACCCCCGCCGACCCTGTCAACGACTACCCGGAGCCGCCCACGCAGGCGTCGCGGACGTCGCGGACGTCGCGGTCGACCGGCGGGTTGTCACCGGTGAGGGTGTCGTTCCCACGCTGGCCGTACAGGTTCAACAGAGGCGGCGGCGGCGACCTCGACTTCGACTTCGAGCGCGGATGGGACTCGACCGGCAGTTCGATCGCGTCTAGGTCCCTGCGTCGTACCCGACCAATTCGATCAGCGCCGCCCGGAGCGCCTCCAGTCGGTCCTCGCCGAGCTGGTCGGCCCAGGCGCGCTCGACAGTGCCTCCGGCCTTGCGCGATATCGGTCGGATCGCGAGCCCGGCCTCGGTGAGTACGACGCGCGACGCGCGCCGGTCGTTGGGATCTTGACGGCGCTCGACCAGGCCGGCCGCGACCAACTGCTCGACGCTTTGGGCCATGGTCTGCTTGCGCACGTTGGCCTTTGTGGCGAGCGCCTGGACGGTGACGCCCTCGGGCGGCACGAACGGGATCACTCGCGCATGTGCCGCGGTGAGGTCGCGGACGCCGAGCTTGTCGAGCTCGGCGTCCATCTCGGTGGACCAGCGCTGGTTCGCCAGGCGCAGCAGCAACCCGATGAGTGGTTGGGGACGCTCAGGCATATAGACAGTCTCCTGTCTTTCGATTACGGTGGACAGGTAACTGTCCATTGTAGGAAGGAGCACGACGGTGAACGCACCGAGACTCCCGTTCGGTACTGCGATGGCCCTCGCTGAGCGCAACCTGCGCGGTCCTCTGATCCGGATCCTCACCGAGGAGGACCTCGAGCCCGGCGCGTGGTTCACGCTCAACGCCCTCGGCCTGCGCGGCGGTACTCCGAAGACGACTGTCAAGGAACTGCTCTTCACCAGCGGGTACGACGACCCGAGCGTGGATGCGCTGCTCGCGCGCCTCGCCGCCGACGGACTCATCGAGGACGGCGACGAGCAGCTCAGCCTCACGTCCGCAGGAGCCGAGCGCTACGCGTCCGTCACTGACCGGATCGGCACGGTGACCGGTCGGGTATTCAGCCTCTTCGACGCGACCCGGGTCGAGACAGCCCGCACCCTTCTGCAGCAGATCGCCGAGACCGACCAGGCGACGATCGACGCGGCCGCGTTCGAGGATGCGCCGGCGTGAGAAGGCTCGCGTACACGGCCGGCCCGGCCGCGGTGCAGTCGATGGGGTAGCAGATGTGGTGGCTGATGACGCTGTGGGGTCACGGCTTCCGGCTCTACGCCTGACCCGGCGGCGGCGAAGTGGACCTTCCGAAGCGACAGGTGCCGCGGAGTCCTTCTGGATCTCAGGCGATGCCCTTGGACGGCGACTAGGGTTCGCTGGCATGGGGACACCACCGGAGCTGGCCCGGTACGAGCAGCGCTTCCGGCGCGCGGGGCTGCCGCTGTTCATCGAGGACTTCTCACCGTCGCACGACATCTTCAGCCGGGCGACGCCGCTGCTGGTGCTCGTCTTCATCCTGGAGATGCTCGGCGCGACCTCGCTCGAGTGGCCGCTCTGGCAGAACCTGCTCGCCGCCCTCGCCGGACTGGTCGTCCTGATCGGCGGCTTCGGCGTGCTCAACCGGCTCCGCGGCCGGCCGTTCTGGTCCTTCCCGACCCGCTTCGGCATCCCTGAGCTCGCCGTCTTCGTGCTGCTCCCGGCGCTGCTCCCGCTCGCCTCCGAGGGCCAGCTACGGCAGTTCTTCGGAGTGGCCCTCGGCAACCTTCTGCTCGTCGGACTGATCTACGCCGTGGTCGGCTACGGCCTGATCGGTACGACGTTCTGGGGCCTGCACCGGCTCGGGACCGAACTGGCGAGTTCGGTGGCCAGCCTGGTCCGCGCGCTGCCGCTGCTGCTGGTGTTCTCCCTGGTGCTGTTCGTGAACACCGAGATGTGGCAGGTGTTCGCCGGCATGCCGGTCGCCTTCATCGTCTTCTTCGCGCTCGCCTTCGCCCTGCTCAGCGACCTCTTCCTGATGCTGCGGCTGCCGAAGGAACTGGACGAGATCGAGAAGGACGCCGGCTCGGGTCCCCCGCTGCGCCGGATCCAACGACTGAACCTCAGCATCAGCCTGGTGGTCCGGCAGTGGATGCAGGTGCTCGTGGTCAGCACGGGCGTCGGCCTGTTCTTCGTCGGGTTCGGCCTGCTCGCGATCAGCCAGCACATCTACGACCAGTGGGGTGTCAGCCCGGGCGCCTGGTCGTACGAGTTCGAGCTGCTCGGGCATCCGCTGCTGATCAGTGCCGCCCTGGTCAAGGTCGCCGTCGGCATCGCGAACTTCACCGGGCTCTACTACTCGATCTCGCTGATGACGGATGCGACGTACCGGACCGAGTTCCTCGACAACGTCACCGCCGAACTCCGGGAGCTGTTCACCGCCCGCACGGAGTACCTCGCCCTGCGCGCCCGCCTGCTGCCGGCGGACAGCCCGCGCCCCTGAGCAAGGGCGCGGGCTTCAGCAGGTCAGACCTTCAGCGAGTCCTTCAGGAACTGCAGTTCGAATCGCATCAGACCTGCTACCGCGGCAGGCTCGGTAGGTCTGTGGGTGGCGCCCGACAGCGGGAGCACCTGGTGCGGACGTCCCGCCGCAAGCAGCGCGGCCGACATCCTCAAGGTGTGCGCCGCCACCACGTTGTCGTCGGCCAGGCCGTGGACCAGCAACAACGGTCGCTCGAGTTTCGCCGCGTCATTGATCGGTGACGACCGGTCGTAGTCCTCCGGGTGCTCGTCCGGATGGCCGAGGGACCGCTCGCGCCAATGCGTGTCGTACAACCGCTGATCGCTCGGCCCGGCCCCACAGATCCCGGCGTGGAATACATCCGGCCGCCGCAGTACCGCGGTCGCGGCGAGGGTGCCGCCGTAGCTCCAGCCGGTGATCCCGACCCGGGTCAGATCGAGGTCGGGGCAGTACTCCGCGGCCGCGTGCAGCGCCACCACCTGGTCCTCGAGGGGAGCCGTCAACGTGTCCCGGTGAACCGTCTTCTCCCACGCGGGTCCACGGCCCGGCGTACCGCGGCCGTCCGCGATGACCACGGCGAACCCGGCCTCGGCGTACCACTGCGCCGTGCAGAACCATCCGCCGGTCACCTTCATCGCGATCTGCATCGCCGGTCCGCCGTACGGCGCCATCAGCACCGGCAGTGGGTCGCCGGGTTGGTGCCAGGACGGCAGGAGCAACGCGGTGCGGAACTCCTGCGGCCCGGCCTTCAACCAGGTGATCCGCGGAGTCACCAAGGGTTGTGCCGCGTGCGAGGTGATCGGCTCGTCCGGACGGCCTTCGCGGCGGACGACGAACGCTCGGCCGGACTCGGTGTTCGAGCAGAGCACCAGCGCACCGTCGACCCGGGTGCCGGTGTGAGCACCCGGACCATCGCTCAACCGACGCAGCCCGGAAGCGTCGTACAGCCAGAGGTGGCACTCGGTCGGCTCGTCCGTCGCCTCGAAGAGCACAGACTCGCCCGAAACCTCCAGCACAGCTCGGATCTGCAGGCCTTCCGGCGTCACCGGTTCGCCGTCGATCACGAGCCGGCGGGTCTCTGGCTCGTCTGCGGTGTGGACGAGTCTGCCCGAGGTGGTGCGAGCCGGCGTCCCAGAGATGATCTCCACCCAGGCGGGATCGAGTTGCTCGTGCAGCAGCCGGGTCTCGCCGGTGTCCGGATCGGCCGTGAGGACCCACAGCGTCTGCTGATCGCGCGACTGCACGCTGAGCAACGGTCCGTGGGTATCCCAGGCCGCCGAGACCAGATACTCGTACGCCGCGTGGTCCCAGGTCAGCTCGACGGATCCGCCGGCCAGGTCGAAGGCGTGCAGAGTGACCATCGCGTTCGGGGTGCCGGCGGCCGGGTACGCGATCTGGCGGGGAGGCCGGTCGGGGTTCGCCGGGTCCGCGATCCACCAGCGCTGGACCGGGGTGAGGTCGACCCTCGTGGCCAGCAGCCGGGTGCCGTCAGGCGACCACCAGTGGCCGCGGTAGCGACCCATCGATTCCGACGCGACGTGCTCGGCCAGGCCCCAGCTGACCTCGGGATCCTCGTCCCCGGCCAACCGCAGGTCGTTGCCGTCGGCAAGTTCCACGACGTGCATCGCCCCATCGGTGACATAGGCGACGCGGCTGCCGGTCGGATCCAGCCGCGGATCGACCACCGGCCCGGCGGTCTCCACCTGCCGGAGCGACTCGGGCTCCGCAAGGTCGAGCGTCCAGAGGCGGCCGTTGACGGCGAAGGCGACCCTGCTCAGCGCGGTGTCGGCCGAGTAGGCGACCACACCGGCCGAGCTCTCGCGGGCGCGTTCCTGGCGGATGCGCTCGGCCTCCGGGATCGGGCCGGTGGCGCCGAGGTGCTCGGGAGCGACCACCAGGCGCTCCTCGCCGCCTTCTTGGAGCCAGAGGCAACTACCGCGGTCCTCGCCGCCGCGGGTGCGCAGGAAGAGCACCCGGTTTCCATCGGGTGACAAGGTGAAATCGCGCGGCAGGCCGAGAGTGAAGCGGCGGGTCCGCGCGGACTGGGCTGGGAATTCGTTCGTATCCATAACCGGGACTCTGGGCTCCCTATCCGGACCGGTGATCAGGGAAGTGAGAGTACGACAACGATCGGACACTTCTGAGTGGAAGACAGTGGATCGGTCGTCAGATGCCGGAGAGCCCGGACGAACGTCATTCTAGCAATCCCCGCTCCGGCGCTGAGATGTGGGTAGGCGGCACGCCAAAGATGAGCAGGCGTCGCCGATGTAGGCGACCCGGCCGCCGGCATCCAATGGGAGCACCAGAACGAATCTCCCAGCGGAAGAACGCGGATGACCACGGAGTACACGGACCTGACCCACCGGCGACTGCCTCAGACCGGTCGGTCACACAGCGTCAGGTGAGCCAGTCGCCGAGCGGTCCGATCGCGAAGTAGATGACGAAGAGCGCGGAGACGATCCACATCAGCGGGTGCACCACGCGGGCCTTGCCGAGGACCACCTTGAGCAGCACGTAGGAGACGAACCCGGCGCCGATCCCGGCCGAGATCGAGTAGGTGAACGGCATCAGGATGATGGTCAGGAAGGCCGGGAACGCGATCTCGAAGTCGTCGAAGTCGATGCCCTTGACCTGCATCATCATCAGGAACCCGACCAGCACCAGCGCCGGCGTGGCCGCCTCGTACGGGACCAGGGTGACCAAGGGCGCGATCACCATCGAGATCAGGAAGCAGATCCCGGTGACGACGCTCGCCAGCCCGGTCCGCGCCCCTTCACCGACACCGGACGCGGACTCGATGTACGACGTGTTGCTGGAGACCGAGGCGGCTCCACCGGCGGAGGCCGCGACGCTGTCGACGATCAGGATGCGCTGCGTGTTCGGCGGCGTGCCGTTCTTGTCCAGCAGGCCGGCCTCCGCGCCGATCGCGGTCATCGTGCCCATCGTGTCGAAGAAGTCGGCCAGCATCAGGGTGAAGATCAACAGCAGCGACGAGATCACGCCGACCTGCTCGAACGAGCCGAACAGGTTGAACTCGCCGATCAGGTCCAGGTTCGGCTTGGAGAACCAGTCGTCCGGCACCTTCGGCACGCTCAGGCCCCAGCCACCCGGGTTGTCGGCGGTCCGGGCGCCGACCTCGAAGATCGCCTCCACCACGATCGCCAGCACGGTGGCCGCCAGGATCCCGATCAGGATGGCGCCCTTCACCTTGCGGGCGTAGAGCGTGATGATCACGACCAGGCCGACCACGAAGATGAGCACCGGCCAGCCGCGCAGGTTGCCGCCGACCCCCAATTCCACCGGCGGTCCGCTCGCCGCCGCCGGCCGGCGGACGAAGCCGGCGTCGACCACCCCGATGAACGCGATGAACAGGCCGATGCCGACGCTGATCGCGATCTTGAGTTGTCGTGGCACCGCCTCGAAGACAGCCTTGCGGAACCCGGTCAGCACCAGGATCAGGATGATGATGCCCTCGATCACCACCAGGCCCATCGCGTCGGCCCAGGTCATCTTGGCCGCCACGCTGAACGCGATGAAGGCGTTCAGGCCGAGCCCGGCGGCCAGCGCCAGCGGGAAGTTCGCCACCAGCCCCATCAGGATGGTGACCACCCCGGCGACCAGCGCCGTACAGACCGCGACCTTGGCGATCGACACCGCGGGATCGAGGCCGCCGCCGATGTACTGGCCGGCGCCGTCCTTGACGGTGCCGATGATCAGCGGGTTCAGCACCACGATGTAGGCCATCGTGAAGAAGGTGACCAGCCCGCCGCGGACCTCGCGGCTGACCGTCGAGCCACGATCGCTGATCTTGAAGAAGGAGTCGACGAAGCCTGATCGGGAGCGGGCGGTGTCAGCTTGGGGCGAGCTCATGACGGAATGGTGCCAGTTCGTGGCGCCGGGTGGCGAGCGGTTCCGCGAACCCGTGTCGCCGCCCGGCTGACCACACCGTCCACTGACCACAGCGCCGTCTGACCGCACCGGCAGCCGAGCGGGGGCGGGGACTAAGGTGGAAGCGTGGCAGACCAGAACGAGACGCCGGCCTCGAAGAAGCGCACCGACCCGACCAGTCAGCTGGCCCGGGGCGAACTGGTGCACGCCGAGGTCAAGCCGCTCGACCTGTCCGGCATCCCGTCGGTGATCACCGGCATCGTCGCCTGGGCGATCGCCTTCGTGGTGCTGCTGATCTTCCGCGACGACCTGAAGAAGAACGGCACCGAGTGGTGGTTGTGGGTCACCGTGGCCGGCTTCGGGCTGGGCTGGATCGGTCTCGCCTACTGCCGCCACCGCTGGGCCGCCATCCAGGCGGGCCATCGCCCGGCCACCGAAGACTGACTCAGCCTTCGGTCTGATCCGACTCGGCGGCCTCTTCCACGACCTCGTCGTCCGACTCGGGCTCGGCGGCCGCCTCGACCTCCGCCTGGACCGCGTCAGCTTCCTGTACTTCGTCGTCGGTCGCCGGGGTGGTCTCCATCGCGAGCTCGTCGTACCCGGTGGTGTCGAAGGCGTGCTCGGTCGACGGGTGGTCCGGCGCGTCGATCACCACATCCGAGTGGGCTCCGCAGCCGTAGTCGAAGGACACGCTGCGCCCGAACCCGGGCGCCATCTCGTTGGTGCAGACGGCGAAGGCCTGACCGAGGCTGTCGGCGAGGCGGACCGAGTACCCGCAGGTGTAGCACTTGTACGGAACGGCCTGGGCGATCGGCGACGTCGGGCCGAACTCACCGGCGTACCAGAGGTCGGCCGCGTCCTGCCGGCCGATCGGTGACAGCACCCGCTCGCGACCCAGCCCGAGCTCCTCGACGACCTCGAGCACGTCCTCGGGCGCACCGGTGTCGGTGAATCCGGCCTCGAGCCGCGGGTCGTCCGGCAGCGTCGGGAACAGGTCGCCCGCGCGCAGGTCGCCCGGCTGGACGCGGTCCGACCACGGCACCCACTCAGGCGCGACGATCGCCTCGTCGCCGGGCAGCATCACGACCTCGTTGACGGTGACGGTCTTCGCGCGGGCGGCGCGGGTCACCGTGACGGCCCACCGCCAGCCCCGGTAGCCGGGGTGGGTGGAGGCGAAGTAGTGCGTGACGAGCCGCTCGCCCTCGACCCGGTGACCGAGGTGTTCCCCGACCTGGGCGGCGCCGGCTTCCTCGATCGCCGCCTCACGGGCAGCCTCGACCGCCGCGACGCTGATGGCGTCAGGCTTGGCGCGAACCGGTTCCGGAGTCTTGACGGGAGTCACAATCGGTCATTCTCGCACGGGCGCGGCTCCGAACCGAACCGTACCGTGACGAGAAACGCGCGCGGTCGGCACTGCGGTCTGTCCCCACCGCAAGGCAGGATGGTGACATGGAAAGCCCGGACCCCGCAGAGCAGCCGCGCAGTACGGCGGGTGAGCGGCTGGGCAGCGCGAGCAAACGGCTCGGCGACGCCAGCAAGAAGGTCGGGCACGCGTCCAAGACCGGCGCCAGCGGCTTCGCCTCCGCCTCGCGCAAGACCGCGAACGTCACCGGCCGCTTCGGCAAGGCGACCGGGCGTCGCATCCGCGGACTCACCGGCGCGCAGGGAGCCCGCGAATCAGGTCTGTCCCGGCTGATCGAACTGGGCGCGGTGAACGCGGCCGGCGACACCGCCTTCGCCGTGTCACTCGCGGGGACGGTGTTCTTCGCGGTACCGAGCTCGCAGGCTCGTGACCGGGTCGCGTTGTTCCTGGTGCTGACGATGGCGCCGTTCGCGTTGATGGCGCCGCTGATCGGGCCGATCCTGGACCGGTTCCGGCACGGGCGTCGCTGGGCGATCGGGGCCACGCTGGGATTGCGCGGCTTCCTGGTCTGGAGCCTTGCCGCGTCGATCCACGAGAGCTCTGCCTGGTTGTATCCAGCCGCCCTCGGGTGTCTGGTCGCCTCCAAGGCCTATGGGGTCACCCGCGCATCCGCAGTACCGCGGTTGTTGCCCAAGGACGTCACCCTGGTCACGGCCAACTCGCGGATCTCCTTGGCCGGCCTGGCCGGCGCGACCGTCGGAGCCGGCCTCGCGGCTGCCTTCGCCGCGATCGGACCGCAGTGGTCGCTGCGCTGGGCCGCGGTCGTCTACACGGTCGGCCTGATCCTCGCGATCCGGCTGCCGAGCCGCGTCGACTCCCCCGCCGGCGAAGAAATGACCGGTACTGCGGGACGCGACGCCCGGCGACGGGCGATCACCGCGGCGGTGGCGCGCGGGATCCGGTGCAACCTGGGACTGCGGTTCGTCTCGGGCTTCCTCACCATGTATCTGGCCTTCCTGCTGCGGGACCGGCCGATCAGCGGGATCGACGGGGTGGTCGCCGCGGGGGCGGTGATCGCCGCTGCCGGCATCGGCAACAGCCTTGGAACCATCGCCGGATCGTTGCTCAAGGCAAGAAAACCTGAGACCGTCGTGCTGGTCGTGCTGCTGGCGGACGTGGTGGTAGCCATCGGGGTGGCGGTGTTCTACGGCTTCCCGATGCTGATCACGCTCGGCCTGGTCGCCGGGCTGTGCAGTTCGCTCGGCAAGCTGTCGCTGGACGCGATGATCCAGCGCGACGTGCCCGAGTCGGTCCGGACGTCGGTCTTCGCGCGGTCCGAAACCGTTCTCCAACTGGCCTGGGTGCTCGGCGGCGGCTGCGGCATTCTCCTCCCCCTGATGCCCCGCGTGGGCTTCGGCTTCCTCGCCGGGATCCTCGTCCTGGTGGTCGTTCTGGTCGTCCGCCACAAACCCACCATTCCCGCACCCCGTCCCCGTCCCGGCTCACCCACCTCGCGTGGGGCCGGCGGTCCTGGTTCTGGCGGTCCCGGTGGTTCAGGTGGTCGCCGACCTGCCGGTCAGGGTGGTCCGCCGGAACCGCGGACCGGCACCACCCGCACGATCCTGACCAGCGACCCGGAGTCGATCGCCGAACGCCGCGCCAACCGCCCGCGAACGGACTCCCGCACCCGCTACACCGAGCCGACCGTCGAGCTCCGCTTCGACCCGAACGACGACGACTCCACCCGCCCCGACCCGACCGTCGGCCAGCAGCCCCGGGAAACCGGTGGAGTGCAGGGACAGGCGGTGGGCCGCTGGTGGAGCGGTCAGCCGGACGACGACGAGACCGTCGAGGACGAGGCTCCCTGGGCCGCCGACAAGACTGTCGAGAACAAGCAGCCGCCCCGCGACGAGCCATCCGAACGTAGGCCGGGGCCCTTCCGGCGACGCCGGTCGGACCCCGATGCCGGCTCGACCCGCCGGCCCCCACGCTGACTCAGTTCACCACCACCGCGGCCGGCTTGTCGGCCTCGGTGACCTCACTCTCCTCGCCCTCGTGGTCCGCCGGCTCGCCGACAACTGGGGTCGGGTGCGAGGTGCCGCGGAGGACCAGGGTCACGGCGACGGCTGTGGCCGCCAGCAGGATGGTGCCGACCAGGGCGGCCACGTTCATGCTGTGGTTGAAGGAGTGGCGAGCTGTGGTGAGCAGCGCGTCGGCCAGGTTTGCCGGGAGTTGTGCGGCAGTGGCGGTTGCTCCGGCCAGACCTTCGCGGGCGGCTGCGGCGGCGCCGGCGGTGAGGCCCGACGGCAGGTGCGTGTCCAGGTCGCTCCGGTAGGCCGCAGTACCGATGCTTCCCAGGACCGCGATGCCCAGCGCTCCACCGAACTCGCTGCAGGTCTCCATCAGCGCGGACGCCGATCCGGCTCGCTCGGGCGCGACCGAGCCGACCACGGCCTCGGTGACCAGCGCCATCACCATCACCAGCCCGGCGGCGAGCAGACCCGCACCACCAAGCAGTACTACGAGGCTCGACTCGACCTGCATCTGAGTCAGTACGCCGAACCCGGCCGCCGCGACCACGAACCCGCCGCCCAGGACGTACGCCCGGTCGACCTTCCGCGCCAGCGCAGTACCGAGTGGCGCCGCGCCACCCACGACGACCGACGGAACCAAGGACCACAGAGCAGCCTTCAGCGGGCTCATCCCGAGGACCAGTTGCAGGTACTGCGTCATGAAGACCGCGTTGCCGACCAGCGCGACCATGCCGATGGTGTTCGCGGCCAGCGCCCCGCTGAAGGCGCGGTTGCGGAACATCGGGAGCTCAATCATCGGGTGCTCCGCGGTGCGCTGCCGCTGGATGAAGGCCAGGCCGACGAGCAGACCGAGGACGATGCTGACGATCGGCAGCATGGCGACACCGTGCGCGGCCAGTTCCTTGATCCCCCAGATCACCGGCAGCACGGCACCGAGCGACAGGAACGAGCTGAGCAGGTCGAAGCGCCCACGCACGGTCGCCTTGAACTCGGGCAGCAGCACCGGCGCGAGGACCAGCAGCAGGAGCATCGCCGGGGTGTTGATCAGGAACACCGAGCCCCACCAGAACTGCTCCAGCAGGACACCGCTGAGCACCGGGCCGAGCGAGATGCCGCCCATCATCACCGCACTCCAGAACGCGATCGCCTTACCTCGCTGGACCGGGTCGTGGAACATGTTCCGGATCAGCGCCAGCGTCGACGGCATCAGGGTCGCGCCACCGATGCCGAGCACCGCGCGGGCGGCAATCAACTGCTCGGGAGTCTGCGAGTACGCCGCCGCGACCGAGGCGAGCCCGAACGCGATCGCCCCGAAGATCAGCAGCCGGCGCCGGCCGATCCTGTCCCCCAGCGAGCCCATCGTGATCAGCAGGCCGGCGAGCACGAAGCCGTAGATGTCGAAGATCCACAGTTGCTCGGTCGCCGACACCCCGAGGTCGGCGCTGATGAACGGGACCGCGAAGTACAGCACCGACACGTCCATCGAGACCAGCAGCAGCGGCAGCGCGAGCACGCCGAGTGCGATCCATTCCTTCCGGCCGGCCTTCGGACCGGCGAGCTCCGCAGTGCTCATGACCCCTCCAGAGATCTGTGTACGACGCACACTGTGTGCGCCATACGCAGACCATAACAAGTATCTGTCTATGCTGTAAACAGATAAGATTCCGGCAGTTCACGGGATCGGGAGGAGTACGCGATGAGCGAGACGGCGGAGGACCTGCCGCGGGTGCTGCAGCAGTTGTGGGGACTCGAGGGTCCGGCGCGGCCGGGACCGAAGCCGACGTTCCACATCAGCGATCTCGCCCGCGCCGCGATCAGGCTGGCGGACGCCGGCGGCCTCGGGGCGGTCTCGATGAGCAAGGTGGCGGCCGAGCTGGGCCGCACCACGATGTCCCTCTACCGGTACGTCGACTCCAAGGACGACCTGTACGTCGTGATGCTGGAGGAGGCCTTCGGTCCACCGGCTCCGGTGGACCCCGGGGCGGACTGGCGGGAGCGGATCACCACCTGGGCGGTGACGTTCCGGGAGGCCATCCGGCGGCACCCCTGGGCGCTCCAGGTGCCGGTATTCGAACCGCCGCTGTCACCGTTGCAGTTGGAGTGGATGGAGAACGGGCTGCGCGCGTTCGAGGACACACCGTTGACCCCGCAGGACAGCCTGTCCGCGATGCTGCTGGTGAACATCTATGTCCGTGGAGTCGGGGCGCTGACCATGGACATGGCCACCAAGGACGAGGACGCCGGCGAGGCGAACCTGACGTACGCCCGGCGGCTCAAGCTGCTGGCCGACCCCGAGCGCTTCCCTGCCATCGCAGGCAACCTGGCGGCCCGGCCCACCTCGGACTTCGACGTCGACTACGACGCCGACGACTTCTCCTTCGGCCTGGACACGGTCCTCGACGGCATCCAGGCCCTGATCACCCGCCGCACCGCCTGACAACAGCCCGTACTGCGGCGCTGCGCCCGGCCGCACGTCCTCAGGAACGTGCGGCAGGGCGCAGCGAAGTACAGGGTTGGTCAGATGTCGAGCTTGTCCGCGACGCCGCGGAGCACGGTGGCCACCCCACGGGCGGCCTTGCTGTCGGGGTGGCGGCCGCGGCGGTAGCCCTCGCCGATGTTGTCGAGCAGCTTGATCAGGTCCTCGATGACGAGGGCCATCTCCTCGGGCTTGGGCCGCATCGCCTTCGCCACCGAGGGCGGCGGGTCGATCAGCCGGACCTGCAGCGCCTGCTCACCCTTGCGGCCCTCGACGACACCGAACTCGACCTTCTGGCCCGGCTTGAGGTTGGTCACTCCCGCCGGCAGGGCCTCCGCCCGGACATAGACGTCCCCGCCTTCCTCCTTGCTGAGGAAGCCGAACCCCTTCTCGGAGTCATACCACTTGACCTTGCCTACAGGCACGGGAACCTCTTCGGTGTCAATCGTCGGAACAGGACGGAGGGGTACCGGACAGGCTGCCCGGGCCGGCTACCCAGCGTACGTGAACCCGGGTGGCTGCGCCTGTCGGAAACTATCTGATGAGGCAACGATTCCGCACCGCTGATTCTCGTATTCCCCGGCGAGCCCCGGCTCTCTGACCACGGTACGTCGGGCACACCAGCGCAAGCCCGAGCGGCCGGCTCAGCTCAGCGGAAGCGCTCGGGATCGGGGAGCCGCTCGTTCATCGAGCCCGAGCGGAAGCCGCGGGGGTCGACGGCGGCCGCGGCGAAGCCCACCGCGCGGACCAGCTCGACCAGAGCCGAAATGTCGACCGTGCCGAGCAGGCCGGCGTCGATCTCGATGCTCGCCGACTCGCCGAGATCCCGCACCCGGACGTTCTGTACGCCGTACGGAGCGAGGTGGTCACGGACAGCTTGCTCGGCGCGGTCCACCCGGACCAGCAGGTTCGGCGTGATCCGGATGCCGTACGCGATCCGGCTGGACAGGCAGGCGGCGGCCGGCTTGTCGGACGTCTCCAGCCCCCAACTGCGGGAGGCCTCGCGGATCTGCGCCTTCGTCAGCCGCGCGTCCCGGAGCGGGGTGATCGCGCCGCGCTCGAAGGCGGCCCGGATGCCCGGCCGGAACCCGGCGATCGCGTCGTCCGCGTTCGTCCCGGTGGCGATCGCGTCGATGCCGAACTCGTCGGCGATCGGCTGCAGCGTTTCCACCAGCTCGGCCTTGCAGAAGTAGCACCGGTCGCCCGCGTTGGCCTGGTACCCCTCGCGGTCCATCTCGTGCGTGTGCGGGGTGACGTGCCGAACGCCGAGGCTGTCGGCGAACCGCGCGGCGGGCTCCAGCTCGGCCACCGGCAGGCTCGGGCTGACGGCGGTCGCCGCGACCACGTTGGCCGGGCCGATCGCCCGCGCGGCCGCTGCGAGCAGGAATGCGGAGTCCGCGCCGCCGCTGAACGCGACCACCATGCTCTGGTAACCCGACAGCCGCTCCATCAACGCTTCCAGCCGCTGCTCGAGCACATACTCGTCAAGCCAGGCAGGGAACTCGGTCAGGTCGTTCAGTACGACGTCCGCACCGTAAGCGCGCAGCTCGTCCGCGGTGAACGGCCCGGTGGCAACGCTCACCGCGACTGCACCGGCAGCTCGGGCACCGTCGATGTCAGCAGTGTGGTCGCCGACGTAGATGGTCGCCTTGTGCTCCCGCAGCGCGATGCCCTTCTCGGCGCCGTGCAGATCGCCGATCGGCTCGTCCACGTCCAGCCCGAGGTGGTCCAGGTGCAGCTTCACGCTCGGCGCGTACTTCGCCGACACCACCACCGTGCGTCCGCGGAGCGCCCGGATCGCGGCCAGTGACTCGGCCACTCCAGGCAGCGGCAGGCTGCCGGTGATCGCGTGCGACGGGTAGTGCTCGCGGTACCGCGACACCATCGCGTCGACCTGCTCCTCGGGGAACCAGTTCGCCATCTCCCAGGTCAGTGGCGGCCCGAGCCGGCTCACCACCAGGTCGGTGTCGATCGGTACGCCGGTCTCGGCCGCGAGCAGATCCCAGACGGCCCCGATGCCCGGCCGCGAGTCGATCAGCGTCATGTCCAGGTCGAACCCGACAACAAGCTCCGGCACGTCGGTGGTCACGGAAGGCGGCTGGATCTCGGCGGTTGACACGTCCCCAACCCTACTTCTTCCCGGCCCGGCACCTTCCAGCGCGCTCATCCAGAGGTTGACATAGTTGATTGTCATGTCTGGACTCTTGACATCCAGGCATGAAATGTAAAGCCTTGGCCGCATGGACTCGTTTGCCGATCGGACCAAGCGCAGGTTGCGCGAGGAACTGCTCGACGCCGCGTACGACGCGATCGTGGCCGGCGGGTATTACGGGCTCCGGATGGCCGAGGTCGGGCGGCGGACCGGGGTGTCCCGGCAGACCGTCTACAACGAGTTCGGCGACAAGTGGGGGGTGCTGCAGGCGGTCGCCGCGCGCGAGACCGAGCGCTTCCTGGTCGACGTGAACGCCGCGCTGGCCGAGCATGCCGACCCCATCGAGGGTCTCCGGGCCGCCATCGAGCGGGCCCTGAATCTTGCGTCGGACAACCCGCTGATCAAGGCCGCGCTCGGCCAGCCGGGATCCGACCAGGCCAGTCAACTGCTGACCACACGGGGGCAGCAGGTGCTGGAGCTGAGCCACCAGCGGCTCGACGCGCACGTGCGCGAACACTGGCCGGAGGTCCCGGCCGACGACGCGACCACCTGCGTGGACATCGCGCTGCGCGTCGTACTGAGCCACATCGTCAATCCCGGCGCGGCTCCGGCCGTCGTCGCGGCGCAGGTGGCACGGGTTCTGGGTCCCTTTCTCAGCAACAGCTGAAGAAACAGTCTGAGTTCTCGGAGGTAGGCATGACGACGACGACCAATCCTCTTCACCGGCAGGGTTTCAGCTCGCTGCGGGCCGGCGGTCTCAACTGGGACGCGCTGCCGCTGCGGCTGTTCGACAAGGGCAACCGCAAGTTCTGGAACCCGCGCGACATCGACTTCAGTCAGGACGCCCGCGACTGGCAGGCCTTCACCGACAACGAGCGCGAGGCCGCGTCGATGCTGTGCGCGCAGTTCATCGCCGGCGAGGAGGCGGTCACCGAGGACATCCAGCCGTTCCTGCAGGCGATGGCGAGTGAGGGACGGTTCGGAGACGAGCTGTACCTGACCCAGTTCTGCTTCGAGGAGGCCAAGCACACCGCGGTCTTCCGGATGTGGCTGGACGCGATCGGCGTGACCGTCGACCTGCACCAGTACATCGAGAGCAATCCCGGCTACCGGGCGATCTTCTACGAGGCTCTTCCGGTGGCGCTGAGGTCCCTCGCCGACGACCCGTCACCGGCGAACCAGGTCCGGGCCTCGGTGACCTACAACCACGTGGTGGAAGGCACTCTGGCCCTCACCGGCTACCACGCGTGGAACCTGCTCTGCACCGGTCGCGGCGTCCTGCCCGGCATGCAGGAACTCATCCGCCGGATCGGCGACGACGAGCGCCGCCACATGGCCTGGGGCACTTTCACCTGCCGACGCCACATCGCGGCCGACGAGTCCAACTGGAAGGTCGTCACCGACACGATGGAGGATCTGCTCCCGCACGCCCTCACCCAGATCCAGTGGGCCCTGGACACCATGCCGGAGATCCCGCCGGAGATCGACCCGACGGCCTTGATGACGTACGCCGGCGACCGCGCCACTCGCCGCCTCGGCGCGATCGAGTCCGCCGTCGGCGCCGACGTAGCCGGTATCGACCTCGACTACTCCCCCGAGAAACTCGAGGACGTCTTCGGCGACGAGGACTCCGCGGCGCTGGCCGCCGTCCGCTGACGCTCTCAGCGCAAGGAGTCGTAGAGATCGAGGTGTGCCTCTTCGGCCACCGGGCCGAGCACGATCGGCGCGACCCCGAGCTCGACCGCACGAGCTTCCCACCGGGCCCGGAAGTCCCGGTAGTCGATGCTCACTACAGTGAGCCGGACGGATGGAGGGACGACGCGGATGGCCAGTTGGGACGACGTCGGGAAGATCGCCCTGAGCCTGCCGGAAACTACGCCCGGCGAGGCGCATGAAGGCTCGCCCGCGTACGACGTCGCCGGCAGGCAGTTCGCGCGGCTCCGCTGGGACGAGGGCCGGGAACTCCTGCAGTTCTGGGCCGTAGACCGAGAGGGGTTGGCTGCGAGCAACCCCGAGGCCTATTCGCTCTGGAAGGCCTTCCCTGCGGCCGTTTTCGCCTGGCTCGACCAACTGGACACCGACGAAGTCCGCGAGATCATCACCGACTCCTGGCGCGCCCGAGCCCTCAAGCGCCTCGTCAAGGCGCACCCCGAAGTCAGCTGAGACCGAGGAGGTCCAGGGACTTCTCGCGCATCTCGACCTTGCGGATCTTGCCCGTGACTGTCATCGGGAAGTCGTCGACGAGGAGGACGTAGCGGGGGATCTTGTAGTGGGCGAGCTTGCCGGTGGCGAACTCCTTGATGGCGCCCGCGTCGAGGGGATCGGCGCCGTCCTTGAGTTTGATCCAGGCGCAGAGTTCCTCGCCGTACTTGTCGTCCGGTACGCCGATCACCTGCACGTCGGCGATGTCCGGGTGGGTGTAGAGGAATTCCTCGATCTCGCGCGGGTACACGTTCTCGCCGCCGCGGATCACCATGTCCTTGATCCGGCCGACGATGTTCACATAGCCGTCCTCGCGCATCACCGCCAGGTCCCCGGTGTGCATCCAGCGGGCCTGGTCGATCGCCTCGGCGGTCTTCTCCGGCTCGTCCCAGTAGCCCAGCATCACCGAGTACCCGCGGGTGCACAGCTCGCCGGTCTCACCGCGTGGAACGACCAGCCCGGTGGCCGGGTCGACCAGCTTCACCTCGACGTGCGGCATCACCCGGCCGACGGTCGACGTACGGCGGTCCAAGTCGTCGTCGCGGCGGGTCTGCGTCGACACCGGCGAGGTCTCGGTCATGCCGTAGCAGATCGCCACCTCGGCCATGTGCATGTCCGACACGCACCGCTTCATCACCTCGATCGGGCACGGCGACCCGGCCATCACGCCGGTCCTGAGCGACGTCAGGTCGTACGACGCGAAGTCGGGCAGACCGAGCTCCGCGATGAACATCGTCGGCACTCCGTACAGCCCGGTGCAGCGCTCGTCCTGGACCGCCTTCAGAGTGGCCGCCGGGTCGAACGCCGGTGCAGGGATCACCATGCACGAGCCGTGCGTAGTACAGCCGAGGTTGCCCATCACCATGCCGAAGCAATGGTAGAAGGGCACCGGGATGCAGAGCCGGTCGTCAGGGCCGAACCCGATCGTCTCGGTGACGAAGTAGCCGTTGTTCAGGATGTTGTGGTGCGAGAGCGTCGCGCCCTTGGGGAATCCGGTGGTCCCGGACGTGTACTGGATGTTGATCGCGTCGTCGAAGCTCAGCTGCGCCGCTCGCTCGTCCAGTTGCTCCTGGCTGACCGTGGAGGCCGCGGAGACCACCGCGTCCCAGTCCGGCGTACCGATGTAGACGACGTCCTCGAGCGCGGCGCAGTCCGGCCGGACCTCGTCGACCATCTTGCGGTAGTCGCTCGTCTTGAACTCGGTGGCGGAGATCAGCACCTTCACACCCGACTGGTTCAGCGCATAGGCAAGCTCGTGGGTCCGGTAGGCCGGGTTGATGTTGACCAGAATCGCGCCGATCGCAGCGGTCGCGTACTGGCTGATGGTCCACTCGGCGCAGTTCGGCGCCCAGATCCCGACCCGGTCCCCCTTGGCGATCCCGCGCCCCATCAACCCGCGCGCGAAGGTGTCCACCGCGACCCCGAACTCGGCGTACGTCCACCGCCGCCCGCTCGCGACCTCGACCAGCGCCTCCCGGTCCCCGTACTGCGCGACCGTCCGTCTGAGGTTCTCTCCGATCGTCTCCCCCAGCAACGGCACCTCGGAAACCCCGGACGCATAAGAAGGCAGCCTCATCCCGCCATCGTGGCCCCCGCCGCCGACCCCGACAAGGGCCGACTCCCCGATTGTTCACTTGAGTGGGCATATGACCTCTCAAGTGGTCATATGCCCGTTATAGTGGTCAATGAGAGAGGTGAGCATAATGCAGTTCTCGGAGCCGATATCGACCGTTTTCCCTGGACTCCACGGGCGAGTTCTCAGTGTGCTCGCCCAGACTGACACTGCGTTGACCGGCCGAGCCCTGGCAGGCCTTCTTCACACGCCTGCCAGCACCAGCGGCGTACAGAAGGTGCTGGACGACCTGGTCCGCAACGGCGTGGTCAGTTCCGAACCGGCAGGCCGGGCAAAGCTCTACACCTTGAATCGGGATCACGTCGCCGCCCCGGCGATCGAAGAGCTGGCGAACCTCCGCGACCGGTTCGTCGATCGCCTGCGGGCCGAGGCCGAGACCTGGGAGATCTCGGCTGCCGCGGTCTGGTTGTTCGGCTCCACCTCACGCGGGCAGGGTGGAGCAGACAGCGACATCGACATCCTGGTCGTACGCCCGGATGACATCGCCGAATCCGATCCCCAGTGGCTGCTGCAGGTCGAGACCCTTGCCGAGCACGCTACCCGCTGGACGGGCAACCCCTGCGAGATCGTCGAGTACAGCAGTCGCGAACTGAAGCAACTCGTCCGTCGCGGAGAACGCCTCGTCACCGAACTCCGCCGCGACGCCCTCCCCGTCGCCGGCGCACCACCCCGCCAGACCCTGAACCGAAAGACTGCTTGATGAAGGCACTGGACGCCGCCCGAGCCCACCTGACCAAAGCACAGGAGTTCCTCGAGGCCGCCGAACTGACGAACGACCTGGACCTCTTCAACGCCGCCGCCTGGAACCCAGCCTGGAACCCAGCCACCGTCCCAGATGCGAACAGTTGTTCGAGTTCGGGGAAACTGGATGTGGACGGCAAGCAATGTCATGACCAACTCTCCGTGTGGCGCGATCGCGGAGCGTGGTGGAGTGGTTACGCTTGTAGGGAGGGGTGTGAGGCATGGGCTGGTCGACCGAACGGCATGCCCGCAGCGAGTGTCCGCCTGGCCGCACCGCGGAGGCGGCGCAGCGAAGCGCTGCGGTGGCCGAGCGTGTCCTGGCATTGCAAGGAGTGCTGACTGCCGCTCTCGCCACCGAGGTTCGGGGCACCGATCTGCAGAGGTTGAAGCGCGCGCCTCGCCGGGCGCCACCGGCCGTGCCGGAGGCGGATCTGGTACCGCGGCCGGGGCCGATGTGGGCGGCCTTCGCGCCACCTGGTCCCCGGCCGGTGGTGGGCTGGTTCGGCGGTGAGCGGCGGTATGCCCGACGGCTGGCGGAGGCCGAGGACAGGTTCGCCGAGGCGATCGAGCGGCACCGGGCCGCCGAGGAGACCCGCCGTACCAGGGTCGCCCGGGCCACCCGGGACCAGGCGGAGCAGCAACGCCGGCTCGACGACGCCACCGCCGAGCAGCACGCGCGGATCGACGAGTACCAGCGCGCCGTGGAATCCCGCGACCGGCGAGCGGTGAGCCGCTACTTCCAGAAGGCGCTCGACCGCGCTGCCGAGCCGCTCGACTTCCCGCGCCGCCGGAGGGCCGGCTATGTCCCGGAGTCCACCCTGCTGGCGTTGGAGTGGGACCTGCCGGACCTGACCGTCGTACCGGCCGAAGCGGCGTACCGGTATGACAAGGAGCGGGACTCGGTGGTCCCGGTGCCGCGGCCGGACAAGGAGATCCGGCTGCTCTACCAGCAGCTCGTAGCCCAGCTCGCGCTGCGGGCCTTGCACCTCGTCTTCGGCAACGACCGGTACGACGTGGTCGAGACGGTGGTCTTCAACGGCATGGTGGAGTCGGTGGACCTGGCCACCGGGCGGATGGTGCGGCCGTGTCTCATCACGCTGCGGGCGACCCGCGAGCAGTTCCAGTCGCTGGTGCTCGACCAGCTCGACCCGGTCGCGTGCGTACGGCACTACTTCGCCGCGGAGGTCTCCCGGCACCCGGAGGAGCTGCAGCCGGTCGAACCTCTGCTGGACTTCGATCTGGCGGATCCCCGCGCCATCGAGCCGATGGACGTGATCAGCGAGATCGACAGCCGGCCCAACCTGCTGGAGCTCACCCCGGACGAGTTCGAGCACCTGGTGCACAACCTGCTGAGCCGGATGGGCCTCGAGACCCGCCTGTTCCGTCGTGGCAACGATGGTGGAATCGATTGCGTGGCCTACGACCCGAGGCCTATCACCGGCGGCAAGTTCGTCGTCCAGGCGAAGCTCTACACCCGCACCGTGCCGCCCTCCGCGGTGCGGGACCTCTTCGGCACCGTGCTCGACGCCGGGGCGACCAAGGGCATCCTGATCACCACCAGTGGCTTCGGGCCGTCCAGCTACCAGTTCGCCAACGGCAAGCCGCTGCAGCTGATCGACGGCACCGGGCTGTTGGCCCTCTGCCACCAGCACGACATCCCTGCCCGGATCGTGCCCCGCGCTAGCTGATCGGCGACTCGTAGATCAGCAGCTCGGTGCCGCTGGCTCCCTCGCCGTCGTCAGGAGCCGTGAAGAGCCGGAGCTTCGTGCCGTCGACCTCCATCGCGACCGCGTTGCGAGTGACCGAGTGCCCGGCCGTGGAGAAGGCAGGGAACGGGATCTCGTGCAGGATCCGGTTGTGGTCCTTGAGGTCGAGCAGTGCGAGGCCGCCGAGCTCGTAGCTGCCCCCGGTTGCGGTCGGCAGGCCGGTGACTCCACCGCACAACTGCTTGCTCCGGCTCACGTAGTCGCAGTCCTGGTAGTCCAGCAGGTGGCTCTGGTTGGCCTCAGCCGCCAACTGCTTGCCGGAAGCCGTCCACTCGAACAGCGTGCGCGACCCCCAGCTGACGCCGTGCACCAGCCCGGTACGCCGGTCGCGGACCACCCCGCCGACGTGGTCCTTCACCCGGAACTGCTCGGTGACCTTGTACGTCTTCGGGTTCACCTTGTAGACGATGGCCCGTGAGTTCGGCCGGTACTCCGCGGCCGGGACCCACACGTTCTCCCCGTCGTAGTCGATGCCACCCGGGTGGTACGCCGTACCCTCGCCGACGCGGATGTCCTTCTTCAGGTTGCCCTGCCGGTCCATTACGAAGAGGTGGCCGATCCCCTTGCCCGGGCTGCGGTCGTACCCGTCGACCGGCTTCGGGTAGGGCACCGGCGCCTCGAGCACCTCCACGCTGGACAGGAAGATCAGGTCTCCCACCAACGCGAACCCCTGCGGGTGGTAGGTCGGGAACCGCAACGGGATCCGTGCCACCTGCGACCACGCGGTACTGCGGGTGGTGGCTCCGAAGGCCTGGGCCACTCTGTCGTCGCGGCCGGTGGCGTCGGCGCCGGCCACGGTCAGACCGGTCAGCAGCGCTCCCGCCATCACGGTCGCCAGCAACGTTTTGCTTCGCATCGAAACTCTCCCTGGGGTCTGGTGATCAGGCAGCCTGCGCCGACCAGGCGACGCCAGGCCCTCCGCCAGCTGACCAGGAAACGGTGACTGGGTGAAGGGTTCGGGGCGCGCTGGGCGGCGAAGTACGGCGTGAGAGGTGGCCGGCTGTCAGACTGGCGGGCATGGACTCTGGGATCACCGTCACCGGGACCGGTCAGGCCACCGCGCCGGCCGATGTCCTCCGCCTCAACCTGAGCGTCGGGCACGACGCCGCCGACGTGGCCGCCGCGGTCGCGCAGGTGGCCGAACGAACCGACGCGGTGAACGCCGCACTCCGCGCCCAAGGTGTGGCGGCGGCCGACATCTACACCAGCTCGGTGAACGTGTATCCGCAGTACGCCGACTCGATGTCCGTCGCGGGCTATCGCGCGTCGCACTCGATGATCGTGACGACCAAGGACCTGACCGGGTTCGGCCGGTTGCTGAACGCCGCGGTGGATGCTGCAGGCAACAACCTGGGGCTGGACCACCTGCAGTTCGACGTGGAGGACAAGCGGGCGCTGATGGACCGGGCGCGCGAGCTCGCGTTCGCGCAGGCCCGGACGAAGGCGGACCAGCTCGCCACGCTGGCGGGCCAGTCGATCGGCTCCATCGCCGCCGTCTCCGAGACCTACGGCCACGCGCCGTTCCAGCTCCAGTCGGCCAAGGCCGGCGACGGGTTCGCGCCCGAGCTGTCGGTCACCCCGGGCGAGCAGACCGTCGAGATCTCCCTGGAAGTCCGCTGGCCCTGGGCCTGAGACTTCGGTCACCGTCCGCGCGGGCGTCGGGCGGCGGTGACCCTTCCGGTCTCTACGCTATGGCCGGGGTGAGCGGGGGCCGTCTGAGGGCGACCGTCCCCCTTGTCCGGCCAGGAGGTCAATCCCGTGGTAAACAAGCGTTCTCTCTTCTCTTCCGTCCTTGCCGCAGGGCTCGCTCTGGTGCTCGTCGCCTGCTCGGGCGACTCGGACGACGCCGGCTCGCAGGCCCCGAGCACCAGCACCTCGTCGACGCCGCCGCCCAGCTCGGCACCGGCTCCTTCGACGCCGGCGAGCACGCCGTCCGCTCCGGTCGCCAAGCCGCGCACCGCGGCCGAGCTGACCAAGGCGCTGCTGGCCCTCGCCGATCTCCCGCCCGGCTTCCAGGTCGAGCCGAACGAGGAGGACGACGGCACCAAGCTGACGTCCAAGGACCCGAAGTGCGCGAGCATGGTCCGGCTCTTCAACGCCAAGACCGCGCCGGGCTCGAAGGCCGAGGCCATCCGGGTCTTCTCCGGCGGTCAGGAAGGGCCGTACGTCCAGGAGTCGCTGGACGCGATGGGCACCCCGGCTGCCACCGCGACTCTGCTCGCCACCACCCGGAAGGCGATCGAGTCCTGCCGCAAGGCCTCCATCACCATCCCCGGCGCGGGGACGTCCCCGGTATCGGTCACCGAGGTGGCTCCGCCCAAGGCAGGCACCAGCCCGGTGGCGGCCCGGTTCGCCGCGACGAGCGGTCCGCTGGAGGGCTTCGAGATCACCTTCGTGTTCGCCGGCCTCGGTGACGTGGTGCTCAGCATGGCCTTCGACAGCTCGGCCGACATCGAGGAGCCGACCATCGACGCCGCCGCGAAGGCCACCAAGGTTCTGGGCACCACCAAGACGGGTACCTGAGTCGTCTCATTTTCAGACAGACGGCTGAACTGTCCGTCACCTGGTACACACTCTCCCCATGTATGCACCGGCACCGTTGCGTCGGCAGCTGAACCGTTCAGGTCTGCTGCTGCTCGGCCCTGCCTTCGTGGCGGCCGTCGCGTACGTCGACCCCGGCAACTTCGCCACCAACATCGCGGCCGGGGCGACGTACGGCTATCTGCTCTGCTGGGTCGTGGTCGGCGCGAACCTGATGGCCGTGCTGGTGCAGTACCTGGCAGCGAAGGCGAGCATCGCCACCGGTAGGACGCTGCCGCAACTGTGCCGCGACCACTTCAGTCGCTCCACCTCGACCGGACTGTGGGCGCAGGCCGAGTTGGTTGCCGTCGCGACCGACCTGGCCGAGGTGGTCGGCGGCGCGATCGCGCTCAACCTGCTGTTCGGGATCCCGCTGCTGCTCGGCGGGGTGATCACCGGGGCGGTCTCGTTCGCCCTGCTGATCTACCAGTCGAAGCGCGGTCAACGCCCGTTCGAGGCGGCCATCGTCGGATTGCTCGCGGTCGTCCTGGTCGGGTTCGTCGTCTCCACCATCCAGTCGCACCCGTCCGGCTCCGGGATCGTCAGCGGTCTCGTCCCGCGCCTGGACGGCACCGAGTCGCTGGTGCTTGCCGCCGGCATGCTCGGCGCGACAGTGATGCCGCACGCCATCTGGTTGCACGGTGCCCTGGTCACCGACCGGCACTGGAAGTCCATCCGCTCGACCTCAGGAAAGCAGCGTGTACTCCGGGCCACACGGCTGGACGTGGCGGTCGCCATGGCTCTGGCCGGCGCGGTCAACCTCGCGATGGTCGTCCTGGCCGCGGCCGCCCTCGAGGGCACCGGCGCCGACTCCCTCGAGGCCGCCCACACCGCGATCGGGGACCGCCTCGGCGGTCTGGCTGCTCTACTGTTCGCGCTCGCGTTGCTCGCGTCCGGCTTCGCCTCGTCCTCGGTCGGCACGTACGCCGGTTCGGTGATCCTCGAAGGCTTCTGGAAGCGGCACATCCCGCTCGCCGTGCGCCGGCTGATCACGCTGCTGCCCGCGCTGGTGGTCCTCGCGATCGGGATCGACCCGAGCCGGGCGCTGGTCGTTTCCCAGGTGGTGCTGAGCTTCGGCATCCCCTGCGTCCTGTGGCCGTTGGTGCGACTGACGGCGTCCAAGCGTGTCATGGGCGCCCTTGTCAACCAGTGGCCGACTACTCTCACCGCATGCCTGGTAGCGACCGCCGTCACGGCCCTCAACGTCGTACTGATCGTACTGACGCTGCAGGGGTGACCCCCGCGTGACCGCGACGTACGCGGTCAGTGACGTCCACGGTCATCCGGAGAAGCTGACCGCGGCGCTGCAGGAGGCCGGCCTGATCGACGCCGAGGGCAACTGGTCCGGCGAGGACTCCCGGCTGTGGTTCCTCGGCGACTTCTTCGACCGCGGCCCGGACGGCATCGGAGTACTGCGGATGGTGCGCCGGCTGGCCGAGCAGGCGGCAGACGGCGAGGGCGCGGTCGAGGTGCTGCTGGGCAACCACGAGATCCTGGCGCTCGGGATGCGCAAGTTCGGCGACACCTTCGTGCCGCACGAGGGGATCACCTCCCGCAGCTTCGAGCGCAGCTGGGCGCTGAACGGCGGCCAGGACCGTGACCAGGAACTGCTCACCGACGAGGACGTCGCCTGGCTGATCG
Source organism: Kribbella qitaiheensis (assembly GCF_042657745.1). GTDB lineage: Bacteria > Actinomycetota > Actinomycetes > Propionibacteriales > Kribbellaceae > Kribbella > Kribbella qitaiheensis. The sequence goes on along the minus strand of NZ_JBHSKE010000048.1, from coordinate 448,559 downwards.
ACCGGCCGATGCTCGGGCTCGACGCGGACCACCTGCTGATGCACTCCGACACCGAGGAGTACCTCGAGTGGGGGGACTCGATCGAGGAGATCAACCAGGCCGCCCGGGCCGACCTGCACAGCGACAGCATCGTCGTCTGGTGGGAGATGTGGCGCCGGATGACGTCCCGGTACGCGTTCCGCGGCGAGGCCGGCCCGGTGATCGCGGCCGAACTGCTGGAGCGCCTCGGCGGCCGGCGGATCGTGCACGGCCACAGCATCGTGGCGGACCAGCTCGGCATCGACCCGGCATACCTGACCGGTCCGCTGCTGTACTCCGACGGCCTGGCGCTGGGCATCGACGGCGGCACGTTCGACGGCGGCCCCTGCCTCGTCGTGAAGCTGCTGCCGATCTGATTCCGGCGATCTGATTCCGCAGGTCCGGAATGTGCTGCCGGCGCGCGCGGTTGTTGAGATGTGAACAGTCGATCTCGCACGTCTTGGGAGCTGAGCTATGTCTGACAAGCCGGTCAAGATTCCGGGTCCGGACCACCCGATCACGGTGCAGAAGAACCCGGACCGGGTGGTCGTGAAGGTCGCGGGCCAGGTCATCGCGGACAGCCGGGACGCGCTGTCGCTGCAGGAGGCCAGCTATCCGGCCGTGCAGTACATCCCGCGCAAGGACGTCGACATGACGGCCCTCGAGCGCACCACCCACGAGAGCTACTGCCCGTACAAGGGCGATGCGTCGTACTACAGCGTCATCCCGGGCGGCGAGAAGACCGTGAACGCGGTCTGGACCTACGAGAGCCCGTACGACCCGGTGGCCGACATCCGGGACCACGTCGCGTTCTACCCGGACCGGGTGGACTCGATCGAGATCCTCGCCGACTGAACTCCAGATCGGGCTGCACATCTGCGCGGGGGATGTGCAGCCCGATCGGCGTTTCAGGCCTTGAGGAAGTCCATCAATACTGGTGCCAGGACCTCCGGTGGCACCACGTGGTGCTGGCCATCCAGCTCCACCAACCGACCGCCGGGCAACGCCTTCGCGACCTTCCGGGCCGCCTCGGTCATGAACGGCGGGCTCACAGATCCGCAGACCACCAGACCGGGTTGCGTCACCTTGCTGAGCAACTCGAACGGCACCACCCCGCCGGGTGCCCCGTGGTCCATCACCGCGAAGTCGTAGGCCAAGGTGTGGGCGACCTCGGCCATCCCAGGCCCCGCCGCCAGCTCCGCAGCATCCTCCGCCGGCATCCCGGCCATCAGCAGGAACGCCTCGACCGCCTGCACCCGCCGGTACTCCGCCAGCAGCCTGATCACCGTCGCGCCGGCCTCGTCCGACTCGCGCTTCGACTCCTCGTCGTCCTCCCCGTACGGCGGCTCATGCAGGACCACCTTGGTGATCGGCAGCCCACTTGCGGCCGCCGCGACCACCAGGGCCGCGCCCGACGAATGCCCGTACACGGCCGCAGTACCGCCTAGTGCGGTGATCAGCGCGCCGAGATCCTCGACCTCGCGAGCGACGGCGTACGAGTCGGTGTCACCGCTGTCGCCCCGGCCGCGGCGGTCGTACGAGACGACCGTGAAGTTCGGCGCCAGCGCTTCGCCGAGCGGCCCAGTCGACGCGCGAACGCAGAGCGCTCCCCCGACCAGGATCAGCGGCTCACCGCTGCCCGACCGCTCGTACGCGATCGGTGTCCCGTCCGCAGACCTCACTGTCAGCATGTCCGTCCTCCTCCCGCAGAGGCGCCCGCCCCTGCACAGACGACGTCGGCGCCGCTCACCGGATCTCGACATATTCGGTTGTCGGGTGCGACGGCGGCTGCTTCACTGCCAGTGATGAGCATCCTTTCCAGAGTCGACGACTACCTGCACGCGGCCCCGTTGTCCGGGGCGACCGGACAGCAGGTGGGACCGTTCACGCTCTTCCGCTCGACCACGATCTGGCCGTACTACGCCCGCCCGATCCCCGGCTCGGGTGCCACGATCGAGCCCGGCGACGTCGAGAAGGTGCGGGCCCGCAACGACGAACTCGGGCTGCCGTTCAGCCTCGAGTGGGTCGTCGACACCTGCCCCTCCCTCGGCCCGGCCGCCGCGGCCGCCGGACTCGAGGTGCGCGAGCACCCCTTGCTGGTGCTGGACCGGGCGGACTTCAAGCCGGTGACCGCCGCTGTCGAGTGCGCGATCCTGCCCACCGCCGAGTCCGTACTGCGGGAGGCCCGCGCCGTCGCCTCGGTGGGCTTCGGAACTCCCGGTACCGCGATCGGCGACGGCGGCACGGAGGCCCGTGATGCCAACCTCGCCGAGATCTCCGACGAGACCGCGGCCGCGTTGCTCGAACGGGCTCAGGCGGGGATCTCCATCACCGCCGGCGCCTACGACCACCGGGGGATGCTCGCGAGCGGGAGCCACCAGCCGGTCGGCGACGCCACCGAGATCGTCGGCGTGGCCACGTTGCCGGCGATGCGCAGGCAGGGACTGGCCGCCGCGGTGACAAGTTGTCTGGCCGAGCACGCCTTCGCGAACGGGATCGACCTGGTGCTGCTGTCCGCCGACAGCGATGCGGTCGCCGCCGTCTACGAGCGGGTCGGCTTCCACCGGATCGGCTCGGTCGGCGCCGCGGAACCTGCCCCCAAGTAGCCCTATCCTCCTGCGTGAACTGGCCAAGTTGTCGGCAGCGAGGCGATGCGGTCGTGGTACCAGGATCTCGACGTGCTGTCCGGCGTCGGCGAGGAGGTCATCGACCGGTACAGCACTCTGGAACAGACCGTCGAGCGGATCCTGGCCGACGTCGGTTGGAAGCCGGGCGACACCCGGGAGCTCACCGACTAGACGCCTGAGGTCGCAGCGGTCCCGCCGCTGCGGATCCCGGGCCGGAAAGCGCATTGCAGGGACAAGAGTTCGGCGGCCGGTCGTGTGCACTGGGGCGGGGGCCGTACCGTTGGAGGGATGAGCAATTCCGAGCGGACCCGCCCACGCACCCTCGCCGAGGCACTGCGCAGCTGGGACGACGCTGCCCTCGGCCAGTTGCTCCGGCACCGGCCAGACCTGGCAACCCCGATCCCGGCCGACACCGGCCAACTGGCGGCCCGTGCGACCACCAACGCTTCCGCGGCCCGGGCCATCAACAGGCTCGACGAATTCGGCGTCGACCTGCTGGAGGCCCTGTCCGCACTGCCCGAACCTGTAGACCTCGCAGCCCTGGCCAAGGGTGTCGACCAGCCCGTCGAGGTGGTCAAGCCGCGGATCGCCGAACTGCTGGCGCTCGCCCTCGTCTGGGGCAACGAGGACGACCTCCGCCCGATCCGGGCCGTGCACGAACTGCTCGGGCCGACACCAGCCGGCCTTGGCCCGATCACCACTCGCCACTTCGGTGACCTGGACCAGCTGATCGAGGACGCCGGACCGGAAGCACGCGAGGTCCTCGCCAAGCTCACCTGGGGACCGCCGACCGGCTCTGTCGAGAAGGCCGAACGTCCGGTGACGATCGCCTCCGCCCGTACTCCGGTGGAGCAACTGCTCGCGCGCGGGCTCGTAGTACCGAAGGATCCGAGCACTGTCGTCCTGCCGCGGCAGATCGGGCTGCACCTTCGTGGTGGGCGCGTACTGGCGTCCACTCGGCCGACACCGCCTCCGCTCGACGGCAAGCAGGTGTCGGCATCCATTGCCGACCGCGCCGCCGCCGGCGCCGCGCTGGACCTCGTGCGCCAGGTTGACCGCGCACTGGAGCAGCTGGGAACGGAACCACCGCCGGTACTGCGTACTGGTGGCATCGGCGTACGGGAGCTCCGCAGCCTGGCCACGAAGATCGGCGCCGATGAGCCGGCGGCCGCCGCCGTACTGGAGATCGCGTACTCCGCCGGGCTGGTTGCGGCGGTCGAGGTGGGGACGAACGAGCTGTGGCTGCCCACTGGTTCGTATGACGACTGGCTGGAGCTGGACACCGCTCATCGGTGGGCCGCACTGGTCAACGCGTGGCTCACCGGGCTGCGGGCCATCGGGCTGATCGGTCGACGGGACAGCGGCGGTGCGACTGCCGCTGCCCGCGAACGACTGGTGAACGCGCTGGCTCCCGACCTGGAGCGACTGCTGGCTCCGGAGATCCGGCAGCTCACCCTGCGCGCTCTGTCCGAGGCAGACCCGGGGACAGCGCCCGCGAGCGAATCCGTCGTCACCTGGGTCGCTTGGCATCGCCCGCGCCGGGGCGGCCAGTTCCGCGACGACCTGGTCGAGTGGACCATCACCGAGGCCGCGCTGCTCGGCCTCACCGGGCTCGGGGCTCTGGCGTCCCACGCGCACGTGCTCCTGAAGGACGAGCCGAGCGTGGACGACTTGGCCGCCGCGATCCAGCCGCTTGTTCCTGAGCCCGTTTCGGAGGTGCTGCTGCAGGCTGACCTGACCGCGGTGGCACCCGGGCCGCTCGTCCGCGCAGTACAGGATGAGCTTGTCGCGATGGCTGACGTGGAGTCGCACGGCGGCGGTGGGGTATTTCGCTTCAGCGAGGGCTCGGTGCGCCGCGCCTTCGACCTCGGGCGGACCAGCGACCAGCTGCACAAGTGGCTGGCCGAGCACTCGCGGACTCCTGTCCCGCAGCCGTTGACCTACCTGATCGACGACGTCGCGCGCAGGCACGGAGTACTGCGGATCGGGGCGGCGTCAACGTACCTGCGGTGTGACGACGAGAACGTGCTGAACGGCTTGCTGAGCACGAACCTGCCGGGCATCCGCTTCCGGCGACTCGCGCCGACCGTGGTGGTGTCGCCGTCACCGCCCGACCAGGTGCTGAGCCGGCTGCGCGAGGCCGGGCTGGCGCCGCTCGGGGAGACCTTCGACGGAGTCGTGCACGTGACGGCCGCGGGCAACCGCCGCGGCGAACCACCGCGTCGCCGTACCAGCCGGGACTTCGCCGACAACACGGTGGAACTCACCGAGGACCAGGTGCAGGCCGTGATCGAACGCGTCCGCGCCGGCGATCGCGTAGCCGCCGAACGCCCGGCCGAACACACCTTCGGCGACACCACCGCCCCCGCCGAAACCATCAGCATCCTCAGCGAAGCCGCCGAGGCGAACACCCGCACCTGGATCTCCTACGTGGACCACAACGGCAACTCCGCCGAACGCATCGTCGAACCCGTCCGCGTAGCCGACGGCTGGCTAACCGCCTACGACGAAGCCGCCGACCAACCCCGCACCTACGCCCTCCACCGAATCGCCGCCGCCCGCCCCGTCGACAGGTAATCCCGCACCCGGGTGCCCCACCCGCTCGCCGTCGCCTCGTTCGTCGCCTCGTTCGTCGAGTCGTGGAATTGGGGCAGGGAAAGCGATTGCCGGGAACGCAAATCCACGAGTGAGTGGTGGCTCATCTCTTTCGCCCTCTCGCCGGGAGCCGGCGGGAGGCCGGTGGTTTGGCGGGAGCGGGCACAATGGAGGGTCGGGCGGAGATCTTCGCCCGTAGCTGCTGACGGGAGATCTCGCGGTGACCGACGGTCCGTTGATTGTTCAGTCCGACAAGACGTTGCTGCTGGAAACCGCTCACCCGGACGCCACCGACTGCCGGAAGGCCATCGCGCCGTTCGCGGAGCTGGAGCGGGCGCCGGAGCACGTGCACACCTATCGGCTGACGCCGCTGGGGCTGTGGAACGCCCGGGCCGCCGGGCATGACGCCGAGCAGGTCATCGACGTACTGCTCCGCTACAGCCGGTACCCCGTGCCGCACTCGCTGCTGGTCGACATCGCGGAGACGCTGGACCGCTACGGGCGGCTCAGGCTAGAGAAGCATCCGCAGCACGGCCTGGTGCTCGTCACCACGGACCGGCCGGTGCTCGAGGAGGTGCTGCGGTCGGCCAAGGTGAAGCCGATGATCGGGGCGCGGATCGACGACGACACCGTACTGGTGCACCCGTCCGAGCGTGGCCACCTGAAGCAGACGCTGCTGAAGATCGGCTGGCCGGCCGAGGACCTCGCGGGGTACGTCGACGGCGAGGCGCACAAGATCGACCTCGTCAAGGACGGCTGGGACCTCCGGCCGTACCAGCAGCAGGCCACCGACGCGTTCTGGCACGGCGGCTCGGGCGTCGTCGTACTGCCGTGTGGCGCGGGCAAGACGATCGTCGGGGCGGCCGCGATGGCGCAGGCGTCGGCGACCACGCTGATCCTGGTGACGAACACGGTGTCCGCGCGGCAGTGGAAGGACGAGCTGCTCAAGCGGACCACGCTGACCGAGGAAGAGATCGGCGAGTACTCCGGCGCGCGCAAGGAGATCCGCCCGGTCACGATCGCGACGTACCAGGTGATGACGACGCGGCGGAAGGGTGTCTACACGCACCTCGAGCTGCTGGACGCGCGCGACTGGGGCCTGATCGTGTACGACGAGGTCCACCTGCTGCCGGCGCCGATCTTCCGGATGACGGCGGATCTGCAGACCCGGCGGCGGATCGGGCTGACCGCGACGCTGGTCCGCGAGGACGGGCGCGAGGGCGACGTGTTCTCGCTGATCGGGCCCAAGCGGTACGACGCGCCGTGGAAGGACATCGAGGCGCAGGGCTGGATCGCGCCGGCGGACTGCGTCGAGGTCCGGGTCGACCTCGAGCAGACCGAGCGGTTCGTCTACGCGACGGCCGAGCCCGAGGACCGGTATCGGCTGGCCGCGTCGACGCCGGCCAAGTCGAGGCTGGTCCAGCAGATCGCCGAGCACCACAAGGGTGAGCCGATGCTGGTGATCGGGCAGTACATCGACCAGCTCGACGAGCTCGGTGAGCGGCTCGAGTGCCCGGTGATCAAGGGCGAGACGACGGTCAAGGAGCGGCAGCGGCTGTTCCAGGCGTTCCGCACCGGCGAGATCAACATGCTCGTCGTCAGCAAGGTCGCCAACTTCTCGATCGACCTGCCTGAGGCCTCCGTCGCGGTGCAGGTGTCAGGCACCTTCGGTTCCCGCCAGGAGGAGGCGCAACGCCTCGGTCGCGTACTGCGCCCGAAGGGTGACGGCCGCACTGCACGGTTCTACTCGATCGTCGCCCGCGACACCGTCGACGCCGAGTTCGCGGCCCACCGCCAGCGCTTCCTCGCCGAACAGGGCTACGCCTACACCATCGTCGACGCCGAAAACCTCTTCACCAGCTGACCACCCGGTCCCGGTCTCCTCGAACCTGAGGGATCGGCCGGCTGTGAACTCCGGGGGGCCGACTGGAAAGTCCGGGAGATTTGGGGGGTCTCAGGGCTGGCGGGTCGTGTCGGTTGTGTTGTCGTGAGAGCCGGCCGGTGACGGACCGCTCACGTATCCTGATCGTTGCCTGAGGCAAGGTCTTCGCAGGGGATCAGGGGGCAGCCGGCTCGCTTCAGGTAGGAGCCGGCGCCGCGGTCCCCGGTGGCGGCCGCCTTCGCCTGCTCCCAGTGCACCCGGCCCATCAGCACCGGGTGCCCGGCCCTGCCGTGGTATCCCGCTCGTGCCAGTGCCGCGTCGCCGGGACCGCCGGCCGCGACGACCCGCCGTACGACGTCCGGTCCGACGTCCGGCATGTCCACCAGGTGCACCAGGGCGGCGTCCGCCTCGGTGGTCGCCGCCCAGTCCAGCCCCGCACGCAGCGAGGCGGACATCCCCACGGTCCACTCGGGCGACGGCACGATCACGACGTTCTCGTCCACCAGCAGGGCCGAGATCTCGTCGGCGGCGGCACCGACTACCACGGCGATCGTGTCGCACCCGCCCGAGCGCAGTACGCGGGCGGATCTCACCACCCACGGCACACCGTCGGCATCGCGCACCAGGGCCTTCGGCTGCCCCATCCGTGTCCCGGCGCCGGCTGCGAGCAGTACTCCGAAAGGCTTCATGGCAGCACAGTCTCCCGCAGGTGTGATCAGACAGTCATCCTGGAATGACCCGCGCGGCTCGGGGGTTTGCGTTGAAAGAGGGATTTACGCCGACACACAAAGGGGGGTGATGGTCCGGTCACGAAGCGTGGTTCGGGGGTTGCCCAGGGCAACATCAGGGTTCAGCCTGGGCCAAACCTGACGCTCCGACCGGTACCGTCGAGGGGTATGGGGACACACGCACTGGAGCAGGTGGAACTGGCGGGGGAAAGGGGGCGGGCCTCTTCGGGGCCCGCGCCGGTGGTGTGGAGGGTGGTACGAGAAGTAGTCCTGCTCGCCACCCTTTTCGGTCTCTACAGCTTGGGCCGGCAGTTCGCCGGGAAGCACACGGGATCGGCGTTCGACCATGCCCGTGAGGTGTTGTCGTTCCAGCGCTGGATGCATCTGCCCGACGAGGCATCGATCCAGCACGCCGCGCTCCAACTGCCACATGTGGTCGAAGGGGCCAACCTGTACTACGCCTCCGTGCACGCGCCGCTCACCGGCGCGGTCCTGCTCTGGCTGAGCATCTGGCGCCCGAACGCCTATCCACGGGTTCGCTGGACGATGGTCTCGCTGACCGGGCTCGCCCTGATCGGTCACATGGTCTTCCCGCTGGCTCCGCCGCGGATGATGCCCGGCTTCGTGGACACCGGCCTGCGGTTCGGCCAGTCGGTGTACGGGGCGGACAACTCGAGCGGGGTGGCGAACCAGTTCGCCGCGATGCCGAGCCTGCATGTCGGCTGGGCAGCTCTGATCGCCCTGTCGATGATCCTGATCACCCGGACCAAGTGGCGCTGGCTGTGGCTGCTGCACCCGATCATCACCTTCGGCGTGGTGGTCGTGACGGCGAACCACTACTGGCTGGACGGCATCGTGGTCCTGATCCTGCTCGCGATCAGCCTGCCGCTGCTACTGCGGCCCGGGCTGCGCAGCGACACGCCGCGAGCCAAGGTCCGCAACCGGTCCCGCGGCCGGGACGGCGACGGGGATAATTCGGTTTCGCCGGAGCTTGTGCTCAAGTAACGTGGCGGGGCTTCCCTGACCGTCGACCGCATTGCGGAGGTCCTGTCATGCCCCCTGACGATCCGATCCTCTCCAGCGAAAAGGACTATCTCCGTACGTCGCGCGCCGCGCTGGCCGTGATGCGGCAGAAGACCGGGTCACTGGAGATCGCCAGTGCGGACCCGGTGAACACGGAGTTCCTCAAGGCGGCGATCTGGCGGCGGATGAAGGAGCTCGAGGACGACCCGGACGTGCCGCTGTTCTTCGGCCGGTTGGACTACCTGGAGCCCGCGCCGGAGACGTTCCACATCGGCCGCCGGCACGTGAACGACGACGCGGGCGAGCCGCTGGTGGTGGACTGGCGGGCCGAGATCTCGGTGCCGTTCTACCGGGCCAGCCGGACCGAGCCGATGGGCGTCGGGGTGCGCCGCCGGTTCGGGTTCACGCACGGCGAGATGACCGCCTTCGAGGACGAGGATCTGACCGCTCCGGGCGCCGTGGAGGAGCACAGCGACATCCTGGATGCGGAGATCGAGCGGCCGCGGTCCGGGCCGATGCGCGACATCGTGGCGACGATCCAGCCGGAGCAGGACGTGATCGTGCGGGCCGGGGTCGAGGACACCATCTGCGTGCAGGGAGCACCCGGGACCGGGAAGACCGCGGTCGGCCTGCACCGCGCGGCGTACCTGCTCTACGCGTACCGCGACCAGCTCAGCCGGGCCGGGGTGCTGGTGGTCGGCCCGAACGCGAGCTTCCTGCGCTACATCGGCGACGTGCTCCCCGCTCTCGGCGAGATCGAGGCGAAGCAAACCACCGTCGAGGAGATGGTGGCGCGGGTGAAGATCGCCGGGCCCGGGACGGCCGCCGTGGACGTGCTCAAGGGCGACGCCCGGATGGCCGACGTACTCCGCCGGGCCGTCTGGTCGCGGGTGCAGCTCCCGAAGGAGGCGCTGGTGGTCCCGCGGGGGTCCCACCGGTGGCGCGTACCGGCGTACCAGGCGGAGGAGCTGGTCAACGAGCTGCGGACCCGCGGGGTGCGGTACGGCGCCGGGCGGGCGATGCTGCCGCAGCGGCTCGCCCATGCCGTCCTGCTGCGGATGGAGGCCGCCGGTGACTCCCCCGACGACCGCGTGCAGGACTCCGTGGCCCGGAGCCGCCCGGTCAAGCAGTACGCCGACGCGCTGTGGCCGGCGATCGACCCGGCCAGGCTCGTGTTCCAGTTGTTCACCGACGCCGAGTTGCTCGCCGAGCACGCCGACGGGATCCTCACCCCCGAGGAGCAGGAGCTGCTGCGCTGGGAGAAGGCGCCCCGTTCGGCCGGCGCGGCGAAGTGGTCCGTCGCCGATGCCACTCTGATCGACGAGGTCGCCGACCTGGTCGACCGCACTCCGAGCCTCGGGCACGTCGTGCTCGACGAGGCGCAGGACCTCTCGGCGATGCAACTCCGGGCCGTCGGCAGGCGCTGCTCGACGGGCTCGATGACCGTGCTGGGCGACATCGCGCAGGGAACCACGCCGTGGGCGACGCCCTCCTGGGACGAGGCGCTCGGCCACCTCGGCAAGACCGGCGCCCACACGGAGGAGCTGACCGCCGGGTTCCGCGTGCCCGGCCAGGTGATCGAGTACGCCGCCCGGCTGCTGCCGCTGATCGCGCCGCACCTGACCCCACCGACCGCCGTACGACGGGCCCGCGGTGAACTGGCGATCACCCGGGTCCCGGACAGCCTGGTGGCTGCCGTCGAGACCGTGCGGGCCGTCTCCGACCGGCCGGGCTCGATCGGGCTGATCGTGCCGGACGCCCTGGTCACCAGGGCCCGGAAGGCCTTGCAGGACAAGGGGGTCAGCTTCGCCATACTCGGTGACGAGGACGATGTCGAGGCTCACGTGGACGTCGTACCGGCCGGGCTGGCGAAGGGTCTTGAGTTCGACCACGTGGTCCTAGTGGAGCCTGCGGGGATCGTCGCGGGCGAGGCCGACGAGCGGACCGGGCTGCGCCGGCTGTACGTCTGCCTGACCCGTGCGGTCACCTCGCTGGCGGTCTTGCACAAGGAAGACCTCCCGGCAGTCCTCGGCGACCGGCCGTAGGCTGGAGCATGTGACCACCGATCTCGACGACGCCGCCGCGACCTTCGGCGAAGTGCGACCGCGGCTCTTCGGGATCGCCTACCGGATGCTCGGCAGCGTGCACGAGGCCGAGGACCTGATCCAGGACGTCTGGATGAAGTGGCAGGCCTACGACCGCAGCAAAGTGAAGGAACCCGCGGCCTTCCTGGCCACCATCACGACCCGGCTCGCGATCAACGCGACCCAGAGCGCCCGGGTCCGCCGCGAGACCTACATCGGGCCGTGGCTCCCCGAGCCGGTGGACACCAGCGCCGATCCGGCTCTCGGGGCAGAGCGCGGTGAGGCTCTCGAACTGGCGGTGCTGCTGCTGCTGGAGAAGCTGTCCCCGACCCAGCGGGCGGCGTACGTGCTGCGCGAGGCCTTCGGCTACCCGTACGACGAGATCGCCGAGATAATCCAACTCTCGGAAGCGAACGTCCGGCAACTGGTCAGCCGCTCCCGCAAGCGGCTCGCCGACGAACGGCGCGAGCCGGTCGACGCGGCCGAGCAGCATCGCCTGCTGAAAGCGTTCCTCGCCGCGGCACAGCAGGGTGACCTGGCCTCGCTGGAGCAACTGCTCGCGGCCGATGTGGCGAGCTACGCCGACGGTGGTGGCGTTGCCCGCGCCAGCCGGATACCGGTGCTGGGCCGGACGCAGGTCTCGAAGTACTTGGCGTCCTTCGCCTCGCGTTTCTGGGTCGGTACGACGCTCACCTGGGTCGAGGCGAACGGCCGGTCGGCGGTGCTGATCGCCCGGGACGGGGTGGCCTTCGCCCTGGTCACCGTCAGCGCGTCCGCCGAGGGGATCGACCAGATCCAGTGGGCGATGAACCCGGCGAAGCTGACTTCTGTCACACCCCCGGGTGCTGCCCTGTCTTAGCTGTACGACCGGGCGGCGTCCGAAGCCGCCGGACGCAGCGAAGGGGCCCCATGAAAATCGTAGTGATCGGCGGCAGCGGCCTGATCGGGTCGTATCTCGTCTCCAAGCTCGGTGAGCACGGCCACGAGGCGGTGCCTGCGTCACCCAACACGGGCGTGAACACTCTGACCGGCGAGGGTCTGGCCGAGGTGCTGACCGGCGCGTCGGTGCTCATCGACGTGTCCAACTCGCCCTCCTTCGAGACCAAGGCGGTGATGGAGTTCTTCGAGACGTCCACCCGCAACCTGCTCGCGGCGGAGGCCGAGGCGGGCGTCGGGCACCACGTCGCGCTGTCGGTGGTCGGCACCGGGCGGCTGCCGGACAGCGGCTACCTGGAGGCGAAGGCCGCCCAGGAGGCGCTGATCGCCAAGTCGTCCATGCCGTACTCGATCGTCGAGGCGACGCAGTTCTACGAGTTCGTCGGCCGGATCGCGGACTCGGCCACCGAGGACGGCGTCATCAAGGTGCCGGACGCCCTGATCCAGCCGATGGCGGCCGAGGACGTCGCCGCGGCGGTCGGCCGGACCGCGGTCGGCTCGCCGCTGAACGGGAAGACCGAGATCGGCGGGCCGGAGGAGTTCCGCTTCAGCGACCTGATCCAGCAGCACCTTGCCCTGAGCAACGACCCGCGCAAGGTCATGGTCGACCCGCACGGCACCTATTTCGGTACCGAGCTGGAGGAGCGCAGCCTGGTCCCGGGCGAGGGTGCGACGCTGTCGGAGACCACCTACACCGAGTGGCTCAAGTCCCACTGACCGACCACCACCGCGGCCGTGTACGTCGTCCACCATGCCGGCGCCCGGTCTGACGGTCAGTCGACCGCCGCGGCCAGGCACTCCTCGGCTTCGACCGGCTCGAGGTGTTCGACCTGCTGCAAGGCCGGGTCACGGCGCAACGTGTACAGCAGGCCGAGCACTACCAGGCCGAGGCCTGCGGCGATCGGTGGGAGGAACTGAACGCCTACCAGCTTGATGATCACGCCACCCGCTACCGCGGACAGTCCTGCGCCCAGGTAGATCGCGGAGGCGTTCATGGCCAGCAGGAGGCCGCCGCCCTCGCCCAACTCCAGCAGGAGGTTCTGGATCGGCGGGTTGAAGGCCCAGGTGAACAGGCTCCAGACGAACAGTGCGATAGCGGCACCGGCCACGGTCGTCGCGGTCAGGGTCAGGGTGGCGATCACCGCGGTGAAACCGATCAGCGTCACCGTCAGCGTGCGCAGGCTGCCGAAGCGGTCCGTCGCCCGGCCGCCGACCAGGTTGCCCAACACCGCGCCCACGCCGTACACGAGCAGGAGGATGCCGACCGTTCCACCCTTCAGGTGGGCGGTCTCGGCGAGCAACGGCACTACGTAGATGTAGACGCTCATGGTCGCGAGCACTGCCAGCACCGTCATCAGCAACACGGTCTGGACCCGCCGGTCGGTCAGTCCGGCGAACCGCTCACGCAAGCTCACCGCGGCCGGTGCGGCCGCCTTCGGCAGCGCGGACCGCACCGCGAGAGCGACCACGAGGCAGACGGCCGCGATCAGCGCGAACACCCCGCGGTACCCGAGGCTGTCACCGAGCAGGCTGCCCGCCGGTACGCCGAGCACCAGTGCGAAGGTCAGTCCGCCGAAGACCACCGCGACCGCTCGGCCTCGTTCCTCCGGTGGCAGGAATCCGGTCGCGAACAAGGTCGCCGCCGGGGTGTACGCCGCGGCGCCGAGCGCGGCCACGATCCGGCCGACGATGAGGATCGGGTAGTTCGTCGCGATAGCGGCGATCCCGTTGCCCAGCGCAGCCAGCAGCAACGCCGCGATCAGCAGGGTACGGCGCTCCCAGCGGCCCGTGAGCGTCGACAACAGCGGCGCACCGACGGCGTACGAGAGGGCGAAGGCGGTGGCCAGCTGACCCGCGGCTGTCAGCGAGACGTGCAGCTCGGAGCTGACAGCCGGCAGCACGCCGGAGACGACGTACGCGCTGGTACCGACGGCGAAAGCACCGGCCGCCAGCAGGTAGATGCGTGCGGACATCAAGGGACCTTCCCGGGTGGACGACTAGTTCGACGTTGATCGTACTACGATCTTCATCGAACTTCGATACACGTCGTACTATGGACCCATGACCACAAGGGCATTGCCGCAGCCGGACCGCGAGGAGATTCGCGTCGAGACGGTCCTGCAGGCACTGGGCGAACCCGTCCGGCTACAGATCGTCCGCGCTCTGGCCGACGCACCCGAGGGCATCGCCTGCGGCGACATCGAGCTTCCCGTCACCGCCTCCACCCGGGCCCACCACCTCCGCACCCTGCGCGAAGCCGGCGTCCTCAGCACCCACACCGAAGGCACCCGCCGCATCAGCACCCTCCGCCGCGAAGACCTCGAAACCCTCTACCCCGGCCTCCTCACCGGCATCCTCGCCGCCCAACGCTGACGCACTGCGGATGCCAGTACTGCGGGCCCGCGCTGGCCGGCGAGCTTCGCGACAAAGCGCGGGTAGTGCGGGTCGAACACCCCGGCACCAGCCGCACGGACCTCCTCGGGCGTCCACCACCGCGCCTCACGGAACTCGGCCGGATCAGTCACCAACGACATCCCCCGCCGCCCGTGCACCACGAACCACAAGCTCACGTCGGTGTGCCCGTGATCAACCCCGACCGTCTCGGTGACGGTGATGAAAGCCGGCAAGGCATCCGCGAGCTCAGCCTCGACGCCGAGCTCCTCGGATGCCTCCCGCCGGGCAGCGTCCACCGGATCCTCGTCCGGCTCGACATGGCCGCCCGGCGGCAGCCACAACTTCGCGTTCAGGTGATCCACCAGCAGACTGCTCCGATCCACCGGATCGATCACCACCACGTACGACACCAGATGCGGACTCGGTGTCGCCGGCTTCACCCGCCGGAACACATCGTCAGTGCTCGCCAACCACCTCAACGCCTCGTTCCGATGCCCCGCCTCCACCTCGTCGAACGGCACAATCCCCCGCACCAACTCCTGAACCCTCCGCACCGAACTCCGCATGCGCCGACCCTGCCAGCACCCTCCGACAATCAGGGCTGACCGGAACGAACTTGGTGTAGCTGGTGCGGAGGTAGCCGGCGGAGGACGGATTGGAGACGGTGACGTGCCCCGCTGTACCGGCGGCGAACTGGTACCGGCCGAGCAGGATCCACTGCATTCCACCGGTCTTCTGACTGAGGTCCGTGCTCGCCGTGCCAGTGGCATGAGTGATCACGTAGTGGGCGGCCGCTGTGCTGTTCTCGTGGTTGGGCACCCACGCGTACACGTCGTACCGGCCGCCGCTAGGCAGGTCCGGCCGCCAGTCGGCGCTCTTGCCAACGCCGTTGGCGGCACGTGTTCCCGTGGTCAGCCAGCCCGGCACACTGGACGGCGCCCAGACCCCGACCTCGGTGTAACCCGGGTCTGCGACTCCCACGATCGCCATCGGGAGCGGCGTCACCGAGACCGTCGCAGGCGCCGACTCGTTGCCGCTGAGGTCTACGGCCTTCACCTGCAGGCTGTGCGCCACGTTGTTCGCCAGATCCGGCACAGGGATGCCCTGGGCAACCAATCCGGGATTCCCGATGTTGCCGACCGGCTCATCGGTGTTCACCAGTACACCGTCGGCGTAGATGTTGTAGCCGAGCAGATCCAGCTCAGGGCTCTGGTTCCAGTACAGGACGGCCTGGCCGTTCGCAGCCTCGCCCATCAGACCAGTAGGCGTCGCAGGAGCCTGAGCATCAGCAGGGACCTGTACTGCGACCGGGGCCGAGGCCGGCGACTCGTTGCCGGACCTGTCGATCGCCGTGACGGACAACTGGTATGTCTGCCCGGCGGCCAATTCGTGCAACTGGAACGACCCACGGCGTACCGGGTTCGCCGTCTGTCGCCGGCCGTCGAGGTAGACGTGGTGCCCGACCACGTCCGCATCCGTCACCGGAGTCCACTGGAGATCAAGCACCGCGTCGCCCGTCGCCGGGAACGTCTGCACGGTGTTGGTGACATCCGTGGGCGTCGCCGGAGGCACGGCGTCGGCGGCAGGCGCCGGGACGAACTTCACCGCGTCAGCGCGCAGATAGCCCTCATGCCCCGACGGCTTGCTCAGCTCGACCCAGCCCGTACCGCCCGCTGCGAACTGGTAGTTGCCCAGCCGCACCCACCGGTCGACTCCCACCGACTCAGCCGGATCCACCGGCGCACTGGCACCCGCACTGCTGTTGACGACGTACTGCGCTGTCGTCACGTTCAGGGAGTTCCCCGGGATCCACGCGTAGACGTCGTACCGACCGGCCGACGGTAGCTGCGGGGTCCACCGAGCTGTGGAGGTCGAGGTGGACGAGTAGCGAGTGTCCGTCCCCTGCCAGCCCTTCACCGTGGTGGTACTGGTCCACGGCCCGGCCTCGGTGTACCCGGCGCCGCCGTTGTCGATCACTACTGTCGGGACGAACTTCACCGCGTCCGCCCGCAACGTGCCGGTCGCACCCGCGTTGTTGACGAGTTGCACCTTCCGGCCTGCTCCCGGTGTCATCACGTAGGAGCCGAGGTCGACCCACTGCTGACCCGCCTTGGTCTGATCCACCAGGACATTCGTAGTACCGCCGTCGTGGGTGATCTCGTAGCGGGCCGCAGTACTGCCGGTTCTGATGAAGTCGGGGTTCCACGCGTAGACCTCGTAGGACTGCGTCGCGGGCAGGGTCGGGGTCCAGGTCGCGGAGGCACCTGTGGTCGCCGCGCGCCGGGTGAGCTTGTCCTGGTAGCCGTACGCATCGCTCGCCGCCGACCACGTACCGGTCTCGGCGTAGCCCGGATCACCGTTGTCCACAAGGACATCACCAGAGGCAACGTCGCTGGCGGAGTCCACCGGCTTGTAATAGCGGAAGTAGTCCCACGTGGTCTCACCCGGCAGGTTCGTCTCGGTCACCGGCTCGGTGAATCCGAGTGTGGTGAGCCAGACGTTCTGCAGGGCATGCGGCCCCGGGTAGGCGAGCGTGCGGCTCAGGACGCCGTCGACGTAGAAGCGGATCTCCGTCGGCAGCCACTCGTAACCGTAGGTGTGATACCCGTCCGACGAGTCCGGCCCGGCGTACACCCCGCCCGGGTTGCCGATGTGCTGCGGCACTGTCCAGTGCGTGTGCTGCTGGACCGTGCCCGGCGCGTGCGAGTCGATCTCGAACCCGTCGATCTCGTTGAACCTGTTGTACGGACCCTTGTACAACGGGGCGTCCGGCACGTAGTCGGCCAGGCCCATCTGCCAGAAGGCGGAGTGGAAGCCCTTGTCGCCCCACAACCTCGCCCGGGTCTCGTAGTACCCGTAGCCGAAGGTCTTCGTCGAGATGATGCCGCCACAGGTGTAGTCCGTGTCGCCGTTCACCTCTTTCTCCAGCGCGATGTGCATGACGCCGCCGCCGACCGTGACGTTGTCCGGGTCGTTCTTGCAGATCGCCTTCGAGCCCTCGCGCTTGTACCAGTCGTTCGCGGCGAGCGTCGCGCCGGCGAACTCGTCCGACCAGTCGAGTTGATACCCAGCGGGGACATGGTTCGGCCCGGGGGGCGGGTCAGCCGCGGCCGGCGCGACACCGGCCAGGGCGGAGACGGTGAGGGTCGATGCGATCAGAGCGAGTGAGGCCAGGAATCGAACAGGGCGAACGGTCATCAGACGGCTCCCTACGTCTCGGGCGTGAACCGACGATATGATTGTGCGGGTTTCATGTCCATAGTGCAGATGAGATATCTACACCATGGATCACTACCAGTTGGTGACCGAGCCGTCCGGCCGGTGCAGCCGTGGGATGACGGCCGTCTCGGGAGGCAGCGCCTGGGACAGGTCGGCGGTGATACCCAGGCCCGGTGCGTCGGTGGCGGTCAGCCGCCCGGGCTCTGCCTGGATGGTCGAGGTGAAGGCGCCGAGCGGAGGCGTCGCCCGCTGACACTGCTCCTGCACACTCACGTTCGGCAGCGCCGTGTTGAACTGCGTCGACGCGGCCGTGCAGAGCGCGCCGATCGAGTTGTGCAGGGCGAGCTGGACGTGGTGGGTCTCGCAGAGGGCGGCGATCTTGCGGCCCTCGGTGATCCCGGTGTGCCCGAGATCGATCCGCGCGTGGTCGATCAGCTCGTCCTCGACCAACTGCCGGAACTCCCACTTCGTACACAGCTGCTCCCCCGCCGCGATCGGTACACCGACCCGGCCGCGGAGCGACTTGTACGCCGAGAGGTGCTCGCTGCGCAGCGGGTCCTCGACGAAGAACGGGCGGAGCGGCTCGAGCTCACGACACAGCTGGACGGCCTCGGCCAGGTCCAGCCGGGTGTGCACGTCGAGCAGCAACTCGATCTCGTCGCCCAGCCCGGCCCGCAACTCCCGCATCAGCTCGACGGTCCACCGAACAGCCCGGCGAGCGTTGTACTCGGGCTCCTCGGGATCCCACGCCGTCAGCCGCAGGTGCTGCCACCCTTGCTCGGCCAGCTCCGACGCATGGTTGAGCACGTCGTCCATCGACCCGCCACGCACATGCGCATAGGCCGGCACATAGTCCCGCGAGCGCCCACCGAGCAGCGCATGCACCGGTACTCCGAGGCGCTGGCCCTGCAGGTCCCACAAGGCGATGTCGATCCCGGCCAGCACCGACCCGTGGTGCCGGTCGGACGGGAAGAAGGCGGAGCGGTAGCCGAGCTGCCAGATGTGCTCGATCCGGGTGGCGTCGACGCCGACCAGCAGCGGGCGCAGATCCTCGACCAGCCCGGCCGCAGCGCGCTCCCGGCCGCGCATGCCGACCTCGCCGATCCCGGTCAGGCCGTCCTCGGTCCGTACCACCGCCACCAGCGCCGGCCAGTCGTCCGCGGCCGGCAGGGACACCAGGTCGATCTCCTCGATCTTCATGCGCCCACCCCATCACATCTGCCTCGCCACGGTCTCGACGCAGGGCCCGTGACTCCGGCGTCGACGGCGAACAACCCGCCACTGCCGGGCGGCGCATCAGCCAGCCCGAGCGAGGCCGTCGTGATCACCAGGGTGCTGCCCTGGAAGCAGACCGCAGTCGGCCTCGGTACAGGCAGCTCGACGGTGGCCAGCAGCTCACCCGTCGGCGCGTACCGGCGAACCTCGCTCGCATCCCACACCGCCACCCAGACGCACCCTTCGTCGTCGAGCACCAGCCCGTCGGGATTCCCGCCGCCGACCTCGACGATCGTACGGCGCTCGCCCGGCGTACCGGTGGACAGGTCGATGGCTTCGAGGCGGCGGTGCGGGAGGGTGTCGACGAAGTACAGCGTCTGGCCGTCCGGACTGAAGTCGATGCCGTTGGCAACGGTCAGGCCGGTCAGCATCGTGTCGACCGAGCCGTCGGGCGACAAGCGGAAGAGCGCAGCGTGTGGCGCCCGCGGGAGCGCCTGCGAGCCGGCCCAGAAGCTGCCGTCGGGGTGGCAGGCGCCGTCGTTCATCTGGTCCCGCCCGGACGTCAGGCCGGTGACCAGCGGTGTCACCGTGCCGTCCTCCGCCAGGTGGGCGAACCCCTCCTTCACAGCGATCGCCCACCCGGCACCAGCCTCGGCCAGCGGTACCGCGACCCCGACCGGCCGGCCGATCTCGTAGTCCCGCAGCACGGTCAGTACGCCGTCCGCAAGGCTGCCGCGATGCACCCGGCCGGCCGAGATGTCCACCCAGACCAGCTCACCGGTCCTGGCATCCAGCCGGGGTGATTCCCCTTGCACATAAGCGGTGGTGGAGATCAGGTCAGCTCTTGACCGCACCCGCGATCCCCTCGACGAAGGTCCGTTGCAGGAAGAGGAAGACCACCACGATCGGCACCACGCTGATGCAGGCCGCGGCCGCGAGTCCGGTCCAGTCGGTGGTGTCCTGGCCGTAGAACCCGTACATGCCGACGCCGAGCGTGCGCAGGTCCGGGTTGCCCAGGGTGAACACCAGCGGGATGAAGAAGGCGTTCCAGGCGCCGATGAAGTTCATCAGCGCCACCGTGCCCATCACCGGTTTCGCCAGCGGCAGCATCACCCGCCAGTACGTCCGCAGGTACCCCGCGCCGTCCATCCGCGCGGCTTCCTCCAACTCCTTCGGGATCCCGCTGAAAAACCCCATGAACAACAGCACCGGTACGACGAGCGCGGGACCCGCCTGCGCGAGCGCCGAACCGAGCAGGCCGTTGCCGAGCCCGAGGCCGTTCACCACGATGAACGTCGGGATGATCGTGTAGCCGTGCGGGATGAACATCGTCGCGATCAGCACCCCGACGAACACCTTCTTGCCCGGTAGCCCCGGCCTGGCCAGCGCGTAGCCGGCGGTCGAGGCCACCAGCAGCACCAGCACGACGACCGCGATCGAGAATGTGATGGTGTTCGCCGTGTAGGTGCTGAACTTCGCCGTCGTCCAGGCGCGCCGGAAGTTCTCCAGCGTCGCCTCGTCGGGCAGCAGCGAGAGACCGCCGATCAGCATCTCCCGCGGTGTCTTGAAGGCGGCCGAGATCATCCAGACGAACGGGTAGATCCAGACCAGGCACAGCGGGATCAGCAGCAGGTGCCAGACGTTGCGCCTGACCAGGCGTCGGTTCAGGCGCCGGTTCAGGCGCAGTCCCACACCCCCGCTCATGCCTTGCCTCCGGACAGCCGGCGCTTCAGGAAAGGTGCCTGCAGCAACGTGACCACCAGGGTCAGCAGACCGAAGACGACGCCCGCCGCCGAGGCGAACCCGTACCGCGGTGCCTGCAACGACGGGTCGAACGCATAGCGGTAGATGTAGGTCGGAACCACATCGGTTGCGTAGTCCGGCCCGCCCTCGGTGACCGCGCGGACCAGGTCGAAGGTGTTCAGGCTGCGCTGGAACACGAGCAGCAGGATCACGATCGCGATCGGCGTGACGACCGGCAGGGTGACGAAGCGCAGGGCCCGCCAGAAGCCTGCGCCGTCGATGGCCGCGGCCTCCTGCAGATCCTTCGGCACGGTCTGCAGCGCGGCCAGCCAGTAGATCAAGGTGATGCCGAAGCCCTTCCAGACGTCGATCGACAACAGCGTGGGCAGCGCGGTCGACGTACTGCCGAGGAAGTTGACCGGCTGGTCGACCAGGCCGGTGTCCAGCAGGATCCGGTTCACCAGCCCGCCGGCCGGGTCGAGCAGGATGGCGATCACGATCCCGATCACGGCGGTGGTGGCGACCACCGGCAGGAACAGCACCAGCCGGTACAGGTTGCGGAAGCGCAGCCAGCTGCTGTTCAGCAGGATCGCCATCACCAGCGCCAGCGGCATCTCGATGAAGATCGCCGCCAGCGAGAACGCGAACGAGTGCCAGAAAGCGCGCCAGAACGCGTCGGCGCCGAGCACCTCGCGAAAGTTCGCCAGGCCGACCCAGTCGGTCGGCGAGCCGACCCCGTCCCAGTTGAAGAACGCGTACCACCAGCTGGCGATCATCGGCCAGACGGTGAAGCCACCGAACAGCAGCACCAGCGGGACCAGGAACAGGTAGCTCCACAGGTGCTTGCGGAACCGCCCCGGCCGGCGCGACTTGGTGTCCGCGACCGGGGCCTTCGCGAGCGGACGCTCGACGGTCGTCGTCATGCGGTCAGCCTCCCGGCGTGAAGTCCTTGAGGGGATCCCAGCCGGCGAAGGTCAGGTCCTTGGCCGAGCCCTCCTTGCCCTTCGCCTTCAGGTCGGCCGAGGTCTTGTCCAGGTAGGTCTGCAGGTCCTTGTCGAGCTTGGCCGCGGCCGGAGCGAACGGCTGGTTCTTGATGATCGAGCTGAACGCGGCGTCGGTGTGCTTCAGGTCGGGCTTGGCCGCGAGCGCGTCGGTGACTGCCCGGCCGCCGGTGCTGGCCAGGGCCGGGTTCGGCGCGCGCCGCATGGTCTCCTCGGCCACCTTCAGGATCGCGGCCTGGTCCGGGTTCTTCTCCGCTTCGGCCTTCCAGGCACCCTCAAGCGCGGTGAGCGTGCCGAACTTCTTGTAGTAGGCGTTGTGGAAGGACTCCGAGGAAAGGAAGTCCATCACCTTCCAGCTCTCCGCCTTGTGCTCAGACTTGGACGACATCGACCACAGCGGGCTGAAGGACTTGGTCAGCGGCAGGTAGGCCCCGCGCCCCGCGTCCGGCACGGGCAGACCGGTGATGCCCATCTTGATCTCGGGCGCGAGCTTGCGGACCTCGGCGACGTGCCACGGCGGCGTCGGGTACATCGCGAGCCGGCCGGCCGCGAACTCCTTGAACGCACGGCTGCCGTCCCAGCTCTCCCAACCCGGCATCATCACCTTCGCCGCCTGCATCCGCCGGTGCAGCTCGACGGCCTCTACCAGGCCGGGCTGGAGGTGGCGGGCTTGCCGGTCCGGTAGTCGATGCCGGCCGCGGGCACGGAGTACGGGACGGCGGTGTCCGCGAGCATCTCGACGCCGACGGCCTTGGCCGCGGTCGGCGCGTAGCCGAAGTACTTGCCCTTGCCGTCGGCGGTGACCTTGGTGGCCGTCCGCTCGAGCTCGGACCAGGTCTTCGGCGGCGCCGTGAAGCCGGACTTCTTCAGCAGGTCCTCGTTGTAGAGGAAGACCCGCAGCGTCGACCACGGTCCCCAGACCAGCGGCAGGCTCATCAGCTTGCCGTCGCGGTGCAGGCCGGAGGTGGCCGGGTCCATGCTGCCCTCCGGGAACCGCTTCAGGAACTCGGGTGTGACGAACTCGTCCAGCGGCGCGACCCAGCCGCGGGCGGCCATCCGGTCCATCCCGTCGTCCTGGGCACGGAAGATGTCAGGCGCGTTGTTCTGCTGGAACATCAGCTCGACCGCGTTCAACTGCTGGTCCGAGGGGTTCTCCAGCACCTTGACCGCGATGCCCGGGTTGGCCTTCTCGAACTCGTCGAACTGCTCGCGGTAGAACTGGCTGGCGCCGGGCGGGTCGGGGACCAGCGCGACGGTGACGGTGACCTTGTCGGTGGCGTTGCCCGAGTCCGGGCTGCCTCCGACGAGGTTGCACCCCGACAGGGCGAGCGCCACCGCGCAGGTGAGCACGGTGAGAGCAGGGCGGATCTTCATGATCGGCTCCGGAGGTCGTGGCGCGGGGGCGCCGGGATCTGGCGGTCGGTCGGGCCGTGGTGACCCAACTGTGAGTTGATGGCGTCCGCGGTCTCGACGACGAGGCGGGACAGTTCGTGCTCCCGGCCCGGAAGGTCGACGACACTCGACGGTCCGGACAGGGACAGCGCGGCGACGACCCGACCGGTCCGGTCGCGCAGGGGTGCGGCCAGGCAGGACCGGCCGAGGGACAGTTCCTCGGTCTCGGTCGAGTAGCCCTGCCAGGCGACCTGCTCGATCGCGGCGGTCAGTACGTCGTGGTCGGTGATGGTGCGCGGGGTGTATCTCTCCAGCTCCCCCAGCAGGTCGCGCCGGCCCTCGACTCCGAGCAGCAGGCTCTTGCCGAGTGCGGTGGCGTGCAGGGGGTTGCGGCGGCCGGTCAGCGCGAACGACCGCGGTGCGAGGTGTCCTTCGAAGTTGCACAGGTAGAAGGCGTGATCTCCACGCCGTACTGCGACGTTGGCGCCGAGCCCGGTGGTCGCCGCCAGGGACTGGGCGCGTTGCCGGGCCGCGTGGTGCACGGGATGTCCGTTCAGCGCGACGCCGGCCAGGGTGATCAGGTCGGCACCCAGGCGGTACTGCCCGTCCGCGTCGCGCTCGACGAAACCCGCCTGCTCGAGGGTGCTCAGCAGGCGGGAGGCGGTGGACTGCCGCAGGCCCGCCAGCTTGGCGACCTCCGTGACGCGCAGGGCGCCCGGACCGGTGAACGCCCGCAGGACGGCCGCGGCGCGCTCCACGCTCTGGTTCGTCCCTGCCTCGGCACTCACAGCCTGCGTTCCTTTCCTCGAATGATGGACGTTGTCATCCACTATGTGGCAGCCTTACGCACATGATGGATCTCGTCAAGCACCCATCGGATGCCGAATGCTGAACATCGAGGAGCTTCCTGTGGCCCCCACCGTCCAAGGCCTGGTTCCGATCCTGGCCACGCCGTTCCATCCCGACGGCAGTCTGGATCTGCCGAGCCTGCGCCGGCTGACCGGGTTCCAGCTGGCCAGCGGGGTGGACGGCGTCGCCGTGCTCGGCATGGCCAGCGAGGCCTTCGCCCTGACCGCGACCGAGCGCCGGCTCGTCACGAACGCGGTCGCCGAGGTGGTTGCCGGACAGGTCCCGCTGGTGGTCGGTGTCGCCGCCACCTCGACGGTGACGGCGGTGGAACAGGCCCGGGAGGCAGCCGCGGGAGGAGCCGACGCGCTGATGGTGTTGCCGCCGTTCATGGTGCCGCCGAGCCCTGCCCAGCTGCCGTCGTTCTACGCCGCGGTCGCCGCGGTCGGACCCGAGGTGATGGTGCAGGACGCCCCCGGCGCGACCGGAGTGGCCATGTCGCCGCAGCAGATCGCCGAGCTCGCCACCATCGCCCGAGTCACCTCGGTGAAGGTCGAGGCGCCACCGACGGCTCCGAAGGTCGCGGCTGTGGTGGACCGCATCGACGAGCCCGGCTTCGTCGTACTCGGTGGTCAGAACGCGCAGTTCCTGCTCGACGAGCTCGCGGCCGGGGCGGTCGGAACGATGCCCGCCTGCGAGATCCCGGACCTGCTTGCGCCGGTGTTCACCGACTGGCGGGCGGGCCGGTACGACGATGCCCGGGCGAGGTTCGACCTGCTGCTGCCGCTGCTGGTGTACGGGCTGCAGTCCGGGATCGCCTGGGCCGTGCACAAGGAGGTCCTGGTCCGCCGCGGGTTGATCGACCACGCGGCCGTCCGCGTTCCTGCCCGTGAGCTGGACTCCAGGGCCAGGG
The DNA here is from genome assembly GCF_042657745.1 of Kribbella qitaiheensis. Classification (GTDB taxonomy): domain Bacteria; phylum Actinomycetota; class Actinomycetes; order Propionibacteriales; family Kribbellaceae; genus Kribbella; species Kribbella qitaiheensis. Next base: position 423,943 of record NZ_JBHSKE010000048.1, on the reverse strand, counting down.
CCGGACTGGCTGCGATACTCGACCGGCTGGACCTTCCTGCCGGCACCACTCCGCTGACCGGGATCCGCTGATGCCAACCATCACTGACGTAGAGGTTTTTCCGCTGGTCCTGGCCGGACCGGACCGGACATACACGACGAAGCCGCCCTGGCCGAGCATCTACGCCTCCGGGCGGGAGACTCTGCTGGTCAAGCTGACCGCGGACGACGGCTCGGTCGGCTGGGGAGAAGCCCTGGCACCGGTGGCGCCGGAGGTCCCCGGCAAGATCATCGAGCTGCTGCTGAAGCCCGCGCTGCTAGGAGCCGACCCGACCCGAGTCCGGCCGCTCGTCACCGCTCTGCGTGCCCTGATGCGGGAGCGGGGTCACCTCGGCGGGCACCAAGGTGACGCCGTCGCCGCGATCGACGTGGCGCTGTGGGACCTGGCCGGCCGGATCGCGGGGGTGCCGGTGCACCAGTTGCTCGGCGGAGCCCAGCGGGACGTCGTACCGACGTACGTGTCCGGGTTGCCGGGGAAGAAGGACAGCGAGCGGGTCGCCATGGCCCGGGAGTGGGTCGACCAGGGCGTCCGCCAGATCAAGCTCGGCCTCGGTCACGGAGTACGGGCCGACCTTGCGACGGTCGAGGCCCTTCGCAACGTGCACGACGACCTGCTGGTTGCCGTCGACATCCATGGCGTGTACGACGTCGCCCAGGCGGTTCGGCTCGGCCGGGGCCTCGACAGCACGGGCGGCTGGTTCTTGGAAGCACCGGTGGGCTTCGAGGACATCGCGGGTCATGCGGAAGTGGCTCGGCGAATCGACACCCCGGTGGCGATCGGGGAGAGTCTGCGGCACCGGCAGGAGTTCAAGCCGTGGTTGCTGGAAGGTGCGGCCTCGATCCTGCAGCCGGACGCCGGGCGGACCGGGATCACCGAACTGGTGGATCTCGCGGCGGTGGCCGAGACCTGGTTCACCCCGCTGGCCCCGCACCACTCGGCCGGGCTCGGGATCATCATGGCCGCGAGCATCCACGCGTCCGCGGCGGTCGGGAACCTGCTCGCCTACGAGTTCCACCCGATGCTGTTCGGCCCGGTCAACGAGGTCCTGGTGACGCCATTGGAGCCGGGCACGCTCGGCTTCGCGGTACCGACCGGGCCGGGGCTCGGGGTCGAGGTCAACGAGGATGCCGTGCGCGCGGCGTGCATCCGGTGACGCGCCGCGCCCTGGTGATCGGGGCCACGACGCCCATCGGTCAGGCGATCGTGGCCGCGCTGGCCGCGGACGACTGCCGGGTCGCCGGGGCGTCGCTGGAGGACGACAAGGTCGACGGGCTGGACCTGCGGCTGACCGCCGACTGTTCCGACCCCGACGGCGCGGCCGAGGTGGTCTCGGCCGTGGTCGCCGACTTCGGCGGGCTGGACGTGCTGGTGACCGCGGCCGGCCGGATGCCGCTCGAACCCGCCCATCGGACCACAGACAGGCAGTGGTTCGACACGCTGTCCAACACGCTCGACACCTTCTTCTTCCCGGTCCGCTCCGCCCTGCCACACCTCTTCGAGAGCGACGCGGCCGCTGTGGTCGCGGTGTCCTCGGTGAACACTCTGGTCGCCGCTCCCTGGGCCGCGGCCTACACCGCGGCCAAGGGTGGGATCGACGCGCTCGTCCGGCAACTCGCGGTCGAATACGGCGGCCGCGGGGTCCGCGTGAACGCAGTAGCGCCCGGCATGGTCGGCGGCACGAAACTCCCGGACGCGGCTGCGGGTTACCCGATCGGCCGCACGATCCAGGCGCGGGAGGTTGCGGACGCTGTCGCGTTCCTCGCTGGTCCGAAGGCTTCCGGGATCACCGGCGTGGTGCTGCCGGTGGACGGCGGCTTGTCGGTCATGTCGCCGGCTGCTGCCGGGCGCGCTGACCTCCAGGCCAGGCTCCGCGATGCCTGAGGTGGACCTGACCGGCCGGCTCGCGCCCGTCTACCGATTCCTCGACTGGCCGCTGCGCCTGGCAGTGATCACGCTGCTGTGGTTGCTCGGTGTTGCCGCGGGCTTGGTGGTCGCCGGGTTGGCGCCGGCGACACTTGCCGCTCACCGGCTGACGATGGCCTACCTGGATGAGTCCGAGGTCAGGCCGTGGTCCTGCTTCTGGTCGGCCTGGCGGAAGTGGCTCGGCCGCGGGCAACTGGTCCTTGGCCTGCCACTCGCCACCGTCTGGGTGCTGGCGTTCTACCTGGCCGCCGCGAGGCAGACCGTCTGGGCTGTTCCCTTGTCGGTGGTGTTCCTGGGCTACCTGGTCACGCTGTGGATGTTGCCGGCTGCTGTGGTGTCCGCCGGGGATCGCCCGCTGAAGGAGCTCTGGCTGGTCACGTTGCACCTCAGCTGGCGACGCCCGGCTCTACCACTCGCCGCGACCGTAGTACTGGTCGTGCTCGCTGTTGGTGCGTGGTACGTCGTACCCGTGGTGCTGGTGTTCAGCCCGGCCGCCGCGGCGCTGGCCGCAGTACTGGTGGTGCGGCGGGTCAGCTCACCGCGGCCGATGCGTGGTACCCCAGACCCGACGAGATCTGGTCCGCCTGCTCGATGACCTGCCTGGCCAGGGCCTCTTCGCGGGTGGCCAGGTCCATCGCGGTCAGCGGGCCGGACACCGACAGCGCGGCGACGATCGCACCCGTCCGGTCGCGGATCGGCGCGGCCAGGCAGGCCCGGCCGAACGCGAGCTCCTCGAGCTCCAGCGAGTAGCCGCGCTCGCGGATCTGGGCGAGCATCCGCTCCAGCTCGTCGGGGTCGGTGACGGTGTGCGGGGTGTAGCGCGCGAGGTTGTCGCCGAGCAGCTCCTGCCACTCAGACCGCGGCAGCTCGCTGATCAGCGCCTTGCCGATCGCCGTCGCGTGCAGTGGCCCGGTGCGGCCGACCAGCGTGGACGACCGCCCGGCCGCACGCCCCTCGAAGTGGCATAGGTAGAACATCTCGGCACCGCGGCGCTCGGCCACGTTGGCGCCGAGGTTCAGGTCCGCGGCGAGATTCTGCGCGACCTGGCGGGACTGCTGGTGGACAGGCATCTCGTTCAGCCCGATGCCGGCCAGGGTGATCACCCGAGGGCCGATCCCGTACAGGCCGCTGCGCTGGTCGTAGGCGAGGAAGCCCAGCGCGACCAAGGCGCCGACCAGCCGGGAGACGGTGGACTGCCCCAGGCCGGTCGCCTCCACCAGCTCGGAGACGCGCCGCTGCGGAGTGGCCTCGGTGAACTCGGACAGCAGCGACAGAGCCCGCTCGACACTCTGTGTCCCAGGCCCGGCCTCACGGCCGATCGCACGCGCCACGAACTCACCCTCTCCCTGAAATATGGTTTCCGTATCCGCATCGTAGATGGCGAAGGTCTCGCATTCCACCAAACCACGCCTGCCAAGGGGTGGTTGTTCGGCAACCGCAAGGCTGCGGTCGGGTGATCGAGGGGTGGTCGTGCGGTCAGGCTGGCAGACTGTGGCGGTGGTGGCCCTGCGCGAACGGTGGAACGAGCTGATCCCGGGCTCGGCGACGTTGGCGGACGATCTGGTCGCCAGGTACGTCGGGCGGAACCGTCGCGCCTACCGCGACCAGTACCTCGAGACCGTGCTCACCACACTCGAGTCGCTCATCCAGCTCAGCACCGACCCGACCTCCGTCCGGCTGGCCGCGTGGTTCCACCGGGCGGTGCACGAGCCCGGCGGCGGACCGGCCGAGGACGCCGAATCGTCCGCGCGGCTGGTCGAACAGACCCTGCCGTCCTACGGGATCGACCCCATCCGCATCGCGGAGGTGGCCCGGCTCGTCCGGTTGACCGGTGACCTCGCGGCTCCCCCGCCCGACTCCTACGCTCCGCCCCGGCGTGACGCGAACGGCGACGTCCTGCTCGACGCAGTCAACTCCACCCTGGCCACGGCCCCGGCGCGCTACGCGGCCCACACGTCCGAAGTACGGCGAGACGCCGGCGACCGGACTGCCGCGGTGGAACACCGGTACGACGAAGTACGCCAACTGCTCGAGGGGCATCTCTACCGGACGCAACTGGCGCGGCAGCGGCTTGGCCCGGCTGCTCGGGCCAATCTGGAGACGGAGCTCGCCGGACTCGACAGTGAACTCCCAGCACCTTGGCGCGGGTGGCAGCAGGCGGCACTGGCGGCCACTGCGACGTTCAGCGCGATCGCGGCCGCCGTCGTCTCTATAGCTGCGGCAGGTGCGTCGTGGCAGATTCCGTCGGTCGAGCCTGAGTCCGGCTGGCCGACAGTCCTCCTGGCGGTGTTCGCGTTCTTCAGCGCGCCGGTGCTGTTCCGCTGTGCTCGTAGCGACACCCAGCGAGCCAGGCTGATCTCCGGCGCCGTGGTGGCCGTGGCAGTGACAGGGCTCCTCGTCGCCTGGGCGCAGGTGCCCGTGACGAACCCGGCGCTGGGCGTCGGGCTGCGGGTGCCACTGGTGATCTCCGCGCTCCTCTTACTTCTGGTGGCCGGCACGTCAGCTCTGGTGGCGTCGCTGCTGCGCACGAGAGTCGCCCGGTTCATGCCGTCGAGGAACCTCGGCCAGCAGCTGGCCTGGCTCGCCGTACCGGGGGTGATCGCGCTGATCCTCCTCCTGATCGTGCAGCCACTGGCGCGGAGCTACGTGCTCAGCTCGAACGAGCGGGTGGAGGGCTCCCACCGCCCGGCCGGTAGTTCACCCGACTCGGTGCTGGACGGCAATGTCGCCTGGGTCAGCCGCGCATTGACGGGTGCGGGAGCCGAGGAGGCGGTCGGGACGAGGTACGGCATCGCCATTCCGCGGCAGACCGGTGTGGTGGAGATGCTCGACGCGGCGACCGGTGAGCTCCGCTGGCGCTACAGCCGGTCCGACTCGGACGAGAAGCCGAACATCGTCGCCACCGCCAACGGCCGATTCATCGTCGCCGAGTTCGCCGACATCGGCTACCTGCTGCTCGACGCGGACACCGGCGAGCGCAAAGCGGCCTGGCCCGGCCGGACCCGCGACCACACCATCCAGCAGGGCGATCCGCTGCTCACCGGCGAGGAAGTGGCCCGCGGCTCCGACAAGCTGCGCGGCGTCGACCCGGACGGCAGCGATCGCTGGACGTTCGAGCCCGGCCGCTGCACCGACATCGGTGCGGTGGCCACCGCCGACACCGTGGTCGCCTTTCTCGGGCACAGCTGCGGTGACGAGCCGGACGAGATGACCGGGCTGGACCTGAAGACCGGCAAGAAGCTGTGGACCAAGGCGCCCAGCGACATGTACCGGCGGCCCGTCGTCGTGGGCGGACTGGTCGTCGTGGCCGAGCCCGGCGGCGACTCCGACGTACCGGCCGCACTGCTGGCGATCGAGCCGCGCACCGGCGAGACGAAGTGGCGCTGGCCGGTACCGCGGAACTGGGCCTGCCGCACGTTGCTGAACGCGGCGGGGAAGCTCCTGGTCGTGGTGGACTGCCCCGGCCCGGACACCCGGGAGAACCGTCAGACGATCGTCACGGCCATCGACTCCGACACAGGTCAGACCGTGTGGCAGACGACGGCGGCCGTGAGCCCGCGCGCCCGGGTCACCGTCACCGCTGACGCCCGGGTGGTCTCGCTCGCCCGCGGCTCCGACGGCTGCTGGGCGAACGTGATCGGCGCGACCGGATTCCGCCAGGTCCGGCTGCCTACCGGCGTCTCCTGCAGCCGCGACGCCGTCGCCGTCGGCAACCTCGTCCTCACCTCCGGCAACACCAGCGTGATAGCCCTCCGCTGAACCTCGGCGGGTTGAGGCTCAGCGGGCGGCTTGCAGTTGGGACTCGGCGGAGGCGAGGAGTTCGACGATCCGGGTGCCGAAGGCGACGTCGACCGGGTGGGACTCACCGGACTCGGCCGCCTCGATCAGTTCCCGCGCCGCCAACTGCAACGACTCGACCCCAGGAGTCACCCACGGCGGCAGCAGCGCAGTACCGGTCTCTCCCCAGATGCCGGTCTCGAAGTTGGTCCCGGCCGGTGGCGCGAACAGCGACAGGCTCACCGTGCTGGTTGCACCCGACTCGTGGGTGATCACCAGGTGCACGAGGTCCCCCGCGCCGCCCATCGCCCGGAGTTCCGCGATCGGCCCCAGCATCGCGCTCAGGTTGGACAGCGCGTGCGGCCCGATGTCCCATAGCGCACCGCGCGGCTCCCGACGCCAGACGGACTCCTTGAACGGGTTGTCCGGAGCATCGAGCGAGGCGAGCATGCGGGACCAGCCGCCCTTCCACCCTCCCTGCGCCTGCACCTTCTCGAAGAAGGTCCGGCTCTCCGGCGCGAACCGGGCGGTGAAGAAGACGACCGAGGCGATCCCCTCGTCGGCCGCCTCGTCCGCCAGCGCGCGGGCGTCGTCGTACGAGTCGGCGACCGGCTTGTCCAGCAGCAGATGCTTGCCCACGGCAGCGGCCTCGAGCGCCATCGACGCCTGGACCTTCGGCGGAACCGCGAAGGCGACCGCATCGACCGCTTCCAGTAACTCTGCGTAGTCGCTGAACGCCGTCACGTCAAGGCCTGTGGCCAACGCCTCCGTCCGGCCTGGATCCCGCCCCCAGACACCGACGAACTCGACGCCGGCCGCGGCCCGCAGCCCCGGTCCGTGGGTGTCGCGAGCCCAGGGACCGGTACCAACCAGACCGAAGCGCATGGCGTTCTCCATTCTGCTGCGGGCCCCACCCACCACACCGGTCAGGTGACAAGCCGATATCGCTTTGGCCACGACCCTAACCGGGACCCCCGGATCGGTCGGTACGGGCCGGTTCCGGGTGCGAGACTCGCAATCATGGATCTGCGCGACCAGTGGAATCGCCTGCTGCCGGACGCGCAGCCGCTGGGCGACGACCTACTGGCCCGTTACGCAGAGCAACATCGCCACTATCACGACCAGCGGCACCTGACCGAGCTGCTCGAGACCATCGACGAGCTCGCCGATCTGGCCGACGACGCCGACACGGTCCGGCTGGCCGCCTGGTTCCACGACGCGATCTACGACCCGCAGGCCGATCCCGGCGAGAACGAGGAGGTCTCGGCCCAGCTGGCCGAGCTCGAACTGTCCGCCTACGGCGTCGAGGCCGCGAGGATCACCGAGATCGGCCGGCTGATCCGGCTGACCGCCAAGCACGACTGCGAGCCGGACGACGCGAACGGCGCGGTGCTGTGCGACGCCGACCTGCGCATCCTCAGCCTGTCCGCCGACCGATACGACGAGTACGCCGCCGGCATCCGCGAGGAGTACGGGCACATCGGCGACCGCGACTTCGCCCGCGGCCGGATGACCTTCCTGCAGAGCCTGGCCGAGACCAGCCTGTACGCGACCAGCCGGGCTCAGGAGCAGTGGGAGCAGGCCGCCCGGGAGAACCTCCGGCGGGAGCTGAAGCGCTGGGGCCCTAAGGCGGCCCGGCCGATCGCCGGGCTCATCCCGATGATCTACCTCGGCGCCGCGCTCGGTGTGGTAGTCGCCGCCTCCGTGCTGCTCGGCCGTGGTCTCGGCGCCGCCCCACGCTGGCCGGCCGCGCCCGACGAGGTGAACGGCTTCCCGGTGTGGGCACCGATCGCCGGTACCGCGGTGGCTGCCGCGCTGACCTGCGCTTGGTTCCGACGGGCCAAGCCCCGACTGGTGACCATCCCTGCTCTGGTGTTCGCCGCGATCGGCGCAGTCGCGATCGGGATCTGCTGGTGGCGCTGGCCCGCGGCTCAACCAGGTGCGGCGATGAGCGAGCGCTGGCCGTACCTGATGCTCGCCTCTGTCGCGATCTTGCTCGCCGGAGCGCTCCTGGCCCTCGCCCGGCGCCTGCGGCTCGCCCCGCCGTACGCGCTGTCTCCACCGCGCGGGCTGAGTCTCGGCGTCACCTTGGTCTGCGCCTCCTTGCTCGCCTGGATCGTGGTCTCCGCCGGTGAGCCCTTCGTCCAGGCTCGGCTGGAGACCGCCAACACGGTCAGCACCACCGCCACCATGCCGCCCGGCGTACTGCCGGTGCAGCTCGACGGAGAGCTCGCCTGGAGCCGGGAGGTCCCCGCAACCGGTGCGATCGCCGGTAGTGCGGGCGGCGTGGCCGAGCTCCGGTCCGACGGCGTGGTGATGTCCGACGCGACCACCGGCCAGATCCGCTGGCGCTACTCCCGGGCCGACGTCGACGACGCCGCCTCCAGTGGTTCGCGCGGTCTCCTGGTCTCCGCCGACGGACGCACCCTCGCCGCACACCTCCCGTACGACGGCAACCACGCGCCGAGCGGGATCGACCTCCCGACGTACGCCGTACTCGACGCCGAGAGCGGGAGGGTGCTCACCGAGGTCCACACCGACGGCACGGCTCTCGCGGTGGACGCGAACCAGTTGCTCGTCGCCGAGGGCCGGTACGTCGTGGCGCATGGCGTGAGCAATCCCACCCACTGGCGGACCCAGCTGAAATGCGCCGTCACGCAAGGCGTGCTCCTGGCCGACCAGGCCGTCGTGGTGGACGCCTGTGGCGGCAACAGCGCCGTAGTGCGCGGTCTGGATCTCACCGACGGCGACCAGCGCTGGGAGGTCGACCTGGGCATCCGGTTCGAGCTCAGCGCCGAGCTGGACCCCGCCACCTGGATCGGCGAGCTCGTGGCCGTCCCGGAAACCCGCGAGGTCTCAGGGCTGGTGTGGACAGGCGCTGCCGGCGGAACCCTGCACCAGTGGTCCGTAGACGTCGGCGAAGGCCGCATCCTCTGGACGACCCCAGTACCCGGTACTCCGAGGCCGCGGCTGGGCCGGTCGTCCTGCGACGCGCAGCTCGCGGCGACACATGCCTCCCTGGTCCTGGTGACCTGCCGGACGAGCAACGAAGTCGGCGAGGCCCAGACGTACGACGTGTCGGCAGTGAGCCCGGCCGACGGCACCCCGCAGTGGCACCACCTGCTGCAAGTGCCGCCGAAGCTGCAGCAGCCCACGTTCCCGAGGGACGGGTTCGGCCTGCTGCCGGACGGCCGGGTGGTCACCTTGATGCCGCAGCCCGACGGGAGCTGCTCACCGGTCATGGTCGGCACCACCGGCGTGCAGCCGCGGCCGATCGTCGCCGGGCCGACGGCAACCTCCGTCGCCGACACCAAGAAGGTCACCTGCGACAAGCCGGCCGTCACCGTCGCCAGCGGGCGCCCCGTCTTCAGCGACGGCACCCGCCTCTTCGCCCTAAACTGACCCGCCGCGCAGCACTGAATCCGGTTAGGCTCCGCGGATGGAGCTGACGGCGAACGCCTTGGTGGCGGCGTTGCGGGAGAAGGCGCGGCCCGGCGAGGCTGTGCAGAAGCACTACCACGGCGGCGGCGACGTGCTCGGCGTGCCGATGAAGGCGACCTTCGACACCTCCAAGGCGTTCACCGACCTGCCGCTCACCGAGGTGGACCGGCTGCTCGACGAGTCGTCGTACGAGGCTCGGCTGGCGGGGTTCTGCGTGCTCGACTTCCGCGCCCGCCGGACCAAGCTGCCGGACGACGAACGGCGCGCGGGGTACGAGCTGTACCTGCGCCGGCACGACGCCATCGACAGCTGGGACATGGTCGACCGCGCGGCCCCGCACGTCGTCGGGCGCTATCTGCTCAAGCGATCCAGGGATCCCCTCTTCAAGCTGGCCCGGACCACCGACCCGCTGCGCCGCCGTACGGCCATCACCGCACCCCTGTACTTCGCCCGCTTCGGTACGACCGCCGACCTGACCGACCTGTTCGCGTTGGCCGAACTACTCCTCGACGACAGCGATCCGGTCGTGTCCAAACCGGTCGGGATCGCCTTGAAGTACGCCGGCGTCGCGGACGAAGCGGCCCTCAGAAACTTCCTCGACCAGCACGCCGGCACCATGCAGCGACCGGCGCTGCGGTATGCCGTCGAGAAGCTCGATCCCGCCACCCGCAAGGCCTATCTCGGCTGACCAGCCGGCGGGAATTCCGTTGCCGGAGGCAGCGTTGGCATCTACCGTGACCAGCATGTTCCGCGTGGATTCTGTTGCGTACCTGTCAGGCCTCGGCCTGACGGGCGCTGCCGCGTGGGCGTCAGTCGATTCAGCTTCACACACCGGCGCACGAAGCCGACCCTCCTCCTGCTGAAGCAGGACCCGCGGAGGAGGGTGGCTCGGCAACCGGCCCCCTTCACCGCAGCCGGCGCTGTGCCGCTTGCAGCTGTCGAGAAGGTGGGCCACCGGGTCCTGGCTCTTCGAATCTTCTGACCAGCAAGGGAAAACGCATCATGGCCAAGAGCCAGTTCGTGCGGACCAAGCCGCACCTCAACATCGGCACGATGGGTCACGTCGACCACGGCAAGACCACCCTGACCGCCGCCATCACCAAGGTGCTCGCCGAGCGCTACCCGGCCCTCAACTCGTTCGTCGCCTTCGACGGCATCGACCGGGCGCCGGAGGAGGTCGCGCGGGGGATCACCATCAACATCTCGCACGTCGAGTACGAGACCGCCAACCGGCACTACGCGCACGTCGACATGCCCGGGCACGCCGACTACGTGAAGATCATGATCACCGGCGCCGCGCAGGTGGACGCCGCGATCCTGGTCGTGTCGGCGCAGGACGGCGCCATGCCGCAGACGCGCGAGCACGTGCTGCTCGCGCGCCGGGTGGGCGTGCCGTACCTGGTGGTCGCGCTGAACAAGGCGGACACCGCCGAGGACCCCGAGCTGCTCGACCTGGTCGAGCTGGAGGTCCGCGAACTGCTGTCGGAGTACGGGTTCCCCGCCGACGAGGTGCCGGTGATCCGAGTCTCCGGGCTGCGGGCGCTCGAGGGCGACCCCGAGTGGATCGCCTCGATCGGCGAGCTGCTCGATGCCGTCGACTCCTACGTGCGGGACCCGCCGCGTGAGCTGGGCGAGCCGTTCCTGATGCCGATCGAGAACGTGCTCACCATCAGCGGGCGTGGCACCGTGGTCACCGGTGCGGTGGAGCGCGGTTCGCTCCGCCTCGGCGAGACCGTCGAGGTGGTCGGCCTCGGTCCGACCGTCACCAGTACGGCGATCGGGCTGGAGACGTTCGGCAAGTCGCTGGAGTCCGCGGAGGCGGGTGACAACGCGGCCGTGCTGCTGCGCGGCGTCAAGCGCGACGAGGTCCGTCGCGGCCAGGTGGTGGCGTTGCCGGGCAGCGTCCAGCCGCACCGCAAGTTCCGGGCGCAGCTGCACGCGCTGTCGACCGCCGAGGGTGGACGGCACACGCCGTTCGCCGCGGACTACCGGCCGCAGTTCTACTTCCGGACCACGGATGTGTCGGGTGGCATCGACCTCGGCGGAATCGAGCTGGTGATGCCGGGTGACACGATCGAGCTGGGCGTGGAGCTGGCCAAGCCGGTCGCGATGGACGTCGGCCTCGGCTTCGCCGTCCGCGAGGGCGGCCACACCGTCGCCGCCGGCACGGTGACCGAACTGCTCGACTGAAGTGAAACGAGGCGCCCCGGGCTGATGCCCGGGGCGCCTTGTTTTGCTGAGGTTCAGGGCCGGACCTGACCGCTGCCCTTGCGGTGGCGCAGGCCGGAGACGAGTAAGCGGCGGACCAGGACGCGGCTGGAGACCGGTACCGCGCCGGCCGCGACCAGTTCGTCGTACTTGTCGGACGGGACGTCGTAGTGGTCCCGGTCGAAGCCCCGGGCCGGGATGCCGGTCTTGCGGGCGAACTCGTGCAGTTCATCGAGGGACTCGTCGCTCACCAGGTGCGACCAGACCCTGTTCCAGGCCGGCCAGGCCGGTGGGTCGATCAGGATCACCCGGGGCGCTCCTTCTCGTCCTTCTCTTCCTGCCGCTCGTCCTGGGCGTCGAGGAGGTTGCGCCAGGCCCGGACGAAGCGGGAGTTCACGTAGGCCTTGGTCCACGACGCGTCCTGCCGCACGGACGACCCGACGTGGAACCGCCGTACTCCGCTGCCGTACAGCCAGGGCACGTGCTCCGGCTTGAGCGAGCCGCCGGCCATCATCACCTTCGCGACCTGCGGGTCGTCCTTGGCCAGCTTGCAGAGGTCGTCCAGCCCGTAGCGGACGCCCAGACTCGAACCGGCGGTGAGCACGCAGTCCAGCCCTGCCAGACTCCGCAGCGCACGCCAGGCCTTGCGCTGTTCGAGCACGGCGTCGACCGCCCGGTGGAACGTCCAGGGCGTGCCCGCGAACGTGCTCGCCAGCGCCGCGACCGACTCGACGTCCACCTCGTTGTCGGGGGTCAGGAATCCGAAGACGAACCCGTCCGCCCCTGCCGAGAGGTACGACTGCGCCGTCGCGGTCAGCCGGTTCAGCTCGGCGCCGTTGGTGGTGAAGGAGTTGGTGAGCCGGAGCATCACCCGCAGCGGGAGATCCGTGACCCGGCGTACCGCGCTGACCGTCGACACCGACGGGCACAGGCCGCCGGCCTCCATCGAGGCGCACAACTCCAGGCGGTCCGCCCCACCCTCCTGAGCCGCCTCCGCGTCCGCCGGATGCAGCGCGATGACCTCCAGCAACGAACCCATGCCCGCCATCATCCTTCATCTGGTTCGTCCGGGCCCGGCAAAACTCTTCGGAAACCCTGTTGCACACCCCCAGGGTCTTCTGTATCGTTTTTCTAGAACGATTTAGAAGAACGATACAGAAGACTGTTCGGAGAGAGGTGTCGAGGATGTCGCCGGGAGTCACCATCAAGACCGTCGCCCAGGCCGTCGGGGTGTCGCCGTCGACCGTCTCGAACGCCTACAACAAGCCGGACCAACTGTCCGCCGCGATGCGCGAGCGGATCCTGGCCAAGGCGAAGGAACTCGGGTACGCCGGGCCCGATGCCTCGGCCCGGGCGCTGCGCAGCGGGAAGGTCGGCGCGGTCGGCGTGCTGTTCACCGACAAGCTCGCCTACGCGTTCTCCGACCCGTACGCGGTCGGCTTCCTGGCCGGGCTGGCCGAGGTCGCCGAGGAGTTCACCACCAGCCTGCTGCTGATGCCGCTCAGCTCGACCGACATCCAGGGCGGTGCGAACGCGGTCCAGCAGGCCGCGATCGACGCGGCCGCGATCTTCTGCGTCGCCGGTGGCCACCCGGCCCTCGACACGCTGAAGAACCGGGGCATCCCGATGGTCTCGACCGACCGGGGCGACCACCCGGACCTGTCCTGGGTCGCGATCGACGAGGTCGAGGCGGCCGCGAAGCTCGGCAAGCACCTGGCCCGGCTGGGCCACCGCGACGTGGTGGTGCTGGTCGACAACGCCGAGGCGGCCGGCTCGCAACCGGTCGACCTCACCCTCGACGAGGTCGGCTACACCGACTGCGAGCTCCGGATCCGGGGCCTGCAGAAGGAGATGCCGGACGCCCGGATCAGGCTGGTCTCAGGCGGCCACAACGCCTTCGGATCCGGACTGGCCGCGGCCGAGTGGGTGCTCGACTCCCAGGACCGCCCGACCGCGATCGTCGGGCTGAGCGACGTGCTGGCGCTCGGCGCGATGGAGGCGATGACGACCCGCGGCCTGGTCCCCGGCAAGGACCTGACCGTGGCGGGCTTCGACGATGTGCCGGCCGCCGAGAGCGCCGGGCTCACCACCGTCCGCCAGCCGATCCGGGACAAGGGCCGCGCCGTCGGCCGGGTGCTGCTCGATCCGGCGACGACCGAGCGGCAGATCACGATGCCGACCGAGCTGATCGTTCGCGCGAGCAGCGGTCCGGCACCCCGCAACTAACAGCAGAACACCCCAAGTCAGCCACGGCCGTCCGGCCGCCGGCTCTGATCACCACGCCCTTCGGAAGGGAGCACGACCATGACTTACTTCATCGCCGGCAACACCGCAGTGGAAAACGCCCGGTCCCTCGCGCAGTCGGCCCTGCCGAACGCGCCGCAGGAGCCCTACGAGGAGCCGCGTCCGCCGCGCACCCAGGCCCTTCGCGCCCGCCTCGGCACCGCCCTCCGCGCCACCGCGGAGCGCGAGCTGAAGCTGGCCGACCGGCTGGACCCGGCGCCGACCTGCAGCGCCGGCTGACCCCGGCGACAACCACTATCGAAACCAGACCTCTCCCGAGGCGACAGGACCCCGAGCCGGGCGGCTTGGGGTTTTGTCGGTTCCGTCTGGCACTCTGAAGGGCGATGAACGAGCCCGGCGTGTTACTGACGGCCCGCGCGATGGTCCTCCACGACCTGGCCGCGCGGGGATTCGACGACGCCATCATGGTGTCCCTGCTGGAGGACGCGGTCGCCGGCCGGCAGTGGTGGCTCGACCAGTGGCCCGACGGCGCCGAGCACATCGCCGGCCTCGTCGCGCAGGACGTCCAGGATCGCCTGGTCGACTCCGGCATCCGCTGGCCGCGCTGCACCGCCTGCGACGACCTCAACGACCACGAGCTCCGGATCGAGCCGGAGCTCGGCCCCGACCCCCACTGGGTCTGCGAACGCGCCGGCATCGCCGTCTCCCCCTTGGGCCGCCTCACCTGACCCCAGGGGTGACTCAGGGGAATACCCCGGCGCGCTACATGTAGACAAGCTACTAGTGTGGCTGTCCATGAAGTCCTTGCTGGTTCTTCGGGTGGTCGCGGCGGGGCACGCCGTCGCCGTCTGCCTGCAACCCGTGCTCGCGGGTGTCTACCTGAACGGCTCCAGCGGCGCGATGCGGCTGCACGAGCCGATCGGACTCGGCGTCGCCTTCCTCTGCCTCGGCCAGTTGCTGATAGCAACGATCTACTGGCGCTCCGGCGGCCGCGGGCTCGCGGTCACCGCCACCCTGGCGCTCCTCCTGGCCGAGGGACTCCAGATCGGGATGGGTTACAGCCGTCAACTGGCCCTGCACATCCCGCTCGGCATCGCGATCGTGGCGATCGCCTGCACCTTCGCCGCCTGGACGTGCCGCCCGGGCGCGGCTGTCCGGCGTACGGAGAAGCAGGCGGTGGCGGCATGACCACCGAGGTGGAACAGCAAGTCGAGCAGAAGCCGGTACGCCGGCCGCGGGCGTCGCTGTGGTCCCTCCGGATAGTGCTGGTGCTCCACGCCGGACTAGTGGTCGCGCAGCCCATCCTCGCCGGGTACTTCCTCTCCGGCGAGGTAGACGCGATGGCCTGGCACGGGCCGATCGGGTCGTCGCTGTGGATGTTCTCGATGCTGCAGTTCGTGGCCGCGATGCTCTACTGGCGTCCCGGCGGCGGCCGCCTCTGGCCTGCGCTGCTCACGTTCGTGCTCTTCTTCGCCGAGTTCATCCAGCTGACCTTCGGGTATCTGCAGAACTTCGCCGTCCACGTTCCGCTCGGGACGGCCATCGTCATCACGGTGGTCGCGATGGCGATCTGGTCCTTCCGCCCCAGCGCCCGCCGTGGCCGCAAGGAGGTAGCGCGATGAGCATCTCCCGCCGCACGGTCCTGGCCGTCGCCGGAGGAACCGGACTCGCTGCCACCCTTGCCAACTGCGGCCTGGACGCCTCCCCCGGCCAGACGGCTGAACTTCTCCACAGCGAGGCGCCACTGCCGGAAGCCTTCAAGGTGCCGCTCCCCATTCCGCCAGTGAAGAAGCCGATCCGCACGGCGGCCGGTGTCGACTACTACCGAGTGGTCCAGCAGCAGGCCAGCCTGGAGATCCTCCCCGGCCTCAAGACACCAGTACTCGGGTACGACGGCCTCCTGCCCGGCCCCACCTTCGACGTACGCAGCGGGCGAACCACAGTCATCGAGCAGGTCAACCAACTCGCCGTACCGACGGTGGTTCACCTGCACGGCGGCCACACCCCGGCCAGCAGTGACGGGTGGCCCCTGGACCTGCTGATGCCGAACAGCGAACACCATGAACACGGCGGCCACCACAACATGCCCGGTGGCGACGTGAAGACCGGCAGCCGGACGTACACGTATCCGAACACCCAGCGAGCCGCCACCCTCTGGTACCACGACCACCGGATGGACTACACGGCGCCACAGGTCTACCGCGGCCTCTTCGGGCTCCACCTGATCCGCGACGCGGAGGAGGACGCCCTGCCGTTGCCTGGCGGTGACCGCGAGATCCCGTTGGTGATCGCGGATCGCGCCTTCGCCGCCGACGGGTCCTTCCTCTACCCCGCCCTGAAGGACGGCCCCGGCGTCGAACCGGAGTACATGGAAGGGGTCATCGGTGACGTGATCCTGGTGAACGGTGCACCCTGGCCGGTGCTCGAAGTGGACGCCGCGCGGTACCGCTTCCGCATCCTGAACGCGTCGAACGCCCGCCGGTGTGAACTTGCCCTGAGCAACGGCCCGGCCACGTTCGTCCAGATCGGCAGCGACGGCGGACTGCTCGGCGCCCCGATCGAGCACCAGACCCTCGTGATCGCCCCGGCCGAACGCTTCGACGTGGTGCTCGACTTCTCGCAGTACCAGCCGGGGACGGAGATCACGCTGCTCAATAAGCTCGACGGCGGTCGCACCGGACAGGTGATGCGGTTCAAGGTCGCCCGGAAGGCCACCGACGACAGCAACGTGCCGGAGAAGCTGTCGAGCTACACGCCGCTTCCCGAGCCGGGCGGTCTGGTCCACCGGACGTGGCGATTCCGCCGCGGCGACGCGAACGGCCACAAGGGCTGGACCATCAATGGCGAGCCCTTCGACCCCGAGGTGATGCAGGCCCAGGTGAAGCTCGACCAGTACGAGGTGTGGTCCTTCGCCACCGACGTGCACCACCCGGTACACGTCCACCTCGCGCCTTTCCAGGTACTCCGTCGCGGCGGCTCCAAGCCCGGCCCGTACGACGCCGGCTGGAAGGACACCGTCGACGTACGGCCCGCCGAGGTTGTCGACGTGCTGGTCAAGTTCTCAAGCCACAAAGGGAAATACGTGATCCACTGCCACAACCTGGAGCACGAGGACATGGCCATGATGGCCGGCTTCGAAACCGTCTGACCTCCAGTGCCGCCCGGGCACGCAGTACAGGTGGTTCAGTGGTCGCCTTGTTCGGCGGCCTGGGTGGCTTGGGCGCGGAGGGCGGCGCGGTCGATGCCGGCCAGGTCCAGTGCGCGGGGGACGCGTCCGAGGTTGGCGTCGAGGATGCCGACCAGCATGTTCGAGGCGCCGATCCGGCCGCCTCCGGTCGCGGCCGCGTTGTCCATCGCGCGTTTGAGCAGCAGCTTGGTGGACTCGCCGATGGCGGGAGTCCGCTCCTCGTCAGGTGTTGCCGTGGGCAACTCCGCGACCGTGACGGCGATCCCTGCGGTCGCGAGGCTCTGCTCCCACTCCTGATCGAGCGCGGCTCGGATCGCGTCCCTGGTCAGACCGGCACCGTGCAGCATCCGGGCGGCCGCGCTCCCCGGCAACGCGGCGAGGGCGAGCAGCACGTGCTCCGCCTCGATCATGGACGAGCCGTCCAGTCTCGCCTCAGCGCGAGCACCCCGGACCAGCACCGACCGGACATCCTTGGTCTTGGTCGACATCAACGCCTCCTCAGCGCGACGCCCGCGGCGATCAGCCGCTTGGCGTGTTTCTTGTGCACGGCCTGCCGGGTGACTCCCAGCACCTCGGCCACCTCGGACCAGCTCCAGCCGGCCCGCATCGCCTGTTCCACCTGACTGTCCTCGAGCCGGTCCGCCAACCGCCGCAGCGCGACGACCGCGGCCAGCCCCGCGCCGGGATCGGCCGGATCCGTCAACTTCTCCATCTAAGCAACCTAGGTTGACAATCTCGCGGTGTCAACCAGAGTTGCTAAAACTCCGCTCTTGACCTGGCCGGCGACCTCTGTTTATAGTCAACGCATCAGTTGATCAACGGAATGGTTGATAAAGATGGCAGTTGACGAAGCCGCGCTGGACCGGGCCTTCATGGCGCTCGGTGACCCGGTCCGCCGGGCACTGATCGCCCGACTGTCCCGGGGCGAGGCGACCGTGAACGAGCTCGCCGAGCCGTTCGCGATCACCAAGCAGGCCGTGTCGCGGCACATCCAGGTGCTCGAGGCCGCCGGCCTGATCACGCGCAGCCGTGACGGCCAGCGCCGTCCCTGTCATCTCAACCCGACCGCCCTGGAAGAACTGACGAGCTGGATCGACGAGTACCGGCTCGCCTCCGAGCGCCGGTTCCGCCGGATCGACGCCGTCCTCGAAACCGTGAAGGAGCAGGAATCGTGAGCACCAACCCGACCACCATCAACGCCCCCGCCGGCACCCCGTTCATCGAGGTCGTCCGCGAGTTCGACGCCACCCCGGCCCAGCTGTTCAAGGTCTCCACCGATCCCGAACTGGTCGCCCAGTGGCTCGGCCCGCGCGATCTGGAGATGGAAGTGATCGAGTACGACGTCCGCCCGGGCGGCCGGTACCGCTACATCCACCGGGCGAACGGACGCGAGGATGCCTTCCGCGGCGTCTTCCACACGGTGGAGCAGGACGCGCGGATCATCCAGACCTTCGAGTGGGAGGGCGCGCCGGGTGAGGTCTGCCTCGAGTCGGCTCGCTACGAGAAGACCGACACCGGGGTCAGGCTGCACACGCAGTCGGTGTTCCCGTCCGTCGAGTCCCGCGACGCGGCGGTCCAGGCCGGGATGGAGTACGGCATCCGCGACTCGATGGACCGACTGGCCGAACTGCTCAGCGGTGACAAGTCATGAGCGCTGCCAAGAGCCCGGTCGTCGTCGACATCACGATGTCGCTGGACGGCTACGTGACCGCTCCGGGTGCGGACCTCGCGCACGGACTCGGTGTCGACGGCCAAGTGCTGCACACCTGGGTGATGGAGGGCAACGACGCGGACCACGCGGTACTGGAGGAGTCGTACGCCCAGACCGGCGCCGTGATCCAGGGCCGCAGGTTGTTCGACTTCATCGACGGCCCGAACGGCTGGAACGAGGAGATGGGCTACGGAGCCAAGCCCCACGGGGAGACCGTCCCGCCGATCTTCGTGGTCACCCACCAGGCGCCCGCGAAGACCCGGCTCGGCGATCGGTTCCACTTCGTCACCGACGGCCTGGCGAGCGCGGTACAGCAGGCGCAGGAAGTTGCTGATGGCAAGGACGTGGTGGTGATGGGTGGCGGCGCGATCTGCGGGTCCGTCCTCGCCGAGGGCCTCGCCGACACCGTGCGGCTGCACGTTGCGCCCATCGTGCTCGGCGGCGGCACCCCGCTGTTCCGGGACGAGGCGCCGAGAGTCGGCCTGGAACTGGTCAACGCCATCTCCACCCCCGCCGCGCAACATCTCACCTACAAGGTGGTGAAAGACTGATGAGCAAGGTCATCGCATCGGCCGCGGTCTCCCTCGACGGCTTCATCGCCGACACCGAGGACGCGGTGGGCCCGTTGTTCGACTTCTACAACAACGGTCCGGTCGAGGTGTTCGGAACCGACAAGGGCCGGGCCTTCAAGGTCAGCCAGGAGACCGCCGACTACATCAACTCGGTCTGGCCGACGGTCGGCGCGACCGTGATCGGGCGCCGGTTGTTCGACCTGACCAACGGCTGGCACGGTGTCCCCGCGGTCGGCGACCACGTCTTCGTCGTCACCCACGAACCGCCGACCGACTGGCCCTTCCCCGACGCCCCCTTCACCTTTGTGAACGGCGTCGAGGACGCGATCAACCAGGCGAAGGACTTCGCCGGCGACCGGGCGGTCTCCCTCACCGCCGGCAATCTCACCGGCCAGGCGTTGGCCGCCGGCCTGGTCGACGAGATCGTCCTCAACCTGATCCCGGTGGTCTTCGGCACCGGCATCCCCTTCTTCGGTACCTACTCGGGCGCGCAGGTGCTCCTGGACGGCCCCTCCGTCGTCCAGGGCACCCGCGTCACCCACCTCCACTACCGAGTCCGGTAGCCCCTTCTCCGTGGGAGACGATCAGCCGGCCACGACGTGGCGGCGGCGGTAGAACCACATCGCGCCCATGGCGACGGCCGCGCCGCCCAGGGCTGAGGCACCCGACTGCAGGACCTCGACGCCGTTGTCGTCCGACACCCTGGTGACGCTCGCCACCTGTGCCGGTGGAACCTCGTACTTCGGGTCGTAGTTCGGGTAGTTGTACTCGGTGGTCGTGGGCTCGGGCACCGGGTAGCCGGCTCCCTCGTCCGGCCAGCCCTCACCGGGCTGCGCCAGGTGCATGGCCCAGGGCTCCGGGTCCTTGTACCTCGCTGACGCTTCGGTGGTGGTCAGGACGATGCCTGCCATCGCCAGGACGGACAGTGCGGCTGCTGACTGCTTGCGGTTCATGGCTCCTCCAGTGGACCTTGCGGCGCGGGACCGCCGCTCTAGTTCCACCGTCGGCGCTGAGGCCCCCTACCCACATCGGCCGCAACCCCTCAGAAAAGCCTCCGAACCCCTTAGATCTCAGTACTCCCGGCCACGGAGGGCAGGGTGATCGGCTATGACAGTGCAGGAGCCGGGCTCGACCTCGGTGAAACCGGCGTCCTGTACGACGGGGAGGCTGCTCCGGAGGAGGGCCGACCACTGGGTCGCGGTGGCTGTGCGGACGGCGACGGGGAAGTCCGCCGACTGCCACGTTTCGCGTGCACGCGTGGGCAGGTCGAGCCAGGCGAGGTGAGCGGCGTGGCCGACCTGGGCCATGGTCTTGCCGGTCGACATCTCGAGATGAGGATTCACCCACAGGACCGGGGTGCCCGGCTCGGGTTCATCAGGTGGCTCAGGGTCCTCCAGATCGGTGCCGGTGACCTGGAGCTTGGCGAGATCCTTGGGTACCTCGTCCAGCGGCACAGGCGGAAACACCCGTACTACGGCCGTCGTACCGGTCACGGTGATCCCCGGCAGCGTGGAGGCCCTGCGCCACTCGGCCCCCCGGGCTCGGCGTACGACCTTCCGGATCCGGGCGTCCTGCCAGTCCCGCATCGCGGCGGCCCAGTCCCCGTCCCCGACCGACCGCTCGTCCGCCAGGATCGCCAGTACCGCGCGCGCCGCCGTCTCCAGCGCATCCGTCTGCCCCGGCCGCTCCGCCTTCTCCACCTGCAGCACCAACGTCAGCACGAACTCGCGCTCCACAGAACTCACCCCGCGAGTCTGCCAGCCCCGCGCCGCCCGCTCAGCGGACGCCTCCGAGTAGCTCGTCGTGCCGCACCCGGGGCTCTTCCGGCGGCTGTTAGTTTGGCGGCATGCGGCAGTATCTCGATCTCCTTAAGCACGTCCTGGACCACGGCGTCGAGAAGGGAGACCGGACCGGTACCGGGACGCTCAGCGTCTTCGGCCACCAGGCCAGGTACGACCTGACCGCCGGGTTCCCCGCGGTGACCACGAAGAAGCTGCACCTGCGTTCGGTGGTCGGTGAGCTGATCTGGTTCCTCAGCGGCTCCACCAACGTGAAGTGGCTGCACGAGAACAACATCTCGATCTGGGACGAGTGGGCCGACGCGGACGGCGAGCTCGGCCCGGTCTACGGGTACCAGTGGCGCTCCTGGCCGACCCCGGACGGCCGGCACATCGACCAGATCGCCGCGGTGATCGAGTCGATCAAGCAGAACCCGAACTCCCGCCGGCACATCGTCAACGCCTGGAACGTGGCGGACGTGGACGGGATGGCGCTGCCGCCGTGCCACACGATGTTCCAGTTCTACGTCGCCGACGGCCGGCTGTCGTGCCAGCTCTACCAGCGCTCGGCGGACATCTTCCTGGGCGTGCCGTTCAACATCGCGTCGTACGCGCTGCTCACCCACATGGTGGCCCAGCAGACCGGGCTGGAGGTGGGCGATTTCGTCCACACCCTCGGCGACGCGCATCTCTACCTGAACCACCTCGACCAGGCCAGGCTCCAGCTCACCCGCGAACCCCGGCCGCTGCCGACGCTGCAACTGGCGAAGCGAGACTCGATCGACTCCTACGAGATCGCGGACGTCGAGCTGGTCGGGTACGACCCGCACCCCGGGATCAAGGCGCCCATCGCGGTATGACGGTCATCCTCATCGCGGCGGTCGGCAGGAACGGGGTGATCGGCCGCGACAACGACCTACCCTGGCGGATCCGCGAGGACCTGCGGCACTTCAAGGAACTCACCCTCGGCCAGACCCTGGTGATGGGCCGGAAGACCTACGACTCGATCGGCCGCCCGCTGCCCGGCCGCCGTACGGTCGTGGTCACCCGGCAGCCGGACTGGGCCGTCGACGGCGTCGAGGTGGCGCACAGCCTGCAGGCCGCCCTCGACCTTGCGGACGGCAAGGACGTCTACGTGGCCGGCGGCGGCGAGATCTACCGCCAGGCCCTCCCGCACGCCGACCGCCTGGAACTCACCGAGGTCGACCAGTCCCCCGCCGGCGACGTCACCTTCCCCACCTTCGACCGGTCGGACTGGCAGGTCACCGCCCGTGACCCCCACGACGGCTTCACCTTCGTCACCTACCACCGCGCCTGACGGCCCCGCCGTACGCCTGACCTGACAACGAGTGCGCAACGGCTCGGTCATGGTGGGCCGGGAACCGCGTAGATTGTGTGCGCGTCACGGACTGTGTGACTGGGGACGTGGGCCGCGGGCTCGCGGCAGGCCACCGGAGGGGAACGACGATGACCGAAGCTGACAACACGCAAGGCGCAGCGGCAGCACCGGCGGCGGCAGCCGCGCAGTCGCCACTGCAGCCGCCGACGGCGACCGCACCCGGCCTGATACTGACCGCGCCCGCGCCGACACAGCCCGTCGCCGCAACGGCCGCCCCGAGCCTGGCGCCCGCCGTGGACCCCGCCGCGCTGCCCGGGCTGGACGCGAAGGTCGACACCTTCCTCACCTCGCTGATGACGGTCGAGCCGCGCTCGCCGGAGTTCGCCGCCAAGGCCACTGACGTCCGGAGCATGGGTGACGTCGACATCCGGCACGCCGCGGAGAGCTCGAACCGGCTCCTCCAGCAGCCGGTGAGGGCGCTGCAGAGCGGTGGGCTCTCCGAGGGCTCGACGGTCGGCAAGACCCTGCTCGAGCTGCGACGCACGGTCGAGAGCCTGGACCCGAAGGAAGCCACCGGGGCCAAGAAGCTGTTCGGGATGATCCCGTTCGGGGACAAGATCGAGGACTACTTCCGCAAGTACCAGAGCGCCCAGACGCACCTCGAGGGCATCCTGCACGCGCTCCGCGACGGCCAGGACCAGCTCGGCAAGGACAACGCCTCGCTGAACTTGGAGAAGCAGCAGCTCTGGGACGCGATGGCCCGGCTGAACCAGTACGTGTACGTCGCCGAGCGGCTGGACGCCCGGCTGGCCGCGACCATCGCGGACCTGGAGGTGACCGATCCCGAGAAGGCCCGGGCGCTGCGCGACGACGTCTTGTTCTACGTCCGGCAGAAGCACCAGGACCTGCTCACCCAGCTCGCCGTGTCGATCCAGAACTACCTGGCCATCGACATCGTGATCAAGAACAACATCGAGCTGATCAAGGGCGTCGACCGCGCCTCCACAACGACCGTCTCCGCCCTCCGTACGGCGGTCATCGTGGCGCAGGCGCTCGGCAACCAGAAGCTGGTGCTCGACCAGATCACCGCGCTCAACACCACCACCAGCGGCATGATCGAGCGCACCTCGCAGATGCTGCGGGACAACTCGGTGGCGATCCAGCAGCAGGCGGCGTCGGCCTCGATCGGGCTGCCCCAACTGCAGGCGGCGTTCGCGAACATCTACGCCACCATGGACGCGATCGACACCTTCAAGGTGGAGGCGCTGGACAGCATGGCCGCCACCATCGGCACGCTCGAGTCCGAGGTGACCAAGTCGCGCAGCTACCTCGACCGGGTCTCCCAGCAGGACCAGCGGGTGGTCCAGGGCACCCTGGACCTCGGCTGAGCGCAGACCACGGGACGGAACCGGCAGACGAGCGGGGGGACGGGAAACTGGATGGCGTTGGGTGATTTCTTCGCGCGGCTGACCGGCCGCAAGGCGGAGCCCGAGCCTGCCCCGATCCCCCGCGCGCCGACCAACGAGGACCTGCTGCAGGCGCTGGTCCGGGTCGAGCAACTGGTCGCGGACGGAGCGGTGCCGGCCGTGGTCGCCTCACGCGTCGGCCGGGTGGTCCGGACTGTCCGGGACACCATTCCGCGACTCGGGAACCTCGGCGGCAGCGCCCAGGCGTACTCGGTGATGGCGACGGCGACGGACTATCTGCCGGAGGCGATCGGCGGCTACCTGCGACTGCCGCGGCAGTGGGCGGACAGCCGGCCGGTGGACCGCGGCAAGACCTCGCTGATGATCCTGATCGACCAGTTGGACCTGCTGGGATCGACGATGGACAAGGTGTTCGACGCGGTCAACCGGGCGGACGCGGCGGCCCTGATCGCGCACGGCCGCTTCCTGCAGGAGAAGTTCGGCACCGGCTCGACCGGCGGCGGCCTCGCCCTCGGCCCGACCCCGTCGACACCAGCACCTTCGGTACCGCCTTCGACACCACCGGACAGCGGGGCGGGGCCACTGCAACCACCACCGGGACGAGGAGGAGCATGAGCGGCGCGGGGGGTACTTCGCTGCAGGGCGCATTGTCGGCTCTGCTGGTTGTCGCCGCGCGTGCGGACGTTCCGGAGGAGGTTGCCCGGGCGGAAGCACTCTCACTCGCGGCAGCCCTGGCCGAGTCAGCTCCCGGCGCACCAGCCGACTGGGCCTCGGTGACACCCGGCGCAGGCACACAAGACTTCTTCAACGCCGCAGTGCGCGGCCGCAGGTGGAGGGGCGCGCCGACCGCAGTACTGACTGATCTGGTCGCGCAGGGATCGCCGGAGAAGATCCCGTACGCCGAGGCGCTGGCTGAGGTGGCATCGGCGGCCTGCAGCCTGGGTGAACCCACCATGCGCGTCATCGGCAACGCCTCTGTCGCAGCAGCGGCCCAGCTCCAAGCAGCAGGCGCTCGGCCAGTCCAGGCGACACCTACCCCAGCTACACCGGCGCCTGCCACACAGGCCAAGTCGACAGAGGCCAAGACAGTAGAAGAGAAGCCTGCGGAGCCCGAGCGGACCGTAGAGGAACTCCTGGCCGAGCTGGACGACCTCACCGGCCTGGAGAAGGTCAAGCGCGAGGTGCACCGACAGGTCGCAGTACTGCGGGTCGAGAAGCTCCGGACCGAGGCAGGACTCAAGAGCCCGACCATCACCCGCCACCTGGTGTTCGTGGGCAACCCCGGCACCGGCAAGACCACAGTGGCCCGGCTGGTCAGTGGCATCTACAAGGCGCTCGGCCTGCTCTCCAAGGGCCAGCTGATCGAGGTGGACCGCTCAGAACTGGTCGCCGGGTACTTGGGGCAGACCGCCACCAAGACAGCCGAGGTAGTCGCCTCCGCGGCCGGCGGCGTGCTCTTCATCGACGAGGCCTACAGCCTGACCGCCGGTGACACCGGCGCCGACCAGTACGGGCGGGAGGCTGTCGACACGCTGGTCAAGGAGATGGAGGACCGGCGTGACGACCTGGTCGTGATCGTCGCCGGGTATCCGGAGCCGATGGAGACCTTCATCGCCGCGAACCCCGGGCTGGCCAGCAGGTTCCGGACCACTATCGGGTTCGAGGACTACACCGACGACGAGCTGACCGACATCCTGACCGGGCTGGCCGAGGGCGCCGACTACGAGCTGACCGAGAAGGCGCTGGACCAGTTCAAGGTGATCCTGGCCTCGACGCCGCGGGACCGCTCGTTCGGCAACGGCCGGTTCGCCCGGAACATGCTCGAGGCCGCGATCGGCCGGCACGCCTGGCGACTTCGCGACGTGACGGCACCCACCACCGAGCAACTGCGTCAGATCGTCCCTGAGGACCTGACCGACGAAGACCTGCACCCGGAGAAACCGTCCGGCACACCTGACAGCGAGGCCGCACCGCGCGAAGGCGAGCCCGAGCAAGGAGAAACGGCGTGACCCAGACAACCAGTGCGCCCCCGGCGACCTTGTCGCCGCCGGCTCCACAGGCCGCACCCACCGGCCCACAGTCCTCGCCAGCCCTCACCAACTCCCGGCAGGGCGCGGTCCGCGCCTGGTTCGCCGGTACGCCGGGCCGGATGCGGGCCATCCTCATCCTGACCGCGGTGGTCGCCGTGCTCTTCGGCGCAGCGGCTGCGCAGGGCTTCCGCCAGTCCGAGGGTGCACTGCAGCGGGCCGAGGAGAACACCGCGCAACTGGTCCGGATCCAGGCGATCCACACCAACCTGGTCAGCGCCAACGCCAACGCCACCAACGCCTTCCTGGTCGGTGGCCTCGAGCCGCCCGCGCAGCGGCAGCAATTCGTCGACTCGATGTCGACAGCCGCCAAGCTGATCTCCGAAGCGGCCACCGCGCAGCCCGCGGACCAGGAGGCCCTCGGCGCCCTCAACGCCACCTTGCTCACCTACCGGGGGCTGATCGAGCAGGCCCGGGCCAACAACCGACAGGGCCTGCCCATCGGTTCGCAGTACCTGAAGGATGCGAGCGCGAGCCTGCAGACCGACTCGCTGCCGCTGCTGAACGCACTGGTCGAGGCGAACGAGGAGCGCGTCGCCACCGAGTTCAACAACGTCGGCAAGGGCAGCGTGTGGCTGTACCTGGCCGGGCTGGCCACCCTGATCGTCCTGGGGCTGACGCTGTACTGGCTGGCCCGCAAGACCCACCGCTACCTGAACGTGCCGATCGCCGCAGCCGCTGTGCTGGTGCTGCTGACCATGCTGGTCGGCGGTACGTCGCTGGCGAGCGCCTCGGGGGCCGCCGAGGACACCCGGGGTGATGCGTACGCCGACACGCTGGCGCTGTCCCGCGCCCGCATCGCGGCGTTCGACGCGAAGTCGAACGAGAGCCTGACCCTGATCGCCCGCGGCTCCGGCGCCGCCTTCGAGGAAGCCTGGAAAAAGTCCTCGGGCACAGTCGACGACCAGATCGCCGCCTCGGACACCAACGGTCCGGGACTGACCAGCCTCTGGAGCGCCTACAAGAGCGTGCACGTCGCCATCCGGAGGGACGACGACGGCGGCAACTGGGACCAGGCGGTCGACAAGGCGATCGGCAGCGGCGGCCAGACGTCGAACGCCGCTTTCGCCACCTTCGACAAGCAATCCGGCGACAGCCTGAGCGCGGTCAGCGATCTGACCCAGGCCAACCTGGCCGATGCCCGCAACGGCCTCCCGCCGATCGCCTGGCTCGGCCTGCCGATCGGCATCGCCGCAGCCCTGCTCATCGTCTGGGGCATGTCGCAGCGACTGGAGGAGTACCGATGATGCGCTCCAAACTGACCGCGGCGCTGCTCGCGGTGCTCTTCCTCACCTCCGCCTGCGGCACCGACGCGTACGACGCAACGCCGCTGCCGGCAAAAACGATCCCAACTCCGACACCAGCCGCCTCGGCCGCGCCTCCCGCAGCGAGCCAAGCCTGCGGCAACCCGCTCGCGTCGTACGCAGCGATCAGTCCGCTGCCGGGCCCGGACGCACTACCGGCCGGCTCGACTATGGCCAAGATCAAGACACGGGGACGGTTGATCGCCGGCGTGTCCGCGGACACTTTGCTGCTCGGCTCGCGGAACCCGATCACCGGGGCGATCGAGGGCTTCGACATCGACATGCTGAAGGCGGTCTCGACCGCGATCTTCGGCACCCCTGACAAGATCGAGCTGCGGGTAATCTCCAGCGCCCAGCGGATCCCGGTACTGCAGAACAAGAGCGTCGACATCGTCGCGCGGAACATGACGATCAACTGCGACCGCTGGAACGACATCGCCTTCTCCACGGAGTACTACCGGGCCGGCCAGAAGGTGATGGTTCCGTTGAACTCGAAGGCAAAGGGACTCGCGGACCTTTCCGGCAAGAGGGTCTGCGCCCCGGCCGCGTCCACCAGTCTCGACGCGCTGCGCGAGTTCCCGAAGGTTGTCGCGGTGCCGGCCGACACGCACACCGGCTGCCTGGCGATGTTCCAGGAGGGCAAGGTCGACGCGATCACCGGTGACGACACCGTGCTCGCCGGCCTGGCCGCACAGGACCCGTACGCGAAGGTGACCGACGCGGCGGCCTTCACCAAGGAGCCGTACGGCCTGGGCATGAACAAGGACACCAAAGACCTGGTGCAATTCGTCAACGCGGTACTGGAGAAGATGCGGACCGACGGTCAGTGGACGATTTCCTACAATCACTGGCTCAAGCCCGCCCTCGGCCAGGCTCCGGCGCCGCCGACGGCCGTCTACGGCAGGCCCCAATGACGGTAGGTACGCCGACGGCCACGGCGCCGTCGCCTCCGGGGAGGATCGGCAGCAGCATTCCGGCGAAGGAGCTGCTGTCCTTCCTCGATGCGCTCGGCACCTGGCGGGACCGGCGCAGCGCCGAGCTGGACGAGCTCGACCAGGCTGCGCTGAACTCCCCTGACGCCGACGCATTGAGCGCTGACATCGTGCTGTCGATGGCAGTGTGGAAGGCCGTTTCCGATCGCTATGAACTAATCCTGGTCACCTGGGATTCCGGCCGGGTTGGACCGACCGAGACCGAGCGGATCTCCACCTTGATCTGGGGCGGTCTGGACACCGGCGGCGCCGGCGGTTCACTCGCGGTTTCGTTGCCTGAGGCATGCACCTTGTCAGACGCGCTGGCCTCCACCCTGCGGGCCAAGCTCGCTCTGGAGCCCGGCGACGCCGATCTGGCCGCCCGCCTTCGCCAGCTGCGCGCCCAGGTGGAGCGGATCAACGACCTGGTCGCCCGCGAGCCGGCCGTGACCCGCAACGAGGCGATCGCGGCGCACCACGACCTGGACCGCCGGGTCGCCGACCTGACGGAGCGGGCCAAGCGCGGTGCCGACGTGGGCGGCCTGATCGGTCCCCTGGAGATCGATGCCGCCCGCAACGAACGGGACCTGATCGTCGGCGGCGCCACCCGGCGGGAGCGGGCTGCCGATGTCGCCCGGGCCCGCGCGGTCCGGACGGAACTCGAGGCGCAGGGCCAGGCGGTTCGCGCCCTGGCCGACCGGTGCGTCGCCGGAGTCACCCCCGCCCCACGGCTCGGCGTACCGGATGTCACCGCGCTCGGGCCGGTGCCGAACACGCCTGCCGAGCTGGAGAAGTACCTGACCCGCCTGGACGCCGTACGGCGGGCGCTGGGGCAGGCGCAGTCGGCGTACCGGGCGGCGCTGGAGCGGCGGGACGAACTGGCCGGGCGGCTGGACGCGTATCAGGTGAAGGCCAGCAGCGTCGCCCGGACCAATGGAACCACCGAAGACCTGGCAGAGCTCTACCGGCGCGGCCGCGAGGTGCTCGACTCCGAACCAGTGAACCTGGTCCGGCTCGGCGCACTCGTGGCGGCGTACCAGACCTATCTGGACACCAGTCTGGCCACCGGCCCGAAGCCCCACCAGGGGCACGAGTCCGGTCGCGCCACAGGAGGGACGACATGACGACCATTGCCTGCACCCAGCCGGGCTGCTCCGGCACGATCATGGACGGCTATTGCGACGTCTGCGGCTCCCCCGCGCCCGCTGGTGCGGTCAGCCCGTCCGCTGTCGCCGGTGCGCCCGAGGTGGCGACGCCGGACGCCCCGGACCCGATCAGCACGGCATCGACGGTCTCCCGCGCCTCCAACCGGCTGGCCTCGACACCGCTCGGCTCCGCCCGCGCCCAGGCCGCCGGTTCGAAACTGACCCGCCGCCTCGGTACTTCGTCCACCCGGCTGCGCGGGGCCCGGCTCGGCGCCGGTCTGACCCACGTGCCGCCGATCCCCGCGATCGACGCGAGCAAGGCGATCCTGGCGAACCCGATGGTCCCCGAGGACCGCCGGAACTGCCCGAACTGCGGCAACCCGGTCGGCCGGTCTCGCGGCGACCAGCCGGGCCGGACCGACGGGTTCTGCCCGAAGTGCCGCAGCCCGTTCTCGTTCTCGCCGAAGCTGAAGGATGGCGACCTGGTCGGCGGGCAATACCAGGTCAGAGGATGCCTGGCACACGGTGGTTTCGGCTGGATCTACCTGGCCCAGGACAAGAACGTGTCCAACCGCTGGGTGGTACTGAAGGGTCTGCTGAACTCCGAGGACCCGGACGCCGTCGCGGCCGCGATCGCCGAGCAGCAGTTCCTGGCCCGGGTCGAGCACCCGCTGATCGTCGAGATCTACAACTTCGTCACCCACGACGGCGCCGGCTACATCGTGATGGAGTACGTCGGCGGCACCTCGCTGAAGACCCTGCTCAAGCAGCGGATGGCGGCCAACCACAACCAGTACGACGCGCTGCCGATCGACCAGGCGATCGCCTACCTGCTCGAGATCATGCCCGCCTTCTCCTACCTGCACGACCTCGGCCTGGTCTACTGCGACTTCAAGCCGGACAACATCATCCAGGTCGGCGACGCGGTGAAGCTGATCGACTTGGGCGGCGTCCGCCGGATCGACGACATGGACTCCGCGATCTACGGCACGGTCGGGTTCCAGGCTCCCGAGGTAGCCGAGGTCGGCCCGTCGGTTGCCTCCGACATCTACACGCTCGGCCGCACCCTGTGCGTGCTGGCGTTCGAGTTCCGCGGCTACCAGTCGCGGTACGTCGGGTCGCTGCCGCCGATCTCGGAGGTCCCGCTCTTCCAGCAGTACGACTCGGTCTACCGGCTGCTGCTGAAGGCCTGCGCGGCCGACCCGGCCGACCGCTTCGTCTCCGCGGACGAGCTCCGCGTCCAGCTCCTCGGAGTACTGCGTGAGGTGGTCGCGGAGAAGCAGGGCGTCAAGGCGGCCCAGCACTCCGCGTCCTCCCTGCTGTTCGGCAGCCCGGGTGACCTGGCCGCCGGGCTCGGTGACGCCGCCGCTCCCTGGCAGCGGTTGCCTTCACTGGCGACGGACGGCAGCGACAAGATGGCCGGCTGGCTGAAGACCGTGAGCGTGCCGGACCCGGCCCAGCGGCTCGAACTGCTGGTCAACGCGCCGGAGTCGTCGGCCCAGGTGCTGCTGGAGATCGCACTGGCCGCGTTGGAGTCCGGGCAGTACGACATGGTCGACACGGCCGTCGCCGACCTGCTCGCCGAGGACCCCTGGGAGTGGCGGGCGGTCTGGATGTCCGGGCTGGTCGCGCTGGCCCGCGACGACGCGTCCACGGCGCAGTCCGCGTTCAACGCCGTCTACGGCCAGGTGCCGGGCGAACTCGCTCCCAAGCTCGCCCTCGCGGTCTCCTGCGAGATCAGCGGCGAGTACGACGTTGCCGAGGGCCTGTACCTCACCTGTGCCCGTACTGACGCCAACTACATCGCGCCGTCCGCCTTCGGGTTGGCAGCGATCCGTTCGAACCGCGGCGACCTCGACGGCGCCGTGGCAGCCCTCGACCTGGTACCGCGAACCAGCGGCGCGTACGTGCGGGCTCGCCGCCAAAGAGCCGGACTGCTGGCAGGATCGGGGCGTGGGCTGGCCGCGCTGGCCGAGGCGATGAGCAACATCGAGGACCTGACCATCGACCCGGTCGACCGCGCCAACCTGTCGGCGAGCGTGTTCCAGAACGCCCTCGACGAGGTGCGGAAGAGCGGACCGGAGCCCGCCCTGCGGATCGCCGGTCGGGAGGCGACCGAGCCGGACCTGCGGAACGGGCTGGAAGAGGCCTACCGTGAGCTGGCCGGGCAGGCCCACAGCCGGCAGGAACGGATCGCCCTGGTCGACCTGGCCAACGATGTTCGAGGATGGACGCTGCGATGACGAGTACGACCCAGACGGTCTGCCCCAGCTGTGGCGGGCCGATCTCCGACGCCGATCGCTTCTGCGAGGCGTGCGGGGCCGAGCTCACCCCGACCAGCCCCACTACCCCGGCGATCGACACCGACACCGAACCGACGATCGAGCTGAACACCGGGGCCGCGGCCGTACCGGGTCCTTGCCGCTCCTGCGGTGGGACGATCAGCGCGGACGGGTACTGCGAGACCTGTGGCACCAAGGCGACCAAGCCCCGGGACCACTTCAGCGAGCAGCCCGCTCCCTGGGTGGCCGGAGTTTGCGATCGCGGGATCCGGCACAGCCGCAACGAGGACGCCATGGCCATCGCGGCCGATCCCGAGCCCGGCAGCAGGGCCTTGCTGGTGGTCTGTGACGGGGTCAGCTCGTCACTCGACTCCGACGTGGCGAGCCTGGCCGCCGCGCGAGCCGCCCGCGACGTACTGGTCGCTGGTCACGCGAAGGGCCTCGGTACCGAGTCGTCGCGGAACAGTGCGGTGGTGGCGCGCATGAAGGCTGCCGCCGATGCCGCGAGCGACGCAGTACTGGAGAACACGAGTCCGGACAGCCCGAACCCGGCGTCGTGCACGTTCGTGGCGACTGTGCTCGAGGACGGTCTGCTGGTGGCCGGGGTCGTCGGGGACAGCCGTGCGTACTGGTTCCCGGACGGGGCCGAGGCCGTCGCCCTGACAGTGGACGACTCGTGGGCGGCCGAGCTGATCGCGACCGGCGTACCGCGGCACGAGGCCGAGACCGGTCCGCAGGCCCACGCGATCACCCGGTGGCTGGGCAAGGACGCCCCGGACCACACTCCCCGCACCACCTCGCTCAACGTCACCGGACCCGGGTGGCTGCTGGTCTGCTCGGACGGCCTGTGGAACTACTGCTCCGAAGCGGCACCACTGGCCGACCTGGTACGTCAGACCGCGGCGGCCAACGGTGGCGAGCCGCTGGCCACCTCGTCCGCGCTCGTCGACTGGGCGAACGCCCAGGGCGGCCAGGACAACATCACCGTCGCCCTCGCCCGTATCTAGTTCTCATCGTTGCCCAGCCTGACGCACGACCGAAAGGACGCCTGAGATGGCCGAGTTCTCCGCCTCCGTGTACCAGAACGAGTTCCTGCCCGACGGCGGCACCGACGTCCACGCGATCGTCACGGTGTCCTGCAGCGGAGCGGGCGTGGCCGGCCAGACCGGCAGCGGCGACGCGGGCGAGATCATCATCGTCGACACCTCCGGCTCGATGGGCGCCGACGGCGTCCGGGCCGCCGGCCAGGCCGCCCAGACCGCGCTCGACCAGATCCTCGACGGCGTCTGGTTCGCGGTCATCTCCGGCAACGACCGGGCCCAGCTCGCCTTTCCACCGTCACCCGAGCCGGTGATGGTGCGGATGGACAAGTTCACCCGGCAGGCCGCCAAGGACGCGGTCGCCCGCTTCTTCGCCGACGGCGGTACCGCGATGGGCACCTGGCTGCGGCTCGCCTCGCGGGTCTTCGCGACGGTGCCGTCGCTGACCCAGAAGCACGCGATCCTGCTCACCGACGGCGAGAACCAGCACGAGTCGCCTGAGGTGCTAACCGCCACGATCGAGGCGGTCACCGGTCAGTTCCAGTGCGACTGCCGCGGCGTCGGCGTCGCCTGGCAGGTCGACGAGGTACGCCGGATCGCGACCGCGCTGCTCGGCACGGTCGACATCATCCCGGCGCCGGACCAGCTCGCCGCCGAGTTCTCCAGCCTGATCCAGAAGGCGATGAGCAAGGGCGTCGCCGCCGCCGACATGCGGGTGTGGGCTCCGCAGGGCGCCCAGGTGCTGTTCGTCCGCCAGGTCGCCCCGACCGTGGACGACCTGACCTCGCGCCGTACCGAGGTGAACGCCCTGACCGGCGCCTACCCGACCGGCTCCTGGGGTGACGAGTCCCGCGACTACCACGTCGCGATCCGCCTTGCTGCCAAGGGCATCGGGCAGGAGCAGCTCGCGGCCCGGGTCCAGCTCGCGGTCGGCGACCAGGTTGTCGCTCAGGGCCTGGTGAAGGCGCTGTGGTCCGCGGACGAAGCGCTCACCACCCGGATCAGCCCGGAGGTCGCGCACTACACCGGCCAGACCGAGCTCGCCGATGCGATCCAGGAAGGCCTGGCCGCGAAGGCCGCGGGCGACACCGCCACCGCGACCACCAAACTCGGCCGCGCCGTCCAGCTCGCCGCCCAGACCGGCAACGAGGAGGCCACCACGCGGCTGCGCAAGGTGGTCGACATCGACGACCAGGACACCGGCACCGTGCGGCTCAAGCGCAGCGTCGAGAAGGCCGACGAGATGGCGCTGGATACCGCGTCCACCAAGACCACCCGGGTGAAGAAATGAGCTCAGTGACGTGCCCTAGCGGGCACCCGTCCGTCTCCACCGACTACTGCGATGTCTGCGGCCTGCCGATCGCAACGGCCGCGACCCCCGCGGCGGCGTCGGTGCCGGCCCCGGCGACGGCCGCTCCGGCGCCCGCGCCGGTGACCCAGGACTGCCCGAACTGCTCGGAGCCCGCCGCACCGGACGCCTTGTTCTGCGAGAACTGCGGCTACGACTTCACCACCGGCACGATGCCGCGCCCGGCCTCACCCCTCGACCTCGGTACTCCGCCCCCAGTGCCGCCGGCGCCCCAGCAGGTCGCGGACTGGGTGGTGGAGCGCTGGGTCGACCCCGACTGGTACGAGGTCCAGCAGAGCGACGACCCGTGCCCGTCCGCGGGCCTCCCGGTGGTCATCCCGGTGACCGCGAAGAGCGTGCTGATCGGGCGTCCCTCCAAGAGCCGCGGCATCACCCCGGAGATCGACTGCGGTGAGGACACGGGCGTGAGCCGCCGTCAGGCCCAGCTGACCACCGACGGCCAGCGCTGGTGGGTGGAAGACCTCCAGTCCTCCAACGGCACCTTCGTCGGCCCCTCCTCAGGCCCTCTCCCCGAAGACCCCATCCCCCCGGGCCAACGCCACGAACTGGACAGCGACGACCGCGTCTACGTAGGCGCCTGGACCCGCCTCGTAGTACGCAAAGCCACCCCCGAAGAACAAGCCGGCCAAGCCTGATTTTCTATTGCGGAAGGAAGTTCGCCGCTATTGGTTCTAGCTTGGAAGCATGACGAACAGCAGCGAGGTTGAGGCCTTCCGGATCGAGATTCCTCAGGGTGAGGTGGACGATCTTCGGGCGCGGTTGCGGAACACGAGGTGGCCGGTGACGCCGCGGGTGGACGACTGGAGTCGTGGCGTCCCGGTGAGCTACCTCAAGGAACTGGCGGAGTACTGGGCGGACGGGTTCGACTGGCGCGCCCAGGAGGCGGCGCTGAACGAGATCCCGCAGTTCATCACCGAGATCAACGGCCAGCGGATCCACTTCTTCCACCAGCGTTCGCCCGAGCCGGATGCGAAGGCGCTGATCCTGACGCACGGGTGGCCCGGTTCGCCGATCGAGTTCCAGCGGCTGATCGGCCCGCTGAGCGATCCCCGCGCGCACGGCGGCGACCCGGCCGACGCGTTCCACGTCGTCGTACCGTCGCTGCCTGGGTACGGGTTCTCCACGCCGATGGGCGAAGGAGGGTTCAACCTGTTCGGTGTCGCGATGGCCTGGGCCGAGTTGATGAAGCGCCTCGGCTACGACCGGTACGCCGCGCACGGGACCGACGCCGGCTCGGGTGTCGTGGGGATGCTGCCGATGATCGACCCGGAGCACGTGACGGGTGTACACCTGGCCGGGCTGGTCGGCGGTACACCGTTCGGGGGCCCGATCCCACTGGACGGCCTCTCCGACAGCGACCGGGCGCGCGGCGAGACGTTCAACCGGATGCTCGACGAGGGCTTCGGCTACCTCATCCTGCAGTCGACCCGCCCGCAGACGCTGGCCTATGCCCTCAACGACTCGCCCGTCGGGCAGCTCGCCTGGATCGTGGAGAAGTTCGCCGAATGGACCGACCCGCTGGCCAAGCTCCCCGAGGAAGCGGTCGACCGCGACCAACTGCTCACCAACATCAGCCTGTACTGGTTCACCGGCTCGGGTGCATCGACCGCGCATGCCGTGTACGACGGAATGCAGGCGTGGAAGGCCTTCGTCGCCCAGCAGGAGTCGGCCGGTTCTGAAGGCTGGGGATCCGACGAGGGTGACGGCGGGTCCGGGGACTGGGGTGCGGTCGCCGGGCCGCCGACCGGGGTGGCGGTGTTCGGCGCGGAGACCGCGATCAAGAGCATCATCGATCCCGAAGGCAAGATCGAGCACTGGAACGAGTACGAGCGCGGCGGGCACTTCGCCGCGATGGAGGTCCCCGAGTTGCTGACCGACGACCTCCGGACCTTCTTCCGTCCCTTGCGCTGACTACCTGTCGGCCTCGGTCCAAGCCGGAGCCGGCCGGAAGCAGAGCACTTCGATCAGGGCGGTCCCGGCGACGATCGGGATCGCCCAGGTCCATGGATGATCCGGCGCGCTGACCACCAGAATCGCTGTCCACAAAGCGATCCAGCTACCGCCGTAGCCGCGAAGCACCCCGCGATACCAGAGACCACCGGGTGCTTCCGCGGCTCGCTGGCCGAGGTAGACGAACAGGTACGCCGCGATCGAGATCGGCCAGAACATCCACAGCCGGGCCCAGTCGTAGGGCACCATCACCAGCGCGGAGACACAGAGCAGGGCGATCGCCCAGTGGTAGCTCTCACCGACCCAGTTGAGGCGGCGCGCCTTCAGCGTGTAGACGATCGCGAACGGCCCGAGTACTACGGCGACGGCTCCTGCGGAGACATGCAGGATCAGCGCGATGTCACGCATCGCTGGTTCCCCCTCGGCTCCGGCCGAGGCGACCGGAGGTGACTGATATGTCACGGAATCATAGGGGTCACCGCTGCCGCCGTCTGCCCCTGGAAGCCTGCTATTTCCAGCAGCTTTCCCGGCGTCGGGAACAGCACCTTTCCCGGCCTCGGGGGCAGACGGCGGCGAGGATCAGCCGACCGGGTAGCTGAGCACCAGCCGGACCTCGTGGTTGCGGTAGCCGAGCCGCTCGAAGCACGCCGCCATCGGCTTGTTCGTCAGGTCGGTGTCAGCCCTGATCCGCTCGGCCCCGGTCTCCACCAGGAGGTGCGTGATCTCCGCGAGCAGGTCGTCGCTGTACCCGTTGCCGCGGTGCTCGGCCAGGACGCCGAGGTACCCGACGACCGGACCGCCGTTGTTCGCCGAAGGCAGGGCGAACCCCACCAGTTCGCCGGCCGCGTCGTACGCGAGTCTCCACCAGGAACGGTCGCCCGGCATGGACTGGTAGATCTCCAGGTCCTGCCGGGCCGCGCCCTCGGCTCCGAGCCGGGCGACATCCCGCGCGGTCGCGGCGTCGAGGCTGCCCTCGATCACCCGGGTG
This sequence comes from Kribbella qitaiheensis, assembly GCF_042657745.1. Lineage (GTDB taxonomy): Bacteria > Actinomycetota > Actinomycetes > Propionibacteriales > Kribbellaceae > Kribbella > Kribbella qitaiheensis. The sequence goes on along the minus strand of NZ_JBHSKE010000048.1, from coordinate 387,161 downwards.
AACACGTCGACGAACGCCTCATCGTCGGCCGGCTCGAACCGCAGCCGGCTCGAACCGGCCGGCAGCCCGTACTCCGGGAGCCACTCGTAGCGCAGGCGTTCCGTGCGTTCGGACAACCCGGCAGCGGCAGCAGCCGTGAGCCGCGGCTCGAGCTCCGCGACGACGTCCGGCCGATCACGCCAGCCGTTGGGCAGGAAGATGTGGTACTCCGGCGGCTCCGCGTCGGCCGGGAACGCGGTCAGGGTGTGCCGGATCAGCTCGGTCCAGACCGCGACTCGGTCGGCACCGGGAACGCAGTACAGGCCGTCGATGCTGAAGGGGCGGTCGGACTGCTCCATGCCCCACCAGATGGACAGGCCGACGATCCGGCCGTCCTCCTCGGCGACCCAGGACCAGTCGTAGCGGTACGCGCCCGACGCGAGGTACTCGTCGAAGCGTTTCCTGGTGACGGTGTTGAGCGACTGCTCGGCGATCAGGGTGTGGATGGTGTCGAGATCGGTCTCGACGGTGGTACGGATCTTCACGAATCCTCCAGAAGGAGGCGCCGGGCTCCGCTCAGTGCGAGCTGGACGAACGGAACCGGTGCGCCGGACTACACGATGTGCTCTTCATCGGTCGCTCCTTCCACTCGGGCTCGTTCTCGCTGCCCAGGAGATTAGGTCCGCAGGGGGTCATAGTCCACCGATTTTCACAGCTGGGATGTGCCGCCGCCGCACCGACGACCACTACGCCTCCTTCTGCGAGGTGGACGAGCAGTCCTGAGATGATTCCCCGGTGACGGTACCGGTCAGAGGTGAAGGCCTGTCAGGCATCAGGGAGCTCGTGCTCGGTCAGTTCGAGGTGAGCTGGGCGCTGTTCGAGTACCACCTGCAACGGCTGACCCCTGACGATCTGCTCTGGGAGCCCGCGGCGCTGTGCTGGACGGTCCGGCCCGACGTCGCGGGCACCTGGCAGGCCGACTGGTCGGACGACGCGCTCGACCCGATCCCGGTACCGACCATCGGCTGGCTCAGCTGGCACGTCGGCTGGTGGTGGACCACCGCGATCGCCCATGCCCGGGGCGTCGTACCGCCCGAGCGGACCGCGGTGCGCTGGCCCGGCGACCTGGCCGGAACCCTGCATTGGATGCGCGTACTGCGTGACGAGTGGACCCACGTCCTGGAGGATGCGGACGACAGCTGGCTGGCGAAGCCGATCGCGTTCCCCTGGCCACCCGAGTCCGGCCGCTCGGTCGCCGACCTGTTCGCCTGGGTGAACGTCGAGCTCACGAAGAACGCCGCCGAGATAGGCCAGCTTCGCCTGATCCGAGCCGCTGATCCTGAGGCACTAGCCGGCTAGGTGCTCGCTCAGACAGGGACTGCGATGGTCGCCAGCGCATCCGCAAGCCGCTGGAGGTGAGGCGGCGGCGACTCGACCAGCGGAAGGCGCACCGTTGCGTGCGGGATGATCCCGAGCTCCGCCAGCGCGGCCTTCGCCATGACGGCCCCTTGGGAGGTGCGCATGATGGCGTCCACCAAGGGAATCAGCGAACCTTGGATCGCCCTCGCCGAGTGGAGGTCGCCGCTGCGAACCGCTCGGATGAGGCCGGCGTTGCGGTCGGCAACGACATTGCCCACGACGCTGACCACACCGCTGGCGCCGCATGCGAGGTAGGGCAGGTTGAGTTCATCGATGCCGCAGTAGTAGGCAAGCGACGTACGAGCCATCACGGACATCGCTTCGAACAGGTCGCCCTTGGCGTCCTTGACCGCTCGGATCCGGGGGTGGCCGGCGAGTTCGATCAGCGTGGGCGCCTCCATCGCGATGCCTGCGCGGGCGGGGACGTCGTACAGCATCACGGGCAGCTCGGTGGCGTCGGCCACCGCCACGCAATGGGCCACCACCCCAGCCTGAGTGGGCCTGGAGTAGTAGGGGCAGACGAGCAGCAGCGCATCCGCCCCGGCAGCCTCGGCTTCGCGGGCCCGCTGAATACTGACGGCCGTGTCGTAGGTGCCGATACCGGCGACCACCCGGGCTCGGTTGTTGGACTGGGCCGCCACGGCACGAACGAGCCGGGCTGCCTCGGCTTCGGTCAGAGTGGGCGACTCGCCGGTGGTCCCGCCGACGACGATTCCGTCGCACCCTGTCGTCAGCAGGTGGTCAACGAGGTTGGCGACCCCAGGTTCGCTGATCGTGCCGTCGGGGTGCATCGGGGTCACCATGGCGACGAGGTTGGAGCCGAAGGGTTGGTCAGCAGGGTTCTGCAGATCGGTCATGGCTGGGATCCTGCCTCGGCCCGATAGCTGTGGTCCAGCGATGCTTTCTTGCCGGTATTGCGTAGCCTGCCTTCATGATTGAGGTCGGAGCTTTGCGCGCGTTGCGGTCGGTGGCTGCTCTCGGGACGCTGGCACGGGCCGCCGATGAGCTCGGGTTCACGGCCTCGGCGGTGTCGCAGCAGATCAAGAGGCTGGAACGCCAGGTCGGTGTGCCGGTGCTTGCGCCGGCGGGCCGCGGGGTCGTGCTCACTCCGGCCGGGCAGGCCATCGTCGACTCAGCGCCCGAGGTGTTCCAGGCGCTCGAGCGCTGCGCCGAGGCCGCTCAGTCAGTCTCGGAGGGCGCGCCGCGTGGCATCCTTCGGGTGGTTGCCTTCTCGACCGCCATCCGCGGGCTTCTCGCGCCTACCCTTCCGCGCTTGTCGACGCGCTGCCCGGACCTCCGCGTGCACATCACCGAGCAGGACCCCGATCAAGCCCTCCACAGCGTCGATGCCGGTACCGCCGACCTTGCCCTCGTCCACGACGCCGACGGACTACCGGCTCCGCTGCCACCGTCCCTGACCCAGCGCCACCTGCACACCGACGTCGGCGACGTCGTCATGAGCCGAACGCATCCGCTCGCCCGGCTCGACGGGCCACTCGCCGGCGCCGACCTGGCCGGCCACGCGTGGGTGACGAGCCCGCCCGGCTCGGTGTGCCACCAGTGGTTCCGCCGCCTGTTCGCAGACGTGGCCGAAGACCCCGACGTACGCCATCTGATCGACGACTTCGCCACCCAGTTGTCGCTGGTCGCCTCAGGCAACGTCATCGCTCTGATCCCCCGCCTCGCCCGCCCACCTTTGGGAGAAGGCCTCGTCGCCCGGCCCCTGCGGCGACAACCAAAGCGCGAGGTCCACGCGGCCTGGCGCCGCAGCGCCAACGCCAGCCCAGCCATCCAAGCGGTCCTCGCAGAGTGCCGAGACCCGCACTAGCCGCACGCCGCCACGCCTGACCGCGTACTACCCGATTGCCGCGTCGAGCCTCGCGACCGCCTTGCCCGCCGTCCGAGCAAAGTCGGCGTCTCCGAACCCCTTACCACCTGTCGCATCGAGGTGGAGCACGGTGCCACCTCTCACGGCATACATGACGTACCTCCAGAGACCGGCGAGTTCACCAGTGCCGTCGAGCCGCACCGCAACAGCGTCAGCCAGGCCAGGAAGGGGCAGGCGCCTCGTAGTGAAGCTCGACTCATCGAGTACCAGCGCGGCGGTCACCTTGAAGCTCGTGCAGCCAGTCAACGCATCGGTCACCTTCTGCGTGAGCGACGGCTGCTGCTCGGGCCAGGACCCAATGTTTTGAAGTATCGACTGGCTCTCCGCCCTCAAGAAGTAGGAACCCCGGACAGCTGTCAGGGGCTTGCCCAGCTCGTCGTGCGCATGGAGGATCACCGAACACTTCGCCGGCTCGAACTCGCCTGGCCGCCCGTTGACCTCTGTCCCCAGGTACGGATCCGCGGCCGCACCCCCATCCCAGCCTTTCGGCAGATCCCGCAGCGTAAGAGCTGCCGCCAATGATCGTGCCGCGGACAGCGGTACGGCGGGTGTCACCGCAGCCTGCGACGCCGACGGGCTCGCGGGACCTGGCTGTTCGTCGCCGATATCGGCCTGGGAGCCGCAGCCGGCGACGGCCAGCACGAGCGCAACGATCAGGGCCAGCGGACGCATGCGATCTCCTTGACGACTACCACGACGAAGTACAGCGCACGTCACATCGGTCCACCTGCCTCGAGTGTTACCGCGGTCCGCACTCGCCGCAGATCTGAAACCTGGTGCCGGGGTGCCGGGCCGCCTGCTTGATGTCGCTGATGATCGCGGCGGGGGCGGCGATCAGTACCGAGTCGAGCTCCAGGCCCTTGCCACTCGGTAGCCTTCGTTCATGAGGGCAGCGGTTCACACCAGGTACGGCCCACCCGATGTCGTTCGGATCGAGGAGGTGAAAGAGCCGGTCCCTCGGGGGAACGAGGTGCTTGTGAGGATCCACGCGACGACGGTGAACCGAACCGACTGCGGCTTTCGGGCGGCCAGGCCTTTCATCACGAGGTTCTTCACCGGACTGAGAAAGCCACGAGTGACGATCATGGGAACCGAGTTCGCCGGGGTGGTCGAGGCTGTCGGAGCCGGTGTCACCGCATTCAAGATCGGTGAGCGCGTCTTCGGCTACAGCGAGGGACGATTCGGCTGCCATGCCGAGCTCCTTAGCGTTCCCGTGAACGGTTCGATCGCCAGCATTCCGGCGAACCTGACCTTCGTCGAGGTTGCCCCGAGCACCGAAGGTGCGCACTATGCCCTCGCGTTCATCAGGAAGGCCAAGATCCAGCATGGCCAGGCCGTCCTGGTCAACGGCGCAACCGGAGCGATCGGCTCAGCGGCGGTTCAGATCATCAAGGGGCTTGGAGCCCAGGTGACCGCCGTCTGCGACACCGCCCACCTCGAACTGGTCAGGGGCCTGGGAGCCGACCGGGTCATCGACTACACGATGGAGGACTTCACCAAGGACAACCAGCAGTACGACGTGGTGCTCGACGCGGTCGGCAAGAGCACCTTCGGCCGCTGTCGGCGACTGTTGAAACGAGGCGGGTCGTATCTGTCCTCCGACCTCGGTCCGCTATGCCAGAACCCGGTCCTCGCACTCGTCACCCCGCTGCTTCCTGGCAAGACAGTCAGGTTCCCGACTCCGAGGGACAGCCAAGCGATCGTGAGGCACCTGAAGGAACTGATCGAGTCGGGAATCTTCAGGCCGGTCATCGACAGGCGCTACCAATTTGACCAGATCGTCGAGGCCTACCGGTACGTCGAGACGGGGCAAAAGATCGGCAACGTCGTGATCGAGGTCGAGCCGCCGCGATAACACCCACAGCGCGCAGTTCGCCCGGACAGACTCCTCGGTCGCTGTACGTTCGGTCAGAAACGGGTGACCTTTATGACGCCCCAGCGATGTCCACAGTGTCTCAGATTGGCCGTCGTCAATCGAACGCTGATCGCACGGCCAACCTCTGCCCGGCTTGCAGGTCGTGCTGCTGGTTTGATCAGGTCGAGTTCTGGTGATCGGCGACCACCTGGTCAATGGCGTGCTGACCGGCAGCCGCAAGGACAGGGTTGGTCTTGCGATAGACACGCACCGCCCCCAACCCGGCACTGAGCGCCCAGCCACGGCCTCGGACCCAGGTCGCATCGTCAACTTCCACAGCGGCACGGAACAACTCACGGCTCCGAGCAGTCAACAAGGTCCAGGCCGGAAGCATGTCGGTCGCTGGATCACCAAGTCCTAGTAGGCCGAAGTCGATAACTGCTGCCAATCGACCGAGCACGGCGAGCAGGTTGGAGGGAAACAGATCGCCGTGGATCCACACCAACGGACGGTTCCAGACGGGAGCAGCCAGGGCCGACTCCCAGACCGCGACCGCCGCATCTCCATCGAGATCGCCTTCCTCGCTCAACCGACGGATGGTCACGCGAACGACTTCGTTGTCACGGACGTCGATCGGAGTTGCCCGCGGTGATACTGGCGCGGCAGCGGTGTCGATGCGCCGGAGTGCGGCGATGAACTCGCCAAGCCGGCTGGCCACGTCGCAGAGGTCCACATCCGCCTGGGCTGCCAGATCTTCGCCGGCCAACCACCGATACACCGACCAGGGATAGGGGAACTCCCCTTCAGGGACGCCGGCGGCGAGCGGCACTGGTATGGACAACGGCAACTGTGAAGCCAGTCGCGGTAGCCACCGTTGCTCTTTGGCCACCATGGCGGCGGCTCTACCTAGGCGCGGCAGGCGTACAGCCATCGCATCGCCCAGCCGGTAGATCGCGTTGTCGGTACCAGCCGAGCTGACCTTCGCAAGAGGCAGGTGCGCCCAATCCGGAAACTGGCTGGTGATCAGCCCGCTTACCAGGGTCTGGCTGATATCGATCTCGTCGGGATTCATCTTGGGCGCCACGACATGAGCACCTTTCGTTCGACTAGCGGGCTCGGTTCAAGGGGACGCTACTCAACCCAGGTCAGCACGGATCGCGGCTATGAGGGTGCGTCCGGCAACGTGGTCCTGCCACCATGCTGACCTGAACGCGCGCGAGAAGTTCCTCTGCATCGGTGTCGAAATGCACGTGCCACGTTCGACGTAGAGGTGACCATCAACCACTCACGACATCCTCCGAAGGAGCCCCACCATGTCGTTCCAGGCCCAACCCGACACCGTCGAGAAGACCGGCCAGGCCCCGCGCAAGGTAGTCGCCGGTTACTTCCTGTCTCTCGATGGAGTGGCTGAGGCTCCCGACCGGTTCATCACCGCTTGGGACGACGAAACGGATGCCAGCGGCGCCAAACTCATCGAAACCCAGGACGCGGTCATTCTCGGCCGCCGCAGCTACGACGAATGGGCTGCGTTCTGGCCAGGCAGCGAGATCCAGCCTTTCGCCTCCTTCATCAACGCCGTTCCCAAGTACGTCGCAACGTCGACGCCGCTCGAACGCGAGTGGACCAACTCGCGCGTGATCGACGGCGGGCTGGTCGATTTCGTGCGGCACCTGAAGGGTCAGCAGGGCGGCGATATCGGCGTCCACGCCAGCATCTCGGTCACCCAGACGCTGCTTGCTGCTGACCTCGTCGACGAGCTCAGGCTCGTTATCGCGCCGACGATCGTCGGGAGCGGACAACGACTGTTCGACGGGTTGCCGCCCACACGGCTCGAGACGATCCGCAGCACTGCCTCACCTAGTGGCCACCTCCTCGTCGACTACCGTGTGGTTCGCTAGACGCCCTTCGAGCACAGAGGTACCTACTAGATGCAAGGTGCGATCTGGGCCATCGTCTACGACATAAAGCACCGTCGGGCGCCGCTGACGGACAACAACCCTCGAGCGGTCGCCAAGAAGGTGAGGATCGAGGGTGAGGGCAAGTCGTCCGAGTGGGGAGCAGGAGGACTCTGACCGGCGACCATCTGGTCGGCCGAAGTCTCGCACGACGGGCGACCGCCCGGTTGCGTAGTGCATGCGCACGCTCGACGCGCTCATCGTCGTTCCACGACGAGGTCGAGCGTTGGCGGTCGCGGAGACTCGAGCCGATGATCCAGGGATTATGCGAGCCATGGCAACACGCCACTCGACAACTTCAGGCTCGGCTAGTCGGGCTTCCGACCTCATCTAGCCCTCTGCCATCGCCCCTTTGACACCATTTCGCGTCACGACTCGCGTCACGCGACGGCTGGCCGTCTCGGCCGCACGGCAGAGCGTTCTTGGACCCGAACGGTATCGGACATTGTGAACGCCGAGTCGGATTCGGATCGGGCAGGCGGAGCCAGACAACCTGCGGCCGAGCCGATAACAGTTCTGATGTCAACTGGTCGCACTGCCACGCTGCGCGCCGCGGGCGCCTTGGTACAGACGTGCGATCCACGTCGCGGCCTGCTGGGACCTGCATCTTCGCTAGGTTTGTCCGACTTGCCGATTCTCGTACCCCAGAATCGGCGAGGCGACTCCCTCTTGCCTCGAAGGGATCGACCACCCGAATGGCCGAGAGGGCTGAATGTTATGCGGGCAATACTCCTGAGCGGCGCGCTGGCGACGGTCTGCTCGCTGCTGGGGACCCGGATCGCTATCGGATGGTTCGCCCGTCGCGGCTTCGGCCAGCCGATCAGGCACGACGGACCGACGACACATCATGTCAAGCGGGGTACGCCGACCATGGGCGGTCTCGTGATCCTGCTGAGTGCCACCGCGGCATATTTGACGGCAACGATCTTGACCGGCGGGCGGCCGAGTGCCAGCGCTTGGCTCCTGATGTTGCTGTTCTTCGGCTGCGGGGTAGTGGGGTTCCTCGACGACTTCATCAAGGTCTATACCCAGAACAACCAGGGTCTGAGTAGTCGGGCCAAGATGGCGGGTCAGACGCTGGTCGCGCTCGTCTTCGGGGTCCTGTCCACGCAATTCTTCGCCGACGAGCGCGGTGTCAGGCCGGCGTCGCAGTACATCTCGACCACTCATGACTGGGGGATCAAGCTGCCCCTGATCGTGGTCCTGCTATTGATCTGGTTCCTCGTCACCGCGACCTCCAACGGCGCCAATCTCACTGATGGTGCCGACGGGCTGCTCGCCGGCGCCTCGGCGTTGATCTTCGGCGCGTACACCATCGTGAATATCTGGCAGAACAACCAGCTGTGCGACTCCTCGCGGCCCACTGTGGTGGAGTCACAGTGCTACCAGGTGCGCGACCCTCTCGACCTCGCGGTCTTCGCGGCCGCCATCGCTGCAGCTTGTATCGGCTTCCTTTGGTGGAACGCCAAGCCCGCACGGATCATCATGGGCGATGTCGGCTCCCTCGCCATCGGTGGCGCCTTGGCCGGTCTGGCAATCATGTCTCGAACCGAGCTCCTGATGGCCGTCGTCGCCGGACTGTTCGTGCTCGAGACCATGTCCGTGCTGCTGCAAATGATCTGCTTCAAGCTGACCAAGCGACTCACGGGCACGGGGCGTCGCATTTTCCGAATCGCTCCCGTTCACCATCACTTCGAACACCTGGGATGGGACGAGGTCACCGTAGTGATCCGCTTCTGGATCGTCGCCGGGATCTTCGTCGCGACCGGGCTCGGGATCTTTTATGCCTCTTGGCTGGCCTGAGCCCAAGAGCAACTGAGCTCGGTCTCAAACAGCCTCGAGGACGAAGAAGAGGAAGCACATGAACACCCACCGACGCGTGTTGACATCCGGTCCCGGGACTCGACCCCTTGAGCAGGGGATTATGAGGGCCATGGCAGCACCACCGGTGGACAACGTCAGACTCCGCTAGTCCGGTTTCTCACCCCGTCTAGCCCCTCTGCCAGCGCCGTTTGACGCCATTCGCGTTACGAGCCGAGTCATGTCGCAGCGAGCTGTGTCGTCAGGTCAGAGCTTTCCTGGCTGCCGGCTCTGCTGGGTTGGACTTAGACATGCAGGGTGGGCCGGTAGGTCAGCTCTTGGGTGTGGCCGTCGAGCGTCCGGCTCTCGATCAGCTCGAGGTCGAAGTCGGCCGCACCCTGGAAGATCGGGTCCAGTCCGGTCTGGCCGGTGATCACAGGGAAGATCGTCACCTGGACGCGGTCGACCAGACCGGCGGCCATCAACGCCCGGTTCAGCGACAGGCTGCCGTTGGAGCGCAACGGCACCTCGGACTCCTCCTTGAGCCGGGCGACAAGGTCGACGGCGTCGCCGCTCACGAGGGTCGCGTCCGGCCAGTCGAGGGGTCCTTCGAGTGTGGTCGACACCACGGTTGTCGGCGGGCTCATCATCCGGGTGTTCACTGGGTCGTCCACCTTGGACTCCTCGGTGCTCGGGCCGAGCGCCTGGACGAATTGCCGATAGGTGTTGGCCCCGAGGACCATCCGCTGCCCCTCGCCGTACAAGGCGAGGCGGTGGTCGAGGAACTCGGGGCCTTGTTTGCCCCAGTAGCCGCCCCAGTCGCCGCTGCTGTTGTAGGAGCCGAAGCCGTCGAGGCTGGAGCGGCATGCTCCGACTCGTCTTCATTGACAGAGCCATTGAAAGAATCCGGCGCTGGGCAGTCGTGGCCACCGCCTAACAGGATCCGCTGGCGTGCTCTGTCCCGAACGTCCTTGGCGACCTGGTTCCCTGCAGGTCCGCAGGCACAGAACAACAAGAAGGCGGTCCCGGGGAAACCCGGGACCGCCCTTGTCTTGCGGGACTTCAGGGGATCAGAAGTCCATGCCGCCCATGTCGGGGGCACCGCCCTGGGCGGCACCGGCCTTCTCGGGCTTGTCGGCGATGACTGCCTCGGTGGTGAGGAACAGCGCCGCGATCGAGGCTGCGTTCTGCAGCGCCGAACGGGTGACCTTGGCGGGGTCGATGATGCCGGTGGCGATCAGGTCGACGTACTCACCGGTCGCGGCGTTCAGACCGTGACCCGGCTCGAGGTTGCGAACCTTCTCCACCACGACGCCGCCCTCGAGGCCGGCGTTCACGGCGATCTGCTTCAACGGCGCCTCGACCGCGGACCGCACGATGGCGGCACCGGTGGCCTCGTCACCTTCGAGCTCCAGCTTCTCGAACGCGATCACGCTCGCCTGCAGCAGAGCCACGCCACCACCGGCGACGATGCCCTCTTCGACGGCCGCCTTCGCGTTGCGAACGGCGTCCTCGATGCGGTGCTTGCGCTCCTTCAGCTCGACCTCGGTGGCCGCGCCGACCTTGATCACCGCAACGCCACCGGCCAGCTTGGCCAGCCGCTCCTGCAGCTTCTCGCGGTCGTAGTCGGAGTCCGACTTCTCGATCTCGGCGCGGATCTGGTTGACCCGGCCGGAGATCTGGTCGGCGTCGCCCTGGCCCTCGACGATGGTCGTCTCGTCCTTGGTGACGACGATCTTGCGGGCCTGGCCCAGCAGCTCCAGGTCCACGGAGTCGAGCTTGAGGCCGACCTCCTCGGAGATCACCTCGCCGCCGGTGAGGACGGCGATGTCGACGAGCATGGCCTTGCGGCGGTCACCGAAGCCCGGCGCCTTGACGGCGACGGTCTTGAAGGTGCCCTTGATCTTGTTCACGACCAGGGTCGCCAGGGCCTCGCCCTCGATGTCCTCGGCGATGATGGCCAGCGGCTTGCCGGTCTGCATCACCTTCTCCAGCACCGGGACCAGGTCCTTGATGCTGGAGATCTTGCTGTTCACGATCAGGATGTACGGGTCGTCGAGGACCGCTTCCATCCGCTCGGTGTCCGTCACGAAGTACGGCGAGATGTAGCCCTTGTCGAAGCGCATGCCCTCGGTGAGCTCGAGCTCCAGACCGAAGGTGTTGCTCTCCTCGACGGTGATGACACCTTCCTTGCCGACCTTGTCCATCGCCTCTGCGATGATCTGGCCGACCTGGCTGTCCGCGGCGGAGATCGAGGCGGTGGCCGCGATCTGCTCACGGGTCTCGACCGGCTTCGCCAGCGCGAGCAGCTGCTCGCTGACGGCCTCGACAGCCTTCTCGATGCCCTTCTTCAGGCCCATCGGGTTGGCGCCGGCGGCGACGTTGCGCAGACCCTCACGAACGAGAGCCTGGGCCAGCACGGTGGCCGTGGTGGTGCCGTCACCAGCGACGTCGTCGGTCTTCTTGGCAACTTCCTTGACGAGCTCGGCCCCGATCTTCTCGTACGGGTCCTCGAGCTCGATCTCCTTGGCGATGGAGACACCGTCGTTGGTGATCGTGGGGGCGCCCCACTTCTTCTCCAGCACGACGTTGCGACCCTTGGGGCCGAGCGTCACCTTCACGGCGTCGGCGAGGGTGTTCATACCCCGCTCGAGGCCACGGCGCGCCTCTTCATTGAAAGAAATCAGCTTGGGCATTCTCCGCGAGTCCTCCCGCGTCGAGTTTTTGGTTCAGCCGGCCGGATGCCCGCGACGGACGGTACTTTCGGTGCGGCGGTCACGTCCCGCCACCCCTCCGGTACCTCATCGAGGCCGTCTATGGTCACACTTCCCGGGCGTGGGTGGTTATCACTCTCGCCCGGCGAGTGCTAACCAAGTATTAGCACTCGACCCAACCGAGTGCAAGCCGGACCCCATCCCCTGAACAGCGGCCGCCACCCGGCGCTACCGTGCTGCGGTGACTCTGGATGTGCGGCCGGCCGGGCCGGAGCGGTGGGACGACGTGGTCGCCGTGATGGGCGAGCGCGGCGACCCGTCCCGCTGCTTCTGTCAGTACTTCCGGCTCCGCGGCAAGAAGTGGTCCGACGCCTCCCCCGCCGCCCACCGCTCGGCCCTGGAGTCCCAGGTCTGCGCCGACGTCCCACCCGGCGTCCTGGCCACCGACGAAACCGGTACGCCGGTCGGCTGGTGCGCGGTGGCTCCACGCTCCGCCTACCCCCGGGTGGTCGCCTCCCCGAACTGGCGCGGCGGCGATCCCGACGCCTGGGCGATCACCTGCTTCGTCGTACCGGTCGGTCATCGGCGACAGGGCGTAGCCGGGGAACTCCTGATCGGAGCGATCGACTTCGCCCGCAAGCAGGGCGCACAGCACGTCGAGGGTTGCGCGGTGGACACCGCCGCGACCGGCAGAACCTCGTCCGCCGACCTGTACCGCGGTCCGCTGTCGGTGTTCCTGGCAGCCGGCTTCAAGGAGGTCAGCCGGACTTCCCCACAATGGGTTCTGGTCCGCCGGACGACTAGACCCGCGCGACGAACTTGATCTCGAGGAGTTGCTCGGGGAAGGCCAACCTGGTGACACCGACCAGCGTGCTCGCCACCTGGGGGTCCTCCCGCCGGTAGGCCGCCTTGCGCACTTGGCCCGCCACCGCGAAGGCCGCGTCGATGTCGAGCACGTAGAGGACCTCCTCGACCACGTCGTCGAGCGAGGCACCGAAACGGCGCAGCAACTCCTCGGCGTTCTGGTACGTCTGGCGCATCTGCTCGCCCATCGCGGAGAAGTCCGTCACCACACCGTGCTCGTCGACCGGCGCCGGCGCTACCAGGTCGCTGCCCTGGTGGGACAACTGCCCGGAGACGTAGATGGTGTCCCCACGCTGGATCGCCTGCACGTAGCCGTAGGCGTCCTCCCACGGAACCCCGAGGTTCTCCACACGTGTACTGGTCACGTTGCTCCCAACGGAGAAGATGAATGCTGAATCAACCGTAGGAGTCGTGGACCGCTGTCACCAGGGAGGGCGATGCCAAAGTGAGCAAGGATGGTGCCATGTCCGGACTGACGGTCGCGATCCTCGCCGTACCGCGTCTCATCACGCTCGACCTCAGCATTCCCCTGCACGTCCTGGGCAGGCACAGCGGCTACCAGGTGATCGTCTGTGGCGAGGTCATGGCCACCCATCCGCTGTCCGCGGCTGCGACCGCCGACATCGTGGTGGTGCCGGGCTTCGATCGTCCGGAGGCGCCACTCCCGGCGGAGTACCTCGACACGATCCGGCTCAGCGCCGACCGTGGCGCCCGCATCCTCGGCATCTGCACCGGAACCCTCGCTCTGGCGGCTGCCGGGATCCTGGACGGACGCGACGCGACCACCCACTGGGAGTACGTCGCCTGCCTGCGCGAGGACTATCCGCTGGTGAACGTGCTCGAGAACCGGCTGTTCGTCGAGGACGGCAAGATCCTGACCTCGGCCGGTGGCGGAGCCGCGATCGACGCCTGCCTGCACGTGATCGCGTCGGACTTCGGCGCGGCAGCGGCGTACGAGGCGGGGAAGCACGTCGTCGCCGGTCCGGCCCGCAGCGGCGACCAACGGCAGTATGTCGACGTCCTGACCCCGCCGCGCTCGGACCTGTCCGCCACCAGGGAATGGGCGATGCAGAACATCGGGGAACCGCTCACCGTGCAGCAAACGGCCGATCACGGCAACCTGCCGCGCAGGACGTTCATCCGGCATTTCGAGCGCGAGACCGGGCTACCGCCGATGCGCTGGGTCGTCCTTCAGCGGATCCTCAGCGCCCGCCGCCTGCTGGAGGAGTCGGACTGGCCGGTCGAGCGGATCGCGTCCGCCACCGGCTTCGGCACCGCCGCGAACTTCCGCTCGGCCTTCCGCCGCGAGGTCGGCACCACCCCCAGCACTTACCGCAAGTCGAGCCAGGTGGATGAGGCATGACCGCCGGAGAGTATGAGGTCACGGTCGAGCGGGACCTGACGTACGCGACCGTCGAGGGCGAGGACCTGCGCCTCGACATCTACCGTCCCGCCGAACCCGATACGCCGGTCGTCGTCTACGCACACGGCGGCGGGTGGAGCATAGGAGACAAGGTCCAGGACGGCCCCAAGCGACTCGCCCCGCTGGCCGCGTTCGGCGTGACCGTGGTGTCTGTCGACTACCGACTCGCCCCGCGCGCGGTGTTCCCCCAGCAGCTGCACGACCTCAAAGGAGCCGTGCGCTGGCTGCGGGCGCATGGGCCGAGCCTCGGGCTCTCTACCGACCGGATCGGGATGTGGGGTGCTTCGGCAGGCGCGTACCTCGGGTCCTTGCTGGCCCTGTCCGACGGCGACAGCGAACTGGAAGGTGCAGTCGGCGGCAACCACGGCCAGCCCAGCGCAGTACAGGCTGTGGTGCATTGGTTCGGGCAGACGGATCTGGCGGCGTCGGCGGCGCGCACTGAACTGGAGGCGCAGCTGCTGCCGTTCCGGTTCGAGGCAGACCTGCTGGGCACGGCCGATCCGGCTCAGCTGGCCGAGCGGGCCCGGGGTTCAGTCTGCTGACGCGGGTCTCACCGCAGGCGCCGCCGTTCATGATCGTCCACGGCGACCGCGACCGCATCGTTCCTCCCGCGGAGGGATTCGCCCTGCACGACGCACTCGCCCGGGCCGGCGCCCGGAGCCGCTTCGAACTGCTGGCGGGTGCCGGGCATGAGGATGCCGAGTTCGACAGTCCGCCGAACCTCGCGACCACGGCCGCCTGGCTGCGCGCAGTACTGCGTTGAGCCCGACGGCTAGGGCCGCTCGTCCAGCTGGGCTATCAGGTACTTCGGGGCGGTCAGGCGCCACGCCTCGGTGAGGAGTTCGCGGAGTTCGTCCTCATCGGCAGCGGCGAGGTCGGCCTCCAGCCAGCCGAAGCGGCCCGCGGACCAGGACGGCGTGTAGGCCTCGGGATCCTCCGCGACCATCGCCTCCTGCTCCTCGCGCAGCGCCTTCAGCATCACCGAGGTCTCGTCCCCGGACAGGTAGACGAACCCTTTGTTCTTCACCTTGAACGCGGGTTGTCCCGCCCAGCCCTCGTGCTCCTCCACCCCGGGCAGCCCGAGCATCAGCTTCTGCACAGCCGCAGCATCCATGCTCCGACGGTAAGACCCGGCACCGACAAACCTGACGAAAGTCGTCAGGGGCGCCGACGACCGGCGCTGACCGGGGTCAGGGATGGGACCAGGGTCGGGTCGGTACCGATCCTGATGTGGACCAGGGCCTGCGTGCAGCAACCTTATGGACATGACGAACTCCACCGCACCCTTCTCGAACCTGTCCGGCAAGACCCTTCGCCGATCGCGCGACCAGCGGATGCTCTCGGGCGTCTCGGGCGGCCTCGCTGAGTACTTCAGCATCGACGCCACGCTTGTCCGGCTCGCCATCGTCGGCCTGACCCTGATCACCGGCGGTACCGCGCTGATCGGCTACGTGATCGCGTGGATCGTGATGCCGGAGGCCGACGGCAAGGCCGTCTGGCAGAACGTCCAGCAGAACCACCAGCAGTCCAACCCCGAGTCGGACATCGCCGCCCGGATCTATGACGACAAGCCGCCGGCGGCCTGACGGTCCCTGCACGGCAGCAAGCTGACCAGCCTCCTGATAGGCCCGAGGCGCCCTCACCCTGCTGCCGTGCAGTCCGTCCCTCCGGCCGTCTCAGGCCGATCCGCCTGAGACGGCACCAACCCCAACCGAAGCAATCCGAAGCAACAAGCCGAAGCGGTGTCACACTGCTTCGGTGCAGACCCAAGAGGGCGTCACTCGTTGCCCCCAATGCGCCCAGCAGATCCGCCTTGACCGGCGATACGTCACCTGGTGCGACAAGTGCGACTGGAACGTCGACCCGTCGTCGGCTGAAGCCGACCAGCCCGCCTGGCGACAACGGCTCGAGCAACGCCTCGCCGACACGCTGTACCGCGAACTCGAGCGCGGTGGCATCCACCGCCCGGGATGGGACGCCGCCCGGCTCGGGGCATACCTGTTGTCGGCACTAGTACTACTTCTTCCTCTGGCCGGCCTTCTCGGCGGTGTCGCCCTGCTGACCTTCTACCGCCCGCTCTGGCTCAGCATCCCGCTGTCGGTGATCCCCTTCGGCATGGCGGTCCTCCTCCGTCCCCGAGCCCACCGGCTGGACCCTGACGCCCACCTCCTGTACCGGGAGCAGGCGCCTGCCCTGTTCGCGCTGCTGGACGAGATCGCCGCGGCGATCGGGACGAAGCCGATCGCAGCCGTGACCGTCGACGCAGAGCCGAACATCTGGTTCGCCCCGATCGGCTGGCGCTTCCGCCCGGTGATCGGTATCGGCCTGCCGCTCTGGACCGGCCTCGGGCCGCAAGAGCGGGTCGCGATCCTCGCGCACGAGCTCGGGCACGGCAAGAATGGCGACGCCCGGCATGGCTGGGTGGTCGGTGCGGCCGCCCAAGTGCTCGACGAACTCCGGAAGACCTTCAGCGAGCAGCCGTACGACCGGTACCGCGAGGACGTCGCGTACGCAGTCTGGCTGGACCACGATCCGACCCCGGCACTCGTCACCAGGATCCTGAACGCCGTTATCGGTGGCGCGGCGCGCAGCTATGCCTGGCTGTTGGAGAAGGTGAACTTCCGCAGCAACCAGCGGTCGGAGTACCTCGCGGACCGTAAGGCGGCGGAGATCGCCGGCTCCGACGCGACCGCCTGGGCGCTGGAGCGGACGTTGCTCGCTGAGTCCTCCTGCCGGGCACTCGAGCGCGCACTGCGCTTCGACAAGGACGTGGAACCGCTGGAAGCGGTACGCCGGGCCGCCGCCGAGGTCCCTGCCCGCGAGATCGAGCGACAGGTTCGCCTCAGCCGGTTGCGCGACACCCAGATCGACTCGACGCACCCGCCGACGTACCTGCGCACGAAGCTGGTCCGGACCAGGCCCGCCCAGCACGCGCTCGTAGTACTAGGGACGGATCAGGCTCGGGCCATCGACCAGGAGCTGAAGCCGACGGCCGAGGTTGTGCTCGAAGAGTTGCGGCAGGAGTTGCCGCGTTAGACCTTGAGGGTCTTCTTGGCTGCGACGGCGACCGCTACGTCGGGGTGGTCGGCGAAGACGCCGTCGATGCCGGTGGCGGCGAAGCGGTCCAGTTCACCGGCGAGGTCGAGGCCGGTCGGGAGGAAGCGGCGCTCCGCGCGGAAGGTCCAGGGCTGAACCGACAGGCCGGCGCGGTGTGCCTGGTCCACCAGGCGGGTCGGCTCGCCGAGGCACCCGGCCGAGGTCCGCGGGATGACCAGGTCCTTGTGCGGTGCCAGCACCTGCGCGTACGTCGAGATCTCGCGCAGCCCGGCGGGTTCGATCAGGTCGGCGAAGGTCCGGCCGTCGCCGTGCCGGAGGAAGTCGTTGGGCGCGCTCTCGCAGTCCACCAGTTGCACCAGCGGGACCTCGGTCATCACCGAGAGGCGGCGCAGGCTGGTCGGCTCGAACGACTGGATCATCACCTCGCCCTTGTGCAGGCCGAGGGCGTCCAGGCGTTCCGCGAGCAGTTCCTCCAGCGGCAGCCCGAGGTGGCGAAAGTACGCCGGGTGCTTGATCTCCGGGATCACCCCGATCGGGCGGCCGAGCCGGGCCGACTCCTGCCGGGCCATCGCGACCACGTCGTCGAAGGTCGGGATCGGCTCGCGCCCGTCGTACGCCGTGTTGGCCGCGCGGAGGGCGGGCATCCGTTCCCGGGCTCGGAGGGTGCTGAGCTCGGCGTAGGTGAAGTCCTCGACGAACCACCCGGTGACCGCGGTGCCGTCGACGATCTTGGTGATCCTGCGGTCGGCGAACACCGCGTGGTCCGCGACGTCCGTCGTACCGGAGATCTCGTTCTCGTGCCGGGCGACCAGGACGCCGTCGAGCGTGGCGACCAGGTCGGGTTCCAGGTAGTCGGCCCCCAGGGCCGCAGCCAGGCGGTACGCCGCCGGCGTGTGTTCCGGGCGGTAGCCACTCGCTCCCCGATGCGCGATCACCAGCATGGAGCCAGCACAGGCGGTGCAGGTGGCGGCCCAGGAACTCGTTGCCCAACGCAAGATGAAGCCGGAACACCAAGTGTGTTCTCCCGGTCTCGGTCGGCTACGGCCTGGGAAGTGACCGTCCGGCGCTCGGGTGCCCTTTAATTCGAATGCTTTTGTCGGTGGCCACGCATAGCCTCGAAGGGTTATGAGACAACTTCCCGTCGCCGATCCCGGCACACCTGATCACCGCTCGCCGGCCCGCTACCTGTTGTGGGTGGCCAGCGGTCAGAAGGCCACGCTCGTGGGCGGGATGGCGTTCGGCATCCTCTGGATGGGAGCGCAGGCGTTCGTGCCGGCGATCCTCGGCAAGGCGATCGACGAGGGCATCGCCGCGGGCGACACCGAGCGGCTGCTGCTGTGGACCACCGCGCTGTTCGCGGTCGGCGTGCTGCAAGCGCTCGCGGGCATCATGAGGCACCGGTTCGCGGTGGTGAACTGGCTGAGCGGCGCCTACCGCACGGTCCAGGTCGTCACCCGCAAGTCGGCGGACCTCGGCGCCACGCTGCCGAAGAACCTGGCCACCGGTGAGGTCGTCAGCGTCGGCGCCAGCGACCTGGCGTACATCGGGAATGTGCTCGAGGTGGTCGCCCGGTTCGCCGGCGCGATCGTCGCCTTCGTCGTGGTCGCGGTGATCCTGCTCTCCTTGTCGACGCTGCTCGGTCTGGTCGTGCTGATCGGCGTGCCCGTCATGCTGTTCTGCCTGGGCCCGATGCTGCGGCCGCTGCACAAACGGCAGTCCGCGCACCGCGAGGCGGTCGGCGAGCTGAACTCGCTCGGCTCGGACATCGTGGCCGGTCTACGGGTGCTTCGCGGGATCGGCGGCGAGGACTCGTTCTCGACGCGGTACCGGCGCGAGTCGCAGCGGGTTCGCGGCGCGGGCGTGAAGGTGGCCCGGATCCAGTCGGTGCTCGACGCCGCCCAGGTGTTCCTGCCCGGCATCTTCATCGTGATCGTGGTCGGTCTCGGCGCGCATTTCGCGCTCCGGGGCGAGCTGAGCGCGGGCACGCTGGTCGCCTTCTACGGCTACGCGACGTTCCTGGTGATGCCGCTGCGGACCGCGACCGAGGCCGCCGACAAGCTGATGCGCGGCCTCGTCGCCGCCCGCCGGGTGAACCGGGTGCTGTCGCTGACCTCCGACATCGTCGACCCTGCGACCCCAGTCGGGCTGCCGGATCGTGGCGACCTCGTCGACCCCGTATCCGGCATCCGTGCCCGCGACGGCCTGCTGACCGCGATCGTCTCGGCCGAGCCCGACCGCGCCGCAGTGCTGGCCGACCGCCTCGGCCGATACGACGACTCCAGCGAGGTCCGCTACGGCGGGGTCACGCTGGCGAGTGCGACCCGTGCGGATGTGCGCGGGCGGATCTTCGTCAGCGATACCGGCGCGCAGATGTTCACCGGGACGCTGCGCGAAGAGCTCGACCCGAACGGCCGGCGCAGCGACGAGGAGTTGATGGCCGCGATGCATACCGCGTCGGCCGAGGACGTGCTCGTCGCGCTGACCGACGGGCTCGACTCCACGGTCGAGGAGAAGGGCCGCTCATTCTCCGGCGGACAGCGGCAGCGACTGGTTCTCGTTCGCGCGCTGCTGGCCGACCCGTCGGTGCTGGTGCTGGTGGAGCCGACCTCCGCGGTGGACGCGCACACCGAGGCGCGGATCGCGGAGCGGCTCCGGGAGCACCGCGCCGGGCGGAGCACCGTCGTACTTACGTCGAGCCCGTTGCTTCTCGACCGCGTCGACGAGGTGATCTTCGTGGCGGCCGGCCGAGTGGTTGCTGTTGGCGAGCACCGCGAGCTGCTCGACACCGATCGGCAGTACCGCAGGACCGTGACCAGGCAGACCGAAGAGGAGGAGGTGCTCGCATGAGGCAGATGCTGCCCGTGGCGGACTCCGCCGAGGTGCGCCGTCACGCCCGCCGACTGGCCCGGCGGCACCCGCGGGAGCTGCTGATCACGATGGGGCTGCACTCGCTGGCCGCTGTGTCCGGACTGGCCGCGCCGCCGTTGATCGGCAGGCTGGTCGAGGACGTCCAGCAAGGCACCACCGCAGGCAAGGTGAACCAGATCATTCTGGTGATCGCGGTGTTCATCGTCGCGCAGTCGCTGCTCACCCGGTGGGCGCGGTACCGCTCGTTCGCGCTTGGCGAGCAGGTGCTGGCTGAGCTACGCGAGGAGTTCGTCGACAACGCCCTCGCGCTGCCGATCGGCACGGTCGAGCAAGCCGGCACGGGTGACCTGCTGTCGCGCACCTCGCGCGACGTGGACGCGCTGTCGAGGACCGTGCGGTTCGCGGTGCCGGAGACGATCGTGGCGTTTGTGACCGTGCTGTTCACGGTCGGCGCGACCCTGCTCGTCGGCGTCTGGGTGCTCGTCCCGCTGCTCGCGATGGTGCCGGTGCTCGCGCTGAGCACCCGGTGGTACCTGCGCCGCGCCAAGGACGGGTACCTGCGGGAGAACGCGGCGTACGCGCAGATGACGAGCTCGCTCGCCGAGACCGTCGAAGGCGCCCGCACCGTGGAGGCCCTCCAGCGGTACGACGACCGCGTGCGGCGTACCGACCGGGACATCCGCGGGTCGTACAACGCCGAGCGGTACACGTTGCACCTGCGCACGGTGTGGTTCCCGGTGGTGGAGGTCGGGTATCTCGTCCCGATCGTCGGCACGCTGCTCTTCGGCGGCTGGCTGCACATCAACGGGCACGTCTCGCTCGGCGCGGTCACCGCAGCTGTGCTGTATGTGAACCAGCTGATCGATCCGGTGGACCGGCTGATCTCCTGGATGGACGAGTTGCAGGTTGGTGCGGCTTCACTGGCCCGGCTGCTCGGCATCACCGACGTGCCGGACGACCGGACGCCCTCGGGACGCGCTCCCGACGGCGAGGTGGTCGCCGCACGCGACGTTCGCTTCTCGTACGTCGACGGCCGGGACGTGCTGCACGGGGTGGAGCTCACCGTCCAGCCGGGCGAACGGATCGCGATGGTCGGACCGTCCGGCGCGGGCAAGTCCACCCTGGGCCGGCTGGTCGCGGGCATCCACCCGCCGCGCACGGGCTCCGTCACGGTGGGCGGCGTCGGGATGACCGAACTACCGCTGGACGAGCTGCGCAAGCAGGTCGCGCTGGTCACCCAGGAGCACCATGTCTTCGTCGGCACGCTGCGGGACAACCTGGTGATGGCGCGCGCAGACGCCTCCGACGGCGACCTGCTCGATGCGCTCGAGGCTGTGGATGCTCGTGAGTGGGCCGAGGCTCTGCCCGACGGGCTGGACACTCGGGTCGGCTCGGGGCAGGTCGCGTTGACGCCGGCGCAGGCGCAGCAATTGGCACTTGCCCGGCTGGTGCTGGCCGATCCCCACACGCTGGTGCTCGACGAGGCGACCTCGCTGATCGACCCGCGAGCCGCTCGCCACATGGAGCGTTCGCTGGCAGCGGTGCTCGAGGGTCGTACGGTGATCGCGATCGCCCACCGCCTCTACACCGCGCACGACGCGGACCGGGTCGCCGTGGTTGAGGACGGCCGGATCAGCGAGCTCGGCAGCCACGACGAATTGGTCGCGCGGCAGGGTTCGTACGCCGCCCTCTGGAACTCCTGGCACGGCTGAGCTCCAGGCACGGTCAGCTGGCGCGGCTGAGCAGGCGCGGCTGAGCCCGCATGGTCGGTAAACGCGAAAGGCCCTGCTCCTCGACGACCATGTGAACCCGCCGAGGAGCAGGGCCCTTCGGCTTCCTAGCGGTGCTTGGCCGCTAGGAGTGTGGCGTTTGTCGTGAGTTTTCAGGCGGCCTTTGCAGGCGTTCGTGGTCGATGCGGCTGCGGACGTGGCGGTCGATGGTGGCCAGTGCTTGTCGGGCTTCGGTGGGGGCGGGGGGTGGTCGGCGAGGAGGGGGCTGAGGAGGCGGTCGTGGACTTTGGTGGAGAAGATCGCGACTCGTTGTCCGATCGGGAAGAGCACCGTGCCGATCGGTCCGTCGGGTGTGAGGTCGTAGGTGTTGGTTCCTTGCCGTCGCTGGATGAGCCGGTTGAGGCGGAGGGGGGCGAGGTCGTCACCGTCGCCATAGCCCAGGCTGTCCCGCGCCATGGCACCCACGCCAGCCCCACACTCGGCGGTCAGAGGCGAAGCCTCCCTGGTGCTGTGGGGGTTCGCTGCCTCCTCTGGGGGTTACCCCACTGCCCTGGGGTTACCCATTGCTCTGGGGGTTACCCCACTGTTCTGACAGTGGGCGAACCCCCACGGCGCGGGCGGAGCACACTCTGCGGCTGCGCGGGCGAGGTTTCGCGCCCTCGGGGGGTCCGCTAGTGCTGTGGGGGTTGGCTGCCTCCTCGGGGGGTTACCCCACTGTTCTGACAGTGGGCGAACCCCCACAGCACGGGCGGAGCACACTCTTCGGCTGCGGCGGACGAGGTCTCGCGCCCTCCGGGGGTGCACTGGTGCTCTGCGGGTTCGCTGCCTCCTCTGGGGGTTACCCCACTGCTCTGGGCGTTACCCCACTGCTCTGGGCGTTACCCCACTGCTCTGGGCGTTACCCCACTGCTCTGGGGGTTACCCCACTGCTCTGACAGTGGGCGAACCCCCACGGCACGGGCGGAGCACACTGTGCGGCTGCGCGGGCGAGGGTTCGCGCCCTCCTGGGGTCCGCTAGCGCCCTGCGTCGGATGTTGTTTGAGTGATTGCGGTGGTCGGGTGCGTGCCTGGGCGCCGCAAGCGCCGAAGAACATCCGACGCAGGGCGCTAGGATTTGGTCCGGCCACGCTTGCGCAGGACCAGGACGGCGGAATCGACATGGGGTGGTGGGGTGAAAGCCTTGCGGGGAAGGCGAATCCCGATCGACAGGTCGTAGTACCGGCTCCAGCGGGCAGCCGCGGGCGCATCGTGGTTGGCCCAGCGGTTCACCAATTGGCGCTGCAGCACGAGATCCGCCGACACCAGGCGTGAACCGGGCTTGAGCAGTCTCTTCAGCAGAGCGGTAGAGATCCCGTACGGCGGGCTGGAGACGACCCGGAACGGCCTGTTGGGCAGCCGGAGATCACCAGCATCAGCACGAACCACCGTCACCGGCGAATCCGCGAACCGCCGACGCAACCGGTCGGCACGACCAGGGTGGAGCTCTACGGCGACCACCTGGGCTCCGGCCCGTACCAGCGGCGCGGTCAGCGCACCGAGGCCGGCACCGACGTCGAGGACGAGTTCACCGGGTCTGACCCCGGCTTCGTCCACGACGCGTTGGGCCCAACGACTATCGAGCGGATGCCATCCCCAGGCACCCCTCGCCTGCCCGGAGCCGGGCACGACGAACCATCACGAAGAAGTTGTTAGACATGCATCGACCCTAGAGTGCGGATCGCCTTGCTTTCAAAGCATTTTCACCGCCCTGCCGAATCTTGGGGGCTTCAGAGTTCTTCCGGCGCCGCGCCGAGCGACTCGACAGTCGCGGTGGTCCGCCGCTCGGCCAGCTCCAGCCGGGACCTGCGGGTGTCCGAGATCCCGGGCTTCGCCAGCTCACGCCGTACGTCGAGAACGCGGACGGGCAGGGCGTCCGTCATCAGCAGCGGCGCGTACTCCGCCTGCTCGACCTTCCAGCGGTCCCCCGACCTCTGGAAGGCGAAGCGGACCAGCAATCCCTCCGCCTTCGGGCTGTCCGGCTCGCGATGCGCGGCGACGAGGTTGCCGAGGCCGTAGGCGACCCACCTCCCGTTGAGCTGCTGGAGCGGCTGTACTACGTGCGCGTGGTGCCCGAGCACGAGGTCGATGTCGCTGTCGGCAAGCAACTGGGCAGCCACGTCCTGCTGCTGGAAGTTGACGGACTTGGAGTACTCGTCGCCCCAGTGGCAGCTGACCACGACGATCTCGGCACCGTTGTCCCGGGCCTTGTGTGCCATCGCCTTGATCTTGGGTACGTCGAGCTTCCCGGCCCGCCAGGTCTCGCCGTCTGGATAGGGCATGCCATTGAAGCCGTAGGTGTAGCTGAGCAGAGCGACCTTGACGCCTTGCACGCTGACGATCGTGGGAGTCGCCGCTTCCTCTGGAGTACGCGCGGTACCGGTGTGCTTCAGGCCTGCCTTGTCGAGTGTGTCCAGCGTGCGATCCACGCCAGTCGCGCCCTTGTCGAAGCTGTGGTTGCTGGCGGTCGAGCAGGCGTCGTACCCGGTCTGCTTGAGCGCCGGGACGATCTGCGGCGGGCTCTGGAAGAGCGGGTAGCCGGAGTACGGCGTACCGAGTGGGGTCTCGAGGTGGCAGACGGCCAGGTCGGCCGACTCGACCAGGGGTTTGACACCGGCCAGCAGTGGAGCGAAGTCCCAGGCGCCGTTGGTGCCGTCGCGTTTGGCCGTCGTCCACAACCGCTCGTGCAGCAGGACGTCACCGGTCGCCACCAAAGTGATCCGGTCAGGTTCGCTCTTGGCTGTCGGGATGGTGCCCTTCGACGCGGTCGAGGTCCTGGCCGACGGGGTGGTCTCCGCAGCCTGTGTGTCCGCGATGCAGCCGGTCAGAGCCGTCGTGCCCGCGAGCAGCAGGATTGCTGCCAGCAACCGTGTCTTCACGCCGTCGTCCTTCGTCCCCGGAGTTGCCGGTGCTTGCTCGCCGGCTTGCTGGTGAGACGTCTTGGAGGACGCGAAAGTTGAAGGAGCTAGGCGATCAGGCCGCTCTTGCGCTTGGCTGGTTTGGTGTCCTGACAGGCCAGCACCAGGTCGTCGAGAGACAGGTCGAGGGTGGCGGCGACGGCCGCGACGGTGAACAGCGCGGGGGTCGGGATCCGGCCGGTCTCGATCTTGCGGAGGGTGTCGACGGACACCCCGCAGGCGGCGGCGACGTCGACCATGCTCCGCTCGCCGCGGGCCTCGCGCAGCAGGGCGCCGAGTTGCCGTCCGCGTTCGCGGTCCCAACTGGAGAGCGGTGGTCGAACCATGAGCGTGATAATAGTACCGGTATAACTATCACGCGAAGTTGAGGACTCAGAAGATGGTGGAACTGAAGACGGCGGCGGAGATCGAGCAGATGCGCACCGCCGGCCAGGTGGTCGCCGCCGCGCTCACCGCGGTCAAGAAAGAGGCTGCCGTCGGCGTCTCTCTGCGCGAACTGGATGAGGTCGCCCGCGACGTACTGCGGACGGCCGGGGCGGTCTCGCTGTTCGAGGGGTATCAGCCCGGCTTCGCGACCAGCCCGTTCAGCGGAGTCATCTGCACGTCGGTCAACGACGCGGTGCTGCACGGACTGCCGAGCGACGTAAGGCTGGCGGACGGCGACCTGCTGAACGTCGACTGCGGCGCCTCGGTCGAGGGGTGGTGCGCGGACTCGGCCATGAGCTTCGTCGTCGGTACGCCGCGGGCCGAGGACCTCGAGTTGATCGCTACCACGGAGAAGGCGCTCGCGGCCGGGATCGCCGCGGCTGTCCCCGGCGGACGACTGGGTGACGTCGGCGCCGCGATCGGCGCTGTCGGACATGCCGCCGGCGTCGGCACCAACCTGGACTTCGGCGGCCACGGGATCGGCCGCCGGATGCACGAGGACCCTCACATTCCCAACGGCGGCCAGCCGGGCCGCGGCCTCAAGCTCCGTCCCGGCCACGTGATCGCGATCGAGCCGTGGTTCTGGCAGGGCCCCGGCACCGTCTACGTCATCGACGAGGACGGCTGGACCCTCCGCTCCGCCGACCACACCCGCGGTGCCCACGCCGAACACACCGTCGCCATCACCGACCACGGCCCAGAAATCCTCACCGCCCGCTGAGCCGCAGGCCACCAGATGACTGGCGCTAGAAGAGCGGCTGCTGTTCTGGGCCTGGGGTGGCGGCCGGGACGGGGGCTGCTGGGTGGCGGGACCTGCCGCCAGAGCGGCCGCGGTCGGGCCGGCGGTTCGGGCCTCGGAAGCGGTCGTCGGAAGGGTCTGGTTCACCCCAGCCGGAGTCTGAGCCTGGGCCGGAGGCTTCGACGACGCCGTTGGTCGAGCGGATGCCGGCACCCATCGCCGTGGTGGACCGGGACTCCGAGGCGGAGCTCGATCGGTGGCGGGAGGCTCGGCCGAAGCCATGCTTGTCGAGGAGTGGGCGGACCTTGTCCTCGAAGGCGTTGCGGAAGCTGGGCAGGGCGTTGGTGCCGTGCGAGTAGAGCTGGTCGTAGCGGCTCACCAGGTCGGGGCGTTCCTGCGCGAGCCAGGACATGAACCACTCCTTCACGCCGGGCCGCAGATGCAGGACCAGCGTGGTGACTCCGGTGGCGCCCGCCGCGGCGAGCTCGCCGAAGAGGTGGTCGAGCTGCTCCGACGAGTCCGTCAGCCACGGGAGCACCGGGGCGACCATCACGCCGCACGGCAACCCCGCCTCGCGGATCGCGCGGATCAGCTCCAGCCGCCCGCGCACCGACGGAACCCCCGGCTCGACCAGCCGCCGGAGCTCCTCGTCGGCGAGCGCGAGCGACACCCCGAGCCCGACCGGGACCTGCTCGGCCGCGGCCACCAGCAGATCCAGGTCGCGCCTGAGCAGAGTCCCCTTGGTCAGGATCGACAGCGGAGTACCGGAGGCGGCCAGCGCCTCGATGATGCCGGGCATCAGCCGGTAGCGCCCCTCGGCCCGCTGGTACGGATCCGTATTGGTGCCCAGGGCAACCTGTTCACCACGCCATGACGGCCGGGCCAGTTCGCGCCGCAGTACGTCCGCGACGTTCGTCTTCACCACGATCTGCTGGTCGAAGTCGAGTCCCTGGTCCAGTTCGAGGTACCGGTGGGTCGGCCGGGCGAAGCAGTACCGGCAGGCATGGGTGCAGCCGCGGTACGGGTTGATCGTCCAGTTGAACGGCAACCCCGTCCCCGGCACCGAGTTCAGCGCGGAGCGCGCCAGCACCTCGTGGAAAGTGATCCCCTGGAATTCCGGCGTGGTCACACTCCGGACCAGCCCGGCGATCGACCCCAGGCCCGGCAACGTCCCCGGTGTCTCCGCTTCGATTCGCTGCCCGGCCCATCGCATGGACTATAGTCGAACACATGTTCGCCGGGCTTTCAACTCGCCCACCGCCGGGCCGTCCGGTCAGCGGAATGCGTCCGCATTGGCCTCGACCCACTCCCGGTACGTCGTCGCCGGGCGCCCCGTCACGTCCAGCACGGTCGTCTCGGGCGTCATCCGGAACTCCGACATCATCCGGAACCCGTCCAGCAACCACTCGGCCGACTCCGGCCCCATCACCGGCGTCCAGAGTTCCAGCGCCTGCGCGTGGGTCAACTCCTCGAACTTCAACTCCCGCCCGATCGCCGCGCCGATCGCCGCGACCTCCTCGGGCTGGGTGATCGCCTCGGGCCCGCTCATGGTCAACTTCCGCCCGGTGTAACTCTCGTCGAGCAGGACCACGCGGGCCACTGCCGCGATGTCCGCCAGGTCGATCGGAGTCTGCACGGCCGCCGGATAAGGCGCCCGGACGATCCCCTCCGCCTTGATCGAGCCGGCCCAGTCGAGCGTGTTGTTCATGAACTGCCCCGGCCTCAGATGCACCCACTCGAACCCGGCATCCTCGATCGCCCGTTCCACCTTGTAGTAGTGCCACGCCGCGGGATCCCCCTGCGCCTCGTACTCCGCGGGCTCCCCCGACAGCACGACGACCCGCCGTACGCCGGCCCCCTGCGCAGCGGCGACGAAGTCGTCCACATACGCGGGCAGCGGCGCCAGATACACCGTGTCCACCCCGGCCAACGCGGCGGGCAGCGTCGCCGGACGCCCCAGATACCCCTCGGCCACTTCGACTCCGCCTGGCAGGGTCGCCTTCACCGGGTTCGCCGTCAGTGCCCGCACCGGCGCACCCGCCGCCACCAACTCATCGACCAGCAGCCGCCCGACGCTGCCCGTCGCCCCGGTCACCAGGATCGTCATCAGCCCCTCCTCCACTCCGGTCCAGTTTTCGTAGGGTATACGAGAATAGCCTCGCAGCGCCTATGAGAAAGTTCGGCGACGACAGTGCACGACTCGTCGATCGGCTGGACGGCGCGCATGGCGGGGAGGTTTGGGATGGTGGAGCGCAGTGGTGGGGGGCCGGCAGGGCGGACGCTCGCGTTGCTCTGGCGGAATCACCGCGAGCGAACGGCTGAGGAGGTCCCGCCCAGGTTGGGGCGCAAGCCGACCCTGGACCTGGACGCGGTGGTCACCGCGGCCATCGCGCTGGCCGACGCGCAAGGTCTTGCCGCCGCCTCGATGAACGGGGTGGCGAAGGAGCTCGGGGTCGGCACGATGACGCTCTACACGTACGTGCCGTCCAAGGATGAGCTGCTCGATCTGATGGTCGACCAGGTCCTCGGCGGACGCGAACTTCCCGGCCCCGGCGAACCACGCCCGGCCGATTGGCGCGACCAGATCGAGCTGTACTCCGAGCAGACCCGCGCGATGTTCCACCGGCACCCCTGGCTCGCGCGAATCTCCACGATCCGCCCGCCCGTCGGTCCCGGCATGCTCGCCGGCCGGGAGTACCTGCTGTCCGCGTGCGCAGTACTGGGACTGCCCGCGCGTCAGACGAACACCGCCGCGCTGGCGATCACGACGTACGTCGACTCCGCGGCCGGGCTGGAGGCCGAGAGCGAACAGGTGGAGCGCACCACCGGGCAGAGCAACGACGCCTGGTGGCACGAGCGGAACGACCTGTGGGAGACGTACTTCGACGTCGAGCGGCACCCCACCATGACGGCGATCTGGAACGCGAACGGGTACGGCGACGGCACCCGTGAGGCCGCAGACGAGTCCTACCGCTTCGGCCTGGACCGCCTGCTCGACGGCATCGAGGCCCTCACGGCGAACGAACGCTGAGGTTTACTCGCTGAGCGTGGCCTGCCGGCTGGCGACATTACTGCGGGCGTTGGAGGCACTTTCGAGCTGACCGATCGACTCGTAGAGCTCCACTCCAGAACTGTAGGCGCTCGCCTGGATGCTCAGATGTCGAGGGAGATCCAGGCCGGGTCGTGGTCAGTACCGTCGCGGGCCAGTTTGCGGCGGCGGCCGATGAACGCGCCGGTCAGCCTCGGCGCCAGCCCGGGTGACAGCCAGATCTGGTCGATCAGATCGAACGTGCGCGGCTGGCCGGACTCCTTGAAGGTCGACGTCCACGCCGGGCTCGCGGGCAGGTCGACCGTCGTCTTCACCATCCCCACCTCGGTCGGCGTCAGCAGCGCGTTGACCAGCCCGGCCTGCTCGTACGCCACCAGCGCCGACGAGTCCGGGGTGTCGTTCATGTCGCCGCACAGCAGGTACCGCTGGCGGGTGCTGGTCCGGTTCGCGATGATCCGGACGATCGTCTCGGCCTGTCGCCGGCGCAGGAGTTCCGCGGCGGCCGCGGCCTCGACCGGGTTCGGCACGGTGAAGTCGACGAACTTCGACTTCAGGTGCGTCCCGAACACGGTCAGCACCTTCCGGCCCTTGGAGTCCAGGATCTCCGCCTCGACCAGGTCGCGGGAGAAGATCGGCCGGGACGAGTCGTCCGGGTGGAACGTGCGCTGGTAGCTCGTCACCCCACCGAGCGGCCGCCGCGACAGGATCCCGATGTCGATGAACCGGGTCGAGTCGTTGCCGTCGATCACCATCACGTGCTGGTAGGACCCGTTCAGGTGCTCGCGGTTGAACTCCCGCAGTACGTCGACGTTCTCGACCTCCTGCACGATCCACACGTCCACATCCGCCCCGAGCAACCGCTCGGCGATCCGGTTCGTGTCCTCGGCCGGCTTCGACACCAGCAACTTGCCGCGCCCGTCGAGTTGCAACCGCCGCCGATGCTCGTCATCGAAGGTGTAAGTCGCCGGCACCGTGCTCGTCCCCGCCGCCAGCACCTCCACCGGCCCCGGCGAAGTTCCACCGGTCGAACAGGTTGTTGAGATTGAAAGTCCCCACCGTCAGCGCCATCAATTACTCCCCAGGCCTCGTGCTGTACCCAAACCGTACGGCCACCAGCACTCTTCGTCACCATGACCGCGCCGCTGGAAGTAGACATCGAAGGACACCTGCAGACCCTCCCACGCCAGGGCCACTGCATGGTGGGGGCCCGGTCGTCTTTGTGCGTGGCAGGATGCGGGCCATGCGACTCGAGTTCCGAAGTCACGGGCCGGTCGGCGCAGAGCCGTTGGTGTTGTTGCACGGGTTGACGTCGGATGGGTCGTCGTTCGATTGGGTCGTCGGCGCGCTTGCCGAAAAGTGGCGGGTGTACGTGCCTGACCAGCGCGGCCACGGTCGGACCGGACCCGCCGACGCCTACACATTCGAGCTGCTGGCCGCGGATCTGGGCGAGTTCCTCGATGCGCACGACCTCACCGCGCCGATCCTGGTCGGTCATTCGATGGGCGCGGTCGCGACCTACCTGCACGCCGCCCGGCGCCCGGACCGCGCCGGTCCACTCGTGCTCGTCGAGCCACCGCCACCGTTCCCGCAGTACCGGCCGGTCCCGGAGCGCCCGGACGGCCCGATCGAGTACGACTGGGCCGCACGGGTCGCTCTCGTCGGGCAGGTCAACGCCCCCGATCCAGGCTGGCTCGACGAGCTCGTCGCAATCCGAGCTCTCGCACTGGTCGTCGGCGGCGGTCCTACCAGTCCTTTCCCGCAGGAACAGATGCGTGCGATGGCCGACCGGATCCCCCGCGGCACCTTCCAGGAGATCCCGGTTGGCCACGGCGTCCACCGAGAGGCGCCGACGGAATTCGTGGCGACACTCACCGCATTTCTCGACCAGAAGCACTGACGGTCCGCGCGTAGTGGTCGGCGATCTCGTCACTCGTCGTCAACCAGACGTCGCTGTGGTTGGCCGCGTAGGCGAGCGCCTGGTCGAGGTACTTGTGGCGGAACGGCTGACCGATGACGAACGGGTGCAGGGCGAGCGCCATGACTCGTCCGCTGTCGCCGGAGTCCGCCACCAACTGATCGAGGTGATCGGTGAACATCTGCAGAAACTGCGGCCCGGTGAGGCCCTTGAAGCCGAAGATGCCCAGGTCGTTCAACTCCACCGTGTAGGGCACGCTCAGCATTCCGGGGACGGACAGCGGGAAGGGCTGATCGTCGCTCGTCCAATCCAGCACGTACTGAAGACCCAGCTCGCTGAGGAGCCTGGGCGTGTTGAACGTCTCCGTGAGCCCTGGCCCCATCCAGCCGCGGGGCCGCTGGCCGGTGGCCTTCTCGATCGTGTCCACGATGTCGAGGAGTTCCTTGCGCTCGGCCTCGACGTCGAGGTCGGTGTGGAGCACGGAGTTGGTCCTGCCATGAGCGAGCCACGCCCAGTCCCGCCGGTGTCCGGCCTCGATGATCTGCGGGTAGCACTCGGCGACCTCAGAGTTGAGCAGGACGCTGGCACGGATTCCGTGCCGGTCCAGGGCCTCGATGAGCCGCCACACCCCGGCGCGTACGCCCTAGTCGCGCCATCCGTAGTTGAGCGCGTCCGGAAGAAGCGAGGCGGTGCCCTCGTAGATGGTGGTGGACGGCTTGTCCACGTGGAAGTGCTCGATGTTCAGGCCGACGTAGAAGGCGACCCGCTTGCCATCGGGCCAGTGGATCGGCGCGCGGTCCGTGATCGGCGAGTACTCGTAAAGCGTGTTCTCCATCAGTTCTCCTCAGTCGTGAGCGGTAAGACTCATCCTGAAACCTTCACATGAATGTGAAGGTCAACCCCCGATGGAGGGACGGCCTCAGATGTTCGTGCTGGGAGTGCATCAGGCCAGCTCACCTGGCGTGGAGCGGCGTGCGGACCGGAGTACTAGTACCGTGGGCCAGCGCGCCGGGGGGTGTTGAGAGAGGGCTGGGATGGGTAGCGAGAATTTTCAGGTTGATCTGCACGGGATCGTCGATCTGCTGAGCAATCACCTGTACAGCAGTCCGCGGGTCTATCTGCGGGAACTGCTGCAGAACGCGGTGGATGCGATCACCGCACGCCAGGCGCACGAGCCGGACGCACCCGCGCGGATCGACGTCCAGATCGACGACAAACGCTTGAGCATCACCGACCGCGGGATCGGGTTGCGGCCTGATGAGGTGCGGGAGTTGCTCGCCACCATCGGGCGGAGCTCGAAGCGGGACGAGATCGGGTTCGCGCGGACGGAATTCCTCGGGCAGTTCGGGATCGGGTTGCTGTCGGCGTTCATGGTGGCCGAGGAGATCGAGGTGGTCACGCACCCCGCCGGCGGCCCCACCACGCTCTGGATCGGTACTGCGGACGGCCGCTACACCATCACCGAGGCAGAACCCACGACAGAGGTCGGCACTACCGTCACCCTCAAGGCGAGACGTGGAGCCGAGCAGTGGTTCAAGCAGGCCACTGTCGTCGAGCTGGTGCGGCTCTTCGGCGCCCTGCTCCCGCTCGAGATCCGCGTCAACGGCGAGCGCGTCACCGACGGCCGCGCACCTTGGGAAGGCACCGGTACTGCGCAACGCGCCGAGCTGGTCGGCTACGCGCAGGACAAGCTGGGATTCACCCCGTTCGACGTGATCCCGCTGAGCATCCCGGCCGCCGGGTTGAACGGCGTCGCGTTCGTACTGCCGTTCCCGGCGAATCCCGCCGAGCGCGCCACCCACCGCGTCTACCTCAAGCGCATGCTGCTCGCCGAAGGCGTCGAGGGCCTCCTTCCGGACTGGGCGTTCTTCGTCCGGGCCGTGATCGATACCTCCGAGCTCCGCCCGACCGCGAGCCGCGAGGCGCTCTTCGACGACGGCAACCTCGAGGCCACCCGGGACGCCCTGGGCGCCCAGCTCCGCGGCTGGCTGGTGCGCCTCGGCAGCACGGATCCGCAGAAGCTCGACCGCTTCCTCGGCATCCACCAACTCGGCGTGAAGGCGTTGGCCCTGCACGACGACGAGATGCTCCGGCTGGTCCACCGCTGGCTCCGGTTCGAGACGAACCACGGCCGGATGACCGCCGCCGAACTGCAGGAGCGGCACGGCGAGATCCGTTACGTCGCGACGATCGAGGAGTTCCGCCAGCTGGCGGCGGTCGCCGCGGCCCAGCAGATCACCGTCGTGAACGGCGGGTACACCTACGACAGCGAGCTGATCGAGCGGCTGCCCGAGGTGGTTCCCGACCTCGTCACCAGCAGGTTCGACCCGACCGAGCTCAGCACCAGCTTCGACAGCCTGGACCCGGAGACCGAGCTCCAGCTCAGGCCGTTCGTCCGGCTGGCCCAGGAGGCTCTGGATGCGGTCGGTTGCGAGGTGGTGGTCCGCGCGTTCGACCCGGCCAACCTCCCCGCGATCTACCTGGTCGACCGGTCCGCCCAGTTCGCCGCCGAGCTCCGCAGTACGAAGAGCAAGGCGGACGCGCTGTGGTCCGAGGTACTCGGCGCGCTCGACACTCACGACGACAGCCGGCCGCAGCTCGTGCTCAACCACCGCAGCCCGCTGGTACGGCGGATGGCCGGCCTCGGTGATCCCGAACTGGCCCGGCTGGCGGTGGAAGGCCTGTACGGGCACGCGTTGATGCTCGGGTACCACCCGATCGGCCCGGCGGATTCGGCGCTGGTGAACCGGTCCTTCCTCGGCCTGCTAGACCAGGCCGTGCCCACCCTGAACGACCGCAACCAGGAGGATCCGACCCGATGAGCGACGACCTGCTGGAACGACTCCACCGCGCCGAGAGCACGCCGTACGGCAAGGCCCGCTCGGCCCTGCTGGAGGACGTGGTCCGCCGCGCGGATGCCGGTGAGGACGAGGACCTGGCGTTCTACGCCCGCCTGCAACTCGTCACGGCGTACGTGATGGGCGGTGAGCCGCGGAAGTCGCTGGTGCCGTTCGCGCGCTGCGTGGCGGACTGGGACGCCGATCCGGGGAAGTACCAGCAGCACTCGCACACGTTCCACTGGTGCTTCAAGTACGCGCCGAGCACGCTGACCCGGTTCCCCGAGGTCCCGCTGGCGCAGACGTACGGCGTACTGGACGATATGGAGCGGCGTTGGCGCGTCGGCGGCCACAGCATGCACGCCGTGCACCAGCACCGCTGGCTCGTCGCCAACCACATCGGTGACGCGGACGCGGCCGCCGAGCACTTCCGGCTGTGGTCGACCGCGCCGCGGGACGACCTGTCGGACTGCGTCGGCTGCGACCCGACCTCGAAGGTGCGGCACCTGACCCGGATCGGCCAGACCGCCGAGGCGGTCGCGCTGGCGGTCGGCGTACTGGACGGGCAGCTGACCTGCAACGAGCAGCCGCAGCAGATGCTGACCGCGCTGCTGCCGGCTTATGTTGCCGAGGGCATGTACTCCGAGGCGGTGGACGCGCATCGCCGGGCCTACCGGATCCAGCGGGCCGAGCCTGGCGAGCTGGGTTCCTACGCCGACCACATCGTCTTCCTGGCCCGGACCGGCAACGAGACCAGGGCCGTCGAGCTGGTGGAACGGCACCTCGGCGATCTCGAGGATCCGCCGAGTCCCCTGGCCGAGCTGGAGTTCGCGGCCGCGGCATCGCTTGCCCTGAGCAAGGTTGACCTGATGATCCGGCAGCCGAAGGCGGATGACGCGCCGTCCGCCCAGCTGGCCGAGGACCTGGCAGCGCGAGCTCTGGAACTGGCGGCGCGCTTCGACGACCGCAACGGGACGGGCTTCCGTACTGAGATGGTTCGGGCGACGCTGACCGCCGAGCCGTGGATCGACTACCTGCCGCTGTCCGAGACCGCGCGGCGGACCCACGCTCGTCGGCAGGCCGTCCAGCAAACTCAAGAGCCCGCGGCCGTCTCCGACGGGCCGGCTCCGACCGGCAGTGGTTGGCTCGATCGGGCGGAGGAGCACTGGCAGAACGATCGCCGCGACGAGGCCGTTGCCGACTGGCAGGCGTTCGAGCAGGAAGTCCCCGAGGCCGGGCGCAGCAAGCTCGACCAGGCCAGGCTGCTCGACGGCCGCGGCCTCGCCTCCAAGGACGAGCACGAGGTGGCGCTGGAGTCCTGGCGCGAGGCGCTCGGCCTGTACGCCGAGCTGGGCGAGGAGGTCCGCCTGCTGCGCGACCGCGGCCGGATCTCCCGGATCCTTTGCGAGCAAGGGCAGATCGAGGAAGCTCTCGCCACGGGTGAGGAGCCTCTCCGCTGGCTGATCGCGAACGACGAACCGCGGCGGCGAGGTGGCTGGCAGTACTCGCTGGCCGCCATGCTGGCGGAGGCCGGGCGCGCTGAGGAGGCGCTGACCGAGGCGACGGCGCTGCGCGCTTCGGCCGACACCGAGGATGAGCTCAAGGCCGGCGCGGGCATCCTGCAGTGCAGCCTGTTCCTGCAGTTCGAGCGGCTGGAGGATGCCGAAGAGGCGGCCGGCGCGGGAACCGCGACGAAGCACGAGCTCCCCCGGTCGTACGCCTTCCGCCAACGTGGCTGGATCCGGAACGCCCTGGACCGTCCGGCCGAGGCGGTGGATGACCTCGAGGAGGCGATCGCGCTGGCGGCGGGTACTCCAGATGCCGAGATCCACGTGGCGATCTGCCGGCTCGAACTCGCTCGCGCCTATCTCCTCACCGGCCGCCCGCTCGAGTCGGCGGAGACTGCCGAGGAGGCACTCGCCGCGGTGGGAGCGCCCGAACTCGCGAGCATCCGGATCGACGTACGCGGGGTGCTGGTTGACGCCTATCGGGCGCTCGGGGAGTTGGAGCCGGCGCTGGCGCAGGTGCGTGCGTTGCTGGCCGACGCTCCCGAGGAGGCGCATCCGCACTGGCTCGGGATGACGCGACAGGACGAGGGCCTGCTCCTCGAACGGCTTGATCGGGACAAGGAGGCCGTGGACGTCTTCCTGGCCGCGGCCGAGCACTTCGAGACGGCCGAAATGCCGATCGAGTACGTCCAGGCTGTGCGGCTTGCGGCGCAATCAGCCCGCTACTCCGGGGACTTCGACCTGATCCCGCAACTCCTCGACCGGGTGCGCCCTGTGCTCGACTCGTTGCCGTCGGCAGACGAGACCGTGCTGTTCCAGCAGGCCGGAGTCCACTGGGACCTCGCGATGCTGGCCATGCAGCGGGGCGAGATCCCTGCTGCCGTGGACTACGCGCGGCAGGCGGCGGAGTCGTACGAGCGTGGTGGCTTTGAAGGCCAGCACCTCAACGCGCGGCTGTTGATCGCCGAGCACGGCACCACCGACGACCAGATGCTGCAGGAGATCTTCGCCAGCCTTCCGACCGGCCACGACCAGTGGCACCGGGCCGGCTACCTCCTGGCCGACCGCCTCCGCGGCCTCGACCGCCCGACCGAGGCCGAAGCCCTGGAAGCCCGGCTGACGTCGTAGACCTCAGACGGCGCAGTTGATGCAGGTCTTCGCGGTCGGGCGGACCATCAGACGCTCGGCCGCGATCGGCTGCGCGCACTTCTCGCAGATCCCGTACTCCCCTGTGGCGATCCGCTCCAGCGCACTGTCGAGATCCGCCAGGTGCTTGCGCGCGTCCTCGATGAACGCGCCCGTCTGCGACCGCTCGAACGCGATCGTCGCCCCCTCGGGATCATGCTCGTCATCGGTGGCGACCAGCCGGCCCGACTCGACGATTCCCTCGAGGTCCCGCTCCAGCGCGGCCAGCCTCTCGGCCGTGGTCTCCCGCTCGGCCGCCAGCACGTCCTGCACCTGCTCATCCATCAGCCACACCTGCTCCGCGTTCCGGGACTCCCCTCCCAAGGTAGGTCGGCGTACCAGGTTCTGGGCGAGCGTCGTACCGGATTATGGCTGAACCGTCATCCGGTACGGACCTCGGATCAGACCTCGTCGTCGTGCTCCGGCTTGTCCGGGGCGTCCGCCACCTTCCACTTCAACTGGAACTCGACCTCCACCTCGCCGTGCTCAGCCTCGTGCTCGACACTCCACTGCGCGCTCCGCGGCACGGTGAACCGCTTGTTCTGCACCTGGATCCGGAACGGCTTCCCGCTCTCCAACGCATCCGCCAACCGCCGAAGCTTGGCCACGAACTCCGTCAGCGGATACTCAACCTCAACATCCCTGTCAGTCGTCATGCCGCAATCGTCACAGACCCCACCGGGAGACGGCGACCTCCACAGCGGACTAGTCAGTGGCGGGTCGGAGTGGTTACTCCCACTCGATGGTGCCGGGGGGCTTGCTGGTGATGTCGAGGGTTACTCGGTTGATCTCGTCCACCTCGTTGGTGATGCGGGTGGAGATCTTTTCGAGGACGTCGTAGGGGAGGCGGGCCCAGTCGGCGGTCATGGCGTCCTCGCTGGTGACGGGGCGCAGGACGATCGGGTGGCCGTACGTGCGGCCGTCGCCCTGGACGCCGACCGAGCGGACGTCGGCCAGCAGGACGACCGGGAACTGCCAGATGTCGCGGTCCAGACCGGCCGCGGTGATCTCGGTGCGGGCGATCAGGTCGGCGGCGCGGAGGATGTCGAGGCGCTCCTTGGTGACCTCGCCGACGATCCGGATGCCGAGGCCGGGACCGGGGAACGGGTGCCGGTAGACCATCGCCTCGGGCAGTCCGAGGGCCAGGCCGAGCTCGCGGACCTCGTCCTTGAAGAGGGTCCGCAGCGGCTCGATCAGGTCGAACTCGAGGTCGTCCGGCAGACCGCCGACGTTGTGGTGGGACTTGATGTTCGCGGTGCCGGTGCCGCCGCCGGACTCGACCACGTCGGGATAGAGCGTTCCCTGCACCAGGAACTCGATGTGCCGCTCGGCATCGAGTTGCCGCGCGGTCGCCTCGAAGGTGCGGATGAACTCGCGGCCGATGATCTTGCGCTTCTGCTCCGGGTCGGTGACGCCGGCCAGCGCGGTCAGGAACTGGTCCTCGGCCTCGACGACCTCGAGCCGGATCCCGGTCGCGGCGACGTAGTCCTTCTCGACCTGCTCGGACTCGCCCGAGCGCTGCAGACCGTGGTCGACGTACACGCAGGTCAGCTGGTCGCCGATCGCCTTGTGCACCAGGGCCGCCGCGACCGCGGAGTCGACGCCACCCGACAGCGCGCAGAGCACCTGCTTGTCGCCGACCTGCTGACGGATGAGCTCGACCTGCTCGTCGACGACGTTGGTGGTCGTCCAGTCGCCGGTGCAACCCGCGATGTCGTAGAGGAAGTGCTCGAGCACCGCCTGGCCGGCCTGCGAGTGCAGCACCTCCGGGTGCCACTGGACACCGGCCAGCCGCCGATCCAGGTCCTCGAAAGCAGCAACCGGCGCACCCGACGAAGCAGCCAGTACTGCGAAGCCGGCCGGCGGCGCGTGCACCGCGTCTCCGTGGGACATCCAGACGTTCAGGTCCTCGGGGATGCCGGCCAGCAGCGTGCCCGACTCGCTCACAGTGACCGGGGTCCGGCCGAACTCGCGCAGCCCGGTCCGCCGTACGTCGCCGCCGAGCGTCTGCGCCATCGCCTGGAACCCGTAGCAGATGCCGAACGCCGGGACCCCCGCCTCGAACAGCCCGGAGTCGACCCTCGGCGCACCCTCGGCGTACACGGACTGCGGTCCGCCGGACAGGATGATCGCCTTCGGGTTCCGCGCGAGCATCTCCTCGACCGGCATCGAGTGCGGCACGATCTCGGAGTACACCTTCGCCTCGCGCACCCGGCGGGCGATCAGCTGCGCGTACTGCGCACCGAAGTCGACGACGAGTACGAGGTCATGCTCAGCAACAGTCACCGACAAAGCGTATCGGTGCAGCTCAGCGGCTTTGCCACAAGCCCAGGACGTTGCCCTCCGGGTCGGCGAAGTAGGCACTGAAACCCATCTCGCCGACTGCCGTCCTGCCGACCACCGCCTTGCCGCCGTGTCGCTCGACATTCTCCAGTGCCGCGTCGATGTCGTCGACCTCGACAGTGACCACCGGGCTGTTCGTCGGCCCGTTGGAGCGGTCGAACATGCCACCATTGAGGTAGCCGGGCTCGGCAGGCATCCCCTGCTCGGTCACCGGCCCCGTCGACACCGTCGTGTACTGCAACTCGGGCATGAGGTGGATCTCCCACCCGAACGACTCCGCGTAGAACGCTCGCGCCCGATCTCCGTCGTCGTATGGAATCTCGAAATGCACCACGCGTCCGGTCATCGCAATCAGCCTCCCACTGATGCAGACAGTCAGTCTCGATCGACGTTAGTCCTGATCAGGGCCTGCCCACCAGGCAGTGTCACCAGCAGCCGCTTCGGGGCTCGGAAGGACAGCAGGTCGATCATCGGCGGATCAGCCTCAACAGCTTGTACTGCGCTCAGCAGGGGCCCGGCGCATTCGACAGCGACACGGGCCTCCAGGCGGGCCAGACCCGCGCCGAGGCAACGGTGAATCCCCAGCCCGAAGGCGAGATCCGCCGGACCGCCGTGCCCGGTCAGCCCGAGCAGCACCGGCTGACCCGCGGGCAACTCGACCTCACCGACAGACACGGGCGCAGCCGTGATCCGTCGCCAGGTCGGCACCGACGACGACTCCCGCAGGATGGCTTCGACCACAGCGGCCGCATCGTCTAGAGGCTGACCGATCAGCCGGCGGAAGGTCGTCGAGATCAGCTGGGTCGTCGTCTCCTGCCCGGCGATGAGCAGGAAGTAGGCGACCGCACACACCTCCTCATCACTCAACCCCAACCCGACCAGTACGCCGAACAGGTCGTCCCCCGGCCGCCGCCGAGCCGTGAGCACCCGCCGACGCAACCACGTGTAGAACTCCGCGGCGCTGTGCGCGAGCTCCAACTGCCGATCCTCGTCCGGCCAGCCCCAGAACAACTCCAGCGACTCCCGGCTCCACGCCTTCAAAGCCGGTACGTCGACGTCGCGCAGCTTGAGCAGGTC
Source organism: Kribbella qitaiheensis (assembly GCF_042657745.1). Lineage (GTDB taxonomy): Bacteria > Actinomycetota > Actinomycetes > Propionibacteriales > Kribbellaceae > Kribbella > Kribbella qitaiheensis. The sequence continues at coordinate 347,576 of NZ_JBHSKE010000048.1, read as the reverse complement.
CAGCAACACCAGCGCAGGCGGCTCCGCAGCGACCACCTCGACGAGATCCACCGCGCCCGACCGCAACCCAGCCTCCGCCAGGGTGACTCTCTCAGCGACCAGCCGGCGCGCAAGGGGCTCCACAGCAGCGACCCGCGCCGGGCTGAAGAACCGGGCGACAGCGGCACGGATCGGCCGATGCGAAGGCCCGGCGTTGTTCGCCAACGTCGACGGCAGCGCGAACCCGGCCCCTTGCAGCACCCGCAACGCCTTCACGCTCAACGCGGTATGAGCCAGTACGGCGTTGTCCGGCCGGAAGGTCTCCGGATCGAGCAACACCTCTCGGACCTCGTCCGGCTCGTCGAGCACCCACATGCCGAGCGTCTCGTCGTACCGGGCGGGACAGCCAGACATCAGAACTCCTCGAAGAACCAGCCAGGCGCCGCCGCTGTGAACGCCGCCTGATCCAGCGCTCCTGCCCCGGCGGGAAGGCAACCGATCACCGGTGCTCCGGTCGTGGCCGGGAGGTCGTCGAGGTTGCACCGCTCGGCGAGATCCGGTTCGGCGGGCCAGGAGCCGATCACGAGTCCGGCGATCGGCAGACCCCGCGTACGGAGGGCTTCGACGGTCAGGCCCGCGTGGTTCAGGGTGCCGAGGCCGGCCCGGGCGACCACGACGAAGGCGAACTCGGTCTCGAGGTGCGCCGCGAGATCGGCCAAGTCGCTGCCGTCTTCATCCAGCCCGACCAGTAGCCCGCCTGCGCCTTCGACCAGCACCAGATCGCGGGCGGCTGCCAGGTCTTCGATGGTCTTCGCGTGGGCTTCGACGCTCGGTAGCGCGAGCCGTTGGCGACGGCCGGCCGTCGTCGGCGCCAGCGGGTCGAGCAGCCGGACGCCCTCGTGCAGGTCCGTGACCCCAGTCAGCCGACGAACCTCGTCGAGATCCCCGGCCTCGTCAGCAGTCACCCCTGTCTGCGCCGGCTTCACGACGGCGACAGTGCCCGAGGATGCAGCGCGGGACGCGAGTGCGGCGGTGACCACTGTCTTGCCTACGCCGGTGTCGGTGCCGGTGATGAGGAGGACGCGGCTCATGAGGCTTCCCGGATTGCGGTGGTGATGACCTCGCACGCACGGTCGAGGTCGGGTGTGGAGAGCCCCGCATGGGCGGTGAGGCGGAGGCGGCTGATGCCGTCGGGCACGGAAGGTGGACGGAAGCTGCCCACCCGTACGCCGTTCGCCAGGCAGAGATCGGCGGCCCGGACAGCCTCGCGTGGGCCAGGCATCGGAACCGAAACGACGGGACCACTTGACGTGGTGACGCCGCAGGCAGCAGCGAGCCGGGCGGCAGTGATGTGGATGGCCTCCGGACGCGAAGGCTCCCCGATCAGGATCCGCAACGCCGCCAGCGCGGCGCCGCAGGCTGCGGGGTTGAGGCCGGTGTCGAAGATGAAAGCCCTGGCGCGGTTGATCAGATGGTCACGCAGAAGAGCCGGACCGAGCACGACACCGCCCTGACTCGCGAGCGCTTTCGACAGCGTCATGGTCACGATCACGTGCTCGGCGCCGGCCAGTCCGGCGGCCGCGACCGAACCGCGACCATTGCCGGTGACACCCAACCCATGCGCCTCGTCCACCAGCAACACGGCGTCGTGCGCGAGAGCCAGCGCCGCCAATTCGGTCAGCGGCGCCGCGTCACCGAGCACGCTGTAGACGGACTCGACCAGGACGACGGCATGCGGTTCGTTGCGTTCGGCAAGCGCCTTGGCGACGGCCTCGACGTCGTTGTGCGGCGTGACCTCGACCCGGGAGCGCGACAACCGGCAGGCATCAACCATCGAGGCGTGCACGTGGTCGTCGGAGACCAGGAGCGTTCCGGGTCCGCCGAGTGCCGTGATCACGCCGAGGTTGGCGAGGTAGCCGGAGGAGAAGGCAAGACCCGCCTCCTGACCGACGTACTCAGCGAGCGCAGATTCCAGTTCGGCGTGCAAAGCGGTCGTCCCGGTCACAAGCCGGGATGCCGTCGCGCTCGCACCCCACTCGCGTACTGCGTCGACAGCCGCCTCGACCACACGCGGGTCGCGGGCCAGCCCGAGATAGTCGTTGCTGGCCAGATCGACGACCACTTCCCCGGAGACGCGCGGCCGGAGCCGGCGAGTCAGCCCGCGCGACTCCAACGCCGCTGCCTTCGGAGCGAGCCAGTCCTCGAGCATCAGTTGCCCTCGGCAATGGCACCGGTGATCGCGGCGCCGATCGCGGCGATGTCCTCGTCGGTGCAGATGTACGGCGGCATCGTGTAGACGAGATCGCGGAACGGGCGCACCCAGACCCCGCGGCTCAACACGGCATCGGTCATCCGCGGTACGTCGACCGGGTGGTCGAGCTGGACGACGCCGACCGCGCCGAGCACCCGGACGTCCTTCACCCCGGGCAGATCCGCCGCCGGCTTCAACCCGGCGGCCAGACCCGCGGAGATCCTGGCGATCCCCTCGCCCCAGTCCTGCGAGAGCAGCAGGTCCAGGCTGGCCAGGGCGACGGCACACGCCAACGGGTTCGCCATGAAGGTCGGCCCGTGCATCAGCGCACCACCCGGACCGTTGGAGACCACCTCGCCGACTTCCGACGTACAGAGCATCGCGGCCATCGACATGTATCCGCCGGTGAGAGCCTTGCCGACGCAGAGGATATCCGGCTCGATCCCCGCGTGCTCGGAGGCGAACATCGTCCCCGTCCGGCCGAAACCGGTCGCGATCTCGTCCAGGATCAGCAGAAGGCCGTGCTGGTCGGCGAGCGCGCGGAGGAACTTCAACGCGTCCGGGCTGTACGGGTACATCCCGCCGGTGCCCTGCAGGATCGGCTCGACGATGATCGCGGCGATCTCGTGCGCGAACTCGTCGGCGAGTGCGCTCATCACGGTCATCCAGGAGGCGAGCTCGGGGTCGTCCGCGGTCCGTTCGTACCCGGCCGGGGGCCGCGGTCCGAACAGTTGCTCCTTCAGTGCTCCGGTGAAAAGTGTGTGCATCCCGTTCACCGGGTCGCACACGCTCATCGGCGCGAACGTGTCGCCGTGGTACCCGCCGCGGACGGTGAGCATCCTGGTCCGGCCGGTGCGACCGCGGGACACCTGGTACTGCAGGGCCAGCTTGATCGCGACCTCGACCGAGACGGATCCGGAGTCGCAGAAGAAGACGTGCCGCAGCGAGTCCGGAGCAACCTCGACCAACCGCTCACCCAGCCGTACGGCGGGTTCGTGGGTCAGGCCGCCGAACATCACATGGCTGAAGTCGTCGATCTGCCGGTGCAGGGCATCGTCCAGCACCGGGTGCCGGTAGCCGTGGATCATGCACCACCACGACGACATCGCGTCGATCGCGTCGACCTGTCCCCCGGCACCGTCGTCGAGGCTCAGCCGCGTCCCAGAAGTCCCGCGGACCAGCCGGGCAGGTGCGGGCGAGGTCAGCGACGAGTACGGGTGCCAGAGCAACTCGGAGTCGCGCGCGAGTAGGTCGGAGCTGTCCATCACGACGTGACCTCGCCGTGCGCGGAGCACCGGGCCGTCCAGCCCATCGGGTGCACCTGGACGACCATCCGCCGCCGGCACTGGTCGCAGTACCGGGGTGGTTCCAGCGTCAGGGCCTGGCGGCAGTCGTCGTGGCTGCCGTCGGCCAACTCGCGGCCGCAGTGGCCGCAGTAGAGAACGGTAGTCACGGTCACAGCGTCTTCTGGAGTTCCTTGACCGGCATCTTGAGGTCGGCCAGCAGATCCAGGTCCGCGGTCGCCGGGCGGCCCAACGTGGTCAGGTAGTTCCCGACGATGACCGCGTTGATGCCGCCGAGCAACCCCTCGCGGGTGCCGAGGTCGCCCAGCGTGAGCTCACGCCCGCCCGCGTAGCGCAGTACGGTCCGGGGCATCGCCAGCCGGAACGCGGCGATGGTCCGCAGCGCGTCCTTGCCGGCCATGATCTCCATGTCGCCGAAGGGCGTGCCCGGACGCGGGTTGAGGAAGTTCAGCGGGACCTCGTGCGGCTCCAGCTCGGCCAGCTGGGCGGCGAGCTCGGCCCGCTGCTCCAGGGACTCGCCCATGCCGACCAGACCACCGCAGCACAGCTCCATCCCGGACTCGCGCACCATCACGCAGGTCTCCCAGCGTTCCTCGAAGGAGTGCGTGGTGACGACGTCACCGAAGTACGAGCGGGCGGACTCGAGATTGTGGTTGTAGCGGTGCACGCCCATCGCCTTGAGCTCGTCGACCTGCTCTTGGGTGAGCATGCCGAGCGAGCAGGCGATGTTGATGTCGACCTCGGCGTTGATCGCCTCGATGCCGGCCTTCACCTGGGACATCAGCCGGTCGTCCGGGCCGCGGACGGCGGCGACGATGCAGAACTCCGTCGCGCCGGTCTTGGCGGTCTCCTTCGCGGCCTCGACCAGCTCCGGGATGTTCAGCCAGACCGAACGGACCGGGGAGGTGAACTGGCCGGACTGGGAGCAGAAGTGGCAGTCCTCGGGGCAGCCGCCGGTCTTCAGCGAGATGATGCCCTCGACCTCGACCTCCTCGCCGCACCACTTGACCCGTACTTCGTGCGCGAGGGCGAGCAGGTCGTCCAGTTGCTCGTCCGGCGATCGCAGGACCTCGATCAGCTGCTCCTGGGAGAGGCCGATGCCTCGTTCCAGGACCTGCTCACGCGCCACCTCGAGGATGTCGTTCATGGTTCTCCTGCCTCATCGAACGGTCGGCCCACAGTAAGGCAGCCGGCCCGCCCCGCACTGCGAGGGGCGTCACCTGGAACACCCGTCGCCGAACTGCCTCAGGGACCCGGGAAAACAAATCTGCGGAACCTCGTGACCTTCTGTGAGACCTCTCGTTGATGTGTGCAGAGGCGGGTGATCGCAAGAACACCGCTTCCCGGTAACGAGGAGCGACTGAAAGGTCGCACATTACGATCGGCACGCAGAGTGGTTACGACCACTCTCTGCAGGTAGAAATGCCTCGAATCGGTAGTAGAGTGAGGCATATGAGCTCGGGTCGCCAGCTATGGTTGGTGACCCGATCCCAAAGCGCCGGGCGCCTCACCCCGGCTTGAGTGGGTCCCTCGGGAAACGATTTGGGCGGAAACGTTCCCGAGGGACCTGCTCCCTTTTCTGGAGGAAGATCAACACAGTCTGGCCAAGGTTGAACACAGCCCTGGAAGTAATTGGAGCCTCAGGCCATTGCCTGAGGCTTTCTCATTTTCACTCCAGGCTATTCCTGTCCCCTGACCATCACTGGTCACGGGACATTGTTGTCATTGCGTCACGGTTCCGTCACAGCCTGCTTCGCGGTCGTGCGGTTGGTGATCTGAACGATCGGCAGCCGAAGGGCTCCGGGAGCCTCCGCAGGCACCACCGGCTTCACCGGTGTGACCGGTGCCACTCTCCGGTACTCCGATCCGAGGGCCGGCCGGGCGTCTTCCTCATCCTTGTTCGGCCAGAACGACAGGGCCCGCTCGGCCTGCGCGGTGATCGTCAAGGACGGGTTGACGCCCAGGTTGGCCGAGATCGCCGAGCCGTCCAAGATGTGCAGCCCCTCGTACCCGTACACCCGGTGGTACGGATCCACCACGCCGGTCTCCACCGAGTCCCCGATCGCGCAGCCGCCGATGAAGTGCGCCGTCATCGGCACGTTGAAGGGCTCGCCGATGGTGCCGCCCGGCGTACCGCCCATGATCTTGGCCATCCGGCGGACGACCTCGTTGGCGACCGGGATCCAGGACGGGTTCGGCGCTCCGTGGCCCTGCTTCGAGGTCAAGCGCCAGCGGCCGAGCCGGTCCCGCTTGCCGAAGGTGGTGATCGAGTTGTCCGCGGTCTGCATCACCAGCGCGATCACGGTCCGCTCGGACCAGTGCTTCAGGTCGTACAGGCGGCGCAGGCTCTTGCGCTGCACCCCCAGCTCGCGCAGCCAGGTCCGCCAGCGCGGCTTGTCCCCGTCGCCGTCGGTCAGCACGGTCTGCAGCAGCGACATCGCGTTGCTGCCCCGCCCGTACCGGACCGGTTCGATGTGGGTGATCTCGTCCGGGTGGAACGACGAGGTGATCGCGACGCCGCGGGTGTAGTCCACCGACCGATCCCTGGCGATTGCCCCGAGCAACGATTCTGAGTTGGTCCGGGTCAGCACGCCGAGCCGGTCGGACAGGTTCGGCAGCTTGCCCTCGTCCCGGAGCCGGTGCAGGAGCTTGGCGGTGCCGAGCGCCGAGGCGGCGAAAATCACTTGCTGGGCAGTGAATCTGCGCGTCTGCTTCCGGTTCGAGGTCCGCCGCGTCTCGATCGCGTACCCGCCGCCCGGCAGCGGCTCGACCGAGGTCACCGTGGTCATCGGGTAGACCTCGGCGCCCGCCTTCTCCGCGAGGTACAGGTAGTTCTTGGTGAGCGTGTTCTTCGCGTTGTGGCGGCAGCCGGTCATGCACTCGCCGCAGTCGATACAGCCGGTACGGCGGGGGCCGGCGCCACCGAAGTACGGGTCGTCCACCTCGACCCCCGGTTCGCCGAAGAACACCCCGACGGGCGTCGGGTGGAACGTGTCGCCCACGCCGAGGTCGTCCGCGACCTGCTTCATCACCTCGTCGGCCGGCGTGAACCCGGGGTACGTGGTGACCCCGAGCATGCGTTTCGCCTGGTCGTAGTACGGGGCGAGCTCGGCCTTCCAGTCGGTGATGTGGGCCCACTGGCGGTCGGAGTAGAACGCGGGCAACGGTTCGTACAGGGTGTTGGCGTAGACGAGGCTGCCGCCGCCGACTCCGGCGCCGGACAGGATGATCACGTCGCGCAGCGCGCTGATCCGCTGGATGCCGTACCAGCCGAGCTTCGGGGCGAAGAGGAACTTGTTCTTGTCCCAGGAGTTCTTCGCGAACCCGGCGTCCTCGAAGCGGGCGCCGGCCTCCAGCACCGCGACGTCATATCCCTTCTCCACCAGGCGAAGCGCACTGACACTGCCGCCAAAGCCCGAGCCGATGATCACGACGTCGTGGTCGAACCTCATGCACGCCCCAGCTTCTTCAAGACCCGCAGGGCTCCGGTCATGAACTCCGCGTAGGTCTCGTCCTTGATGCCGTGCGAGGCGGCGATCGGGAGGAGGCGCTGGGTCGCGATCGCCTGCGGGTCGACGTACCGGCGGATGCCTTCGACGCCCTGGCGGCGACCGAGCCCGGAGGCGCGCATGCCGCCCATCGGGGTGTCGAGAGAGCCGAAGGTCGCGCCGTAGGCCTCGTTCACGTTGACCGAGCCGGCCACCAGCTGGGCCGCGACGGCACGACCCCGGCGAGCGTCCCGCGTCCAGACACTCGCGTTCAGCCCGTACTCGCCCTCGTTGGCGCGCTCGACTGCCTCGGCCTCGTCCGAGAAGCGGTAGATCGAGACGACCGGCCCGAAGGTCTCGGCGTCGAAGCACTCCATCTCCGGCGTCACCCCGGACAGCACGGTCGGCTCGTAGAAGAGCGGCCCGATGTCCGGCCGGGGCTTGCCGCCGGCGAGGACGACGGCCCCCTTGACCCGGGCGTTCTCGACGTGACGGGTCACGGTCTCGAGCTGGGCCTTGGAGACCAGCGAGCCCATGTCCACGTCCCAGCCGGTCCCGGCCGAGATCTTCATCCGCTTCACCCGATCGAGGAAGGCCGTGACGAACGTGTCGTAGATCTGGTCCGCGACGTACAGCCGCTCCATCGAGACGCACAGCTGGCCTGCGCTGTTGAAGCACGCCCGGACAGCTCCCTCGGCAGCCCGGTGCACGTCGGCGTCCCGGAGTACGAGCATCGGGTTCTTGCCGCCGAGCTCCAGGCTGCAGCCGATCAAGCGCTCGCCGGCCTGCTGAGCGATCAGGCGGCCGGTCTTGGTGGAGCCGGTGAAGCAGACGTAGTCGGTGTTCTGGATGATCGCGCCGCCGACCGTCGGGCCGTCGCCGTTCACCGGCACCCAGGCGTCCCGGGGCAGCCCTGCCTCGTAAAGCAGCTCGAGCGCCCGGAGCCCGGTCAGCGGGGTCTGGCTGTCGGGCTTGTGGACCACGGTATTGCCGGCCAGCACCGCCGGGAGACCGTCGGCCATCGCCATGCTGAGCGGGTAGTTCCAGGGCGAGATGATGCCGACGACACCTTTAGGCACGAACCGCTGCTCGGCCCGGGTGAGGAGCGGGAACATGCCGGATCTGCGCTGCGGCTCGAGCAGCTCGGCGGCCTTGCGACCGTAGTACCGGGCGGTCATGGCGACGTGCGCGACTTCCTCGAACGCCTGCTTGCGCGCCTTGCCGGACTCGACGATGACGAGGTCCATCAGCTCGTGCCGATGGTCCAGCACCAGGTCGTGGTAGCGCAGCAGGATGGCGGCTCGATCGGCAAGCGAGACGTTCTTCCAGCCGCGCTGGGCGCGACGCGCCGACCGGACCGCGGCGAGTACGTCTTCCGGGCTGGACAGGGGCAGCTCCGCGATCGGCTGGCCGGTCGCGGGCGCGTAGGTCGTCCGAGTGCCCGCCGACGCGCGCAACAGACCGGCCAGGCGGCGGATGACCGACTGGTCGGTCGCGTACGACGCGGTCGGGTCGAGCTCGGGGTCAGCAGGAATCGAGGTCTGCTCGCTCATTCACCCAGGCTACCTGTCGGTAACAGCTCGTGTCAGTACTTGGCCACGGCACTGATGTCCCGGCCCGGATCACGAGCGAGTTCGGTAAAGATAGCGCTAAGGTGAGCGACTGAGCGTGTGAAGGGGTGGGTTGTAAAGATGGTGGACAGCGGGGGGCTCTGGACGCCTCCTGAGGATGAGCTCGGCGAGGCTCTGCAGACAGCCCAGGTGCTGATCGAAGAGGGTCGAGCCGACGAGGCCGGGCCGTACCAGCAGCGTGTGATCGAGCTGGCCAGGGAGCGAGCCGGGGATCGCCCGGACCACTACGAGGCCAGGCACCTGATGGCGGCGACGCAGTATGAGCTGGCCGGCTCCCTGAATGCGTCGGGTCGTCACGAGGAAGCGCTTGCCGCCCTGCACGAGGCCCAACTCGGCTACACCGAGCTCAGCGACGCGGGCGAGCTGGATGCCGCCTCCTTCCTGGCCGATGTCCGCGCGCGGCGCGCGATGACCCAGGCACACCGCGGCTACGGCGCGACCGCGGTACTGGAGATGGACGGCGCGGTGATCGCCTACGGCCAACTGGTCGGCGGCGACGACGGCGTGCTGCACCAGCCCGACTTCGCCCGGGTGCTGGCGATGAACGCGCTCATCCTGCGCCGGTACGGCGACCCCGACCTGGCCGTCGCCTCCGCGGACGCGGCCACCCAGTTGTTCCTCCAGCTCGCCGACCAGATCAACGCGAGCCCACAGTCCCTGTCGTACGCGCGCTACCTCTGCTCGGCCACCGCGGTCTCAGCCGACGTGCACGCCGCCGAGGGACGGCTCGACCTGGCGCTCGAGGCGGACGAGATCGGGCTCAACACCGCTGACACGCTGGCCGACTCCGAGTCCGCGACCGACCTGCGCACGCTCGTCTCCGCACTGACCCGCAAGGGCAAGCACCTGGGCGTCGTCGGCCGGGTCATCGAGGGCGAGAACTGTCTGCGGACCGCGTTCGCGACCGATCCGGCGACCGCCGCGCTGGTCACCGAGGAGATCGACCGCGGCATCCCGCCGTCGCTGACCACCGCGCTGGAGACCGCCGAGATCAAGCTCGGGCCGTACGAGCAGTACCATCGGCTGCTGGCGCTGAGCGAGCCCGCACCCGGGATGACGCTGGCCACCGTCTCCGGCCGTACCGATCCCGAGTCGGCCGCGGTCCGGGCCACCGAGCTGGCCGAGCTGGTCCGGCCGATGCTAGAGCACGACGCGGAGACCGCGCTGACGCTCGGGCTCGAGGCGCACTACCTGTTCGCGATCTCGTCGGAGCGCGAGTCGCACCGGATGCGGTACGAGACGAGCTCCTACGCGCCGGTCTGGGCGCAGGTGCTGCTGGACATCTCCGAGGCCTACCACGCGGTCGGGCAGACCGACATGGCGCTCGACCTGGCCGGCTGGAGCGCCGACGTGGCCACGGCGCTGATCCCGTTCACGATGACCGATCTCGAGGTGAAGGACCTGGCCGGCGCCTGCTACCGGCACCACGGCGACCTGCTCGCCGCGACCGGCGACTTCACCGCCTCCCAGCATGCCCACGAGGCGGCCCAGCAGCTGCAGACGTAGGGCGGGTCCGGACCCCATTGACGGCCACTCCCCGGCAGGCGCAGTCTGACGGCGAGGGGGCGGTTGTGATGGATGTAGTAGAGCTGCACAGACGGGCCAGCGAGGACTTCGTCCGCCATGTCGCCGCGGTCGAGCCCGATCAGTGGGACGACCCGACGCCGTGCGCCGAGTGGGACGTGCGGATGCTGGTGAACCACGTCGTCGGCGAGGAGCGCTGGACCGTGCCGCTGATGGCCGGCCGGACCATCGAGGACGTCGGCGACTCGCTCGAAGGTGACCTGCTCGGCGACGACCCGGCCGCCGCTGCCGCGCACGCCGCACGCGCCGCGCAGAACGCGATCACCGAGCCCGTACTGCGGGGTGGCACCGTGCAACTGTCGTACGGCGAGGAGCAGGCGGCGGAGTACGTCTATCAACTGGCAGCGGACCATCTCATCCACGGCTGGGATCTGGCGGTCGCGATCGGTGCGGACGCCCGGATGGATCCCAAGGTGGTGGACGGGATCGCTCAGTGGTTCGAGGAGCGCGAGGATCTCTACCGCGGCGGGGGCGCGATCGCCGATCGGGTGAACGGGTTCTCGGATCCCGCGGACTCGCTGCTCGGCGCCTTCGGGCGGGATCCGGCCTGGACTCCGGCGCATGCGGCGATCGCCGCACTCGGCGATGCCTTCGGGCGCGGGGATGTCGACGCGATCATGGCGCAGATGACGGACGACTGCGTGTTCGAGTCCACCTCGCCGGCTCCGGACGGGGCTCGCTTCGAGGGAGCGGACGCAGTACGGGAGCAGTGGCAGAAGTTGTTCGACGAGACTCCGGATGCGTTGTTCGAGACCGAGGAGTCGGCCGTGCTGGGTGACCGGGCCGTCGTCCGGTGGAGGTTCTCCTGGCGCGAAGCGGACGGCGGCCGCGGCCACGTGCGCGGGGTCGACGTGATCCAGCTGCGCGACGGGAAGATCGCCGAGAAGCTGTCCTACGTGAAGGGCTAGGAGTCCTGGGCTTCGCTTTTCAGGGCGCCGACGAAGAGGCCGGCCTCGAGTTCGGTCATGCCGGTCTCGCTGACGACCAGGGCGGTCGCTTGGTGAAGCTCACCGGCGGCCTTGAGTGCGCGGGTGCGCTCGGCGAGGTTGGCGCCCGGCCTGCGGACGACGGGCGTGTCGGTCACGGGCGGCACGTAGCGGCCGAGCCTGATCTCGTCGACCAGGTCCTTCGCGTGCTTGAGGTCGAGGCCGGTCCGCTCGTGCACCAGCTTGACCGCGAAGAGGTTCTTCTTGGTGGTGATCAGGAAGCGAACCTGGTCGACATCCTCGGTGGAGAGTCGGGCCCGCGCGGCGGCGAGGGCAACGTTGTCGGTGTCCTTGCTGCTGTTCCGGCTGAACAATCCCATGTCGCAATCCTTCCAGAACCCCTCAAACCCCGAGCACCTGCCGCAGGTGTCGTGCCTTCCTCCGGGAGGTGTCTTTCAGCTCTCGAGAACGCGGAGGACGTGCGGCCAGGCTTCGGCGCCGAAGGCTCGGTCGGCCTCTTCGGTGCCGCCGCGGGCCATCCGCTGTCCGGTGGTCTTCGGCTCTTCGCCGGGGAAGATCAGGCGGTGGCCGGCCTCGCCCGAGATCAGCACCTGGGTGAGCCCGCCGCGGCGGAGGGCGATCTCCTGCGCGAACTCTACCGATGGCCAGAGCCTGTCGTCGCCGCCCGCGAGCAGCAGCAGCTCACCGGTGAACCGCTCGGCCGGGATCCGCGCCGGCTCGACCTCGTCGGGAAACTTCTTCATTGATGAGCGGTACATTCCGACATAGCTCGGCGGGTCGTCGTCGGGCTTCCAGTCGAGGTCGAACGGAACGAACGGGAGCGGCTCACCTTGCCAGGTCCACGGCGAGGTCTGGACGCCGTTCTCGATCCAGCCCCACCCATACGCACTGGGAGCGATCGCGACCACCGCGTCGACCCGCGGATCCAGGGTCCCGAGCAGCAGCGCCGCCTCGGCACCACGCGACATGCCCATGGTGACCAGCCGGTCGTTGCGCGCCGCCAGTTCGTCCAGTGGGAAGGACTCCAGCGGGATCTCGCTGATCCGGTCGCCGAACCACTGCGGCGCGATCACGTCGTACCCCTGGGCTTCCAGCACCTGCACCCGATCCAGGTCGGGTTTGCCGCTCGAGCCGTGCAGCAGCAGGACGCCGGTGGTCACCCGACGACGACCTCGACCCGCTGGAACTCCTTCAGCTCCGTGTAGCCGGTGGTCGCCATCGCTCGCTTGAGCGCGCCGACCAGGTTCATCGTGCCGTCCGGCACCCAGGACGGGCCGAACAGGATCTGCTCCATCGTGCCGGTCACGCCGACCTCGACCCGCTCACCGCGCGGGAGGTCCTGGTGCCAGGCCTCCGCTCCCCAGTGGAAACCGCCACCGGGAGCGTCGCTCGCCCGCGCCAACGGCGAGCCGACCATGACCGCGTCCGCGCCACAGGCGATCGCCTTGGCCACGTCGCCGGACCGGCCGACCGACCCGTCGGCGATGACGTGCACATACCGGCCGCCGGACTCGTCCATGTAGTCCCTGCGCGCCGCAGCCACGTCCGCGACGGCCGAAGCCATCGGCACAGCCACACCGAGCACCTTGCGCGTCGTGTGCGCCGCGCCGCCGCCGAACCCGACCAGCACTCCGGCCGCGCCCGTCCGCATCAGGTGCAGCGCGGCCTGGTGGGTGGCGCACCCGCCGACGATGACCGGTACGTCGAGGTCGTAGATGAACTGCTTCAGGTTGAGGGGCTCGGCCTGGCCGGAGACGTGCTCAGCCGACACCGTCGTACCGCGGATGACGAACAGGTCGACCCCGGCGTCCACCACGTGCTTGGCGAACTGCTTGGTCCGCTGCGGCGAGAGCGCGCCGGCGACGGTGACACCGGAGTCGCGGATCTCCTGCACCCGCTGGGAGATCAGCTCGGGCTTGATCGGCGCGGAGTAGATCTCCTGCAGCCGGGTGGTGGCGGCTTCCTTGCTGATGGTGGTGATCTCCTCCAGCAAGGAGGTCGGGTCGTCGTACCGGGTCCAGAGGCCCTCGAGGTTCAGGACGCCGAGACCGCCGGCCTTGCCGATCGCGATCGCGGTGGCCGGCGACATCACCGAGTCCATCGGCGCGGCCAGGATCGGCAGCTCGAACCGGTACGCGTCGATCTGCCAGGCGACCGAGACCTCCTCGGGGTCCCGGGTCCGCCGCGACGGCACGATCGCGATGTGGTCGAACGCGTAGGCCTGCCGGCCCCGCTTGGCGCGGCCGATCTCGATCTCGGTCATCTGGTTCCTTCTGGGTGGTGGCGGGTCAGCGGCCGGAGTAGTTCGGCGCCTCGACCGTCATCTGGATGTCGTGCGGGTGCGACTCCTGCAGCCCGGCGGAGGTGATCCGCACGAACGTGCCCTTGTCCTGCAGCTCCGGCACCGTCCGCGACCCGCAGTACCACATCGACTGGCGCAGGCCGCCGATCAGCTGGTGCGCGACGGCGGACAGCGGGCCGCGGTACGGCACCTGGCCCTCGACGCCCTCGGCGATCAGCTTCTCGTCGCTGCCGACGTCGCTCTGGAAGTAGCGGTCCTTGGAGTAGGACTTGCGCAGACCACCGGACTGCATCGCGCCGAGCGAGCCCATACCGCGGTAGGCCTTGAACTGCTTGCCGTTGATGAAGACCAGGTCGCCCGGGGACTCCTCGCACCCGGCGAGCAGCGAGCCGAGCATCACGGTGTCCGCGCCGGCCACGAGGGCCTTGGCGATGTCACCGGAGTACTGCAGGCCGCCGTCGCCGATCACGGGTACGCCGGCCGGCTTGCAGGCCAGCGACGCCTCGTAGATCGCGGTGACTTGCGGGACCCCGACGCCGGACACGACGCGCGTAGTACAGATCGAGCCCGGGCCGACGCCGACCTTGACGCCGTCGGCGCCCGCATCGACCAGCGCCTGGGCACCCGCGCGGGTGCCCACGTTGCCGCCGACGATGTCCACGCCCTGAGTGGCCGGGTCGGCCTTGAGCTTGCGGATGATCTCCAGCTGGGCCTGCGAGTGACCGTGCGCCGTGTCGACCACGAGCACGTCCACGCCCGCCTCGATCAGCGTCATCGCGCGCTTCCACGCCTCGCCGAAGAAGCCGATCGCGGCACCGACGACGAGCCGGCCGGCGGAGTCCTTGGTGGCGAGCGGGAACTGGTCGCGCTTGACGAAGTCCTTCAGCGTGATCAGGCCGGTCAGCTTGCCGGCCTCGTCGACCAGCGGCAGCTTCTCGATCTTGTGCTGGCTCAGCAGCTTGATCGCGTCGTCGCCGGAGATGCCCTGCGGGCCGGTGACCAGGGGCTGCCGGGTCATCACCTCGTGGATGGGCCGGGACGGGTGGTTCTCGAACCGCATGTCCCGGTTCGTCACGATGCCGACCAGCACGCCGGCGTTGTCGACCACCGGCACGCCGGAGATCCGGTACTGGCCGCAAAGCGCGTCGGCCTCGCCGATGGTGGCGTCCGGGCCGATGGTGATCGGCTGGGCGATCATGCCTGACTCGGAGCGCTTGACCAGATCCACCTGCTGGGCCTGGTCCTCGATCGAGAGGTTGCGGTGCAGTACGCCGAGGCCGCCCTGGCGCGCCATCGCGATCGCCATCCGCGCCTCGGTGACGGTGTCCATCGCGCTGGACAGCAACGGGATGTTGACCTCGATGTTCCGGCTGACCCGGGACTTGGTGATGACCTCGGAGGGAACGACGTCGGACTCGTTGGGCTGCAGCAGCACATCGTCGAACGTCAGGCCGAGGACGGCGAACTTGTCGGGAACTCCAGTGGGTGTGATGTCCATGAGGAAGGCAAGCACCTTTGCACGGCGAGAACGGGACCCCATCGTATGCCGCGCTCACCCGCTGCCCCGAATCGGTCCGCCCGGCAGCCACCCGCCGGCCCGGTCACCTTGCGGTGGGCGGGCGGTGGGTGGTTCGGTCAGCGACCGGTCATCGGGGTGTTCAGAACTCCCAGGATCTGACGGAGAGTGACCGGCTTCATGGATCCGTGCGCCCGGGCGATCGCGGCGTGCTTGCCCTCGGCGTACAGGCCGCTGGAGTGCTTGCCCGTGGCGTAGTTCGCCCTGACGTAGCCCACCGACGGCTTGCCGTTGGAGTGCTTGGCGCCGGACGCGGCCGACTTGCCGATGTACTGCTCCAGGCGGGTCGGCTCCTCGACCGGCACAACCGGTACGACCGACAGCACTGGCGGGACCTCGACCGCCGGCTTCTCGTCGGCTGCCGGCTCGTCGCTCTTGTTGCCCTGGTCGGTCGGCTGCTCCGCGGGCGGCTCGCCTACGGGCAGGTCGGTCGCCTGGTCACCGGCTCCGTCGGTCGACTCGGACTGCTCGCCACCGCCGCCCGACTGCGGAGCGGTGTCGCCGGTCTGGTCACCACCGATCGTGGTGTCGCCGGTGTTCGTGTCACCAGGGTTGGTGTCGCCATTGCCACCGGTGCCCGTCTCGCCGATACCGGTCTCGCCGGTGGCCGGCGGGGTCGGCTGAGTCCCCGAGTCGCCGTTCGAACCGCTGCCGGGCTCGACCGGCGGCGTGGTCGGCTCGGTGGTGGTCGGGGGCGTGGTCGGCTCGGTGGTCTCGGTCGGCGGCGGGTCCGTCGGCTCGGTGGTGGTCGGGGGCGTCGTGACCGGCGGGTCAGTCGGGCCGTCGGTGGGCTGCGTGGTCGGCTGGTCAGCCGGCTGCTCCGGCTCGACCGGCTGCTCTTCGACCGGCGCCTGGACCGTGGTCGGCTTCTCCGCCTGCGTCGGTTGCACCCGGGCCAGCAGCGGTGGTGTCTGAGCGACGACGGAGGCCGGCGGGAAGGTCAGCGGATCCTCGCCCTGCGCCACCTCCGCTTCGGCGGCGGCCTTCTGCTCTTCGACCTTCTTCTGGAAGTCCTTCGCGACCTTGACGATCTTCGTCTTGTCGACCACCGGCATGCCGTCGAGCTGCTCCTGCGGGAAGCTCGTCTGCGGACGCAGCCCGTCGACGACCTTCTCGATGACCTTCTCGTACGGCGACAGCGGATCGCCGGTCACGGCAGCGGCCACGCCGGAGACCGAAAGGGCGGCCACCGCGGCGACACCCAGGGCCAGACCCCGGGCGGCCATCTTGCGCGCGAACGGATCCGTGACCGGGTTCAACGCGGCACAGCGCGCCAGGAAGTTCTCCGGGTCGTCGATCCTCTCCACCGGGAGCTCGTCCTCGACCTCCACCGCGAGCCGCAGATCGGCCAGCAGCTTCAGGGCCGGGTCGTGCTCGCCCGCCTCCCAGGCGGACTCCCCACCGGATGCGAGCAGGTCGAGCAACGCGTCATCTGCTTCGATCGCGTCGAGATCAAAACGGTCAGCCATGTCGCTCCTCCCCTGCCCCTCGTTCCATCTTTGCCTCATGCCCCACAAACCCCCTGAGCGTGTTCAACGCCCGATGTTGTGCGACCCTCACCGCCCCCGGTGTCATCCCCAGTGCCCGGCCGGTCTCCTCGGCTGACATCCCCGCTACCACCCGGAGCCGCAGGATCTCCCGCAGCTTCTCCGGCAACCTGTCCAGCAGCCCCACGATGTGCTGGACCTCTGAATGGCGTACGGCGTGCTCCTCCGGCGTCGGTGACTCGTCCGCCCCGTCCGGAAGATCCGGCGTCGACAAGTCCGCGACCGCGAACGCACGCTGGGCATCGGCGACCTTGCGGGCCGCGATGCCGTAGACGAAGGCCTCGAACGGCCTCCCCTCGTCCCGGTACCGGCCCAGAGCGCCGAATACCGCGACACAGACCTCTTGCGCGACGTCGTCGACCATGTCGGCGCCGCCGGGGTAAGTCCAGAGCCTCGACCGCACGTAGCGGTGGGCAACTGCCCGCACCCTCGTGAGCAGGTCGTTCAGAGCATTCCGATCACCTTCAGCCGCAGCTGCGGCCAGGTCACGGAGCTCGACCCGATCGTGGGTGTGCGGTACTTGGACCTCGGTCACCCCTCGCCCCCCTCGTTCAGACCGGTCAGCCTGCAAGATAGTACGGCGGCCACCACGGCTTGCATAGTGGCAACCCGTAATCGCTGAGCTTTTTTCACTACAACCGGTGAGCAAACACGCCGAGCAACCCCACCCCGCTCCTCCGTCGCCGCTCAACAGCCCGTCCCACGCTGCGGTTGGTGAGGCGCCGCGTACGGAGTGACAGGAAGATGTTGCGGTTCCCGTCCGCGCCCACGCCTGCACGACCCAGCGGCGCCGCGGTTTCCCTGGTACTCCCTGTCGGTCCGTACACCGGCTCGCGTACGGCGCCGCAGTTCCCCGAGTACTACCTGTCGGTCCGTACGTCGTCCCCCGTACTGCGCTACTCGGGCTGGGGAAGACAAACTGCCCGGCTGGTCCGTGGGGACCGGCCGGGCAGTTCGGGTGGAGCAGGTGCCGAGGAATCAGTGGCCGTGGCCGTGGCCGTGACCGGCTCCGGCGGGCTCTTCGTCTTCGGGCTTGTCGACGACCAGGGTCTCCGTGGTGAGGAGGAGGGCCGCGATGGAGCCGGCGTTGGCGAGGGCGGACCGGGTCACCTTGACCGGGTCCAGGACGCCCTGGGCCAGCAGGTCGCCGTACTCGCCGGTGGCGGCGTTGAAGCCGCTGCCGACCTCGAGCTCGGCCACCTTGGCGGTGACGACGTAGCCCTCGTAGCCACCGTTCTCCGCGATCCAGCGCAGCGGCTCGACGATGGCCTTGCGGACGATCCGGACACCGGCGAGCTCGTCACCCTCGAGGTCCAGGCCGTTCTCCAGCACCGCGCCGGCGTGGATGAGAGCGGAGCCGCCACCGGCGACGATGCCCTCCTCGATGGCCGCACGGGTCGCCGAGACGGCGTCCTCGATCCGGTGCTTCTTCTCCTTCAGCTCGACCTCGGTGGCCGCGCCGACCTTGATCACGCAGACGCCGCCGGCCAGCTTGGCCAGCCGCTCCTGCAGCTTCTCGCGGTCCCAGTCGGAGTCGGTGCGCTCGATCTCGGCCTTGATCTGGTTGACCCGGGCGTCGATCTCGTCACCCTTGCCGCCACCCTCGACGACGGTGGTGTTGTCCTTGGTGACGACGATCCGGCGAGCGGTGCCGAGCACCTCCAGACCGACCTGGTCCAGCTTGAGGCCGACCTCGGGGGCCACCACCTGGGCACCGGTCAGGACGGCCAGGTCCTCCAGCATCGCCTTGCGGCGGTCGCCGAAGCCCGGCGCCTTGACGGCGACGGAGGTGAAGTTGCCGCGGATCTTGTTCACGACGAGCGTGGACAGGGCCTCGCCCTCGATGTCCTCGGCGATGATGAGCAGCGCCTTGCCGGACTGCACGACCTTCTCCAGCAGCGGCAGCAGGTCCGCGACCGCGGAGATCTTGCCCTGGTTGATCAGGATGTACGGGTCGTCCAGCACCGCTTCGCCGGCCTCGGCGTCGGTGATGAAGTACGGCGAGATGTAGCCCTTGTCGAACTGCATGCCCTCGGTGAAGTCGAGCTCGGTGCCGAACGTGTTCGACTCCTCGACGGTGATGACGCCGTCCTTGCCGACCTTGTCGAAGGCCTCCGCGATCAGGTTGCCGATCTCGGAGTCCCGGGCGGAGATGGTGGCGACGTGGGCCATGTCGCCCTTGTCGTCGACCGGCCGCGCGGTCTCCATCAGCTTCGCCGACACGGCCTCGACGGCCGCCTCGATGCCCTTCTTCAGGCCCATCGGGTTGACCCCGGCCGCGACGGCCCGCAGGCCCTCGTGCACCAGCGCCTGGGCGAGCACGGTCGCGGTGGTCGTACCGTCACCGGCGATGTCGTTGGTCTTGGTGGCAACCTCCTTGGCCAGCTGCGCACCCAGGTTCTCGAACGGGTCGTCCAGCTCGACCTCACGCGCGACGGTGACACCGTCGTTGGTGATGGTCGGGGCGCCCCACTTCTTGTCCAGCACGACGTAGCGGCCCTTGGGCCCCAGCGTCACCTTCACCGTGTTCGCGAGCTTGTCGACGCCGCGCTCCAGCGCGCGCCGCGCGTTCTCGTCGAACTCGAGGATCTTCGGCATGGAAAACTAGTCCCTCTCTGAGTTTCAACATGGGGCTCGCGGGTCCGGAATCGACTCCGCTCCGGCGCCGGCATCCGGCACCGGAGCGGTGTCAGTCAGAACAGCGAGCGAGGGTGTGTCCCCTCGTTCCGCGCGGTAGCGGGCAGAGCCACGCGGCACGCACTGGACGAGGAGGCACGCCCTAACATCACTTGGTGATGACTGCCATCACTTGGTGACGACTGCGAGGATGTCGCGGGCGCCCAGGATCAGGTAGTCCTGGCCGTCGTACTTGACCTCGGTGCCGCCGTACTTCGAGTAGATGACCTTGTCGCCGACGCTGACGTCCAGCGGGACGCGGTTGCCGTTGTCGTCGATGCGGCCGGGGCCGACGGCGAGGATCTCGCCCTCCTGGGGCTTCTCCTTGGCGGTGTCCGGGATGACCAGGCCGGACTTCGTGGTCTGCTCGGCTTCGAGCGGCGCAACGAGGACACGGTCCTCGAGCGGCTTGATCGTGACCGACACTTGCTGACCTCCACGGTCGAGTTCTTGGTGTGTTCTGCAGGTGCTGCGAGCGGCCGTTCACCTCTGCCGTCGCGGGGATCAGAGGCCGGGCCGCTGGCACCCTCGAGTGGAGAGTGCCAACACCGAATCTAGGCGGCGATTAGCACTCGGTCAACTCGAGTGCCAGATTCTCGCCCACGGCGGACAACCGCACCGGAAGTGATCGCCCGTGCGCTTTCCGCCACCGAGCCCTAGGCGGCGGGACCACCGGCGTGGGACCGTCTTGCGTGGAGGCATTCCCGGCCGCCCCGGGATCGACCCACCAGGAGAGAACCATGGCCGTCCGCATCCCGTCGCTCCGGAACCTGTCGCTCTTCAAGCTCACCCCGCGCAAGGCCGTCGCCGTCGTCGCGATCCTCATCAGCCCCATCGCCGTGGCAGCCGTCGCCGCCAACGGGAACAACTCGCCCCAGGAAGGCTCCGCCGCCTCGGGTGGCACCGCCCCCGCAGTACAGCCGCCGAAGGCTGACTCAGGGGAAGCGAAGACGGACGCGCAGGCGGAGACCAGGGCAGCGGCTGCACTGACCCAGTGCCGGTCCGCGCGGCTGGTACCGGTCGGCAAGACCGGCTGGGGTGTCCCGATGCCGTCGCTGTGGAACAGCGCCAGTACGACCTGCAACCTCCTGTACGGCGACGACCCGTACCGCGGCTTCGCGCGCACCGGGGACCCGGACACGGCGATCCGGACCCTGCAGCGCAACCTGAACTACTGCTACGGGTACCGCCTCACAGTGGACGGCGTGTACGGCAGCAACACCCGTGGAGTGGTCAAGGCGGTGCAGAAGCGGCACAAGCTCACAGCCGACGGCATCTACGGCCCGAAGACCCGCTCGGCCATGAACTGGCGGCTGTTCTCATCGAAGACGAACACCTGGAGCAAGGCCTGCTCCAGCCCGCTGTAGCCCCCGGGCAGACTTGGGCGGGTGGACCCTTCGTCGATCACCTCGCTGCTCACCGCACCCGGGGACGCAGTACTGGCCGAGGCCTGTGCCGAGTTCAGTCCCGGCGGTGAGCTCAAGCTGGTCGAACAGCTCAGACGCCGGTACGACGCTGCCGTGGTGACCGCCGCGGTCACGCAGGCGTCGCTGCGGTACCGGGCGGCCGCCAAGTTCGGCGCAGAGGACGCGGCACGGATGTTCTTCACGCCGGATGGGCTCGAGCAGGCCACGCGGACCACAGTGGGAGTCCATCGGGCCGCACGCATCGCGGGCACTCTTCCTGGCGCCACTGTGGTCGACCTCGGTTGCGGGATCGGTGGCGACCTCATCAGCGCCGCCCGCGCCGGCTTGCGCGTCACGGGTGTGGAGCGAGACCCCGCGACAGCAGCTGCAGCACAGGCGAACCTCGCGGCACTGGGTCTGCCCGGCGAGGTCCTGGTGGGAGACGCCGAGGCGCAGGACGTCACGCAGTACGAGGTGGTCTTCGCGGATCCGGCACGGCGGGCCGATGGGAGGCGGGTGTTCGACCACAACGCCTACTCGCCGCCGTGGTCCTTCATCACCGACCTGCTGGCGGGTACTGCGTGCGTCAAGGTGGCTCCGGGCATTCCGCACGACGCTGTGCCTGAAGGCGTCGAGGCGGAGTGGGTCAGCGACGCGGGCGAGGTCAAGGAGGCCGCACTGTGGTCCGGCAAGCTCTACGCCGGTACTAGCCGCCGCGCGACACTACTGCCCGGCGGCGCGACAGTGACGTCGGCACCGGAGGTAGACAGCGGTCCAGTCGGGCAGTACATCTACGAGCCGGATGGGGCTGTAGTCAGGGCCGGACTGGTTACTGCCGTCGCAGCGGCGGTCGATGGCTGGCTGCTGGATCCGCGGATCGCCTATGTGACCGGCTCCTCCTTGGCCGCGACTCCCCTGGCCTCTGCCTATGAGGTGATCGAGGAACTGCCGTACCGCGAGAAGGCACTGCGGTCTTGGGTTCGGTCGAACGGCATCGGCACGCTGGAGATCAAGAAGCGCGGCGTCGACTTCGACCCGGCACAGCTCCGCAAGAAGCTGGCCCCGAAGGGCTCCGCGAGCGCGACGCTCATCGTGACCCGGATCGGCCGGGACGCGGTCGCCTACTCTTGCCGCCGGGTCGCCGCCGGCACTGACTGACGGCGAATCATCGATTTGCTTTCACGGCATACTCGAACATATGATCGATCCCACGAGCGGGCTCCTGGCCGGCCAGCCGACGGACGAGGTGCTGCGTCTGTTGCCGCACCCGACCAGGAGCCCGCCACTAAGCATCACGCCGGTGTCGCTGGATGTTCACCTCGCTGCGTCAGGGTTGGCGGGAACCGGTCTGCCGCTGGCCGTTTCCTGCGGACCTAGCGGTGAGTTCAGGTCCACGGGCTCTTGCCTGCCGCGCCCTTCCCCGCGCTGCAGGAGCACCTGCAACTGCAGAACACCTGAGGCCGCGGTAGTCAGACCTGCTCCAGTGCTTGGGAGCCCAGGACTCGCAGGCGGAGACGGGCCGCGGCGATGTCTCGTACTCCGGCCGCATTCCCACCCGGGCGGTTCCACAGCGGAAGTGGATCCACCCGATCGGACTCGGTGGTCAGTGCCGGGCAGTCCGTGGGATCACCTAGAGCGGTGGCGACGAAGCGGCGTACGAGTTCGTTCCAGTCGCCGGAGCGGTGGAGCATCGCGTGCTTCTCACCTTCCACGGACACCAGGGCAACCGGTACTCCGGTGGCCCGCAGGCGCCTGGCATAAGCAGCCGTCGCCGCGGGATCCGTGATCCGGTCCAACGTTCCATGCGCCAGTACTACGGGCCCGCGCAACGCGACGAGTGGTTCACCGTCGGGCAGCCACGGAGCCAGACCCAGAACACCCGAGACCGACGGGTGATTGCCAGCGGCAACCACTGCGCGACCGCCCATCGAGTGGCCGATCAGGACCACCCGGCGGATGGACGACGGGAGTCCGTCGAGCACCGTGCGAAGGTCGTTCGCCGGATGAGCCTCAGTACCGTTCCAGCCGCGATACCGGTAGCGCATCAGGCCGACAGCGGCGCCGGGAGCAGCCGAGTGCGCGGCCAAGGCCAACGGCCACATCCGCAGGATCGCCGCTCGCCAGCCACCGGCCGGATCCAGCGAGTCCACCACCCCGCCATGCGCGAGCAGCACCAGGTCCGTCGCCTTCTCCGGCGCCGCGAGCAGATCGATCCCGGGAAGGCTCGTCACGGTTGGCCGTAGATCTCGGCGGGACTGCGAGCGACGCCCAGGAACAGATTCGGGTCAGGGAGATCTTCAAAACCGTAGGAACGATAGAGCCCGTGGGCGTCGGCCGTCGCCAGCATCGTACGGCGCAGCGACTGGAGGTCCGGATGCTCGAGCAAGGTCGAGACCACGAAGCGCCCGAGCCCATGGCCACGCGACGAAGGCAGCACGAAGACGTCCGCGATCCACGCGAAGGTCGCCCGATCCGTCACCGCCCGTGCGAACGCGACCTGAGCTCCGTCCGGCGCATAAACCCCGACGTTCAGGCTGTTCGCAACCGCCTTCTCCACCACATCCCGCGGCACTCCCGGCGACCAGTACGACGTACGCAGGAACCCGTGCACGACATCCAGATCGACCCGTGCGGAGTCGTCGTCGGCGACGAACCCGTCCGGGTGCTCCCACCTCATGAGTTCAGCACCGTCGTGATCGGCATCGAAGAATCCGCCGGCAAGCCCAACGGCGACGGCGACTTCCCGGCCCGCACGAGTTCCGAGCCGAGCGCCGCCACCATCGCTCCGTTGTCCGTGCACAGCCCCGGCCGCGGAACCCGTACTGCGATGCCGGCCGCGGCGCAACGCTCCTCGGCCATCGCCCGCAACCGGGAGTTCGCCGCGACGCCGCCACCGATCAGCAGGTGCTCGTAGCCGCGGTCCCTGCAGGCATCGATCGCCTTGCGGGTCAGCACATCGCAGACGGCCTCCTGGAACGCGGCGGCCACGTGGTTCACCGGCACGTCCTCGCCGTCACGACGCTTCGCCTCGACCCACCGCGCGACGGCGGTCTTCAAACCGGAGAAGGAGAAGTCGAACCGGTGCCGCTCCAGATCCCGCTGACTGGTCAGCCCGCGCGGGAACCGCACGTAGAGCGCGTCACCGCCGTCTCGTGCCGCCTTGTCGACATATGGACCTCCGGGGAACGGCAGCCCCAGCACCCGGGCGACCTTGTCGAAGGCCTCCCCCGCCGCGTCGTCGATGGTGGCGCCCATCGGCTCGACGCCGACGGTGATGTCCTCGACCGCGAGCAGCGACGAGTGACCGCCGGAGACGAGCATCGCGATCGCGCCCTTCGGGAGGTCCCCGTGCTCGAGCGTGTCGACCGCGACGTGTGCGGCGAGGTGGTTCACGCCGTACAAGGGCTTGTCGAGCGAGAGCGCGAGGCCCTTGGCGGCGGCGACGCCGACGAGCAGGGCGCCGGCCAGGCCGGGTCCGCTGGTGACGGCGACCGCGTCGACATCGGACGGCTTGATCCCCGCGGTCTCACAGGCGCGGCGGATCGTCGGCACCATCGCCTCGAGGTGCGCGCGACTGGCGACCTCCGGGACGACTCCGCCGAACCGGGCGTGCTCCTCGACGCTGGAGGCGATCGCGTCGGCGAGCAGCGTCTGCCCGCGGACGATGCCGACCCCGGTCTCGTCGCACGACGTCTCGATACCCAGGATCAAGGGCTCGTTCTCACTCATCCGACATCTCCCGCCACCGCATCTCCAGCCACCACGTCTGCTGCCGCCACATCTCCCGGCCACCGCATGATGACCGCGTCCTCGCCACCGGCGTAGTACCCGCGCCGCCGGCTCATCTCCCCGAAGCCGAAGCCCCGGTACAACGCCTCCGCCGACTCATTGCCCGCAGCAACTTCCAGCAGGACGGTCCGGCCCGCGCATCGCTCCAGCGCCTTGGTCAGCAACTGCCCGCCGATGCCGGTACGCCGCTCGTCCGGCGCGACCGCGATCCGCAGCAGATCCACCGGGTCCTCCACAACGGCAGGAACCAGCAGTACTACGTATCCGACCACGGCGCCTTCGTCGGCGACGAGCACCACCCGATCCCCATCCAGCCGGGCGAACTCCTCCGCCCAGGAGTCGGCACTCCACGCGGACGCGCCGAAGCAGACCTGGTCGAGCGCGACGAGCGCGGCCAGGTCGGCGGCTGCGGCCGGGCGGATGCGAGGTCTCACTTCGGCAGCACGCTCTTGGGCCCACCGGACATCGTCACGTCAGGGCGTCGCAAATACAGCGGGTCCGGCGCGACCACAGGCAGAGTCCCGGTCGCCACCCCCAGAGCGAGTATTTCGGCCGACGGGTACTCGGGCACGTCGTTGGTGTCGAGCCCGAGTGCCTCCGCGTAGAGAAAGGCACCGCGGCCGATCACCGGCAGCCCGGCGAGAACGTGGGCGACATCGGCAGGGCGATCCACCGCCGGCCCCTCCAGGCGCCGGCGACTCCCGTCAGCGGCGGGTCCGTCGTACAGGGCCCAGTAGATCTCCTTGCGGCGGGCATCCGTCGCGACGGCGACGGGCAGGGTCAGGGAGGACTGCCGCGCGAGGATGTCGAGGCTGCAGACACCGGCGACCTCGATCTCGAGCACGTCCGCCATGGTCCGCG
This sequence comes from Kribbella qitaiheensis, assembly GCF_042657745.1. Classification (GTDB taxonomy): domain Bacteria; phylum Actinomycetota; class Actinomycetes; order Propionibacteriales; family Kribbellaceae; genus Kribbella; species Kribbella qitaiheensis. The sequence continues at coordinate 322,235 of NZ_JBHSKE010000048.1, read as the reverse complement.
CAGTCACCAGGCCGACCCGCAGGCCGGTGAACGGACCTGGTCCGACACCGACGGCGATCTTGGTCAGGTCGCGCGGAGTACAGCCGGCGGTTGCCAGGGCCGCAGCGATCGCGGGCGCCAGCAACTCGCCGTGCCGCAGCGCATCCACGGTCGACGAGGAAGCGAGGATGGCCCCGGTGACCGGATCGGCGACGGCCACGGTCACCGCGGCACTGGACGTATCGAACGCAAGCAACATGGTCAGTCCCTCTCCGCCGCGGACAGAACCGGCGGGGTGAGCGAGACACCGGTTTCGGCCCAGCGGGGGCCGGCTGGAGTGATGCGGAGGTCCCGGGTCTCGTCGACGTCGTCGTCGCCGCGGGTGATCACGATGTCGAGGCGGTCCGGGGCGAGGGACTCGGCGAGTCCGTGGCCCCACTCGACCACGGTGACCGCGTCGTCGAGGCTGGCGTCCAGGTCGAGGTCGTCCAGCTCGGCGATACCGCCCAGCCGATAGGCGTCCACGTGCACCAGCGCGGGACCGCCTGCGAGCGACGGATGCACTCGCGAGATCACGAACGTCGGCGAGGTGATGTCGCCGCGCACCTTCAGCCCGGCCCCCAGACCCTGGGTGAACGTCGTCTTGCCGGCGCCGAGATCACCCGACAGCACGAGTACGTCACCCGCTCGCAACTGGCCGGCGAGTTCTTCCGCGGCCGCGCGCATGTCGTCCGCGGTGGGGATGGTCAGCTCGATCGGCATCGCCTTCGCGTAGATCAGGTTCTGCCCCTCACGCTCGACCACGGAGTACCCACGACGCCGCCAGAACTCCACGGTGTCGGGTAGTTCGACCCGGGCGATCAACCGAACCCGGCGAAGACCGCGCTCGCGGGCGGTGTCCTCGGCGCAGCCGACCATCGCGGAGGCGACCCCGCGGCCCTGGAAGCGCGGGTTCACCGAGACCCGGCGCAGGCCGAGCACGTCGCCGTCGACCTCGAAGAGCATCGCGCCGGCCGGTACGCCGTCGATGAGCACGAGCAGTCCGCCGTGCGCGGCGACAGCGGCGGCGACGGTGGTGGCGTTCTCCGACAGCGCGGTCGACGGCGGGTCGAGCACGCGCCGGGCGGAGAAGGCGTGGTGGATGACGTCGACGATCTCTTCCACGTGCTCCGCGGTGGCGTCCACCACGTGCAGGTCGGTCATGTCTGTCCCAGGGATGTCTCGGCCCGCTCGATCATGCCGAGCAGGGCTGCGGTGAACTCGCGGTGGTGCTCGATCAGGCCGAGGTGCCCGCAGTTCTTCACCTCGACCAGCTCCGCCCCCGGTACGTGCCGGACGATGTCCTCCGAGTGCTCGAACGGGGTCAGATGGTCGGAGTCGCCACCGATGACCACGCACTCCACCTTCTGCAACGGTTCCAGATGGTCGTATCGCTGGTGCATCGCGAAGATCGGGTAGAACTCCGCGATCACCGAGATCGGCGTCGCGGCGATCATCTCGTTGACGAACTCGGTGAAGGCCGGCGGCACCTCGGAGCCGAACGAGTACTTCCGGGTCAGCAGGTAGCTGATGTCCGTGCCGGCCTTGCGGCTGCGCTCGACCACGTCGGGGACCCGGGCCAGCGCCGAGACGGTCGGCGTCGCCAGCGCCCGGATCAGCATCCCGGCCTTGCCCGGCAGCGCGATCGGGACCCGGTCCAGCCCGCCGGCGCTGGTGGAGCACAGCCCGACGCCGATCACCCGGTCGCCGAAGATCTCCGGGTGCTGCTCGGCCAGCGCCATGATCGACATGCCGCCCATCGAGTGCCCGATCAGGATCACCGGGCCGGTCGGCGCGAACTCCTCCATGATCCCGAACAGGTCCCGGCCGAGTTGCTCGATGCTGACGTGCTCCTTCGGCGACCGGCCGGAGCGTCCGTGCGAGCGCTGGTCGTAGAACACCATCGTGCCGATCCCGGCCAGGTCGCGGCGCTCGAAGTGCCAGCAGTCCATGTTCAGCCCGTAGCCGTGCGCGAAGATCAGCGTCAGGTCCTCCGGCGCGTTCACCTCCACCTTGCGCCGCAGCCGGCGCTTGGCCGGAGGCGCCGGACGCCGGGACCGCTTCAGCTCGTCGACCTCGACGTACAGCTCGACGCCGTCGTCGGCGGTGAAGACGTGCGGAGTACCGCGCAGCGATCCGAACGGCTCGGCCTCGAGCTGGGCGCGCTGGCCCGAGCGACGGCCGATCACCTGGCGCTCGACGGCGACACCCGCCGCGGCCCCGGCGGCGATCACGCCGACCGCGGCGCCGATCAGGCCGGCGATGCGACCTACTTTGGCCACGCCGGTCACCTCCCGCTGTCGACGTACCGACGGGGGATCCGGGCGCCCAGTCGGGTGACGATCTCGTAGTTGATGGTTCCTGCCGCATCCGCCCAGTCGTCCGCGGTCGGCTCGCCACCGGTACCCGGCCCGAAAAGCACCACCTCGTCGCCTGCCGCGGCCTCGGCGTCCTCGAGATTGACCACACACTGATCCATGCAGATCCGGCCGACGATGGTACGACGCGCGCCGCCGGCCTGGACCGGCGCACCGTTCGACGCGTGCCGCGGCAGCCCGTCGCCGTACCCGAGCGGGATCAGCCCGAGCGTCGACGGACGGGGCGCGGTCCAGGTCAGCCCGTACGACACCCCGGCGCCGGCCGGGACCCGCTTCACCATCGCGAGCCGCGCCCGCAACGTCATCGCCGGCCGCAGCCCCAGCTCGGACGACGGCAGCACATGCCCGAACGGCGACAGCCCGTACGTCGCGATGCCGGGCCGGACCAGGTCGAAATGGGTTTCGGGAAGCGCCAGCGTGCCGCCGGAGTTGGCGAGGTGACGGAGCTTCGGCTCGACCCCGAGGGAGGCCGCGATCTCCACCGCCGACTCGAACGTCGCGACCTGCGCCTCGTTCGCCGCACTCTTCGGCTCGTCCGACGAGGACAGGTGGGACCAGATCCCGGTGATCTCCAGCCGGCCGGTCTTCACTTCGCGCAGGGCAGCGCGGATCAACGCCGGCCACTCCTCCGGTACTGCGCCGCCCCGGCTCATGCCGGTGTCGATCTTGAGGTGCACTCTGGCGGGCCGGTCCGTCACCCCGGCCGCGAGCTCGTCGATCTCCCAGGGCGCCGAGGCGGACAGGTCGATGCCGGCGGCAATGGCCTGCGCCAGCGGCTCACCAGGGGTGGTCAGCCAGCAGAAGATCGGACCGGTGTCGCCGGCCGCACGCAGCGCCAGCGCCTCCTCGAGCACGGCAGCCCCGATCCAGTCCGCACCGGCTTCTCGGGCAGCGCGGGCGACCGGGACCATTCCGTGCCCGTAACCGTCGGCCTTGACGACCGTCATCAGCTGGGCAGTACCGACGCGCGCACGCAGCGTGGCCACGTTGTGGCGGATCGCACCGAGGTCGACAACCGCCTCAGCACGAACGTTGGAGGACTCTTGGGGCTCAGACATAGCCCCTCCAGTCTCTCAGGCGGTTCGAATGAGCTTGGGTAGGGCGGTCATTTCGTGGAACGTCGCGGTTGCGGCGGACAGCTTCTCGGGGGCGGTCATGGCGGCGAAGCCGAAGACCTTCATGCCGGCGGAGTTGGCCGCGGCTACTCCGAGCGGGCTGTCCTCGACGACAACACAGTCGGTCGGCTTCACGCCCATCATGGTCGCAGCGTGCAGGAAGAGATCGGGCGCGGGCTTGCCGTGCCGGACATCCTCCGAGCTGAAGATCCGGCCCTCGAACCGCTCCCAGAAGCCGACCGCCGTCAGTGCGGTGTGGATCCGCCGATGAGTGCCGGACGACGCCAGGCAGTAGGTAATGCCGTCCGCATCCAGCTGGTCGAGCACCTCGCGGACTCCGGGGACCGGCTGGAGGTGGGCGAAGCCGTCGAAGAGCCGCTGGTGGTAGCGGTCCTCCAGATCGGCGGGCAGCGGCGAACCCAGCTGCGCCTCGGCCTTCTGCCGCATCGACACCATGCTGCCACCCATGAAGTCCCGGACCGTTTCCTCGAATGTGTACGGCAACCCCGCCTCGGTGAGCAGTTCGGCCAGGATCGTGTTGGCCAACCGTTCCGAGTCCACCAGCACGCCGTCGTTGTCGAAGATCACCAGTTCGGTCACAGCTGCACCCTATGCAACGCGACCGCCGTGACGTCGAGCGTCACGGCGGCCGCGGGGTGCGCGAGAGCGTGGGGGGTCAGTTCTCCTGGATGGAGAAGTCGTTGAAGTTGAAGCGCTGCTTGGTGTTGCCGGTGGACACGACCTCGACGCCGAAGTCGACCTGCCAGGTCGTGGCCTTCGGGGCCCAGCCCCGGGAGACCATGTCGTTGAAGAAGCTGGCCAGCGGCATCGTGCCGGACTTCTGCGTCACCTGGGACACGTAGGCGGTGTAGCCGTTCTGGTGCCAGACGTCGTAGGTGAAGCCACCGAACGCCACGGTGCCGACCTTCCGGCCAGCCGGGACCTGGCCCTTGTTGTCGGTCCAGATCATCAGCTCGTTGTTCAGACCATCGCCGATCCACGCGTCGAACGCGACGTTGTAGATGCAGGCCGCGCAGTTGGCGGGGGTCGTCGCGGCGAACTTGGCCGACTGGATCTTGGACAGCGCGACGTCGTTGTAGTCCTTGTGCACGTTCGGGTACGCCTGGACGCCCTTGTCACCCGGCAGCGGCTGAGTGACGTCGACGTACCAGTTGTTGTAGTTGCAGGCGCCCAGCGAGTAGGTGCCGTTGTCGTTGTTCCACATGTTGTTGTGGACGTAGTACGCGCCGAACGTCCGGCCCTCGCCCGAGTTGTTGCTCGAGGTGGTGGTCCACACCGGGTTGGTGCAGTTCCCCACCGGGCTGGTCGTCGTCGTGGGGGTCGACGTGGTGGGGCTGGCGGTCGGAGTCGTCGGGGTCGACGTCGGCGGCTTGGTCGGCGTCGTCGTGGTGGTGGTCGGGGTCGGGGTGCTCGCCGGCGGCTGGGTCGGGGTCGTCGTGGTCGTCGGCGTCGGGGTGGTCGGCTGCGCTGGAGCCGCGGCGAAGTCGTAGTGCGCGGTGTAGCGCACCTTGGCCCCGGCGCGGTAGTTCTCACCGTTGCGGCTCAACGCCCGGAGGCGGTAGGTCTTGTCGTTGGTTTGGTTCGGGTCGATCGAGATGATCGCCGGTCCGGCCGCGGTCGCCGTGATCGCGGCCGGCTTCACGCCGAAGCCGTGCACGACGGTACAGCTGGAGGACGCGTCCAGGACGCAGGTCTCCACGCGGCCGACGCTCGGGAGGGTCGAAACCGTGCTGTCCGCGGCGGTCGCGGTCGCAGCGACGGGAGAATCCTTGGCCGCCTGAACGGCGATCGGTGCGGCTACCAGCGCACCGAGGGCAAGGAACACCGCTGGGATGACGACGCGGCTTCGGGCAGTTCGGATGGGGGGCATGCGAAACATTCCTCTGCTCGACGGGCCACCACTGACTGCCCCAGCACTCCAGCGATGGCCCACAAAAACTCTTCTGTTGGATCCCCAGAATGGCCAGGTCAGTCGACGCCCCCGAAGCGCCGATCCGGTCCCGGCAGACCGGCGATGAAGGCTTGCCGGCCATGTCGTTCTCGTTTGCTCTCGCGCGTACGGCGGCCGACGTTATCCAACCGTGATCCGAAAAGGCAACCTGGGGTACCCCTTTCACGCAGCGTATCCGGGCCGTCTCGGGCCTGGCGCTGTACCGACGTCCAACCCGTCAATCGCAGCCGCGACGGCCGGATCCGAACGCATTCTCGAAGCGCAGGAGCACGCTCACCCCGCCGTCGGTCGGCTGCAACGTCTGGAGGGGCCGGAGCGTCCGTAGGGTGTGAGGATGCGGATGATCGCCGTCGCTGGGGCCGGGTTGCTGCTGACGCTGGCCGGATGCGGGGACGAGTCGAGCGCGGGCGGGTCGCTGGACGGAAGGTCGTACCTGTCCGTGACGGTGACCGAGGACGGCAAGGCCAGGCAACTGGCGCCGAATACCCGGATCCGGCTGCAGTTCATGGACTACGGGCGGCTGATGGCCGACGCCGGGTGCAACTCCATGGGCGGCAAGGTCTCGACCGACGGCGGGAAGTTGTCGGTCCAGGATCTCGCGATCACCGATATGGGGTGCGACGCGCCACGGCATGCCCAGGACGACTGGCTGGCCAAGCTCCTGCAGGACGACCCGGCCTGGAAGCTCGAGGCGGACAAGCTCAGCGTGACCAAGGGCGGTACCGAACTGGTCCTCCAGGACCGGGAGACCGCGGAGCCCGACAAACCGCTGGACGGCACCAGGTGGACGCTTGAAACGGTCATCGCCGGGGAGATGGCCTCGCACACGGTGGGTTCGGAGAGGGCGCACCTCACCATCAGCGGCGAACGCGTGACCGGATCGACCGGGTGCAACGACCTGCAGGGCATCGTGGCGCGGACCGGCAACAAACTGACCTTCGGCGAACTGAGCGTCACCCTCAAGGCGTGCACAGGAAACGTCGACGCCTTGGAGAAGGCGATGCTTGCCGCATTGAAAGGCGAAGTGACCTACAGCATCGAAGCGAACCGCCTCGAACTCCGCACCCCCGACGGCAACGGCATCGACCTCACCAGCGGCTGATTCAGGCCTGCAGCCGACGGAAGGCCGTCGGCTGCAGGCTGAGGTCAGCGGCTGAGCTTCAGGTCGAACGCCTGGACCTCGTTCTGGGGTGTCTCGAACGAGATGAGCAGGTGCCCGTCCGCCGCCAGTTTCGCGCGCTGGGCCGCGGTCAACGGGATCGAGAACCGCTGCACTCCCTGGGTGATCTGCTTGCTGTCCTGCTTCACCAGGTGACCGCTCATGTCCGGCGACCAGGCAGGAATCCCACCATCGGTGACAGCACACGGCGTCAGCCCGTAGTCCGGCGCCGGATCCGCCGCCGGTGAGCAACTCGTCGTGTAGACGGGAATCGCACCGAGCTCACCACTGGTCAGGAACATCCGAGCAGTTCCGGAAACTCTTGACAACGTAAGGAGTTCCACCGAACTGCTCCCCAACCGGCCCGACAGCACCTTGAGTCCCGAGGTCGGGACGCGCCCCGAGATCGGTACGTCGTTCCTCGCCGACTGCGCGATCGTCTGCGGCGAGAGAGCACCGTTCAGGTTCGGACTCGACACGTTCGGCGCGGACGGCGTGGTCGGCCGATCCGCCGGCGGGGTGTAGCCGGGCATCGTCGCCCGTCCCCAGCGATACGGATCCGACTGGACGGAGCCGAGCGCGGACCACCCGAGCCGCGTGCTCATGTCGATGTGCCGCAGCGTCGTCGTCCCGGCCGCCGAGGTGTCGTCGTTGTCGTACGGCGTGATGTTCAGCCCCAGCTTCGCCGGGTCCACCGCCGCGGGTAGGTCGGCCAACGGGATCTTCACCTCGAGGTCGTACCCGCCACCGGCATACGCGTGCGGAGTCGTGGTCTCGTTGGTGCCGACCCACGTCGCCGTCGACGCCACCTGTACTCCGGGGGCGTTCGGCGCATCGCTGACGGTGCCGGCCAACGGACCCGTCGAGTACCCCTGGTGGTTGTCGGCATCGCGCGACCAGCACGGCCCGTTCGCGCCGTTCCCGTTGCTCGCGCTCGGGTCGTTCGTGAACGGGAAGATGCCGAGCTTGAAGGTGTTCGCGGTGTCTTTGAGCACCTGCGACGCGGTACCGCGCGGGTCGAGCAGGATCTCGACGGAGTCGGCCTGCCAGTGGCCGACGCACTCCTGCGGGGTGACGGCGTACGACTGGTAGTCGTCGCGGATGTGGATGAAGAAGTACAGCGCGTCCTCGGACCAGCTGACCTTGGCCGTGCTGCCTTCACCGGTCGGCGAGACACCACAGTCGTCGACACCGGTGCACGTCGCGGCGCCCTGCCAGATCCGCCCGAGGTCGAGCGTCGGACCGGAGTACTCACCGGGCGCTGCTGTGCCGTCGACGACCGGCGTGGTCGTGGACTGGGCGATCGCAGTCGACGGGACCAGCGTCAGGGTGAGCGATTCGTTGCCCGTCCCCGCCGGTGCGCTGTACGTCGTGGTGATCGGAATCGACACGTTCTGCGTTGCAGGCAAGGCCGTATCGGTGTTCGTGACCTGGAAGGTCACCGTGGTTTCGGCGCCCGGCGCCAACGCGGAGTACGGCTTCGAGGTTGCGTCGGCGGTGAAGTTCGCGGGCAGGGTGAGGCCGACTGTGCCGCTCTGCGGCTGGTTGGACCAGTTGTGCACGACCACCGGCACGGCGAGCGCGCTGCCGATGCTCATCGACTGGATCGCCGCCGACCGGCCGAGCCGGATCGCCTGCGGGGCCGTGTCGGCGAGCCACTCGTCGTACTCCGCCCAGTTGCCCCAGCGCTCGAACCGGCCCTCCGTGGGCGAGACGATTCGGACCACATTGTCCGTGTACCCCTTCTTCGCCTGGCTCATGTAGAGCGCCGAGATCCTCGCATTCTGGTTGACCTGCGCCGTCGCGCTCGGGGTGACGGTGAAGGTCACCGTGGCCTCCTGGCGGTCCGAGACGATGCCGACCTCCTTCGGCCCGTCGACCGTCCAGCCGGCCGGAACCGTCAGCGCGACCTTGCCGGGCTTCAACTGCCCGGAGCCGGACTTGAGGTGCAGCGTTGCCTGGAAGGGTTCACCAGCCACGTTGAGGAACCGCGAGAACGTCAGATACTCCAGCGTCCCGTTCGGCAGCCCACCCGGATCCGCTTTGGTCGCCCCGAACAGGATCGCGTCATCGCGCCCGGCCGCCGGGTTCGCCGTACCGTCTGCTGCGGTGTTCGGCTGGAACGGGACGAACGACTGGGTCATGCCGAACCGCGAACAGGCCGGCTCCGAGGCGCCCTTGAACATCACCCGGCTCTGCGTCGGGTACGCCGCGCGCCCCTCGTCCGCGACCTGCTGCCAGCTCTTCGCCGACCCCACCGGCTTCCCCTGCAGGTTGCCCGCCGGCCACTTGTACGGCGAGTCGTAACCGGTCCAGACGCCTGCCACCGTGTCCAGGTTGGTGCCGGGCGTCGGGACGAACCCGGTGGTGCAGTTGGCGGCCGTGGTCGTTCCGCCGGTCCCGGCGGTGGTGCCGCCGGAGAACACCTTCTTGACCTGCCAGGTGCTCAACGCATCCGGTCCGCGCAATTGCTCGGGGAACTTCGTCGGGTCGGCCGCGGCCAGCACGCCTTCCCAGATCAGCCGGCCCGCCTGCTGGTGGTTGCCGTGCCCGGCCGCCAGGGTCGGGGTGAATCCGATGTAGATCTCCGGCTGCGTCGTCCGGATCACCCGGGTGACGCGGCGCAGCGTCTCCTCCTCGTCCCAGAAGTACTGCGTCAGCGGCGCGCTCTGGTTGTAGAAGAAGTCCACTCGGTCCAGGTTGAAGATGTCGAGCGTGCCGGACCGGTAGTGCGCCACCCGGTCCTCGTTCTCCCGGCGCAAACCGAGGTCGGGGCCAAGCTCGGTGCCGACGGCGTTCCCGCCGCCCTCGCCGCGGGTCACCATGATCACGCCGCACTTCACGCCGTACAGCTGATGCCAGACGCCGCATGGCCCGATGATGCTGGTGTCGTCATCGGGGTGGGCCCACTCCCCCATCACGTCGATCTTGGTGTCCCGATCGGCGACATAGTTGCCACCGGACCCGTACTGCGGTGGTGGGCCGGCCTTGGCGGGAACACTGACCGCCAGACCACTGAGCAGGATCGTCGCGGCAAGCAGACTGAGCAGACGCTTCATGTGCGGACTCCTCGGGCGGTGGAGGCACTGGCCGGGCGTGGCTGCTCGTCCCGCGCAGACCCGCCCTCATCCGTCCTACCCGCCCGAATCCTTTTCAAGCACCACCAGCCGCGTGGCTTCCGCAACCTTCCCCGCAACCTGCATCGCCGTCGCCGGTCCGCCACCCGACGCGAGGTTGGCTGCGGCCGCATGCAGATAGGCACCGACACTCGCCGCGTCCAGGGGATTCAGCCCGCCGGCAAGGAGGGAGCCGCAGAGGCCTGCCAGTACGTCGCCGGCTCCGGCGGTGGCGAGCCAGGCGGTCGCGTTCGTGTTGACACGGACCTCGCCGTCGGGCCGGGCGATCACCGTGGTGGAGCCCTTCAGCAGGACCGTCACGTCGAACTGCTCCGCCGCCAGCCGTGCATGCTTCAGCCGCTTCGCCTCGACGACCGCCCGCTCTACGCCCAGCAGACGCGCGAGCTCGCCCGCATGCGGCGTGATCAGGACGTCGTCGTGGTCGCCAGACTCGTCGAGGGCTTTCAGCCCGTCCGCATCGAGCAGGACGGGCTCGTCGGCGTCGAGCAGCTCGCGCACCTTCGCGACGTCCAACTCGTCGCCGAGTCCGGATCCGACCGCCCAGGCCTGAACTCTGCCTTCGCCGGCTACTACTTCCGGGTGGGCGGTGCGGACTGCTTCTGCGACGGGGTCGGGGCCGACGTAGCGGAGCATGCCGATCGGGCCGGCGAGGGCTCCGGTGGCGGCGATCACCGCGGCGCCGGGGTACTGGGCGGAGCCGGCGATCAGGCCGAGGAGTCCGCGGGAGTACTTGTCGGACTCGCCACGCGGTACCGGGTAGAGGGCGCGGACGTCGGCGGTCTGGAGCGACTGGACCTCGGCCGGTGGCAGGTCGAGGCCGATCTCGACCAGGTGGACCGGGCCGCAGGCTGCTGCCGCGGGATCGACGAAGTGGCAGATCTTGTGGGTGCCGAAGGTGACGGTGAGCGCGGCCTTCACATGCTCGGCCGGTGTCTCGCCGGTGTCGACATCGACGCCGGACGGCATGTCGACGGCGACGATCGGCACCCCGTGCTCCTCGGCGGCCTGCACAGCGGCGAGGGCTTCGGGCTTGAGACCGGGGCGGCCGCCGATGCCCACGATCCCGTCGACGACCACGTCCGCCGTGGCGATGTCCTCGGTGGACCCGACGCGGCCGCCCGCGACGAGAAGTGCCGCGAGCCCTGCCGGGTGGGCCTTGTCGGACAGGAGTACAGCGGTCACGCCGGCGCCGCGACGAGCCAGCTTCTCGCCCGCGTAGAGAGCGTCGCCGCCGTTGTCGCCCGAACCGACCAGCAGCACCACGCGAGCGCCGTACACGTGGCCGATGAAGTTGCCGATGGCAACGGCCAGACCGGTGGCGGCACGTTGCATCAGGGTGCCTTCGGGGAGCCGCGCCATCAGGTCGGCCTCGGCCGCGCGGACCTGTTCGACGGTGTGGGCGTGGCGCATCTCAGCCCTCCAGGACGACGACCGCCGACGCGATGCCGGCGTCATGGCTCAGGGACAGGTGCAGGCTCTGGACACCCAGCTGGGATGCCCGCGATGCGACCGTGCCGGTGATCTCCAGCCAGGGCCGGCCGGTGTCGTCGGTGCGGACCTCAGCGTCGTGCCACTGCATCCCGGCGGGAGCGCCGAGTGCCTTGGCGAGCGCCTCCTTCGCGGCGAACCGCGCCGCCAGCGAGGCCGGTGGCTTCCTGGCTTCGGTCTCGGTGAAGACCCGGTCCCGCAGCCCCGGGGTCCGCTCGAGGGTCTTGATGAACCGCTCGACGTCCACCACATCGATTCCGACGCCGACGATCATGGGGTACCTGATGTGACAACTGACACACCCGCAGTCTGGTAGTCGCACATGCCGGTCAGCGTAGCCGGGGCATCTGTGGGAAGAATGGGTGCCATGCTGCAGCCGTCGCGGGAGGTGACCCCGTACACCGAGCTCGATCGCGCCGCCTGGGCACAGCTCGCGGAGACGACCGAGTCACCGCTGACGGCCGAGGAGATCGAGCGGCTGCGCGGTCTCGGCGACGAGATCGACATCGACGAGGTCCGCGAGGTCTATCTGCCGCTGTCACGGATCCTGTCACTCTATGTGAGGCACGCCCGCGCGCTGCACTCCGACACCGAGGCGTTCCTGGGCAAGCCGACCGTCGCCCGCACTCCGTTCGTGATCGGCATCGGCGGGTCCGTTGCCGTCGGCAAGTCCACCACCGCCCGTTTGCTGCGCGAACTGCTGGCCCGCTGGCCGGAGCACCCCCGGGTCGCGCTCGTCACCACCGACGGGTTCCTCTGGCCGAACGCCGAGCTGGAACGCCGCGGCCTGATGCTGCGCAAGGGATTCCCGGAGTCCTATGACCGCAAGTCGCTGCTGCGCTTCGTGGTCGAGGTGAAGTCCGGGATGGACAACGTCGAGGCGCCGGTCTACTCGCACCTGCACTACGACCGGATGCCGGGCGTCCGGACCACCGTCGAGCAACCCGACATCCTGCTGCTCGAAGGCCTGAACGTGCTCCAGCCCGCGCCCCGGCACGCGGACGGCAAGAGCGGCCTGGCGGTCAGCGACTTCTTCGACTTCTCCGTGTACGTCGATGCCGCCGCCGACGACATCCGGTCCTGGTACGTGCACCGCTTCCTCAAGCTCTGGGAGACGGCCTTCCGCAACCCCGAGTCGTACTTCGTCCGGTACGGCGAGCTCAGCCGGCAACAGGCGATCGCCAAGGCCGAGTCCCTCTGGGACGGCATCAACGGCCCGAACCTGCGGGAGAACATCCTCCCCACCCGCTCCCGGGCCACCCTGGTCCTCCGCAAGGGCGCCGACCACGCCGTCCGCTGGGTCCGGCTGCGCAAGCTCTGAGTCCGGGCTGAAGTCTCGCCGCAGGGCTGCCTTCAGGCGGAGAGGGACGCCTTCACGGCCGGGACGATCGCGACGGCCACGATGGCGGCGGTGATGGCGAAGGCCACGGGGTAGCCGATGCCGGCGACCACCAGGCCGAAGAGGATGGCGCCGATGCCCCAGCCACCGTCGTACGCGAGATTCCACAGCGCGCTCACCTGGCCGTACCGCGACTTGGGCGAGCGGTCGTACATCGTCGCCAGCGTCAGATTCTGGGCGGCGCCGAAGCCGATGCCGAAGAAGGCCGAGCCGGCGATGACGGCCACCGGGCTGCCGATGAAGATCAGCGAAGCGGCACCCAGAGCGGCGAGCACCAGAGCCGGCGCCAGCAGCTTCACCGGGCCGATCCGGTCGCCCAACCGGCCCGCCAGCCAACGAGTGGCAGGGGCGGTGACGGACTGGATCAGCAGCGCGACGGCGACCACGGCGTGACTGTGCGCGGCCAGCGGCAGGAAGGTGACACTGATGCCCGCGGCAACGGTCACGGCCGCGAACACGAAGGTCGGCATCAACAGCCCGCTCCCCCGCAATCCGCCCAGCACCTTCACGTGCTGCTCCTCGCCAGCTCCGGTACTCCGCTGAGGCATCCCCGGCAGCGCGGCCAGTCCCGCCAGCGACGCGACCGCGGCCAGCACGAACAGAACCTCGAAGCCGACCACGTTGGTCAGGTAGACCCCGAGCGGCAGGCCGATCCCTGCCGGCAGCCCGACCACGATGCCGTAGACGCCGAGGCCCTCGCCGCGACGATGAGCCGGGGTGATCTCGGCGACCAGGGCGACCGCGCCGACGACCAGGATCGCCAGGCCGGCTCCTCGCACCACGCAGACCGCGAGGACCAGCGGCAGCGACGAGGTGGCCACCAGGACCAGCGAAGGTGCGCCGAGCAGGACCAGCCCGAGGCCGAGAGTGCCGCGGTATCCGAAGCGGACCAGCATCGCCGGGACCAGCAGTTCCATCGCCACGGCCGAGAGCATCATCGCGCCGGTGGACAGGCCCGCGCCGATCCCGCCGGACCCACTGGCCGCCAGGTAGAGCGGAACCACCGAGGTCAGCAGGTACATGCTCAGCCCGGAGCCGAACACCATCACCAGCAGCCGCGCGAACTGCGGCGTGACAAGCCGGTCGGCGGTACGGCGGACCGGGGTACCGAGGGTCTGGATCTCACAGGCGATGTCAGTCATGACTTCACCGTAGGAACAGACCGGTCTTCCCTACAGATCCAGTTCTGAGCCCCGCGAGAGGACCAATTTCAGAGCTGGTCGTGGATCAGCGCGGCCAGGCGGTTCAGGCCGGCGTCGATCTGGGCCGGGGTGACCACGCTGCAGGACAGCCGGAGGGCGTTCACCGGGGCGTCGCCGTCGTAGAAGTGGCTCATCGGGGTCCAGAGCACGCCGTGCTCCTGGGCGGACTTCTCCAGCAGCGCGTCGTCGACCGCAAACGGCACGGTGACGACGACGAAGAACCCGCCGGACGGCACGGTCCAGGTCACCTCACCCCCGGGGAACCGCGCGGCCAGGCCGTCGGTGATAGCGCGCAGGTTGGCCGCGTAGACAGCCCGCTCGCGCTCGTTCGCGGAGACCAGGCTGCACCCGTTCTCCAGCAGTTTGCCGCCGATCACCGCCTGCGCGACGGCCGAGGTGTTCACCGTCACCATGCTCTTGATCTTCGACAACTCATCGGCCAGCAGGCCCGTGGTTCCGTCCGGAGATGCCACGGTCTGATCGGCCACCACGTAGCCGACCCTGGCTCCGGGCAGTGCGGTCTTGGCGAAGGAGCCCAGGTAGATGACCCGCCTGTCGGTGTCCAGAGCCTTCAGGGTGGGCACGCGGTCCACGCCAGCCGCCGGGAACAGCCCGTACGGGTTGTCCTCGAGCAGCAGGAGGTCCTGTTCCGCGGCCACCTCGAGCAGTCGCCGCCGGGTCTCCAGGTCCAGGCTGAGCCCGGACGGGTTGGCGAAGTCCGGCATCACGTAACAAGCCCGCGGCCGCAGCCCATCAGCCCGGGCGGACTTCACCACCGCGGCCAGATCCTCCAGGTCCACCCCGTCGCTGCCGCCGGCGACAGGCAGCACCGGGAGATCGAGCAGCCGCGCCGCACCCGTGATCCCGACGTACGCGGGCGAGACGACGAGCAGCACGTCCGACGGATCGGCCCGGAGGGCGCGAAGCACCAGGACCATCGCCTCCTGGCAGCCCACCGTCACCACGATCGCCTCGGGGTCGACCTCGATCCCCTCGTCGATCGTGAGATTGCGCGCCACCAGGCGGTGCACGATGCCCTTGGTCCGCCCGTACTGGAAGACGGTCCGCCGGACGGCGGCCTCGTCGTACCCGAGTTCTTCGCGGAGGTACCGGCTGAAGGTGTCCACGTAGGAGTGCAGGTCCTCCAGCGCGTAGAACTCCTCGTACGGCCGGCCGGCCGCGAGCGAGATCGCGTTGGGGTAGTGGTTCGCCACCTCGTTGAGGAAGTTCATCGAGTTCAGCGCCCGGTCGGTGAGCGAGCCGTGCAGGTCCGCCAACCGCAGGTCGGCCATCAGGTCCTCCCGGTTGTCAGCCGACCGGCGGCGGCGAGATCCGCACACCCGGCCAGCAGCATCGCGTCTTCCAACTCCTTGCGGAGCAACCCCAAAGCCTCCGCACACGCATCAACCGCCAGCGCCCAGAGCAACGGCCGCCCGACCAGTACTGCGGACGCTCCGAGCGCGAGTGCTCGCAGTACATCGGTGCCACTGCGCACGCCGCTGTCCAGGAGCACCTTGCAATGCTTGCCTACGGCATCCACCACAGCGGGCAAAGCGTCGATCGAGGCAACGGCTCCGTCGAGCTGCCGGCCACCGTGATTCGACACGACGATGCCCGCGGCACCGACCTCGACAGCTCGTACGGCGTCGCGTGGATCGAGAATCCCCTTGATCAGAAGCGGTAACTGGATCCTGGATCGCAGCCACTCCAGGTCTTGCCACGACACGGCCGGCTCGAAGGCGGAGGCGGTGTGGGCTGCGACGGCGGACAGTCCTGGTACTCCGACGTGGGCCTCGGTGACGGCATCGACAAGGTTGGCGGCGACGACGTGCGGAGGCAGGGCGAACGCGTTGCGCACGTCGCGCAGCCGTCTGCCCATCACCGGAACGTCGACGGTCACCATCAGCGCCGTACAGCCGGACGCCTCGGCGCGGTCGATCAGCGACTCCACCAGGGTGCGATCTCTCAACCAGTACAGCTGGAACCACGACGGTTCTGTCCCGGCGATCTTCTCCAGCGGATAGCTGCTCAACGTGCTGATCGTGTAGGGGATGCCGGCGTCGGCGGCTGCTTTTGCCAGCAGCAACTCCCCCTCGGGATGCAACAACCGCTGGTAAGCCATCGGAGCCACCACCACGGGCATCGACGCCCCACCGAAGTACGGCCAGGTGGTGTTGACGGATGAGATGCCGCCCAGCACGCGCGGCGTCAGGGTCACGGAGTCGAATGCTGCGCGGTTCATCTGGAGGGTCGTCTCGGACCCGCTGCCCCCGGCAACAAAATCCCGAACAGCCGACGGGAGTACTGCGGCAGCCATCTCCTCATACTCGGTGAAAGAGTCAGCCATCGAAGGTCCTGCGGAGCCAGGTGGCGGCTTCGGTGATGGCTTTGCGACCGCCGTCGAGGACGCCGGACATGGCGAAGAACCCGTGCACCATTCCGTCGTACCGGGAGAGCTCGGTCGGGACGTCCGCGGCGTACAACTTCTCGGCGTAGAACTCGCCCTCGTCGCGCAGGGGGTCGTACTCAGCCGTGATCACCAGCGCAGGCGGCAACCCGGCGTGCGACGTGGCCAGCAGTGGCGAGGCGAGCGGGTTGAGGCCGTCGGCCGAGTCGGAGAGGTAGTGCTCCCAGTACCAGCCGACCGAGGTCTTGTTGAAGAGGAACGGGTCATCGCCCGCACGCATCGAGGCGGTGTCCGAGCCGTACAAGGTGTTCGGGTAGACCAGCAACTGCCCGACCAGCGATGGCCCGGACTCCCTGGCCAGCAAGGTGATAGCAGCCGCAAGGTTGCCTCCGGCACTGTCTCCGCCGACCGCGATCCGCTCTGCGTCGACCTGGAACTCCGCAGCACGGGCCGCGATGGACTGGGTCGCCTGGTGGCAGTCGTGGACAGCGGCGGGGAACGGGTTCTCCGGCGCCAGGCGATAGCCGACGGTGATCACCTGACAGGGCACGGAGTTCGCCAGCTGACGACAGATCCCGTCAGCCGTGTCGATGCTGCCCAGAGTCCAGCCCCCACCGAAGAAGTAGACCAACGTCGGCAGCGGCCCCTCGCCCTCGGGCCGATAGATCCGGAGCGGCAGCCCTGATTCGGCCAGCACGACGTCCTCGACGTGGTGAACGTGCTCGACCTCACCGCCCGCGGCACGGATAGATGCCAGATCAGCTGCCCGGGCCTCGGCAAGTGTCTGGGTGTACAACTGCGGCACGTCATCGGCCTCACGCTTCGCGCGCATCGCCTCGACCTCTGGATCCAACGGCACGACGAGTCCCCCTCATCCAGCGACGGTCAAAGGCCCAGTGAAACAGGCATGGTGGCGAAGCCGCGCAGCGCGAGTCCGGCACTCTGCACGGGCGGCTCGGCGAGAGCGAGATCCGGGAACCGCTGGAACAACCGCGGCAGCGCGAGGCGACCCTCCGCCCGGGCCAGCACTGCCCCGATGCAGAAGTAGGCGCCGGCGCCGAAGGTGATGTGCCGCTTGTCGGGCCTCTCGGGATCGAACACTTCGGGCGACGGGAAGCGGGCCGGATCGCGGTTCGCCGCGCCGAGGATGACCAGCACCAGGCCGCCGCGCGGGATCACCACGCCACCGACCTCGAGATCCTCCGACGCCGTCCGGACCACCAGTTGCGCGGTCCCGTCGTACCGGAGGACCTCTTCCACACAAGCCTCGGCGACGGCGGGGTCGGTGGCCAGCGACTTCACCAGCTCAGGGCGTTCGAGCAGTGGGGGCAGCGCGTTGCCGAGCAGGTTGATGGTGGTGACGAAGCTGGCGTTGAACAGCACCAGCAGGTTCCCGATCAGCTCCTCGTCGGTCAGTTGCCCTTCACCGGCATCGATCACCTGGACCAGTCCGCTGATCAGGTCGTCCCCCGGTGACACCCGCCGCTCGGCGATCAGCGCCGCGTAGTACGCGCTCATCTCGGTGGCCGCTTCGTTGGCGGCGGCAACCTTCTCGGGGGTTCGGCCGCCGAAGTCCAGGTAGTCCTCGACCCGTTGCACCCGGGTCCGGAACCAGTCGAGATCGGGCGAGGGGATGCCGAGCAACGCACTCATCACCCCAGCCGGCAGCAGGTAGCCGAACTCGGCGATGAAGTCGACCGGACCATCCGCGCCGAGCGACGCGAGCCGGTCCAGCAACGAGTCGGTCAAGGCGGTGATCTGCGGTTCGAGCGCGGCGACGCGACGCGGGGTGAAGGCTTGGTGGAAGGCCTTGCGCATCCGCCCGTGGTCCGGCTCGGTCCGGAACATCATCGAGTTGCTCAGCGCGGTCGTGATCGGGTCGGCGTCGGCCGCGGGCGGTGGACCACCCTTCACGAAGCGCGGGTCCCGCAGGATCTGATCGACCGCCGCATACCCGTTCGCCACCGCGGCGTACGCCGGGCTCGCGGGTGTCAGGTTGACCGGCCCGAGCTCATGCAGCCTTGCATACAAGGGATATGGCGCTCGGCGGCCGTCGTCGGTCTGCAGTTCGGCGAGGACCTCGTCGGCCGTCATGTTGCCACCGGCATCGACTTGTAGCCGCGCAGGAACTGCTGCGGGTTGCGCACGGGTTCACCCGCGGCGTGTAGCGACGGGAACCGCTCGAGCAGTTGCGGAAAGGCGAGCCGTCCCTCGGCCCGGGCCAGCGCGGCGCCGAGGCAGAAGTGCGGTCCGGCGCCGAAGCTCAACGGCCTGATCTCCGGTCGCCCGGCATCGAATACCTGCGGCTCCTCGTAGCGGCGCGGGTCCCGGTTGGCGGCGCCGAGCATCACCAGCACCAGTTGCTTCGGCGGGATCACCGTGCCGGCCACCTCGGCCTCCTCGGCGGCGAAGCGCGCGACGAACTGCACGGGCGCCTCGTACCGCAGTACCTCTTCGACGAAGTTGTCCGTGTCCGTCTGGCGCAGCGTGGGGTCGCCGAGCAGCAGCCGCATGCCGTTGCCGATCAGGTGGATCGTGGTCACGAAGCTGGCGTTGAAGAGCACCAGCAGGTTGCAGATCAGGTCGTGGTCGGAGACGGCGTGCTCGCCCGCGTCGATGGCCTCGACCAGTTGGCTGATCAGGTCGTCCCGCGGTATGGTCCGCCGCTCGGCGATCAGCGACTGGTAGTACTCCGACAACTCGACGGTCGCCTGGTCCGCGGCCGCGAGGATCTCGCCGGACTTGCCGGTCACGTCGAGGAAGTCGTTGATCCGTTCGACCCTGGGCCGGAACCAGGCCAGATCCGCCTGCGGGATGCCGAGCAGCGCGGCGACCACGCTGCTCGGCAGCGGGTAGGCGAACTCCGTCATGAAGTCCGCCTGCCCGTCGGTCGCGAGCCGGTCCGCCAGGCCGTCCATCAGGCCGTCGACCAGCCGGCTGACATCCGGTTCGAGCTGCGCCACCCGGCGCGGCGTGAACACCTGGTGGAAGAGCCGCCGGGCCTGCGCGTGGCGGCTGCCGTTGCTGTACATCATCGAGTTGTTGAGCACCGTCAGCAGCGGGTGGTCCCGCCAGGCCGGCCCACTCCGCTCGTCGGTATATACGTCGTCGGTGACGCGGAACCGCGGGTCGCGCAGGACCTGGTCCGCGGCCTCATAACCAGTGACCACCGCCGCGTAGGAGCCGGTGCCGGCGAGGAGCGACACAGGACCCAACCGGTGGAGCTCCGCGTAGTACCGGTACGGATCGTCCAGGCCGGCTTGGCTGAAGAGTCCCTCGAGCACCTGATCGGCGGCGGTGGTCACTTCGACCTCACCGGACCAACTGCAGCGGGACCGCGTTGGCCATCGCCTGGTAGCCGGCGTCGTTCAGGTGGATGTGGTCGCCACCGTCGAAGTCGGCCCGCAGCTTGCTCGGCGCCTGCGGGTCGCGGACCGCCTTGTCGAAGTCGATCATCCCGTCGAACTCGTGATTACTGCGGATCCAGGAGTTGACCGCCTGCCGGGTCGCCTCCTTCTCCGGCGTCCAGCCGCCCGGGTTGGACAGGCCCTCGAACGGCGTGATGGTGGCGCCCACGCTGCGGATGCCCCGTTCGTGCAGCTGCGCGTTGAGCTGCTTCAGCGCCGCGACGACCTGGTCTGTGCCGGCGTTGTCCATCCAGATGTCGTTCACGCCCAGATGAGTGATCACGACACTCGGCCGGGTCTGGCTGAAGACGTCCTCGTTCAGTCGGGCCAGCGCGTTCACGCCGAGCTGCTCGATGCCGTTGGGGGCTCCGAGGATCGGGTCCGGGCTGTCGTGCAGCAGCCGGTTGCCGGCCATGCCGACGTTCAGCACGCCCGGTACGTCGTTGCGCCGGTCGGCGGCCAGCCGCTCGGCGAGCTGGTCGGGCCAGCGGTTGTTGCCGTTCAGGGTGCTGAGCAGGCCGTCGGCGATGGAGTCACCGAGGACGACGATCGCACCGTCGGTCTCGTCGGTCTGCACGTCGACGCCGGACAGGAACGTCCAGCAGCAGGCCCGCGTGGTGATGTACGGCGTGCCGTCGGTCGCGCCGGTCAGGTCGCCGGGGCCGAAGAAGTTCTCCTGCGTCGACGAGGCGTGCCAGGTGGTCGGCCCGGTCGCGGTCGGGTAGTAGACGCTGATCACCAGCGTGGTCAGATCGGCGACCCGCAGGTTCACCGGGTCGCTGAGCAGCTCGGCGCCCTTGTTCATCACGGCCGTCGGCGATCCGCCGAAGGTCAGCGTGCGCTGGGAGGCCGGGTCGAGGTCGGACTGCGCCGGCGTCGCGGTGTTGGCCTTGGCCACGGTCGCGGCGCCGATCTGGATCGGCCGGTCGCCGTAGACGTTCGAGAACCGGATCCGGACCTTGTCGCCCCCCACGGACGGCCGGACCACGTAGCGGGCGCTCTGGTTGTTGAGCCCGGTGGCGGTGAAGCCGGTCGCCTCGGCCTTCGAGGTGCCGGCCGACCAGCTGCCGACCCACTCCGACCGGCCGGACGACTGGTTCGAGGACTGGTCGGCGACGGAGCCGGTGAAGACCAGAGCGGACCCGGCCAGCGACACGGCGGCCGCGAGAGCGGCGGATCTGACGGTACTGGGAATGCGCATGGAGCAACCCCCCAAATGGGTTGGCGCGCGACGGGCAAGAAATACCCGGCGCGAGTGGCGGTGACGGAAACCTAGTTCCGGATTCCTGACACGTCAACGGCGGTTTTGAATTGGCCGATTGAATTCTTCCGGAACCTGGCCGCGGAGTAATTCTCGAAGTACAGTCCTTCCGGATCTCCGAAGGGTGAGGCAGCCATGTCGGTCGATGTCGTGCTGGACAAGAACCTGGCGCAGTCCGGTTCTTATGTGGTGGCCGCGCTGCGTTTGTTCGAGCGCTACGGCGACGCCGAGGCGATCGTGGCCGGCGACCGCCGGATCAGCTTCGCCGGGTTGCGGGCGCAGGTGCTCGACCTGGCCGCCACCCTGCAGGACCGGGGCATCGGCCCGGGCACCGGCGTGCTCGTGCTGGCCGGCAACACCCTCGAACTGCCCGCGCTCCAGCTCGCCCTGCACCTGGTCGGGGCCCGGACGATGTGGATCGCGCCGATCGCGGGCCGCCGGGAGATCGAGGCGTTCGCCCGGCTGTCGGACGCGGACGTCTTCGTCTACGACGCGACCACCAAGGCCGTGCTCGGCGAGCGCCTCGCGGTCGGCCTCGGCGTACCGGTGCACTGCCTCGGCGAGGGCGGTCTCGGACGGAACCTACTGGTCCCGGCGACAACCCAGTTCGAGCCGGAACTGCAAGACGTCGAGCCGGCCACCTGCCTCCAGACCAGCGGCACGACGGGCGAGCCGAAGCTGGTGCATCACCGGCAGGCGTTCTACGAGCAGATCCTGACGCTGGCCGCCGACTACCTGGCCGCCGGGCTGCCCGTGCTGCGGCACCTGTCGCACTCGCCGATGGCCTTCGCGAGCGGGCAGATCACCAGCTTCTTCAACCTGTTCATGGGCGGAGTGCTGTTCCTCGAGGACGAGTGGGACGCCGGCCGCGCGCTGGCGACGATCGAGCGCGAGCGGATCAACTCCACCTACGTCTCGCCGCCGCTGCTCTACCAACTGCTGGACCACCCCGACCTGCCGGCCACCGACGTGAGCAGCCTGTTCATGCTCAACGTCGGCGCCGGACCCGCCGCCCCGTCGCGGCTGCGGCAGGCGATCCAGCGGTTCGGCCCGGTACTGCGGATCGTGTACGGCCTGAGCGAGGTCATCGTGGTCACCGCCCAGCCGGGGCTGACCGAGGACCCGGGCCATCCCGAGCGCCTCCGCTCCTCCGGTACGCCGTACGGCGACGTGCGGGTGGAGATCCGCGACGGCGAGGGGAACTCGCTCCCGCCGGGTGAGACCGGGGAGATCTACGCGACCAGCAAGCTCCGCTTCGCCGGGTACTGGGGCCGACCCGACCTGACCGAGCGCGCGATCGTCGACGGCTGGGTCCTGACCGGCGACCTGGGCTACCTCGACGCCGACGGCTACCTGTACGTGGTGGACCGGGTGCAGGACACGATCGTCACCGGCTCGAGCAACTGGAACGTCTACTGCCGCCCGATCGAGGACCTGCTCCAGGCGCATCCCGGGGTCCGGGCGGCCGCCGTGATCGGCGTACCGGACGAGGCGTACGGCGAGGTCCCACACGCCTACGTGGTCCGGTACGACGACGCCGAGGTGACCGCGGCGGAGCTGCAGGACCTGGTCCGCGACGAGTTCAACGAGATGTGGATGCCGCGCGGGATCGAGTTCCTCGCCGAGCTGCCGCTGACCTCGGCGCACAAGGTGGACAAGGTCGCCCTGCGGTCCGGGTACGCGTCGCGATGAGCCGCCGGTCGGGCCTGATCGCCCTCTTCACCGCGGACGTGGTATCCGTCCTCGGCAACCGCGTGTCGATGGTGGCGATCCCCTGGCTGGTCCTGACCACCACCGGCAGCCCCGCCAAGATGGGCCTGATCGCCGGCGCCGAGATGCTCCCGTACGTCGTGTCCGGCGTGCTGGCGGCTCCGCTGGCAGACCGGTTCGGGCTGCGTCGGACGTCGATCGTGACGGACCTCGGCAGCGCGGTCGCGATGGCGGCGATCGTGATGACACCGGGCTCGTCGTTCGCCTGGCTCTGCCTGCTGGTCGCGATCGCGGGGACGCTGCGCGGGCTCGGCGACCGGGTCAAGCACGTGATGCTGAAGCCGATGGCCGACGCCGCCGGGGTGAAGATGATCCGGGTCACCTCGTCCTACGAGGGGTTCACCCGGACCGCGACGCTCGTCGGCGCACCGATCGGTGGCCTGCTGATCAGCTGGATCGGGCCGAACAAGGCGATCTGGGTGGACGCGATCTCGTTCCTGGTCTGCGCCGCGCTGGTCGCCTGCCTGGTCCGGCTGCCGCCCGCCGTGGCGGACGCGCCCGCGCCGCCGAAGGAGCCCTACTTCCAGGCGCTGCGGGGCGGCTTCAGCTACCTGCGCAAGGACCAGTTGCTGCTCGGCATGATCGTGATGGTCTTCTTCCTGAACGTCTTCAACCAGGCCGGTACTGCGGTCTTCGTACCGCTCTGGGTCGAGGAGGTGCTCCAGTCGCCGGCCGCCCTCGGGTTGCTGTTCGGCGCGTTCGCCGCGGGCGCGCTGCTGGGCAACGTGATCTTCATCGTGCTCGGCCCGCGCCTGCCGCAGTACGCGTCGTTCGTGATCGGCGCGGCGATCGGTGGTGCTCCGCGGCTGTTCGCGCTGGGCCTGTCCCATCAGCTCTGGGTGGTCGTCTCGGTCAGCTTCTGCTGCGGCATCGCGAACGCCGCCGTGAACCCGGTGATGGGCGTGACCCTGTACGAACGGGTGCCCGCCGCGCTGCAGACCCGGGTCTTCGGCGTGACCGGCGCGATCGCCTTCATCGGCATCCCGATCGGCGGTGTCCTGGCCGGCTGGTCGGCCGCCACGTTCGGCCTGCGGCCCGCCCTCATCGCGTCCGGGGTGATCCTGCTGGTGGTCACCCTGGTGCCGGTCTACCGCTGGTGGCGGCACCCGGTCGAGCTCGCCCGCTACCCGGCGTCCGAGGAGGCGGCATGATCACCGAGGCCACCGACGAGTACTGCCTGGCCGACGGCGAGTCCGCCAAGCTGCTGGCGGGCCACCCCTGGCGGCGGTTCGCAGTACTGGGTGACAGCGTGGCCGAGGGCTTGTGCGAGCCGGTCGAGGGGTACTCCGAGCTGCAGTGGGCCGACCGGTTGGCGGCCGAACTGCGGGCCTCCGCACCTGCTCTGGCGTATCTGAACCTCGGCATGAGCGGACTCCGGGCGCACGAGATCCGCGCTCGCCAACTGGCCCCCGCACTGGCCCTCGAGCCGGATCTCGCGCTCGTGGTCGGAGGCGGGAACGACGCCTTCAGCGCCCGGTACGACGCCGACCAGGTGGACGCCGAACTGGGCGCGATGGTGACGGCGCTGCAGACCGCCGGGGCGGACGTGATCACCCTCGGGATGTTCGACGTCTCCTACTCGCCTGCCGTCGTCGAGTGGCTCCGCCCTGGCCTCCGCACCCGGATGAGGACCCTGGCCGAGCGCACCCGGGCGATGGCCGAGCGCCTGGGCACCATCCACGTCCACCTGACCGACCACCCCCTCTCCACCGACCCCGGCCTCTACAGTGCCGACGGCCGCCACGGCAACGCCCGCAGCGACGCCGTCGCCACCGCCGAAACCCTCCGCCGCCTAGGCGTCTTCCTCGGCCACTAGCCCATGCTCGAGGGCGATCTCCTCGACGTCCTTCGGAGTGCCGGTGAAGATCGTGTGGGCGTGTTCGGTGACCAGGTCGACGGGCCAGTTCCACCAGGCCGCGCGGAGCAGGCGGTCCACGTCCTCCTCGTCGTACCGGCGCTTGAGCACCCGGCCCGGATTGCCGCCGACGACCGAGTAGGGCGGCACGTCGGACGTCACCACCGCCCCGGTCGCGATGATCGACCCGTCGCCGATCGTCACCCCGGGCATCACGGTCACGCCGTACCCGATCCAGACGTCGTTGCCGACCACCGTGTCCCCCTTGCGCGGCGCCCCCAGCGCAGGCTCCAGCGTCCGCTCCGCCCAGTCCCCGCCGAAGATGAAGAACGGGTACGCCGAGACGCCGACCAGCGGGTGGTTCGCCGAGGACAGCAGGAAGGTGGCCTTGGCCGCGATCGGGCAGTACCGGCCGATGATCAGCTTCTCCGGCCCGAACGGATACAGCACATTGTTCCGCTCGAAACCCGCCGCATCGTCCGGATCGTCGTAATAGGTGAATTCCCCTATTTGGACGTAGGGGACCGTAATGAGGGGTTTCAAGAAAACAGTGCGCCGACGGTCACTGAACGGGTAGATGACATTTGGGTTGGGCGCACTCGACACCGGCTGCTCCTTCATCGTGGTGATCCTCGGATGGTGATTTCCGAACACTGCCGAAATGGCATCACTTCGTCTACAGTCCCGGCATGGCCGACAACGACGCGATCCTGATCTCCGGCGCCACCGGCTGCATCGGCAGCACGCTGGCCCGGTCCCTGCACGCCGACGGACAGCCGCTGGTGCTGTTCGGGCGCAACGCCGAGAGCCTGGACAAGCTCGCCGTGGAACTGCCCGGCGCTCAGGTGCTGGTCGGAGACATCGGCCGGGCGGACACCCTCGCGGACAGCGTGACGTTCCCCGAGCGGCTCGGCGCGGTGGTGCACGCGGCCGGCATCTGCGAGGGCAGACCGTTCAGCGAGAGCGACCCGGCGCTGATCCGCGAGCACCTCGAGGTGAACCTGGTCGGCCCGTCCGAGCTGACCCGCCTGGCGCTCCCCGCGCTCCGGGCCGCCCGCGGCAGCGTCGTCCTGGTGAACTCGCTGGTCGGTCTCTACCCGTGGCCCGGCTGGATCGGCTACGCGATGAGCAAGTACGGCCTCCGCGCGTTCGCCGAGACGCTCCGGCTGGAGGAGTTCGACCGCGGCGTCCGGGTGACCAGCATCTACGCGAGCCGGGTGGCGACGCCGCTGCAGGCCAAGGTGCACGCCCAGGAGGGCAAGGAGTACGTGCCGGACGAGTGGGTACAGCCCGAGACCATGGCCCGGACCATCCGCTCCGTGCTGGACACCCCGCGCGATGCGGAACTGAAGGACATCACCCTGATGCATCAGCAGTACCCCCGGCCCTGATCAGGCACTTCCGACCAGCAGCGGGCCGTTGACGAGGTCCGCTGCCAGTCGAAGGTCATGTCAGCTCTCCGTTCACGAGCAGCAGGCCGCCGGTCAGGGCGCCCTGGGTCAGGTTGACGACGCCGCCCGCGCCGGGTGGTGAGAAGCGGGTGAAGACCCCCGCCGGGATCCGGTCGAAGAGGTAGGTGGACACGCAGTACGAGACGTCGGCCTCGACCACCTCCCCGGTCTCCGGCTTGAGGAACTGCATCGTCAGCGGGTCGGCCTCGATCAGCTCCTGGATGATGTGCGGGCCTTCGGCGGCGTCGAGCGCCTCGGCCCAGGCCTCCGGGCTGGTCTGCGGGCCGATGAAGACGCCGTGGCCGCCGTAGTCGTCGGTCGGCTTGAAGACGAGGTGCTCGCGCTCGTTGATCGTCCGCTGCCGCAGCTCCGGTCCGTAGATCCAGGTGCGCGGGATCTGCGCCCGGACGATCTCGGCGTCCTCCTCGGGCAGCTCGTGCAGGTCGTCCCAGAGCCAGGCGAAGATCGTCTTGTTGCTGAGCAGCCAGACCGCGGTCGGCAGGTACATCCGGAAGGTGCCCGCCTGGTTCGCCAGCCGCAGCGCCTGCAGGCCGGGGCTGTCGTTCACGAACGGCGGCACGAACATCCGCCAGACGGCGTCGATCGTCTGCTCCCCCGCCTTCAGCCGGCCGTCGGCGTCCTGCTCGACCCACTCGACCGGGTAGACGACCAGGTCGACGCCTAGCTCGCGACCGCGGTCGGCGAACGGCTTCAGCCGGTTGATCATGTAGTTCGGCCGATCCGCGCCCGGGTAGCCGCCGCCCGCGGTGAACAGCATCGCCGTCACCTTGCCCGGCCCGACGTCGGACCGGATCGCGTCGTAGCGGGCGTCGACGGCCGACGGTGGCGCCGCCGCGCCGATCGCCCGGAACAGCGGCTCCCCGGCGTACACGTCCATCCACCGCTTGATCACGCCGTCGGCATCCAGTACGCCGCCCAGCGCGCTCTCCACGTTGCACTCGACCATCCGCGGAACGCCCTGCTCCAGCAGGAGATCCGAGCGGATCGCGTTGATCAGCCGGCCGGTCAACGGCTCGGTGTCGTCCAGCAGTTGGATCCGGTCGGCCGGCACCTGCAGGACCTGCCGCAACTCACCGGCGGTCCGGGCCCGGCGGCGGCAGGCGTCCAGGACGAGCTGCGAGACCCGCTGGGTGATGCGGCTCATCTCGTCGTACCCGGCCCGCGTCGCGACCGGTGAGCGGAGCGGGATCCAGTTCTGGTTCTGCAGCGCGACGTCCTCGTAGACCTGCTGCCAATGCTTGTGGCCGTAGGCAAGCAACTTGTCGCGGACGCCTTCCGACAGCACCGGCCACAGCTCGGCCGCGGATGGTCGTTCGGTCACTACCGTCCCCCTTCGGTCAGTACTCCGCGGATCGCCTTGAGCAGGTCATCCCGGCCCGGCTGGACGGCCCGGTCCAACGCGAGCGCGAAGGGCAGCACCGCACCGTCGGGCCTGGTAACCCGCCGGGGCGGGGCGTCCAGGTCGAACCGCTCAGCTGCCACCGCAAGGACTTCCGCGCCGAATCCGCTGGTCCGGTTGGAGTCGTCGATCACCACCAGCCGCCGGGTCCGGGCCACCGACGCAGCCAGGCCGTCGACGTCCAGCGGATAGACCGTGCGCGGGTCGAACACCTCCACCGAGGCTTCGCCCGCGAGCTCGTCGGCCACGGCCAGGGCGTCCTGCACCAGGTGGCCCAGAGCAACGACCGTCACGTCGCTGCCGGTCCGGGCGATGCGGCCGACCCCCAACGGCACCGGCTGCAATGTCGCGAAGTCGATATCGTCCCTGACCCCGAGCGCGCCGGACGGAGCGAAGACCACCACCGGATCGTCGTCCCGGATCGCCGACAGCAGCAGGCCGTACGCGTCGGCCGGAGTGGCCGGTACGACCGTCTTCACCCCCACATGCGCGAAGAGGTTGTACGGGTGGTCCGAGTGCTGCCCGGCCCACCCGGTCCGCGACCCCGACCCCGGTACGACGTACGTGACAGGCACCTTGCACTGACCGCCGGTCATCAGCGAGAACTTGTGCGCCTGGTTCGCGATCTGCTCGAACACCAGGAACAGCAGCGACGGGATCTGGAACTCGATCACCGGCCGCAGCCCGGCAAGTGCCGCGCCGGTGGCGAAGTTGGTGAACGCCTGCTCGGACAGCGGGGTGTCCAGCACCCGGTCCGGGCCGAACCGGGTGAACAGACCGGCGGTCAGGTTCGAAGCGGCCGCCCGGATGTCCTCGCCGAGCAGGAAGACGTCCGGGTCCCGGTCCAGCTCATCGCCCAGTGCCCGGTTCAACGCCTTCAGATAGGACAGTTTGGGCATCAGCGCATCACTTCCGTCGTCCCGGCATCGGCGTGGCGTAGAGGTACTCGAGCGCGGCGGCCGGATCGGGATGGGCACTGCCCAGCGCGATCCTGGCCGCCGCGTCCAGCAGGGCCTCGACCTCGGCATCGACGGCTGTCCGATCCTCGGCAGCCAGCCGTGCGCCCTGTATCTCCACTGGGTCCCGCGACCGCCCAGTGGAGAGTTCCTCGGTCGAGCGATAGTTCAGACGCGCCCGGTGCTCGAACGTGTGGTGCGCGTCGAAGCGATAGGTCCGGCACTCCAGGAACGTCGGCCCCTTGCCTGCCCGAGCCCGGTCCACCGCGGCAGTGGTTGCCGCGAGCACCTTCTCCGGGTCCTGCCCGTCGATGCTGAAGGCCGGGATGCCGAACGCCTTGGCCCGGCCGGTGATGCTGCCCGCCACCGCGGAGTGCACCGGCATCGTGGTGGCGTAGCCGTTGTTCTCGCAGACGAACAGCACCGGGACGTGCCAGAGCGCCGCCAGGTTGAACGCCTCCAGCAACATCCCCTCGTTGACCGCGCCGTCGCCGAAGAAGCTGACCGCGACGGTCGACCGGCCCCGCCGGCGCTGTGCCCAGGCGGCGCCGGTGGCGATCGCACCGGCGGCGCCGACGATGGCGTTGGCGCCGAGGATGCCCAGGCTGAAGTCGGCCGCGTGCATGGAGCCGCCGCGCCCCTTGTTCAGGCCGGACTCTCGGCCCATCAGCTCGGCGAACATCCGGGCCGGGTTCACCCCCTTGGCCAGCACATGGCCGTGTCCCCGGTGCGTGCTGGTGATCAGGTCGTCCGGCCGGAGCGCCGCGCAGACCCCCGCGGCCACGGCCTCCTGACCGACGTACGGGTGGATGCCGCCGACGATCTCACCGGACCGGACGAACTCGATCGCACGCTCCTCGAAGCGGCGGATCAGCCGCACGGTCCGGTAGAGATCGACGGTCGTCATGGTCGTGCCCCTCAGCCCTTCACGGCGGCAAGGATCGAGTCCCAGAGCCGAGCCCGGGCGGCAAGCGCGGTGTTGATGGTGTCCGCGCACGCCTCCCACTTGGCGTCGTCGTCACCGCACAGGTCGGTGACCATCTGCATCGCCATCGGGGTGTGCTGCTCGCCGTCCACCTCGATGTGGCGTTCCAGGTAGTCGACGAAGGTGTTCAGCCTGTTCGACCGCTCGTTCACCGCGACCACCTGGGTGAACATGTCCGGGATCAGGTCCTCGCGCCCGAAGGCGAAGGCGGCCGCCTGGCAGTGCACCGGCTGGTTCTCGATGATGTCCCAGGTGGTGGCGGCGAAGTCGATCGAGGCCTGCGGGACGCCGGACTCCTTCAACGAGTCGACGACCGAGCCGCCGTCGCGCAGCAGGTGGACCAGCTTCTCGATCGCGGTCGTGTCGGCGCCGGCCTCCTTCATGCCGTTCACGTAGAGCTCGAAGTGGCTGATGAAGCCGTCCCCCAGCTCGTCGCTCTCCTCGACCATCACGATGTCGTTGATCAGCCGGCGGCTGCCGGTGTGCGCGGTCGGGATCCACGGCACCGTGACGCAGGTGAGCTCGCGCTGCAGCGACTTCAGCAGGGACATGAAGTCCCAGACCGCGAAGACGTGGTGCTCCATGAAGGTGACGAGGGACTCGTGCGTGTCCAGGTTGGCGTAGAGCGGGTGCTGGACGACCTTGTCGCGGGCGTCGCCGACCGCCTTCTCGAGCTGCTCGATGCCCGGGTGGGTCTGACCCCAGTCGTAACGTGACATGTCGTTCTCCTTGTTAGCGATCGGCCCAGAGAGTGGGGCAGAAGTCCGGGTCGGCGTAGTCGGGTCGGCCGTCCGGGGTCCGACGGACCACGGCGTCGTGGTTGTACGCCGCGAGGGTGCCGTCGGAGAGCGGGAACTCGCGGTAGGAGTTGCCGCCGTCCTGCAGGTGCAGCGAGATCGCCCGGCGCGGCCGGTCGCTCACGTTCGCGCCGGACCCGTGGTACGTCCGGCAGTGGTGGAAGTTCAGGTGCCCGCGGGGGATGGTGATCGGCACCTTGACCACCTCGACGCCGTTGTACTGCGCGTTCTCGGTCAGCATCTGGTCGAGCTGGGACCGGTCCCGTTCGGCGAAGTGCCGGACCACGGTGTCGTCCGAGCCGATCTCCTGCCACCGGTGGCTGCCGTCGACCATCGTGATGGTGCCCATCTCCGGCGGGCAGTCGTGGAACGGGATGAACGCGGTCAGCATCCGGTCCGACGAGGAGGACGACCAGTAGTGCTTGTCGAAGTGCCAGGGCACGATGTTCGACGGCTCCCCCGGCACCGGCGGCTTGTAGATCAGGGTGGACTGGAAGATCCGGATCTCCTCGGCCTGGGCCAGCCGGGCCGCGACCGCGCCGATCAACGGCTTGCGCAGGATCTTCGCCAGTCCGTCGTGCTCGTAGTGCACGTAGTCGTTGTGCCGCTGCACATCGCCCTTGGAGGGGTCCCAGTAGGCGAGCTTCGGCGGCCTGGCCGGCAGCGTGCGGTCCCGCTCTCCGGCGTAGTACCGCTCGCTGGCGTTGACGAGTTCGTCGGTCTCGTCGTCGGTGAGGAGCTTCTTCGACAGGTACCAGCCGTGCTGCTGGTAGAACGCGACGTCCTCGTCCGACGGCAGCAGCGCGATCTCGTCCTCGGACAGCGTGAACTCCAGGGCCGTCATACCTCGACCCCCTGCAGCTCGCGCTCCTTCGCCTCGTACAGCGCCTTGATGTTGCCGCTGCCGAACGTCATCGCGCCGCGCCGCTCGATGATCTCGAGGAACAGCGTTCGGCGGACGTGCATCGACTCGGTGAAGATCTGCAGCAGCTGACCCCAGTGGTCCTTGTCGACGAGAATGCCCAGCTCCTCCAGGGACTCCAGCGGCGTCTCCACCTCGCCGACGCGGTCGGGCAGCGCCTTGTAGTACGCCGACGGCGAGGCGAGGAAGTTCACGCCGCGCTCGGACAGCGTGCTGACCGCCTCGACGATGTCGCTGGTACGCAAGGCGATGTGCTGTACTCCGGCCCCCGCGTGCCAGGTGAGGAAGTCGTTGATCTGGCCCGGCCGGCGGTTCGGGTCCGGTTCGATCAGGGTGAAGGTGACGTGCTTCGACGGGCTCTGCACCACCGTCGACTCCATCCCCTGCCCGGCCACCTCGATGTACTCGTCGAAGATCGGCAGGAACCCGAAGACGTTCTGATAGAACTCGACCGTCGGCTTCAGCTGACCCGACGGGACGCAGATGGCCAGGTGGTCGATCTCGCTGAACAGCTTCTCGTCCGGACCACCCGCCGGCTCGGTGATCTGGAACGCGCCTGGCAGGAACTCCCGCCGCGGCCCGTGCCGCTCGACCAGCCGGTGGACCACGTCGCCGAAGCCGGCCACCTCCGCGATCACCACGGTGGTCTCCTGCTCGTCCGTGTACGTCACCGGCTCGGCCACGGACTCGGCGCCCCGGGCCAGCAACTCGGTGTAGGCCACGGACGCGTTGTCCACCTCCAGGCCCACCACGGCGACCCCGTCACCGTGCCGCTGTACGTACTCCGCCGCGGGGTGGTCAGCGGCCAGCCCTGAGGTCAGCACGATCTGTACGGCGCTCTCCCGCAGCAGCAGCGATCGCTGGTCGGCCAGGCCCGTTTCCGGACCGCCCTGGCCGTGGACCTGCAGGCCGAAGGCGTGTCCCAGGTAGAACGCCGCCTGCTTCGCGTCGCCCACGTACATCTCCACGTGGTCGATCCCGTAGATCTCCATCACGATGACTTCACCGGGCCTTCCCCTCACTCTTGATCTCTGTGCTCGGTGGTCCGAACAGCAGGCTGACGTTCTGGCCGCCGAACCCGAACGAGTTCGACAGCGCGTAGTCCACGCGCACCTCACGCGGCTCCTTGCGGACGTGGTCCAGCGGGCAGGCCGGATCCGGGTCCTCGAGGTTGTACGTCGGCGGCAGCAGGCCGGCGTTCACCGCCAGGGCACTGGCGGCCGCCTCGACCACGCCGGAGGTGCCGAGCATGTGACCCGTCAGGGCCTTGGTGGAGCTCACCGCCGGGCTGGATCCGTCGAAGGCCAGACCGATCGCGACGGACTCCGCGACATCGCCGAGCTTCGTGCTGGTGCCGTGCGCGTTGACGTAACCGACCTGTTCGGGCCTCACCCGGGCACTGGCGAACGCCCTGCGCATGCAGTCGGCGGCGCCGGTCCCGTCCGGTCGTGGCGCGGTCGGGTGATGCGCGTCGGCGTTCACCCCGTAGCCCGCGACATCGGCGTACCCAGCCGCGCCCCGGGCGGTGGCGTGCTCGGCGCTCTCCAGAACCAGCAGCGCGGCTCCTTCCGACAGCACGAACCCGTTCCTGCGCAGGTCGAACGGCCTGCTCGCCTGGGTCGGGTCGTCCCAGTTCCGCGCGAGCGCCCGTGCGTTGGAGAAGGTCTCCGCGAAGGTCGGGAAGAGCGGCGCCTCGCTCGCGCCGCAGATCACCACATCCACCTCGCCGGTGCGGATCAGCCGTACGCCGTCGGCGATCGCCTGCGCGCCGGACGCACACGCCGTACCGACTGACGAGGTGTAGCCGCGGAGGCCGAAGCGGATCGCGATCCTTGCCGCGGGCATGTTCGGCAGGATCCCGGTCAGTAGGTACGGGCTGACGGCCGCGCGACCGCGTTCGGCTCGGGCCAGGACCTGGTTCTCGAGCGTGGCCATGCCGCCGACCCCACCGACGATCACACCGATGCGTGCGGGGTCGACGTTCGCGCCGACGACCAGTCCGGCGTCGGCCAGCGCGTCCTCGGCGGTGAGTTGGGCGAGGATCACCGTGCGGTCCATCACCTTGCCGTCCGGCCCACTCGCGATCGTGCCCGCGTCGAACGGCGGCAGGAAGCCGGCCAGCTCGACCGAGTTCGCGACGGGATGGCCTTCCGGCGGGCGGCTGATGCCGGACTTGCCGTGCAACAACGCGTCGAAGACGTTCTCCACACCTCGGCCGACCGGGGTGAGCAGACCCATCCCGGTGACGGTTGCCGCGGTCATCGACCCACCCCGGCTCCGGCCGCCACGCCATCCAGGCGTTCTTGGCGGAGCGCGACCTTGCGGACCTTGCCCGTCACCGTCACCGGTACGTCGTCCTCGCCGATGACCGCGATCCGCCGGATCGTCGCCGCGACCTCCTCGCCCACCGCCCGTCGTACCGGCTCGGTGCGGTCTGTGGCGGGGTCGACGTCGGGCGAGAGTTCGAGCAGGACGTCGGTGAGGAAGCGGCCGTCCTCCTGGACGATGATCACCGTGCAGTCGAGCACCTCCGGCAGGGCCGCGAGGATGCGCTCCTCCGACATCGACGTGTAGAGCTGGGGACCCTCGAACCCAGCGACCGCGTCGGGCACCCGGTCTAGATGGAAGTAGTGGCCGGTCTCGTCGCGGTAGACCAGATCACCGGTGAGGAACCAGCCGTTCAGCCGGAACCTGTAGGTGTTGACCGAGTCGTTCCAGTAGCCCGGCGACACCGAGGGCGACCGGAAGCCCAGCAGGCCCGGCTTGCCCGGCGAGAGTTCCCCGCCGCGGCTGTCGAGCACGGTCGCCTCGGCGAACTGGTACGGCTTGCCGATGCACCGGCCGTAGTGCTCGCTGTCGCTCGTATGGGTGACGTGGAACCCGTTGTGCCCCATCTCGCTAGAGCCGAGCCCGTCGATGAAGTGCGAACCCGGCACCGTCGTACGGCCTTGTCTGGTGACGGTTTCGCGGGAGCCGACCGCGACCAGCTTGCGGATGTGCGGCTCGTGCGCGCAGTCGCCGGTGTTGAACCACATCCGGACCGAGGCGAGGTCGTGCTTGCTCAGGTCCTCGCGAGCCAGACCGGCCCAGGTGACCGCGAACCCGTAGACCCCGCGCGGCTTCCACCGCTCGATCTGCCGCAGCACGTTCGGCGCGTCCTGGCTGGACAGCAGCAGCATCTCGGCGCGGTTGCCGAGCACCTGGTTGACCATCAGGATCGTCGCGGTGTGCGGGATCGGCAGCGCGTTGAGGATCCTGTCGGTGCCCTGGGCTTGCGGCATCGTGAGCAGGTGCTTCAGCGCGGCGTACAAAGTGGTGTGCGTGTGCAGGACAGCCTTCGGTACGCCGGTCGTCCCCGAGGTGTGGGTGATGACGACCGGGTCGTCCCGGTGGTGCCGATAGTGCTCGGGGGCCTCGGCTGGATCGCCGGTGCCGAGCTCCTTCGGCTCGGCCAGGATCGGTGCCTCGCTGAGCTTCTCGCGATGCGCGGCATCAGCCAGTACGCCGGTGACGCGCAGGCGGCGGATGTACTCCTCCGCGATGTTCGGGGCCATCTTGCCGTTCATCAGCGCGGGGATCGCGCCGACCCGGGTGAGCGCGAGGAAGCTCAGCACGATGTCGGCGGCCTCCGTCGCCCAGATCGCCACGACGTCCCGGCGACCGATGTCGTGGGCCCGCAACCACGCCGTCCGGGCCTGGACGCGTTCGTCGAGCTCACCCAGGGTGAGCGGGTGCCCGGCTGGGAAGTGGTCGACTGCGGTGTCGAAGGTCAACCCCGGTCCCTGCAGGTCGGCACCGTGGGCGATCACGGTCGCCAGCACGTTGCCTGCACCGATCGCCGGGTCCGCGGCCAGTTGGGCTCTGAGACTTTTCATGACGGATCTCCCTCACTTACCAACAGGGCCACAGCGGTGTCGCCGGCGGTCGCTTGTTCGACGAGGACGACGAGGACCTGGTCCGCGTCGCCGTCCGCG
Source organism: Kribbella qitaiheensis (assembly GCF_042657745.1). GTDB lineage: Bacteria > Actinomycetota > Actinomycetes > Propionibacteriales > Kribbellaceae > Kribbella > Kribbella qitaiheensis. Next base: position 287,162 of record NZ_JBHSKE010000048.1, on the reverse strand, counting down.
ATCAGGAGTGCTGCCTGGTCGAGCCCGGTACGCCGGGCATCGGTGGTCGGACTCAGGCAGACGACCGGTCCGCGCAACCCCCAGCGGGCGGCGACATAGCCGGCCACGCTGTTCGGCACGGACTGGAAGAAGTAGAGCGGGCCGACTCGTTTGCCGTCGGCAACCGCAGCATGGACGTGCTCCGCGCTGGCCCGATCGCCGCTCCGGCTGACGAGCACGATCCCGGTCCGTTCGCCTTGCCGCAAAGGCGGTTCGCCATACATGGGCCGCAGGCAACTATCGGCGACGGTGGCAACGAGCGGGCTGAATGATGACCCCACGAAACCGGGCAGTGACGGAGGACCTGCCAGCGCGTCGTCAGCCGACTGCGGCCAGTGACTGTCCGTGACCAGACGGGGTTCGGGAATTCCGGCGAGGCGGTTCATCCAGCACGCACCAGCAGGGCCGTGTCGGCGCCGCCGAACGCGGCGTTCAAAGTCATCCCGTACTGCGCTGTGGCCGGCCTGGGGGCATCCAGGATCAGATCCAACGGGCAGTCCGGATCCGCCGTGGTGAAGCCGGCGTTCACCGGCAACTTGCCGGCGCGCAGAGCCAGCACGGTCAGCACGAGTTCGAGCAGTCCGGAGGCTTCCAGGGCGTGACCGTGCACGGCCTTCGTCGAGCTGACGGGGACCTCCGCCTCGAACACCCGGCGGATCGCGGCCGCCTCCGAGGCATCGCTGAAGCTGGTTCCGGTGGCGTTGGCGTTGATGTAGCCGACAACCTCGGGCGGGAGATCCGCCTTGCGGAGTGCGGCGGTCATCGCGGCCGCCAGCCCACGGCCGTCGGGAGCCGGCTGACACGGGTGATAAGCGTCGCCCGCACGGCCCCAACCGACGATCTCCGCCTGGCCCTCGCCCGCTTGGAGAACCACTGCGGCCACACCGTCGCCGAGGAGCAAACCCTTGCGGTCAAGGCTGAACGGGCGGACCACCCCGTCGTCCGAGAGCGCCCGGCCCGCGTCGAACAAGGCGTACTGGTCCGACTCGACCAGATAGCCGGCCGCGACCACGATCCGGTTCGCGTAACCCTTGCGGATCAGCGCGGCCGCGTCGGCGACCGCAGTACTGGCTGAGACGCAGGCGCTGGTGTAGATGCGGGTGGCTCTCGACGCCAGGCCGCGAACGCCTGCGCGGCCGTGAACCGCGAGGAACAAGGGGGTTGTGGCTCGTTGAACCGCGTTCAGGCCGGCCTCCGCGCAGGCGCCAGTGATCGCGTCGAGCATCTCCTCCTCCAGCGAACGGACGTCCGCCGCCGTCGCTGCGCGGTGCACCCGGCGGTTTGTGGTGTCGAAGCGCTGGACCTCGGTGAAGGCGGCCGCACCGGGCAGCGCCGCCGCCAGTTGGGCCTCGGCACCCCGGCCGAGAGCGCTCAGTACCGAGAGCCCGGTGATCGACACCGGTCGCGGGTCAGTCATGGCCAGGGATCACCTCCGCGAGCACGGCCACGGCGTCGCCGATGGTCCTGATCCGGTCCAGTTGGTCGTCGTCGAGCTCGACCGCGTAGCGCTGCTCGACCTGATGTACCAACCAGGCCAGCTCCATCGAGTCGATCCGTTCCCGGATCTCCCCCGCGGGCCGGTCTCCCAACGCCGCCAGCCAGCCCACGATCTCCGCCCGTCCAGGCGGCGCGGGAACCGCGGGCGGCGGGGTGACGGGGGGCGGGGCGGACGAGTTCATCAGACCTGCTGCGCGACCCGGCCGGCCACCGCGGTGGTGAACTCGCCGACCGTCATCAGGGCCAGCTCCTCGGACTCGTCGTCGGAGAAGCGCACCCCGAACCGGTCCTCCACCCGCACCGACAGGTCCGCCAGCGCCAGCGACTCCAGATCCACCCCGGCGGGGCCGAGGGTGGTGGCGTCGTCGATGCCCTCGGTGTCGTAGTTCATGTCCTGCAACTGCGCGAGGACGAACTCGCGAACCTCTTCCCTCATCGGGATACCTTCTTTCTGTGGAAGAACGTCCGGGATCCGGTCCGGAGCCCGTGCACGTCTGGGTGAAACCTGTCGACAGTGACCAGCGGTCGGCCGCACACGCTCTGCTGCTCGCGCTGGCTGCCACCGTCGTGGGCGGCGAGCCGGTGTTGCGGCACGACGAAGCCGGCCGCCCGCACGTGGACGGTCTGTGGGTGAGCGTCAGCCACGGGCACGATCTCGTCGCGGTCGCCGCGAGCGCCGCCGGACGGGTCGGCATCGACGTCGAGAACCGCCGGTCCTTCGAGGTCACCGGGCTGGCCAAGCGCTGGTTCGACCCGGCCGAGCTGGCCTGGATGGCCGCTCAACCCGACGAAGTCGAGGCGTTCCTGTGGTTGTGGACGGCGAAGGAGGCCGTCGGCAAGGCACTCGGCCGCGGTCTGCGCGGCTCGGGTCTTCGCCGGCTGATGCCCCTCCCGCCAGAACTCCTCGCCCCGCCGGGTCCCCTGCCCCCGCCGGAACCCCTCCACCCACAGGAACACCTCGACTCGCCGCCCCCCGATACCGGCCCCCGGACCGGTGGCTCGCTGACCGGTGGCACCCTGACCGGCGGCCCGCTGACCGGTGGGCTGGTGCCGTCCGAGCCCACCCTGGCGCTGCTCCACCTGTCCCTGCGGGCGAACGCCGTGCTCGCGCTCGCAGTACCGGCTGGTGTCCGGTCGGTGGAGGTCTGCGAGCATCACGGCGCTGCCTTGCGCAGTACGGTGACGTCGCGGACCAGCTTCCCGGTGGTTGTCCGCGGCAACTGATCGACCAGCCGCACGCTCCGCGGCCGCTTGTACGACGCGAGCTGCTGGGCCAGGTCGGCCTCGATCCAGGCGACGGTGCGCGGCTCGTTGAGCTGCAGGTAGGCGGTGATTCCGCCGTCGAAGACGACGACCGCCGCCTGCACTCCGCGCAGCGTGCCGAGCGTGTACTCCACCTCGGTCAGGTCCACCTTCAGCCCGCCGACGGACACCTGCGAGTCGAGCCGCCCCTTGATACTGACGAGCCCGGTCTCCGGGTCGACCACCCCCGCGTCCTTGGTCCGCAGCCACCCGTCGGCCCAGCGCGCCGGATCCGACAACCCGAGGTACGGCGACTCCGGCCGGCGGATGTGCAGTTCCCCGTCGACAGCCCGTACTTCGATGCCGGGCGCGGGCATGATCGCCGGGCGGTGCCGGCCGAACAGGTCGGTGCCGATGACCCCGACCTCGGTCATCCCGTACATGTTGCCGAGCGGGACCTGGAACTTCTCCTCGAACGCCCGCGAGATCGCGGCGGGCACGAGTTCACCACCGGTCGTCATCCGCTTGAACTGCGGCAGCGGCGGCGGCTCGTTGACCGAGGCAAGCAGCCCGATGTGGAACGGCACGCCCAGCACGGTGGCGGGGCTGTCGTCGCTCGCGATCGCCTGGATGATCGCGTCGCCGGTCAACCGCACGGGCGGGACCAGCGTCACGCCGGCGTGCAGGCCGTACAGCAGACCGCCGACCAGACCCAGCACGTGCACCATCGAGGGCAGCAGGATGACCCGCTCGCCGCGCTGCGGAACCCCGTCGATCCGGGTGTATCGCAGTACCTCCTCGACCAGGTCCTCGGCAGTCCGGCCGATCACCTTCGACGGCCCGGTCGAGCCCGAGCTGAGCTGGACCACCGCGTGCGAGGTGTTCGCCGGGTGGCCGGAGTAGCTGGCCACGTCGGTGTCGATCTCGACGAACGTGCGCAGCCCTGAACCGACCGGCCGCTCGGGCGACACCACGACCTGCGGAACCAGCCGCTCGATCGCGCGGCGGACCTCGTAGTCGGTCAGCCGGTGATCCAGCAGGATCGCCTGGCCACCGCTGCGCCATACCGCCAGCAAATGCGTGATGAATGCCATTGACGGAGGTAACCGCAATGCGGCGGCACCGCCCGGCCGGAAGCCTGATTCCGCCAGTTCGGATTGCCGGTCCCGGACCAGCCGGCGCAGCATTCCACGATCAATGGGAGTAGGGAGATGGAAGCAGACGTCGCTCGCCGGTCCGGCCAGCAGAACGTCGTCGACCCACTGGGCACCCATAGTGGTTCCGGGCACCACGACAGCACCGTCCATGGTCATCCGAGCTCCGAAGTTCGCCTTGAACACAAAGGATTCAGAGCACCAGCACCCCCACCAAGGCGTGGCGATGACGTGACGATACGACACGATCAGACAGTCCCGCTACGGACCGAAAGTGACGGCTCGACTACCCTTCGCAATGTGCTCCGGATCGCTTAACATTTGGCGGCAAATGAGCGATGCTGCTCCGTTCCGCAAAGGCCGCCACTCAAACAAACACCGCCCCATCAAACCAGTCGGCGAGCTGCCACCGGTTAGGAATTTCGGAGCATCCGAGGGGCACGCAGGGTTCCCCGCGCGGAGCTCAAATCGGCGTTTTGCGGGCTATTCCAGAAAATACCGGCAGAATTTTTTTGAATTTCTGCGGGCCGGCCGCGGCAAAGCGCCCCGACCGGGGTCGGGGATGGCCCCCTCGGCGAGGGTGTGGCAGGTCAGGCAGGGGCGCCGAGGCGGCCCAGGGCGATGGCTACGCGGCCGCCGGCCTCTTCCAGGGCCTCGCGAGCCTGGGCGACGGGAGAGCCCGTCAGAAGGTGGACCAGGGCCGGTTTGAGCTCACCGTCGGCCTGGGCCAGCGCCGCGGAGCAGGCGGCCTCGTCGGCGCCGGTGGCCTCGGCCAGGATCCGGAGCATCCGGCCGCGGAGTTTCTGGTTGGTGGCGACCATGTCGACCATCAGGTTCGACCAGGTCCGGCCGAGCTTGATCATCAGCGTGGTGGAGAAGCTGTTCAGGATCAGTTTCTGCGCGGTGCCGGCCTTCAGCCGGGTGGAACCGGCGATCACCTCGGGCCCGGTGTCCGCGGCGATCACGATGTCGGCCAGCGGAGCCAGCGGCGCCGCCGGGTTCGAGGTCACCAGGACCGTGGTCGCGCCGACCGCCCGAGCCGCCCGCAGCGCGCCCGCGACGTACGGCGTACTGCCGGAGGCGGCCAGTCCGATGACGAGGTCGTGCCCGGTCACGGAGGCCGCGTCGGCGGCGCCGCCCTCCTCGGAGTCCTCGACGTTCTCGACCGCGCGGAGCAATGCCTCCATGCCACCGGCATGGTGGGCGACCACCAGGTCGTCCGGGGCGTGGAAGGTCGGCAGCAGTTCGGCCGCGTCGAGCACCGCCAGCCGACCGGAGGTGCCGGCGCCGAAGTAGTGCACCCGTCCGCCGTTCCGGACGGCCTCAACCCCGGCATCGACGGCCTGGGCGAGTTCGGGAATCACCGCACCGACCGCGCCGGCGACTCTGGCGTCCTCCGCGTTCACCATCTGGAGGATCTCGGTGGTGCCCACCGCATCGATCGCGAGCGTCCTGGGGTTGCGCTGCTCCGTGGGTGTGATCACAGAGACGATGTTAGTTTTCTACTGAAGGTTTTTCAATTCTGTTGATCATTGACAGAGCTCTTCAGCCGGTGACCCCGGACCGCGGTCGCCGTCTCCTCGAGCGCCTTCCGGGCGTCGGGCAGCACGGACTGTGCGACCCCGATGAACAGACAGTCGACCACCATCAGCTGCGCGATCCGGCTGGACATCGCGCCGGACCGGTACGTCGTCTCGCGAGCGGCCGTGGTCAGCACAAGATCCGCGGTCCGGGCCAGCGGCGAGCGCGGGAAGTTCGTCACCGCGACCGTGGTGGCACCGTGCTTGGCGGCCTCCTCGAGCGCCTCGACCACCTCGACCGTGGTCCCGGTGTGCGAGATGCCGATCGCCACATCCTCCTCACCGAGCAGGGCGGCGCTGGTCAGCATCACGTGCACGTCCGACCAGGCGAACGCGACCCGGCGGATCCGGTGCAGCTTCTGCTGCAGGTCGAGCGCCACGAACGAGCTCGCGGCGGCGCCGTACAGGTCCACCCGCGGCGCCTTCGCGACCGCGGCGACGACCTTGCTCAGCGCGTCGACGTCCAGCTGCTGAGCGGTCTCGCGGACCGCCCTTTCGTCCGCGAACGCGACCTTGCCGACGACATCGGCCAGGGAGTCCCCCGGCTCGATGTCGCCGCCGACCTCTGGCCGGATGTTCTCCTGCGCCGACTGGGCCGCCAACTGCAGGCGGAGCTGCGGATAGCCGGGGACGCCGATCTGCTTGCAGAACCGGATGACCGTGGTCTCCGAGGTGGACGCCACCTCGGCCAGTTCGGAGATCGTCATCGCCGCCACTCCGCCCGGGTCCGCGAGGACCGCGTTCGCCACCCGCTGCTCGGCCGGGGCCAGCGCGGGCATCACCGCACGGACCCGGACCAGCAGCGGCCCCGTGGGTCCTGGAGAGGTAACTGAAGTCATGACGCCACCGTACGGCGATTAAGCACCGAGCGGGGTCACCGACGCGAAAGTCTCCAACCAGAGGCGATAAATGATTCAGGCGTTCGTTCTCCGTCGAACAGCACCTGGTCGCCCGATGAGACCTTGACGCCGTCCACATAGACTCCCCGGCCCTGGTACAGCGGGTCGGAGGTGTAGCGCCAGCGCAGCGTCTGATCGCCTGCTCCGAGGTCGGCCGACACCTGATGCCAGTGCCGGTCCCCGGACCCGCTGATGGAGCCGTCCCGGTCGATCACGGTGCCCCTGTCCATGACGGTGAAGGGCACCTTGGTCCAGGTAGTCCCGTCCGTGGAGCTCTCCAAGTACAGGAGATCGGTTTCTTCGGTGTCCACGAACAGGTCGAACGACAACTTCGCGCCGTCGGCCGGTACGGCGACCTTCGCCGCGAGCGTCGTCGTACTGGCGTCGGTGGTGCCGGAGAACCACGCGTCCTTGCCGTGCCGCGGTCCGACCCCCAGCGAGAGCGCCAGGCCCTGTACGACGGCGCGCCGGGCCGGGTTGTTGCTGCCCCAGTTGCGGCTCGGGTGGACCCGGTTGGTCAGCAGGATCGCGAACGAGCGCGAGTCGAAGTCGATCACGATCGAGGTGCCCGTGTACCCGGTGTGCCCGGCCGTCCGGGGAGCGGACAGGCCACCCATGTACCAGCGCTGGTTCAACTCGAAGCCGAGCCCGTGGTCGTTGCCCGGGAAGGCCTGGTTGAAGTTCGTGATCATCGCGGTGACGGAGTTCTCCTTGAGGATCCGCGCCCCGCGGTAGCTGCCGCCGTTCAGGAACGTCTGGGCCAGCACGGCCAGGTCGTCCGCGGTCGAGAACACGCCCGCGTGGCCGGCCACGCCGCCCAGGGACCACGCGTTCTCGTCGTGCACCGAACCCCAGACCATGCCGCGCGGCGGCGCCGTCTGGTACTCCGTGGCGGCGATCCGCGGCTTCTTCTTCTCATCCGGGTTGTAGCCGGTGTCGCGCATCTGCAGCGGCTTGGTGATCCCGTCCGCGACCAGTTTGTCGAGCGACTTGCCAGACACCCGGGCCGCGACCTCGCCCAGGGAGATCAGGTTCAGGTCGCTGTACAGGTACGTCGTACCAGGCGTGCTGGTCGGTTTCGCGGTCAGCGCCATGTGCATCCGGGAGGCCGGATCGGGCTGCGCACTCCACAACGGCAACCACGCGGGCAGGCCGGTGGTGTGGGTGAGCGCCTGCCGGACCGTGATCGCGCCCTTGCCGTTCTCCGCGAACTCCGGCACGTAGGTCGCGATCGGCGTGTCCAGCCCGATCTTGCCCTTCTCCACCTGCTGCATCACCACGATCGAGGTGAACAGCTTCGACACCGACGCCATGTCGAAGATGGTGTCCGTGCGCATCGGGATCTGCTGCTCCGCGGGCAGTTCGGTGCCGCTGCCGTCGGAATACTTCAACGCCAGCCCGGTCGCCGTCTTCGTGACGACCTTGCCGTCATGACCGAGCAGCGTCACGGCCCCGGCGTACAGGGGTTTGACAGTGCCGCTCGGCTGGGTCCAGCCCGCAACCTGGGCGAGCGCCGCGTCGATCGGAGCCGGGTCGAGACCGGCCTTCGCGGGGGTCGAGTCGCGCAGCAGCGTCGACTTCGGCGCGTAACCGTCGAACGGCTGGTCGAAGCGCCCGGACTTGTTGCCTGAAGCAACTGCAGGAGTGGCCATGGTGAGCATCAGGGTAGACACTACCGCGATCGGCTTGACCAGATTCACCGGTGATCTCCCTTGTACAGCAGGTACTTCGCGCGCCGGGCGGTCCAGGCGTCGGTCTCGCTGCGCCAGGCGGCGATGATCGCCTCGGCGGTGGCGCCGCCGTCCAGCATGGTGCGGAAGCGGTCCGATCCGGTCAGCAGGTCGATCCACCGGCCGGGCGGGTTGTCACCGGTACGCCAGGCGAAGCCCGGATACAGCTTCTTGGCCTCGACGATCATGTGGGTCGCGGCGACGATCGCCTCCACCCGGTGCGGGTCGGTGATCTGGATCTGGACTCCGCCGCAGAGCACGTTCGCGTTCTTGCTGATGAACGGCGTGAAGTAGGCCTCGCGGAAGGCGATGCCCGGGATGTTCTTGGTCTGCAGCGCCTGCGCCCACTTGTAGTCGACGTACGGCGCGCCGATCAGCTCGAACGGCCGGGTCGTGCCGCGGCCTTCGGACATGTTGGTCGCCTCGAACAGGCAGGCGCCGGGGTAGAGCAGCGCGGTGTCGGGCGTCGGCATGTTCGGGCTCGGCATCACCCAGGTCAGCCCGGTGTCGGCGTACAACTGGTCGCGCTTCCAGCCCTTCACCTGGATCACCTGGAGCTCCTTGAGCCGGGCGCCGTCCGCGTCCAGCGGCAGGTACTCCGCGTTGAACAGCCGGGCCAGCTCGCCCACGGTCATGCCGTGCTGCTGGATGATCTCCTCCTTGCCCACGCCCGAGGTGTAGCCGGGCTTGAGCATCGGGCCGCGCGCGTAGCCGCCGACCGGGTTCGGCCGGTCCAGCACGACGAACTTGGCGCCGGTCCGGACCGCGGCGATCATCGCCTCGTACATGGTCCAGATGTAGGTGTAGAACCGCGAGCCGACGTCCTGGATGTCGAACACGACCGTCTCGACGCCCGACTTCGTGTAGAGCGACGCGAGCTTGTCGGCGTTCGCGCCGTACGCGTCGTAGACCATGATCCCGGTCCGCGGGTCGACGTGGTCGCCCTCGGAACCGCCGGCCTGCGCGCTGCCGCGGAAGCCGTGCTCGGGCCCGAAGACCGCTACCACGTTGACCTTGCCGGACGCGTGCATGGTGTCGACGATGTGGTTCAGGTCCTCGAGGATGCCGGTCGGGTTGCTGATCACCCCGACCTTCTGCCCGGCGAGTGCCTTCCACCCGTCGTTCGACAGCGCCTGGGCGCCGGTCGTCACCTTGCTGCCTTGCTTGGCCGGCTCGGCCGCGCCGGCGGCCTGGACGTCGATCAGCGGGGCGGCGGCGAGTGCTCCCGCACCAGCCAGCAAACTGCGGCGCTTCATCGCATTCTCCTTCGAGGACACACAGGGGAAGTAGTCACGGGCGGAAGTACAGGTCAGCCATCACGGGGCGGTGATCACTGGCCGTTGATTCTGGAGGTACTGCGGCGTGCTGGACGCGGAAGCCCGCGCCGACGGTGACGAAGTCGATCCGCTTCACCGGGGTGACGGCCGGATAGGTCGAGGGACCACCAGTGGTCGCCGCGGCTTCGGTCCAGCTGTCGTCGAGGCGCCGCCAGAGCTTGGCGAGCTCGGGCGCGCCGTACTCGGCGTTGAAGTCCCCGACCAGGATCTGCAGGTCCTTCTTGCGGTCCCGGGCCAGGATCTTCACCGTGTCGTCCACCTGGGCGAGCCGGACCGACGGGTCAGCCCGGTAGTCCAGGTGCGTGACGTAGACGTGCACCCGTCGGCCGCGGACGTCGAGCTCGGCCTCCAGGAATCCCGGCGCCGGAGCGGGTACGGGATTCGGGTCCTGGGTGGAGAGCCGGGTGATCGGATGGTTCTCCGTACGTTGTAAGGGGAATCGCGAGAGCACGCCGACGCCGTACTGCCTGCGCGGCTGCCCGGCGGCCGGTGGATCCAGGTCGTAGATCGGCGCGAACCCGGCGTACATGCCGAGCTTCTCCGCCAGTTCCGCGATGGTGTCGCGCCACTGACTGCGCGCATCCCAGTGCACGTCCACCTCTTCGAGGCCGACCACGTCCGCGTCGAGCGCCTTGATCGCCTGCGCCGTCCGGTCCAGGTCGAAGACGTTGTCCTCGCCCGCCCCGGCATGGATGTTGTACGACGCCACTGTCAGGCGGGTCTCCTTGGCGTCCCAGGTGAGGCCGTGGCCGAACGGATACAGGGTCTGGGTGGGATCCGCGGCGGTCGGGATGTCCACCGGGAGCTTGCCTGTCGGCGCGATCTCGCCGTACAGGACCTTCGCGAGTGCTTCGTGGGAGGCGGCCGCGTGGGAGTAGGTGGCGAGGGTCGTCTGCGCCGCGGCGAAGTACGCGACGTCGTACGGGTCTCGGACGGCGACGACGATCACCGGGCGGCCGGTGGCCAGCAGCGCGTTGACGAGCTTCTGCTGCTTCGCCTGCTTGTCGGTGACGGCCGTGTCCCACGCCTTCATGGTGAGCACGATCGTCAGGTCAGCTCCGGCGGACGCCGCGACCGCATCGTTGATCTTGGCGTCGGTGGGAGTGGCACCGGTGTCCTTGACCGTGGTGGTCGCGCCGCACTTCTGCAACGCCGCGCCGAGGACCACCGGCGTGTAGCCCGCGACCAGGATCTTGCGGGGCGCCGGCGACAGCGGCAGCAGGCCGGCGTCGTTCTTGAGCAGGGTGGTGCTCTGGTCGGCGATGCGCTGAGCCGCCGCGTAGTTGGCCGGCGTACCGACGATCTTCGAGACGCGGGTGACGTCGACGTACGGCTGGTCGACGACGCCGGTCTTCAGCTTCAGGCTGAGGATCCGCTCGAGGCTCTGGTCGATCCGCTGCTCGCTGATCCGGCCGCTGCGAACAGCGTTGAGGACCGAGTTGTACGCCAGGTCCAGGTCGACCGGCATCAGGAGCTGGTCGACACCGGCCTCGATCGCCCGGAGCGGGATCTCGGCGTCACCGTACTTGTCCCGGACGCCCTGCATCCCCAGGGAGTCGGTGATCACCACACCGTCGAAGCCGAGCTGCTCGCGCAGGATCCCGGTCAGGATCGGCTTGCTCAGGGTGGCCGGGTCGCCGGACGGATCGAGCGCCGGGACGACGATGTGCGCCGTCATGATCGACTCGATGCCGGCTCGGATCGCCGCCTCGAACGGCGGCCGGTCGATGGTGTTCCACTGCTCCCGGGTGTGGCTGATCAACGGGATCCCGGTGTGGCTGTCGGTCGCGGTGTCACCGTGCCCCGGGAAGTGCTTCGCGGTGGAGACGATCCGGCCGTCGCGCTGGTAGCCGGCGACCTGGGCGGCCGTCAGCTGCGCGACCAGTTGCGGGTCGCTCGAGAACGAGCGGACCCCGATCACCGGGTTGAGCGGGTTCACGTTGACGTCCGCGACCGGCGCGAAGTCGGTGCTGACGCCGACGGCCTTGAGCTCGCGTCCGCCGATGCCGCCGGCCGTGCGCGCGTTCGTGGCGGACCTGGTCGCACCGAGCGCCATGGCGCCGGGGAACTGGGTGGCCGGCGGACCGACCCGGAACACGACGCCGTGCTCCTGGTCGGTGCTGATCTGCAGCGGGATCCCCTGGTTGTCCAGGGAGGCGCTCTGCAGGCCGTTCGACAGCCGCGCGATCTGGTCGGGGTTGGCGACCGAGTCGGTCCAGGCGAAGTAGATCACCCCGCCGAGGCGGTACTTGCGTACCACCTCGGCCGGCGTCGCCACGCCGTACAGGTCGGTGTTGCGCGGGTCGGCGGTGTCCGCGGTCGGGCCGTAGACGTAGCTGACGAAGAGCTGCCCGACCTTCTGCTCGAGCGACATCCTGCTCAGGGTCTCGCGGACCCAACGGTTGGACGCCGCCTGGGCGGGCGCGGCCGCGAACGTAGTACCAGCTACGGCCGCGGCCGCGAGGCCGAGGGTCTGCCGACGGGAGAACTCGATCGGGCTCACCAGGTCAGTCCGTGGCCGAACTGGTAGAGCGGGGTCGTGGGCTGACCCGCCACCGGGATGTCGACCGGGAGCTTGCCAGTGGGCGCGATCTCGCCGTAGAGCACCTTCGCCAGCGACTCCATCGAGACACCCTGGTAGCCGTAGGTGGCCACGTACGTCGGCGCCTGGTCGAAGTACGCGATGTCGTAGGGGTCGCGGACCGCGACGACGATCACGGTCTTGCCGGTGGCAAGCAGATCCTTGACCAGCTTCTGCTGCTTGGCCAGCTTGTCCGTCACCGTCGTGTCCCACGCCTTCTGGGTCAGGACGACCGTCACGTCATTGACCTGCGCCTTCGCCACCGCGTCGGCGATCGCCGCGTCGGTCGGCGCTGCCCCGGTCTGCGCGACTGTGGTGGTCGCGCCGCGGTTGGTGAGGCTGGTGCCCAGCGACGCCGTCGTCGCGACCCCCCAACCGGTGACGAGGACCTTCCGCGGGGTGTTGGAGAGCGGGAGGGTCGAGTTGTCGTTCTTGACCAGGGTGATGCTCTTGTCGACGATCTTCTGCGCGCTGGCCAGGCTGGCCGGCGTACCGACGACGCTCGGGATCTTCGCCGGGTCCACGAACGGCTGGAAGAGCACGCCGTTCTTCAGCTTCATCAGCAGGATCCGCAGCAGGCTCTCGTTGATCTGGCGCTCGCTGATCCGGCCCGACTTCACCGCGTTGACGACCGCGTTGAACTGCACGTCGGGCGCCGGCGGCAGCAGGATCTGGTCGGCCCCGGCCTCGATTGCGCGGACCGCCACCTCGGCGTCGCCGTACTTGGCCCGGACCGCGGCCATCTCCAGCGCGTCGGTGATGATCAGGCCCTTGAAGCCGAGCTGGTTGCGCAGCACCCCGGTCAGGATCGGCTTGCTCAGCGTCGCCGGGTCACCCGACGGGTCGAGCGACGGCACCACGATGTGCGCGGTCATGATCGAGTCGATGCCGGCCTTGATCGCGGCCTTGAACGGCGGCGCGTCGATCGTGTTCCACTCCTGCAGGGTGTGGTTGATCGTCGGCAGCGCGGTGTGGCTGTCGTCGCGGGTGTCACCGTGGCCCGGGAAGTGCTTCGCGGTCGCCATGATCCCGGCGTCCTTCTGGTACCCCTGGACCTGCGCGACCGTCATGTCGCTCACCAGCTTGGGATCGCTGGAGAACGAGCGGACGCCGATCACGGGGTTGAGCGCGTTCACGTTGACGTCCGCGACCGGCGCGTAGTCCTGCCGGATGCCCATCGCCTTCAGCTCACGCCCAGTGATCCCGGCCGCCGTCCGGGCGTCCGCGGTACTGCGGGACGCGCCGTGGGCCATGTTGCCGCCGAACTGCGTGGCGGGCGGCCCGATCCGGACGACCACTCCCTGCTCCTGGTCGGTGGCGATCGTCAGCGGGATCCGCAGGCCGGTCTGGGTGGCCGCGGTCTGCAACTGGTTCGAGTACGTCGCCAGCTGGGTCGGGCTGGTGACGTTGTCCCGGGCGTTGAAGTAGATCCACCCACCCGGCTTGTACTTCGCGACCACCTCGGCGGGCGTCGCCACGCCGTACAGGGCGGTGTTCCGGGCGTCAGGTGTCGCGGCGTCCGGCCCGTAGGCGAACAGCACGAACATCTGCCCGATCTTCTCCTCCAGCGTCATCCCCCGCAGCGCCTGAGTGGCCTGCTGCAGATTGGTGATCGCCGGCGCCTTGGCGCGAGGCTCGGGCGGTGGAGCACTGACAGCGGCAGCGGGAGCCAGCGAAGCCACAACGGCAACGGCGCTCACCCCGGTGAGGCTGGCAACGGCAAAACGGCGCATGGCGGACATGACCGACCCCTCAGGTAATTGAATTACAACCGTGCCCCCGCACGCGAAAGTTACCCACGCCATCGGGCCCGGTCAAGGGGAAACAACAACCTCATCCAATACGCCCCGCACACCCTCGACAACAACCAGCACAGTTCAATCACTTGAACCTCAGCCAACCAACCTCGCCCGACTACACTCCGCGATCCTCAGTGGCCCGTCCGAGGTTCACGGATCCGGCCACGCGCCAGTCTTCAGTCGGTGAGGAGTTGCCGCCGGAGGTGGGTCGGGTCTGGGTTCACCTGGGAGTGGCCGGCCTGGACGACTGTGGGGACGGTTTCGTTGCCGTCGGCGATGGCACGGACGGCGGCCGCGGCCTCAGGGTCGGTCCAGATGTTGACCCAATAGGCCCGGCGCGCGGCGCCGCCGAGCTTCAGCCGCAGGCGGATGCAGTACTGGCAGCCCGGGCGCCAGTAGATGATCGCTCTTCCGTCGTCGGTACTGCGGCTCTGCGCCTCGGCCGCGGTGATCGACCTGGGGAAGACAAGCGGTGATACGAGCGCGGCCAGCGCGCAGAAGGCGATCGCCATGACGACGCCCGAGCCAGGTGAGCCCGAGGCGACCTGGGAGGCGGCTACCAGTAGCCCGCACACGACCACCAACCCGGCCAACATCCAGCTACGCAGCACACCGTGACGGTATCTCACCCCGTCCCTACCTAGTCCCGAGGCCGTGGGAGCCGCTGCCTCTCAGCAGGGAGCAACTCGGTCGTTCTGAACGCCCGGCGCCCGAGCGACTCTCAATCCATGGTCTCCAGAACCGGAGGCCGGAACGCCATCCAGCAGAGAGCAGGCAGCAGCGAATGAGTACGCAGAAAGTCGTCGTGATCACGGGCGCTTCCCAAGGGATCGGCGAGGCCCTGGTGACCGCCTACCGCAAGCTCGGGTACGCGGTCGTCGCGAACTCCCGTTCCATCACGCCGTCCGACGACCCGCTGGTGCGCACCGTGCCGGGTGACATCTCGGAGCCGGGTGTCGGCACTCGCATCATCGAGGCCGGGCTGGCGGAGTTCGGCCGGATCGACACCCTGATCAACAACGCGGGCGTCTTCGTCGCCAAGCCCTTCACCGACTACACCGATGAGGACTTCGACCTGGTCACCGGCGTCAACCTGCGCGGGTTCTTCGAGATCTCGCAGCAGGCCGTCGCCGCGATGCTCGCCACCGGCGGCGGGCACGTGGTGAATGTCTCGACCAGCCTGGTCGAGCATGCCGACGCGAACGTACCGTCGGCGCTGGCGTCCCTCACCAAGGGCGGCCTGAACGCGGCCACCAGGTCCCTGGCCATCGAGTACGCCGCCCGCGGCATCCGGGTCAACACCGTTGCCCTCGGCATCATCCGGACGCCGATGCACCCGGTCGAGACCCACGATGCCCTCGCCGGAATGCACCCGGTCGGCCGGATGGGCGACATCCGCGACGTCGTGGACGCGATCACCTACCTGGAGAACGCCCCGTTCGTCACCGGCGAGGTCCTGCACGTCGACGGCGGCCAGAGCGCGGGCCACTGACCACTACCAGCAGTAGAAGGAAGAACAATATGTCCACAGATACCGAGAGCCTGCGAACCGTCGTCGACCAGTGGAAGGCTGCTGTCGACGCTCACGACCCGAAGCTCGTCGCCTCGTACTTCACCGACGACGCGATCTTCCAAGGCCTACACCCCTACAGCATCGGCCCGGAGAGCGTCGCCGCGTACTACGACGTCCAGCCGATCGGCATGACCGCCCACTACGACATCCGCGAGACCAAGCGCCTGGCCGACGACCTGATCCTCGGCTATCTCACCGTCGACTTCAGCTTCCTCGACAAGCCCACTGTGTCCGTCTACCTGAGTCTGATCATCCGCAGTACTCCCGAAGGCTGGCTGATCACCCACTACCAGGTCTCGCGCCTCACCTGACCTGCGTGGGTTCTGAGGGCAGGCGGTAGACCGACACGTGCGACCGGGACTCGGAGGTGAACTCGGCCCCCGCCCAGTCCGCGTGTCGGCTCTCGAGCTCGAATCCGGCGAGCTGCGCCATCAGGTCGAGTTCAGCCGGCCAGATGTACCGGTGCGGGCTCCGGAAGAGCTGCGCCTGCTTGCTGTCGTCGAACTTGAAGTGGTGAGACACGACCTGCTGGTTCAGCACGTCGTAGGTGTCCAGCCCGATGTACCCCGGCTCGTTGTGAATCACCGTGGCCGACTGCCCTGGCGGAAGCCGCCGCAAGTCAGGAACCCAAAGCTCGATCACGAACCGCCCACCGCCCACCAGATGCCGCGCGGCATTGCGAAAGCACGCGACCTGCTCCTCCTGGGTCAGCAGATTAGAGATCGTGTTGTAGACGAGATAGACGACTGTGAACTCTCCCGGAACGCGGACGGTCGCCATATCGCCGACGACCACCTCGATCGTCTCCTCGTCGACCTTCGTCCGCAGTTGCTCGATCATCGGCCCAGAAAGCTCCAGCCCAGTAACCCGAACCCCGCGCTCGGCCAGCGGAACCGCAACCCGCCCAGTCCCAACCGCAAACTCCAGCGCCCGCCCCTCCCCCGCCAGTTCCACCAACCGATCCACAGTCGGCCCAAGCACCTCAGGAGCAAACATCCCCGTCCCTGGCGAGTCATACCGCCTGGCAGCATCGTCATCCCAAATCTCGTCCTGTC
Organism: Kribbella qitaiheensis; assembly: GCF_042657745.1. GTDB lineage: Bacteria > Actinomycetota > Actinomycetes > Propionibacteriales > Kribbellaceae > Kribbella > Kribbella qitaiheensis. The sequence goes on along the minus strand of NZ_JBHSKE010000048.1, from coordinate 270,676 downwards.
GCATCCCGCGACGATGACAACAAACGTCCATAGCTGTCCATCACTTTCTCGTGCCACAGCATGCGGCCGTTGCTGGCACCTGCGGCATGCGTTGCGTATCCCCGACTGAGAACGGGCAGAGATGATGCCGAGCGGCCGAAGGCACGCATGGCAGAGCATCTCAACGGAGGTCCCAGTCGTGGCGGACCTGGCCACGACAGCCGCCGAGATCTCGATCGCCGGCGTTTCGGCATCACGATCGTCGGTGTGCCCTGTATAGCGCTCACGTCGGCGTTCACCGGCTCGCCATGGCCGAGCATCTCCGGAGACGATGATCTGCGGGCACGGCGACCTCAGTTCATGCCTCACCCGTCTTTGCCCGCGCTGTCCGTCCCAATCAAGCCCACTCCTCTGACTCGCGTCCACCGCCACACCGTGGGCTGGCGTCCCCGACAGAGCAGTCCCGGGCCGTGTGGATAGACGGCGCTCTGTTCAAACAGCGGTGGATCGCTAAGCGAATTCGTGCCGCAACCAGTCCGGGTGTCAGTCGCGTCGTGTCGATTGGCAGCATCTGGTAGTCGCTGTGTCCGAGGTGTTCGGAGGCCTCTCTATAGAAGCGAGCTTCTGCCACGCTGCTGTCAACTTGCCGCTGCAGGCGATTGTGCGGGCCTTTGGTCGTTAACCGAGCGGTGATGACGCTGGGATCAGCAGTCAGGATGATTGCCAGATGCGGCCTATCGGCGAGTGTGTTCAGGTTCCAGAGGAAGTCGAGTTCGAGACCGTCGAGGCGCTGCATCACCAGTGCCGAGGGCACGTATCGGTCGCAGAGTACTAGTTGTCCGGCTTGCAGAACCGGCCGGATCTCGCTTTGAAGATGGTGGTACCGGTCCGCGGCGTACAAACAGGCAAGGGCCGGTCCAGTCACTGTGTCGGTGAGCTCGTAGGCGAGCCGTCCAATCGGGCCACGCGATGGCTCGAGGGTGAGGTGGGGCGCAACGCCGTCAGCTTCCAGCAATTGCGCGACATGCGTGATCGTCGTGGTCTTGCCCACGCCGGAGGGGCCGTCGATGGTGACGAAGAGTCCGGCGCGGGGTTCAGAAGAGGGTCGCTGCTGATTCATCGGCTGCGGGGAGGACTGCGGCTTTGCTAGCCGAGATGTCGAGCAGTTCGAGAAGGTTCAGCGTTTTGCCGTCCCCGGGAGTTGCGAGGCGCTCGAGAAGGCGGGCACACACCATCGCGTCGTACGTGGCACGGTGCGGAGCCAAGTCGGGCGATAGCCCGTCAGCCAAGTCCAATGAGGCCGCCAAGGCGCCAAGTTTGTACGACTCCCGGCCTGGCAGAAGGCGCCTGGCCAGCTTGAGCGTGTCGACAACTTCCACGGGCTGAAAGCCAGCCAGCTCGCGGGTCAGCACACCGAGATCGACCCCGGCGTTGTGGGCGACGAAGACCGCTCCGTCCAAAGCAGCATGCAGATCCGAGGCGATCTCGGCAATCCGGGGAGCGCCGCTGACATCCTCGTCAGAAATCCTATGGAATCGGCGTGCCATGGCAGTGATCGGCCGCGGAGGCCGAACAAGCCAACTCTTCGGTGGACCGATCATTCCACCTTCGATCGGCACGATCGAGATCTCCACGAGCTCCGGCGGCCGCTGGCCATTCCCTTCGACATCGACAACGGCATAGGCAGAGGTGGTCCATGCCGCTCCGGACTCAATCATCGGTCGTCGCCTCCCATCCGATCTCCGCGCGTCCGTGCCTATTCAGGTGGTGCGGATGTCCGGCGTCGTGAACCTGAAAAGCGAACGCGTGCTGTAGGTAATATCGAGGCTGCTCCGACGGCAGCCCCTCGACTTGGACCGCACGATCCGTGATGTCGAGCACTTCCAAGTCTGCCGCTTCGGGCAGCACAACTGCGGCATCGAGGAATGTGCGCGTCGTCGGCGTTTGGTGAGCACCCGCGCACAACTTCAACTGAGCTGCCGGACAGATGTCGCACAGCTCCCGGATGCCGTAGTGACCGTTGTAGTCAGGAAGGCCGTGAGCGTACGAAACCGCGCAGGACGTCTTGCGAAACAACGGCGTACTGACAGCCGGCCGGCTGGCGAAAGCCTCCACCACTCGGCGGTCGAGCGTCTCGGGGACGATCTTGCGCCTGGCCGTCCCCTCGTATGGTTCGGGGATGCCATTTGACTTGTAGTAGTCGGCGATCTGATCGCGGTAGAACAGCCCCGTGAAGACAGTGGCGTCAGCTGCTGCGGACAAAGTGACAGCTCGCTGCAAGTGCTCATCTGTGTCGTTCAGGCCGGGGACGAGCGGACGCCAGTAGAGAACCGTCCGATAACGCCGCGGCTGCTCAGCTGAGCCATAGGCGGTAGCACGACGCAGTGACCCGATGGCGACTGAGCTCGGATATGGCTCGACGCGACGATCCTCAATGCCGGAATAGGTGAACAGGAGCGTCAGTTTGAGGTTCTCCAATGCGTTGAGCCGGACGCAGTCGGCGTCGCGAACAACGGCCCGCGTGATCACGAGGACATGGTTGGTGAAGCCTCGCCGGTCGAGGTCTTCCAGTACGGCGAACAGGTGATCGCGAACGCCTGCCAGGAACGGATCGGTCGCCCGGTTGAAGATTTGCAGGGGTGTCAGGTGCGGAATGAAGTAGCGATGGTTCACCAGCTTTTCGACGGCTTCGGCATCGGTCATCAGCGCGGCCGGCGTGTCTGCGTCCCACAACCCATAGGTGTGCCGGATGCAATAAGCACATCCGAGCGGGCAGCCCTGCACATGGTTGAGCGACAGACCGGACTTGCGGTACTCCACGACTTCTCGGGCCCGCTCGGGAAGGCTCGCCACCTCGGCGGTGGGGAGTAGTGGGACGTGTGTGGCAGCCATGTGCAACTCCAGACGTCGACAAGGGATGGAAGGGCGGGCAGGCGCAGATGCAGGGATCGATGCACCTGCCCACCAGTCAGTGGGCGCGACATTCCGGCGGAACGCTCGGGCTCCTCACCGCTCGCGACCTGTGGCGGACTCGGCTCGTTGGTCACGCGGAGGCCAGCGAATCTCCTGCGCATCGCACCTTCGAACCGCGCCGCGAAGACCGCCTCCGAGATGTGTTCAACGATCCTGTGCGACCCGAACCACACGCACAATCGGCGATCCGGTGCCGTCCGCATCAATCTCCCCTGATCTCTGCAGAAATGGCGGCGAGGATGGCGCCGTACAGCGCGATTGCGACAAGCGTGAGGAACCAGAAGCCGGTTGCCATTGATCATCACCCGGAGGGCTCGGGAAGCGACGAAACCTGAGCCCCGCCGGTAGTCGCATCGGTGCGCTACGTAATCAATAGTGTCGACGCGTGGGCCTGGTGACTTTCACAATCTGTGAAACCTCTGCCGGTGAAACCTACATGCCGATCCATCCGGCGTAGCGGGTCAGCGCCCCCGACGGGTGTCGCTCCATGCGCAACAGATCGGTGACTACCGATCGCACCGAGGGATGCCGCCTGGCCTGTCCAGGCGCGGATTGGCGGGCCAGCTGGAGGTGCCTCACGGCCTCGTCCGGCATACTCATGCGCTGGTAGGCGCGTGCCATGTCGAAGTGGTGATGGCCAATACGGGTTGGCAACCATTCGGCCGGGAACTCGATGGTCTCTCCGAGACGAATGGCATGTGAGTAGTCACCCAGCTCGATCAACGTCATCACGCGATGCACGGCGACGTTCGTCGGGCCGAAGCCGAACCAGAATGTCTCGAGGTCCTCGCCCGTCAGACGAGCATGGTGCCGAGCCTCGTCGAGGTAGTCGCGGGTGGCGCTGGCGTCGCCGACTCGGGCGGAAAGCACCGCAGCTCCGAGGTTGAGCTGACCACCCGCGATCAGGCTTCCGGGCGTGTGCTGATCAGTGCCCTCTAGATGAGCCCGGCCGGCGGCGTTGAGACTCCAGCAGGTGTCGTAGTCCTGCTTCCGCAGGTAGGCGGTGACCCGGAGGTACTCCCGCGCGGCCCTCAGGCCCGGCGCCCGATCACCTGCGCGCCGAGCGGCCCAATCCATGCGACTCAACGCGACCAAGGACATGTCGGGATAGCCAGTCGCAATACCCACCGTGTGGGCGCACCGGTAAGCTTCGGCCAACAACCCCCAAGCAGCAGCTTGACGGGAGCCTGTCCACAGATGGGCTGCCGTTTGTAATTCGGCGAAGAGGCTTGGCAGGACTGTTGCCGTCGGCTCGTACTTGGCAGCCTGCGCGACCTGGTTCATCTGACGCACCGCCTCGCGGAGCACCACGGGCGAGCGAGGACGAATCGTCTCGTCGGGATCCAGATCGAAGAGATCAAGCTGTGTCTGCACCTGTGCGAGGAGACCACCCAAGCGCTCGTCGCGCGTGGAATCCGCGCCCGTGTCTCCGATGATGGCGGCGATCTCTACGCCCATTGCCCGAGCACAAGCGGCCACGAAGGCATCTGACGCCGGCCTGCTGCCACTCTCCACCTTGGTCAGCAGGCTATAGGACACGTTGGCTCTGGCCGCAAGCCCGTGTTGGGTGAGCTGCCGGCGCTTGCGGAAGGCCGAAATACGTTCGCCCGCCTCCTGGGAGTGGCTCATGTCCTCCCGACTCTGACCTCGAGGATCTGATCTCCACCACGACGTCACACAACGGCGAGCCGAGGAATAGGTACGTCGCCCATCAGGGTAGGCGACGCGCCGCTGCATGCGTCGCCCGCCGGGTGTCCGCGTCCAAGCCGCGCCTGCTAGACACCGGGGGACGCCAGGACTAGCCCGTGCAGAGACCACCCGAGCCACCGTTACAGCTGCGACGTAGGAGCGGCGGGCCAGGGGTGGGTGGGAGCTGCGACGGAGGAGCGGCGTGGGGCTGCTCCCCCGTCGTACTCGTCAGAGCTTGAGGGACGTTTCCACTACGGCGGCCAGGTCGTGGGCTACCTCGTGGGCGGTGTCTGAGGACTCGGCTTCGACCATGACTCGGACGAGGGGCTCCGTGCCGGAGGGGCGGAGGAGGACTCGGCCGGTTTCGCCCAGGCGGGCGGTGGCTGCTGCGACGGCGGCCTGTACTTCGGGGTCGGTGCCGGCCCGGGTCTTGTCGACGTTGGGGACGTTGATGAGGACCTGCGGGAGGCGGGTCATCACGGCGGCCAGGTCGGACAGGGACTTGCCGGTCTGGGCGATCCGGGCCAGCAGCATGACTGCGGTCAGAGTGCCGTCGCCGGTGGTGGCGTGGTCGGACAGGATCACGTGGCCCGACTGTTCGCCGCCGAGCTTGTGGGCACCGGCCTTCATCGCCTCCAGCACGTACCGGTCGCCGACCTTGGTCTGCTCGACCGCGATCCGCTCCCGGACCATCGCCTGGACGAAGCCGAGGTTGCTCATCACGGTCGCCACGACGGTGTCGTTGGACAGCCGGCCGGAGTCGCGCATGGACAGCGCGAGCACGGCCAGGATCTGGTCGCCGTCGACGAGTTCGCCGGCCGCGTCCACGGCCAGGCAGCGGTCGGCGTCGCCGTCGAGGGCGATGCCGAGGTCGGCGCCGTGGCCGATCACCTCGCGGCGCAGGCCCTCCATGTGGGTCGAGCCGCAGTCGAGGTTGATGTTGAGCCCGTCCGGAGCCGCGGAGTGCGTGATGACCTCGGCACCCAGCCGGCGCAGGGCTTCGGGGGCGGTCAGCGAGGCCGCGCCGTTGGCGCAGTCGATGACCACCTTGACGCCGTCGAAGCGGTTGGGGGCGGAGCGGACCAGGTGCGAGACGTACGTCTCGAATCCCTGCCCGTCGTCGAGCACGCGGCCGACCTTGGCACCGGTCGGGCGCTGCCACTCCTCGCCCATCCGGGCCTCGATCGCGTCCTCGATCACGTCGTCGAGCTTGATCCCGCCGCGGGCCAGGAACTTGATGCCGTTGTCGGGCATCGGGTTGTGGCTCGCGGACAGCATCACGCCGAGATCGGAACCGGTCGAACCGGTCAGGTAGGCGACGGCCGGGGTCGGCAGCACGCCGAGCCGGACGACATCGACACCGGCGCTGGCCAGACCGGCCACCACCGCTGCTTCGAGGAACTCACCGCTGGCACGAGGATCCCGGCCCACAACGGCGCGTGGCCGATGCCCTTCGAAGGCACCGGCCTCGCCGAGTACGTGAGCGGCCGCGACCGAGAGGTCGAGAGCCAGCTCCGCGGTGAGATCCACGTTCGCCAGGCCGCGGACGCCGTCCGTGCCGAACAAACGCGACATCAGGTGATCAGCGCTTGCTGTACTGCGGAGCCTTACGGGCCTTCTTGAGACCGGCCTTCTTGCGCTCCTTGATCCGCGCGTCGCGGCTGAGCAGACCGGCCTTCTTCAGCCCCGGGCGGTTCGCCTCCTCGTCGGCGGCGTTCAGGCAGCGGGCGATGCCCAGCTGCAGGGCACCGGCCTGGCCGGTGATGCCACCGCCGTTGATCCGGGCGATGACGTCGTAGGAGCCCTCGAGACCGGCGACCACGAACGGCTCGTTCACGTGCTGCTGGTGAACCTTGTTCGGGAAGTAGACGTCGATCGGCTTGCCGTTGACGGTGATGCTGCCCGTCCCCGGGATGAGGCGGACGCGAGCGACGGCCTCCTTGCGGCGGCCGGTGGCACCGGCCGGGTTGATCACCGCGACGCGGCCGGACTCGGCACGCTGCTCCGGGCTCGGGTTCGTCTCGGAGGTGTAGGCGACCGGGCCCTCGCTGTCGATGGGGACCTCGGGGTCGAACTCGGCGTCGGTCTCGGTGGTGATGTCGCTCACGCTGGGAATCCTCGTTTACCTGGCTCGTCGATCGCTACTACTGAGCGATCTGGGTGATCTCGAACGGCTTCGGCTGCTGAGCCGTGTGCGGGTGCTCCGGACCGGCGTACACCTTCAGCTTGCTGAGCAGCTTCCGGCTGAGACGGTTCTTCGGCAGCATGCCCCAGACAGCCTTCTCGACGGCCTTGCGAGGGTCCTTCTCGAGGATCTCGCCGACCGGCGTGGCCGTCAGACCACCCGGGTGACCCGAGTGGCGGTACGCCAGCTTGTCGGTCCGCTTGTTGCCGGACAGGGCGATCTTGGAGGCGTTGATGACGACGACGAAGTCCCCGCCGTCCACGTGCGGCGCGAATGTCGGCTTGTGCTTGCCGCGCAGCAGGGTGGCAATCTGGACGGCGAGCCGACCGAGCACGACGTCGGTGGCGTCGATCACATGCCACTCACGGGTGACGTCAGCAGGTTTCGGGCTGTACGTGCGCACGGTCGTTGACCTTCGTTTCTCAGAGGTTGACAAAACAGAACTGGTACGTCGGCGAGCGGCCCGCAACACCGGCGAGGACCAGGAACGCACAACAGCAGCCCAGAATACCGGCGCGGACACCCCGGGGTCAAAGTGAGCCCAGGCCGCCAGGGGACCCCGGCTTGGAAGCAGCAGAGGACCGCACTAGTTTAGCGGTGAAGATTGCAGTCCGATCCGCGTAACGCCGGCGACGATCACCCTCACTCACTCCGGCGATGACGCCAGCTTCCGAAGAGGGCATTGTGACCGAACAGTCGCTCACCGTCCGGGACAACCGGACCGGCAAGGACTACGACCTTGCCATCACCGATGGCACCATCCGTGCCGCAGACCTCAAGCAGATCAGCGCAACCGACGGCGACGGGGGTCTCGCGACCTACGACCCGGGATTCGTCAACACGGCCTCGACCCGGTCGTCCGTGACCTTCATCGACGGCGACAAGGGCATCCTGGAGTACCGCGGGTACCCGATCGAGCAGCTCGCCGAGCAGTCGAACTACCTCGAGGTCGCGTACCTGCTGGTGAACGGTTCGCTGCCGAACAAGGTCGAGTTCGAGGCCTGGACACACGACGTGACGTATCACACGTTCGTGCACGAGAACCTCAAGACCTTCATGCAGGGCTTCCGCTACGACGCGCACCCGATGGGCATGCTGCTCGCCTCGGTCGGCGCGCTGTCCACCTTCTACCCCGAGTCGCGCAACATCTTCGACGAGGAGTCGCGGGCGCTGCAGATCCGCCGGCTGATCGCCAAGATGCCGACGCTCGGCGCCTTCGCGTTCCGGCACGCCCAGGGCAAGCCGTACGTGTACCCGGACAACGAGCTCAGCTACGCGGCGAACTTCCTCTCCATGCTGTTCAAGATGAGCGAGCCCAAGTACGCCGCCGACGACCGGCTGGTGCGCGCGCTGGAGATCCTGTTCATCCTGCACGCCGACCACGAGCAAAACGCCTCCACCAACGCCGTCCGGGCGATCGGCTCGACCCAGGTCGACCCGTACAGCGCGGTCACCGGCGGGATCGCCGCCCTCTACGGCCCGCTGCACGGCGGCGCCAACGAGGCGGTGCTGAAGATGCTGCGCCGGATCGGCACGGTCGACAACGTGCCGTCGTTCATCGAGGGCGTGAAGAACGGCGACGAGCGGCTGATGGGCTTCGGCCACCGGGTCTACAAGAACTACGACCCGCGCGCCAAGATCATCAAGAAGGCCGCCGACGACGTGTTCGAGGTGACGGGGATCAACCCGCTGCTGAAGATCGCCGTCGAGCTGGAGAAGATCGCGCTGGAAGACGAGTACTTCGTCTCCCGCAAGCTCTACCCGAACGTCGACTTCTACTCGGGCCTGATCTACGAGGCGCTGCAGTTCCCGCCGGAGATGTTCACCGTGCTGTTCGCCATCCCGCGTACTTCGGGCTGGCTGGCGCAGTGGCTGGAGAGCCTCGGCGACAGCGACCAGAAGATCGCCCGGCCGAAGCAGATCTACACCGGCGCGCGCGGCACGCAGTACGTCCCGATGGGCGACCGCTGACCCGCTGAACCGCCTGATCAAAGCGGCTCCCCGACCGAGGTCGGGGAGCCGTTCGCGTTCTCGCCGTCTGCTCCCGTGGACATCAGGGCAACCCTGGCCGGTACGCCGTACGGGCGAGTCCCCGGTACGGGGTACTACCGCGGCTGGGGTAGTCGCAGTGCCGTCGCCGGCGGGACGCGGCGAGGGCCCGGAAACCGCGACGCTGAAGTGGTCATCAGCCGCGAACGGGAGAAACCGACCATGAACGCGTTACTTGTCAAAGGCAACACAATCACCGGCTGGCTCGGCCGCCGGAGCATCGACATCCTGCGGATCAGCCTGGGCCTGGTCTTCCTGGCCTTCGGGATCCTGAAGTTCTTCCCCGGCGCGAGCCCGGCGGAGGCGCTCGTGATCCGGACCATCGACACTCTCACCCTCGGCGTGATCAACGGGCAGGCCGCGCTGCTGCTCACGGCCGTGATGGAGTGCTTCATCGGGATCACGCTGGTCACCGGCAAGCTGTTGCGCACCGGACTACTGGTGCTCGGGTTCTCGCTGGTCGGCATCATGTCGCCGCTGGTGCTGTTCTCCGGGGACCTGTTCCCGGGGACGCCCACGCTGGAGGCGCAGTACGTGTTCAAGGACATCGTGCTCGCCGCGGCCGGGCTGGTGATCGCCGCCAAGGCGCTCGCCGCGGCACCACTGAAGAGGCTCAGCGTCTGAGCATTGGAGACGGCCCCGGTCCGGCATCTTCGCCACGAACCGGGGCCGTTCTGTGCGCTTCTGCGGACTACGACGCCGCGGTCCCGCCGCCCGGTTCCCAGCTCTTCAGCTTGCGGGTTCCAGGGCCGCGATGAGCTCGTCGAGCTGCCCCCTGGCCCTCGCCATCGCGAGGTGGTCGATGTAGTCGCGCGACTCGACGATCAGGCCGTCGCGGACACGCAGTACGAAGACACAGGGCACGGTGAACGGCTCGCCGGTCGCGATCACGGTGCCGGCGTAGTCGAACTCCGCGACGATCACCTCGGGGTCCTGCGTCTCGTGGATCCGGATGTTGGCGGGCTGGAACTTCACCACCTCGGTGACGCGCGGCCCGGTCCCGCCGAAGTGCTCGCGCAAAGCGTCGCGGCTGAGCAGCGGCTGATCCCCGTACGGCGACATCGGGTGGCGGACGTCGGTCTGTTCGGCGTACAGCCCGGGCAGCGCCTCGAAGTCACGGTCGGCGACACCGTGCACGAGCCGCAGGAAGACATCTTTCGGAGTCATCTGGTCCTCTTCCACGAGATTAAGCGGAGTTGCGACTCCGAATATATGGAGTCACAACTCCGTTTACAACCCGGGAGCGTTGGCCGGCGTCTCCTAGGCTGTCGATGCCGACCACGAGCGAGGAGAGCGATGAGGCCGTTGCGAGCCGATGCCCGGGACAACCGGGCCCGGATCCTGACCGCGGCCGAGGAGGTGTTCGGGCAGTCCCCGACCGCGTCCACGGACGAGGTCGCCAAGCTCGCCGACGTCGGGATCGCCACCGTCTTCCGGCACTTCCCCACCAAGGTCGAACTGCTCGAGGCCGTGCTCACCCGGCGGCTGGAGCGACTCCGCGATCGTGCGATCGAGTTGGCGGGGGACGACGATCCGGGCGCAGCCTTCTACGGTTTCTTCAGCCAGGTCGTCTCGGAGTCCGCGTCGAAGCTGGCCATCGCGGAGGCCCTCGGCGCTGCGAAGTCGGCCGTCGGCCAGGACGCCAAGCAGGCCGGAGTGGGACTGCGCCAAGCATTCGGCGAACTGCTCGACCGCGCGCAGAAGAGCGGAGACGTCCGCGCTGACGCCGCCCTGCCGGAGGTGTACGCGCTGCTGATCGGCGCATCCCGCGGCGCCACCGCGGTCGGCCTCGAGCCGCCCGTCCGCGACCGCATGCTCGCCCTCCTGTACGACGGCCTGCGCCCGGGCCGTACTCCGTGACTCCGGGAGCCGGGCCGCGCGGGTCCGCCGCAAAGCGGGGATTCGTGGCGAGGTGGCGGGGTTGGTCGCGCCGGCGGAAGGTGCTGCTGGTCGCAGTACTGGCGTTCGTGCTGGTGGTTCCGTTGCCGTTGGGAGTGCTGGCGGTGTCGCTCCGGCTCGAGTACACAGGCGATCCGTCGGTCGACGCCAGGACGCGCGGCAAGGATGCGGTCTGGCTCGGGCATGCCTGGGTCGACGGGAGGAAGTCCGCGGCGGATGTAGCGACGCTGGCCGCGTTGCTCAAGGACACCGGGGTCCGCGATCTCTACGTGCACACCGGGCCGATGGAACACGACGGGACGTTGCCGTTGGCAAAGGTCTCCCCCAAGGCCCGCTGGTTCACCGACGCCGTGCACCAGGCGATGCCGAACATCCGGGTCCAGGCCTGGCTCGGCGACGTACTGCAGCCAGAGAAGAAGCCCGGCATGGATCTCGAGGATCCGGTGGTCCGCGACCGGGTGACCAGCACTTCCACTCAGGTGCTCGACCAGGGCTTCGACGGGATCCACTTCGACGTGGAGCCGGTGTGGTCGGGCTCGAAGGGCTTCCTGGCGCTGCTGGACCAGGTGCACGCGGTGACGGCCGCCCGGGACGTCCCGCTGTCGGTGGCGACCGCACAGATCAGCCCGGCGCCAGGGCTGGCCAAGGCGACCATCGCGGTCGTTGGCCATGGCAAATGGTGGTCGCAGGACTACTTCGCCGAGGTCGCCCGGCGGGTCGAGCAGGTCGCGGTGATGTCGTACGACACCGCGATGCCGACCGAGTCCCTGTACGGCGGTTACGTGGCTCGCCAGACCGAACTGGCACTCGAGGTCACTCCGCCCAACGTGGACCTGCTGATGGGCCTGCCGGCGTACTGGGAGAGCAACCCGTCGCACTGGGGTCACGCGGAGACGGTGCAGGCCGCGGTACGAGGTGCTCGGTTAGGGCTCGGCAAGGCCGGACGGGAGAACTTCGGGCTCGCGTTGTACGTCGACTTCACCGCTACGCCCGAGCACTGGGCCGCCTATAAACAAGGCTGGTGCTTCACAGTCTGACGGCAAGAAGTTCTTGTTATCGTCAGTGCGTGGAGTATCCGCTGCTGGGCACCGAGCCGCTCGTCGTCGAGTTCGCGAACACGCGGTACGACGACCGCGGCGAGATCCTGGACTACCTGGCCTCGGCCGAACTCCTCAACGGCTGGTTCAGCTCGTACGCCGAACTCCACGGCGAGGCGGATGCGACCGGGTCAGCCGCGAGGCCGGTCGTCGTGCCGGCTCGGGATGCGGGGCGGGTGCGGGACTTCCGGGATCACGCCCATCGCGTGCTCGCCGCGCTCGCCGACGGGGAGCATCCGGGCGACGAGTCGATCGCCGCCCTCAACGATTGCGCTGCTCAGGCACACTCCTCGCTGCAGTTGGAGTGGAGACCCGGCGCAGACCCGGTCGCCGTCGGGAACTCGTCGACCACGGGGACCACGCGTCTGCTGGCCGACCTGGCCACCGACGCGATAACCCTCGCGGCCGGACCCGACGAGGTGGTCCGCTGCCTGGGTCCGAACTGCCGGATGCTGTTCGTGAAGACCCACCCGCGACGGCGGTTCTGCGATCCCTCCTGCGGCCAGCGAGCTCGCCAGGCGCGGTACTACCGGCGGCGTACCAGCAAATAGGACGCTGACGGTTGGCCAATGGTTTTGACGTCAGCATCTGTCAGGAGGGGACATGAGCTACAGCTTCCGTTGGTTGACCCGCGCCGACTTCCCGCTGCTCGCCGGGTGGCTGGCGAACCCGCACGTCGCGCGCTGGTGGAACCACGAGACCCGTCCCGAAGCGGTCGAGCGGGACTTCGGGACGAGCGCCGACGGCGGTGAACCGTCGGAGGACCTGCTGGTACTGCGGGACGACCTCCCGGTGGGCCTGATCCAGCGGTGCAAGCTGCGCGATTATCCGGAGTACCTGACCGAGTTCGAGGCGTTGACCGACGTACCGGCCGAGGCGGCCACGATCGACTACCTGATCGGGGAGGCAAGCCTCACGGGTCAGGGAATCGGGACTGCGATGATCGCCGCGATCGTCGCGGACACCTGGTCGGCATACCCGGACTCGGCCGCGATCATGGTCGCAGTGGTGGCCGGCAACCGGCCGTCCTGGCGGGCGCTGGAGCGGGCCGGCTTCCATCGCGTCGCCGAGGGTCCGATGGAGCCTGACAACCCCATCGACGACCCACTCCACTACGTGTACCGCGTGGACCGCCCCCAGCCCGTCTAGCGAGCTGGGAGCAGCCCCACGCGCAGTACTGCGGCTAGCGGGCGCGCTCTACCCGGCCCTCGTCCCAGACGGGCTCCGGGGACTCGTAGACCGAGCCGTCGCTGCCGAATACCAGGAAGCGGTCGAAGCCGCGGGAGAACCAGCGGTCGTGGGTGACAGCCAGCACTGTGCCGTCGAAGGAGTCCAGGCCTTCCTCCAGCGCCTCGGCCGACTCCACGTCCAGGTTGTCGGTCGGCTCGTCGAGCAGCAGCAGCGTGGCGCCGGACAGCTCGAGCAGGAGGATCTGGAACCGCGCCTGCTGGCCACCCGACAGGCTGTCGAAGGTCTGCTCGGCCGCGTGGGCCAGCTCGTACCGATCCAGCTTCCGCGAGGCCAGCTCGCGACCCATGCCTTCGCGATGGTCGTCACCGCGATGGAGGATCTCCAGCAGCGTCTTGCCGACCAGCTCCGGGTGTTCGTGCGTCTGCGCGAACCACCCCGGCCGCACGCGAGCGCCCAGCTTGGCGTTGCCGGTGTGCACGACCGGCGGGATCGCCACCTCTCCGACGGGCTGGTGCTCGATGTCCGGGTCGGAGCCGCCATTCGCCAGCAGGCGCAGGAAGTGCGACTTGCCCGAGCCGTTCGAACCGAGGACAGCCACGCGTTCGCCGTACCAGACCTCGAGGTCGAACGGCTTCATCAGGCCGGTCAGCTCGACGGCGGTGCAGACGACCGCGCGCTTGCCGGTGCGGCCGCCGGTCAGCCGCATGCTGACCTTCTGCTCGCGGGGGATCGCCTCGGGCGGCCCGGCCTCCTCGAACTTCCGCAGCCGGGTCTGCGCCGCCCGGTAGCGCGAGGCCATGTCGGAGTTGTACGCCGCCTTCTGCTTGTACATCAGCATCTGCGCGCGCAGCTTGGCGTGCTCGTCGTCCCAGACCTTGCGGAGCTCCTCGAACCGCTCGAACCGGTGCTCCCGGGCCGCGTGGTACGTGCGGAAACCGCCGCCGTGGGTCCACGCGGTGTTGCCCGCGGCCCCTAGTTCGACGGTGACGATCCGGGTCGCGGTGTTGGCCAGCAGTTGACGGTCGTGGCTGATGTAGAGCACCGTCTTCTGGGTGGCGTTGAGCTGCTCCTCCAGCCAGCGTTTGCCCGGCACGTCGAGGTAGTTGTCCGGCTCGTCGAGCATCAGTACCTCGTCGGGCCCGCGTAGCAACGCCTCCAGCACGAGCCGCTTCTGCTCACCACCTGACAGCGTCTTCACCTCGCGCCACCGGCAGTTGTCGAAGGGGATGCCGAGGGCGGCCGTGGTACAGACGTCCCAGAGCACCTCGGCGTCGTACCCGCCGGCCTCGCCCCACTCGGAGACGGCGTGGGCATAGCGCAACTGGGTCTTCTCGTCGTCGGCCTCCATCATCGCCAGCTCGGCCTGGTCGAGCTTCGCGGCGGCCGTCCGGATCCGCTCCGGCGCGACCCCGAGCAGCAGGTCGCGGACGGTGGTCTCGTCCCGCACCGACCCGACGAACTGCCGCATCACGCCGAGCCCGCCGGATCGCCCGATGCTCCCGCTGTGCGGCTTCAGGTCGCCCGCGATGATCCTGGTCAGCGTGGTCTTCCCGGACCCGTTCGCGCCGACCAGCGCGACCTTGGCCCCGTCCCCGACCCGGAACGTGATGTCGTCCAGCAACACCCGCCCGTCCGGCAGCTCGAACCCGATCCCGGCAACATCCACATGACCCATACCCCCAGTCTGACCGGCGCTCCGTGCGACCGCGAACCGTTATCGTCTACGCCGAGCGAACAGGGAGCCCGATGAACGACGAGCCGGTCGACTACGAGACCTTCCAGGCCGAGATGAGGCGGCTGCTGTCCGACCTCAAGGGCACCACGCCCGACGTGGTGCGGGCCGAGGGCGAGCGACTGCGCAACCTGGCGGAACAAGTCCAGGACGAGCGCGGCCGCGAACGCGCGCGCTTTCGCGCCGGCCAACTGCCCCGCCTTCTCGCCGGTCCCGCCAAGGCGAGCAGCGAGCAGTTCCGGCAGGCCCAGGTCCTGTTCGCCCGGGCGATCAACGACGACGGGCCGGCCGGGACCCGGATACCTCAGCTCGAGCGGACCATCGAGCAGATCGGCGCCCTCGCCGACGAGGCGCCGGTCCGCGAGGCCGGAGCGATCCGCAGGCTCAACAGCCCGCTGGTCCGGCTGATCGACCACCTGCAGAGTTCGCCCGGATGAGCGCGGGTCGACCGGTCCCACCCAACAGCAACGAGTACCTCTGGGTAGCCGGCGTCGTCCGGTCGGTGGAGAAACTGTCCGGTACCGCGTCGCGCTGGAACGGCGAGCTGTACGAGGAAACACGGTCGAACGCCGGCGGGAGTGCCATGGACGACGGTGGGATGACTGTCAACGTCGACAGGGTGCTCAAGCCGGTCGCCCAGGCCTATACCGCCGGCCGACCGCTCACCGAGGACGAACTGGTCAACGCGCGGGATGCCGTCCTCACCGTGGTCCATGAGGCCAAGCACCTGACCAACACGCTCGGGGATGACAGTGCTCCCGGCGCGACCCCGGTCTACTCCCCCGACACCCTGGTGCTGGAGGAAGGGCTGACCGAGACCTGGGCGCACGAGAATGTCGACGACGTGATCCAGGACATCGGCATGGACCGCGCGCAGCCGGGACTGCTCAGCGCCGAGTCGATCGACTCCTATCCGGCCTACACGGCGGCGACCGACGAACTGATTCGCGGTGCGGCAGAGGTCTCCGGCCTGCCCCAGAGCCAGGTACGCGAAGGCCTCGAGCAGGCGGACCGAACCGACCGCTGGGCAGCCGTCGCCGACATGGTGATCGACGAACGGCTGGGCGATGTCATGCCCGCCGAGCATCGGGATGTGGTCAGAACCCAACTGGTCCAGGCGATGCGGCCACACCTGGCAGATGTCGCGGCAGCGCAGGGCAGCGAACTCCAGTCCGACGTGGCCAAGAGCATCGCCGGTCACCAGAGTGCCGGGCGCGCGGTGACCGCCTTGAGCACCTCAACATCCGGCATCGAGAATCACTCGCGCGACTGGCACCGCGACCAGGCGATCAACCAGGCCGCACCTGATCCTGAGGTCGACCACCTGCGGAAGTTTCTGGGTGGGCAGACGCCGCCTGACGCGTCCTTCCGGGCGAGTGGCGGGGACGGCGCGGTACCGGACAACGTGCGGCAGCTGAACAGCAGGCGAGGGCAGGGGCAGTCGTTGGAGTAGCTACCAGCCCTTGAGGTGGTCCAGATAGGTGCCTTCGGTGGGGCGGATGGTGCCTTTCATGAAGAGTTTGAGCGGGGCGGCGTAGAGGCCGAAGGTGCGGGAGCCGGTGAAGAAGCCGGCCGAGGAGCAGCCGTCGTAGCCGACCCAGATCTCCCGGATGCCCAGCCTGGTGTCGAAGCGCAGGACGATCGCCTCCGACGGACGGGCCGTGTCGGGCGTGCACTTGAAGACGGGCAGGGTCGGGTTCCTCTCGGGGAGCACCTTGATGGCGTCGACCACTTGCTGGGCCGTGGTCGCGTTGAAGGTCGCGGCACCCAGCAGCATCGTGTCGCCCGCCAGGAGCCGGTAGCGGCACGCCTGAAGCCCGTAGACCGGAAGTTCCACATCGAGGCCCACACCGGGCGGCACTGCCTCATGGCTGCCCGCCGTCAGGATCGGGTGCTGGTCCGGACACGCCGGGCCCGCCACGGACGGCGCCGCCCCCTTGGCGTCAGCTTCGCCCGAGCCCGCGGCGCTGCTGTCGCTGGCACTCGTCGAGACCGGCGAAGGGCCGCCGATGGCACCCCAGACACCACCGATCGACAGGGCGACCACGACGGCCGCCGAGCCCGCGATCAACGTCTGCCGCCGACGGCGTACCCGCTTGCGCGCCACCTGAGCCAGTCCGCGCGCCTGCAGCCCGCGGGCGGTATGCGCCTTGGTCTGGAGAGCGTCGGCGATCTTGGGGCCGAGTTCCTGCTCAGGCCCGTACTCCGGTTCAGGCATCCTCGGCTCCTTCCTTGCTCAGCGTGTTCTTCAGAACAGCCAGTGCCCGGTGGACGTGGGATCTGGCGGTGGCTTCCGCGCAGTGCAGCAGGTCCGCGATCTCGGCGTACGAGAGCTCCTCGTAGAAGCGCAACACCACCGCGGCGCGTTGCCGGTCCGGGAGGGTCGCACAGAGCGCCCAGACGGCTTCCGCGTCGGCCCGGGCGGCTGTGCCGTCCGGGGAGGCCGGTGCCGTTCGAGTGGGCTCCGCTGCAGGTGCCTCGCGGCGGCGGAAGCGGCGCCACCAGGAGATGTGCGCGTTCACCACCATCCGCTTCACGTACGCCTCGGGGTCGTCGGCCCGGCTGACCCGGCCCCAGCGTGCACAGGCCGTCGTGAGGGCGTCCTGGACCGCATCCTCGGCCAGCGTGACGTCGCCGGTGAGGATGTAGGCGAACCGCAGCAGCGCGTCCGACTTCTCGGTCACCCACAGCTCGAAGTCGATCGCGCCGGTATGCGCCTCTGCTGCCGCCAAGGCTGCCTCCATACCCTCAGGACGGCGCTGGAGCCTCATTCGTTGCAGTCACCCGCAGAACCCTGAAACCCTTCGCGCTGGCCGTGCGTTCGCAGGGGTACCCCTGCTCCGTCAGCCATCGCTGCAGCGAGTCCGCGCCCAGGTTCTTGCCGACGACGAACCATGCCACGCCGCCGGGGGCAAGCCGGGCCAGCCAGTGCAGCAGCATCCTGTGCAGCTCGGGCTTGCCGATGTGGATCGCTGGGTTGGACCAGATCTCGTCGAACCGCAGCTCGGCCGGTACGTCGTCCACCAGCGCCGGGTGCACCCGCTCCGCGACGTCGGCCGCTTTCGCGTTCTCCGCGGTCAACTCGAGCGCCCGGTTGTTCACGTCGACCGCCCACACCTGGGCCTCCGGAGCCTCTACCGCCAGGGCGCAGGCGATAGGCCCGTACCCCGTACCCAGGTCGAGGTACGTCCCGCCGCCGCGGGGTGGCTCCACCTCGCGCAGCAGGACCGACGTACCGAGGTCCAAGCGGTCCCGGGAGAAGACCCCGGTCGCCGTGGTGAAGGTGTACTCACGCCCCCAGATCCGCGCCTCGACGGTACGCCGTACGTCGGCTGAGGTGGGCTCAGCCGAGAAGTAGTGGTCAGCCACGGTGGTACACCTCTCCCCTGACCTGGCGGGACTGCACGGCCCGCGCGGCCAGGTCTTCGTCTGCCGGGTAGCGCACTTCTTCCAGGGTGAGCCCGTGCGCGGGCAGTACGGTCACTGCCGAGTCCCGCACGCGCGCGGCGAGCACGCTGGTGGGCCAATCCACCTCACGGCGCCCGTCGCCCACCGGGATGATCGAGCCGACCAGAGCCCGCACCATCGAGTGGCAGAAGGCATCGGCGATCACTGTGCCCTCCAGTAGCCCAGGAGCCACCCGGGCCCAGGAGAAGTCCAGCAGGGCTCTGACTGTGCTCGCCCCCTCGCGCTTCTTGCAGAAGGCGGCGAAATCGTGCTCGCCCAGCAACTCGGAAGCAGCCAGGTTCATCCGGCCCACGTCCAGCGGCCTGCCGACCCGCAGTACCTCCTGGCGGCGCAGCGGATCCCAGCCTGCCGGGTCGTCACAGACGCGGTAGACGTACCGGCGGGACAAAGCGGAGAACCTGGCGTCGAAGCCCGCCGGAGCCTCCCCTAGCCCCGTAACGGCCACATCCACCGGCAGTACGCCGTTGAGCCGCCTGAACAGGTCTCCGGCAGTCATAGGGGTCTCCAGGTCCACATGGGCCACCTGACCGCGGGCATGGACTCCCGTGTCGGTTCTCCCGGCGCAGGTGACCACCGGAGGCTCCGGGAGCCGCAGTACGGTCCGCAGCGCTTCCTCAACGGTCTCCTGCACGGTCCTGAGGGCTGTCTGACGGGCCCAGCCGTGAAAACCGGTGCCGTCGTACCTCAGGTCAATTCGCCAACGCACAGGGCAATCTAACGCAGCAGCGCCCCTCCGCCCGAAAGCGGAGAGGCGCTGACAGCGACTGCGAGGTGCTACTTGTCCTCGGTCTCGCCGGCCTTGGTGAAGCCGGCGGCCTCGGCGGCCTCTTCGGTGCTGAACCAGACCTCAGCCTCGGTCTGGTCGTACCAGGGCGACTCGGTGGTGTGGTACTTCATCGAGTTCTCGTTGCCCTTGATGTCGAAGCCCTCCGGCGCCGAGCCGTCCTCGTTCGGGGCCGCGGAGCCCTCGTACTTGGCGGCCACGACGTCCTGGACCTTGGTCGCCTCGGCCGGAGCCTCGGCGTCCTCGGTCTTCGCCTCGTCCTCGGCGGCGGCCTTCTTCGCGGTCGCCTTCTTGGCCGGGGTGGCCTTCTTCGCCGCGGCCTTGGCCTTCGGCGAGTCCGCCAGGGCCTCGACCAGCTCGATCTTCACCATGGGGGCGTTGTCGCCCTTGCGGGGGCCGAGCTTGGTGATCCGGGTGTAACCGCCCGGACGGTCCGCGAACCGCTCACCGATCTCGGTGAACAGCACGTGCACGACGGACTTGTCGCGGATCCGCTTCATCACCTGACGACGCGAGTTGAGGTCACCACGCTTGGCCTTGGTGATCATCGACTCCGCCAGCGGCTGCAGGCGCTTGGCCTTGGTCGCGGTGGTGGTGATCGAGCCGTGCTCGAACAGCGAGGTCGCGAGGTTGCTGAGGATCAGCTTCTCGTGCGCCGGGCTGCCGCCGAGGCGGGATCCCTTGGTAGGGGTAGGCATCTCTGTTGACTCCAGGAAATCTCAGGCCCGGGTCGGACCTTGGGATGGGCCGTGCGGTGCAGGGCCGGACTGTCAGTACTGCTCGGTCTCGGCGAAGCTCTCGTCCTCGTCCTCGGCGTCGTCGCCGTACGCCTCGGCGGCGGCGCGCAGGTCGAAGCCGGGGGGCGAGTCCTTCAGCGACAGGCCCATCTCGGCCAGCTTCAGCTTGACCTCGTCGATCGACTTGGAGCCGAAGTTGCGGATGTCCAGCAGGTCCTGCTCGCTGCGCGAGATCAGCTCACCCACGGTGTGGATGCCCTCGCGCTTGAGGCAGTTGTACGACCGGACGGTCAGCTGCAGGTCCTCGACCGGCAGGGCCAGGTCGGCCGCCATCTGCTCGTCGACCGGCGACGGGCCGATGTCGATGCCCTCGGCCTCGACGTTCAGCTCACGGGCCAGGCCGAACAGCTCGACCAGCGTCTTACCGGCCGACGCGACGGCGTCGCGGGGCAGCATCGACGGCTTGGTCTCGACGTCCACGACGAGACGGTCGAAGTCGGTGCGCTGCTCGACACGGGTCGCCTCGACCTTGTAGGTGACCTTGAGGACCGGCGAGTAGATCGAGTCGACCGGCATCCGGCCGATCTCGGCGTCGGCGGACTTGTTCTGGATCGCGGACACGTAGCCGCGGCCCCGCTCGACGACCAGCTCCATCTCGAGCCGGCCCTTCTCGTTCAGAGTGGCGATCTTCAGGTCCGGGTTGTGCACCTCGACGCCGGCCGGCGGCGCGATGTCGGCGGCGGTGACGTCACCGGGGCCCTGCTTGCGCAGGTACATGGTGACCGGCTCGTCGTGCTCGGAGGAGACGACCAGGTCCTTCAGGTTCAGGATCAGCTGGGTGGCGTCTTCCTTGACCCCGGCAACCGTCGAGAACTCGTGCAGCACGCCGTCGACCTTGATGCTGGTCACGGCGGCGCCCGGGATGGACGACAGCAGGGTACGGCGGATGGAGTTGCCGAGGGTGTAGCCGAAGCCCGGCTCCAGCGGCTCGATCACGAACCGCGAGCGGTGCTCGTCGACGACCTCTTCGGCCAGGGTGGGGCGCTGCGCAATAAGCACTGTGTGTTCTTCCTTCTAGTTCCGCGACGACCACTATTTGAGGTCGCAGACCGAGGAACGAACCGGCCCGCCGGCGGCCGCGAGGCCACCGGCGGGAACCGGATCAGTTCTTCGAGTAGAGCTCGACGATCAGGTGCTCGGCGACCTGGGTGTCGATCTGTGCCCGGGTGGGCAGTTGGTGCACGAGGATCCGCAGCCGCTCGGGCAGCGCCTCGAGCCAGGCCGGAACCACTCGCTCGGAGTGGGTCTCCCTGGCGATGATGAACGGCGTCATCTCGGCCGACTTCGGCCGGACGTCGATCACGTCGTGGGCCGAGACCCGGTACGACGGGATGTTCACCTTGATGCCGTTCACGGTGAAGTGACCGTGCACGACAAGCTGACGTGCCTGACGACGGGTCCGGGCCAGACCGGCGCGGTACACCACGTTGTCGAGGCGGGACTCGAGGATGATCAGCAGGTTGTCACCGGTCTTACCAGGACGCCGCGAGGCCTCCTTGTAGTACAGGCTGAACTGCTTCTCCAGCACGCCGTAGGCGTAGCGGGCCTTCTGCTTCTCACGGAGCTGAAGCAGGTACTCGCTCTCCTTGGGACGGCCGCGGCCGTGCATACCCGGCGGGTACGGACGACGCTCGAACGCCTTGTCGCCACCGACGAGGTCGACCCCGAGACGGCGCGACTTCTTGGTCATGGGTCCGGTGTAACGGGCCATTTTCGCTGCCTACCTTTCTCTGGGTCAGACCCGGCGCCGCTTGGGAGGGCGGCAGCCGTTGTGGGCGGTCGGGGTCACGTCCTGGATGGTGCCGACCTCGAGGCCGACGGCACCCAGCGAACGGATCGCGGTCTCACGGCCGGAGCCGGGACCCTTGACGAAGACGTCGATCTTGCGCATGCCGTGCTCCATCGCGCGACGGCCGGCAGCCTCGGCTGCCATCTGCGCGGCGAACGGGGTGGACTTGCGCGAACCCTTGAAGCCGACGGTGCCCGCGGAGGCCCACGAGATGACCGCGCCGGTCGGGTCGGTGATCGTCACGATCGTGTTGTTGAACGTGCTCTTGATGTGCGCGTGGCCGGCGGCCACGTTCTTCTTCTCCTTGCGGCGCACCTTCTTCGCGCCCGCCGCGGTGCGGCTCTTGGGAGGCATAGGTCAGTTGCTCCTGGGGTGGTCGACGGTCATCCGGGTCATCACTTCGTCTTCTTCTTGCCGGCGATCGCCTTACGGCGACCCTTGCGGCTACGGGCGTTGGTCCGCGTGCGCTGACCGCGCACCGGCAGGCCGCTGCGGTGCCGGCGACCCTGGTACGACCCGATCTCGATCTTGCGGCGGATGTCCGCGGTCACCTCGCGACGGAGGTCACCTTCGATCTTGTAGTTGCCTTCGATGAAGTCCCGGAGCTTGACCAGTTCTTCGTCGCCCAGTTCGTGGACGCGCTTGTCACCGGAGATCCCGGTGGCTTCGAGCGTCTTCAGGGCGCGAGTACGACCTACACCGAAGATGTAGGTGAGAGCGACCTCGATGCGCTTGTCGCGCGGCAGGTCGACCCCTACGAGGCGTGCCATGTGGCGGTGTTCCTTTCGTCGGCAGAGGTGTGGTGGCGCGCCGCGTCCTTGCCCGCCTCGGTGCTCTGCCCGATCTCTCGGGATTTCACCGGCAAGGCCCCGGCCTCTGTTCCGGGGGCAGCATCCAGCCTGTTGCTTTGCTGGACGAGCGTGCGCGCTGTGGTGCGAAAGTGCTGTGCTGCTCGAGGTGGGGCTGGATCAGCCTTGCCGCTGCTTGTGCCGCGGGTTCTCGCAGATCACCATGACCCGGCCGTGACGGCGGATCACCTTGCACTTGTCGCAGATCTTCTTGACGCTCGGATTGACCTTCATCGAGCTTCTTTCTTCGACAGGTGATGTGGTGGTTACTTGTACCGGTAGACGATGCGACCCCTGGTGAGGTCGTACGGCGACAGCTCCACGACGACCCGATCCTCGGGGAGGATCCGGATGTAGTGCTGCCTCATCTTGCCGCTGATGTGCGCGAGCACCTTGTGCCCGTTGGACAGCTCAACACGGAACATCGCGTTCGGCAGGGCCTCAACGATGGTGCCCTCGAGTTCGATGACTCCCTCTTTTTTGGGCATGTCCTCGCACTTCTGTAGACGACAACTGAATGGGTGGTACTACCGGCCCGCACCCCTGAACGAAGGCCACCCTCCCGACGGCACACAGAATGCGCTCATCGAGCAGCCGCGGGCAGCACGATCAGAGGCCACAATGGGCCAAGGGAAGAGTGTACGCCACCTACCGGCTGGAAACCCAATCGGCCTCCGCGGGCTCCAGTCCTGCGGGCCGGAGCGCCCGCCTGGCGACGGGTAGTGAGCGTCAACCGCGACGCGTGAGTTCCAGGTGTCTGACGCTCCAAAGTATGCCAGCGAGCTAGGTCTGGTCAGTCAGGGGTCTCGTGGCGGCCCACTGCTCGCCGGTCTGCCAGACGTGCTCGGGCATGAGGTCCAGCAGGTCACAGGCGGCGTCCAGTTGCGCCAGCGCAGTACCGGCGTCGCGGTAGGCGGCGAGAACCACTACGAAGCGACGGCCCTCGCAGCTGAAGCCGAAGGGCGGCACCGGCGTGAGGGCCTCGACCGCCCGCGGGTGGAGCACCTCGATGGCCAGGTCTTCCCGGCCGTTGAACAACTGGTACGGCTCGGGAAGCCCGTCCACGGACAGCTTGATCGGCAGCAGGCTGGCCGCGGCCAAGGGTGCCAGTGAGGCGGGCAGCACCTGCAGGGGCGGCAGCGGCCGCTCGACCTCCAGGTCGAGGAAGTCGAAGCCGAGTTGGCGGCGCCGGACCTTGTACCGGAGGCGGCCGGTCCAGAACTCCCGCCCGCGATGCCGCCCCGCCGTCACGTCGACGACCTCTGCCGCTGGGTCAGCGTTGAACGGCGGGAACTGCCAGCGCTCCAACAGGTCCGCATCGACCGCGTTGAAGTGCCAGCCCATCTGCTCGACGACGTCCTCCCAGGACCGCCGCAACCTGGCCTCGGACAGCCGGGTGGCCAGGGTGAAGACGATCAGCACCAGGAACCAGGCCAGCACCATCCAGCCGACCCAGCGCGGCTCGACCAGCAGGCCGATGATCACCAGCGGGACGGCGACGATGAACCAGAGCACATAGACGAGCGCGGATCCCTGCCGGAATTGCCACGCCCAGGCCGGCTTGAGCCGCGGCCGGAGGGCGCGGCGACCGACCGGAGCCGCCGTCAACGGCGCTTTCCGAGGTTGCCCAGGACGATGAACGCCCAGGGGATGAGCAGCCAGACCGGCCAGAAGTGCGGCCAGTGCCCGCCGTTGGCGAGGCCGATGACGAACCAGATGACGACGTTGATCATCACGATGCCGGTGAAGCCGCCGGCCGCCTGGCGCAGCGACGGCTGCTGGTTGTTCTTCTTCCGCTCGGGGAACTCACCGGGGGCGGGAGCGGGTTTGCTGTCCTGCACCATCGCGGGGGTCTGGTAGGTCCGGACCGGCGGCAGATCGCGCACCAGCGGTTCCAGCTCGCCGTACGTCTGCACGGCGTACAGCTGGTCGAGCCGCGAGGTGAACTCGGGTTGGTCCAGCCGACCGTCGGCGAAGGCGTCCCGCAGCCGGCCCGCGATCTTGTCGCGGTCGGCCTCGGTGAAGCGCTGGTGTGGCTGGTACTGACTGGGCATGTGCCAAGTGTGCCTCAGCCTGGGAGCGCACGGCGTCCCCCGATGGACGGACCCCGCTGTCCGTCGGCCAGTGGGCCGCTGATCAGTCTCAGTCGGCCAATGGACCGAAGGTGACACCGAGCTCCTTGAGCCGGGCCTCGCCGCCGTCCAGGGCGGTCAGCACCCACGGACCCTGCGGGGTCAGCGTGAAGGTGTGCTCGGTGTGCGCCGCGGCCGTGCCGTCGTCGGTGACGACCGTCCAGTCGTCCTCGAGCGTGTGGTTGTCCTGCTTGCCCAGCGTGAGCATCGGCTCGACCGCCAGGGCCAGGCCCTCGATCAGCTTCGGGCCCTTGCCGGCCTTGCCGTAGTTCGGCACGTTCGGCGGCTGGTGCATCGCGGACCCGATCCCGTGCCCGACGAAGTCCTCGACGATCCCGTACGACGAGTTGGCGCGGACGTGGCGCTCGACGGCGGCGGAGATGTCGGTCAGCCGACCACCCAGCCGGGCGGCGGCGAACCCGTGCCACATCGACTCCTCGCACACCTTCGCGAGCTCGAGCAGTTCGGGCGCCACCTCGCCGACGGGCACCGTGATCGCAGCGTCGCCGTGCCAGCCGTTCACGATCGCGCCGCAGTCGATCGAGATGACGTCACCCTCGCCCAGCACCCGGTCGCCGGGGATGCCGTGCACGATCTCCTCGTTCACCGACGCGCAGATGGAGCCGGTGAAACCGTGGTAGCCCTTGAACGAGGGGGTCGCGCCGGAGGACCGGATTTGGTCCTCCGCGATCGCGTCCAGCTCACCGGTGGTGATTCCGGGTCGGACCTCGGCACGGAGCAGTTCCAGCGTGCGGCCGACCACCAGGCCGGCCGTACGCATGGACAGGATCTGCTCGCGGCTCTTGATCTCGATCCCGCGGTCCTTGAACATCACAGCTCGGTTCTAACCATCCAGAGTCTTGAGGGCGGCGAGCACGCGCTCGCTGACCTCGGCGATCTCGCCGACGCCGTCCACCTCGACCAGCAGGCCGCGCTGGGCGTAGACCCGCAGCAGCGGTTTGGTCTCGGCGGCGTAGACCTCCTGGCGGTGCCGGATGACCTCTTCGGAGTCGTCCGAGCGCCCGTCGACCTTGGACCGGCGCAGCATCCGGTCCACCAGTACGTCGATGTCCGCGACCAGCGCGACCACGGCGTTCAACTGGTGGCCGTGGTCGGCCAGGATGTCGTCGAGGGTGCCGACCTGGGGAAGGGTGCGCGGGTACCCGTCCAGCAGGAAGCCGTCACCCGCGTCCGCCTCGGACAGCCGGTCCCGCACCATTGCGTTGGTGACCTCGTCCGGGACGTAGTTGCCCGCGTCCATGTAGCGCTTCGCCTCGAGACCGAGCTCGGTCTCGTCCTTCACGTTCGCGCGGAAGATGTCGCCGGTGGATACGGCCGGGATGCCGAGACGGTCCGCAAGCACCTTTGCCTGCGTCCCCTTACCCGCTCCGGGCGGACCCATCAGCAACATTCTCATCAGCGCAGGAACCCTTCGTAATTACGCTGCTGCAGCTGCGACTCGATCTGCTTCACCGTGTCCAGACCGACGCCGACCATGATCAGGATCGACGTGCCACCGAACGGGAAGTTCTGGCTGGCGTTCAGCAGGACCAGTGCGATCAGCGGGATCAGCGAGATCGCCGCTAGGTAGATGGCGCCGGGCAGCGTGATGCGGGACAGGACGTAGGAGAGGTACTCCTCGGTCGGCCGACCCGCCCGGATCCCGGGGATGAAGCCGCCGTACTTCTTCATGTTGTCTGCAACTTCCTTCGGATTGAAGGTAATCGAGACATAGAAGTACGTGAAGAAGATGATCAGGGCGACATACGTCACGATGTAGATCGGGTGATCACCCTTGACGAGGTTGCCCTGGATCCACTGCGCCCAGCCTTCGTCTTGTCGGAACTGACTGACCAGCACCGGTAGATACATCAGGCTGGAGGCGAAGATGACCGGGATCACACCCGCCTGGTTCACCTTCAGCGGGATGTAGGTCGAGGTACCGCCGAACATCTTCCGGCCGACCATCCGCTTGGCGTACTGCACCGGGATCCGGCGCTGCGCCTGTTCGATGAAGATGACCGCGGCCATGATCACCAGACCGATGGCGAGCACGACGATGAAGGTGGCGATGCCCTTCTGCTTGCGGATGCTCCACAGCTGCGACGGGAAGGTGGCGACGATCTGGGTGAAGATCAGGATCGACATGCCGTTGCCGACGCCGCGGTCGGTGATCAGCTCACCGAGCCACATCACCACACCGGTACCGGCGGTCATGGTCAGCACCATCACGGTGACCGCGAACCAGCCGTCGTTGTGCAGCAGGGGCTCGTTGCAGCCCTGGAACAGCCGGCCGGGGGTCCGGGCGAGCGCGACGAACGCGGTCGCCTGCAGGATCGCCAGACCGACCGTCAGGAAGCGGGTGTACTGGGTGATCTTGGTCTGTCCCGCCTGGCCCTCCTTCTTCAGCGACTCCAACCGCGGGATGACCACGGTGAGCAGCTGCAGAATGATGCTGGCGGTGATGTACGGCATGATGCCGAGCGCGAAGATCGCGAGCTGCAGCAGTGCCCCACCGGAGAACAGGTTGATCAGGTTGTACAGGTTCGCGTTCGAACCCGAGGTCGCCTGGTTGAGGCAGGTGTCCAGCGACTGGACGTTGACGCCAGGCGCCGGCACGACCGAGCCGATCCGGAAGATCACGACGATGAAGAGCACGAACAAGATCTTCCGGCGCAGGTCCGGAGTCTTGAACGCGTTGGCAAAGGCGCCTAACACCCTGTCCTCCCACAAGTTTCCCTTGCCCGGTCAGGGCAGGGGCCTAGCAAAGCAGCTGGGCAAGAGACGAACCAGGGCTCGTCCGAACTCCAGCGCGACAATAACAAACGCTGGCTCGCACGAGCCCTGGCACTCACACCTCGGTGGCTGATCCTCCGGCCGCAAGGATCTTGTCCTTGGCGGTCTTGGAGAACTTGTGTACCGAAACCTGCAGTGCAACGGTCAGCTCGCCGTCGCCCAGCACCTTCACCGGGAGACTGTCGCGGACCGCGCCCTTGGCGACCAGGTCGGTCACACCGACCTCGCCACCTTCGGGGAACAGCTGTCCGAGCTTGTCCAGGTTAACGACCTGGAACTCCACTCGGTTCCTGCTCTTGAAGCCTTTCAGCTTCGGCAGCCGCATGTGCAGCGGCATCT
Organism: Kribbella qitaiheensis; assembly: GCF_042657745.1. Taxonomy (GTDB): domain Bacteria; phylum Actinomycetota; class Actinomycetes; order Propionibacteriales; family Kribbellaceae; genus Kribbella; species Kribbella qitaiheensis. The sequence continues at coordinate 242,929 of NZ_JBHSKE010000048.1, read as the reverse complement.
GGCCACCCTCGAAGTTCTCGGGGATGTTGTTACGGGCCTTGCTGCCCTTGGTACCGCGGCCGGCCGTCTTGCCCTTGCTGCCCTCACCACGACCCACGCGGGTCTTGGCGGTCTTGGCGCCGGGCGCCGGACGCAGGTGGTGAACCTTGAGCGCCATGTCAGTCAACCTCTTCGACGGTGATGAGGTGGCGAACCGTGCGCACCATGCCCCGGATCTCCGGGCGGTCGTCGTGAACGGCGACGTCGCCGATCCGCTTCACGCCCAGGGTCCGCAGTGTGTCGCGCTGGTTCTGCTTGCCACCGATGCCGGAACGGGTCTGGGTCACCTTCAGGCGAGCCATCAGGAAGCCACCTCCGCCCGCGCCTTCAGCAGCGCCGCCGGGGCGACGTGCTCGACCGGCAGACCACGGCGAGCCGCCACGGCCTCCGGAGTCTCCAGGCTGCGCAGCGCCTCGACGGTGGCGTGAACCACGTTGATGGCGTTGGACGAGCCCAGCGACTTGCTCAGGATGTCGTGGATCCCGGCGCACTCCAGTACCGCGCGCGCCGAACCACCCGCGATCACACCGGTACCGGGAGCGGCCGGACGCAGCATCACAACGCCTGCGGCCTTCTCGCCCTGGACCGGGTGCGGGATGGTGCCCTGGATCCTCGGCACCTTGAAGAATGCCTTCTTGGCCTCCTCGACACCCTTGGCGATCGCCGCGGGCACCTCCTTGGCCTTGCCATACCCCACACCGACGGTGCCTTCACCGTCGCCGACGACCACGAGGGCGGTGAAGCTGAAGCGACGACCACCCTTCACGACCTTGGCGACACGGTTGATGGCTACCACGCGCTCGATGTAGGCGGTCTTGTCAGCTGCCTGACCGCGACCACCGTCACGGCCACGGCGCTCACCACCGGCGCCGCCTCCGCGACGCTGCTGGCCTCCGCTCATTTCGAACTACCTTCTTCCCTTTGTGTCGCCATGTCAGAAGCCGAGCCCGCCCTCACGGGCGGCGTCGGCCAGGGCCGCGATACGGCCGTGGTACTTGTTCCCGGCCCGGTCGAAGACGACCGAGTCGATGCCGGCTGCCTTGGCGCGGTCGGCGATCAGGCCGCCCACGGTCTTGGCCTTGTCGGTCTTGTTCGCCTCCGCACCACGCAGGTCGGCCTCCATGGTGGAGGCAGAGACCAGGGTGACGCCCGCGACGTCGTCGATGACCTGAGCGAACAGGTGCTTGGAGGACTTGCTGACCACCAGGCGCGGCCGGTCGGCGGTGCCGTTGACCTTCTTGCGGACGCGGATCTGGCGACGCAGCCGGGAGGAGGTCTTCTTGGCGGAGTGCTTGTTGTGACGCAATCCGATCGCCATGGTTACTTACCAGCCTTTCCGACCTTGCGGCGCACCTGCTCGCCCGCGTACCGCACACCCTTGCCCTTGTACGGCTCGGGCTTGCGCAGCTTGCGGATGTTGGCGGCGACCTCGCCGACCGACTGCTTGTCGATTCCCTGCACCGAGAACCGGGTCGGCGTCTCCACCGTGAAGGTGATGCCGTCCGGCGCCTCCACCGTGATGGTGTGGCTGTAGCCGAGCGAGAACTCCAGCGTGGCCGGGCCCTTGGACAGGACGCGGTAACCGACGCCGACGATCTCGAGCTTCTTCTCGTAGCCGTCCGTCACGCCGGTCACCAGGTTGGCGATCAGGGTGCGGGACAGGCCGTGCAGTTCCTTGCTCTTGCGCTGGTCGTCCGGACGCGAGACGGCGATCGTGCCGTCCTCGTCGCGGTTGACCACGATCGGCTCCGCAACAACGTGCGAGAGCTGACCCTTGGGACCCTTCACGGTGACCGTCTGGCCGTCGATCGTGACGTCGACGCCGGACGGGACCGTGATCGGGAGCTTACCGATGCGAGACATGAGAGTGGTCCTCCTTCCGGTTCTTCGTCACCAGACGTAGGCGAGGACTTCCCCGCCAACGCCCTTGTTCTTGGCCTGCCGGTCGGTCAGGAGTCCCTGCGACGTCGAGATGATCGCGACGCCGAGGCCACCGAGCACCTTGGGCAGATTGGTCGACTTCGCGTACACCCGCAGGCCGGGCTTGCTGATCCGGCGCACGCCCGCGATGGAGCGCTCCCGGCTCGGGCCGAACTTCAGATCGACGATCAGGGTTTTGCCGACGGCGCCTTCCTTCGGCTCCTCCACCTTGTAGGAGGAGATGTAGCCCTCCTGCTGGAGGATGTCGGCGATGCCCTGCTTGATCTTGCTGTACGGCATCTGGGTCGACTCGTGATACGCCTGGTTGGCGTTGCGCAGACGTGTCAACATGTCTGCGATCGGGTCGGTCATCGTCATGGCCTGGGGCCTCTTTCCCGCCGTGGTTTCGCCTTCGGGCGACCTACGGTGACTAGATGGTGGTTGGAGAGAAAAACGGTGCCCGTGGTACGGATGGTCACCAGCTGGACTTGGTACTGCGTCACCAGCTGGACTTCGTCACGCCGGGCAGCTCGCCCCGGTGCGCCATCTCGCGCAGGCAGATCCGGCACAGGCCGAACTTGCGGAAGACGGCCTTGGGCCGGCCGCAGCGCTGGCAGCGCGTGTAACCACGCACCGCGAACTTCGGCTTGCGGGCCTGCTTGACCTTGAGTGCTGTCTTCGCCACGTCAGTTCTCCTTGAACGGGAAGCCGAGCTGCCGCAGCAGCGCGCGCCCCTCGTCGTCGTTCTTGGCGGTGGTCACCACGGTGATGTCCATCCCGCGAACCCGGTCGATCCGGTCCTGGTTGATCTCGTGGAACATCACCTGCTCGGTCAGGCCGAAGGTGTAGTTCCCGTTGCCGTCGAACTGCTTGGCCGACAGGCCGCGGAAGTCGCGGATCCGGGGCAGCGCGAGCGCCAGCAACCGGTCCAGGAACTCCCACATCCGGTCGCCGCGCAGCGTGACGTGCGCGCCGATCGGCATGCCCTCACGCAGCTTGAACTGCGCGATCGACTTGCGGGCCTTGGTCACCGACGGCTTCTGGCCGGTGATCGCGGCCAGGTCCTTGATGGCGCCGTCGATCAGCTTGGAGTCGCGAGCCGCCTCGCCGACACCCATGTTCACCACGATCTTGGTGAGCCCGGGTACCTGCATCACGTTCTCGAAGTGGAACTCGTCCTGCAGCTTGCCGACGATCTCGTCGCGGTACTTGGTCTTCAGCCGGGGCAGCGTCTTCGCCTCGGTGGCTGCGGTCGTCATCAGATCTCCTCGCCGGTGCGGCGTGAGATACGCACGCTGCGGAACCCGGTGTACGTCGAACCGTCGGGGCGCCGCTTCTGCACCTCGACGCGGTTGTAGCCGACGCGGGTGGTGACCTTCTGCTTCTTGCCATCCGCGTCGGTGATCTCGACGAGCAGCATCACGTTGGAGACGTGGATCGGGGCTTCCTGGGTGATGATGCCACCCGTGGTGCCGCCGCGCTGGGCCTGCTGCACCTTGGTGTGCTTCTTGACCCGGTTGACGCCTTCGACGATGACCTTCTCGACCTCGGGCAGGACCGAGATGATCTTGCCCTCGAGACCCTTGGACTTGCCGGCGATCACGCGAACGAGATCACCCTTCTTGACGTGCAGCGAACGCCGCACCTTCTCCTGCGCCATCTCAGAGCACCTCCGGAGCGAGCGAGATGATCTTCATGAAGCGCTTCTCCCGCAGCTCGCGGCCGACCGGCCCGAAGATACGGGTACCGCGCGGCTCACCGTCGGCCTTGAGGATCACCGCGGCGTTCTCGTCGAACCGGATGTAGGAGCCGTCCGGACGCCGGCGCTCCTTCACGGTGCGCACGATGACAGCCTTGACGACGTCGCCCTTCTTGACGCCACCACCCGGGATCGCGTCCTTGACGGTGGCGACGATCGTGTCACCGACACCGGCGTAGCGCCGACCTGAGCCACCGAGAACGCGGATGCACAAGATCTCCTTGGCACCCGTGTTGTCGGCGACCTTCAGTCGCGACTCCTGCTGGATCATCTGTTGATCTCCTGGTTGTCTCGCTGGTTCTCACCCGTGGTGAGCCTTGCGGAACGAATGATTTCGATTGGGTACTGCGGGGCGACGTCTGTCACTTCGCCTTTTCGAGGATCTCCACGACGCGCCAGCGCTTCGTCGCCGAGAGCGGCCGGGTCTCCATCAGGAGGACACGGTCGCCGATACCGGCGGCGTTCTGCTCGTCGTGGGCCTTGAGCTTGCTGGTGCGACGGATGACCTTGCCGTACAGCTTGTGCTTGACCCGGTCCTCGACCTCGACGGTGACGGTCTTGTCCATCTTGTCGCTCAGCACCAGACCCTCACGGGTCTTGCGGGCACCTCGCGCCTTGGTCGTGCTCACGGTCTCGTCCTTCGCTGCGTTCTCGGTCATGCCTTGCTCCCGGCCTTCTCGCTGTCGTCCGCGGTCTCCTCGGTCTCCTCGGCGTCAGCCGTGGCGACCGGAGCGTCGACCTCGTCGGTGATGCCGAGCGCCCGCTCGGTCAGCACCGTGTAGATGCGGGCGATGTCCTTACGGACGGCGCGCAGCCGGCCGTGGGACTCCAGCTGACCCGTGGCAGCCTGGAACCGGAGGTTGAACAGCTCCTCCTTGGCGTTACCGAGCTTCTCCAGAAGCTCGTCCTTTCCCAGGTTCCGCAGCTCGGCGGCGGTCAGGGTAGCCATCAGTTCTCACCTGCCTCTCGGGTGATGAAGCGGCACTTCATCGGCAACTTGTGGATCGCGCGGCGCATGGCCTCGCGGGCGACGTCCTCGGGCACACCCGACAGTTCGAACATCACGCGACCGGACTTCACGTTGGCGATCCACCACTCGGGCGAACCCTTACCGGAACCCATCCGGGTCTCGGCCGGCTTCTTGGTCAGCGGGCGGTCCGGGTAGATGTTGATCCAGACCTTTCCGCCACGCTTGATGTGCCGGGTCATCGCGATACGAGCGGACTCGATCTGCCGGTTGGTGACGTAGTGGCTCTCCAGGGCCTGGATGCCGAAGTCACCGAAGGCCAGCGTGGTGCCACCCTTGGCAGCGCCGGAGCGCTTCGGGTGGTGCTGCTTGCGGTGCTTGACCTTGCGGGGGATGAGCACTGTTCAGCTCTCCGTTCCGGTCGTCTCGGCCGGCTTGTCGGCTGCCGGCGCTGCGTCGGCCTTGGGGGCCTCGGTACGGGCGCCGCCGTCGCGACGGTCGTCACGACGACCACCACGGTCACCGCCACGGCCACCACGGTCGCCGCGGTCGCCACCGTCACGGCGGGCCGGACGGCCACGCTGCTGAGTGGCGGCGCGGGCAGCGGCCTGCGCCTCGCGCTCGGCGCGGGAGCCGGCCACGTCACCCTTGTAGATCCAGACCTTCACGCCGATCCGGCCGAAGGTCGTGCGGGCCTCGTAGAAGCCGTAGTCGATGTCCGCGCGGAGCGTGTGCAGCGGCACCCGGCCCTCGCGGTAGAACTCCGACCGCGACATCTCGGCGCCACCCAGACGACCGGAGCACTGGATCCGGATGCCCAGGGCGCCGCCACGCATGGTGGTCTGCATCGCCTTGCGCATCGCGCGGCGGAACGCCACGCGGCCGGACAGCTGCTCGGCCACGCCCTGGGCGACCAGCTGCGCGTCGACCTCGGCGTTCTTGACCTCGAGGATGTTCAGCTGCACCTGCTTGCCGGTGAGCTCCTCGAGGCTGCCCCGGATCCGGTCCGCCTCGGCGCCGCGGCGACCGATGACGATGCCCGGACGGGCGGTGTGGATGTCGACGCGGACACGGTCACGGGTGCGCTCGATCTCCACGCGGGAGATGCCGGCGCGCTCCATGCCCTTGCTCAGCAGACGGCGGATCTTGACGTCCTCGCCCACGTAGTCCTTGTACAGCTTGTCGGCGTACCAACGGCTCTTGTGGTCCGTGCTGATGCCGAGTCGGAACCCGTGCGGGTTAACCTTCTGGCCCACTAGCGGGTCCTGCCCTTCTTCTCAGCGGCGGCCTTCTTCGTGCCGTCGGCCTTCTTGGCGGCGGCCTTCTTGGTGCCGTCGGCCTTCTTGGCGTCCTTCTTGGCTTCGGCCGGCTCCGCCTCGACCTTCGGACCCACGACCACGGTGATGTGGCTGGTCCGCTTGTCGATCCGGGTGGCCCGGCCCTGTGCACGCGGGCGGTGACGCTTCAGCGTCGGTCCCTCGTCCACGAAGGCCTTCACCACGACCAGCTCGGTCCGGCTCAGGTGCTCGGTGCCCTCGGCGTTCGCCGCGGCGCTGTCGACGACCTTGTACACGGTCGCGGCAGCGGCCTGCGGGGCGAACTTCAGAGTGGCGAGTGCGTCGTCGACGCCCATGCCGCGCACCAGGTCGACCACGCGACGCGCCTTCATCGGCGTCACGCGGACGAAGCGCGCGACCGCGAAGGCCCCGGGCTCCTCGCCCAGCAGGCTCTCGCGACGGGCACTGACAGCCCTACGCTCCATTACGCTCATGATGTTCGAATCTCTCCGTCGGTTGCTCTGCGCTTCGTCCTGACCGAGGTCAGCGACGCCGTGCCTTGCGGTCGTCCTTCTCGTGGCCCTTGAACGTCCGGGTCGGGGCGAACTCGCCGAGCTTGTGCCCGACCATCGCGTCCGTCACGAACACCGGCACGTGCTTGCGACCGTCGTGCACCGCGAGCGTGTGGCCGATCATGTCCGGCACGATCATCGATCGGCGGGACCAGGTCTTGATGACGTTGTGGGTGCCCTTCTCGTTCTGCACCTCCACCTTCTTCATCAGGTGGTGGTCGACGAACGGGCCTTTCTTGAGGCTGCGTGGCATCTCTGTCCGGCTCCCTATCAGCGCTTCTTGCCGGCCTTGCGGCGCCGGACGATCATGCGGTCGCTTTCCTTGCGGGTGCGGGTGCGGCCCTCAGGCTGACCCCACGGGGACACCGGGTGACGTCCACCCGAGGTCTTGCCCTCACCACCACCGTGCGGGTGGTCGACCGGGTTCATGGCGACACCACGGACGGTCGGGCGCTTGCCCTTCCAGCGCATCCGGCCGGCCTTGCCCCAGTTGATGTTCGACTGCTCGCCGTTGCCGACCTCACCGAGGGTGGCGCGGCAGCGCACGTCGACCATCCGGACCTCGCCCGACGGCATCCGCAGGGTGGCCATCCGGCCCTCCTTGGCGACCAGCTGAACGCTGGCACCGGCGGAGCGAGCCATCTTGGCGCCACCGCCCGGACGCATCTCGACGGCGTGCACCGTCGAGCCGACCGGGATGTTGCGCAGCGGCAGGTTGTTGCCCACCTTGATGTCGGCCGCGGGGCCGTTCTCGACGATCGTGCCCTGCTTCAGGTTCGCCGGCGCGAGGATGTAGCGCTTCTCGCCGTCGACGTAGTGCAGCAGCGCGATCCGCGCGGTGCGGTTCGGGTCGTACTCGATCTCGGCGACCTTGGCCGGCACGCCGTCCTTGTCGTACCGCTTGAAGTCGATCAGGCGGTACGCCCGCTTGTGACCGCCACCGTGGTGCCGGGTGGTGATCTTGCCGGAGTTGTTCCGGCCGCCCTTCTTGGGCAGCGGGCGGAGCAGGGACTTCTCAGGGGTCGAACGGGTGAGCTCGACGAAGTCGGCCACGCTCGAGCCACGGCGGCCCGGCGTCGTCGGCTTGTATTTGCGGATACCCATTACGACTGGCCTCCGAAGATGTCGATGCGGTCGTCGCCGGAGAGGCTGACGATCGCTCGCTTGGTGTCAGGACGCTTGCCCCAGCCCGTACGGGTACGGCGGCGCTTGCCCTTGCGGTTGATCGTGTTGACGGAAGTGACCCGGACTTTGAACACCTTCTCGACCGCGAGCTTGATCTCGGTCTTGTTGGCGTCCGGAGCGACCTCGAACGTGTACTTCTGCTCGTCCAGCAGGCCGTAGCTCTTCTCGCTCACGACCGGCCGCAGCAGCACGTCCCGCGGGTCCTTGTTGACTCCGTGGCTCATGCTTCTACCTCCTGCTCGGCCTCGGCCTCGGTCGACGTTGCGACGGCCTTGACGGACTTGCCCTTCGGCGTACCGGCGACGAAGGCGTCCAGCGAAGCGCTGGTGAAGATCACCGCGTCGTTGCACAGCACGTCGTACGCGTTCAGCTGGTCGGCCGCGATCAGGTGCACGGTCGGCACGTTGCGCAGGCTGAGCAGCGACACGTCATCGGTCCGCTCGACGACCACCAGCACCTTGACGTACTCGGTGACCTCGGCGAGGACCTTCAGCGCGGTCTTGGTGGAGGGCGCGTCGCCGTCCACGAACTTCTCGACCACGAGGACGCGACCGTCGCGGGCCCGGTCGGACAGCGCACCGCGGAGCGCGGCGGCGATCATCTTCTTCGGGGTCCGCTGGCTGTAGTCGCGCGGCGTGGGGCCGTGCACGACGCCACCACCGGTGAACTGCGGCGCGCGGGTCGAGCCCTGACGGGCGCGGCCGGTGCCCTTCTGGCGGTACGGCTTGGCGCCACCACCGGACACCTCGCCACGGCGCTTGACCTTGTGCGTGCCCTGACGGGCCGCGGCCAGCTGCGCCACGACGACCTGGTGGATCAGCGGGATGTTGACCTGAACGTCGAAGAGTTCGGCCGGGAGCTCCGCGGAGCCCTTCTTGCTGACCTTGTCGCCCTTCACGACGACGACGTCAACGGTGCTCATTTGGTAGCTCCCTTCGCGGCGTTGCGGATCAGCACGAGGCCGCCCTTGGGACCGGGGACGGCGCCCTTGAGCAGGACCAGACCGCGCTCGGCGTCGATCGCGTGGACCGTCACGTTCTGCGTGGTGACCTTCTCGTTGCCCATCCGGCCGGCCATCTTGAGGCCCTTGAAGACCCGGCCCGGGGTCGCGCAGCCGCCGATGGAGCCCGGCGAGCGGTGCTTCTTGTGCACACCGTGGGTGGCGCGAAGACCGTGGAAGCCGTGGCGCTTCATCACACCGGCGAAGCCCTTGCCCTTGCTGGTGGCGGAGACGTCGACGATCTCTCCGGCCTCGAAGGCCTCGGCCTTGATCTCCTGGCCCAGGGTGTACTCGCTGGCGTCAGCGGTCCGCAGCTCGAGCAGGTGACGGCGCGGGGTCACGCCGGCCTTCTCGAAGTGGCCGCGCATCGGCGAGTTCACCTTGCGGGGGTCGATGTCGCCGAAGGCGATCTGGACACCGTCGTAGCCGTGGCTGTCCGAGGTACGCACCTCGGTGACGACGCAGGGGCCGGCCTGGATCACGGTGACGGGGACGACCCGGTTGTTCTCGTCCCAGGTCTGGGTCATGCCGAGCTTGGTGCCCAGCAGACCGCGCGTGTTCTTCTGAATGCTCATTGGTTTCGCGTTTCCCTCAGAGCTTGATCTCGATGTCGACACCGGCCGGCAGGTCGAGACGCATCAGCGAGTCGACGGTCTTCGGCGTGGGGTCGATGATGTCGATGAGCCGCTTGTGGGTGCGCATCTCGAAGTGCTCGCGGCTGTCCTTGTACTTGTGCGGCGAGCGGATGACGCAGAACACGTTCTTTTCCGTCGGCAACGGCACCGGGCCAGCAACCTTCGCACCAGTACGCGTCACCGTGTCGACAATCTTGCGCGCCGAGCTGTCGATGACCTCGTGGTCGTAGGCCTTCAGCCGGATGCGGATCTTCTGTCCCGCCATCGCTTCGCTTCGTCCTTCTCTTCGTCTTCTCTGAACCTCCGCCCACCCTCGGAGAGTGGGCGTGGTCGCCACCGAACTACGGCCCCCGAGGTCGGGTGTGTCGCGCCTGTCGCAGGCATGACGTTACTGATCTCGAGTTAGTTAGTTGGACCCGGCTTGACTGCACCAGGCCGGGCTGACCCACCAGAAAGAGCGGCGCTGCGTGTTCCCGGGCTCGGTGTCACGCCCGACGGACCACACAAAACAGCCGCCCCAAGCGCGGGTCGCGCCGGAGCAACCGAACCAGTCTGACAGATACCGGCCGAAGAAGACAAATCCAGTCCAGACGGGCGCCTGGACGGCGGCGCGCCGGGCTTGCCGGCGTCACCGCGGGTGCTCCGTCTCACGCCTTCTCGATCCGGATCCGCACCGACTGGCCGTCCCCGACCAGCACCGGATCGCCGGATTCGGCGCTTTCGACCTCGTCCATCGCGAGGGCCAGGGTCTCGTTCATGATCAGGTCGCGGTGCGTCTCGACCGCTTGGCGGATGTCCTCGCCTTCAGCCGCCAGCCCGATCCGGATCCGGTCGGTGATGTCGAGGCCCGCGTCGCGCCTGGCCTGCTGAACCGCCCGGATGACGTCCCTCGCGATCCCCTCAGCGGCCAGTTCTGGGGTGATCGCGGTGTCCAGCACGAGGAATCCACCGTCGCTCAGCAGCCCGCTCGCCCGACTCTCCCCCGCGGCCGCGTCCGCGGTACCGTTGTGGTCGGCAAGGGTCGTCTCGAGGGTGTACTCGCCTTCCTGCAAGGCGATCCCGCCCGCCGTCACCGCACCCGCGTCGTCGACGGACCAGTCGCCGCTCTTGGCCGCCTTGATCACCGACTGGACGTCCCGTCCCAGGCGGGGCCCCGCGGCCCGGGCGTTGACGGTCAGCTTCTGCGATACCGGCGCGTGCTGTTCGTCGACATCGGCCAGGTCCACCAGGAGGACCTCCTGGACGTTGGCCTCGGCGGCGACGATCGAGGTCAACGGCTTGAGTGCCTTGGCGTCCGTGGTCGCCACCGTCAGCTTGCACAGCGGCTGCCGGCCGCGGATCCCGGTCGACTTCCGAACCGCCGAGGTGACCGAGCAGACCTCCCGGATCCGGTCCATCTGGGCTACCAGGGCCGGGTCGCTCGGCAGGTCCGTGACGTCGGGCCAGTCGGTCAGATGGACCGAGCGGCCGCCTGTCAGCCCGCGCCAGACCTCCTCGGCCGCCAGCGGCAGCAGCGGCGAGATCGCCCTGGTGGCCACCTCGAGGGCCGTATAGAGGGTGTTGGCCGCATCAGCGAAGGACGCGTCCCCGTCGTCCCAGAACCGCTCCCGCGACCGCCGGATGTACCAGTTGGTCAGGGCCTCCAGGTACGCCGCGACGGACTCGCAGGCGGCCGAGATCTCCAGCGCGTCGAGCCTGCCCTGGATGTCCTCGACGAACGCCCTGGTCTTCGCCAGCAGATATCGGTCCAGCAGTACTTCGGACCCGGTGCTCCACGTAGCGTCGTACCCGGTGCCGCCGTTGGCGGCGTTCGCGTACAGGGCGAAGAAGTACCAGGCGTTCCAGAGCGGGATCATCACCTGGCGGACGCCCCCGCGGATGCCCTGTTCGGTGACCATCAGGTTGCCGCCGCGCAGGATCGGGCTCGACATCAGGAACCAGCGCATCGCGTCGGCCCCGTCGCGCTCGAACACCGCGGACACGTCCGGGTAGTTGCGCAGCGATTTGCTCATCTTCTGGCCGTCGCTGCCGAGCACGATCCCGTGGCTGACGCAGGAGGAGAAGGCCGGCCGGTCGAACAACGCGGTGGCCAGGATGTGCATGGTGTAGAACCAGCCGCGGGTCTGGCCGATGTACTCGACGATGAAGTCGCCCGGGAAGTGGTGCTCGAACCAGTCGGTGTTCTCGAACGGGTAGTGCACCTGGGCGAAGCTCATCGACCCCGAGTCGAACCAGACGTCCAGCACGTCCGGTACCCGCCGCATGGTCGAACGGCCGGTCGGGTCGTCCGGGTTGGGCCTGGTCAGGTCGTCGATGAACGGCCGGTGCAGATCGGCGACCGGTACGCCGAAGTCGCGCTCGAGCTCCGCCACTGAGCCGTACACGTCGATCCGCGGGTACGCCGGGTCGTCGGAGCGCCAGACCGGGATCGGGCTGCCCCAGAAGCGGTTCCGGCTGATCGACCAGTCCCGCGCGTTCGACAGCCACTTGCCGAACTGGCCGTGCTTCACGTGCTCGGGGACCCAGGTGATCTGCTCGTTCAGCTCGACCATCCGGTCCCGGATCCGGGTCACCTCGACGAACCAGCTCGACACCGCCTTGTAGATCAGCGGGTTCCGGCACCGCCAGCAGTGCGGGTAGCTGTGGACGTAGCTCTCCTCGCGGACCAGTACGCCGGCGGCCTTGAGGTCGTTGATGATCGGCCGGTTCGCATCGAACACGAACAACCCCTGGTAGGGAGCCACCACGGAGGTGAAATGGGCCCCTTCGTCGACCGTCAGCAGGGTGGGGATGCCGACGGCGTCACAGGCCGCCTGGTCCTCCTCGCCGTACGCCGGCGCCATGTGGACGACACCGCTGCCGTTCTCTGTGGTGACGTGGTCGGCCGCGATCACCTGGAACGCGTTCTCCGTGCCCCACAGCTCCGTATCGGCGAAGAACGGGAAGAGCGGCGCGTAGCGCAGGCCGATCAGCTCGGAGCCCTTGAGGCGCCGGGTGACCCGCTCCCGGGCGTCGGCGCCGAACTCGGTGGCGTACGCGTCCAGCCGGGCCTCCGCGAGGATCGACGGGCGGCCCTGGGCGTCCTCAACCACGACGTAGTCGAGGTCCGGCCCGACCGCCATCGCCAGGTTGCTCGGCAGCGTCCAGGGCGTCGTGGTCCAGGCGAGCAGCCGCTCCCCCGTCTCCAGCGTCACCGCGACGGTCACCGAGGGGTCCTGGCGCGGCTGGTAGACGTCGTCGTCCATCCGCAGCTCGTGGTTCGACAGCGGGGTCTCGTCGTTCCAGCAGTACGGCAGGACCCGCAGCCCCTCGTACACCAGCCCCTTGTCGTACAAGGTCTTGAACGCCCAGATCACCGATTCCATATAGTCCCGGTTGAGCGTCTTGTAGTCGTTCTCGAAGTCGACCCAGCGGGCCTGGCGGGTGACATAGGCCTGCCACTCGCCGGTGTACTTGAGCACCGAGGTCCGGCAGGCCTCGTTGAACTTCTCGATCCCCAGGGCCAGGATGTCCGCCTTGGTCTTCAGCCCGAGCACCCGCTGCGCCTCCAGCTCTGCGGGCAGTCCGTGGGTGTCCCAGCCGAAGCGGCGCTCCACCCGGCGCCCACGCAGCGTCTGGTACCGCGGGATGACGTCCTTGGCGTACCCCGTCAGCAGGTGCCCGTAATGCGGTAAGCCGTTCGCGAAGGGCGGGCCGTCGTAGAAGACGAACTCGTTCTCCCCGTTCTCCCCGGCCGGGCGGTTGTCGATCGACGCCTGGAAGGTGCCGTCGGTCTTCCAGTACCCCAGCACCTCCTCCTCGATCCGGGGGAAGTCAGGACTCGCAGTGAGCTTCGCCTCGGCAGCGCCGGCCGATGCCTTCGGATAGGTCATCTCTGCATACTCCTCGCCCTGGTACTGCGAACTCGGTCCTGGTGCTCCGGATCGCGCTCTGCTGCCCTGAATCGCGAGAGCCGCCCACCCCCTCGTCGGGGATGGGCGGCTCGCGGTACCGCTGAACTGCTGGGAACTACTTGAGGATCTTGGTGACCCGGCCGGCGCCGACGGTGCGGCCACCCTCACGGATCGCGAACTTCAGGCCCTCTTCCATGGCGATCGGCTGGATCAGCTCGACCGACATGTCGGTGTTGTCGCCCGGCATGACCATCTCGGTGCCCTCGGGCAGCGTGACGACGCCGGTGACGTCCGTGGTGCGGAAGTAGAACTGCGGGCGGTAGTTCTGGAAGAACGGCGTGTGACGGCCGCCCTCCTCCTTCGACAGGATGTAGACCGACGCGTCGAAGTTGGTGTGCGGGGTCGTCGTGCCCGGCTTGATCACGACCATGCCGCGCTCGACGTCCTCGCGCTTGGTGCCACGAAGCAGCAGACCGACGTTCTCACCGGCCTGGCCCTCGTCGAGCAGCTTGCGGAACATCTCGATACCGGTGACCGTGGTGGTCTGCTTCTCCGGGCGGATGCCGATCAGGTCGACGGTCTCGTTGACCTTGACGACGCCCCGCTCGATCCGACCGGTGATGACCGTGCCGCGACCGGTGATGGTGAAGACGTCCTCCACCGGCATCAGGAACGGCTTGTCGATCTCGCGCTCCGGCTGCGGGATGTAGGAGTCGACCGCGTTCATCAGCTCCATGATCGACTCGCCCCACTTCGCGTCACCCTGCAGAGCCGGGTGGGCCGCCACGTGCACGACCGGCGCGTTGTCACCGTCGAACTCCTGCTCGGAGAGCAGCTCGCGGACCTCGAGCTCGACGAGCTCCAGGATCTCCTCGTCGTCGACCATGTCGCACTTGTTCAGGGCGACGACCATCGCCGGCACGCCGACCTGACGGGCGAGCAGCACGTGCTCACGCGTCTGCGGCATCGGGCCGTCGGTGGCGGCGACGACCAGGATCGCACCGTCCATCTGGGCCGCACCGGTGATCATGTTCTTGATGTAGTCCGCGTGACCCGGGCAGTCGACGTGCGCGTAGTGCCGGGCCTCGGTCTGGTACTCGACGTGCGCGATGGAGATGGTGATACCGCGCTGGCGCTCTTCCGGCGCCTTGTCGATCTGATCGAAGGCCGACGCCTCGTTGAGGGTCGGGTACTTGTCGTGCAGCACCTTGGTGATCGCCGCGGTAAGAGTGGTCTTACCGTGGTCGATGTGACCGATGGTGCCGATGTTGACGTGCGGCTTAGTCCGCTCGAACTTCGCCTTAGCCACTGGGGCCCTCCTGGAAAATGTTGACTTACGCCGTACGCCGACGCGCTGTGGGTTGGTTGGTCCGGGGCGAGATTACTCGCCGCGAGCCTTCTTGATGATCTCTTCCGCCACGTTCTTCGGAACCTCGGCGTAGGAATCGAACTGCATCGAGTACGACGCGCGGCCCTGGGTCTTGGACCGCAGGTCACCGACATACCCGAACATCTCGGACAACGGCACCAGGGCCTTCACGACCCGGCTGCCACCGGGGCCCTCGTCCATCGACTGGATCTGGCCGCGGCGTGAGTTGAGGTCGCCGATCACTTCACCCATGTAGTCCTCGGGCGTGGTGACCTCGACCGAGAACATCGGCTCGAGGATGATCGGGGCCGCCCGGCGGGCGGCGTCCTTGAAGGCCATCGAACCGGCGATCTTGAAGGCGAGCTCGGACGAGTCGACGTCGTGGTAGGCGCCGTCGCGCAGCGTCACCTTGACGTCCACCATCGGGTAGCCGGCCAGTACGCCGAACTCCATCGCCTCCTGGGCGCCCTCGTCCACCGACGGGATGTACTCCCGGGGGATGCGGCCACCGGTGACGGCGTTGACGAACTCGTACCCGCCCTCACCACCGGCCTCGGCGCTGGTCGGCTCGATGTCGATGATCACGCGCGCGAACTGACCCGAACCACCGGTCTGCTTCTTGTGCGTGTAGTCGACCTTCTCGACCTTCTTCTTGATCGTCTCGCGGTAGGCGACCTGGGGCTTGCCGACGTTGGCCTCGACGCGGAACTCGCGCTTCATCCGGTCGACCAGGATCTCCAGGTGGAGCTCACCCATACCGGCGATGATCGTCTGGCCTGTGTCCTCGTCGGTCCGGACCTGGAAGGTCGGGTCCTCGTCGGCCAGGCGCTGGATCGCGACGCCGAGCTTCTCCTGGTCCGCCTTCGACTTGGGCTCGATGGCGACCGAGATGACCGGAGCCGGGAACTGCATCGACTCCAGGATGATCGGCTTGGCCGGGTCGGACAGCGTCTCACCGGTGGTGGTGTCCTTCAGACCCATCACGGCGACGATGTGGCCGGCGCCGACCGACGCGATCTCCTCACGCTTGTTCGCGTGCATCCGGTAGATCTTGCCGATCCGCTCCTTGCGCCCCTTGGTGGGGTTCAGGACCTGGGTGCCGGTCTCGAGCTTGCCCGAGTAGACCCGGATGAAGGTCAGCTTGCCCAGGTGCGGGTCGGCCGCGATCTTGTACGCCAGCGCCGAGAAGGGCTCGGAGTCGTCCGGCTTGCGGGTGACGACGACCGAGGAGTCCTTCACGTCGTGGCCCTCGATGTCGGGCACGTCGAGCGGGCTCGGCAGGAAGGCGTTGATCGCGTCGAGCAGGGGCTGGACGCCCTTGTTCTTGAAGGCCGTACCGGTCAGCACCGGGGTCAGCTTGCTGGCGATGGTCGCCCGCCGGATGCCCGCGACGATCTGCTCCTGGGTGGGGTCCTCGCCCTCCAGGTACATCTCCATGATCTCGTCGTCGGCCTCGGCCAGCGTCTCGATCAGCTTGTCGCGCCACTCGGCGGCGATCTCGGTGTGGGTGGCCGGGATCTCCTCGACGGTGTAGTCCTCACCCATCGTGGTCTCGCCGCGCCAGGTCAGCGCGCGCATCCCGATCAGGTCGACGACACCGATGAAGTCGGCCTCGGCGCCGATCGGCAGCTGCAGCACCAGCGGCACCGCGGCCAGCCGGTCGACGATCATGTCGACGCAGCGCATGAACTCCGCGCCGGTCCGGTCCAGCTTGTTGACGAAGCAGATCCGCGGTACGCCGTACCGGTCCGCCTGGCGCCACACGGTCTCGGACTGCGGCTCGACACCGGCGACACCGTCGAACACCGCGACGGCGCCGTCGAGGACGCGCAGCGAGCGCTCCACCTCGACGGTGAAGTCGACGTGCCCGGGGGTGTCGATGATGTTGATGGTGTGGTCTTTCCAGGTGCAGGTCGTCGCGGCGGACGTGATGGTGATGCCGCGCTCCTGCTCCTGCTCCATCCAGTCCATCGTGGCGGCGCCGTCGTGGACCTCACCGATCTTGTAGGTGATACCGGTGTAGAAGAGGATCCGCTCGGTCGTCGTCGTCTTGCCGGCGTCGATGTGGGCCATGATGCCGATGTTGCGCACCATGCTCAGGTCGGTGGTGATTTGTACGGCCACCTCGGTGGTCTACCTCTCGCTTCTGTCGTGCTTCAAAAGAGTGAACTCGGGGGTCCGGATCGGACCCCGGATCACCAGCGGTAGTGGGCGAAAGCCTTGTTGGCTTCGGCCATCTTGTGCGTGTCCTCGCGGCGCTTCACCGACGCACCGAGACCGTTGGACGCGTCCAGGATCTCGTTCATCAGGCGCTCGGACATGGTCTTCTCGCGACGCGCCCGGGAGTACGACGTGAGCCAGCGCAGGGCGAGCGTGGTCGAGCGACCGGGCTTGACCTCGATCGGCACCTGGTAGGTGGCGCCACCGACGCGGCGGCTCTTCACCTCGATGCTGGGCTTCACGTTGTCCAGGGCACGCTTGAGCGTGATGACCGGGTCGGTGCCGGTCTTCGTCCGGGTGCCCTCGAGCGCCGTGTAGACGATGCTCTGCGCGATCTGCTTCTTGCCGTCCACCAGGATCTTGGAGATCAACTGGGTGACCAGCGGCGAACTGTAGACCGGGTCGATGATGACCGGCCGCTTCGGGGCGGGACCCTTGCGCGGCATTAGCTCTTCTCCTTCTTCGCGCCGTACCGGCTGCGAGCCTGCTTCCGGTTCTTCACACCCTGGGTGTCGAGCGAACCGCGGATGATCTTGTACCGGACACCGGGGAGGTCCTTCACACGGCCGCCACGCACGAGCACGATGGAGTGCTCCTGCAGGTTGTGGCCGACACCCGGGATGTAGGCGGTGACCTCGATGCCGCTGGTGAGGCGGACACGTGCGACCTTGCGAAGCGCCGAGTTCGGCTTCTTCGGAGTGGTCGTGTAGACGCGCGTGCACACACCACGACGCTGAGGGGAACCCTTCAGGGCCGGCGTCTTGTTCTTGGACACCTTGTCCTGGCGGCCCTTGCGGACCAACTGCTGGATGGTGGGCACCGCGTAGGTCTCTTTCTGTCGTCCGGTCGGTTGCTGCGCGCCTGACCCCCGCGGTCGGGTGTGTCGCATGGGTACGGGCGCGCCTGAGTCATAAACTTTCTGACTGTCGGCAGAAGTCCCGTTCCACGCGCTGACCCGAAACTACGAGGGGCACGCATGACGGCCCAGGATGACCCGGGCACGATCGTTAAGACTAGCGGCTGCCTCAAGCACGGTCAAAACAGCTGACCGAGCGCGCAGATGGGACGCAGCCGCATTGTCAGTCTACCGGATGCGCCAGGTGGTTCCCGCCAGGCCCCGACGGCCCGGGGAGCCCCGATCCTGCCGCGGATCCGCGGCGATCACTAAACCGAATGTCTGATCCAGGTAAATGTCGGCCACGGCCTGTGTTCGCCCCTGGAGTCCTGCGGCATAGTCACGCCAATCAGGTGTAACGACCTGGTAACGGGGATCGTTCCGAACCGCCCTGCGCCCGGGAGCACTTCGTGGATCACCGCCCTGTCCCTCCTCCCCCACCGCACCCGTCGCAAGCGCCGCCGCCGGGTCCTGCCGCCCCAGGGACCACGTCGGCGGTGGTCCGCCGTGCGGCCATCGGTGCCGTCGCCGGCACGCTGGCCGCCGGCGGGCTGGCGCTCGAGGTGATCAGCCGGCCCCACACCCTTCGCAACCGCGTCCTCGCGGCCGGCGCTCCGTCACCCTCCGGCGCACCGGCCTCCCGCGCCAAGGTTGCTCAGCAGCCGAGTCTCGCCGCCGACGGGGAGGACCGGGACTCCAGCTTCGTCGCCGGACAGCGCAAGCCGCCCGCCAAGAATGCCGCCAAGCCCAAGCAGTTCTCCGGTTTCGCCGCTGCGGCCAAGGCGGGTGTGACCGAGCCGAGCCTGCTGGTCGCCAAGGGCGGCCCGCTGACCGACGCCCAGGCTCGTCAGCATCTCTTGAACCGCGTCACCTTCGGTCCCCGGCCGTCGGACGTGAAGAACCTAGAGAGGCTCGGCATCGACCGCTGGCTCGCCGCCCAGCTCTCCCCCACCGCCAAGGACCCGGCGGGTGACCAGGCCTGGCGGTCGCGCCCGCTGGCCGGCGCGGATCCGGCGACGATCCGCCGCGGGATCGAGGAGTACTCGTGGGAGGCCATGTTCGACACCGGCATGGCCACGCTCGGCCGGCAGGTCTTCGGCAGCCGTCAGTTGTTCGAGGTGGTGGTGGACGTGTTCGCCAACCACCTGCACGTCTCGACGCCGTCCGACCGCTGCTGGGACGTCGCGCCGCAGTACGCGGTCTCGGTGATCCGGCAGCACGCCTTCGGCCGGTACAACGCCATGTTGAAGGCGGCGATGCGGCACCCCGCGATGCTGCGGTACCTCGACAACGACCAGTCGAACCGCGAGAGCGTGAACGAGAACCTCGGCCGCGAACTGCTCGAGCTGCACACCGTCGGGGTCTCGTCGGGCGATACGGAGAAGGACGTCCGCAACAGCGCCTATGTACTGAGTGGGCGCGGCGCGACGGATGAGGGCAGGTTCGAGTATCTGGCGGACCGGCACAGGACCGGCCGGGTCAAGGTGCTCGGCTGGAGTGCCTCGAACACCTCCGGCAAGGGCGGGCTCGCGACCGGCGACCGGTACCTCGACTACCTGGCCATCCACCCCGCGACCGCCCGGACGCTCGCCCGCAAGCTCGTGGTTCGCTTCGTCGACGACTCTCCCCCGGCCGACCTGGTCAACCGCCTCGCCCAGGTGTACCTACGCAACAACACCGCGATCCTGCCGATGCTGATCACGTTGTTCCGCAGCAGCGAGTTCTGGAACTCCCTCGGGAGCAAGACCAAGCGTCCGCTCGAGGACGTGGTGAGCAGTGCCCGGGCGCTGGATCTGCCACTCGGCCCGACCACGGGCAAGGGCCTGGAGGCCGTGTACTGGCAGCTGAACAACCTCGGTCACGCACCACTGGGCTGGCCGTCGCCCAACGGCTATCCGGACGTCGCTCCGGCCTGGTCGTCCGCCGGACAGATGCTGGACCGCTGGTCGATGCACCGCGCCCTCGCCCACGGCTGGTGGGAGGGCATGAAGCGGGAGAAGCTCCCCGCTGACCTCCGGCCGCGCAAGGGCGACACCTACCGCGCCTGGTTCGACCGGCTCGGCGTACGCCTGATCGGGCAGCGCCCGAACGCCTGGCAGCGCGCCGCCCTGTCCACCTTCGTCGGCGCCAAGTCCACCGCCCGGGTCGACCAGGGCCGGATGGAGTGGCAGGCCGGCCACGTCGTCGCCCTGGTGCTGGACTCGCCGCAGTTCCTGGCCCGCTGACCCCGCACACCTCGTTCTGTACTACGGCAGGAGTTCCCCGCGATCATGAGCCGCTCCGACCAACTCGCCTCGCTGCACCCGGACTGCCCCGACTGGCAGAAGCTCGGTCCGACCGCCGAGGACGCGGCACTGCGGGCCCAGGCGGCCGCGGTCACGGCCGACGCCGAGGACCGCGAAGAGCAGTGGAGCCACGGCTTCACCCGGCGCCGGCTGCTGGCCGGCGGTCTCGGGGTGGGCGTCGCCGCGATGACCAGCCAGCTCGTAACCACCCGGATCTCCTGGGCGGCCCCGAACGCCAGTCCCACCGGCACCTTGATCGTGGTGTTCCTCCGCGGTGGCATGGACGGCCTGTCGGTGCTGGTGCCCGCCGACGACCCGCAACTGCTCAAGGCGCGGCCAGGCATCGCGGTACGGGCCGGGTCGTTGATCAACCTGCAGCGCGGATTCGGCCTGCACCCGTCGCTGGCGCCGCTGCAGCCGCTCATCACCGCGGGCCGGTTCGCGGCTGTCCCCGCGGTTTCCACCCCGGACCTGACCCGTAGCCACTTCCAGGCTCAGGACTGCCTGGAGCGCGGTGGCGCGGCCCGCTCGTCGGTGCAGTCCGGTTGGCTCGACCGCGTCCTCCAGCAACTAGGACCCGGTACTACGTTCCGTGGGCTGGGCATCGGCGCCCGGATGAGCCGTTCGCTGCTGGGGTCGTCGAACCCGATCATGCTCACCTCGTTGAAGGACTTCAGCGTCAAGGGCATCGACGGGGTGGCACCGCAGACGCTGGCGGCACTGACCACCCTCTACACCGGGCTCGACCACCCGTTGGGCGTGCAGGGTCTCGACGCGCTCCAGGCCTCGGCGAAGGCCCAGGCCTACAGCAAGCAGGAGCAGAAGCCGGCCAAGGAACGCGGCTACCCGGACGGCGAGCTCGGCAACTCCCTGGCGACGCTGGCCCAGCTGATCAAGGCCAAGGCGGGCGTGCGGGTCGCGACGATCGACCTCGGCGGCTGGGACATGCACACGGACATCGGCACGGTCGAGGGCGGCGACATGACGAACTCGCTGAAGACCGTCGGCGCGGCACTGGCCACCTTCGCCGCCGAACTCGGGCCGGACCTCGACAGCACCACCGTGGTGACGATGAGCGAGTTCGGCCGGCGGGTCGAACAGAACGCCAACAACGGCGCCGACCACGGCCACGGCGGCGTGACGATGATCCTCGGTGGTGGCGTCAAGGGTGGCGTGCACGGCCGCTGGGAAGGTCTCGCCCCGTCCGTCCTCGACCTGGGCGACGTCCCCGGCACCAACGACTACCGCGATGTCCTCTCCGAAGTGGTGATGGGCCGCCTCGGGCTCTCCGCCGCCCAGGCCACCAAGGTCTTCCCGGGCTGGAAGCCGACTCCGCTCGGGATCATGAGCTAGGGAGTCGCCCGGCCGGCCAGGAATGCGAGGGCGGCTGTGCTGTCGCCCTCGATGGTAAGGGTGGTCGCCGGGAGGCGCTTCCACAGGCAGAGGTCCAGGTCGGATGCCGTGCCGGAGATGACGGCTGCACCGGTTGCCTTGGCCCGGTCGATCGCAGGCGGCTCACCGGCCTCTGCCGGCGTGAGCGTCCACTCGTGGCCGGTGTCGACAGCCCGTACGCCGAGTTGCGCCTTCACGGCCGGGGCGGCTCCCCTGGCCAGCATCCGCGGCAGGAACACCCCGAACACCTCGTCGACACCATCCGCCGCCACGGCCGCAGGTATCACCGCTACTCCCCCACCGGCCTGGATCGCGTCGGCCAGGTGAACCGTGGTCTCGTGCAGCCTTCGGCGGCTCCAGAACCCCGCTCGCTGCTCTACCGGGGCGAAGTTCCAGCAGGGCTCGTCCGGGTCCACCGCGCGGATCGCGGCAGCCAGGGCGGCCGAGGTCCCGGCGTACTGGTCGGACCAGGAAGTGGTTCGCAGTACGGCGGGCACGGACTGACGTTTGCCGCTCAGCAGGATCGACGCGGCCCAGCGCTCGCCGCTGACCATGTGCGCGGCGAGGTCGGCGACGGTCCACCCGGGACAGGCGGGCACAGTCGCGGCCGGGTCGACGTCCGCGAAGCTCGCCGCCAGCTCGGCGGCGGCCCGCTGGAACTCCGCCAGGAAGTCCGCGACCCCGGGCCGGCCCGACGGATCGGGTCGGCCCGGGGCCGGTGACGAGGTCGGGTCAGGCAAGGAACCTGACTTCGACGATCAGGCCGTCCTGCACGCAGTACAGGCCGACGGTCGGGGTCGGGCTGCGGTCGGAGTCGTGGACGATCGACTGCTCGACCACCCAATCGCCGACCAGCATCCGCTGCACCAGCTCGGTCTTGCACTGGCCCGCGTCGAAGCGAGGGCCGTAGTACTCCCGCAGGGAACGGCGGCCGCGCATCACGGTGCCGTCCTCCAGCTGGAGCTGGGCGGTCGGCGAGTACATCGCCAGGAACGCCTCGAGATCGTGCGTCTCGTAGGCAGCGTGCTCGCGCCCGACCACCCGGGCCGCCGGCGAATCCGCCTGCTGCGGCACGGGGATCGCCGCAGGAGTCGGGGCGGGCTCAGCAGGTGCCGCCGGAGCCTGGGGCTTGGTGGTCTTGGCGGCAGGGGTTTTGGCGGCTGGGGTCGGGGCGGCTGCCACCTTGGTGGCCGGCTGACGGAGCGGGGCCGGGATGGTGGTGGCGGGAATGGGGTCGGAGGTGGTCGTGACTGCGGGGATCGGCAGTTGGCCGGCGGGTTCTTCGCCGAGGTGCGCGATCGCCCAGTCCAGTGCCTTGGTCACCGCGGCGCGGGACTCTTCGGTGTGGTCGAGCATGTCGAAGCCGTGTTGCCCTTTCGGTACGTCGATGATGTCCAGCGCGGCGCCACCGGCGGAGACGAACTCCGCCACCGGCCCGGCGAGTGCTTCTCGCTCGCGGCCGACCCTCGTCAGCAGCACCGGCAGGTCCTTGTGTTTGCCGATCACTTCGGCGGCGGAAATCAGTTCGTCGACACCAGGCGGGGTGGCGAGGCAGGGATAGGTCAGGGCGATCCAGCGCAGCCAGTCGGGCCGGCTGTCCAGCCACTCGCCGGCCAGCAACCCGGAGCCGGAGAAGAACCACAGCCCGACCTTGCCGGGGTCTACCTGCGGGTCGGCCCGCAGGATGCCGACGGCAGCCTCCACGTCGTCCGCTGCGGCGGTCAGTTGGTCATAGCCACGGATCAGGCTGTGGTCGACCGTGACGGCCACCAGTCCCCGCTGGGCGATGGCTGTGGCGTAGCCCTGGAAGACCGGCCAGTCGCGAGGCTGCACCTCGAGATCGGCAGGCCCGGGACCTCCGTGGACGAGCAGGATCGCTCCTGTCCGGGCAGTGCTCGCGGGCCGGTAGAAGTCGAGGTCGCCGACTCGCTCGATCCGCAGGTCCGCGGCTCCTTCGACCGTCAGGACGAAAGGCTGCAGGTACCCCGGGAGATCCTTCATGAGCGCCATCTTCGCGCATCCCGCCGACACTTCGACGCCCGCCCCGCGCGTCGGCCGGGAACCGTCCGCCCACCCCCGGCGTGTCGCCCGCCGCCCCGATCCCGAACGCCCATCCAGGCCGTCCGATCGCCGCTCCGGGGGCCAAGTTGCCCTCGGCAACCACGCTCCGCGCCGTACCGTCAGGCCGCCTGGTTCGAGCCCCGGGTCAGGACCCGCGGAGGTGGCTGACGGAGCGGGTGGCGAGCTCCTTCAGGACGTCGCGATCGACGTCATCCAGGCGTTTGATGTAGAGGCAGGACTTGCCGGTGCTGTGCTTGCCGAGCCGGCCCAGCAGTTCGTCGTATCCGTCGAAGCCCTCGGTGAGGTAGAGCGTGGTCGACGCCTTGCGCGGCGAGAAGCCGATCTCGAACCAGTCGAGCTCGCGGCCGCTGTCGTAGACCAGGTGCCGCTGGCCGTAGCCGAGGATCGACGGCCCCCACAGCGCCGCCGGCAGGCCGGTCACCCCGGTCAGCAGCGCGTCCACCTCCCGGGCGTCGGACTGCCGTGGCTCCGGCACGCTCGCGAGGAATTCCTCGACGCTGTTCCCGGTCCTGGTGGTCTTGTTCTCGGCCATGACTCATCGTGCCCCAGAACGCCGCGAGGGCGGCACCCCCTGGTGGGAGTGCCGCCCTCGGCGGTTTGCTCGTACTGCGAATCAGTTCTGGTAGGAACCGAGGTCGAAGTCGTCGAGCGGGACCGACTGACCCGCGGACGGGCCGAAGTCGTAGTCGTACGACTCGTAGCCGACCATCGAGTACATCGCGGCCTTCGCCTCCTCGGTGGGCTCCACCCGGATGTTGCGGTAACGGTCCATGCCGGTACCCGCCGGGATCAGCTTTCCGATGATGACGTTCTCCTTCAGACCGACCAGCGAGTCGGACTTGCCGTGGATCGCGGCCTCGGTGAGGACGCGGGTCGTCTCCTGGAAGGAGGCGGCCGACAGCCACGACTCGGTCGCCAGCGACGCCTTGGTGATACCCATCAGCACCGGACGTCCGGAGGCCGGCGTACCGCCCTCGGCGACGACCCGACGGTTCTCCGCCTCGAACATCAGGCGGTCCGCCAGCTCGCCCGGCAGCAGGTTCGCCTCGCCGGACTCGATCACCGTGACCCGGCGCAGCATCTGCCGGACGATGATCTCGATGTGCTTGTCGTGGATGGCCACACCCTGCGACCGGTACACCTCCTGGACCTCGTCCACCAGGTGCTCCTGCGCCTTGCGGACACCCAGGATCCGCAGAACCTCCTGCGGGTCCGGCGTACCCTGCGTCAGCTGCTGACCGACCTCGACGTGCTGGCCTTCCTCGACCAGCAGACGGGTCCGCTTCGACACCGGGTAGGCGACCTCCTCGGAACCGTCGTCCGGGGTGAGCACCAGCTTCCGGGTCTTGTCGGTGTCCTCGATCGAGATCCGGCCGGCCGCCTCCGAGATCGGCGCCTTGCCCTTGGGCTGGCGGGCCTCGAACAGCTCGACCACACGCGGCAGACCGTGGGTGATGTCATCACCCGCGACACCACCGGTGTGGAAGGTCCGCATCGTCAGCTGCGTACCCGGCTCACCGATGGACTGCGCCGCGATGATGCCGACGGCCTCGCCGATGTCGACCGGCTTACCGGTCGCCAGCGAACGGCCGTAGCACTTCGCGCACGTACCGGTCTTGGCGTCACAGGTCAGCACGGAGCGGACCTTGACCTCCTCGATCCCGGCGGCCACCAGGGCGGCGATGGACACGTCGCCCAGGTCGCTGCCCGCGGTCAGCACCACGTTGCCCTTGGCGTCCGACACGTCGGTCGCCAGGGTGCGCGCGTAGGCGCTGGTCTCCACGTTCTCCGCGTGCACGACCTTGCCGTCCGGACCCGGCTCGCCGATCTTCTTCGGCAGGCCGCGCTCGGTGCCGCAGTCCTCCTCGCGGATGATGACGTCCTGCGAGACGTCCACCAGACGACGGGTCAGGTACCCCGAGTCGGCGGTCCGCAGCGCGGTGTCGGCAAGACCCTTACGAGCACCGTGGGTGGCGATGAAGTACTCGACCACCGACAGGCCCTCGCGGAAGTTGGACTTGATCGGCCGGGCGATGATCTCGCCCTTCGGGTTGGCCACCAGACCACGCATACCGGCGATCTGCCGGATCTGCATCATGTTGCCTCGCGCACCCGAGTGGACCATCATCCAGATCGGGTTGGCCTTGGCGAAGTTCTCCTCCATGGCCTTGCCGACCTCGGCGTTCGCGCCGGTCCAGATCTCGATCAGCTCCTGGCGCCGCTCGGACGAGGTGATCAGACCACGCTCGAACTGCTTCTGGACCTTCTCGGCCTGCGACTCGTAACGAGCCATGATCTCGGGCTTGCTCGGCGGCGTGCTGAAGTCGTCGATCGACACCGTGACACCCGAGCGGGTGGCCCAGCGGAAACCGAGGTCCTTCAGCGCGTCCAGGCAGTTCGCCACCTGGACCTTGGAGTAGCGCTCGGCCAGGTCGTTGACGATCGAGCCCAGCTGCTTCTTGCCGACCTCGGTGTCCACGAAGGTGTAGTCCGCCGGCAGCGCCTCGTTGAACAGGGCGCGACCCAGCGTCGTCTCCAGCGAGAACTCGCCCTCGGCCAGCTCCAGCGCGCCCTTCGGCGTACCGGCCTCGTTCAGGCGCAGCGTGACCTTCGCCTGCAGCGAGAGCTCGCCACGGTCGAAGGCCATCAGCGCCTCGGCCACCGAGCTGAACGCGCGACCCTCACCGAGGGCGCCTTCCTTCAGCATGGTCAGGAAGTAGATGCCGATGATCATGTCCTGGGTCGGCATCGTGACCGGACGGCCGTCAGCAGGCTTCAGGATGTTGTTCGTCGACAGCATCAGGATCCGCGCCTCGGCCTGGGCCTCGGCCGACAGCGGCAGGTGCACCGCCATCTGGTCACCGTCGAAGTCCGCGTTGAACGCGGAGCAGACGAGCGGGTGGATCTGGATCGCCTTGCCCTCGATCAGCTGCGGCTCGAACGCCTGGATACCCAACCGGTGCAGGGTAGGCGCGCGGTTCAGCAGCACGGGGTGCTCGGTGATGACCTCTTCCAGCACGTCCCAGACCTGGGCGCGCTGACGCTCGACCATCCGCTTGGCGGACTTGATGTTCTGCGCGTGGTTGAGGTCGACCAGCCGCTTCATCACGAACGGCTTGAACAGCTCCAGCGCCATCGCCTTCGGCAGACCGCACTGGTGCAGCTTCAGCTGCGGGCCGACCACGATGACCGAACGGCCGGAGTAGTCGACGCGCTTGCCGAGCAGGTTCTGACGGAACCGTCCCTGCTTGCCCTTGAGCATGTCGGACAGCGACTTCAGCGGCCGGTTGCCCGGGCCGGTGACCGGACGGCCACGACGGCCGTTGTCGAACAGCGCGTCGACGGCCTCCTGCAGCATCCGCTTCTCGTTGTTGACGATGATCTCCGGCGCACCCAGATCGAGCAGGCGCTTGAGCCGGTTGTTCCGGTTGATCACCCGGCGGTACAGGTCGTTCAGGTCGGAGGTGGCGAACCGGCCACCGTCGAGCTGGACCATCGGCCGCAGGTCCGGCGGGATCACCGGGACGCAGTCGAGCACCATGCCCATCGGGCTGTTGTTGGTGGCCAGGAACGCGGTGACGACCTTGAGCCGCTTCAGGGCGCGGGTCTTGCGCTGGCCCTTGCCGGTCTTGATGGTCTCCCGCAGGCTGTCCGCCTCGGCCTTGAGGTCGAAGGTCTCCAGACGCCGCTGGATCGCGGCGGCACCCATCGCGCCCTCGAAGTACTTGCCGAACCGCTCCTTCATGGCGCGGTACAGGATCTCGTCGCCCTCCAGGTCCTGGACCTTGAGGTTCTTGAACCGGCTCCAGACCTCGTCGAGACGGTCGATCTCGCGCTGCGCACGATCGCGCAGCTGCTTGACCTCACGCTCGGCGCCTTCCTTCACCTTGCGGCGGACGTCGGCCTTGGCGCCCTCGGCCTCGAGCTGGGCGAGGTCCTCCTCGAGCTTCTTCATCCGCGTCTCGATGTCGTTGTCGCGCCGGCCCTCGAGCTGCTTGCGCTCGACATCGGTCCGGCCCTCCAGCGACGAGAGGTCGCGGTGCCGCGCCTCGTCGTCGACGTCGGTGATCATGTACGCCGCGAAGTAGATGACCTTCTCCAGGTCCTTCGGGGCGAGGTCGAGCAGGTAGCCGAGTCGCGACGGGACACCCTTGAAGTACCAGATGTGGGTGACCGGCGCGGCCAGCTCGATGTGGCCCATCCGCTCACGGCGCACCTTGGAACGGGTGACCTCGACGCCACACCGCTCGCAGATGATGCCCTTGAAGCGAACGCGCTTGTACTTACCGCAGTAGCACTCCCAGTCCCGGGTGGGACCGAAGATCTTCTCGCAGAACAGTCCGTCACGCTCAGGCTTGAGCGTCCGGTAGTTGATCGTCTCGGGCTTCTTGACCTCGCCGTGCGACCACTGGCGGATCTCATCCGCGGTCGCCAGGCCGATCCGAAGCTCGTCGAAGAAGTTCACGTCGAGCACGATGTGTTATCTCCCGTTGCTAAAAATGGTCTGAGTGAGTTGGTTGTTGATCTCAAGCGGCAACCCGCTCAGACCTCCTCGACGCTGTTCGGCTCACGCCGGGACAGGTCGATGCCCAGTTCCTCCGCAGCGCGGAAGACGTCCTCTTCGCTGTCGCGCATCTCGACCCGGCTTCCGTCGGACGAGAGCACCTCGACATTGAGACACAGGGACTGCATTTCCTTGACCAGAACCTTGAAGGACTCCGGGATACCCGGCTCCGGGATGTTCTCGCCCTTGACGATCGCTTCGTACACCTTGACGCGACCGACGACGTCGTCGGACTTGATGGTGAGCAGCTCCTGCAGCGCGAAGGCGGCACCGTAGGCCTCCAGGGCCCACACCTCCATCTCGCCGAACCGCTGACCACCGAACTGCGCCTTACCACCCAGCGGCTGCTGCGTGATCATCGAGTACGGACCGGTCGAACGGGCGTGGATCTTGTCGTCCACCAGGTGGTGCAGCTTCAGCATGTACATGTAGCCGACGCCGACCGGCTGCGGGAAAGGCTCACCCGAGCGGCCGTCGAACAGCCGGGCCTTGCCGGTGCTGTCGACCATCCGGTCGCCGTCGCGGTTCGGCAGCGTGGAGCCGAGCAGGCCGGTGACCTCCTCCTCCTTGGCGCCGTCGAAGACCGGGGTGGCGACGTTCGTGAACGGAGCGGCTTCGCCGGCACCGATCTTGATCAGCCGCTGGGCCCACTCCTCCTTGCTGTCCGGGTCGACCTTCCAGCCGCGGCTGGCAACCCAGCCGAGGTGGGTCTCGAGCACCTGACCGACGTTCATCCGGCCGGGCACGCCCAGCGGGTTCAGGATGATGTCGACCTGGGTGCCGTCCTCCATGAACGGCATGTCCTCGACCGGCAGGATCTTCGAGATGACGCCCTTGTTGCCGTGGCGTCCGGCGAGCTTGTCACCGACGGAGATCTTGCGCTTCTGCGCGACGTACACGCGGACCAGCTGGTTCACGCCCGGCGGCAGCTCGTCGCCGTTGTCGCGGTCGAAGACGCGGACCCCGATGACGGTTCCGTTCTCACCGTGCGGCACCTTCAGCGAGGTGTCGCGCACCTCACGGGCCTTCTCACCGAAGATCGCGCGCAGCAGCCGCTCCTCCGGGGTCAGCTCGGTCTCACCCTTGGGCGTGACCTTGCCGACCAGGATGTCACCGGTGGTGACCTCGGCGCCGATCCGGATGATGCCCCGCTCGTCCAGGTCCGCCAGCATCTCGTCGGAGACGTTGGGGATGTCGCGGGTGATCTCCTCCGGGCCCAGCTTGGTGTCGCGGGCGTCGACCTCGTGCTCCTCGATGTGGATCGAGGTCAGCAGGTCCTGCTGCACGACGCGCTGGCTGAGGATGATCGCGTCCTCGTAGTTGTGACCCTCCCACGGCATGAACGCCACGAGCAGGTTCCGGCCGAGGGCCATCTCGCCCTCGTCGGTGCACGGACCGTCGGCCAGCGGCGAGCCGATCTCGACCCGCTGCCCCGCGTCGACCAGCGGACGCTGGTTGATGCAGGTGCCCTGGTTCGAGCGGCGGAACTTCGCCAGTCGGTAGGTCTGGTACGTGCCGTCGTCGGCGGCGACCTCGATCAGGTCGGCCGAGACCTCCTTGATCACACCAGCCTTCTCCGACACCACCACGTCACCGGCGTCGACCGCTCCGCGGAACTCCATGCCGGTACCGACCAGGGGGGCGTCCGCGGTGATCAGCGGAACGGCCTGGCGCTGCATGTTGGAGCCCATCAGGGCGCGGTTGGCGTCGTCGTGCTCGAGGAACGGGATCATCGCCGTCGCGACCGACACCATCTGGCGCGGCGAGACGTCCATGTAGTCCACGTCGTCGACGAGCACGAGCTCGACCTCACCGTGGCGCCGGCGAACCAGCACGCGGTCCTCGGCGAACGAGTCGTCGTCGTTCAGCGCCGCGTTGGCCTGGGCGATGACGAACCGGTCCTCCTCGTCCGCGGTCAGGTAGTCGACCTGGTCGGTGACCCGGCCGTCGGCGACCTTGCGGTACGGCGTCTCGACGAACCCGAAGGGGTTCACCCGGCCGTAGGTGGCCAGCGACCCGATCAGGCCGATGTTCGGGCCTTCCGGGGTCTCGATCGGGCACATCCGGCCGTAGTGGGACGGGTGCACGTCGCGGACCTCGAAGCCGGCCCGCTCACGCGACAGACCACCCGGGCCAAGTGCCGACAGGCGGCGCTTGTGGGTCAGACCCGCGATCGGGTTGGTCTGGTCCATGAACTGGGACAGCTGGGAGGTGCCGAAGAACTCCTTCAGCGCCGCCACCACGGGACGGATGTTGATCAGGGTCTGCGGCGTGATCGCCTCGACGTCCTGGGTCGTCATCCGCTCGCGGACCACCCGCTCCATCCGGGCCAGGCCGGTGCGGAGCTGGTTCTGGATCAGCTCGCCGACCGTGCGCAGACGGCGGTTGCCGAAGTGGTCGATGTCGTCCTCTTCGACGACGATCTCGCCCTGCGGCGCGTCCAGCTCGGTCTTGCCCTCGTGCAGCGCGACCAGGTACTTGATCGTCGCGACGATGTCGTTGATCGTCAGAACCGCGGTGTCGTGAGTCTCGTCACGGCCGAGCTTCTTGTTGATCTTGTAGCGGCCGACCTTGGCCAGGTCGTAGCGCTTGCCGTTGAAGTAGTAGTTGTCCAGCAGCGCCTGGGCAGCCTCGCGCGTCGGCGGTTCGCCCGGACGGAGCTTGCGGTAGATGTCGAGCAGCGCGTCGTC
Source organism: Kribbella qitaiheensis (assembly GCF_042657745.1). Taxonomy (GTDB): domain Bacteria; phylum Actinomycetota; class Actinomycetes; order Propionibacteriales; family Kribbellaceae; genus Kribbella; species Kribbella qitaiheensis. The sequence goes on along the minus strand of NZ_JBHSKE010000048.1, from coordinate 212,185 downwards.
CTGCCCGGAGGTGTGGTCCTTCTCCAGGGTGAGGCGGATCGACTCGTACTCGCCGAACTCCTCGAGGATCTGCGCGTCGGTCCAGCCGAGCGCCTTGAGCAGCACGGTGACGTTCTGCTTGCGCTTGCGGTCCAGCCGCACGCCCACCATGTCGCGCTTGTCGACCTCGAACTCCAGCCACGCGCCGCGCGACGGGATGATCTTGGCGGTGAAGATGTCCTTGTCCGACGTCTTGTCCGGCGTGCGCTCGAAGTACACACCGGGCGAGCGAACCAGCTGGGACACGACGACACGCTCGGTGCCGTTGATCACGAATGTGCCCTTGCGCGTCATCAACGGGAAGTCACCCATGAAGACGGTCTGGCTCTTGATCTCGCCGGTCTCGTTGTTCATGAACTCGGCGGTGACGAACAGCGGCGCCGAGTAGGTGACGTCACGCTCCTTGCACTCGTCGACCGTGTTCTTCGGGGGCTCGAACCGGTGGTCGCGGAACGACAGCGACATGGTGCCGCTGAAGTCCTCGATCGGGGAGATCTCTTCGAAGATCTCCTCCAGGCCGGACGGGGAGGACAAATCAGTCCGTCCCTCCGCCTCGGCGGCGGCCACCCTGGCCTGCCAGGTTTCGTTTCCGACCAGCCAGTCGAAACTGTCCACCTGCAGCGCAAGGAGATCCGGAACCTCGAGAGGCTCGGAAATCTTTGCGAAGGAGATGCGGCGTGGTGAGCCGGAAACGTCGGTAATGCTGTCGGACTGGGGGTTGCGCGAGGCGACCAAGGGGCGTCCTTCCACGGGCTCGCAGAAATCACTTCGGTGCTGGGAGCGCACGCCGAACCGCCCTAGTCAAGTTTTGAGCCGAACCAGGGTGGGGTTAAAGGCAGCGCAAAGCAATAGGCTACCCGATCAGGGCAAGCCTGTCCAATGGGGTCCGACACTATGCCGTCGGACCACCCACTCCGTCAAGGATCGACCCGGGTTCTCCAGCGGGTAGAGCACCCGCGAGCCGCCCGGTCCGTCCTGTCCGGAGTCACAAAGAGACTACAGTCCGGCGATCTCCTGGACCAGCCATTGATCCCCGTTTCGGACCATTGTGAATCTCGTCCGGTTCAGGTCGACCCGGGGCTTACCCTGTGTGATCGTGCTGGTGGTGGTCTGGTTCACGAAGATGACCAGCGTGACCCGGTCCGCGTCCCCGTCCCGTACGCCGACCTCCCGGACGTCGGCGCGGACGGTGGCCTTGGTCTTGGTGGCCAGTTCGCCGGCCACCTTGGCCGTGTCGTCGAACTTGGCCGCGAAGTCCGGTGTCATCGTCGCCCGGGCGGCCGCGAAGCTCTTTTCCAGCGTGCGGTAGTCGTAGCTGAGCGCGGTCTCGGCCGCCTTCCGGCCGGCCGTCGCCGCCTGGCCTCGGGCGTCCTCGGCCTCCCGGCCCTTCAGCGCCTTGATCCCGAGAACGCCGCCGAGCGCCAGGATCAGCACCACCAGCACGGCGAGGGCCGCGGACAGCATCAGCGTGACCCGCCCGCCCGGAGCGGGGTCCGTCCGAACAGTCTCGGAAGCCTTTACTTCCTCGATTTGCTCACTCTCAGTAATTTCGGGAGCCCCGGGGGAAGGCTTCGAAACCACCTCGGGAGCCTCCGATGTGGCCTGAGTCACCTCGGATGTCTCGGTCCGGCGGTCTGTGCCGCGCCGCTGACCGGCGATCCGGCGGGCCATCAGCCGACCACCTGGAAGTCCGCGGTCAGCCAGCGATCCTTCTCCCGGACCATGTCCAGCTTGACCCGGTAGCGCCGCTCGACGCCGTCCTTGCTCGCGGTGTTCGTCACCACGGCGTTCACGATCACCAGCACCTGGGCCGAGTCCTTGTCGTTCGAGACCACCGCGGCCTCCTTCACGTCACCCTTGGAGGTCGCCTGGTTGGTCACCACCTCGGTCTTGACCGAGTTCGAGCCGGCCGCGAACTCCTCCTTGAACTGCCCGGTGGCGTCGTCGAGTACCCGCTTGGAGTCCGCGTCCCAGGTCTTGTAGTCGTAGGTGGTGAAGTCGAGCGCCAACTGGCGGGCCGCCTGCATCGCGGCCGCGCGGTCCTCGTCGCTGGTGGTCTGGCGGCGGATCGCGAAGATCGCCAGCATCGCGCCGACGAGCGCGATCAGCAGCAGCACGCTGAGTGCCCAGACCGCGACCAGGCGCTTACGGCCAAAACCGTGGTCATGGTTGTCGCCGTCGCCCGCGGTCTTGCCGGGCAGAAGGGTGGAAGTAGTCACTTGCCGCTCACCGGTCCGAGTATCAGGGCTTTCCAGGAGTCCTTGCCGAGCAGTTCCTCCTGGCCGCCGGTCGAGCCGAGCACCAGCTCGGGCATGCCGCCGGTGCCTCCGGCGGCGCCCGTGGCGGGGTCGTACCCGACGCCGTAGCCGATCCGGTTCGCGTCCGAGCGGGACGACGGGGTCGGCTTGTTCTGCGAGCCGCGAACGTTCACGCCGGACCCGGGCGACGCCGTACAGCCGGCCTTGGTGTTGGCGGGCTTGTTCGTGGTGTCCTGCGGGACCCGCCTGTCGGTGCCGTTGTAGCCGGCCCGGCAGGCAGGCGGGCTGAAGCCGAGCACGAGGCCGAAGTGCGCGTCGTAGTGCCCGGTCCCCGCGTCCTTCGCCGGTACGACGTAACCGCCCATCGCCACGGCCGGGTACACCACCAGCAGCTGCTCGACGGCGTCCAGGCGCACCGCGGTCATCTCGTTCACCGTGAGGAGATTACCTAGCAGCACAGCGATGTCCGCACGGTTCTCCTGGATCAGGGTGGTCACCTGCTGCGAGGCGGCCGAGCCGTTGTCGATCACGGAGCGCAGGTTCGCGTCCGAGCTGACCAGGGTGTCGGACAGCAGCGCGAGGTTCTTCGCCCAGGTCTTGATCGCGTCGCCGCTGGCCACCTGGGTAGCGAGCACAGTGTTGCCGTCGTTGATCAGCTTGATCGTCTGCAGGATGTTCGCGTCCGCGTCGTTGATCAGCAGCCCGGAGCTGTCGATGATCTTCTGCAGGTCGCTGCCCTTGCCGCGCAGGGCGTCGCCGAGTTCCTTGACGGTGGTCTTCAGGCTGTTCTTGTCGACCGAGTTCACCAGCTGGTCCAGGTTCAGCAGCAGTTCGGTGGTGTCGATCGGGATCGCCGTGTCCTGCCGGGCGATCTTGGACCGGTCCTGCAGGTACGGGCCGTCGTCGCGGCGCGGCTGCAGGTCGACGTACTGCTCGCCGATCGCCGAGCGGTTCGCGACCACCGCGACCAGGTCGTTCGGGATCTTCACCTTCTTTTCGATGTCCAGGTCGACCTCGACGCCGTCGGAGAGCAGCTCGAGCTTGCCGACCCGGCCGACCGGCTGGCCGCGGTACGTCACCTCGGCGCCGCTGAAGATGCCGCCGGACTCGGCGAAGCTGGCGCTCACCGTGTAGTCGTCGTCGAAGAGCAACTGGTCGACCTGCGCGTACTTGCCGCCGACGTACGCGACGCCGACGACGGTGATCAGCAGGAACACCATCAGCTGGATCCGGACCGTCTTGCTGATCACTTGGCCACCCCCGGCATCAGGACCTTCGCCAGTTCCGGGTCGAACGCGGAGCGGTTCAGCTTCGGCGTACAGACCGGGAGGCCGAGCAAGGTGATGCAGGTCGTCGTGGCGCCGGTCGGCACCGGCAGCGACGGCAGCCCGTTGGTCGGGAACTTCGGCGGGTTGTGCAGCGGGAGGTTGACATTGCCGGTCGGGAGCGCGTTCGGGCCGACGTTCGGCAGCTTGAGCCCGAGGATGCCTTCCAGCGCCTTCTTGGTGTTCACGTCCAGGGTGATGTCCAGGTTGGTGAAGTCACCCTTCACGGCCTTGGCCGCGCCGTCCGGGAACGGATACGTGAGCAGCAGTTCCAGCGACTTCGGCAGGTTCTCCCCGGCCTCGGCCAGCTTGGTCAGCAGCGGGTAGAGGGACTGCAGGTTGGCCACCAGGTCCTTCTGCGACGCGGTGATCACCCGGGTCGCCGTGTTGCCGAGTTTGGCCAGTGCCTGCAGCGTCTTGACCAGCGCGGCCCGCTGCTTGTCCAGGGTCGCGATCGACTTCGGCAGCGAGTCGATCGCGGTCGCCAGGGTCGCCTTCTGCGCGTTCAGTTTCTTCGCCAGCGCGTCCACCGCGGTGATCGCGGTGACGATCTGCTGCTTGTTCTTGTCCAGGGTGCCGACGAAGGTGTTCAGCTGGGTCAGCACGCTGCGGATGGCCGGCTCGTTCCCGGTCAGCGCCTTGTTCAGCTCCTGGGTGATGATCTGCAACTGGGCCACGCCGCCGCCGTTCAGCAGCAGCGAGAGCGCCGACAGCACTTCTTCGACCTCGACGTTGCTCGTGGTCCGCGACAACGGGATCAGCTCGCCGTTCTCCAGCTTGCCGCGGGGCTTCTCGTCGCCGGTCGGCGGTGCCAGCGAGACGAACTTCTCGCCGAGCAGGCTGGTCTGCCGGATCGTCGCCCGGGAGTTGTCGGGCAGGTCGACGCTCTTCGGCAGCTTCAGCTTCACCTTGGCGACGTAGCCCTCGAGCCAGACCTTCTGGACCGTGCCGACGGTGACGTCGTCCACCTTCACCGACGACTTCGGGACCAGGTCCAGCACGTCGGAGAACTCGACGGTGATCGAGTACGACGGGCCCTTGATCTTCGCGCCACCCGGCAACGGCAGCGAGTACACGCTGAAGTCGCACCCGGTCAGCGCCGTGGCCATGGCGACCACGCCGGCCACCACCGCGGTACGGCGCTTCATCGGGCACCTCCGGGGACCAGTCCGCCGAGGGTCTCGTCGACGTTGTCCGGGCTCGGCAGCTTCGGCTTCGGGGCGGGAGCCCACGGAGTACCGGCCGGGCCGCCGGAGCCGGTGATGCTGCTGAGTAGCGGGAGCTTCGGCAGGGCGGCAAGGACGGGCTTGAGCGCGGAACAGGCGGACAGCGGCTGGTTGGCCTGCAGCAGCAGCGAGCAGATGAAGGTCGCCGGGTCGTCCAGCTGGGCCAGGTTGATCCGCTGGTCCAGGGTGCCGAACTGCGGGTTGTAGACGCGGGCCAGGTTCCCCAGGCCGAGCGGCGCGGTGTCGATGATCTCAGCCAGCGCGGCCTTCTCCTTGACCAGGATCTGGGAGACGTCGGTGGCACCGGAGATGGTGGTCTTCAGCAGCCCGCGGTTGTCCTTCACGAACGCGGCCACCTCGCCAAGCGCGGTCGCCAGCGTGGACAGCGCCGCCGCGAGGTCCTTGCGTTCACCGGCCAACGTGGTCGAGGTGGCGGCGAAGTTGGTGTTGAACTGCTTCACCAGGGTGTCGTTCGCGGCCAGCGCGGACACGAACGTCTGCAACTGCCGGATTGTGGCGAACAGGTTCTTGGAGTTGCCCGCCAGCGTCTGGGTCAGCGTCGACACGTCGGTGATGGTCTGGTTCAGCTTCTTGCCCTGGCCGTTCAGGTTCGCCGCGGACACGTCCAGCAGCCGCGACAGGGCGCCCTGGTCGTTCGCCCCCTTCGGGCCGAGCGCGACGGACAGGTCGTTCAGGCTCTGGTAGATCTGGTCGAGCTCCAGCGGTACGGCGGTCCGGTCCAGCGGGATCTCCGCGCCGTCGGCCATCACGTCGCCCTTGGAGTAGGCCGGGGTGAGCTGGATGTAGCGGTCGGCAACGATCGACGGCGAGGCGATCACCGCCTTCGCGTTGGCCGGCACCTTGTGCTTGGCCTCCCACCAGAACTTCACCCGGACGGCGCGACCGGCCGGCGTGACGCTCTCGATCTCGCCGACCTTGATCCCGAGGATCCGGACGTCCGAGCCGGGGTAGACGCTCACCGCGCGCGGGAAGTACGCCGTCGCGGAGACGCGCTCGGGGTGCGGCCAGAGCGAGATCGCGCTGACGGCGAGCATCAGCAGCACAACGCCGATCGCGATCAGCCGGGAAACCGAAGTGAGCCTCATCGGCCACCTCCCAGGATCGGCGGCAACCCGGGCGGGACGGCGGGCAGCGGGATCTCCGGGACCGGGGCCAGGTTCTGCACGTAGGTGTCGAACCACGGGCCGGTGCCGAGGGTGTTGGTGAAGACCCGGGCGTACGGCGCGAGGCCGCGGATGCTGGCGTCCAGGGCGTTCTGGTTCTTCAGCAACGTCGCCAGGACGGCGTTCACCTTCTGCAGCGTGGGCGCCAGGTCCTTGCGGTTCTCCCGGACCAGCGCGATGATCTGCGCGGACAGCTTCTGCGTCGACACCAGCAACTGGTGGATCAGCGCCCGCCGCGCCTGCACCGCCTGGAACACGGTGTTGCCGTCCTTCATCAGCTTGATCAGCTCCCGGTTCCGGTCGGCCAGGATCTTGGTGACCACGTCCGAGTGCTGCAGGAGCTTCTTCAGCTCGTCGTCGCGCTTGGCCACGTTCCGGGACAGCCGGGACAGTCCGGTCAGCGAGGCCTGCACCTCTTCGGGGGTGTTCTTGAAGGTCGCCGACAACGTGTCCAGGGCCTTCGCGAGCTGGACGGTGTCGATCCGCTCGGTGGTGTTGGCCAGATCGGTGAACGCGTCCACCACGTCGTACGCCGAGACGGTCCGGTCCAGCGGGATCTCCGAGCCCTCCTTGAGCTTGCCGTCACCGGCCGGGTTCAGCTTCAGGTATTTCTGCCCGAGCAGCGTCTTGATCTTCATCTCGGCGCCGGTCCTGTCGCCCAGCTTCACCCCGCGGTCGACCACGAAGTCGACCCGGACGTGCGTGCCTTCGAGATCGACCTTGCGGACCTGACCGACGCGGACCCCGGCGACCCGGATCTCGTCGTTCGGCTTCAGCCCTCCGGCCTCGGAGAACTGCGCGGAGTACTTCGTGCCGCCACCGATCAGCGGCAGGTCCTGCGCCTTGAACGCGGCCAGCATGATCAGCCCGATCACGGTCAGCCCGACCACCCCGATGGTGACCTGGTTCTGTTCACGGAACGGGGTCACTTTTGGCACCTCGCCGAGTTGTTGTCGTAGCTCACTGGGATGCGGGTGCCGATCGGCAGGGTGACGTTGCCGTCGAATCCGCACAGGTAGAAGTTGAACCAGGAGCCGTACGTCGCGGTCCGGGTCATCGTCTCGAGCTTGCCGGGCATGTTCTGCAGCGTCTTGACCCAGATTCCCTGCGTGTCGTCGAGCGTGGTGGACACCTGGCGGAGCCGGTCCAGGTCCGCCTTCAGCGGCACCCGGGTCTGCTGCAGCAGGCCGGCCGTCTTGGTGTTCAGCGAGTTGATCGAGCCGAGCGAACCGAGGATCGGGTTGATGTCCTGGCTCAGCCCGGTGATGAACTTCTGCAGGTTCACCAGCAGCGCGGAGAAGTTCTGCTGCCGCTGCGAGACGATCTGCAGCGTCGACGTCAGGTTGGTGATCAGGTCGCCGATCACCTGGTCCGCGTCGGCCAGCGTGGTGGTCAGCGACGCGGTCCTGGCCAGCAGGCTCTCGATCGTGCCGCCCTCACCCTGGAGCACCTTGATCACCTCGAAGGCGAACTGGTTCACATCCTTGGGCGTCAGCGCGGTGAACAGCGGCTTGAACCCGTTGAAGAGCACCGACAGGTCGAGAGCGGGCGCGGTACGGTCCTTGTCGATGAGACCGTTCGCCTTCATCCGGGTGCCGCCACCGACGCCCTCGGTGAGCGCGATGTAGCGGTTGCCGACCAGGTTCCGGTAGCGCATCGTCGCGTGGGTGGAGGTGTCGACCACCTGGTCGGAGTCGACGCTGAAGGTGACCATGGCCAGGGTGTCCTGGTAGATCGCGATCTTGTCGACCTGGCCGACGCGCACCCCGGCGATCCGGATGTCGTCGCCCTTGTTCAGTCCGACCACGTCGGTGAAGACGGCCCGGTACTTCGTGGTCGCGTTGAAGCTGATGTTGCCGATGGTGACGGCCAGCAGCGCGGTCGCGATGGTGGTGACGACCACGAAGATCGCCAGCCGCACGGTGTCGATCGAGGTCTTCTTGTCGAGCAGTTTCATTTCAGATTCACCTGCCCACCGCGGACGAGCGGGCCGATCATCAGGGTGGTCAGGTCCGGTACGTCGGTCGCCGGGATACCCATCGCGGGACCGGCGAAGGAGTCGATCACCTTCTGCTCCGCGGGTGTGCCGGCGCCGCCGGTGTCCAGCGCGAACCCGGGCATCGACCGGTTCAGCTGCAGGTTCAGCGGGAAGCGGCTCTCCTTGTTGTGGTCGCCGATCACGCCGTCGTCACCGGTGATGTACGGCGCGGGGTTCTGCTGCGTGTAGGGACCCGGCTTCGCGCCCGGGTGGCTGTAGTTCTTGCCGACGCAGGTGGGCCCGCGCTTGTCCTTGTACGCCGGCAGCTCGCTCGGCTGGTACGGCGTGGGCTGGTTCGTGATCAGCTCGAGGTTGATGTGCAGGGCGCCGTCGCGGAACGTGTCGTTCAGGATCGGCGCGGTGTCCGTCATCACCTTGAGGAAGCAGGGGAACTCCGGGGAGTACCGCTCCAGCAGGTCCAGGATCGGCCGGCTCACCTCGCCGAGCCGGATCACCCGGTCCTCGTTCTGCTTCAGGAAGGTGTCGCCGGTGGTCGACAGCGTCTGCACGTCGGTGAAGAACTTCTGCAGCTGCTGCTCCTTCTCCACCACGGTGTTGCCGGTGATGGTCAGGTTGCGCAGGGCCCGGACCAGGTCCGGTGTCACGTCGCCGTAGAGCTGGGAGACCTGGGTCAGCTTGGTCAGCGCGGCGATCAGGTTCGGCACGCTGGGGTTCAGCTTCTCCAGGTAGCCGTCGAGCTGGGTGAGGGTCTCGGCGATCTCGGACCCGCGTCCCTCCAGCGCCGTGGCCAGCGTGTTCAAGGTGGCGTTCAGGTCGGCTGGGTCGACCGCCTGCAGCAGTGGGAGCGCGTCGTTCAGCACCTTCTCGATCTCGATGCCGACGGCCGTCTTGTCCCGGGAGATCACGTCGCCGGCCCGGATCGACCGGCCTTCCCCGCCCTGCGGCGGGACGAGGGCGACGTATTTCTCGCCGAACAGCGTCTTCGGCAGGATCCGCGCGCTGACCTGGCTGGAGATCTCCTTGACCTGGTCCGGCTTCAGCGCCAGCTCCACGGTGGCGGTGTCGCCGTCGGTGGCGACGCTGCGCACCTCGCCGACGATGATGCCGCGCAGCTTCACGTCCGCGTGCCGGTTCAGCTGGAGGCCGATGTGGCTGGTCTGCAGCTTCACGTCGACCGTGTCGACGAAGACCTTCGCGTAGAAGGCGTACGTGAGCCAGAGCAGGAAGCAGAGCAACCCGATGAAGGCCGTGCCGAGAACTCGTCTGGCCATCGCGCTACCCCGCCAGCCTGACCGTGGTCGTGGTACCCCAGATGGCCATCGACAGCAGCAGGTCGACGACGTTGATGACGACGATCGAGGTGCGTACTGCGCGGCCGACAGCGACGCCGACTCCCGCGGGACCACCGGTCGCGTGGTAGCCGTGGTAGCAGTGCACCAGGATCACCAGGACCGCGAAGACGAGCACCTTGCCGAACGACCAGAGCACATCGCCTGGTGGTAGGAACAGGTGGAAGTAATGGTCGTAGGTCCCGGTGCTCTGCCCGTAGAACGTGGTCACCGTCAGCCGGGTGGCGAAGTACGAGGCGAGCAGGCCGACGACGTACAGCGGGATGACCGCGATCAGGCCCGCGATGATCCGGGTGGTGACCAGGAACGGCAGCGACGGGATCGCCATCACCTCGAGCGCGTCGATCTCCTCGCTGATCCGCATCGCGCCGAGCTGTGCGGTGAAGCCGCAGCCGACGGTGGCGGCCAGTGCGATGCCGGCGATCAGCGGGCCGATCTCGCGGGTGTTGATGTAGGCGCTGACGAAGCCGGCGAAGGCGGAGGTGCCGATCTGGTTGAGCGCCGAGTATCCCTGCAGGCCGACCTCGGTGCCGGTGAAGAAGGCCAGGAAGGTGATCACGCCGACGGTGCCGCCGATCACCGCGAGCGCGCCGGTGCCGAGCGTCACCTCGGCCAGCAGCCGCAGGATCTCCTTGCGGTAGCGGGTGATCGACTTGCCGGACCAGGCCAGCGCCTTGATGTAGAAGGCGAGCTGCTCACCGAGCCGGTCGAGCGAGTGCAGCGGCTTCTTCACCAGGGTGTCGACGAGGGCTGACATGCTCAAGCCCCCTTCGGTGGGACGAGCTGGAAGTAGATCGCCGTCATCGAGAAGTTCGCGACGAAGAGCAGCATGAAGGTGATCACGACGGACTGGTTCACCGCGTCGCCGACGCCTTTCGGACCGCCGCCGGCGTTCATGCCCTTGTAGGACGCGACCACGGCGGCGATGAAGCCGAACACCAGCGCTTTCACCTGGCCCTGCCACAGGTCCGGCAGGTGGGCGAGCGCGGTGAAGGAGGCTATATAACTACCGGGCGTCCCGTCCTGCAGGACCACGTTGAAGACGTAGCCGCCCATCACGCCGACCACGCTGACGAAACCGTTCAGGAAGAAGGCGACCAGCATGGTGGCCAGCACCCGCGGTACGACGAGGCGCTGGATCGGGTCGATGCCGAGCACCATCATCGCGTCGAGCTCCTCGCGGATCTTGCGGGCGCCGAGGTCCGCGCAGATCGCGGACCCGCCGGCGCCGGCGATCAGCAGCGCGGTCGCGATCGGGGACGCCTCCCGGACCACGGCCAGGACGGCGGCCGACCCGGTGAAGGCCTGCGCGCCGAACTGCTTGATCAGCCCGCCGACCTGCAGCGCGATCACCGCGCCGAACGGGATCGCGACCAGGGCGGTCGGGATGATCGTCACGCTGGCGACGAACCACGCCTGCTGGAGGAACTCGCGCAGCTGGAACGGCCGCCGGACGGAGGCCCGGGCGGTGTCGAGGGCGAAAGCGAAGAGAGATCCTGCGTGCTTCAGCGGGGCGGTCGCAGAAACAGTCACGTAGCCCCCACCACATCGGAGGCGAAGCTGCCCGGCGGAGGTGTCACGCCGTTCTCGGCACACCACTCCCCCGGCGGCCGCTGGGTCGGCCGGATCACCCCGCTGCTCGGCAGCTGCTGGACCGGGATCGGCGGCAGCGGCGGCAGTTCCTGGTCGGCCTCACGGGCCAGTTCGTCCGCGTCCTTCTCCTCGGACATGCCGATCGGGCCGACCCGCTGCGCGTTCAGGAACTGGCGGACCACCGGCTCCTCGCTGGACAGCAGCATCTCGCGCGGGCCGAACATCGCCAGGTGCCGGTGGTACAGCAGGCCGATGTTGTCCGGCACCGTGCGGGCGGTGTTGATGTCGTGGGTGACGATCAGGCAGGTCGCCTGGGTCATCTCGTTCAGGTCGATGATCAGCTGGTTCAGGAACGCGGTCCGGACCGGGTCGAGACCCGAGTCGGGCTCGTCGAAGAGCAGGATCTCCGGCTCCAGCACCAGCGCGCGGGCCAGGCCGGCCCGCTTGCGCATCCCGCCGGAGATCTCGCCGGGGAGCTTCTTCTCCGCGCCGACGAGGCCGACCATCTCCATCTTCTCCATCACGATGGAGCGGATCTCGGACTCGGACTTGCGGGTGTGCTCGCGAAGCGGGAAAGCGACGTTGTCGTAGAGGTTCATCGAGCCGAACATCGCGCCGTCCTGGAACAGCACGCCGAACAACTTGCGCACCTCGTAGAGCTTGCGTTCCGAACAGGTGGCGATGTCGACGCCCTCGATGTGCACATGGCCCTTGTCGGGCTTGAGCAGGCCGATCAACGTCTTCAGGAATACGGACTTCCCGGTGCCGGAAGGGCCCAGCATCACGCAGATCTCACCGGCGGGCAGCGTCAGGGACACGTCGCCCCAGATCAGCTGACTTCCGAAGGACTTGGACAGTCCCTCGACGCGGACTTCTACGCCCACCGGTCCTCCTCACGGGTTCGTTGTGCAGCCCTGACCGACGTGCTTTCGCCGGTTCAACGAGGGCGCGGTGCCCTAGGTTACGCACGAGTCACTTATTGCGTAACCCCTAAATATCAAGTGTCGATGACCAATGAGTCACGCTCCGGTCACGCACCGCGGCTGCCCGAGATCGTAGTACGCCGGTCCCCGCGGCCGCGACGGACCTGCCGGACCGGCTGCGCACTGGTATTGCTTGACTCTGTTGAGTGAAAGATCTCAAGGCCTTACCGAAAGCCCATCTGCACCTGCATGTGGACGGCGCGATGCGCCCTGCCACCCTGGCCGAACTGGCCGCCCGGTACGGCGTACAGGCGCCGCTGCCGACCAGTTTCGGATCGTTCGACGCGTTCATGGCGACCATCACCGCGGCCGCGGGCTGCCTGCGGACCGAGGCCGACGTGCGCAGGCTGATCACCGAGATCGTCGAGGACGCCGCGGACCAGGGCGTCCGCTGGATCGAGCCGTCGATGTGGCCGGGCCTGCTCGGCGGGTGGCTCGGTTCGGACGCGGACGGGTTGGACGCGGTCCTCGATGCCGGGTTGGCCGCGGGAGCCGCCACTGGAGTGGGGTTCGGGCTTGTGGTGGCTGCCAATCGTGGGCTCGGGGGTGACGCTGCTGAGGAAGTTGCGCTGTTGGCTGTCAGCCGGTCCGGGCGAGGTGTCGTCGGGTTCGGGATCGATGGATGAGGGTGCCGCCGGGGCTGAGGTGTTTGTCGGGGCCGCGGGGATCGCTCGTGCCGGTGGGTTGCCGGTCGTGCCTCACGCGGGCGAACTCGGTACTGCGGACGCGGTGGTCGAGGCCGTGGATCTACTCGGTGCCCGGCGGATCATGCACGGAGTACGGGCTGTTGATGATCCTGAGGTGGTCGCACGGCTGGCGGCTGAAGGGGTGACGCTCGCGGTGTGCCCGACGAGCAACGCGCTGCTGTCGGTGGTGCGTCGTTGGCCGAGCATCCTTGCCTGCGTTGTTGGAGGCCGGCGTGCGGTGCTCGGTGAACGCTGACGATCCGTTGCTGTTCGGCTCGGACCTCGTCGCGGAGTACGAGGTCTGCCGGAGTGTGCTTGGGCTGTCGGACGAGGTGCTGGCCGACCTCGCCCGGACCTCCTTCACCAGCTCGGCCGCACCCCGTCCTGTGGTCGAGCGGGCACTGAGCGACATTGACGCCTGGCTGGGTTGAGGAGCGAGGCGCTGAGCGCTGTCCGTGGGGCTTGCTGGGAGTTAGCGTCGCGAAAGGGGATGTGACTTTCAGGAGGGGAGAGGACAGATGAGCATCGAACGTCGAACGTTCCTCAGAGGAAGCGTGGCGGTCGCGGGCGGCCTCGTCGCCGCCGGACCGTTCCAGGGATTCGTGGCCGAGCAGGCGCTGGCGGATCCGAAGGGCGGGGCACCGTTCCGGGCGTTGCGGCCGATCCCGGACAAGCGTGACGGCAAGGTACGGCTGCACCTGCCGGAGGGCTTCTCGTACCGGTCGTTCCACGACACGGAGTTCCCGGTGGTGCTGACCGACGGCACCCGGCTGCCCGGTCGGCACGACGGCATGGGCGCGTTCCGGTCGTCCCGCGGCAACGTGCTGCTGGTCCGCAACCACGAAGTGAACAACCCGGGCACCCCGTTCGGTCCGGGGACGCCGTACGACACTCAGGCACAGAGCGGTACGACGACCGTCGAGGTGACCCGGTACGGCCAAGTGGTCGACGCGTACACGAGCCTGAACGGCACGATGATGAACTGCAGCGGCGGCATCATGCCGTGGGGCAGCTGGGTCACCTGCGAGGAGACGGTGAACGGTCCGGACGTCGGACCGGACTTCACCGGGGTGTCCAACGTGCCGCTGACCAAGCCGCACGGGTTCGTCTTCGAGGTGCCGGCCGGCGGCCAGTCGGACCGGCAGCCGATCACCCAGGCGGGCCGGTTCGCCCACGAGGCGGTCGCGTTCGACCCCGGGGACGGCATCCTCTACCTGACCGAGGACAACTTCGCCTTCCCGTCCGGGTTCTACCGCTATCTCCCGCGCCGGAATCCGATGAAGCGTGGCCGGCTCGAGGACGGCGGCCGGCTGCAGATGCTCGCAGTACGGGGCCGTCCGAACCTGAACCTGGCCGCGGAGCAGCCGAAACGGGCGACGTACGACGTGACCTGGGTCGACATCGACGACCCGGCGCCGCGGTTCCCGTACACGCCTGGCCAGACCGCGCCGACGACCAACGACCAGGCCCTGGTGTACGTCGGTGATCAGGGCCGGGCGCAGGGTGCGGCGTACTTCTCGCGACTGGAGGGTCAGGTCTACGACCGCAACGTCGTGTACTTCTGCTCGACCCAGGGCGGCGGCGCCGCGGAGACCGGACCGGACCCGGTCGGTGGTTATGGCAACGGCTTCGGCCAGATCTGGGCGTATCACACCCGGGCGAAGAAGCTGCAGCTGATCTATCAGTCGCCGAACCGGTCGACGCTGGACTTCCCGGACAACGTGACGACCAGCAAGCGAGGCACGCTGGTGCTCTGCGAGGACAACACCGAGGACAACTACCTGCGCGGTCTGTCCCGCGGCGGGCAGCTCTGGGACATCGCCCTGAACCGGCTCACCGACAGCACCGGCGCGGACCGGTCCGGCGACGAGTTCGCCGGCTCGACGTTCAGCCCGGACGGGCACACCCTGTTCGTCAACATCCAGGCCAGTCGCGGCCTGAGCTTCGCCATCTGGGGCCCCTGGCAACGAATCGGCGTCTGACCCGGCCACTGGTTGGCCGGCGGTCGGTCGGTGGAGCGGGTCACGCGAGCTGTCAGTGATCTCAGCGAGCTGGGCCCGCTCGGCTGAGAGGTCTGGTGACAAGCGCCGGAAAGCTCGCCCACCCACAAGCCCGACGAGCTACCTCGTCCAGAGCCGGCGGGTCCTCGACCCCGGGGCGGCTGGGCTCACCGAACCCCGGCACCTTGTGCACCGCCTGAGTAGATCCGACCGCCCCCGAACACTCACCCGGTGCACAAAGTGCTCCCTCGGACACCCGGCCGGGTCCGGGGCGGCGGAGGGCAAACCGAACCGACACTTAGTACACGGCTGGAGCAGCCCCGGGAGCCCCGGACACTCACCCGGTGCACAAGGTGGGACCTCGGACACCAAACCGGGACCGCGGACACGAAACAACCTGTCCCCAGTCCCCACAAGGTGTCCCCGGTCCCCGCAACCGCACCCACCACCGGCATCTCGCGCCCCAAGAAGGCGACGCCGGTCCCCTGCGAGGTGTCCCAGGTCCCCACAACCGCACCGACTGCCGGTACGTCGGGGCCGTAGGAGGTGTCCTCGGTCCCTACGAGGTGTTCCAGGTCTCCGTGGCGGCACGCCGTCTGCACTGGGCCGGCGAATCGGCCGGGCGCTGGCGGGTTGTGCGGCGGCTGGCGCCTCGTAGGCCGGCAGCCGGCCAACAACCTGCCAGGCCCAGGCCCGAACCAGCCTCCGATTCCTCCGGATCGGCGCGATCACCAGGCACCCTGGCGACAACCCGCTTCGTCGCGGGTCGGTGTGCTCGTGGTGCTGCCTGGCCCTCGTCGCGACGCCGGCGGACGTGAGACGGCCGGACGTGAGACGGCCGGACGTGAGACGGCCGGACGTGACGAAGGGCGGTCCCTTGGCGGGACCGCCCTTCGCGGTACTACTGGGTGTGCGGCTGGGCCGCACGGGTCACTTCAGGGTGACGGTGGCGCCGGCGCCCTCGAGGGCCTCCTTGGCCTTCTCCGCGGCAGCCTTGTCGACCTTCTCCAGGATGGCCTTCGGCGCACTCTCGACGAGGTCCTTGGCCTCCTTCAGGCCGAGGCTGGTGAGGCCGCGCACCTCCTTGATGACCTGGATCTTCTTGTCGCCGGCCGCCTCGAGGACGACGTCGAACTCGTCCTGCTCGACGGTCTCCTCGGCGGCGCCGCCACCGGCGGCCGGGGCCGCGGCAACTGCGACGGGAGCGGCGGCGGTCACGCCGAACTCCTCCTCGAACGCCTTCACGAACTCAGAGAGCTCGAGCAGGGTGAGGTCCTTGAACTGGCCGAGCAGCTCTTCGGTGCTGAGCTTCGCCATTTTGGCGGTCCTTCCGATAAGTGTGTTGCTAGGTGATTACTGACTGGGGTCCTGCGTGATTCGAACGGGTCAGCTGTCGGCTGACGCGGTCTCCTCGGTGCTCGCCTCGGCAGGTGCGTCGGCCGGTGCGTCCTGCACGGCCTCCGCAGCCGGAGCCTCGTCCGCCACGGGGGCGTCGCCGGCCGGCAGCTTGTCCTGCAGCGCCGCGAACAGGCGCGCGGCCTGCGACAGCGGAGCAGCGAACAGCGACACCGCTTGCTGCGGGGCCGCCTTCATCGCACCTGCGAGCTTCGAGAGGAGAACCTCACGCGACTCCAGGTCAGCGAGCTTGTTGATCTCGTCGGAGCTGAGTGCCTTGCCGTCCAGCACACCGCCCTTGATGACGAGAAGGGGATTGGCCTTGGCGAAGTCACGCAGCCCCTTGGCCGCGACCACCGGGTCGCCCTTGATGAAGGCGATGGCCGACGGACCCTGCAGCAGCGAGTCGAACGACTCCACTCCCGCGTCCTTGGCCGCGATCTGGGTCAGCGTGTTCTTCACCACGGCGTAGTTCACGTCGTCACCGAGCGTAGTGCGCAACTGCCGCAACTGCGCCACAGTGAGTCCGCGGTACTCGGTCAGCACGGCGCCGTTAGAGCTCTTGAAGTTCTCCGTGAGCTCTGCGACGGCGGCTGCCTTGTCCGGCCTCGCCATGGGTCTCCTTCCGCCCTGCAATCACAGGGTTGGGCTTCGTTGCCGCACCGGCCAGGACCCGCAGAATCGAAAACGCCCCTGCGCAGGCGCAAGGGCGTGAAGAAAACTACTCTCACTTACTTGTCACCTACGCGGGCCGCCCACGAACTTGTGGGACCTTCAGTTGCTCCGGGAGCAACGACCAGCGGTCTTCGGCAGCCTCAAGAGTAACCGGCCGTGACGCCGCCACCAAATCGGTTACCGGGTCTGCTACTGCGAACGCCCGGAAAGCTACTTCGGAGCCTGGGGACGCGGCGGGATCCAGCGGCTCATGGCGAAGGCCGCGGCCCAACCCGTGAGCCCCATGAACAGTACAGCCGGGGCCAGACTGGACAGAGCCGTCACCGCCGCGATGAGGAACGGGCCGGCGCCGTTGCCGGTGTCGGCGAAGAGGCGGAAGGCGCCGAGGAACTGCGCCCTGCCGACCGGCGGTGACGCGTCCGCGCCGAGCGTCATGATCACCCCGGCGCCGAGCCCGTTGCCGATTCCCATCAGCAACGCGACCGCGGTCAACGCCCCACCCGAGTGCGTCAACGGCAACAACAGGTGCGCGAGACCCAGCACGAGCATGGACGGTACGGCGGCCCACTTGCGGCCGAACCGGTCCATCACGGAGCCCGCCGGATAGAAGAGCAGCATGTCGACCGCGCCGGAGATCCCGAAGATCAGGCTCGTCGTCTGCGGATCCAGCCCGATGTGCTCGGCCCACAGCGGGATCACCACCTGCCGCGACGCCCGGACGGCGCCAACCAGGAGCGCGCCGATTCCCAGCGTCCGCAGTACGGGAAGGTGTTCCTGGATGACGGCGCGGGTGGACTGCATGACCATCGGGCGAGCAGCGCGACTCCGGCGTACGGACTCGATGTCGGGGAGGCTGAGCAGCACCACGCAGGCGAGGGCCGCGGCGACGAGGTGGACCCAGTAGGCGCCGTCGGTGCCGAGGAACTTCATCGCGAAGGCACCCAGGAACGGCCCGATGAACGAGCCGATCCGCTGGACGCCACCGAGCGTGGACAGCGCCCGCGCCCGCATTTCCAGGGGTACGGCCTCGCTGAGGTAGGCCTGCCGGGCGAGACCCCAGACAGCGCCGGCCAGCCCGGTCGCGCCGATCGCGACGGCAAGACCCCAGACGGTCGGGACCACCAGGCAGGCGACCAGGGCGACGGAGACGAGGCCGGTGGCGAGCAGCATCGCGCGGCGCTCGCCGATCCTTGTGGTCAGCGCGCCGGCCGGGATGTCGCCGATCACCTGGCCGACGCCGGCCGCGGCGACGACGAGACTGGCGCCCGCGAACGAGGCGCCCAGGTCGCGGGCGGACAGAGCGACAACGGGAGCGATCGCTCCCTGGCCGATGCCGTACAGCAGCGCGGGCAGATAGACCGAGGGAGCGATCTTCCAGAGACTGACGGGGTCTGCCATCCTGCCTATCGTCCCATCCTCAACTAGATGATGAGACGGCATTCCCGCGGGTCGGATGGGTCAGGACAGGACCGCGAGGGCGTCGATCTCGACCAGCATGGGCTCGAGCGGGAGGCCGGTGAAGACAGTGGTCCGCGACGGCAGCACGCCGCTCGGAGTACGGGTGCCGACGAACTCGGCGTACGCGTCGTTCATCGGGACGAAGTTGTCGCGGGTGGTCAGGTAGACGCGCAGCATCACGACGTCGTCGAAGGTGGCGCCACCGGCCTTCAGGATCGCCTCGATGTTCTGCAGCACCCGGGTGGTCTGCGCCTTCACGTCACCCTCGAAGACGAACTGGCCGCTCTCCGGGTCGACCGAGCCCTGGCCGGACACCTGCAGGATGTTGCCCTTGCGGACTCCCTGGGAGAACACCGGCATCGGCGCGGGGGCGTCGGTGGTGGAGATGACGGTCTTGTCGGACATACGAGGTTCCTCTCGATCAGTTGGTGTAGTCGGCGCCGATGGCGGCCGAGGTGGCGAGCAGGTCGGGCAGCAGCTCGAGCACCTGTTCATAGTTGAGCAGGACGTCGGGGACCGAGACGGACACGGCTCCCACCACCCGGCCGGAGCGGTCGGCGATCGGCGCGCCGATGCAGTTGATGAAGGACTCGTGCTCGGCCCGGTCGTGGGCCCAGCCCTGCGCCCGGACCCGGTCCAGCTCGTCGCGCAGTTCGTCCGGGCCGGAGATCGTGTTCGGCGTGTACTGGTGGTAGTCGATGCTGGTCAGCAGAGCCTCGCGCTGCCGCTTCGGCTGAGCGGCCAGCAGGACCTTGCCGACCGCGGTGCAGTGCAGCGCCGCCGGGACGCCGATCTGGGAGTACATCCGGACCGACTGCACGCTGTCGAGCTTGTCGATGTAGATGACCTGCCCGTTCTCGTACGCCGCCAGGTGCACGGTCTGCCCGGTCTTCTGATTGAGCTGCCGCAGGTGCGGCGCGGCCACAGCCCGTACGACGTGTTGCTCGCGGGCCGCATCCGCCAAAGAGAACAGCCGAGAACCCAACTGGTACCGGTGTGACCCGTCACGGCGGACGAAGCGCTCGGCCTCCATCGTGCGCAGCAGACGCAGCACTGTCGTCTTGTGCACGTCCAACTCTGTGGCGAGCTGGTCGAGCGAGCGGTCGCCCTCCCCGAGGCTCGCCAGGATCTGCAGTGCTCTGGCCAGGCTCTGACTCACACCGCACCTCCCACCAGGGCCGATGACCTGATGCCGCCCGGACCGACCTGCGTCCCGGCCCAGTCTTCATCCGAGCAGACGAGCAGCGCCTGCCGGGCAGCGAGCGGAGGCGGAGCCGCGTGGTCCTCACGAACGGCCAGCACCGCAGCAGCGCTCAGGTGCCCCAGCCGCAACCGCTGCTCCATCGGCATGGCGTGCAAGGTCCCGGCCAGGAACCCGGCGGCGAAAGCATCCCCGGCACCCACTGGCTCTACCACCTCGACAGTAAGCGCCGGAACCTCCGTACGTCGACCGTCCGGCTCCAACGCGAGGGCAACATGCTCATCCGACTTCACCACGATCGTCGACCGAGGCCCGAGCAGTTCGCGCAGCTTCGCGGGATCACCGGTCCCGGCGAACACCATCGCCTCGTCCGCCCCGATCAGTACGACGTCGGCCGCGCGTAGCAGCCGCCACAACGGAGCCGGATCGGCGTCGCGCCACAACGCGGGACGCCAGTTCAGGTCGACACTCAAGGTGAAGCCGAGGGTGTCCCTCAAGGCAGTCAGCCGATCGAGCATCTCGGCCGCCGTGGTCGAGATGGCCGCGGTGATCCCGGTGGTGTGCACGAGCTCGGCACCGACCAGGCGGTTCCGCACTGCCGGCCGATCGAGGAAGGCCGCATCCATGGCCGACGCGGCGGAGCCGGAGCGGTAGTAGTGCATCCGGCTCCGCCCGGCGACGGCGTCTTTCACGTAAAGCCCGGTCGGCCGGACCGGATCGTCCTCGACGGCACCGACTTCCACACCACGGACCTGCAGGTCGCGCAGTACGTGGCGGCCGAAACCGTCGGCGCCGACACGCGAGATCCAGCCGGTCGGGATGTCCAGCGCTGCCAGCCCACCCGCGACGTTGCACTCAGCGCCCCCGACGGAACGGCGGAACGTCTCGACATCCTCCAGCGCGGCACCGGTCTCGCCGGCGAGCATGATCATCGCCTCACCGAGGCAGACCGCACGCGGCACCAGGTCGACCATCGGGTGTCCTTTCACCGCTGCGTTGACGGGAGTTCTGGCGCGATGCTACAACCGAGGCGTCAGACTGCGCAACGACTGTTGCGTCATATGCAATCGGCGTAGGTTGGGCCCAGACTTGGCCCTGACAAACCGATATCGATCAGCAGAGGACGTCATGTCAGCTTCGTACGATGCCGCCGCCGTCGCCGCTCTAGCGGACCAGCCGATCAGCTGGCAGGACAAGGCGTTGCCGCCGTCATTCTGGGGCCGGACCGTTGCCGAGGTGCTGGCCGACAAGCCGCGCCTGTCCAACCTGCCGACTCCCCTGCTCACGCTGTCCGCGCCCGGCCTGCAGCACAACGTCGCCACCCTGGCCCGCTGGTGCGCCGAGCACGGCGTCGACCTCGCTCCGCACGGCAAGACCACGATGGCCCCGGCGCTCTGGGCGGCGCAGCTCGAGGCCGGTTCCTGGGCGATCACGCTGGCGAACGCGTTCCAGCTCGGAGTCGCCCGGGAGTACGGAGTGAGCCGGGTGATGATCGCCAACTCGGTGGTCTCCCCGCTGCAGTTGCGGTGGATCGCGGACGAGCTCGCGGCCGACCCGGACTTCGAGGTGATGGTCTGGGCCGACTCGGTCCGCACGGTCGAACTGCTGGACGCCGCTCGCGCCGCCCACGTCGGCCCCGACGCCCGGCGGCTCGACGTACTGGTCGAGGTCGGTGGGACCGGTGGCCGGACCGGTGTGCGCGATGTCGAGACCGGAGTCGCGGTGGGCAACGCGATCGCCGACTCGCGGACCCTGCGACTCGCCGGAGTCGCCGGCTACGAAGGGGCGATCGCCCGCGGGGCCGACGAGGCCGGGCTCGAGCACGTCCGCTCTTACCTCCGCGACCTCGCCGCGGTCCACACCTGCCTCCAGGAGCAGGACCGGTACGACGCTGACGTAGTACCGGTGGTCAGCGCCGGCGGCAGCGCGTACTTCGAGCAGGTGGCCGAGGTGCTCGCACCGCTCGGCAAGAACGGGGCGCGGGTGCTGCTGCGGTCCGGCGCCTACATCGCGCACGACGACGGGTACTACCGGAAGGTGTCGCCGCTCGGGTCGGTACCGCGTACCGACGGCGAACGGCTGATTCCCGCCATGCACGGCTGGATCCGGATCACCTCACAACCCGAACCAGGGCTGGCGATCTTCGATGCCGGCAAGCGCGACCTACCCTTCGACGAGGGCATGCCCGAGCCGCAGGTACTGCGGCCGCGGACCGCTGGGGACTCCGCCCGCGCGGTCGAAGGGATGACGGTGACCAAGCTGAACGACCAGCACGGGTTTCTCCGCTTCTCCGCCGAAGGCGAACCGCCGCTGGTGATCGGGGACGAGCTCCGGGTCGGCTTGTCGCACCCGTGCACGGCCTTCGACAAGTGGGGACTGATCCCGGTCATCGACGACCCGGATGCCGACGACCCGGTCGTGGTCGACCTGGTCCGCACCTTCTTCTGAGGGCCGGAGATGACCGATCTGCTGATCACCGGCGCGACCGTGGTCGACGGCACCGGCGCGCCGGGGGTGCGGGCCGACGTCGCCGTCGACGCCGGCCGGATCGTGGCCATCGGCAACGATCTGCCGGCGGCCGGGTGGACCATCCCGGCCGACGGCCTGGTGCTCTCGCCGGGCTTCATCGACATGCACGCCCACTCGGACCTGCAGATCCTGGCGAACCCGGACCACCTGGCGAAGGTCAGCCAGGGTGTCACGCTGGAGGTGCTCGGCCAGGACGGCCTGTCGTTCGCGCCGATCGACGACGCCACCCGTTCCGCCGTACGGCGCCAGATCGCCGGGTGGAACGGGGAGCCGGACGACTTCGACTTCTCCTGGTCCAGTGTCGCCGGGTACCTCGACCGGCTGGATCAGGGGATCGCCTGCAACGCGGCGTACCTGGTCCCGCAGGGCACGTTACGGATGATGGTGGTCGGCACCGCCAACCGCCCGGCCACCAGCGCCGAGCTCGCGGAGATGAAGCGGCTGCTCGCCGAGGGCCTCGAGCAAGGGGCTGTCGGGATGAGCAGCGGGCTGACCTACACCCCCGGGATGTTCGCCGATACCGCCGAACTGATCGAGCTGTGCCGAGTGGTCACGGAGTACGGCGGCTACTACAGCCCGCACCAGCGGTCCTACGGAAAGGGCGCGCTGGAGGCATACGCAGAGATGGTCGACGTGGCGCGAGCGTCTGGCTGCGCGCTCCACCTCACCCACGCGACGATGAACTTCGAGCCGAACAAGGGCCGCGGGGCCGACCTGCTGGCGATGCTCGACGAGGCGCTGGCCGACGGCGTCGACATCACCACCGACTCCTACCCTTACTTGCCCGGGGCAACCACCCTGGCGGCGATCCTGCCGAGCTGGACCGCGGAGGGCGGCCCGGACGCGCTGTTGACGAGGCTCGCCGACCCGGCTGATCGCGAGCGGATCACCTACGAGCTGGAGCAGGTCGGCACTGACGGCAGCCACGGCTGCGTGACGGACTGGAACACCATCGAGATCAGTGGTGTGCGGAACCAGACGCTGAGCGGCGCGGTCGGCAACACCGTCGCGGCGATCGCGGCCGGCATCGGCAAACCCCCGTCCTGGGTGTTCTTCGACCTGCTGATCCGGGACAACCTGGCGACCACGATCCTGCAGCACATCGGCCACGAGGCGAACGTGCAGGCGATCATGAAGCACCCGACCCACACCGGTGGTTCGGACGCGATCCTGGTCGGCGGCAAACCGCACCCCCGGGCCTGGGGCACCTTCCCCCGCTACCTCGCGCACTACGTCCGCGAGCTGGGCGTGCTCGAGCTCGAGGACTGCGTGCACCACCTGACCGGCCGTCCCGCTAGCCGCCTCCGGCTGGCCGATCGCGGGCTGGTCCGCGAGGGGTATCACGCTGACCTGGTGCTGTTCGATCCGGCGGCCGTGCGGGACACCGCGACCTTCGACAACCCCCGGCAGCAGGCCGAAGGGATTCCCTGGGTCCTGGTCGGTGGTGTCCCCGTGATCGCCGACGGCCGGCGTACCGACGCACTGCCCGGGCGCGCGATCCGCCGTGCCGCAACCAACCGAGGAGAGAGTGCATGACCACCCTGGACCTGCTCCGCAGCGACCGCGTGCTGAGCGTCGTACGGGCGCCGGCGATCGACGACGCGCGGGACCTGTGCTCGGCGCTCGTTGCCGGCGGCATCCATGTGATCGAGCTGACCTTCACCACGCCGGACCTGCCGCGGCACCTGGAGCGGGCCGCGTCCGGTGATACCGGAGCCGTGGTGGGCGCCGGCACCGTGCAGACCGCGGAGCAGGCTCGCGCCGCTGTCGACGCGGGAGCGCAGTTCCTGGTCACGCCCGGGCAGGGTCCCGAGGCGGCGGCGATCGCGGCGGCCGCGCACGACGCGGGGATCCCGATCGTGCTCGGCGCGTTCACCCCGTCGGAGGTGATGACCGCGGTCGCGCTCGGCTCCGACGCGGTGAAGATCTTCCCGGCGCACCACCTGGGGCCGAAGTATCTGAAGGATCTCGGTGGGCCGTTCCCCGGCGTACCGCTGGTCCCGTCCGGCGGTGTGAACGCCGGCAACGCCCGTCAGTTCCTCGACGCCGGCGCGCTGGCGGTGAGTGCCGGGACCGACGTGGTGTCACCGGCCGACGTGGAAGCCGGCCGCTGGGCCGACATCACCGCGAAGGCGTCCACCTTCTGCGCAGCGTTGCGCTGATCCCTCCGGGGCTGGTGTTCGCCACCAGCCCCGGAAGTACTTGCTACCCGATCAGTTCGAGCACCGGACCCTCGTGCAAGGCCGAGTAGACCCGGTCGCGGAGGTGGTTGGCCTCGGCGTCGGTGAGCGTGCGGTCCAGCGGCCTGAGGATCAACCTGACCAGGACGTTGCGTTGCCCCGGCTCGAGCTGCAACCGGGTCCGCGCCGCCTCCGGCAGGTCGTCGTACGACGTCTCGCCGCGGACCTCGACAGATTCCGCGGCGTCCGCTTCGGGGCCGAGGGCGTTGCGGACGCGGTCGCCGAGCGCCTCGGCCGAGGTGTCGACGTCCGGCCCGACCACCACCGACAGGTCACGCCGTACGGCGGGCATCGCCGAGACCGGCCTGTACGGCTGCAGGTCGAGCATCTGCTCGGCCACCCGGGGATCCGTTGACCGGAGCAACCGGATGTCCCGGATCCCCTTGCGCAGCATGAGCAACCGGTCCAGGCCGGGCCCCATCGCCAGGCCGGTCCAGCTCTCGTCGAGCCCGGCCTTGCGCAGTACGTCGGGCGCCGCGACTCCGCACTCGCCGATCTCGATCCACTGGTCGTCGAGCAGCACGTCGATCTGCCGGCCGTGGGTCGTGTACGGGTGGACCGCCGGCACTGTCCGGTAGGTCTGCCCGGGCAGGACGGTGGCCACCAGCCGGGCGATCATCTCCTCCAGCTCGGACTCCCCGAGCGTCACGTTGCGGCTGATCCGCCACAGATCCAGCTGGTGCGGCGTACCGGTGTGCTGCCAGTCGACGGAGTCGCGCCGGTAGCAGATCCCCGCGCACACCATCAGCACGTCGGTCGAGTCGGACGCGGCGAGCTCGCGCAGCGCGGGCGGGATCATCGCCGACGTATGGCTGCGCAGTACCTCGCCTTCGGAGGCATAGCGCGTGTACCGCGCCTCGCGGGTGACCGCCCCGGCGGCGTACCCGAGGTTGTCGTAGTTGTCGGCGAGGGAGACGACCGGATGATCTCGCCGGGTCCAGATCTCGGTGTACGGCCACGCGTGGCCCAGCGCGGTACGGAGCTGGTCGACGATCAGCTGGATCGCATGCGGTCCCTGGGCCGGGTCGGCGAGGTCGCGGAGGGCAAGGGTGTTGTTCAGTTCTTCAGCGGTGAGGACGGACATCGTAATTCTCTCCAAGGGAGCAGCGGGTTCGAGGGGGACAGACACCCCGACCGGCCGCGGTCACCTCAGGAGAGAGCGCAGCAGCAGCTCACCCCGTCGGCACCGCTGTGCCGGCCGGGGCGGAGAAATCGCCGCTCGTACTGCTTCACGGGACCAACTTTACCTGGCTGGGCAACCTTTTTCCTGGCTTGGCCACCTTCCGGCACGCGCCTTCCGGCAGCGCCTTCCGGATGCGAGGATCAGGCTCATGCGATGGATCGACAGCCTGGAAGAGGCGGCCGCCGAGAAGCTGCCGGAGCCCCTGCACCGGTACTTCCGGCAGGGTTCCGCCGGTGGGATCAGCGTGGGCGAGGCCGTCGCGGCCTGGAGCTCGTACCGTTTCCGCCCTCGCGTGCTGACCGACGTGTCGACCGTGGACATCTCGACCACAGTGCTCGGTACGCCGGTCGACCTGCCGGTGCTGGTCGCTCCGACCACGATGCAGCGGCAGGCGGACCCCGACGGCGAGGCGGCCATGTCGGCGGGCGTCGCCGCGGCGAACTCGGTCCTCGGCGTCTCCAGCAACGCCGGTACGACGTTCGCCGACATCGGCGCGGCCGGTGCTGCCTGGTGGCTGCAGATCTACGTGGTGAAGAACCGCGAGGTGACCGTGCGGATGCTGGACGCGGCGGTCGCCGCTGGGGCACGGGCCGTCATGCTCACGGCTGACACTCCGGTGGTCGGGCGCAAGGAGGACGACGGGCCGACCGTCTGGGAGGTGATCCAGTCGGGCCACCTGCTGGCGAACCTGGTCGCGAACGACTACACCGCCGACGACCTGGCGAAGGCGGACGACCTGACCCCGGACGTGATCGGCTGGCTGGGCGAGCGCACCGGACTCCCGGTCCTGGTCAAGGGCATACTGCGGGGCGACGACGCCAAGCGATGCGTCGACGCGGGTGCGGCCGGCGTGATCGTGTCGAACCACGGTGGTCGCCAGCTCGACGGCTCGATCTCGACCGCGCGGGCTCTGCCCGAGGTCGCGGAGGCCCTCGCCGGGACCGGTGCCGAGGTCTACGTCGACGGCGGGATCCGGCGCGGGGAGCACGTCCTCGCGGCGCTGGCCCTCGGCGCCCGCGCGGTCTTCGTCGGCCGACCCGCGCTCTGGGCCCTGAGCGTCGGCGGCTCCGCGGGCGTCACCCGCCTGCTCGGAGAACTCGGTGCCGAGTTCGAGCACGCCCTCCGCCTGTCCGGTTGCAGGAGCATCTCGGACCTGACCCCGGATCTCGTTGCCCGCTGAGATGCCTCGATCCGATCGCCGCCCGGGCTCCGTACCGGGGGACGTGAACAATCGACCCCTGCGCATCGTCAGCCTGAACGCGTTCCTGCCCGGCTACCGCCTGGTCGCCGACTGGGCGGCCCGGCATGGCCACGAGATCATCCTCGTCGTCACCCTGCCGCCGAGTGCCGGCGACCGGTACGGCGGGTCGGCGAACCCGCTCGTCGTCCAACTGCCGGAGACCCAGAGCGTGCTCGTCACCGGGAAGCTCCGCGGCATCGCTGCCCCGGTGATCGACTCTCTGCACCCCGACCTGGTCATCTCGGCCGCCTTCCCCCGGCTGATCCCGCCAGAGATCCTCGACGTGCCCAAGTTCGGCGCGATCAACTGCCATCCGTCGCCGCTACCCGCCGGGCGTGGACCGAACCCGGCCCGGCTGATCTACGAGGGCGACGACCGGGTCGCGGCCAGCGTGCACCGGACCGCGGCCGGCTTCGACACCGGCAACATCCTGGCGCAGCGCTCCCGGCTGCTCCCGGAGGATCTCAACGGGCCTGCCCTCCTGAACGCATGGGGGGAACTGCTGAGGGAGTGTCTCGAAGCTGCCGTCCCCCGCGCGGTCGCCGGTGAACCCGGCGCCTGGCAGGACCCGGCCGAGGCGACCGAGGCTCCGTTCTTCACTCCCGAGGAATACCTCCTCGACCTGACCGAACCTGCCGACGTCATCCGCCGCAAGACCGCCGCACTGAACATCACCTCGCCGCGGGCCCTGGCGCGAATCCCCGGCATCGGCCAGCGGACTGTGATCGCCACGTACGCCGTACCGTCGCCGCGGGTCGATCCTCGGACCGAGGCGCGGGGCCCGGTGGAGGCCGATCCGGGCAGCGTTCTCCAGACACACGCCGACGGCTGGACCGTGCAGACGGCGGATCGGCCGCTGCGACTCCATTGCGGAGGCGCCTGATCCGGGCTCGGTCGTAACCTCGATCACAGGTGCGGCTAGAGAATAGCCGCGCTGTTGCGATGGGCGCGCGGGTATCACCAGACACAGCGAAGGGCCCCGGTCCGGGGCCCTTCGTTTGTCTTGCGGGGTACCACGAGACCGGCGAGGCTCAGGCCTCGGGGTTCTCCTCGAGCAGGTTGCGAGTGGCGTTCGGGTCGACCTGGACGCCCGGACCCATCGTCGTCGAGAAGACGGTCTTCTTGATGTAGCGGCCCTTCGAACTGGAGGGCTTCAGCCGGAGAATCTCCTCCAGCGCGGCGCTGTAGTTCTCCACCAGCTGGGTCTCGTCGAAGGAGACCTTGCCGATGATGAAGTGCAGGTTCGCGTGCCGGTCGACCCGGAACTCGATCTTGCCGCCCTTGATGTCGGTGACAGCCTTCGTCACGTCCGGGGTGACCGTACCGGTCTTCGGGTTCGGCATCAGACCACGCGGGCCGAGCACACGGCCCAGCCGGCCGACCTTGCCCATCATGTCGGGGGTGGCGACGACGGCGTCGAAGTCGAGCCAGCCGTCGGTCACCTTCTTGATCAGGTCGTCGTCACCGACGAAGTCGGCGCCGGCGGCCTTGGCGGCCTCGGCCTTCTCACCGGTGGCGAAGACGAGGACCCGTGCCGTCTTGCCGGTGCCGTGCGGAAGGTTGACGGTGCCGCGCACCATCTGGTCGGCCTTGCGGGGGTCGACCCCGAGGCGCATCGCGACATCGATGGTGGAGTTGAACTTCTTACCGGTCGCGCCCTGCTTGGCGAACTTGATCGCCTCGAGCGGGGTGTACAGGTGGTCGAAGTCGATCTTCTCCGCGATGGCGCGGTAGCTCTTGCTGCGCTGAGTCATGAGTGTTCCTCTCTGGGATGTGGTGTCACGGGCGGCGCTTCGCCCTGCCACAACTGCTGTTCCGTACTACCTGTCCAACGGCCGGGCCGCGGGACTTATTTCTCGACGACGACACCCATCGAGCGGGCGGTGCCCTCGATGATCTTCATCGCGGCGTCGATGTCGCGCGCGTTCAGGTCCGGCATCTTGGTGGTGGCGATCTCGCGGACCTGGTCCTTGGTGATCTTGCCGACCTTGTCCTTCTGCGGGACGGCCGAACCCTTCTGCAGGCCCGCGGCCTTCTTGATCATCTCCGGCGCCGGCGGCGTCTTGGTGATGAAGGTGAAGGAGCGGTCTTCGTAGATGGTGATCTCGACCGGCACGACGTTTCCGCGCATGGACTCCGTCTGGGCGTTGTACGCCTTGCAGAACTCCATGATGTTGACGCCGTGCGGACCGAGCGCGGTACCGACCGGCGGGGCCGGCGTCGCGGCACCGGCCTGGAGCTGCACCTTCACGAGGGCAGCGATCTTCTTCTTGGGAGGCATTCTCTCGGGTCCTTAGACTTTCTGGATCTGGCTGAAGCTGAGTTCCACCGGGGTCTCCCGGCCGAAGATCTCCACCAGCGCCTTGATCCGCTGGGCGTCGGCATTGATCTCCGTGATCGTGGCGTGCAGGGTCGCGAACGGCCCGTCGACCACCATGACCGAGTCGCCCACACCGAAGTCGGCGACCTCGACCTTCTTCTTGGCCGCGGTCTTGGTGGGTGCGGCACCGGTCTCGGCAGCCGCCGCCTCGGCCGCCGCCACGACGGCCGGAGCGAGCATCTTCTCGACCTCTTCGAGGCTGAGCGGGACGGGCTTCTGGCTGTTCCCGACGAAGCCGGTCACCGACGGCGTGTGCCGCACGGTCGACCAGGACTCGTCCGTCAGGTCCATCCGGACCAGCACGTAGCCGGGGAGCACGGTGCGCTTGACCATCCGGCGCTGCCCGTTCTTGATCTCGGCGACCTCTTCGGTCGGCACGACGATCTCGAAGATGTAGTCCTCCATGTTCAGGGAGTTGATCCGGTTCTCCAGGTTGCCCTTGACCCGGTTCTCCATCCCTGAGTACGTGTGCACCACGTACCAGTCGCCGATCTGGGAGCGCAGCGTGCTGCGCAGTTCCTCCAGCGGGTCGCCCGGCTCCTCCGGCTCGACCTCCTCGGCGACCACTTCTTCGACCTCGGCCTCGGTCACGTCGGCGACGGCCTCGGGAGCCTCGTCGCTGGCGTAGACGACCTCGTCGGGCTCGGTCTCGGGCTCGGTGGTGTCGTCCGGCGCGGTCTCGGCGGTCTCGGCGGCCAGCTCGTCCGTGGCGTCCTCGATGTCCGCCTCGGTCACCACCTCGTCGTCCTCGGCGGCGTTGGCGGCCGCGACGACCACCACCGGCTCGTCGTCGGAGTCGTCGGAGTCCGCCGGGCCGTCCTCGGCCTCGTCGTCGGCGGAGTACTCGCTGTCCGCGGCGACCGGCACGTCGTCATCGTCCTCGTCGACGGAGGCCTCTACGTCGAGCTCCACGAACGGGTCGGCGTCGTCGGCCTTGAACAGGTCGTCGTCGTCATCGTCGTCCGAGTCGAAGTCGAGATCGTCGTCGGAGTCAGCGGATACGTCGAACTCGTCCTCCACGTCGAGGACCTCGTCGTCGCGCTGGTCGGACACGTTGTACTCCGTCATCTGTGCATCGGGGTGGTGGAACCGGTGAGCTCGGGCTGGTGGTTCGGGGCGGCCGGGATCAGCCGAAGATCTTGAACATCGCCCAGCCGAAGGCGAGGTCGAGCACCGACACGATCGCGATGACGAACACCACGAAGGTCAGGACGACCACGAAGTAGGTGGAAAGCTGCTTGCGGGTCGGCCAGACGACCTTGCGGAGCTCGGCGACCACCTGGCGGTAGAAGCGCAGCAGGCGGTTGCCCGACTTGCTCTCCGCAGGCTTGCCGGCGCCGGACGGTGCCGGGGTGCGCGTCTCCGTCACGACCTACCTCTTTCGCTAGCAGCGGCCTGGCCGGCCCTTCGCCGGTCAGGATTTGCAGGGCACGAGGGACTTGAACCCCCAACCTTCGGTTTTGGAGACCGATGCTCTGCCAGTTGAGCTAGTGCCCTCTGCAAAGTTCCGAACGCCGCTGGACCTGATCTCGGGCATGCCGAGTCAGGGCCATCTACGCCCGGACTAGAAGAGTGTACGGGGTCGGGGCCACCTGGTCGAACTGAGCCCCAGGCCGCTCCGGCTCCCCGCCACGGCGCCAAACTCCCGTGCACTTCCGGCCGGACGTCGTACTGCGGGCAGAACCATACCGTCTCCACGCAGCACCCAACGCCAGGGGGCTCGCGACAGTTCCGATCAGGCCCGGGGCACCACCTTGCGGCGGGCGGAGAGGCACGGACGGTCAGCAGGTGATACCCAGATGTCAGGGCCAGGGCGGCAGTGCCAGGATGGGAGCCATGGTCTCCCGCATCTCCGCACGTATCGGTGCAATCAGTGAATCGGCCACCCTCGCTGTCGACGCGAAGGCGAAGGCCCTCAAGGCGGCCGGCCGCCCGGTGATCGGCTTCGGCGCCGGCGAACCGGACTTCCCGACGCCTGACTACATCGTCGAGGCCGCCGTGGTGGCCGCCCGCGATCCGAAGAACCACCGCTACAGCCCGGCCGGCGGGTTGCCCGAGCTGAAGCAGGCGATCGTCGACAAGACGAAGCGGGATTCCGGATACGAGATCGAGGCCGCGCAGGTCCTGGTGACCAACGGCGGCAAGCACGCCGTCTACAACACGTTCGCGACGCTGCTCGACCCGGGCGACGAGGTGCTGCTGCCGGCGCCGTACTGGACCACCTACCCGGAGACGATCCAGCTGGCCGGCGGCGTGCCGGTCGAGGTGCTGGCGGACGAGAGCCAGAACTACCTGGTCACCGTCGAGCAGCTCGAGGCGGCCCGGACCGAGAAGACGAAGGCGCTGCTGTTCTGCTCGCCGTCGAACCCGACCGGCGCGGTGGATTCCCCGGAGGCGGTCGAGGCGATCGGCCGCTGGGCGCTGGAGCACGACCTCTGGGTGATCACCGACGAGATCTACGAGCACCTCACCTACGGCGACACCAGGTCCACCTCGATGCCGGTCGCCGTACCGGAGCTCGCGGACCGGACCGTGGTGCTGAACGGGGTCGCCAAGACGTACGCGATGACCGGCTGGCGGGTCGGCTGGATGATCGGTCCGAAGGACGTCA
Source organism: Kribbella qitaiheensis (assembly GCF_042657745.1). Lineage (GTDB taxonomy): Bacteria > Actinomycetota > Actinomycetes > Propionibacteriales > Kribbellaceae > Kribbella > Kribbella qitaiheensis. Next base: position 180,631 of record NZ_JBHSKE010000048.1, on the reverse strand, counting down.
TCAAGGCCGCGACGAACCTGCAGTCGCACCAGACCTCGAACGTCTGCAACGTCGCCCAGCGGGCCGCGATCGCCGCGCTGACCGGCGACCTGAGCGCCGTCGACGAGATGAAGGTCGCCTTCGACCGGCGCCGCAAGACGATGGTGCAGATGCTGAACGAGATCCCCGGCGTCGAGTGCCCGGAGCCGACCGGGGCGTTCTACGCGTACCCGTCGGTCAAGGGTGTGCTCGGCCGGGAGATCAACGGCCGGACCCCCACCACGTCCGCCGAGCTCGCCTCGATCATCCTCGACGACGCCGAGGTCGCGGTCGTCCCGGGCGAGGCGTTCGGGGCCCCGGGGTACCTGCGTCTTTCGTACGCGCTAGGCGACGCCGACCTCACCGAAGGCGTCTCCCGCATCGCCAAGCTCCTGAGCTGACCACCACCTGATCACCCCGGGCGGACGCGGCAGAACTCCTGCCGCGTCCGCCCGGCCACTTTCCCGCCGCGGCCGTCAGGTGAGCGGGCCGGTTTCGTGGGTCGGGCTATGTCTCGGTAACCTTCTGTGATGACGGATCGGGACCTGCGGCTGCTGCCGAAGACCCACCTGCACCTGCACTTCTCCGGCTCGATGCGGCACCTGACGCTGGTCGAGCTGGCCGACAAGCACGGCGTCCGGCTGCCCGACGCCCTCCGCACCGACTGGCCGCCGGAGCTTTCCGCGGCCGACGAGCGCGGCTGGTTCCGGTTCCAGCGCCTCTACGACATCGCTCGTTCCGTACTGCGGACCGAGGACGACGTGCGCCGGCTGGTCCGCGAGGCCGCCGAGGACGACCGGGCCGACGGGTCCCGCTGGCTGGAGATCCAGGTCGACCCCTCCGGCTACGCGAACCGCTTCCACGGGATCACCGACTTCACCGATCTGGTGCTGGATGCCGCCCGTGACGCGGCCGCCGCCACCGGCATCGCAGTACAGGTGGTCATCGCGGCGAACCGGACCAGGCACCCGCTCGACGCGCGCACCCTCGCCCGCCTCGCGGCGCAGTACGTCGGACGTGGTGTCGTCGGGTTCGGGTTGTCCAACGACGAGCGGCGCGGGACCACGTCGGAGTTCGCCCCGGCTTTCCGGATCGCGCGGAACGCCGGGCTGCTGGCGACTCCGCACGGTGGCGAGCTGTGCGGGCCGGCGACGGTGCGGACGTGCCTCGACGAGCTCGGAGCGGGGCGGATCGGCCACGGCGTGCGATCGGTCGAGGACCCGGACCTGTTGAAGCGCCTGGTCGACGCCCAGGTCGCCCTGGAGGTCTGCCCGGCATCCAATGTCTCGCTCGGCGTCTACCCGCGTGCGGAAGACGTCCCGCTGCGGCAGCTGTACGAGGCGGGCGCTCGGATCGCCCTGGGAGCGGACGACCCGCTGCTGTTCGGTTCCCGCCTCGCCGAGCAGTACGAGACCGCCCGCAGCGTGCACGGCTTCACCGATGCCGAGCTTGCGGATCTGGCGCGCGGGTCGGTGCTCGCGTCCACCGCACCGGCCGAAGTACAGAAGCTCCTCCTGACCGACATCGACACCTGGCTCGGCGTTACCCAGCCCGCACACTCGCCCGCACCAGAGCCCGCGTACTAGCCGCCGGCCGGACCCACCCCACCCGATCGCACGGGGCGGGGATTGCGCGGGGTCTGGGGGCGGCCTTACTTTGCGGAGATGATGCCGACCAAGATCCTGCTGCCTGAGGAAGAGCTGCCGACTCGCTGGTACAACGTGCTGCACGATCTGCCGACACCACCGCCGGCGGTGCTCCATCCGGGCACCGGGCAGCCGGTGGGGCCGGACGACCTGGCGCCGCTGTTCCCGATGGACCTGATCCTGCAGGAGGTTTCGCAGGACCAGTACGTCGACATCCCTGGTGAGGTGCTCGACGTGTACCGGTTGTGGCGTCCGAGCCCGCTCTACCGGGCACACCGGCTGGAGAAGGCGCTCGATACGCCGGCCCGGATCTACTACAAGTACGAAGGTGTCTCCCCGGCCGGCTCGCACAAGCCGAACACCGCGGTCCCGCAGGCCTACTACAACGCGAAGGCCGGGATCCGGAAGCTGACCACCGAGACCGGCGCGGGCCAGTGGGGAACCGCCCTGGCGTTCGCGTGCGCGCAGTACGGGCTGGAGTGCGAGGTCTGGCAGGTGCGGGCGTCGTACGACCAGAAGCCGTACCGGCGGACGATGATGGAGGTCTTCGGGGCGACCGTGCACCCGAGCCCGTCCGAGCTCACCGAGTCCGGCCGCAAGATCCTGGCCGAGGACCCAGACTCCACCGGCTCGCTGGGCATCGCGATCAGCGAGGCGGTCGAGATGGCCTTGCAGGACCCGACCATCCACTACGCGCTCGGCAGCGTGCTGAACCACGTCCTGCTGCACCAGACGATCATCGGCGAGGAAGCCCTGATCCAGCTCTCGATGGTCGGCGAGACCCCGGACCTGCTGGTCGGCTGCACCGGCGGTGGCTCGAACTTCGGCGGCCTGGCGTTCCCGTTCCTGCGGGAGAAATGGGCCGGGCGGATGGCGCCGGTGGTGCGCGCGGTGGAGCCCGAGGCCTGCCCGTCGCTGACCCAGGGCACCTACGCCTACGACTTCGGCGACACCATCGGGATGACGCCGCTGATGAAGATGCACACCCTCGGGCACGACTTCGTCCCGGACCCGATCCACGCCGGCGGCCTGCGGTACCACGGGATGAGCCCGCTGATCAGCCACCTCTACGAGACCGGCGAGATCGAGGCGATCGCCAAGGCGCAGTCCGAGTGCTTCGCCGCGGGCGTGCTGTTCGCCCGGGCCGAGGGCATCGTGCCGGCGCCGGAGCCGACCCACGCGCTGGCCGCCACGATCGAGGAAGCCCAGCGGTGCAAGGAGTCCGGCGAGGAGAAGGTCATCCTGACTGCCCTGTGCGGACACGGTCACCTGGACCTGGCCGCGTACGACGCGTACCTGTCCGGCGCGATGACCGACCGAGCCTGGGACGACGCCGAACTCCAGGCATCCGTGGCCAAGGCGCTCGAGCGGCTACCAGCCGTCGGCTAGCGCCCGCGCTTCCACCAGGGCTTGGGCTGCTTGGGGATCGCCTGGAGCCACGCCTCCGGGATGGCCCAGCCCTTGGTGGAGATGCGATCGAAGTACTCCGCCTTGAGGCTGTCCGGGAGCCAGTAGGTGGCTCGGTCGTGGTGCACCACCTCGAAGTACGTGGTGCGCCTGCCCTTGCTCCAGACGGAGGCCGAGGCGGAGCAGTAGGCGAGCCGAGTGAAGTCCCAGCGGCTCTGCTCGTCCCCGACGTCATAGGAGCGCTCGGCCGCGGTCAGCAGGCGCCGCGCCGGCTCCCGGTCGGCGGCGATCTCGTCGATCAGCCCCTGCACCACCGCACGGTCGTCGGTCATCTCGTTCGGCAGCACCAGGCCGCGCGGGTCGATCACCGTGTCGCTCAGCCGCGGCAGCGCGACCTCGAGGAACATTTCCAGCAGCGCGAACCCTTCCTCGGCCCGGCCGAAGCTCCGGAGCTCCGCACGCAACGTAGTGATCGCCTCTTCAGCCACACCGCACACCCTAGGGGGTGACCCCATAGCGCACCGAGTGGTGGCGTGGGGAGACCTTCTTGCGGGGCAGGGATCCGGGCCATCGCGGGGCATCTCGGGGCATCGTGGGGCAAGTCGTCCACAGGGGCCTTTTCGGCCGTCGCGGAGCGTGTTCGGCCCCCTACAGTGGCGGCCATGTCAGAGTCCAACGGGTTGTTGCGGGCGGCGCGGGAGCGGACCCCGTCGCGCCGCGCACCAGGTGAACACATGTCCCGCGCGGAGCTGGCGGAGGCCGTCTGCACCTGGTTGTGGGAGACCACCGATACGCAGTACGACCTGGACGGGCACTACATCGCCAAGCTCGAACGCGGTGCGGTGCGCTGGCCGGGCGCGGCGTACCGGTCCGGGCTGCGGTACGTCCTGAGCGTTGCCACCGACAACGAGATCGGCTTCGCCCCGCCGCCGGGCGCGGCCGGTCAGCTCGATCTCGACCTGACCAGTTGCTCGACGATCGGGCTCGAGGACGACGTGGTCGACGCGGGCGACGAGTCGGTCGCGCTGCTGGCGCTGGCGGAGGAGTCGAACGTCGGCGACCTCACCGTCGAGCAACTGCACGCGGACATCCGCCGGATCGCGCAGAACTACCTCAAGGTGCCCACCAAGCCGCTCTTCCTGCGCTGCCGGGCGATCCGCGACCGCGCGTTCCGGCTGCTCGCCGGGCGGCAGCCACCGAGCCAGACGCGCGACCTGTACGCCGCGGCCGGCTGGGCGCTCACGCTGCTCGGCTGGATGTCGGTGGACCTCGGCCGGCCGGACATCGCCGAGAGCCACACCCGGACCGCCTGGGCCTGCGCCGAGGCAGCCGGCAACGACGAGCTCCGCGCCTGGGTTCGCGCCACCCAGCACACGGCCGCCTTCTGGCAGGACGACTTCACCCGCGCCGCGCGGTATGCCGAGGACGGACTCCAGTACGCCGCGGGCACGTCCGCGCTGTTCCTCGCGAGCGTGGCAGCAGTGGACCTGGCGCGATGCGGCCGCATCGACGACGCCCGAGACGCCCTGCACAACGCGAAGCACACCAGGATCAGGCCGGGCCTGACCGAGCTCGGCGGACCCTTCCTCTGTACTCCGGAACGCGCCGAGGGGATCTGGTCCGACGCCCACCTGGCACTCGGCGAAGCGCAGTACACGCTCGCCCATGCCGACCTGGGGGTCGCGCTGTTCGAGGCGGCTCCGCATGCCCTGCGCAACTACGGGTCCGAGCGGATGGTCCGCCTGCAGCAGGTGAAGGCGCGCCTCGAACTCGGCGAGCTGGACGGCGCGCTGGAGGCACTCGGCGCCGTGCTCGCCACCCCCACGGAGTACCGCGTCCGGCCGTTGATCCATCGGATTAGCGAGGTCGCGGCGATCACCAGGACCGAGCGGTACGCCGAAGAACCGAAGGCCCGCGCGATGCACGAAGGCATCCGCGAGTTCACCCGCCGCCCCGCGACCACGCGCGGCCGGCTCGACTGACGGGAGCCCCGAGATGTTCGACGAAGTCCGCGACCACTGGTACCTGCGTCCCGGCTGGCGCGAGGACCGCTCCTTCTATACGTGGCACCTGACCTTCGCCGGCGACTGCGCCGTCGCGCGGCTGTTCTCGGCGTACGAGCCGGTGATTGCGACGATGCCCGGGATCGCGCCGGTACCGCTCGAGTGGTTGCACCTGACCCTGCAGGGTGTCGGCTTCGCGGACCGGGTGGAGCCGGGCGAGCTGCGGGCGATCACCGAGGCCGCCGAGAGCCGGCTGGAGCGCTTCTCGCCCTTCGACGTGACGATCGGCCCGGCCGTGGTCGACCCGGAGACCGTGCAACTGCCCGTCACCCCGGCCGAACCGCTCCAACGCCTCCGCAACACGATCCGCGCCGCCATCGCCGATGTCTGGGGCCCCGACGCCGTCCCCGAACTCCCTGCCCTCAACCCCCACATCACCCTCGGCTACTTCACCACCCCAGCCCCCGCCGCACCCCTACTCGCCCACCTGGCCGCGGCCCCCGCCCACACGGCCACGACCACCCTCGCGTCCGTCTCCCTCATCACCCTCACCCGCTCCCCCCACCTCTACCACTGGACCCCCGTCATCACCCTCCAGCTGCCAACCCGCTGACCACCCCCCATCGAAAGGTCGCTGCCGTGGACGAGGTGCCCCTCACCATCGACGCCCTCCGAGCCACCGCCCTGATACTCCTGGCCAACCGGCTCCCCCACGGTTGGCGGGTCGCGCCGACAGAGCCGGTGATCGTCACTGCGCCGGACGGACTGTCCGGCCGCCTACTCCTGTCGATCCACCCCGAAGAGGTCACCGCCCAGGACGTCTCCCGGCTTCGCAAGCAGCCGCAGACGCCGGGCTGTCCGACCGTGATCGTCACCGGGCGGCTGACCGCGCCGGTGCGCCGGCGCCTGACGGAAGCGGGTCTCGGCTACGCAGATGCCACCGGCAACGTGCTGCTGAATCTGACGCACCCCGACCTGTTCATCTCCGACCGCGGCACCGACCGTGATCCCTGGCAAAGCTCGAGCTCACCCGGAACGCTGCAGGGAGCCCCCGCAGCCGCCGTCATCAGAGCGCTGCTCGACTACAACGGCCTCTGGACAACCCGCGATCTCGTCTCGATCACGAAGATCCCCACCCCGCAGGTCCACCGAATCGTCGACCTGCTCGAGGCTGAAGATCTCGTGGCACGCCATTCACCCGGCGCCATCGCAGTACCGGACTGGGCACCGCTGCTCCGTCGCTGGACCGACGACCTCGGCTTCATCCGCAACAGCCGCCTGACCCGCTGGAATGCACCCCGCGGCCTGGAACCGCTGCTGACCCGGATCCACACCGTGGGAGTCCCCCATGCGGTCACCGGCCCACTCGCCGCTGCTCACTGGGCCGACGGCACCGCCTCGCGCTCCGCGATGATCTACACCCCGGACGCAAACGCCGCCGCCGAAGCCTGGAACCTCAGCCCCGCAGGCCCCCACGCCAACGTCCTCCTCGCCGAGCCGGCAACCGACATCGTCTTCACCCGAGCCCGAACCCGCCCTACCAACCTCCGCACCGCAGCTCCGGCCCAGATCGCCGCAGACCTCCTGACCGGCCCCCTGAGCACCCAACGCCAAGCCAAACACTTCCTCCGCTGGCTGCACCTCAACAACAAATCCTGGCGCCTCTGAACGAGTCACTCTCCCCATGCCCCTGCACGTCTTCGTCGACGAGAACAAGTCCCGAGGCCTCCTGATGGCGGCCGCCGCATGCTCTGCTACCGATGTCAGAGCCAACCGCCAACTGATCTCGGGACTGCTGATGCCGCGTCAGCGCCGCCTCCACTTCCAGAAGGAGTCACCAGCCCGCCAGCGCAAGATCCTGTCCGTGATCGACGAACTCGACCTCACGGTCAAGCTCTACGCCACGGCGAAAGCCGATGCAGCAGGTCGGAAGTTCTGCTTGACGGCAATCGTCGAGGATGCCGCCGAGACGACTGAGCGGCTGGTGATCGAGCGGGACGAGTCCACGCTGGAGTTCGACGCTCGGGTGCTCTTCCAGGCCGTTCGGCGGTACGGCTGTGCCGACAGCTTGCAGTACGAGCTGCTCGCGCCGCATCTGGATCCTCTGCTGTGGATCCCGGATGCAGTGGTCTGGGCCTGGGCGAAGGGCGGTGAGTGGCGTCAGGCGGTCGCGTCGTACTGCTGCCTCAGGCGGCTTTGAACGCGCAAAACCCGGCTCACCAACCGTCCGGATGGCTGCCGGGTTCACTTCCCGCAAGCTATTGCCTGGGGCATCAAGAAGCATACCCCAGACCGTGGACGGGGAGCCATCGCCGTCGGCCACGATCACGGGTGGGGTGTACGGGTGCTGGGATCAGGCGGCATAGACCCGCACAGAGACGAGATGAGCGCGCGTTGCTCCGTTGGTCGCGCCGACCAGCACCCGCAACTTCGCAGCCCGGGCAGTCAGGCGATGCGTCTGCCGACGTCGGCGATTGCCGGTCACCGAGGCAACGGTCTGCCACTCGCCATCGTCATCGGCGACCTGTACTTCGTACTCCCGCACCAGCGTCGGCAGTACGTCGAAAGGCGTCCGGTGGTGATGCAGGTTGATCAGGTCCTCCTCGACATCGTCGTCCAGAATCACCGTCACCTCCCCGATCTCCACCTGCTCCGCCCAGGCCAGCTCGACCGCCGGCGACGGATCCCACGCCAGGTCCTCCGACACCCACATCTGCGGGCCGCCATAAGGACGAGCGAAGCCGCCGACGACCTTCTCAGGCGAGTAAGCGGCCGTCTCCGCACCAAGCCGGAAGCACAGACCCCCACGCGGCAGGATGTGCTTCCACTCCCGGAACTGCTCGGTGTACTGCTCGTCCGGCTCCGGGGCCCGATGCGCGAAGCAGATCGTCCCCGGCAGCGCGGAGTCCGCCACGTGCACGGACAACGCCGCGTTCTCTTTCACTACTACGACCGCGTTCTGCGGCTGATCCGGCCGCCACTGCACGGGAATCCGCACCCACCGCTTCTCCCCGGCCGCGACCTCGACCGTCCACTCCGCGAGCTTCCACAGCGGCAGGTAGTTCTGCGGCTTCAACGGATCGTGCAGCTCGACCGTGAACGTCGTTGCCGCGGTCGCATCCACCAACAGCTCCAGCCCATCCAGCCGAGGATCGACCGGCAGCACCATCGCCAGATCCGTGTCGAGCGCCCGGGTCCCCGCGGACACCTCCACAGCCATCCGCCGCAAGCTCGACGAGGCCGTGACCGAAGCGGCAAGCGCGAGGTTCGCCGGATCCGCGTCCTCCACCCCGAGAACGGACGCGTCCGCACGGTGCAACGCCTTCCGCACCAAGTCGAATCGCTCAGTCGCCACCTCACGCGGAGTCACCCCAGCCTGCGAGGCGACGGCCGCCGCGACCCCGGCAGCCTCACCCAGTACTGCGCAGGTCGCCATCACCCGGGTGGTCCCGAACGCCACGTGACTCGCACTGATGTTGCGCCCGGCCATCCACAGGTTCCGCACGTTGCGCGAGTACAGCGACCGCAACGGGATGTGGTAGTTCCCGTCCGGGTGCCAGTGCTTCGACCCGCGCTCGGTCGCGTACATCCCACCCGGCGGGTGCAGGTCGATCGACCAGCCGCCGAAGGCCACCCGGTCCTCGAACAACTCCTGTCCGAGGACCTCGTGCTGTGTGAGCACGTGATCCCCCAGGAACCGCCGGTACTCCCGTTTGCCCGGGACCGAGCCGATCCACTCGAGCGTGAGGTTGTCGGCGTCGTACAAGCCGGAGTTCTTGATGTGGTCCCAGATTCCGTAGACCACGGCCTGGAGCTCGTCGCGGATCAGTTCGTTGTCGTCGACGACGTCCCGCTCGCCGCCCCACTCGATCCACCAGTAGGCGCAGCCGTTGGCCTCGGTCCGGATCACCCGGCGTTCCGGGATGGAGGTCTTGGTGATGTCCTTCGCGAACGACGGCGGCACGTACTTCACCGGGTGGCCGACGTCCTTGCTGTAGAAGAGGATCGTGCTGCCTAGGGTGTTGCCGTCCGGCACCTCCGGCGCCCACGATTCGCCGTACTCCGAACGCGGCTCGCGGCCGGTCCGGTACTCCGCGCCGGCCAGGTGACCGACCAGGCCGTCGCCGGTGCAGTCGAGGAACACCGGACTGGTGAAGAGGATCTCCTTCTCCGAGCCCATCTGCCACCCGGTCGCCGAGTCGATCACCCGGTCGTCTGCCGGGCCGGACGCCTCGACGGTCCGGACGTCGGTGTTGAGGTAGAGCGTGATGTTCGGCTCGGCCCGGACGGCCTCCAGTACTACGAGGTCCCAGTAGTACGGGTTGCCCTCGGGGTTGCGGAACTGGTTCTCGACAAAGAGCTCGCCCATGATCCCCGTCTCGCGGGCGAAGTGCTGGACGCCGTGCGCGGTGGCCCCGCAGACCCAGACCCGTACCTCGCTGGAGGAGTTGCCACCGAGCACCGGCCGGTTCTGGATCAGGGCGACGGTACTGCCTTGCCGGGCGGCGCCGATCGCGGCACAGACGCCGGCCAGGCCACCGCCCACGACGGTCAGATCGGAGTGGACGTGGAGCTGCTGCATGCAATCACCTTCGGGGTGGAGGGTCTGGGTGCACGACCGGCTGTCCCGGTCCGTTCGGGTGGTTCGCGGTGAGGTGGTCGGGTATCCGCTGGGCGACCAGGACGAAGAGCAGCCCAGCGGTGAGGGTGTCGCTGGCTCGCCCGGCGAAGAACTCGGTCCAGGTACCGCCCACCGGAGTACCGGTGTCGAAGCAGATCTCGGCGAGCTCGCCGATCGGGGAGTCCGCTACGCCGGTGATGGCGACCGTGAGCGCGCCCTCGACCTTCGAGCGGCGGACGAACTCGAGCGTCGCCGGGTCGGTGCCGGACCGCGAGACCACGAGCGCGACGTCACCGTCGCCCAGCAGTCCGGCCGCGATCTGCGCCGACTGCGGTCCGTCGAAGAACCAGACCGGGATGCCGATCCGGAGCAGCCGGATGTAGAGCTCGCGCGCCGGGATCGCGTCGCCCCACTCGCCGTAGATATGGGTACGCCGGGCACCCGCGATCGCGTCGGCCACCTGGGAGGCGGCCGGCAGATCGATGGACGCGAGCGCGTTGCGGAGCGCGTTGGCCTGCGTGCTGGCCAGTACTCCGAGCACCTGCTCGGGCGGATCGGCCGGACCGATGGCCAGGCCGATGTCACTCGTCCAGCCGGCTTCCAGGCCGCGGCCGATCTCCATCGCGATCGCGGCCCGGAGCGCCGGGTACCCGGCGAAGCCCAGGTGGGTCGACAGCCGGGTCACCGTGGCCGCCGAGGTCTGCGCCGCCTCGGCCAGCTTGGTGATGGATCCCCGGGCCACCTCGTCAGGGTTGGCGAGGATGTGCTCGGCGACCCGTTGCATGGCGCCGTTCAGCTCGGGCAGGGCCCGTCTGACCACCTGCAAGGGGCTCGGGGTGTCGGCCCGGGAGGGTTTGTCGCTGTCCATCTCTGATCCCATCCCGCGATCATCACGTATAGATGAACTGGGCACTCGCAACTCCGTCGACATCGCTGACCAGCCGCACCCAGTGCGCGCTGAACCCGGCCGGGAAGACGTGGGTGTGGATCTTGCCGGGCTCGACCGTGATCGCCTCGGTGGCACCGAACCGGCCGTGCCCGTGGAAGTCGATCTCGACCGTCACGGTCATCGGCTGCTCGCCGAAGTTCTCCAGGTGCAGGCACTTGTTGTCGAAACCGGTCATCAGGTACGGGTCGGACGGCTCTCCCGCGGTCACCGGGGTCTCCCACCACGGGCCACCCCAACCGGCGGGTTTGCCGAAGTTCCACAGGTCGTCGGTCTTGCCGAACCACAGGCCGGACTGCGGCTCCGCGGTGGTCGGGTTGAGTCCGTGGCTCGGGGAGGCGTTGTCGGCGCCGGCGACGAGCATGCCGCGCCATGAGCAGAAGTCGCCGAGCACCCACAGATGGGTGGAGATCGGCCGCACTCCCCAGATCCTGCCGCCGTACGCCCAGGGCGACAGCTCGTAGAACATGCCGTGGTGATCCATCAGCAGGCGCTCGTGCTCGACCTCGCGAATCCGCGGCCACTCGGTCTGCCACTTGTGGTCGAAGCAGTGCGACGCCTTCGGCAGCCGGTACCGGGTCCACTGCTGGTCGGACTCGGTGAACACCTCGAGGATGGCCGAGGCCTGGTCCCACCCGGTGGCGAAGATGGTGCCGCCGAACTCGTGCCGACCACCGATGCCGGTGAACGGCTTCTCGGCGATCACCCGCCACTGCGTTCCGTCGTACTCCGCGAGGCGGCCCTGCGAGCGGTGGCCCGCCCAGTCCTGCTCGTCGTACTCGTTGGAGCAGACGACGAGCCGTCCGAAGCTGGAGTAGCAGTCCTTGTAGTGGACCTTCATCTCTCCTTCGGTGCCCAGCTCCTCGTTGAGGTCGAAGAGCTGGACGCACTCGTAGCTGGTCAGGTCCAGCTCGAAAAGCTCGCCTTCCATCGCCAGCACGTAGACGTGGGTGTCCGGCTTGGTGAGGTGCCGGGCCGTGCCGCAGACCCGCAGCGGCTGGAGCTCGGGGATCGTGGTGATCTTGTGGTCCTGGTCGATCACGTGCGGACCGAGCACCAGCTTCGACGTCGGGAAGTGCACGAACCGGTTGGTGTAGGTGCCGTCCACGCCGAGGGTCTCCGCGACGATCTCCATCGAGAAGTCGGGCGCGATCCGGCGCAGGCTCACCCCGCCCCCGCTCGCGGCCTTGTGCGAGTTGTAGTTCTGCACATAGAGCAGGCCGTTCCAGGGCATCAGCGAGCCGACACCGAGCTCGCTGCGCGGTGGACCGAAGTCCCCGATCTGGGCGAGGTCCGGGAAGACACCTGAGACGTTCAAGAAGGCTCCTTCACTGGATGCCGGCTCGTTGCGGAGCCGGGGTCACTTGATGCCGGTATGGGTCATGGCGGCGATGAAGCGGCGTTGCAGGACGACGAAGACGATCAGCACTGGCACGATCGAGACCACCGAGGCGGCCATCGTCAGGCCGGGCGCGATCGAGCCCTGCTCGTCGACAAAGTTGGTCAGGCTGAGCGGCAACGTGTACTGCTCGGGGCTGCTGATCAGCACGAGTGGTGTCTCGTAGTCGTTCCAGGACCAGACGAAGGCGAGGATGCCGAGCGCGCTGATCACCGGCGCCGCCTGCGGCAGGTAGATCCGGGAGAAGATCTGCCACTCGTTCGCGCCGTCCATCCGGGCCGCCTCGGCGAACTCGCCGGGCTGGCTGACGAAGAACTGGCGCATCAGGAAGGTGCCGAGCACGGTGAACATGCCGGGCAGGATCAGCGCCCACAGCGTGTCGTACAGGCCGAGCTTCTGGAAGTAGATGAAGCGCGGTACGAGCAGCAACTGGGCGGGGATGATCGCGGTCGCGAGGTACAGCAGGAAGAGCTTGTCCCGGCCGCGGAACGACATCCGGGCGAACGCGTAGCCGGCCATCGTCGCGGTGATCAGCTCCCCGGCCACCCGGAGCAGGGCGACGAGCGCGGAGCGGCCGAAGGCCGGCAGTACCGAGTCCGCACCAATCAGCACGGTCTTGAAGTTCTCCCACTGCGCCGGATCCGGGATCCACTGCATCGGGACCTGGAAGGCGTCGACGTCCTGCTTCAGCGAGGTCGACAGCATCCAGGCGAACGGCGCGAGGAATGCCAGCCCGAGGATCCACAACGAGATCCCCCAGTACCACTTGGCCCTGGCCGCCTGCTGCTGTCTCGGCGTCTTAGTCATGAAGAGCCCTCCCTCGCTGGGCCCGCCACGTCACCAGGGTCAGCACGAGTACGCCGAGGAACGTCACCAGGCCGATCGCCGACGCGTAGCCGAACCTGTAGAACTGGAAGCCCGTCTGGTACATGTAGTACGAGATGGTCGTGGTGGAGTCGCCCGGACCACCGGAGGTGATCAGCGCGATCAGCCCGAAGCCCTGGGAGGCACCGATGATCAGCGTCACGGCCAGGAAGATGGTTGTCGGGAGCAACGATGGCCAGGTGATCGCGCGGAACTTCATCCAGATCCCGGCGCCGTCGATGTCGGCCGCCTCGTAGAGCTGGCCGGGCGCGTCCTGCAAGGCGGACAGATAGATCAGCGAGCAGTAACCGACGCCGCCCCAGACCGCCATCACGATCAGCGCCGGCAACGCCCAGTGCGACGAGGCGAACCAGCCGGGCGAGATGCCGAAGACGTCGAGCGTCTGGTTGACCAGGCCCGACTTCGGGTTCATCAGCATCAGCCACGTCATGCCGATCGCGACCGTGTTGACGATGTACGGCAGGAAGAAGATCGCCCGCAGTACGGCGCGGCCGGGCAGCGGGCGATTCAGGGCCATCCCGAGCGCCAGCCCGAGTACGACGGTCAGCGGGACGCTCACCCCGACGTACAGCAGAGTCAGGCCGACCGCGTTCCAGAAGCCGGGGTCGCGGGCGATCGCGATGAAGTTGTCCAGGCCGTTGAACTCGATCCCGCCGAGGCCGGACACCAGGTTCCAGTCGGTGAAGGCGAGCGCGATCACGCTGATCAACGGGATCAGGGTGAAGGCGATGACGCCGAGCAGGTTCGGCGCGATGAAGGCCAGGCCGGTCCAGCCGCTGGGCGTGATCCCGCGGCCGGGCTGTTCTGCCGATGGTTGTTCGGTGGCTGTCTGCACCGGAGCGGGCGGAGTCGCGACAGTCATCAGGCACTCCCCTCATTACGGGCGATGGCGGCGTTGGCCAGCCGGTAGACCTCACGGATCGCCGGGCCCGGCGACTTCTCACCCAGCCAGCACAGATCGCGCTGCTGGCCGTAGGCGAGGTTGATCTCGGGGAACCCGGCCAGCAAGGTGTCGGTCGCGAGCTTCGGTTCGGCGTCGAGCACGACCCGCTGGAAGGAGTCGAGGTCGAAGTACTTGTCCGGCTCCTTGCCGAGCATGCCGGCCATCAACTGCTCGTTCGTGACGTTGCCGAGCGTCGGGATCTTGCCGCCGGCAAGCATCGGCGCGGATCCCTCGGTCAGCCAGAACTTGATGAACTGCCAGGCCGCCTCGGTCTTCGCGGACTTCGGGTTCATCATGACGAAGTTGTTGTAGCTGCCGCCGTTCCAGTCGCCACCACCCGGCACTGTCGGCGGCGGCGCGAAGGACACCTTGAAGTCGTGCGGATACTTCTTCGCGTCGTACAGATAGCGCAGGTTGAACGGCGCGGTCGACCAGAGGTTGAACTCGGCCTTCAGGAACGAGTTCTGCTGGTAGGCGTCGAGATGCCTGGCCAGTACTTCGCTCCAGGGGAACGCGCTGCCCTCGTCGATCATCGCGCGCCCGGTCGCCAGCGCCTGCTCGAAGATCGGGTTGTCGAAGTTCGACCGGCGGTTGTTGTCGTCGGAGTACCAGTAGTTGGGGCCCAGCGAGATGCGGGCGATGTCCGGGATCGTGTAGGCGCCGACGGTGCTGCCCGAGGTCAGCTTCTTCGCGGTGGCGCGGTACTCGTCGACCGTCCACTGGTGGGGCAACTCGACGCCCGCCTGCTCGCGGAGTTTCTCGTTGAACAGCACGAAGTACGGCTCGCGGGCGGTCGCCAGCGCCTTGACCCGGCCTTGGTCGAGGAACGCGCGCGGCTGCTCGGTGTCGAGGAACAACGCGAGGTCGGGATCGCCCTTCACTCGGTCGGTCAGATCGGCCGCCAGTCCCGATCCGGCCCGCAGCGCCAGCGATGCGGACGCGTAGGTGAAGTACACGTCGATGTCGAGCCCACCCTGCAGCGCGGTGTCCAGCTTCAAGTTGCCGCGATCGTCGTTCACGAACCGCGTGTAATTCACCTTGTACTGCGGAAACTTCCGCTGGAACGCCTCGACCACTTTCCCCGGCCCGGACGCTGCCGGCACCCCACCCCAGACCTGCAGAACATCAGAACCACCCCCACCACCACTCCCCGAGCACCCGGCTACCAGAGCGCTCGCGCCCACTGCCCCCACCCCGGCAAGGAACCGCCTTCGCGACAAATCTCCTCGCACAACTTTCTCCTCTCGCGCGCCTCACCCCCCGCCAGCGAGCAAAAGATTAACCAGATAGGCCCATCTCAACAACCCCTTGTGCAAATCTTTTTCACGGATCACTATCGCTGTACCCAACGACAGGAGGTACCCCCTCGTCCCGCCAGCGCCCCACCGCACCACGCGCACGGCGTACCGAAGTACAGGCAGTATTTCCTGTCACTCGGTACGCCTCGCTGTACTCGGGGTCAGCCGTCCAGCGCCCCTCCGGCCGAGCGGTGGCAGTGGCGGTTGTTGGGGGCGGGGACACCAAGTCGGGACCTCGAACACGCTAATTCCTGTCCGCGGTCCCCGGTTCCTGTCCGAGGTCTCTGGATGATGTGCGGACCCACCACAAGCGCTTGGCCGGGCAGACACCAGCGCCCTGGGCGAGTGCTGCTAGAGGCTGCAGTTCACCAGGACTGGTTCGTTGACGAGGGTGATGTTGAAGGCCTGGTGGACCTGGGTGCGGACGTGGGTGGCCAGGGCCAGGAGTTCCTTGGCGGTGGCGTTGCCGCGGTTCGTGAGGGCGAGGGTGTGCTTGGAGGAGACGGCGGCGTTGCCGATCGCGTAGCCCTTGGCGACACCGGCGTGCTCGATCAGCCAGGCCGCGCTGGTCTTCACCCGGCCGTCGGGCTGGGGCCACTGCGGCGCACCCGCCGGTACTTCGGCCGCCGTGTCGAGCAGGGGGTTCGTGAAGAAGGACCCGGCGCTCCAGGTGTCGTGGTCCGCCTCGTCCAGCACCATGCCCTTGCTCCGGCGCAACCCGAGCACGGCTTCCCGTACTTCGGTCATCGGCGCCCGTGAGCCCGGCTCGACCCCGAGCACCCGGGCCAGTTCGGCGTACCCGATCGGTGCGGACAGGTCGCCGAGCCGAAGCTGGAAGGCGACCTCCAGCACGGCGTACCGCGAGGGGTCGGCCTTGAACCGTGAGCTCCGGTAGGTGAATCCGCAGTCGGCGGCGAAGATCGTCCGGACGGCGTTCTCGACCCGGTCCCAGACCCGGACGGAGGCGATCGTCTCGGCCACCTCGTGTCCGTAGGCGCCCACGTTCTGTACCGGGGTCGACCCGGCCAGGCCCGGGATGCCCGACATCGACTCGAGGCCGACCCACTCCTCGGCGATCGCCCGTTGCACGACGGCGTCCCAGTCCTCGCCGGCGGCGACGTGGATCATCGCGCCGGAGCACGCGTCCGCGTCGACCCGGATCCCGCGGGTGGCGATCTTGATCACCGTGCCGCGGAAACCCTCGTCGCCGATCACCACGTTGCTCCCGCCGGACAGCAGCAGCAGGGGTTCGCGGGCGGCGTCGGCGTCCCGGATCGCCGTGATCAGCTCGTCTTCGGTGGTCACCTCGATCAGCTTGTCGGCCGGACCACCGATCCGCAGCGTGGTCAGGTCGGCCAACCGCACATCGGTCATCACTGCTGCACTCCTGGTGGCGGGCATCAGACTCGTACGACCGCCCTGGCCCGGCCGAGGACCTTCTCCTCACCGGCGAGCGCGGTGATGTCGATCTCCGCGGTACCGTCGGCGAGCTTGTCCACCTTGGCCGAGAAGGTCACCGTCGCGCCCTTGTCGTCGTCCGGAACGACCACCGGCTTGGTGAACCGCACGCCGTACTCGAGCAGGTCGGCGGGATCGTCCAGCCAGTCCGTCACCACCCGGGCCGCGGACGCCATCGTGAGCATGCCGTGCGCGATCACGCCGGGCAGCCCGAGGGACGCGGCCATCCGGTCGTTCCAGTGGATCGGGTTGAAGTCGCCGCTGGCCCCTGCGTACCGGACCAGGTCCTCGCGGCGCAGGGTGACGGTCAGCGCGGGCAGTTCGGTGCCGACCTCGACGACGCGGCCGGTCATGCGTCCGCCCGGTTGTGCGAGATGGTCGACGTGGAGGTGGCGATCGGGTCGCCGTCGACGGTGGTCAGCGCGGTCTCGTACATGATCACCTCGACGTCACCGGCCTTGCGCACGGTGGTGATGGTGGCGGTCGCGGCGATGTCGTCGCCGGCCTTGATCGGACGGGTGTAGCTGAACTTCTGCGCGCCGTGCACGATCCGGTCCAGCCGCAGCCCGAGCTCTTCGTCGGCGAGTAACTCCAACAGCGCCGGGTTGGCGACCATGAAGGCGAAGGTGGGCGGCGCGATCGCGTCATTACCTCGGTACGCCGGGTTGGGGTCCCCGATCGCGTCGGCGAACTCCCGGATCTTCTCCCGGCCGACCTGGTAGGACTCGGCGGCCGCATAGCTCCGGCCGACCATCGTGGCGTCGATCGTCATATCCAGTAACCCTACTGGCAGCCTATGACCGCTAGTGCCGCCACCCACTCAGCTGATCACCTGGGGGATCGCGGGAAGGCGGATGTGTGACGGCAGACTCTGTCATGGCCGGGCGGGCAGGCGTGGCCGCGTTGGCGCGGTATGCCCCTCGCTACGGTCTGGAGATCGGCGAACCGGCGGAATCCGCGTGGTTGCGGGTCGACCGCCTGCTCGAACCGGACGGTCCCGAGCTGACCGAACTGCTCAAACGCGACCACGACGCGAGCGGTCACGTCTCACCCCACGCGAACGCGCTGAGCATGCTCTCCTTCTACGCAGGCCGCGCCCCCGCGACAGCCCTGCTGCTCTGGGCTCTGGAGGGCCGCGTACTCGACATCCGCCCCTCCAACCTGTGGGTGCGGCCGCACGACGGCCACGGGATCGCCTCGGTCGCGGTCAGATCCGCCAGCTTCCTCTCCGGCGGCCTGCAGACCTTGTACGACGTGGTGCTGGCCGAGCATCTTCTGCCGCTGGCGGCTGAGATCCATCGCCGTACCCGGGCCGGCCTGCGCCAACTCCACGGCGGGGTGGCGGCCGGCTGCGCCATGGCCTTCTGCGCGGCAACCCGCGAGCAGGAGACGGTGGCAGCGCCGTACCTGCTGGAGCGCTGGGAGACCTTCATCTCCAAGGCGCCGGGCGGCCTCTCCCGCCTGGGCCGCCTACGAAGCCGACCGCCCCATCCTCACCGTCTAATCCCCTGACGTCCGAAGAAGTGGAGGGAGGTTCACTCCACTTCTTTGGACGCAAGGGACCTCAGGGCACAGCGGCCTCAGGGCACAGCGAAAGGGCCGCTTCGGGTTTCGAAGCGGCCCTTCCGGAAGACTGCTGAGGTCAGCGGGTCTCGCGGTGGTCGGTGTGGTCGTTGCACCGGGCGCAGTACTTCTTCAGCTCAAGACGATCCGGGTCGTTACGCCGGTTCTTCTTGGTGATGTAGTTGCGCTCCTTGCACACCGTGCACGCCAGCGTGATCTTCGGGCGGACGTCGCTTGCCTTGGCCACTACTGCCTCTTCTTGTCAGGAGCGCGCAACTTGGGTGATCGCGCTCTCGAAATACATGGTGGTGGGTAGCGGGGGCGGGAGTCGAACCCGCGACACCACGATTATGAGCCGTGTGCTCTAACCACCTGAGCTACCCCGCCAGAGAGTCCGTCACTCCACCCGGCGGACCGGGTGACGCAGCGATTCTCAGAGCCCCTTTACGGAATCGAACCGTAGACCTTCTCCTTACCATGGAGACGCTCTGCCGACTGAGCTAAAGGGGCGGGCCGAGGAGAGAGATTACACGGTCTGCTGCCCCGATGTGAAATCGAGAGCGGCACCCCTTGCAAGGTCCCTCAACCAACCCGAGAAGCATACCGGTTCCCAGGAGTGCTTCCGACCAATTTCCGGACCACATCGGCGCCACTTCTCACTCCAGCGCGGCCTCGTCCGCACTGAAGTCGTCCGAGGCATCCACCGGCGGATTCGCGAGGTGCCACCGCACCGATTCCCGCAGGCTGGCGGCCGGATCGACCGGCTCCCAGCCGAGCACGGTCCGCGCCTTGCCGGGGTCCATCAGCAGATGCTGACTCAGTACTCCGGTGAGTTCGAGATCGGCCGGCAGCCTCTCGTCGGAGACCCGCACGAGTTCGACGTCCGACGCGTCCGGCGCATCCGCCGCCGCCAGGATCTGCTCGGCGAACAACCGGTACGGCGCGGTGGCCCGTTCGACCACGTTGAACGCCTCACCCCGGTGATCGCCCGCCAGCGCCAGGGAGACGGCCGCGGCCACGTCCCCGACGTACACGCGGCTGAAGAGGAACTGCCCGGAGCCCACCGGGATCCGCTTCCGCCCGGCACGCACCCGTCGCAGTACGAACTCGAATCGGCGCTGATAGTCATGCTCCCCGTAGACCGCCCCGAGCCGGAGCACGGTCGCCCCGCGCGGCAGATACCGCTCCTCCATCTCGAGGTTCTCGTACTCCGGTCCATCCACGAACCGTCGTTCCCGCAGCGGTGAGTTCTCCGTCAACGGCAGGGCGTCGCTCGTCCACCCGGCATGGAGGGCGTCATAGGCCCGGTAGACGTCGCAACTGGAGATCGCGACCAACTTCACCTCCGGCCCGAACGCACCGAGCGCCGCCTCGGCCGCGCGGGCGTTCATCCCGGACACGTCGACGGCAGCCTCCGCCCGGAAGCCGGCGACTGCCTCGCGCAGAGCAGGGCCGTCATGCCGATCCACATGCGCATGCCGCGCGTCAGGAAGATCAGCCGGCTCATGCTCACCCCGGTGAACGACCAGAAGTTCGTGGCCCTCCCCCGCCAGCCGCGAGGTGATGGCCCTGCCGATGAACTGGGTTCCGCCCAGGATCGCGATCCGCATGACCCCGTCCTACGGCAGCCCGCGGAACCACTCAAGCCCCGTCTGCGCTAGGCAGAAGCCGGAGCGCTCGATGGGTCCAGGGAGCCCCATAGCGCTTCAAAGGGCCTCTGGGCAGGCGTGACCCACGTGATCCCAGTCACGCTCGGATTGAACTACCTCGGCCCTTTGTTTACGCCTGAGTAGCCACACGGGGCAGCCCGACCCTCACCGTGCGTCACGGAATTCGGTGATCTGGTTGCAGTCCGCGTTTGAGGAGCCCGTGAAGGCGTCGTTATGGTCGATGAGCCGCTTGGGCACACCCTGGCGGCTACTCGACTCTGGAAGGCTCTCGTGTCCCCTCACCACGATGTGTCGGATGCAGAACGCGCGAAACCGCGCCGCTCGCCCGGCTCCCGTCGGGTGGCCCTGCACCGCCTCACCCGTCGTCCCACTGGCCGTCAGGCCGCGCAGCTGGTCGGCCTGACGGCCGCGCTGGCCGCGGCCGCCGGCACGGGCGCTGTCGCCCTCAACTCCTCCCCCTCCGGTGCGGCCAACGCCGCCACCAGCGCCACCTCTGTCCAGCAGAACGCCCTCGCCACCGCTCGGATCGAGCGCCAGCAGCAGGCCTCTCGGAACGGGTCGCGGACCGACCTGACCCTGGAGGCCACCCGCAAGGCCCAAGCGGCCGAGGCGGCCAGGATCCGCGCCGCCAAGTTGGCAGCCACCGCGACCCTGTCCCAGCGCCGGGCCCTCGCCCTGGCGGCTACCAAGGCTCTCGCCGCTCAGAAGCGGGCAGCGGCCGTCAAGGCAGCCGCGGCCGCGAAGGCCGCGGCGATCGCCAAGGCCAAGGCGAAGGCCGCAGCCGCGGCGGCCGCCGCGAAGGCCGCGGCGGCGGCTCCGAAGATCGTCCTCCCGACCACCGGCTACCACCTGACCGCGCGCTTCGGCCAGGCCGGCGGTCGCTGGGCCGCCAACCACACCGGCCTCGACTTCGCCGCCCCGATCGGTACGCCGGTCCGGTCGGTGATGGCCGGCACGGTAATCCAGGCCGAGTTCGCGGGAGCCTACGGTCGCCAGGTCAAGGTCCGCCACGCCAACGGCACGGTGACCTCCTACAGCCACATGTCCGAGTTCGACGTCTCCGTCGGCGACTCGGTCTCCGCCGGCTCCAAGGTCGGCGCCATCGGCGTCACCGGCAACACCACCGGCCCGCACCTCCACTTCGAGGTGCTCCCGGGCGGCGGCCCCGCCATCAACCCCGAGCCCTGGCTCGAGGCCCGAGGCATCAACCCGTAACCCCTGCACCACCCCTCCAACCGGGTGGCTCCCACGTCTTGTGGGAGCCACCCGGTTGTCTGTGTCCCCGACCAGCCGATCCCCGTGGGTCCGGCGTACGGGCTAGAGGAACTTGGCGAGGTGCAGGGCGTCGACGTATTCGCCGTCGATCTGGAACTCGCGGTGGTGGGTGCCTTCGAGGGTGTAGCCGTGGCGCTCGTAGAGGCGGCGGGCCGGGGCGTTGGTGGCGTGCACGTGGAGGGTGAGCTTGCGGGCACCCCGGCGGACGGCCTCGGCGGTGGCGGCTTCGAGGAGGGTGGAGCCGATGCCGCGGCCCCGGGCGCTGTTGGCGACGGCCAGGCCGTTGATGGCCAGTACGCCGTTACCCTCGGGGAACGGGTACTTGTCCTGCAGCCGGAGGTAGCCGAGCACCTCGCCACCGGCTTCGGCGACCAGGTGGGCGTCGGGTCCGCTGCGTTCATTGAAGAACTGGCTCCGTTCGCCGCTGGTGAGCGACGGGAAACCGGACGACCCGTCCCAGGCGGTCAGCTCGATCTCCAGCAGTGCCGCATCGTCAGCTTCCACAGCCCGCCGAACGGTCACATTCCCGGTCGACTCGGCTGCAACAGGAGAGCGGTCATCAGTCACGTCGTCCATCTTCACCCCACACAGGGTGCATTCAGGAGCTGAAGATGAGTTCCGCGGTGGGGCCGAGGCCGTGGCCGCGGGAGCTGCCTGAGCGAGGGTGCCGCCGGGGCCGAGGTTGTGGCGGATGTCGTTATCGGCCAGGTTCATCACCAGTTGGTGCAGCAGCAATTCGTTGCCCTGGACAACCGTCTCGGCCAGGTCGGTGGTGACCGTGATGCCGGCGGCGGACACCTCCCGCTGAGGTCCCTGCCACCGCTACCCACCGCAGCTTCTGTTAGTGGGGTTCTGTGGGTGGGGTGGTGGGGGTGGCCAGGGGGCGTTGGGACCAGGCGACGTCGTGCCAGGTCTTGTGTTTCCAGCCGATGTTTCGGTAGGTGCCTATGGGTTCGAAGCCCAGGGAGGCGTGGAGGCCCACGCTGGCGTCGTTCGGGAGGGTCATGCCGGCGACGGCGGTGCGGTAGCCGCGTTCCGTCAGGCGCTCGAAGAGGGCTTCGTAGAGAGCCCTCCCGCCTCCGGTACGGCGTCTGCCGAGTTCCAGATAGATGCTGACCTCGCAGGACCAGCGGTACGCCGCTCGGGGTTTCATCGGCCCGGCGTACGCGTAGCCGACGACGCGGCCGTCGTCCTCGAGGACGAGCCAGGCGTGCGTCTCGAGCGAGCGGGCGATGCGTTCGCCCATCTCGGCGGGGGTCGGCGGGTCGAGTTCGAAGCTGATCGCGGTCTGCTCCACGTAGGGCGCATAGATCGCCGCACAGGCCTCGGCGTCGAGTTCCGAGGCATCCCTGATCTTCATGACTACGATAGTAGCCAGACCTGCCCCTATAGTGGCAAGCATGTTGGAAGATCCGCTGTCCGCCTCACTCGCCGCCACCCTCCAGTCCGCCCGGGTCGCGCAGGATCTCTCGGTGAACGCCCTGGCCGATCGCTCCGGCGTCTCCCGCGCGATGATCGGCAAGATCGAGCGCGGCGAGGCCCAGCCCACCGCAGTACTGCTCGGCCGGCTCTCCGGCGCGCTCGGCCTGACCCTGTCGGAACTGGTGGCGAGGGCCGAGGGCGGCGCCGGTGACCTGCTGAGGCGGGCGGCGGACCAGCCGACCTGGACCGACCCAGCCACCGGTTACCGCCGCCGCGCCGTCTCCCCCACCACCGAGGGCCCGCTCGAACTGGTCGAGGTCGAACTCCCGCCCGGCGCCTCGGTCTCGTATCCCGCCGACGCCTACATCTTCAAGTACCAGCAGATCTGGATCCTCGAAGGCGAACTCCACTTCCAGGAGGGCGGCGTGCTGCACCAACTGGCCACCGGCGACTGCCTCCAACTCGGCGCCCCGGCCCCTTGCACCTTCAACAACCCCACCGCCGACCCTTGTCGCTACCTCGTCGCGCTAGTCAAAGGCCGCGCCTGACCAGCCTGTACTCCGAACCAGCGGGCGAGCGCGATCCGCAAGGCGTCCCGCTCCTCAGGCGCATCGACCTCAGCAGCCCAGGCGACATACCCGTCCGGCCTCAGCAGTAGCGCGATCGGCAGGCCGGACGTCTGCGGCTGAGCAGTGATGGTCTGGACGCGATCAGTACCGAACTGGCAGGCGAACACCGCGTCCGGGGTGAAGTCGAAGAGCAGTGGACGAGCGGTCCGGGTCAGCTCGGCCAGCCTGACTGAATCAGCCCCACCTGCCGGCGTGAGGAGCATGTCGGGAGCCCACTGACCCACCAGCGGGTGCGGACCATCGGAGTACCGGATATCGGCGCCGGACATCAGCGCTGCGATGTGGCGGGCGTTCTCCGGCTTGGCGAGGAGTTCCTGGAAGAGCTTGCGCAGAGCGGTGACCTCGCTGCCCGGGGCGATCAGCGCGGACTGGGCCTGCGTCTGCATGACCACGCGCTCGCCGACGGGCCGACGCTCAGCCTCGTAGCTGTCGAGCAGCCCGTCCGGTGCCCACCCCTGGATCTCGGCGGCGAGCTTCCAGCCCAGGTTGATCGTGTCCTGCAGCCCGAGATTGAGCCCGGGCCCGCCGATCGCCGAGTGCACGTGTGCGGCATCGCCGACGAGCAGCACGCGCCCCTCCCGGAACCGCTCGGCCAACCGGCTGTTCCCACCGACCACCCGCCGCAGCACGTGCGGCCCGTCGCCATCAGGCGCCGCCAGCGGCAGGTCCACCCCGAGCACCCGCCGCACGCTCTCCCGCAAGTCCTCGAACGTCATCGGCCCATCTGTCGGCACGTCCCACTCCCCAGTGCTCACCAGCGGAATCCGCCCGGGGAACGGCGCGAACACGAACAACCCGCGCTCGTTCCGGTGATGCCTGAACGGCGGAATCATCCCGTACTCCGGTACCACCAGCGCGCCCGTCGCCGGATCCACCAGCTCGGGCGGAACCACCGCGTTCGCCGTACGGGAGACCATGGTGTCGGTGGTCACGCCCGGGAAGTCGATCCCCGCGAGCTTGCGGGTCAGGCTGCGACCACCATCGGCGCCGACCAGATAGCGGGTCTGCAACTCGTACGAACCGTCCGGTCCGGCGACCTCGACGGTGACGGCGTCGGGGGTCTGCGACAGGTTCGCCAGCTCGCGCCCGCGGCGGATCTCGACACCGAGCTCGAGTGCCCGCTCCTGCAGCACCTCTTCGATCCGGCGCTGGGGAACGCCGAGTATGTACAGCGGATTGTCGTCCAACCCGCTCAGCTCCAGTGGCAAGGCGCCGAAGGTGAAGGCCGGCACCGGAGCCGGCGGCACGAGGTCACCCTTGAGGCGCTCGTACAGCCCGCGACGGTCGAGCATCCGCACCACCTGGCCGACGAGCCCGTTGGCTCGCGGCTCCTCGCTGCGCTCAGGCAGCCTCTCCAGCACGATCGGGTGGACCCCGGCCAGACTCAGCTCGCAGGCGAGCATCAGTCCGTTCGGTCCGGCACCCGCGATGACGACATCGGCAATCATCAGTCTGTTCCTTCCAGTCGCTACGAAAATGGGCGTGACTCAGCACCCCGGCGGCGCGCTCGCACCTTCCGGGTGGATCTGTGGCTGGGCTCTAGCCAGGCTCTGGCAGACCGGCCTGCAGTTGATCGAGGGCATCACTCAGCAGGTCGGCCATGGATACAGGTGGATCGGCTCGCAGCCACTCCCCCATCGCCACCGCGGCAGCCGCGCCCACCGCGGCGGCAACGAGCTTCGGATACATCCCGCCCGCCCCCGTCCGCGAGGCGATCGCCTCAGCCAGTTCCTGCTCGACGGCCGCGTTGGCCTTGGCGACCTCGCCCTGCAAGGCCGGCTCGGTCATCATCAGGCGGATCCCGGCGAGCCACTGCTCGTCCGGCGGCCGCAACCCGCCATGGCCCTGCTGACCCAGCGCGAACTGGGTCTCGATCGCGCCCCGAAGAGCGGGCCACAGCGGTTCGTCGGCCGGACGCGCCCGCAACGCTTCCGCGATCCGCAGCGTTCGGTCGACGTGCCGAGCCGCGATCGCCTCGGCCTTGTTGGAGAAGTAGTTCCGGAAGGTCCGCAGCGAGACGCCGGCCTCGGCGGCGATGTCCTCGACCCGCACGTTGTCCAGGCCCCGCTCGACCGCCAGCCGGACCGCCGCCCAGCTCAGCGCGATCCGGGTCTCCTGCTTCTTCCGCTCCCGCAGCCCGACTGTGTCCATACAGGTCACCGTAGCAAAATTTGCCCAAAGTGCAAATATGCCCATTCGGCAAATATCGCCACGGCCGGGCCGCCTTCGAGACGGTCGGCGACAGCATCCGAGGGCTCATGGTTGGCTAGTGCGCGGAGCACCGGCGCCACCTTCCTCCCCTTCGCGATCGGAACCGAGACAATGACCGTTTCCCCGCTGGTCTGGATCCTGACGGTGGCGGCGATCGTCGGGCTGCTGCTCTTCGACTACTTCTTCCACGTCCGGACCGCGCACACGCCCCGGCTGCGGGAGGCCGCCATCTGGTCCAGCCTGTACGTCGGGATCGCGGTGCTGTTCGGACTCGGCATGCTGATCATCGGCGGTCCGACGATGGGCTCGGAGTACTTCGCGGGCTACATCACCGAGAAGGCGCTGTCGGTCGACAACCTGTTCGTCTTCCTGATCCTCATGAACAGCTTCCGGGTGCCGCGGGAGAACCAGCAGAAGGTGCTGCTGTTCGGCATCGTCTTCTCGCTGATCGCGCGCACCGCGTTCATCTTCCTCGGCTCGGCGCTGCTGAACACCTTCTCCTGGGTGTTCTACCTGTTCGGGGTGGCGCTGCTGCTGACCGCCGGTAACATGCTCAAGCCAGAGACCGAGGAGTCGCACTCCGCGCAGAACGTCGTCGTCCGGCTGAGCCGCAAGGTGTTCCCGACCACGGACTACTACGACGGGGACAAGCTGTTCACGATCGAGAACGGCAAGCGGGCGCTGACCCCGATGATGCTGGTGATGGCGGCGATCGGCGGCACCGACCTGATGTTCGCGCTGGACTCCATCCCGGCGATCTTCGGCCTGACCCAGAACGTCTACATCGTGTTCACCGCGACCGCCTTCAGCCTGCTCGGCCTGCGCCAGTTGTACTTCCTGCTGGACGGCCTGCTCGACCGGCTGGTCTACCTGTCCTTCGGGCTGGCCGCGATCCTGGCGTTCATCGGCGCGAAGCTGATCCTGCACGCGCTGCACGAGAACAACCTGCCGTTCATCAACGGCGGCGAGCCGGTGGACGTGATGGAGATCAGCACCGGCCTGTCGCTGGTCGTCATCGTCGTGGTGCTGGTGATCACGATCTTCGCCTCGCTGTTCAGCACCCGCGGCCGGACCCAGACCGCGATGGCGAACGCCCGCCGCGACGCGACCGCGTACCTCGACTCGGAGTACTCCGACGATCCCGAGGAGCGGGAGCGGATCTTCCGGCGGCTCGAGGGCGCCCGCGACCACATCATCGCGCTCGGCCCGAAGGCCAAGAAGATCGTCAAGAACGAGCCGGAACTGCTGGACCTGTGCCGCCGCGCCATCGAGTCCCACGACACCGCTCATGCTGTCGCCGGCACCAGCCATGTCTCGAGCTCGAACTCCGGTACTGCGAACCCGGGCGACTCACCCCTTGACCGCTCCTGACGCCAGACCGGTGACGTAGAAGCGCTGGAGTCCGACGTAGAGCACGATGCAGGGGACCATCGCGATCACCGAGCCGGCCACCAACGACCCGAAGTTCACCTCGCCGTACGCACCGGCCTGCACGTTCACCAGGGCCACCGGCAGGGTGTAGAGCTCGTCCTTGGTGAGGAAGGTCAGCGCGCCGAGGAACTCCGTCCACGCCGCCAGGAACGCGTAGAGCGCCACGGTGGCCGCGCCCGGGGTCACCAGCGGGCGCAGTACCGAGCCGATCATCCGCAGGGTGCCGCAACCGTCCACGTGGGCGGAGTCCTCCAGCTCGACCGGCACCGAGGAGAACGAGTTCCGCATCACGAAGACGCCGAACGGCAGGTTGACCGTGGTGTAGAAGAGCACCAACCCGAACAGGCTGTCGGTCAGCCGCATCACGTTCAGCTGCAGGTAGAGCGGGGTGAGGATCGCCTGGAACGGGATCATCATCGACACCACCACCAGCGCGAACAGCAGCGGCGCGGTCCGGAACCGGAACCGGGCGAACCCGTACCCCGCCAGCGTCGCCAGCACCGCGGTCAGGACGGCGGTGCTCAGGGCGACGACCAGGCTGTTGCCGACGGCCCGCAGCAGGTTGCCCGGGCCCTCGATCAAGGCCTGGAAGTTGGCCCAGGTCAGGTGGAAGAAGGTGGCCGAGTCGGGCGCCGCGACGATCACATCGTTCGGCCGGACCGACCGGAAGAGGGCCCAGAGCAACGGAATCGCGAAGACCAGCAGCGCGCCGCCGCCACCGACCAGGTAGGGAACGTTCTTCAGCCTCATCGTCAGTCCCTCTCCCGGAGCAGCCAGAACTGGGCCGCGGTGACGAGTCCGACCACGACGACGAGCACGATCGACAACGCGGTCGCGGCGCCGAGCTGCAGCTGCACGAAGGCGCGGTTGTAGACGTACTGGACGACCGTGGTGGTATCCGTGCCCGGGCCGCCCCGGGTCAGGATGTAGAACTGGGTGAACGCCAGCAGCGACCCGACCACCGAGATGATGACGGCCATCGCGATCGTCCGGCGCAGGACCGGGATGGTGATCTCCCGCTCCTGCTGCCACCAGGTGGCGCCGTCCAGCTCGGACGACTCGTAGTACTCGCGCGGGATGGCCTGCATGCCGGCCATCAGCAACATCATGGTCAGGCCGGAGACTCCCCAGATCACCAGCACGCAGATCAGCCCGGTGGCCAGCGGCCCGTCCACCAGCCAGGCCGTCGTACCGTCGGTGATGCCGAGCTTGCGGAGCACGATGTTGATCGCCCCGCTGTCGGGTTGCGCCTCGAGCACGGTGACGAAGCTCAACGTGGACAGGCCGACCACGAACGGCAGGAAGAAGACCGTCCGCAACACGGTGGACCCGCGCCGCTTGCGCCGGACCAGGACGGCCAGCGCGTACCCGAGCACCAGGATCGGGCCGGTCACGATGACCGTGTAGATCAGGGTGTAGAGGACGGATTTCGCGAACGCCGCGTCGGAGACGATCGCGGTGTAGTTGTCCAGGCCGCTGAACCGGACCTGACCGATCAGCGGCCAGTTCGTCAGCGAGATCACCAGCGCGAAGCCGAGCGGGATCAGCACGAAGACCGCGACGAACAGCACCGCGGGCGTGACCAGCAGCAGACCGGTCCGGGACGGATGCGTGAGAGATCCCTGCCCGGTACGGCGACCCGCGGCTCGGCGCTGGGTCGGACGGCGGTTCTCGGCCTGCGTGGCCGGTCCCGGCTGCGGTGGCGCGTCAGTTCGGGCGGCGCTCATGCCTGCCCCTGCGCCAGAATCCGGTCGTACGACTGCTGCGCTTCTTGCATAGCGGCCTCCACCTCGCCGTCGAACACGGCCCGGCGGAACATCTGCAGCCACGGTCCGTCCGGCTGGTTGTAGAGCAGGTTGTACGAGAGCGTGGTGGGCGCGTAGCCCTCCTCGATCCGCTCCAGCGGCAGCGTCGCGAGAGGGAACTTCTTGCCGAAGTCGGCAGTCGCCGCATCCGACCGGACCGGGGTGTAGCCACCCGCGGGCAGATCGATCTGCTGCGGCAGGTCGAGCGCGAATCGGACGAACTCCCAGGCCCCGGAGGCGTTCTCGGCGCCCCGCGGGATGCACATGTTGTCGCCTCCGTCGAAGAAGGCCGAGCCACCGTCGGGACCGGACAGCAGTCGCGGCGTCACCTTCTGGTGGAACTTGTCGTCCGACGCGGACACGACCACGCTGTAGTTGGACGGGAAGATGCCGACCTTGCCGGCCCGGAAGTCGCTGCCCCAGCGCGAGGCGTCGTCGGAGAAGTTCGCCCGCGGCACAAGGCCGTCGACCCAGAGCTGCCGGTGCAGCTCCAGCATCCGCTGGACCACGTCGTTGCCGACGATGTCGCCGGACTGCTGCCCGATCTCCCCTTTGATCAGGTCGGTGTCGGCCGCCCAGATCATCGGCTGGACGACGAACCCGAGCGCACCCGGGCTGTTCGCCGGGAAGCTCCAGGCGTAGATGTCGTCGCCGAGCTTGCCGAGCTTCCGCGCCGCGTCCAGCAGATCGTCGAACGACTTGATCGCCTGGTCCGGATCGACCCCGGCCTTGTCGCAGAGCTCGGTGTTGAACCAGAACATCGAGTTGTCGGCCAGGTACGGCACGCCGTACACCCGGTCGGTCTTCGTGGCCAGGCGCAGGTGTCCGGGGCTGAGCTTGTCCCGGAAGTCCAGCGCCCGCAGGGGTTCGGTGAGGTCGGTGAAGGCGTCGCGGTAGATGAAGAGCATCGAGTTGATGTCATCGATGTCCACCACGTCCGGCACTTCCCGGCCGCGGATCGCCGTCGCCAGCTTGGTCACGTACTGCGCGTCCAGGACCGGTGTCAGCTCGACGGTGAGCCGGTCCTGGGACTTGTTGAACTTCTCCACCAGCGCGGTCAGACCGGTCTGCGTCGCCGCCCGGCACCAGACCCGGACGGTGCCGGTGGCACTCTCACCGAAGCCCGCCGCTCGGACATCCGGCTCCGGCAACACTGAGCTGCAGCCAGGCAGGAGCCCGGCCGCCGCGGTGGCGGTCGCTGCGCCGAGGAACCTCCGTCGAGTCAGCATGATCAGCCGCGCGGGAGCCAGACGCGCATCGCGCCGATCTCACGGTTCGCCCAGGCGTAGTACGGGACCGCGACGACCTCGACCTCGGTGTCGGTTCTGCCTCTGGTCCTCAGCACGGTGACGCCGTCTAGCAGCGACGGGTCGTGGCTGACGGCTACTTCCGCGTCGGTCAGCAGGTGGAGGTCGTCGACGTTCGCCTGCTGGTCGACCTGCTCGACGGCATAGACCAGCGGTCCGCGTTCCAGCGCGACACATCCCCGGACCGCGTCGACCCTCGGATGAGCCGTGACCACCCGTGGCTTCATCGGCAGCTCGAGCTCGACTACGGCGCCGACCGGCCACTCGCGCTCGATCCGCGCGTACTCGCCGGCTGCCACCGGAACGCCGCCGACCGTTGCTCCTTCGGCCCACTGCGGGATGCGCAGCTCCAACGCCCACGGACCGTCGACCGTCTGCTCGACGGTCACCCGGACGGAGCCCTGCCACGGGTACTCCGTCTCCACCGTCAGCCCGATCGAGCCGCGCCCCGGCAGCTCCGCCGTCACCACGCCCGCGGCGTACTGGTGAAGCTGGACGCTGTCGGTGCTGGTGCTCGCGAGGTAGCCGTCGAGGCTGGCGAGGGTACGCATGATGTTCGGCGGACAGCACGCGCACTCGAACCAGCCGCGTCGGCCGTGAGCTGGACTGCGGTTGTTGTCGGCGTGCGCGGAACCTCGCAGCTGGAGCGGGTTCACGTAGAAGTACTCGCTGCCGGCCAGCGAGACGCCGGCCAGGAAGCCGTTGTAGAGCATCCGCTCGATGGCATCCGCGTACTGCGCTTCGCCCGTCGCCAGCAGCATCCGCCAGGCCCACTGGATGCCACCGATCGCGGCGCACGTCTCGGCGTACGCGCGATCCGGCGGCAGTTCGTGCTCGTCGCCGAACGCCTCGCCTTCCCACCGCGCGCCGAGTCCGCCGGTCACGTAGGTCTTCGTCGACCACATGTGGGCGAACTGCCGCTTCAACGCATCCAGCAACTCCGCATCACCGGTCTCCAGCGCGACATCCGTGGCCCCCGCCGCGAGATAGACCGCCCGCACTGCGTGGCCTTCCACGGTGGCGGCTGCTCGCACCGGAACCCGGTCGGAGAAGTACGTCGGCTCGTGGCCGTGGTTCGCGATGATGCCGTGGCCGCGGGCCTCGACGAACCAGCGGGCGAGGTCGAGGTAGGCACTCGTGCCGGTCTCGCGGTACAGCTCGACCAGGGCCATCTCGATCACTGGATGACCGTCGACATCCACGGTCTTGCCGTCACCCTCGCCGAAGGACGCCGCCAGGTGGTCCGCCAGCTTGATCGCGACCTCGAGGAGCTCGCGATCCCCCGTGCACCGGACCTGCGCGACCGCCGCCTGGATCAGGTGGCCGGCGCAGTAGTGCTCGTGGCTCCAGACGAGCTGCTGGTAGCGACCCTCCTCGCCGTACCGGAGTTGCACGACGGAGTCGAGGTAGCCGTCCTCGCGTTGCGCGGCGGCGACGATCGCGGTCAGCTCGCGCTGGCGCTTCAGGAGATCCTCGGAAGGGTTCCGGCCGTACTCCCAGGCGACGGCTTCGAGCCACTTGTAGACGTCGGAATCGGCGAACACGGGCCCGATCGCCTCGCCCTCGCCGATCCCCGCGGCCAGTCGCAGGTTGTGCAGGTTGCCGGCCGACTCGAGTTGCTGCTGCCCGAACGGGATCGCCTGATCGCCGTTCCGGGTCTGCCTCGGAGCCCAGAATCCGCTGCTGATCCGGGCCTGCCCGAGACCGACCGGTTGCCAGCTACCCCGGCGGGCGGCGGCAGGGCTGAGGGAGGTGGTGGCTGCTTCCGGGCTGGCGCTCATCAGCGACTCCTGGCTGGGACGGAAAATCCGGAACACGTTTTCCTGATCGAACGTAGAGAGCTTCCGCAGCCTGGTCAACCCCTCGGACCTCGTCAGATGCTGAGAGTTCCGGATCGGCTGGGGTACCGTACGAGCTGACTGCGGAAAGTCCGGAAAGTTGTAGACAGGCCCTGCTGAGGAGGTGCCGGATGGCGTCGCGCGGACCATCGCTGCCACGGATCACCGATGTCGCCGCGCTCGCGGGCGTCTCCACGAGCACCGCGTCGAAGGCACTGAACGACACCGGCCAGCTCCGTGAGGAGACCCGCGAACGGGTCCGCCGGGCCGCCGAACAACTGGGCTTCACGCCGGACAGCCGCGGCCGCGCCCTGTCCTCGGGCCGCAGCTACACGGTCGGCCTGATCACCACCGACAGCTCGGGCCGGTTCAGCATCCCGATCATGCTCGGCGCGGAGGACGCCCTCAGCGCTGGCGAGATGGCGCTCGTGCTCTGCGATACCCGCGACGATCCCCTGCGCGAGCAGCACTACCTGCGCTCGCTGGTGTCGCGGCGGGTCGACGGGATCATCGTCACCGGCCGGCGGACCGAGCCGCGCGAGCCGATCGACGTACCGATCCCGGTGGTCTACGCCTTCAGCCCGTCCACCGATCCGGCCGACACCTCGGTGATCGTCGACGACCACGGCGGCGCGTCCTCGGCGGTCCGGCATCTGCTCAGCCTCGGCCGCCGGCGGATCGCCCATGTCACCGGGCCCGCGACCCACAACAGCGCGCGGGCCCGAGCAGCCGCGACCATCGAGTCAGCTGGCGATACCTTCGTGGGTGAGCCGATGCACGGCGAGTGGAGTGAACGCTGGGGCCGGCACGCGGTCGACGTCCTGCTCCGCTCCGGCAACGAGGTGGACGCGATCTCCTGCGGCAGCGACCAGATCGCCCGCGGCGTGTGCGACCGGCTGCGCGAGCTCGGCCGGTCCGTGCCGGACGACCTCGCCGTGACCGGCTACGACAACTGGAGCGTGATGGCGCTGGCGAGCCGCCCGCCTCTCACCACGGTCGACCTGGAGCTCGAAGAGCTCGGCCGCCGTACTGCGCAACTCCTGCTCGACGCGATCGCTGACAACCCGCACCCCGGGTTGGTGGAGATGCCGACCCGGCTGGTCACCCGCGAGTCAACGCTCGGCACCTAGTTGTTCGAGGAGGTTGTCCAGCGTCTTGTTGTCGACGACCATGCCGGGGAACGCGCACAGCCGTCTGAGCGGGAAGTTGCCGATCACCTGGAGGAGTTCCGGGTCGCCGAGCACGCCGTTCGGAGTACCGGCGTCGCTCGCGCCGATGCTTGCCAAGAGCAACGGACCACCGACCGGGTCGGCCAGCCACTCCTGCAGGCTGGACGAATCGTCGAGCGGTGCGGCCACCGGCGGTGCGTCGATGTCGAGCGACGTGGTGAGCCGCAGGTCGCGCGAGGACGCCCCGACGGCGAGGTCGAAGCGGCCTGCCTCGAGCACCCAGCGATGGTGGAGCTCGGACCAGTAGGACAGGTCGCGGCTGTCCAGCGTGAACGCGACCTGCGCAGTCTCGCCGGGCGCGAGGTCGACCTTGGCGAAACCCTTCAGCTCCCGGATCGGCCGTGCGACGGACGCGTCGGGGGCACCGACGTACAGCTGGATGACCTCTTTGCCGGCTCGCGGCCCGGTGTTCGTGACGTTGCACTTCACGCTGATTGCGAGGTCGCCGGCCTCGTGGCTGCCGGACTGCTCGACGACGAGATCGGCGTACTCGAAGGTCGTGTACGAGAGGCCGTGCCCGAACGGGTAGCTCACCTCGCGGGCGAGTGCGTCGTACCCGCGGTAACCCACGAACACGCCCTCGCCGTACCGGACGTGGCCCGAGTCGCCGGGGAAGTTGAGGTACGACGGGTTATCCTCCAGCCGCAGCGGGAGGGTCTCCGCCAACCGGCCGGAGGGGTTCGCAGTACCGAGCAGGACGTCGGCGATCGCGCCACCGGCTGCCTGGCCACCGAGCCAGGTCTCGAGCACCGCCTTGGCGTGGTGCTCCCAGCCGTCGAGCCTGATCGCGGAGCCGTTCGCCAGGACGACGACGAGGCGCGGGTTCGCCGAGGCCAGCCGGGCTACCAGCGCGGTCTGCGAGGCGGGGAGGTCGAGGTGGTCGCGGTCGAAGCCTTCGGACTCGTCGCTCGCCGGCAGCCCGAGGAAGGCGACGACCGTGTCGGCCCGGCTCGCCAACTCCACAGCCTCCTGCGCCAGTGAGTCGTCATCGGCGGTTGTGTCGAGGCCGAAGCCGGCGGCGAACGCGACCGTCACGCCTTCGGCTGCAAGGGTGAGTTCGTCCAGTGCTGTCTCGACCTTGGTCGGGTTCACCTGGGAACTGCCGGCGCCCTGGTATCGCGGAGTCCGGGCGAACTCGCCGATGACGGCGAGCGTGCTGCCCGGTTCGGGCGCGAGCGGCAGGATACTGTCGTCGTTGCGGAGGAGCACCAGGCAATCGCGAGCGGCCGCGCGAGCCAACGCGTGGTGCGCCTCGAGGTCCAGCGGGCCACCTTTGTCTGTGGTGGTTCGGTTGACCAGGTTGAGCACCCGAGTGACGGCGGTGTCGAGCACGGCCTCGTCGAGGGCTCCGCTCTGCACCGCCTCGATGATCTGGGCGTCACTGGTCTGGAGGTTCGGCGGCATCTCGAGGTCGAGTCCGGCAGCCAGCGCGGCAACCCGGTCGGCCACGGCACCCCAGTCCGAGACCACCATGCCTTCGAAGCCCCACTCGTCGCGGAGTACCTCGGTGAGCAGCCAGTGGTGCTGGGAGGCGTACGTGCCGTTGATCTTGTTGTAGGAGCACATCACGGTCCACGGCTGGGCCTCGGTCACCACCCGCTCGAACGCGGGCAAGTAGATCTCGCGCAGAGTCCGCTCGGCGACGTCGGCGCTGACCCGGAGCCGGTCGGTCTCCTGGTTGTTCGCCGCGAAGTGCTTCAGCGAGGTCCCGACACCTTGACTCTGCACTCCGCGCACCGCCGCGGCGGCGAGCGCGCCGGCGACCAGCGGGTCCTCGGAAAAGTACTCGAAGTTGCGCCCGCAGAGCGGCGACCTCTTGATGTTCACCCCCGGCCCGAGCAGTACTCCGACCTGCTCGGCCCGGCACTCCCGGCCCAGCGC
This sequence comes from Kribbella qitaiheensis, assembly GCF_042657745.1. Lineage (GTDB taxonomy): Bacteria > Actinomycetota > Actinomycetes > Propionibacteriales > Kribbellaceae > Kribbella > Kribbella qitaiheensis. The sequence continues at coordinate 145,746 of NZ_JBHSKE010000048.1, read as the reverse complement.
CTCGCCCACGCGGTACAGCAGGTCGGTGTCGAACGACGAGGCCAGCGCGGACGCCGTCGGGAAGCAGGTCGCGGGGACACTGCCGGACAACCCGACGTGGTCGGCGTCGCCAGGCTGCTTCCGCAGTCCGTGCGGCCCGTCGGTCACCATCACCCGCGGGATCCCGGCCCGCTCGATCGCCTGCGTATGCCAGAACCCCGACCCCCGGCACAACGAGGCCTTCTCCGCCAGCGACAACCCCGCGACCACCGAGTCGACGTCCATGCGCGCGACCGTACTCCCCCAGGGCGATTTGCAGAACTTCGCGGTCCCTATCCGATCGTGTGACCGATCAGGGTGGCGACGACCACCAGATTGGCCTCGAACTTCCTCGACACGTAGTCGAGGCCACCGCAGGTGATCAGGCGCAGTCCGGCCGAGTCGATGTCGCCGTACACGGCGGCGCTCGGGAAGGTGGACTTCGGGTACTGCTTGACGCGGAACACCGCCGTCGACCGGTCCTGCCGGGTCACCACGATCCTGTCTCCCGGCCGCGGTTGGCAACCACTTCGAGTAGTTGCCCACGACAACCTGACGGGTCGCTCATTTCAACTACCGTGCGGGGTTGGCGCGGCTTGCATCGCTCGGTCTGCATATAACCATCTCGGCATGCTCGGTGTGGCGGAGCGGGGACCTGGGCACCGACAGGGGCAGGGGAGGTCGGCCGCCCAGGGCGACCCTGATGGGAAGTAGGCGACGAACGGTGACGATCAAGGCAGTGCTCGCGGTGATCCCGGTGACGGACTTCGGTCCGGCGTGCGACTGGTACGAGTCGTTCTTCGGCCGCCCGGCCGACACGCGCCCGATGGACTCGCTGGCCGAATGGCACCTGAGCGACCTCGGCGTCGTCCAGGTCTTCCACGACCCGGACCGGGCCGGCCGGACCGCGGTCAACTTCACCGTCGACGAACTCGACCCGGCGCTGGCCGAACTCGCCACCCACGGCATCACCAGCACCGACCCCCAGATCGTCGCGAGCGGAAGCCAGCGCCTGGTGACCGTGAGCGACGCAGACGGCAACCAGCTGGGCCTACTCGAATCCGTCGCCTGACCTCCGCGCAGTTCTACGGTTCAACGCCGTACTTGGAGGCAGTACTTCGACGAACCGCGGGCGGCCAACCATGCCGGTCCTCGTAGTGTGGGGGTTCGTTCGGCTGACTTCACGGAGGACCGATGGCCGCGGTGCAGCGGATCAGTAGCCGGAATGCCCGGTTCCAGGTGTGGCAGGCGTTGCTGTCCAACCGGAACAAGCGGCAGCGGGCCGGGGAGTTCCTGGTCCAGGGCGTCCGGCCGATCACTCTCGCGGTGGATCACGGCTGGCCGGTCCGCGCGTTGATCCACGATTCCGCGCGGCCGCTGTCGCACTGGGCGCAGGATCTGCTGCAGCGACTGCCCTTGACCGAGCGGGTGAGCATGGCGCCGGAGTTGCTCGCGGAACTGGGCGAGAAGGAGGAGGCCGCGCCCGAGGTGATCGCCGTACTCGAGATGCCGGCCGACGACCTGAACCGGATCCAGGTCGGGCCCGACTTCCTCGGCGTCGTCTTCGACCGGCCCACCGGGCCGGGCAACATCGGCTCGATCATCCGGTCCGCCGACGCGTTCGGCGCCGACGGGCTGATCGTCACCGGTCACGCGGCCGACGTGTACGACCCGAAGTCGGTGCGGGCGAGCACGGGATCGCTCTTCGCACTGCCCGCGGTCCGTGTCCCCTCGCAGCGCGAGGTGATGGAGTGGGTCGAGACGCAGCGCGCGCACGGCGTACCGATCGTGGTCGTCGGTACGGACGAGCACGGCGAGGCCGACATTTACGACTTCGACCTGACGCGCCCGACGTTGCTGCTGATCGGCAACGAGACCTCCGGTCTGAGCGCAGCCTGGAAGGGTCTCGCCGACCATCTGGTCCGCATTCCGATGACCGGCTCGGCCAGCTCGCTCAACGCGGCCAACGCCGCGACTGCGGTGCTTTACGAGGTTTCCCGGCAGCGTGCCCATTCGTTCAAGACGGGCGGTGGCGCGGGCACCTAGCGGACCCTCGGAGCGCGCGAACCCTTGCCCGCCGCAGCCGCAGCCGCAGAGTGTCCTCCGCCCGTGCCGTAGGGGTTCGCCCACTGTCAGAGCAATGGGCTAACCCCCAGAGCAGTGGGGTAACCCCCAGAGGAGGCAGCGAACCCAGAAGCACTAGCGGACCCCCGGAGGGCGCGAAACCTCGCCCGCCGCAGCCGCAGAGTGTCCTCCGCCCGTGCCGTAGGGGTTCGCCCACTGTCAGAGCAATGGGCTAACCCCCAGAGCAGTGGGGTAACCCCCAGAGGAAGCAGCGAACCCCTACAGCACCAGTGAACCCCCGGAGAGCGCGAAACCTCGTCCGCCGCAGCGCAGTGTGCTCCGCCCGCGCCGTGGGGGTTCGCCCACTGTCAGAGCACGACTTACGGACACTAGCTTCGTCACCATAGCTGTTTCCGTGCGACCCCGAGGGCTACCCCGTCGTGCCGGCTAGTTGATCAGCTCCTCGGGGACGGCCAGATCCTCCTTCTGGTAAAGGCTTTCGGGGTCGGTCGTGGCGGCGATCTCGTCCATCAGCGCATCGAAGTCCGGGCCGGTCCTGCCCTGGTAGGAGTCGTCCATCCGGCTCCACTCGTCCCACGGCAGCATCTCCACCTTGTTGAGCGCAGCGAGATCCCGGATCGCATTGCCGCGGATCTCCCCCGGTCCCCAGACCGGGTCGGGTCCACCGACGCCGAAGAGGTCGCCATCGACTTCACCCGTCCGGTACCACTGCCAGGCCTCGCCACCGGTCAGGAACTCCCCGGGCTGGAGATCGTCGAGGTGGGCGGGCCAGTGCCGGTCGAGGTTCTCGACATCGAGCCGGATCCAGCGATCGTCCTCGGCCGGCCTGTACTCGATCACCCAATGGTCGAGATTCTGCCCTTTCACGAAGTACGCGCCGAACCCGCAGCGCGCCCGGGCCGGCACACCGCGGAGCCGCAGCAGAGCCGTGGCCAGCGTCGCGAAGTGACGGCAGGTGCCGACCACGCGGCGCTCCGCAGTACGGGCGTCGCTCAATGGTCGTGGGTCCTCGGCGATCAGGGCGTCGACTATCGCTGCGGCCGAGCGCAGGTTCTTCTCCGGGATGCGCTCGTCGGGGATGCCGGCCGCGGGCGCGTCGCGTGGCTGGATCACCAAGCTCTGCACGGCTTTGCAGATCCCGCGCGGGTCTCTCGGCAGGCTCTCGGCCAGCTGAACCTGGTCAGGGCGAAGTTCCGTCAAAGGCCCTGGCACGCTGTAGTCGATCATGCCGGTGATGCTAGGCAGGGCCTACCGACAAAAGGCTCAGGCAGTCGCGAGGATTTCGCCGTGGAGCAAGGAGATGAAGCCATCGGGGGCCGCGGACCAGGTGCGCCAGGCGTCGGAGATGCGCTGCAGATCTTCCTCCGGTACTCCGGCGGCGCGCGCCTGGCGGGCGAGGTCGGACTGGAGGATGCGGTCGGCCCACATGCCACCCCACCAGTCGCGATCCGGCTGGTTCGCGAAGGTCCAGTTGCTCGCCGTCACCTCGACCTTCTCGAACCCGGCGGCCAGTGCCCACGCCAGCAGGCGCCTGCCCGCGTCGGGCTCACCGCCGTTCGCCCGCGCCATCCGCTGGTAGAGGTCCATCCACTCGTCGAGCTCGGGCAACTCCGGGAACCAGGTGAACGCGTGGTAGTCCGAATCCCGCGCGGCGACGATCCCGCCGGGCTTGCAGACCCTTCGCATCTCCTTCAGCGCCTGCACGGGATCACCCACGTGCTGCAGGACCTGGTGCGCGTGCACCACGTCGTACGAGTCGTCCGGGAGCTCGAGCCGATGCACGTCGCCGACGACGAAGTCCACCTCGATGTCGAGCTTGGCGAAGGTGGCGCGGGTGATGTCCAGGGCGGATTCGTTCGCCTCGAGCGCGGTCGTCCGGCCCGGCTGGACCAGGGCCGCGAGGTCGGCGGTGATGGTGCCGGGACCGGCGCCGATGTCGAGCAGGGACATGCCGGGGCGGAGCTGCGGGAGGAGATACCCGGCCGAGTTCTCCGCGGTGCGCCAGATGTGCGAGCGCAGTACCGATTCGTGGTGGCCATGGGTGTACACGTTGTTCATCCCGGACTCCTTCGTCCTCGTCGACACTGTTCAGGCTAGACCAAGATCTTGCTTGATGAGACATATCATCTTGAATACAGAGACGGATTGTGATGGCCGAATATGGCCAGACCCGGGGTACCGGTGCGGGTGACGCTTGACTCCTCACCACTCAGCCAGGAGGAAGAAAGTGCTCGCAAAGGTGTTCCCCATCAAGCTCAAGGACGGCAACCAGGCGAAGGCGGAGGAGCTAATCCAGGCCTTCGCGCCGCAGGGTCCAGGGCAAGAGGAAGGCACTCTGTCGTTCCGCGTCTACCGCGATCCGGCCAACCCCGACTACTTGCTGTTCGTGGAGCACTTCGCCGACCAGGCGGCGTACGAGGCGCACACGGGCTCGGCGGCGTACAAGGAACTGATCGCGGGGCAGTTCGCAGACTTGATCGTGGAGTTCGTCGAGATCGATCACGAACTGCTGGTCAGCCTGTGAGCGGCGCAGCCATCGACCGGGACGCGCAGGCTCGCGCCTTCCGGGCTCTGCACCACGGACCGACTCCATTGGTCCTGCCGAACGCGTGGGATGCGGGCTCGGCGAAGGCGATCGAGGCAGCCGGGGCACCAGCGATCGCGACGACGAGCGCCGGGGTGTCCTGGGCACTTGGAGTCGAGGACGGCGGCGGCCTGAGCCGTGCCGACGCGCTCGACGCGCTGCGGCGCATCGTCGCCGTCGTCTCCGTGCCCGTCACCGCCGACATCGAAGCCGGGTACGGCGCGACGCCGGCCGACGTGGCGTCGACAGTTGCCGAGGTCATCACGATCGGCGCCGTCGGGATCAACCTCGAGGACAGCCTCAACGGATCCTTGCTGGAGGCAACCGTCCAGGCGGAGCGCATCGCCGCCGCCCGCGAGGCAGCCGTCGCCGCCGGTCTTGACCTCTGCATCAACGCCCGCACAGACACCTATCTCTTGGGCGACGGAACCGGCACCTTGCAGAGAGCCAAGCTGTACGCCGAGGCAGGCGCGGACGTGCTCTTCGTACCGGGCGTCACCGACCCACCCACGATCCAGGATCTCGTGACCGGGTCACCTCTCCCGCTCAACATCATGGTCGGCCCAGGCTCTCCCAGTATCGGAGACCTCACCACACTCGGCGTCGCCCGAGTCAGCCTCGGCCCCGCCATCACCACCGCCGCCTACAACCTCGCCGCCACAACCACCCACGAACTGCTAGCTGCTGGCACCTACACCACGCTCGCCTGACCGCCCTCACGATCGGCGGTCAGGAGGTGGATGCCGGCTAGGGCTCGCCAGGGGTGCCAGGCTTCGGACTCTAGGGTCGGGGTGCGGGGGAATGCGTCTCTGGCACCCAGGCGGAGGGCGATTTCGTGGGCGGCTTGTTCGGTGATGCCGGGGATCGCGGTCAGGGAGGCGACCAGGTTCTCAAGGGACTCCGCGCCGTCCAGCCTGATGTTGCCTGCAGCAACTTCTGCGGCTAGGGACTGCACGGCCTCGCCGGCGGCGTGCGGCGCGGAGTACACGGCTTCTGCGGACGGGAAGGCGTGGGTGAGGCCGTGGTCGAGCCCGGGCACAGGGGTTCCTGCAACCTTGACCAGCCCGGCGAGCAGTTCATCGGCTTCTGCGGGTGATTGATCTCGGATGGCCGCCTGGACGGCGGTCTCGAAGGGGGCCCAGGCGCCGGGGACGCGGATGCCCGGGCGGGATTCGATCAGCGGGCCGATCACCGGGTCGCCGGCGAGTTGGGCGGCGGCGAGCAGAGGTTCGGTTTCCAGGCCGACCAGGCGGGCGGCTCGTTCGACGACGTGGATAACGCCTTCCCAGTAAGGGAGATGGGCGCGCAGCAGCAGGTGATCGGCGCCGCCGGGAGCAATTTCGAGCAGACCTGGTTCGCCGTCCAGCCCGATCGTGCGGCGGTAGATCCCGTCCACCACCGACTCCACACCGGGGATCGCGCGCTCGGCGAGGAACCCAACCATCGCATCCCAGTCGTACGGCGGGGTGAACGGCATCCGCAGTACCAGTCCACCGTCCGCGACCAGGCGATCGGTGCGGCGACGACGTTCCCGGAGTTCGCGCGGCGTCGATCGGAACACCTCCCGCATCGCCCGGTTGAACTGCCGCAGGCTCCCGAATCCGGAGGCGAAGGCGACATCCGCGATCGTCAACTCCGAGTCGTCCAGCAGCCGCCTGGCGAAATGCGCCCGCCGGGACCGCGCGAACTGGCCCGGCGTGACGCCGAGGTGATCGTTGAACATCCGCCGCAGATGCCGCGGCGACAACCCCAGCCGCGCACCCAGCGCCGACTCGTCCGCCTCGTCGAGCGCGCCTCCGATGATCAGCTGGACGGCTCGGCAGACGAGTTCGGGCGCATCGTCGGCGACGGTCCCCGCGACCCGGTAGGGCCTGCAGCGCAGACACGCGCGGTACCCCGCCGCCTCGGCCGCAGCCGCGAGCTCGAAGGTCTGCACGTTCTCCGCGAGGGGCTTCGCGCCGCACCCGGGCCGACAGTAGATGCCGGTGGTGCGGACGGCGGAGTACGTGGTCACTGACTCATCCTGCGAATCCGTTCGTCCCACGTCCAGCCATATCCGGACACAGCTTCGGACCGGGCACAGAGGATCGGGGCAGAGGGACCGGACACGGGGGCCCGGTTCAGGCTAGGGTGCCCCGGTGCCAGCCAAGCCCATGCTCATCGTGATCAGCGGTCCCCCGGGCACGGGCAAGACCACGCTCGCCCACCAGGTCGCCGCGGCGGTCGGTTGTCCGGCGATCTGCCGAGACGAGATCAAGGAAGGCATGGTGCACGCGAATCCCGGGTTCGTCCCCGGGCCGTCGGACCCGCTGACGATGCGCACGCTGTCCACCTTCTTCGACGTGATCGGCCTGCTGATCGGCCGCGGTACGACGGTGGTGGTGGAGGCGGCGTTCCAGGACCACATCTGGGGTCCGCGGCTCACGCCGTTCATGGACCTCGCCGATCTCCGCATCGTCCACTGCACCGTCTCCGCCGGGGTCGCGCAGGCCCGGATCACCGAACGGGCCGCCGGCAACGAACTCCGCAAGGCACACGAGGACGGCCACACCCCGAGCGACAACTGGCGCCGCCGTCACGACGCCTTCAACCGCGTCTCCCTGCCGGTCCCCGAGCTCACCGTCGACACCACCGACGGCTACCACCCCGGCCTCCCCGAAATCATCACCTTCCTCTCCCACTGACCACTCGCAGGACGGTACGGCGTACCGGTGGTGGGGCGTCGATTCTCTGACTATGGTCAGGGAATGACTGATCTTCAGACGCGGTTCGGGAATCTGACCACTGCTCATGTCGCCGATGCCTGCCTGCGGGCGGGGTTGCCCGTTCGCACGGTGTCGCTGCGGCCGGTGGTCGCCGCGCGGGTCGCCGGCCGGGTGCTGCCCGCGCAGCATGTCGGGAGCGTCGACATCTTCCTCGAGGCGTTCGAATCGGCCTCGCCGGGCGACGTACTTGTGGTCGACAACGGCGGCCGGCGCGACGAGGCGTGCGTGGGCGACCTGGTCACGTTGGAGGCGAAGGCGGCGGGGCTCGCCGGGCTGGTCGTCTGGGGTCTGCACCGCGACACCGTCGACATCCAGGCGATCGGGCTGCCTGTCTACAGCCTGGGCGCCATGCCGACCGGCCCGCTTGGGATGAGGACCCTGCCTGCCGATGCGCTGCAGTCTGCCACCGTGGGCGAATGGACCGTCACGTCCGACGACTTAGTACTGGGTGATGAGGACGGGATCGTCTTCATCCCAGCGGCGCGCGCCGACGAACTGCTCGACCTCGCCGAGTCGATCCGCGACACCGAACGGCGCCAGGCCGCGCAGATCAACGCCGGTACGTCGTTGCGCGAGCAGGTGCGGTTCGACGTCTATCTCGCGGAGCGGAAGAAGCGGCCTTCGCTGACGTTCCGCGAGCACCTGCGTGGCGTCGGCGGAGCGATCGAGGAGTGACCTCTGCCGCAGGGCTAGGCTCGCCGAGTGCCCTCTGACATCACCGCGGCAGCCGCGGGTACCTGGAAGCTAGGCGACCTCACCGTCAACCGGATGGGCTTCGGCGCGATGCGCATCACGGCCAACCCGGACCGATCCGTCGCCATCCGCGTACTGCGCCGCGCGGTCGAGCTCGGCGTGAACCACCTCGACACCGCCGCGTTCTACGCCACCCCCGGCGGGACGCTCGGGATCAGCGACAAGGCGCCGACGCGGTACGCGAACGAGCTGATCCGGGAGGCTTTGTCGCCGTACCCGGAGGACCTGGTGATCACCACCAAGGTCGGGCCGGGCGTCGACCCGGAGCGCGGGTTCTACAACGCCACCACGGCTGCCGAGCTCCGGACGCAGGTCGAGGAGAACCTCCGCCAACTGGGCCGCGACCACCTCGACGTGGTCAATCTGCGGGTCATGGACGGCTCCGGCTCTCTCGCCGAGCGCTTCGGCTGGCTCGCCGAACTCCGCGACGCCGGCCTGATCAGGCACCTGGGGATCTCCAACGTCCGCCCCGACCACCTCGACGAGGCCGAACCGATCGCCCCGGTGGTCTGCGTCCAGAACAGCTACTCCCTCGACACCCATCGCTCCGACGACACCTTCCTCCGGACCTGCGCGGACCGCGGAATCGCCTATGTCCCCTTCTTCGCAATCGCCGGCGCATCCGGCGGACGGGGCGCCACGCCCGCCCCGTCGGCCGCAGTACAGGCGCTCGCCGCGGCCCACAACGCCACCGCCCAGCAGATCCGCCTGGCCTGGACCCTCCACCGATCCCCCAACGTCCTGGCCATCCCCGGCACCGGCAGCACGGCCCACCTGGAAGAAAACATCGCCGCAGGCTCCCTGACCCTCACCCCGGAAGAGCTGGCGACCCTCGACTGAACCGGCCTCCACGACCTCGACGTCAGCCGTCCATCCTGCAGGTGCACCCAACGGTTAGGAGGTCGCGGCTCGTACTGCGGGGGCTATCTCGTGGGCCCAGAGGTCGAGGGTGTGCTCGAGCGGCTCGGTGCCGCGGGCGAACAGCGTGAACCCGGCGGCGCCGTACTGGTGGACCGCGGTGGTGAGCTCCTCGATCCACTGCGCCGGTGATCCGCCGATCCAGCGGCCGTCGGCGTCGCGGACCCGGCTGCGTGGCTGGGACGTGATGACGCCTGGCAGGTTGAAGATCGTCGCGACGTCCGACGGTTTGCGGCCGACGCTCAGCGCGGCCTCGTCGATGATGCGGCGGCCGTCTTTGTAGACCTCGCTGATCCAGTCGGCCGCGTGGCCGGGGATCCAGCCGTCTGCCTGGCGTCCGGTCGCGGCGAGGGACTTCGGGCCGTTCGAGCCTGTCCAGATGAGTGGCGCCGGGACAGCCGCGGGGACGATGCCTCGAACCGCGTCGTTGGTGACGGCCGGACCGCCGCCTGACAGTTCGCGGATGAGCACCATCGCCTCCTCGAACTTGGCGACCGCCTCGGCCGGGCGGATTCTCGGCACCCCCATCGTGGTGATGCGGTCCCAGGCGCCGCCCGCACCCAGGCCGAGAATGAACCTGCCGCCGGAGAGCGCGGTCAGCGAGGTCGCAGTACGGGCGAGCATCGGCGCGGGTCTGAGCGGCAGGTTGGTCACGTTCACGAGCGTGGAGATCCGCTCGGTACGACCGAGGATGTAGCCGATCAGGGCATAGCCGTCGAGGTGATCCGCCAGGTACGGATGGTCCGAGACCGAGAAGACGTCGAGCCCGGCCCGGTCCGCCTTCGCGGCCAGGTCGAGGATCTCCGCGATGTCGCGGATGCCGTTGGGTGAGCCATAGCCGAAACGCACGTTCATCGTCTGCCTCCTATTTAGTTCGTAGACCTAAATACTAGTCCTGCTAACTATCAGGAGAGCAAACTTTCCGCCCTTCGGACTACAGTGGGATGGTGGCCACCAAGACAGCGAGCGACACGGAGCTGGTCGGCTCCCTGGTCAGCCTGATGCACGTCCTCCAAGACCTGTACGCCGAGACGAGCCGCCCGCTCGGGCTGACTCCTCAGCAGGCGCACCTGCTCTGCGTACTCCTCGGCGGCCCGCTTGGCATGACTGATCTCAGCCGCATCCTCAGCATCGAACGCTCCAGCCTGACCAGCATGGTCGACCGCCTAGAACGTCGCTCGCTGGTCGCCCGCGCGGCTCATCCGACCGACCGCCGCGCCTGCCAGATTGCCCTCACCACCGACGGCCTGGCCCTCGCCCACGAAGCCCACAACGCCTTCACCACCCGCATCGAGGCCCTCACTTCCGACCTGTCCGCCACCTCCCGCGCCACCCTGGTTACCGCCCTCACCGGCATTACCGCCAACGGAGGGAAGAGTTGACGACTGACGGGAAACTGGTGCGGGATCTGATCCCCGACATCATCCGCGCCAAGGGTGAGGAGCCGATCACCCACCGGGCAGACCTCGCTGAATATCGCCGGCGATTGCGGGAGAAGCTGGCCGAGGAAGTCGACGAGTTCCTGACAGCCGACGACCAGGATGCCCCGGAGGAACTGGCCGACGTACTGGAGGTCGTCTACGCCCTGGCCGCCGACCTCGGGATCAACAGGGATCAACTGGAGAAGCTCCGCCAGGACAAAGCCGCCGCCCGCGGCGCCTTCGCCGACCGGATCGTATGGTCCGGGGTCCGGCGGACTGCCACCACTCAGCAACCTCGCCGATAGGTCACGAGCCCGGCGTCGCCAGGCGGCCTGTCAGAGGGGCGGGTGCGGTTACTGAGTGCTGGCGGTCCGGGGCTACCCCGACCGCCATCGCCAGGTTGCTCGGCAGCGCCAGCCACCGCGACCGTCCAGGTGTCTTCTGGGCCGAGCACCTGCGGTGGGTCCGCCCACGATGCCGGGACCTCGGACAACGGACGGGGACCTCGGACAAGAAATGACCTGTCCGAGGTCCCGTTTTGGTGTCCCCACCCCCAACAACAGCCCCGCCGGCGCTAGGCCTGGAGCGTCACCAACGCCCTGGCCGGCTGCAGCTAGAACTTGGCTGCGAGGTGGAGGCGCAGGATCGTGTCGTAGTCGACGATCTCGAAGGAGTTGGTCTGTGCCGCGCCCTCGAATTCGGCGGGGTCGACGGTTTCCTGGCTGCCGATCACCAGCAGCTTGCGCGGGTCGGTGACCTCGACGCCGTACTTCGCCTGGGCGAACGTGCGGTTCTCGGGGCTCTTGAAGTACTCGTCGTACTGCGCGAGCTTGGCCGACCCGTCGCGCACGGGTGCGCCGTACGAGCGGTGCCGCTTCTTGCCGCCCTTGGTCCCGGTCTCGAGCAGCGGCAACTTCAGGTCGCCGATGATGTGACTGCCGTCCGCACGCTCGAGGATGAAGTCCGGGGTGAGCGCGACCTCGTCCGCACCGGGGCTGCCATCGCGCCACTCGAGGTACGGCTCACGGATCAGCTTCGTCGCGTCGAACGCCGACAACAGGATGTCCTCGTGCTGTTCCAGGAACTCGCCGGCAGTCGCGTCGGGGAGACCGTGCATCAGATAGGTGCTCGCGAACGCGTCGCTCTTGAGGCGCTGCTCCACCTCGCCCCGCGGCACGCTGAAGGTGCCGACCGGATCGAGATGGTTGGACGCGGACACCAGCTGCTGCAGGTAGTCCCGGTACTTGTCCGCCGGCTCCGACCGGTGGATTGCGATCGCCAGGAACGTCCAGTGGAGGCGGACCGACGAGTCAGCCGTCGAGGCGAGCAGGACACGCTCGAACGTCGAGTAGTTCCCCGGAGCAAACTGCAGGAGCTTCGTGCCGCTACCCACCACCTCAGCGCCGATCAGGCTCTCGGCGCCTCCGAACCTGTCTCCGAGAGCCGTGCGCGCAGACTCAGTGGCAATCGTCGCGTCCTTGAAGACCCTCTCGTCCTGCAGGACTACAACTGCATCGGATGCGGAGGCTGCGCCCCCGAAGTACTGGTCGATGCTGTCGGCCTTCTGTCGCTTCACCTCGAGGGAGCGGTACTCCCGGCTCACCCCGACCAACTCCAGGATGTTCCAGTCCGGGGTCTCGGTCAGCACCATCAGCCGCGGATACACCAGCGGCCCGGGCAGCTCGCGCGAGTGGCTGGTGGGCAGATGCTCACTCACACTCCGCAGATGATCCCCCCAGAACTGACTGTTCACCTTGACGAACTCGGTGGGTTTCATCGCCCGCTCTCTCCTAGCTCATTCAGCCAACTCGACGTACAGACCAACCCCAAGTCTCCTCGCCCCTATTCCCCGCCCACGAAGCAGCCCCCGCCCCCGCGTTTCCGCAGGTCGGAGGCTGTGCGCTCGGCTCCTTCGGGATGCTCCTGCCATTCACGTCCGGCTATACCCGCTTCATCAGCCAATGCACGAAGATGGCCGTCATCTTGTCCGAGGCAACTGCGACGTCGCCGAGCAGCTTCCCGAGATCGACCGTACGGCCCGGCGCTGGTGGTGTCGGGGTTCCGAAGCAGCCGCCGGAGTAGGAACCACCGAGAACCTTCTTCAGCTCGTTGCCGAAGAAGAGCAGGGCAAACTCCTGGACCGAGGGCAGTAGCCGTGCATGCAGCTCCGCCGGTTTCCCGATCACGCCACCCTTGGCCTGGCCACCGTAGAAGTTGACGAACACCTCGTACCTACTTGCTCGCCCCTTGCCGGCGTTCGTCTTCGTCGTGCGGTAGTAGTCGAGCAACGCGTCGGAGACCGTCATGTCGAGCCGAAGCGCGACGTCTGGAGTGCCCTCGTTGAGTGCCGCCCAGATGGCATACGCGTCGATGTCGCCATCCAGGTCCTGGTCGGAGGCACCCCCGGTGAAGTATTTCGCATCGTTCACAGGGAAGGTCATGTACGAGGTGCACAGCACGGACATCGCGGCCCCGGACCCGACGTCTCCGGCCCAGGTGGCCCACTCGTGGTTCTTCACGTTGGTGCCGAGCTTGAACGGGCCGACGCTGGCGCTCACGTTCTCGGGTTTACGGGCGGCATCCATCCCGGTCAGCAGGTGCCCGAGGTCGATGTCCTTGCCGTTCTCAGTGATTGTCTGGCTGGCTTTGAGAGCATCGAACAGCTTCTTGCCCAGCATCGGACCCGGATCGGTGCCAGGCGACCACGGCCGAACGGTCACAACGTCGTCCCAGACCGGGTTGCGGCCGCTTGGCAGCGTCCAGACGGCCGACCCGTAGTAGATCTGACGAAGGAGCGACAACACCTTTGGCGCATCCGCTGCCTTCGTCAGGCCGAGCCGCGTCTCCATGCACCGGACGAGGAAGAAGAACTGGTCCAGGTTCGTGGCGGCCGCGAGCATGTCGCAGGCGTCGGAGCCCTTCGGCCCGATCGGCGGGAGGATGCGCACCATCACGGCGCGGTTATGAGCCCGCTGCTCCGCGCTGTCATTGCCGGCCAGGAAGCTCCCTGACATCTGGCCGGAGGTCAGGATCACCTTCGCTTTCGACGCCGGCGGCAGCAGCCCGAGGATGGCGTCGGCTCGCTTCTGGCGGAGCGGGCCGTTGCGGCTTTCGGAGCCGAGACAGTCTGAGTAGCCGAAGATCCCCACGATCGGCCCGACGGAGGGCGTTCCAGCGATGACCGACAGCGCGCGCTCCCAGTCGGGCTCGGTCGTCATACCCGCCGGGGGACTCGCGCCGTTTACGGGGAAGTCAGAGATGAAGACCTTGTTCGCGCTGCGGTCGAACCATACATCGGAGGACAGGAACCCGCCCCCGTCTTGCTGGATGCCTCCTCCCCTGCCGGTCGGGGTCGTGGGGCAGGCGCGCTGCACGACTGGCACGCTGAGGCGCTGGACAGCTGGCTGGCCGAGGCCAGGCTCCTCGGCCGTGGCTTCCTCCGCTCCGCACGGGCAGCCGGCATGGACCTCGCCGCCGCACCGCTGCACAGCAGGCTGCTCAGTACGGGCTGCAGAGGGGTGCCGAAGGAGATCCGCAACCACTGCGGCATTACCGGCGTCCGCTGCAGCCGCATAAGAGTGGCGGCATTGCCCTGTCGGCCGAGCCCCGGCGTGAGCCGTCGGCATCCTGCGGCCTCCGTCTCAGCGCGACGGTTCTTGGGACGTGGTGGTGTCGCCCCGTCGTACAGCACGGCAGACATCGGCACAGGGCGACTCCCGTCCTCATCCGTACGAGAACATCGACCATGCCAGCATGGATCGCGCCGTTCCCGGACGCGAGCATCTCCAACCCGTACTTTCGGGCAGATCCGCTTGCCCGAACGGGCATGCTCAGGCCTCGAGCAGCGAACCAGCCCCTGGCCTGCGTTTCCGCAGGTCAGGGGCTGGTTCAGGCCCTGTGGCAGGTGCAGGGTTCGAACCTGCGTAGGCATAAGCCGACAGATTTACAGAGGGGCGTCTCCGACGCTCTGACCTGGGCGGCAATCAGCACGCTCCCAAACTTCCGCACCAGTTCCGCGCACATGACGTTAGATGCGATCTCCTCGGCGGCCCGCCAAGGCGTTGACCAGCGCCCCCACCGAAGCTGCGTCCTCTGGGTTATGAGGAGCCCTGACGCGGTCTCAGGCATGCTAGCCGGCCGATATCGGCGATTACGCGCTCAGCCGCGTACCAGTTGTCAAACGCGCTCCGACCTGTCCATCGGGCGACGGATCGTCGTGGGGCACGAAGTCGGGTACCGATTCAGGGTGCTGCTAATCCGGGTCAGCGCCTTGACTCTCGGTGGGATCCACAACCTCGCCCTGCAGGGACGACTCAGGCTCGTCCACCGAGAGCTGGGCCGACTCCGCCTGACCTTCACGCGGGACGAAGATCGAGGCTAGGTCGCTCCAGTTCTCTACGGGACCGACCGTGTCGAGGACCAGCGATGCGATCTCAGACTTGCGATCCGGCGAGTCAAGACACGCTCTGACCATGGACAGCAGTTGGAGTCCCGTTAACAGGCAGTGTCCTCGCTGCTCGCAATACTTCAGCATCTGGTTAGGAAAATCGGCCTCGGTGCGGCTCGCAACCGGGAGCTCCCGCCAAGTGTTCACCACGAGCACACCCTTCACCTCGCGCTCCTCGGCAAGTTCTTCAGAGACCCATTTTTCGAGCTGCGCGGCGTTCTTCTCAGCCGCACTCTTGGAGAGCCCTTTGACTTCGACCACAACTCGCCGACCCTGATACTCGCCCTTCAGGTCACTTCGGCCCGGATCGACTTGTTCAAAGGTGAATCCGACCAGCTCGAAAGCCTCTCTGACTCGTCTCTCAAGCGATGCACCAGAACCTGCAATTAGCGTCTTCCATTGCTCGTCTCGCGCTTGTTCCGCGTTGAGCGACTCAATCCGAACCTGAAGCTCCGATAGCTCCGCCTCCAACGCCACCTGCTCAGCCGACCGCCGCGCCTCAGTCGGAAACTTGTACTCCGCCGTCCATGATGGCAAGGACGCATCCGGTTCAGCCACTAACGATTCAACCCAGGCCAGCAATAGATCACCCGGCCATGGCTCGTCCTCATCCTCCTCAGCCTGCGTTGCGACTCCGGAGTCCTCGGGGGAGCCAGTCTCGACAAGATCAAGATCGTCTGCGTCACCGTCGCTCTCATCATCAGCGAAGGGCAAGACGAGTTCGGGCAACAGTATGAGTCTTCCACCTGCCCCTTTGACACGAACCATGCCTGCGACCGACTTCTTCGTCCCCTTGATATGCAGGAGCGGCTTCACGGTCTGGTGTTTCTCGATCACGGATCGGTATATCCAGCTTTCACGGCTCTGCTTAAACAGAGAAGCCATGATGTCGTTGGCTGGCGTGATTTCGAGGCCACTTCCGGGCGCGAAAGTGAGATCCAGGGGGATAGCTTTCAGGATGTTGAACCTGTCGACAATGCGCGTGGCTGCACGATTCCGTCCCGTCCCGGAGTAATCTTTCTTCCCCGTATCCACCCAGACGTCCAGATCGCCTGGGAGGAATATAACTAGACATCTCCCCATCTCTAGGAAGTCTTTGAATTCAGAGTTCCGGCGATGCACGTCGTTCACGAGCCTCGCCGACGCGTTGTCATTGAGAGAATCCCGCCCTTGATAGGTATCCCTGAGCGCCTTATACCCTTCAAGGGATTGGGCGGGATCCCAGAACACAACATCGTAGTCAAACAGAGAAACCGACGAACCGAACCTGTAGTGGTCTTCACCAGCGCCGAGGTCGTAGTCGAGGCACAAGACTCGCATCGGAGCAGCCTCGCACATGCCGGCGACACCCTCAATGGAACGGCGCCACCGTCGCGACGCCGTGGCAAGATTCGGCTTGCCCATCTCCCCGACGAGGGCGTCCATCAGAGTGTTCGAGCTCTCCAGGACCCAACTTCGTCGAAACTCGCTGGCGACGCGGTCCCCTGGCAGAGTTGACTGGATTCAGGGGTGATAGCGTTCCGAAGCGGCTACCTCCCACGCCCTCAGGCTGGGCCAGGGTCCGCGAGGGTGACCTCACCCGGATCTGACTATAAGTCTGCACGAGTCGGCGTTGGCCGGCTGCCGTTGTACACAGGCCTACGGGTAGCCACTACCGCGGAGTTTCAGCGAGCGTGAGCATCTCTGCCGACCCAAGTCGCACTCATGGTCTCGTCGATCAGAACGTACCCGAACCATCCAGACGGACTACGAATCCACAGACACAGCAGCCCTTGCCGCTCCTGGTCCGCTCCACCTACCCGCGTCGACTGAAGCGGCTCCACCTGGCGAATCGCACCTTCCGCCCGAAGGTCAGAGAACAGGCCGCCACCATCAGGCCGGCGCCGATCCGGACGGCATCGGCAGCGGGCAGGTCAACCTCGGTTTCGGCCATAGTCGGCGATGCGCGACCCCGGCTACCGACGACGCCCAGTCAACTGATCAGCTCTACCGGGTCGTTGCCAGCGCGTCGCCATCGGCGATCGTTCATCTCGAACGTGATGGTGACGCGGGCGCGGAGGTTCTGCTCAAAGGCGCGCCGGGCATCGTCCCCCTCACCAGCGAGGGGAGTCGGCAACTGGTCAGTCGCTGTGCCGGCGGAGCCATAGTCGGCTGGGTACGACCAACGTCCGGCAGGAACCTCGTGCTCCGGAGGTATGGGTCCGTACCCCACGATCTCGCCGCTGAGCTTGTAGATCGAGGTCGCGTTGGAATGGTTGCGCACTACCACCGCCACACCCATTACGTGGGAGGCATCGGAGACCCGGATCCGCGCGTCAATGATCACCAGCTCCGCGTCGGCCCGAGCGCGGTGTTCTTCCTCCTGGGCATCTGCCAATGCGGCGACCACAGCAAGATGCTCTTCTCTGTCCCGCCTGAGCTGCTCCTCCAGGCGGTTGCGCTGCTCTGCCTGAAATGCGTTGATCGCGAAGAGGACCGCCGCCATCGTGCCAAGCCCACCTACCCACGTGCCAGCAGCCTCGATGGCATCAACGCGAACGTGACACTTCGCTTGTGAGCATGCCGTATAGCTGCCAGCCCACCAGCCAATAATCAACCCAACCGCCAGGATGAGTAACGCCCAACCAGTACGGCCCGCGAATTGCTCGATCCACTCCGCGGCCCGGCGCCCACCGTGTCGCAATTTATCGTTCACCGATTCGCTCCCCTGTTCGGCTCAGGGCGCAAGCTACATCACCAGCGCTGGTGCGGGATCATCGAGCAAGTCCGGTTCACCGAAGCGCCTGTACCAGGACTGCCTGATTCCGTGGCTTCGATGTACAGCCGGACAGCGCTGCTGTCCGAATCACCGACGAACCTCGAACCGGTTATCTTCATGACCGAGCATCTGGCGGTGCAATCCGCCGTTGCCGTTCTCGCGTGACCCCCACCTGCTCTTCATTCGGTAACGCCCGCGGTAGCCACAACCCCGAGCTCGCCTGTGCCCAATGAGGCGAAAGCGGCACCGAAGAACTGGATATATCATTCCTGTCCTCAACAGGCTTCACCGCAACCCCGGACGCGTCGATTGATTGCGCAACGGCCGGAGGGCGTTCGTCAAGATACACAATCAGCGTCAGAACTAGGATTACCGCAAGTTCGATTGCCAAAACCCTGTCCAGAAGCGTTATTGACGAGACATTCGCTGGCGTCAATACCTGCCTTAGTGCGAGAAGCGCAAGAAGAGCAGAAGCAAGCTCAAGCGGACTGGTCGCGTCGCCAGGCGAGAGGCGATGCCGGCGCGTTAATGACTTGCTAGCGAAGGCCAACGCAATGAGAAGCGGCAGACCGGCAACTGTCATGAGGTAGATAATAGTTGACAGAGGGCGAGATACTCTGAGATAGATGCTGGGCGAATCGAATGAACTCCCTGCCGAACCTCGTGAACTGAAGTCTATCTGTCGAACACTCCAGTCGGATGCGCCGTTCCCTGTGGAAAGACTGAGATAGACAGGATATCCACGTGTCTCCCCGGATTCATTTATGACTGAAAAGTCGCCTGATCCGACCACATCGAGGAATCCAGCTAGTTCATAGCTGTCCCATGGGAAGGAACTTTGATTTCCGTATGTTTCGAAACGAATGTTAGCGGGTCTTGACGACCATGCATCAACGCGATCATCCGAGGCATCGGCGAGCATCGGCACGAACTCCAGCTCCGATGTTTGACTTCCAGTCCTGAAACCCACTTTCACCTTCGAGTCGCCAGGGCTCGATACTCTTTCGCGTGGAACCAGAATGTCGACTTGGACCGTCGCAAGGATCGTGCTGGAACTCGGCTCAACATCATTGAAGGTGACCTCCAAGTACACCCCCACGGACGCAGCTTCATCCGGATACTCCCTGTAGATCCCCAATGCGGGAGGGAAAATGTAGGCGTACAGCCCGCTGACGGCGATCGCAGCCGTCACGATCGCAGCGGCGAACAACAGTAATCGTCGAATTCGGCCTGTCGCGCGGGGACGACTCATGGAGGGAGTCTAGGTGAAGGTGTCGATCGTGTTTTCCGACTTGGTTTCGATATGCGAACGGTGGCGAGCGGCGCCGGGCCGCAGCAGAACCGACTCACACACCAGCCCACTACCGCCGCTCCGACTCCAGTGTCCCGAGGTGGGGCAGATTTGTCGCGCCCGGCGGCGGACGCCGGCCGCCGGCCGACCGGATCTACGTCGGCGGCGACATCGTGCTCACGAGCATCACTTCGGACGGCCTGGTCAGCATCGGCCGGATTCACCCGGTTCGAGGACAACGACGAGCAGTGGACCGACATATGCATCCTCATGGCCACCTCCCACCGAGGAACAACCCCACACCTCAGCCAGAGTGACTCTCGCCAGTTCCACGTGGGGCCTTTGACCACAGCGGTGATGAAGCTCCGGACTGTGGGTCGCTCCCCTCGTCGAAGGCCGCAACTACGGCCAGCCGAGGCAGGACTTCAGTCCCAATGTGCCTCCCAGGACCAGCAGCGCCACGCGGCCAGCCCTCTGGCGGCCCTCGGCGTAGCAAACTTCCGCACGCATTCCGCACGGACGGCCGTAGAGAGTCGGTTACGGCCGGACACAGCCGGACACGACAAAACCGCCCCTGACCTGCGTTTTCGCAGGTCAGGGGCGGTTTCAGTCCCTGTGGCAGGTGCAGGGTTCGAACCTGCGTAGGCATAAGCCGACAGATTTACAGTCTGCTCCCTTTGGCCGCTCGGGCAACCTGCCAGGGTGATGCTGCTCCGAGGAGCGGCGTGAGAGACGATACAACAGACAGTGCCCCTGACAGCAAATCGGAAAGGAACTGCCATGGCTTCGGAGTCCTCCTTCGACATCGTGAACAAGGTCGATCACCAGGAGGTGGACAACGCCGTCAACCAGGCGGCGAAGGAGATCAGCCAGCGGTTCGACTTCAAGAACGTGGACGCGGGCGTCAAGTGGTCTGGTGAGACGATCGACATGCAGGCGAACACCGAGGAGCGGGTGAACGCCGTCCTCGACGTGCTCAAGGACAAGCTGGTCAAGCGGCAGATCTCGCTCAAGGGCCTGGAGGCCGACGAGCCGAAGCTGTCCGGCAAGATCTACAAGATCAACGCCACGATCAGCGCCGGCATCACCCAGGAGAACGCCAAGAAGCTCTCCAAGCTGATCCGCGACGAGGGCCCGAAGGGCGTCAAGGCGCAGATCCAGGGCGACGAACTCCGGGTGTCCAGCAAGAGCCGGGACGACCTGCAGGCGGTCCAGGCGCTCATCAAAGGCGAGGACCTCGACTTCGCGGTCCAGTTCGTCAACTACCGCTGACCCGCCCGTACTGCGAACCGCCGTACTGCGAACGCGGCCAGGGGCAACCTCCGCCCAGGAAGCCCCGGCCCCGGCAGCTCTCAAGCATCAGCGGATAACTCGCTCGCCGGGTGACGTGGAAAGCGGCATCCTGGGGCGGGTGACGGACTTCGTGCGATGGGTGGCCGACGACTTCGGCGTGGGACTGGCCGACCTGAAGCCGGTCCACCACGGCGCGGACGTGGCTGCCGAGGTCTTGCAGGCCTCGACCCCCACAGGCGAGCAGTACGCGCTCAAGTGGAGCGGCGGCGGTACCGACGTAGCTCCGAAGGTCACGGCGTTCCTGGTCGACTCCGGAGTCCAGGGCATCCCGGGACCACTCAGAACCCGCACCGGCGAGCTCTGGAGCGTCCGGGACGGCAAACGCCTCTCCCTGGCCCCGTGGATCACCGGAGACCGTGCGGCCGACACTGGCCTCACCACGGACCAGTGGACCTCGTACGGCGCTCTGCTGGCTGAGGTCCACGCCATCGAGCCACCGGCGGCCCTGGCAGCCGCAATGCCCCGGCTGAACCCCATCAACGCCCGCATGCCGGCACTCGCTCAGTCCCTGGGTGAGAGGTTCAGCACTGTAGAACCGCAGGACGACCTAGAGGCCGAAGTCGCCGCGACCTGGCGGGAGCACCAGCAGACCATCGCGCGGATCGTCGAGCTGACCCAAGAGCTCGCAGCACGGGATCTAGGCGGTACTGCGGTCATCTGCCACGCTGACCCGCACCTGGGCAACATCCTGGTCGCTCCCGAGCAACTGCACCTGATCGACTGGGACGACGTAGTACTCGCGCCGGTCGAGCAGGACCTGCTGTTCATGCTCGGCGGAATGCGCTCCGTCGGTCCCACCACACAGGCCGAGGAGGACTCGTTCTTCAAGGGCTACGGCCCGGTCACCCTCGATCACACCCGCCTCACCTACTACCGAGCCGCCCGAGCCCTGGAAGACATCGCCCTCTGGGCCCAGCAAGCCCTGACCGGTCCCGACCGCGAAACCTGTCTCCACATCCTCCGCGGAAACCTCGGCCCGGACAGTCTCACCGCTCGGGCTCTCGGGCGAGCTGATTCAGGCGTGACGTAGCCAGATGTTGGGCTCGCGGTAGATGCCCTGGTCGGCCTCGCGGTCGACCTCCAGCACGGTCAGTCCATCGGGGATCACATAGGTACCACTGGACGGCAGTGCGAGCCCGGTCCACTTCTCCCACTCCTCGACCGTGCCGGTCATGGTCTGGGACACCGGAGCCGGCGCTAGCAACCGAGCGCCGAGGCGAACGTGCGTCCGCAGCCACGGATCCAGCGGCAGCCCGTCAGGCCGGGTCCACGTCATGAACTCGGCGATATCGGTCAGCGGATACCGTGCCTTCAACGTCGGCCGCACCGGAGCGATCATCCGCGTCAGCCCAGCCAGAGCCGCCTGTTCCTTCACCGCCGTGATCACCCGGCCGGCATGCCCCTTGCCCTGCTCGTCGTTGCGCACCGCCGCGGCCATCAGCACGAACGTGTCCGGCACCACACCGGCCTCCCGAGACTCGACAGCCCGCCCCAGCGCATCCGTGAACCCACCGGGCAGGTCCGAAACCGTCTCGTCCCACGCGATCGGCACACCCCAGCACCCGCCGATCAGCCGCCGGTCCTCGACCGAGACCAGGTAGAACTCCCAGTCGAGGAAGTACGACCGCCGCCGCTCGCGGTAAACCTTCACCCCGGCATCGTGGAAGATGAACTCCGGCCACTCCTCCACGAACCGCTTTTCCGCTTCTTCTTCCAGTTCGGGCGCGGTGGCCACCGGGATCAGCTCATACATGCGGCGAACCCTAGACGGCCCGCCCACCACCGGCCACCGTGTTTCCGGCCCGTACTACGCGAGGCGGTCCGCCGAGTTCCCGGTGGCACGCCTTGTTGAAGGCGTGCAGGTCGGGGATGCCGACCGACGCGGCGACCGCCGGGATCGACAAGGTCGACGAGACGAGCAGGTGGCGAGCCCGGGTCATCCGCCGCTGCCGGATGTACGCGACCACCGTCATCCCCGTCTCCGCCCGGAACAACCGCGTCAGGTGGTTGTGCGACACCCCCGCGGCAGCCGCCAGCGAGGGCACGGTCAGCGGCCGCGCCAGGTTCGCCTCGATGTACGCGATCGCCGCCGACACGGCCGAGTGTCCGGCAACCGCCCCACCCTCGGTGAGTGGAGCCGACAGCTGCGCCACCCGCCACAACGCCGCCCACACCTCGGACACCACCCGGGCCGAGCCGCTAGGCGATGCCCCGATCGCCGAGCGGAGCATGTCGGACAGCGCAGGCGCCGCAGTACCGGCGTCCTGCACGACCGGCACGTATGACGGCTCGCCGATCGGGCGCGGGCGGAAGTGGACGTACAGGTGCTCCGAGCGCCCGCGATAGTCGAACTGCACCTGTACTCCGGCCGGCGTCAGGCTGACCGATCCCGGCGCGACCGGGTACGTCGTCCCGCTCACGGTCAGGTCCGCGGAGTACCCATACAGGTGGAACTGCCACAGGTCTGGCAGCCGGAAGATGTCCCGCGGCCCCCGCACCCCGTGCACCCCCACCCCGACGTTCACGACCTCGGGCGGCTCGGCCAGGTGCAACGGAATCATGGTGAGAAATTACCACCAGTGGTGAACTCAACCCACGCGAAACAAGAGCATCGAAACCTAACCTGGACGAGTAGTGACCACCAAGGCCCAGTCGCCCCGAGAGGGAGAGACATGACCCAACCGCATCGCAAGAACCTGCTCACCTCGGTCCAGATGGCGCAGTTCGTCGCCACCGGTTCGTTCCGGATGGACGCCGTCGTCCCCGACGAGATGAACCAGCAGGCGCTCGACGTCCTGAAGGCCGGCA
Organism: Kribbella qitaiheensis; assembly: GCF_042657745.1. Classification (GTDB taxonomy): domain Bacteria; phylum Actinomycetota; class Actinomycetes; order Propionibacteriales; family Kribbellaceae; genus Kribbella; species Kribbella qitaiheensis. The sequence continues at coordinate 122,545 of NZ_JBHSKE010000048.1, read as the reverse complement.
TCCCCGGCGTCCCCTACGGCACCCCGCTGTCCGAGGCGTTCCAGGACAGCGAGTTCGTCCAGCGGCTGGTACAACTGCCCGAGATCGCCGGCGCCATCCACAGCCTGGTCGGGCCCGAGCCGACCGTCGACCACCACGCGGTCCACATCCGCAAGGCGCACGAGGGCGAGGCGCAGAACCTGCACGGTGACGCGATCATCGACGTCCGCGAGGACGCCTTCGACGTGCAACTCATGTACTACCCGCAGGAGGTGACGCTCGAGATGGGCGGCACCCTCAGCGTGCCCGGCAGCCACCTGCGCCGGACGAACGAGTCCGACACCGGCCGGTACCAGAACCTGCTCGGCCAGACCCGGCTCACCTGCCCGGCCGGGACTGTCGTGCTCCTGCACCACGGCATCTGGCACGGCGGCCGCAAGAACGACAGCGCCGTCGACCGCTACATGTTCAAGATCCGCTTCAACCCGACCGTCCGCCAGGTCCGGCTGTGGAACACCGACGACCTGTACGACGAGCAGGTGGCCACGGAGCTCGGCCAGTACTTCCCCTGGTACGAGAACGCCACCGGCCGGCTGGAGATCTACAACCGGGTCAAGCTGTGGCAGGCGATCACCGGCGACGACACCTACGACCCGGACTACTGGGTGACCCGGGTGTCGAACCGCCCGCGCCGCGTGGTCGCGCAGCGCAGCCTCAACCCACACGCCGCGAAGAAGGAGATGGCATGACCACCGCTGCCGTTCAGCAGACCGTCCGCCAGCAGGTCCTGGTGCTCTACCTGGCCTCGTCCGCGCTGGACTCCCGCACGGTCGGCTGGTCGACGTACGACGGGACCGGCGAGACCTCACCGACCACGGGCGACTCCGACGTCCCGCCGTACGCGAGCGGGCTGGAGGCGCTCAAGGACGGCTGGCGCCTCTTCCAGGCCGCCCAACTGCTCCCGCCGCAGCCGGGCCACGAGTACGACGTGTCGTTCCTCAAGCACGAGTTCTTCTTCGAGAAGCTGGTCCCTGTCACGGCGTGACCGTCACGGCGTGAACAGGCCGTGGCGCATCGCGAACAGTGCGGCGGCAGCCCGGGTGGAGACCCCGATCTTGCCGTAGATGTGCTGCACGTGATGCTCCGCGGTACGGGGTGAGATCACCAACTCGCGCGCGATCTCGGCGTTGGACCGGCCCAGGGCGAGCAAGCGCAGTACTTCGACCTCGCGCTCGCTGAGGCCGGCAGGATGACTCGACAGGCGGCCGGGCACTCGTTGCCCGGCCGCTTCGAGCACGGCCCGCGCACAGTCCCCGTCGAGGCGCCCGGCAGCCACCTCAGCCCGTACTGCGTCCGCCGCCGCCTCGGGTGGCAGCGCCGCCCGGTGCGGGCGCTCTTGTGTCAGCGCCTGGAACACGTCCGCCACGGCCAGCAGGCGAGCCGCGGGCGGCAGGTCACTCGACTTGGCCTGCCGGGGGTAGCCGCTCCCGTCGAGCCGCTCGTGGTGGAGCCCGGCCAGCGTCGCCACCGGCTCGAGTGCGGTGGAGCGAGCCAGGATCCGCTCCGAGTGGTAGGGATGCAGGCGCACCTGCTCCCAGTCACCCCGGCGCAGCTCACCCGACCTCTCCCAGACACCAGTGGGCACCGCGATCCGGCCCAGGTCGTGGAGGTAAGCGGCCTGTTTCACCAGGGGCCGCTCGTCGTCATCCAGCAGCCGCTCACCGGCCTGCTCCACCAATTCCGCGACCCCGGTCGAGTGCCCGAACAGATACGGCGACTTGAGGTCCACGAAGTACGCGAACGCGCGCGCGACGTCGTCTACTCGGTCGGCCGCGATCGTCCAGCACGGTTGCGGTTCCGCGGCGAGCGCTTCCTCCCAGACGTCACTGGTCTCCAGATCCCCCACGAGGTCCGGTTTGAAGGCCGCGACCACGTGCGGGTCGAGCCAGCCTGCTTGCCGCTTGCGCAGCATCTTCTCGGCGAGTTCCGGCCCACCGAGGCCGGTGAAGATCACCGCCTGGGTGGAGACCTCGGCGATCCGGGTCGCGATGCCGATCTCCTCACCCGCCAGACGTCTCGGCGCACCGGTGCCGTCCCAGCGTTCCAGGTTCTGGTAGAGCGCATCGGCCACCGCCGAGCCGAGATGGAGTCCCTCGGCGAGCATGCTGCCGACCTCACAGATCGCGAGCAGCACCTGCGCCTCACCGGACTTCCCGGCCGACAGCGTGCGAGCGACGTACTGGAGCCGGCGGATGCCGCTGCCCTGGCCGACGTGCGTCAGGAGGGTGAGTGACTCGCGCTTGCTCGCCGGATCGGTCCGTTCCATCAGTGGGCGGAGCCGGGCCACGCCCGGGCCCATCATGCGGGCCTCTTCATGGGTGGTGGCTGTGCAGCCGAGGTGGCGGAGCAGGGTCGTGTAGTAGACGGTCCGCTGGTCGACCAGCGGCAGTCCGAGGGACTGCGCCAGTCGCATCGCCACGAGGCAACTGCGGAGCGACTTCTCCGGTGGCTGGGCCATGGCGAGGTCCAGCGTCACCGACAGCGCGCAGAGCAGGTCTGCGAGCCGCAGGTCGTCGCGCGCCATCTAGCCCCCTCCCCGGCGACCTGCGAGATGGGCAGAACTACCGATGCCCCGGCAGGCGCCGTACAGCCATTGTGATCCTCGAACGCCCGTTTCGGACCGCCGGAGGCAGCTCATGAGCCGGACAGCATTAGCCAGACCCCGTCTCGTCACACCGCAGTTCGCACTGCTCGGGCTGGCCGCGCTCGCCTACTTCTTCGCAGACGGACTGTTGGTGCCCACCGTGCCGCTCTATGTGACCGGACCGCTGGCCGGCGGCGACGTGGGCGTGGGGATCGCAGTCGGCGCGTTCAGCCTGTCAGCGCTCGTACTGCGCCCGTGGGCCGGGCGGCTGGCCGACAGGCGCGGCAGGTCGGTGGTGATGGTCGGAGGCGGCCTCGTCTTCGCAGCGTCTGTCGCCTGCTACAGCATCGCGGACAGCCTCGTGGTGCTCGTCGTACTGCGGCTGCTGACCGGCATCGGCGAGGCCTTCTTCTTCGTCGGCGCGGTGACCGCGATGAGCGACCTGGCGCCGGCGGAACGTCGAGGCGAGGCGATCAGCCTGTTCTCCCTCTCCCTGTACGCCGGGCTCGCGGTCGGCCCGCCGATCGGGGAGGCGGTGGTCGCGGCCATCGGCTTCGCCACGGTCTGGGTGATCTCGAGCGGCGCGGCGGCACTGGCCGTAGTACTCGCTCTGAAGGTCGGGGACACCCGTGAGCCGGGGCCGGCCGAGTCCGGAGTACGGCTGCTGCATCCGGCCGCGGTGGTACCTGCCTTGCTGCTCCTCGCGTTGGTGTGGGGCATGGCCGGGTTCCTGGCGTTCGTGCCGCTCTATGCGCTGGACCTCGGGCTGCCGGGGGCGGGGATCTTCATGTTCGTGTTCGCGGCCATCGTGATCCTGATCCGCAGTGTTGGTGCACGGATTCCGGACCGGTTGGGCGCGGAGCGGAGTGTTCGGCTGGCGCTGCTGTGCGCGGCGGCCGGGCTGACGATCATCGGGGGCTGGCGAGCCGTGCCGGGGTTGGCGCTCGGGACGGTCGTGCTCGGTGTCGGTGTCGCGCTCGGGACGCCCGCGATCATGATGCTGGCGCTGCAGGATGTGCCTGTGGCCGAAAGAGGTGCCGTGATGGGCACGGTCAGCATGAGCCTCGACCTGGCACTCGGTCTCGGCCCGGCGACCTTCGGACTCGTCGCCGCCGGCCTCGACCGCGGTACCGGGTTCCTGGCCGCGGCCTTAGTCGCCGGATCAGGTCTTGCCCTCGCCGCGCGAGGCTTGCCGAGAGCGAGACCTGTCGCGGCACTAGGCCGGTAGGCCCTCATTCCAGATCGACCCGAGCCGGTGCAGTGTCAGCGACTTCAGCATCAACGGTCCGTCGGTGACCAACTGGAGTCCGTGACCACCGTCGAAGTCGACGTTGAGGCACTCGTAGAACGCGCCGTCCGCGGCGAAGATGTCGAGCTGACCTCGGTCGACGAGCAGCCTTAGCGACAGGGTCCCGTCCGGCGCGACCGGCAGGTCGTAGCCGTCCAACTGCCCTGACCCGAGGTCGTAGCGGACGGACCGCCCGTCGGCGGTCCCGAGCCGGAAGGTGAACGCCGTGGCCTGCGAGGCACTGAGGTCGAAGCTGGCCTCGAGCTCGTAGGTGTCGGCGACCTCGGCCGCTAGCAGGTCCAGGGCCGCGTCTGGCGACAACAGAGCCGCCCCCCACGTCTTGGTCGAGCTGCGCAGGAGGCGGATCTCGTCGATCGGTTCGCTGTGGATCCGTGGGCCGTCGGGGGTGCTCACGAGCCGCTGCTGCACCGGGAAGCTGGCGTTGCCGGTCCAGCTCGAGCCCTGGTTGCCGCCCTGCCAGGCCAGGGTGACAACCCGGTCATCTGGCAGGTTCTGGAACGACTGGGCGGCGTAGTAGTCGCTCCCAGCGCCGCCGGTGTTCCGGGCGATGGTGCTCGGCTCCTGCCAGGAGGTCCGGAACTCCCGGCCGTCGAAGTCGCCGACGACGTACGAGCCGCGCGCGTCCCGCAGTACATAGGTCACGTCGCCGTCCAGCCCCATCGGGGTGAAGTCCGGGCACTCGAACAACCAGCCGGCCGCGAACCGGCTGACCCGCTCCCAGTCGCGCAGGTCGACGGACACGAAGAAGTCCACACCGTTGCCGTCGGCATCGGACCAGACCACCATCACCCAGCGCCCACTCGGCTCGTGCCAGCAGACCTTCGGGTCCCGGCTCTCGGACCCGCTCGGCCGCGCCACCACCCGGCCGTCGTCGTACGCCGTGAAGGTGCTGCCGCCGTCGAGGCTGTAGAGCATCCGCACCCCCTGGGTGCCGGAGAAGACCACGATGGGGTCGTGCGAGCCGTTCTTGAGCCCGGACGTGTTGCGAATGTCGACCACTCCCCCGCCGGACCACAGGTCGCCGGGGTGGATCCTCGGATCGAGCGCGATCGGCTGCTGCCGCCAGTGGATCAGGTCGGGGCTGGTGGCGTGACCCCAGTGCATCGTGTCCCAGGCCAGGCCGTACGGGTTGTGCTGGTAGTAGAGGTGGTAGGTGCCGCGGTAGTACAGCAACCCGTTGGGATCGTTCATCCACCCGCTCTGGGAGCTGAAGTGGAACTGGCCGCGGTTGACCTCCTGGTAGTCGGTGTCGGCGTAGGGGAAGTCCGGCTGCGCCACGGGTTACGCGGGGAGAATGCAGACCGGCTTGGGCCAGGTCAGCGGCGTCCCCGTTGCGGTGAGGGCGCCGCTGGTCTGGTCGACGGTGAAGACCGCGATCGTGTCGGATTGCTCGTTCGCGGCGTACAGCTGGGTCCCATCCTTGCTGAAGGCAAGGTGTCGCGGCCAGGTCCCGCCGGAACCGATCGTCTGGATCAGGTCGGCCTGAAGCCCGTCGGCACCGGTCTGGAAGACGGCGATGGTGTTGTCGCCGCGGTTCGAGCCGTAGACGAACCGGCCGTCCGCGGAGATCAGCACCTCGGCCGGGAAGTTCTCGCCGGTCGCGTCCTCGGGCCGCGTCGACACGGTCTGCACGACTGCCAGCTTGCCGTCGCTGTAGCTGAGCACGGCCAGCGTCGAGTCCAGCTCGTTGATCAGGTACGCCGCTCCGCCGCCCGGGTGGAAGACGAGGTGCCGTGGTCCGGCGCCGGGGTGGATGGTGAGGCGGTCCACCTCTTCCAGCCGGCCCTTGTTGCTCAGGATCGACACGTAGACGGAGTCCGAGCCGAGATCCACGTCGAAGGCGAAAGCGCCGGACGGGTCGAAGGTGACCTGGTGCGCGTGCGGGCCTTCCTGGCGCTCGGTGTTCGGGCCACTGCCTTCGCGCTGCAGGATCTGACTGGGATCGCCGAGTGAGCCGTTCGCCCCGATCGGGTGGATCGCGACCGAGCCGGAGGTGTAGTTCGCCGAGAGCAGGAACCGGCCGGTCGGGTCGATCTCGAGATGGCAGGGGTGCGCACCGCCGGTCGGCCGGTGGTTGAGGAACTCCAGCGAGCCGTTCTCGTCGATGGCGAAGGCGCTGACGCGACCGGCCTCCAGCTCGTTCGTCGTGTAGAGGAACCGGCCATCCGCCGACCGGACCAGGAACGACGGATCAGAGGCCGCCGCGGCGACCCGCAACTGCTCGGGGGTGCCGAAGCCGATGCCTTCGCCGCCCCCTTCCTGACTGGTGTAACTGCCGACGTAGATCCGCTCCGAGGTCATGCCCCTACCCTGCCAGGTCGGCCCCGGCGCGGCCTACCCTCCTCCCCATGGATACCGCCGCCTTCCTCCGTCGCGTCGGTCTGACCAGGCACGATGGGCCGAGTGTCGAGGCGCTCTTCGAACTGCACGCGGCCTTCGCCGACACCGTGCCGTACGAGTCGGTGCAGTACCAGCTCGGCAGGGGCGGCCCGCTGGAGCCCTCGGCGGTTGCGGAACGGATCCTCACGCGGGAAGCCGGCGGGTACTGCTTCCAGCTGAACGGGGTGTTCGCGCAGTTCCTCACCGAGCTCGGCTACCAGGTGACGATGCATCGCGGCGGCGTGCAGACGATGACGCGGCTGGCCAGGGTGGATGCCAGCCACATGGTGCTGACCGTCCACGGCCTGGACGACGATCCACAGAAGGCTTGGCTGGTCGATGTCGGCCTGGGCGACGGCCTGTTCTCGCCGATGCCGCTCGCGGCAGGGATGGCCAGGCAGACTCCATTCGAGCTGCGACTGCGGCCGTCGGAGATCGTCGACGGGTGGCGGCTGGACCACGATCCGCGCAGCACCCTTGCCGGGATGGACTTCGAGTCCGCACAGGCGACCCTGGCGGCCTTCGAGGACCAGCACGCCTACCTCTCGGTGGCGCCCGACTCGCCGTTTCTCCGGTTGTGCGCGGCCTACCGGCGCAAGGCCGGCAGCGTGGTGATTCTCCGGTCGCTCAGCCTGATCGAGACCTTCGACGACCGGATCGACTCGACCCTGCTGGAAACCCCGGCCGACTTCTACGCGGCCCTGAACGACATCTTCGGCCTGCCCTGCAGCCACCTGTCTCCCGCCGAGCGCGACCAGATCTTCGCCCGCGCCCACACGCAGTACGAGGCGTGGCTGGCCGCCCAGAACGCCAACTGACCTCAACTGACGTCAGGTGACGAGGGCGAAGAGGGCGCTCGGGAGCAGGGACATCACCACGGCGGAGCCGACGCAGGCGGAGATGACGGCGACGGCCGGGGTCTCGATGTCGACAGAGAACGGGTCGTCGGCCGGGAGCCGGAAGATCTCGGCGACCCAGCGCAGGTAGACCGCCAGGCCGACCATCACGTTGACCGCCATCACCACGGCGAGCCAGCCCAGGTGCGCGTCGATCACCGCCTGGAACGCCGCGAACTTGGTGAACAGCCCGGCCAGCCCCGGCGGCAGCCCCGCCAGAACCACCAGGAAGAACACGAGGGCGGCCCCGAGGCCCGGCTCCGAGCGGATCATGCCGCGGTAGTCCGAAAGCAGCCCGCCGGGGCGGTGCCGCTGGACCACCGCGACCGCTCCGAAGGCGCCGAGTGTCACCACGACATAGGCGGCGAGGTATCCCACGACCGCCTGCGCGTCACCGACGGCGAGAGGCGCGAGCAGGAACCCGACCTGCCCGATCGACGACCAGGCGAGCAGCCGCACGGCCTCCTGCTGCCGCAACGCAGCGAGGTTGCCCACCGTCATCGTCACCGCGGCCAGGATCGCGACGACCAGGCGCAACTCCGAACCACTCGGGGCGACGCCGAACGTGACCAGCACGAGCAACCCGGCCACGCCGGCGGACTTCGACACCACCGCGAGGAAGGTGGTCACCTCGATCGGCGCCCCGGCGTACGTGTCGGGCAGCCAGCCGTGGAACGGGACGGCGGCGATCTTGAAGCCGAACCCGACGATGACGAACAACCCGGCCGCGAAGGCCACTCGGCGCAGGTCCGGGTCGATCCCCGGCAGTCGCGTCGCGATCGTCTGGAGGTACAGCGACCCGGTGACGCCGTACAGGTAGGAGATGCCGAAGAGCATCACGGCGGTCGAGAGCACCGAGACCAGGAAGGCCTTCATCGCCGCCTCGGAGCCGCGGCGGTCGCGGTTCAGTGCCACCATCGCGAAGGTCGGCAGCGATACCACCTCGAGCGCGATCACCACCGTGGCGAGGTCCCGCGCGCCGGCCAGCACAGTCGCGCCGACCAGAGCGCTCAGCAAGAGGAAGTGGTACTCCCCGACCGGGATGTCTGCCGACAACAGCCGGTACATCGAGAGGCCGACGACGCCCAGTCCGCCGATCAGGAGTACCGCCCACAGGCCGATCGTCAGCGGTTCGAGCACCAGGCTGCACTCGGCCGGGCCCTCCACCACAGTCCGGCAGAACGCGGGCTTGAACCCGTTGCGCTGCACCACCACGAACGCGAGGCAGAACAGGATCGTGCCGCCGGTGATCAAGCTGATGACGGTGTGCTTGTGCTGCTTGGTCCCGGTGCTCCAGAAGGCGTCGATCAGCAGCACCGCGATCGCGCCGAGCGCGAGCAGCAGCGGTACGGCGGTCGCCTGCCAGTCGGTCCAGGTGATCGTCATAGGAAGTTCCAGTGGTTGAGCAGCAGCGGCGGCCAGAGCCCGAGGACCACGGTCAGCGCGATCAGCGGCGCCCAGGTGATCAGCTCGATCCGGCTCAGGTCCACGGCGAAGGCGGCCGCCGGGTGCTCGGCCGGATCACCCTGGCACAGGGTGCGCACCAGGCGGAGGAAGTACGCCGCGGTCAGCACGGTGCCGAGCCCGGCCACCACCATCATCACCAGGAACGTTGTCCTCGGCAACAAATCGGCCGGGTGGAAGGCCCCGAGCAGGACCAGCATCTCGCCCCAGAAGCCGGCCAGCCCGGGCAGTCCGAGCGAGGCCAGGCAGGCGAACGTGAGCAGCCCGCCGATCCGCGGCAGTCGCGCGTAGAGGGCCCGGCCGATGGCGCGCAGGTCGCTGGTGTCGTGCCGGTCCTTGATCGCGCCGGCCAGGAAGAACAGCAGGCCGGTGATGATGCCGTGCGCGATGTTCGCGAACAGCGCCCCGCTCAGCCCCTCCGGCGACATCGTCGCGATGCCGAGCCCGATGAAACCCATGTGGCCCACGCTCGAGTACGCGATCAGCCGCTTGAGATCGGTCTGCGCCAGGCAGGCCAGCGATCCGGCGATGATCGCCACGGTCGAGAAGCCGGCCAGATATGGCGCGATGGTGGCCGTGGCCCCGGGCAGCACCGGGAGCAGGATCCGGATCAGGCCGTAGCTGCCGAGCTTCAGGAGCACCCCGGCGAGCAGTACAGAGCCAACCGTCGGGGCCTTGGCGTGAGCGTCGGGAAGCCAGATGTGCAACGGCCAGAGCGGCATCTTCACCGCGAGGCCGATCGTGATCAGCACAGCGGCGGCCAGGGCGACCCCATGCCCGTTGCGGATCGGGTCCTGGCCGAGCACCTCGAGGTCGAAGGTGCCGGTCACGCGGTACACCAGCAGGAACCCGAGCAGCATCAGCGCCGACCCGAGCACCGTCATCAGCACGAAGGTGGTCGCCGCACGGCGCCGTCCGGCCGGGTCGTGCTCGTCGCCCCAGATGTCGATCACCAGCCACATCGGGATCAGCACGACCTCGAAGAACAGGAAGAACAGCACCAGGTCGACCGCCGAGAACGTGCCGATCACGCCGGTCTCGATCACCAGCAGCAGCGCGATCAGCGAGCGCATCCGGCCGATCCGCGGGGTGATCCGCAGCGAGTACAGGCAGCACAGGAACACCAGCAGCGCGGTCAGCACGATCAACGGCATCGAGATCGTGTCGACGGCGACATGGAAACGAACGCCCAGCGCCGGGATCCAGGACACGTCCGTCTCGGCGAACATGTCGGCGAACCGGCCCGGCAAGACGCGCCCCTCGCTGGAGGAGCCGACCAACGCGCCCGAGCCGACGCCGCCATCTGCGGACCGGAGCAGGTCCCACCAGAGCACCGCGGACCCGATCAGCACCAGGCCGGACACCACGGCTCCGACCGTCGCCGCGAGCCGGTCGGCCTTCGTCACCGGCAAGACCCACAGGACGATCGCGGCCACGAACGGCAAGCCCAGCAGGACGAGCAGCAAGGCGCTCATGAGCCGATCACCCCCGCCAGGATCGCGAGCGCGACGACCCCGACCACCGCGGCGGTCAAGTAGGTCTGCGCGTTCCCGGTCTGCAGCCGGCGGAAGCCCTGCGACGCCAGCGTGCCCGTTCGTCCCGCCGCGCGCACGTAAGCGCCGATGACATCCCGGTCACCGGCGACCGTCAGTTGCGCGAACCACCGCACCGGCACTGCGAAGATCCGGTAGTAAGCCTGGTCCACCCCGAACTCCCGCTCCAGCACCACCGGCCGCGGGTCGGCCCCGCGCTGCCACAACGAGTACGCCGGCAACGCGCCGAGCACCGCGAGCACCGTCGTCACCAGGGCGACCCCCAAGTTGATGTGCACCCCGTCGACGTACCCGAGGCCGATCGATCCGATCGCCAGGAGCACCAGCGGACCGAGCATCAGCCACGAGGGATCGTGCAGCTTGGAGGTGTCCGGCTCCTCGAGATCCGCCATCTGGTCGTCGTCCTCGAACGCGCCGAGCGCACCGGCGAGAGCAGGCGTCCGGAAGAACGCCCACAACCACAACCGGACGCAGTAGAAGGCGGTCAGCGCGACAGTCAGGCACACCGAGACCAGCACGACCCAGCCGAGTGTCGACCCGTCCCGCGCGTGCTGCCAGGCCGCTTCGACCACCGCGTCCTTGGAGAAGAACCCCGCGAACCCCGGTACGCCGGCCAGCGAGGCGAGGCCGATCGTCATCGTCACGAAGGTGACCGGCATCGCCTTCCGCAACGCGCCGTGGCGGGTGTACCGGCGGAGCACGACGAAGGCGGCGCTCCCGACCTCGTGCAGGAGCACGCCCGCACAGAGGAAGAGCAGCCCCTTGAAGGCGGCGTGCGTGACCAGGTGGAACAGCGCGGCGTGGCGTCCGTCGGAGGTGCCGAGCGAGAGCCCGGCGAACATGATCGCCAACTGGCTAACGGTCGACCAGGCGAGCACCCGCTTCACCTCTACCGCCGCCATCGCGCAGAGCGCCGCGAAGAGCATCGTCACGCAGGCCACGATCGCCAGCACGGTGAGAGTCGTCGCGGCCGCGGTGAACACGTCGTACAGGCGGGCGATCAGGAAGACACCGGCGGCGACCATGGTGGCCGCGTGGATCAGGGCGCTGACAGGGCTCGGGCCGGGCATCGCGTCCGGGAGCCAGGTCTGCAGCGGCACCTGGGCAGACTTGCCGACCACACCGACCAGCAACAGCAGGGTGCCGGTCGTGAGCGCGCCCGAGGAGATCGGGCTGTCGCCCAGCTCGGAGATCTTGAAGGTGCCGTAACCGAGGCCGAGCACGAAGATGCCGAAGAGGAAGCCGACATCGCCGAGCCTGGTCATCAGGAACGCCTTCATCGCGCCGGAGCGGGCGTCGCGGCGCTCCCAGTAATGACCGATCAGCAGGTACGAGCAGGCGCCCATCACCTCCCAGCCGATCAGCAGCAGGAAGAGGTTGTCGGCGACCACGACGGTCACCATCGCCGCGGTGAACAGCGTCACCAGCGCCGTGTACGACGCGACTCGCTCCCGCAGGTAGCCGATCGAGTAGACCTGGACGCAGGCCGAGACGACGCCGACCACGGCGAGCATCACCACGGTCAGGTCGTCGGTGCGCAGGTCGAAGCTGATGAAGACGTCGCCGCCCACCCTGGCCCCGTGGGTGAACGCCGTCTGCTGGGGCTCGACACCGTAGAGCAGCGCGGCGGCCAGCACGACCAGCAGGGAGAAGCCGACGCCGATCACCCGCCAGGCGGTCGCGATCACCGGCCGGTGCCCTTCTCCGCGAGGTCGCCCCGGTCGGCCTCCGCCAGGTCACGGGCGGCGTCCACGTCGACATGGCCGTGGCCGCGGAACAGCAGCAGCACGATCGCCAGGCCGAGCCCGATCTCCGCCGCCGCGATCGTGATCACGAACACCGCCAGGGTCTGCCCGGTGGCCAGACCGTCGAGGCGCCAGGCGTCGAAGGCGACCAGGTTGAGGTTCACCGCGTTCAGCATCAGCTCGAACGACATCAGCACGGTGATCGCGTTGCGGCGCGCGAGGATGCCGTACACGCCGATGCAGAACAGCAGTACTGCCAGCAGCAGCGGAAGGACCAGCGGCATCAGTCGTCTCCCCCGTCCGCGCTGGACACCGTTTCAGCGGGTTCCGACAGTCTTCCGCTGCGCTGGGAGAGCACGATCGCTCCGATCAGGGCCGCCAGCAACAGCACCGACAGCACCTCGAAGGGCAGCACCCAGCTGCGGAACACCGCGTTGCCGACACTCTCCGCCGAGCCCGCCGATACCGGCTTGATCCTCTCATTGCCAAAGGCAACGACTACGCCGGCGCCGAGGATCAGCGCGAGCACCAGCGAGACCACCGCGGCGAACGGGCTGCGGCCGGTGGTCAGCCCGGGCAGCGGATTCGTCGGGGCCTTGGTCAGCATCAACGCGAAGAGCACCAGGACGACGATCGCGCCCACGTAGACCAGGATCTGCACCAGCGCGACGAACTCCGCGTGCAGCACGCCGAAGCAGCCGGCCACCGCGCCGAGTGCGACCACCAGCCAGAGCGCGGCGTGCACGATCCGCCGCGACGTCACCACCAGTACGGCCGCCACGACCGCCACCGCCCCCGCGATGGAGAAGAGCGCCGTCGTCACTGCTCGCTCCCACCCTCGATGGCCGGCGGGTCGGGAACGACCGCCGGGCCAGGGTCGATCGGCTGGGGCGCCGGCACGGTCCACATCCACTCGCGCAGCCGGTCCTTCTCGTGGGTCAGGTTGCGCAGGTCGGTCTCGGCGTACTCGAACTCCGGGGACCAGAACAGCGCGTCGAACGGGCACGCCTCGATGCAGATCCCGCAGTACATGCACAGCGAGAAGTCGATCGCGAACCGGTCCAGCACGTTCCGGCTGCGCTCCCGGGCCTGCTCACCGACCGACGGCGCGGTCTCGGTGTGCGAGTCGATGTAGATGCACCAGCTCGGGCACTCCCGGGCGCAGAGCATGCAGGAGGTGCAGTTCTCCTCCATCAGGGCGATCACGCCCCGGCTCCGCGGCGGCAGCTCGGGCTGGACGTCAGGGTACTGCTCGGTGACGGAGCGGCGAGACAGCGTCTTCGCGGTGACCTTCAGGCCCTCGATCAGACCCTTGCCGGGTACGGCCACGCCTCCTCCTCCGTCAGTTAGCTGTGCACGCTGACACTAGTCGCTCAGAAGCCGCAACGTCGCTAACCGGTCAAAGGTCACGCTCCAGCCGGGCGGCGACCTGGCGGTAGCGGCTCACCGGGACGAGGTGTACGCCGTCGAAGGCGCCGCTGTCTCGGATGCTCAGGATCTGCTCGCAGGCGGCGTCCACCCCGGCGTCGCGGTCCGCCTCGACGGCCGCGACCAGGTCGTCCGGGATGGCGATCTGGGGCAACGCGGCGGTCAGGTTCTGCGCCATCTTCGCGCTCGCAAGCACCATCACACCCGCGTAGACCGGGATGTCCAGCTCGACGCTCTCGCGCCACCGGAGCAGATTCTCCAGCGAGTAGCTGACCTGCACGTAGAGGAAGTCGGCCTCCGCCTTCCACCCCGGTACTGCGCGCAGCCCGGTCGCGGCGCCCACCTGGAACGGGTTGATCCCGGGGAAGGTCGTCGCCCGGGCCTGCTCGATCATCGTTCGGACGGTCAGTTCGCTGGTCCGCCCACCCGCGGTCGGCTCATCCCCCCGGACGAAGAGGAACTGCTCCACCCCGTACGCCGCGGCAGTGAGCAGGTCGCGCCGGAAGCCGAGCAGATTCCGATCGCGGGAGTTCAGGCAGGCGATCCCGCGCGCGCCCATCGCCTGAACCTCGTTCGCGACGGCAACACTCGACACGGTGGCGCGGCCGATGTGGTTGTCAGGGATCAGGAACGCGTCCGCGATCGGGCTCAGCACCCCGATCTGGTGCCGCACCTTCTTCAGATCCGGCCGCGTCGGCGGCTCCACCTCACACACCAGCTCGAAGCCCTCGCCCATACCCGCAGACCATAGCGACGCGGGGTTCCAGCCCCCTCCCGTTGTCCACAGGTTGTCGCTACCGTCGCGAGATGGACAGCTACCAGCCGCTCGCCTGGGCCGCCATCGGCGCGGCGGTACTGGTCGCCGCCAACGTCGCGTTCGCCTGGTTCGCGACCGCCCCCGACCACTACGAGTGGACCGACCCGGCTCTCGTCATGAGCCCGCTCGCCGCCCTCGTCGGCGCGTTCATCGGCGCAGGGGCGGGCAGGATCCGCCTGGCCTTGCGGAAGCGTCGTGAGGAGCTCGAGCGCTGAGGAGTTCAGAGCGCATCGAGGCTGTTCTGGAGGAAGTTCTGCTCGGTGGTGTTCGTGGTCAGCGCGAGTGCAGCTTCATAGGCGGCGGCTGCTTCCGTGGCACGGTCCAGGCGTTTGAGGAAATCGGCGCGGATCGCATGGAAGAGGTAGTAGCCGCCCAGGTCCAGGTCGTCGACGAGGGCGAGACCCTCCGCGGGGCCGGAGATCTCGGCGACGGCGACAGCGCGGTTGAGAGCGACCACCGGGCTCGGTGCGATGGCGAGCTGGTGGTCGTAGAGCTGGACGATCTGCCCCCACTCGGTCTCCGCCGCGGTCGAAGCATCGCTGTGTACTGCGTTGATCGCCGCCTGGAGCTGATACGGACCAGGCTGGCCGCGGCGCAGGCACCGGCGTACCAGGTCCTGGCCTTCCGTGATCAGAGCGCGGTCCCACAAGGCGCGGTCCTGGTCCGGGAGTCGCACGAGCCTGCCGTCCGGGGCTGTCCGCGCCGGGCGGCGGGACTCCTGCAGCAGCATCAGCGCGAGCAGACCGACGGCCTCGGGCTCGTCCGGCATCAGGTCGACCAGCAGCCGGCCGAGGCGGATCGCCTCCTGACACAGCTCGGTACGGATCAGCTCGTCGCCCGACGACGCGGCGTACCCCTCGTTGAAGATCAGGTAGACGACGGCCAGCACACCGCGGACCCGCTCGGGCAGATCGGCCTCGTACGGCACCCGGTACGGGATCCCGGCCGCGCGGATCTTCGCCTTCGCCCGGACGATCCGCTGCGCCATGGTCGGCTCGGGCACCAGGAATGCCCGCGCGATCTCGGTGGTGGTCAGGCCGCCCAGCAGCCGCAGGGTGAGGGCGACCCGCACGTTCAGGGCGAGCGCCGGGTGGCAGCACGTGAAGATCAACCGCAATCGGTCATCGCGCACGGCACCCTCCTCCACCGGTTCGTCCTGGGCATGCAGCAGGGCAGCCTGGGCTTGTTTGTCCGCCCGCGAGGCCTCACGCCGGAGCCGGTCGATCGCGCGGTTCCGGGCGGTGGTGATGATCCACCCGGCCGGACTCGGCGGCAGCCCGGCGGCCGGCCATTTCTCGATCGCCGCCGCGAAGGCCTCCTGGACCGCGTCCTCGGCGACGTCCAGATCCCCGAACACCCGGGTCAGCACGGCCACCGCCCGTCCGTGCTCGGCCCGGAACACAGCGGCGATCTCGGCCGGCCCGACCTCAGCCAAAGGCCCGGACCTCGATGTGCAGCGGGCTGAGGACGCGGGCCAGCTTGCGAGACCACTCGAGGGCCTCGTCCTCGGTCTCGACCTGGATCACGGTGAAGCCGCCCAGGTGTTCCTTGCCCTCGGTATAGGGACCGTCGGTGACGAGCACGTCGTCCCCCTTGGCCTGCATGACGGTCGCCGAGTCCGCCGGCTGCAGGCCGGCCGCGAACACCCAGGCGCCCGCCGCGCGGATCTCCTCGTTCAAGGCATCCAAACCGCGCAGGATCGGCTCGAGGACCTCGGGTTCGGGAGCAGGTCCGTCGGGCTGGTAGATGCTGAGCAGATACTGCTTCATCGTCTCCTCCTCCGTTTATCTGCTACACGAACAGCCTCAGCCCGGATCGACAGGCAGGCACTAGTAGAAGATGACGACGCCGATGCCGGTGAGCGCCAACTGGAGGAGCGCCACCGGAACCAGGCCCTGCCAGGCGAGCTTCTGCAGTTGGTCGGCGCGCATCCGGGGGAACGCCACCCGGACCCAGATGACCAGGACCGACACCACCGCGATCTTCAGGACGGTCCAGATCCAGCCGATGCTGTCCGGACCCGGCCCGCTCCAGCCACCGAGGTACAGGACCGTAGTGAGGCCCGCGAGTACGACGATCCCGGCGTACTCCGCGAGGAGGAACATCGCGAAGCGGAGACCGGTGTACTCCGTGTACGGGCCGAAGATCACCTCGGAGTCGGCGACCGGCATGTCGAACGGCGGCCGTTGGAGCTCGGCCAGTCCGGCGATGAAGAACACCACCATCCCGGGCAGCTGCCACAGCAACCACCACGGGTTCCAGGCCTCGACGATCCCGGTCAGGCTCAGGGTGCCCGCCGCCACCGCGACGCTCGCGGCGGACAGCACGAAGGGCAGCTCGTAGCTCATCAGCTGCGCCGCCACCCGGAGACCGCCGAGCAGGCTGTACTTGTTGCCGCTGGCCCAGCCGGCCATCAGCGAGCCGAGCACGCCGACGCTCATCACGGCGAGCACGTAGAACAGACCCGAGTCGAGGTCGGCGCCGACGATGCCCGGGGCCAGCGGGATCGCCGCCATCGCCGCCATGTACGGCAGGATCGCCACGACCGGGGCCCACTCGAACACCCGCTTGTCCGCGGCCGCCGGGGTCACGCTCTCCTTCTGGACGAACTTCACCCCGTCCGCGACCAGTTGCGCCCAGCCGTGGAAGCCGCCGGCGTACATCGGGCCGAGCCGCGACTGCATGTGCGCCATCACCTTGTGCTCGGCCTGACCGACCAGCAAGGGCGTCACCAGGAACGCGACCAGCACCCCGGCGACCCGCACCACGAACTCGAGCATGACCGCACCCTATCGAGTCCGGCTTGACCTGAACCGCTCTTGAGGTCCGAGGGTGGTGGAAAACCTCGCGGGAAAGAGAGCCGAGATGAGCACGATCCTCGTCACTGGAGCCACCGGGCGCGTCGGGCGACACGTAGTACAGGGCTTGCTGGAGGCCGGGGCGTCGGTGCGCGGGCTGGTGCGGAATCCGCAGGACGCCGGGCTGCCCGCGCCGGTCGAGGTGGTGCGGGGTGACCTCTACGATCCGGGTGCGGTCGAAGGAGCGGCGGTTGGTGTCGATGCGGTCTTCCTGCTGTGGCCGTCGTTCAGCGCCGAGGGCGCCGAGGCCGCGGTGAAGGCGCTGACGAAGCACGTGTCGCGGGTTGTCTACCTGTCCTCCCTGAACGTCCGCGACGACCAACCGCTCGCCGCCAGTGGAGTCTGGGGCGAACTCGAGGAGCTTCTCGCCGATTCGGACTGGACCTTCCTCCGTCCCAGCGGCTTCGCCGTGAACACCCAGGCCTGGGCCGAAGCCTTCCGCACGAGCGACGTCGTACGAATCCCGTTCCCAGGCGCCGGCCGCTCCCTGATCCACGAACGCGACCTCGCCGCGGTCGCAGTACTGGCTCTTCTGGATCCGCAACACATCGGCCGGAAATACCTCCTGACCGGCCCGGAGGTCCTGACCCAGGCCGAGCAGCTCGCCATCCTCAGCGCTGTCACCGGCAAGCCGATGCGGATCGAAGAACAATCCCCCGCCGAAGCCCGCGAAACCATGCTCGCCCTAGGCGCCGACCCCACCCTCGCCGACTCCTCAGTCACCTACTGGTCCACCCTCGTCACCACCCCCGAACCAGTAACGCCGGCCATCCCGACCCTCCTCGACCGCCCAGCCCTCACCTACCAAGACTGGTCCGAAGAACACGTAGACGAATTCCTCAGCCCGCTGCCGTCGAACTGACATCATTCGGGAGGGCGAGGTGATTCTCATCGTCGACGTGTTGATTCGCGATGTTCCCGATGACGTGCTTGCGGTGATCGACCGGCGTGCTCAACGACTCGGGTTGTCGAGGACTGAATACCTTCAGCGGCTGCTCGGGCAACAGGCCGGTCGCAGTGACAACCCTGTAACGGCCGCAGATCTCAGGCAGTTGTCTCGATCGGTCCGCGACCTTGCTGATCCAGAAGTCGCGGACCAGGCGTGGTCGTGACTTCAGGTCGTGGTGAGGGGGACCTGGAGCCAGCCGCCGAGGTCTTGGCGGCCGGCGGTGGTGGCGGCTCGGGTGGCGCCGGTGTTGTTGGCGTGGATGCAGCCGATGAGGATGCGGGAGGGGTCGGGGAGGGCTTGGGCCATCAGGGTGGAGAGGTGGGCGCCGAGGCCGCGGCCGCGGTACTCCGGGGTCAGGATGATCTCCTGGACGATGTACGCCGGGAGGCCGAGGGTGTCCTCGCCGTCCGCGAGGGCTGAGACGTAGCCGGCCCAGGTGCCGTCGACTGTCACGTCGAAGAGCAGGCCTGCCTCGGCGGACTCCTCCAGGTCTTCTCGATCTTGCAAATGAGCCTGTACTGCGTGCGCCGGGTGGGCGTGGTCGACCGCGTCGTAGGCGCGGCGGGCATCGTCGTAGTGGTCCACGTTCCGGGCCGGGGTGACTTCCAGCCCGGGTGGGACGTCGCGCGGCTGGAGTTGCTCGATCGGGGCGGCGAGGAAGCGGCGGTCGGGTCCTGTGCCGGGGAACGCGCCGACGGGTTCGGCACTCCACAGGCGCAAGTAGGTCGGTTTGTGAATCGCGTAGTACCGCGTCGCAGCCGCGGCCAGGGCCGGCAGGTCTTCGGTGCGAAGCGCGCGGCTCAGGGGTGAGGCGTCGACGAACGGCTTGGTCGGGTCCATGCCCTCGAACCGCATGCTGAGCATCGCCGACAGGTCATCGCTCACCGGGACCCAGTAGTTGAGCATGCTCTCGACCGGAGTGCCCGGCGCCGTCTTCTCCACGCGAGCCGCGGCGATGTCGCGGTCCGTGGCGAGCAGGATGTCGACTTCCTCATGCTGCTTGGCCAGGGCTTGCAGTCGCGTCGCATCGTCCGCCCACGCACGAGACAACGGATGTTGGCGCTCGAGCGTGTACCCGGCCAGCTCACCAGGAGTGGGAATCACGACGACGATTCGCCCTGCTCACCCTGCGACTCCGGCTTGGCAGGCGCTGCCTCAGCCTGCTTTGAAGTACGGCGTTCGCCTGCGGCGCGGCGGGGGCGGGCCGGGGTGGCGGCGGACAGCGCGGGTGCCAGCGGATCGGGGTCGGGGCTGCCGGCCGGGCGAGGTCCCCAGGACTCCGGGTCCGGGACGCCCGGCGGCAGGGTGCGGCGGCGGCTCGGGGCTCCGGCCTTCGGGGCGTGGTCCGACTCGCCCGGCTCCTTCGCGCCCGGCCAGGGCTTGGCGACGCGGGAGGCGAGGACGAACTCCTTGCGCAGCGGGTTGCCCTCGAACCCGTCCGGCAGCAACAACGGGATCAGGTTCGGATGGTCGTCGAAGGTGATCCCGAACATCTCGAACGTCTCCCGCTCGTGCCAGTTCGCCCCGGAGTACAGGCCGCTCAGCGAGGCAAGTTGCGGCGTCGCGCGCGGGATCAGCGTGCGCACGAGCAGGTGGTCGACATGCGCACCACCCCAGAAATCCGCGAGATGCGTGACGATCCGGAATCCGTCGTTCAGTTCGTCGCTCGCGGTCAGGAAGTCGAAGAAGGTCAGCCCGACCTCGTCCCGCAGTACCTCGTGCGCCGCGACCCACGACTCGGCCGGTACGTCGACCGCGACCGGGCCGAAGCTCTCGGCCTTGACCGCGGCGATCCCCGCCTGGACCAGGGCCCCGACCGCGTCGTCGCTCACCGCGGCTCCACCGACGCCGAAGGATCAGCAGCGGCCGAAGTACCGAGGGCCGGCGGCGACACCAGACCGCGGGTCAGTGCCTGCGCGGACGGCTCGTACCGGCTGGTGACGTTCTCGCCGGCGATCTTCTCCTGCAGCTTGAGGATGCCCTGCAGCAACGCCTCCGGCCGCGGCGGGCAGCCCGGCACGTACACGTCCACCGGGATGATCTGATCGACGCCTTTCGTCACGCAGTACGAGTCCCAGTAGGGCCCGCCCGAGTTCGAGCAGGAGCCGAACGAGATCACATACTTCGGCTCCGGCATCTGGTCGTACAGCCGCTTGATCGCGGGTGCCATCTTGTCCGTCACGGTGCCCGACACGACCATCAGGTCGGCCTGCCGAGGCCCGGGCGCGAACGGGATCACGCCGAGCCGGATGAAGTCGTGCCGCCCCATCGACGCCGCGATGAACTCGATCGCGCAGCAGGCCAAGCCGAAGTTGAACACCCAGAGCGAGTACTTGCGGCCCCAGTTCAGCAGGTACCGCACCGGCTCGGGCGCGAGCTTCGCCAGCACGCCGACGGCCGGCCGCACCGTCGGTGTCGGCAGATGGACCGGGCTGTCAGGCATAGCCCTCAGCCTAGTCCGACAATCTCCTCCGCGAGGATCTCCGGGTACTCCAGCGGCGCGTAGTGCCCGACGCCGTCGACGAACCGCAGCCGCTCGTCGCTGAAGAAGTCGTCGAGGCGGTCCGACCACTCCCGCGGGAACAGCGGGTCGAACTCCGGCCACAGCACCACCGTCGGTACGGCGATCCGGTCGTACAACGCGGGCGACATCTCCTTGGCCGAGGTGGCGACGGACCCGGCACCCGCCCGGTACCAGTTGATCGACGCGGTGAACGCGCCCGGCTTCGAGTAGACGTCCACCAGGTGATCCAGCTCCGGCTCGAACCCGGGCCCCGACCAGTGCGTCCAGAAGTGCCGCAGGTACGACCGGACCGCGTCGGGATTCCCGTCGATCAGTTCCTCGATCACGGGCAGCCGGTGGAACGCCTGGTACCAGAACTCCGCCTGCGCGTGCTCGGAGAACACCCGCTTCCCGATCCCCGGCAACGGCGGAGCGACCACCAGGCCCTCGATCAGGTCGGGCCGGCTCCGGGCGATCCCCTGCGCGATGCGGCTGCCGACGTCGTACCCGGCGAGCACCGGACGCTCCAGCCCGAGCTCCTCGACCAGCCCGACCACGCTGCGCCCCTGCGCCGCCACGCCGTACTGCGCGGTCGGGTCGACCACGTGCTTGTCCGACTCCCCGAATCCGCGCAGGTCGGGCACCACCACCTCGAACCCACGCTCGACCAGCATCGGCGCGAGCAATCGGTAGTCCGTCCGATCCCCGGGCCAGCCATGCAGCAGGACGACGGCAGGCCCCTCCCCGTCTCTGTCATAGGTCAACGAGAACCCGTCCACAGCAGCACTGACCGGCATGTTCATCCTCTCCGTCGGGCTCCCATCATCGTCCTCGATCCGGCCCCGGCAACGTCCTTGACCCTGCCCGGATCCGCGAATAGCGTGATTGGACAGGACTGAACAGGTCCATTTCGGGTTGGAGAGCGGATGGCCGATCGAGTGCAGTCGGACGCAGTCGAGCCGCGAACGTTCGCGGTGGAGAGCAACGGTCTCAACGTCATCGATGACGCCGACCGCAAGGGCACCCCGAGCCAGTTGTTCTGGCCCTGGTTCGGCGCCAACGTTTCCGTTCTCGGGCTGAGTTACGGCGCCTTCGCGCTCAGCTTCGGGATCTCGTTCTGGCAGGCGGCGGTCGCCGGCGTGATCGGAATCGTCTTCTCTTTCCTGCTCTGCGGCCTGGTCGCGCTGGCCGGCAAGCGCGGCTCGGCACCGACGATGGTGCTGAGCCGGGCCGCGTTCGGGGTCCGGGGCAACAAACTCCCCTCACTGGTGTCCTGGTTGCTGACCGTCGGCTGGGAGACGGTGCTGACGATCCTCGCGACGCTGGCCACCGCGACCGTGTTCGAGCGGCTCGGCTGGGGCGGCGGCGACATCACCAAGCTGATCGCGCTGGTCGTGGTCGGAACCCTGATCGTCGCCTGCGGCGTGCTCGGGTTCGACCTGATCATGCGCGCGCAGACCATCATCACGATCGTCACCGGCGTGCTCACCGTGGTCTACATCGCGCTCGTCGCGGACCAGGTCGACTGGAGCACCGTCTCCTCGCTGCCGAGCGGTTCGAGCCAGGAGGTGATCGGGGCGCTGGTGTTCCTGATGACCGGCTTCGGCCTCGGCTGGGTGAACGCGGCCGCCGACTACTCCCGCTACCTGCCCCGCTCGGCCTCCAGCCGCGGAGTGGTCGGCTGGACCACCTTCGGCTCCTCGATCGCACCGCTCGTCCTGCTGATCTTCGGCCTGCTGCTGGCGGGTTCCTCAACCGACCTCAGCGACGCGATCGCGGCCGATCCGATCGGCGCGCTGGCCGAGGCGCTGCCCACCTGGTTCCTGGTGCCGTTCGTGATCGTGGCGGTGCTCGGCCTGGTCGGCGGCGCGGTGCTGGACATCTACTCGTCCGGACTCGCCCTGCTCTCGCTCGGGTTGCCCGTGCCGCGGTACGTGGCGGCCTTCATCGACGGCATCGTGATGATCGCCGGAACCGTTTACGTGGTGTTCTTCGGGGACGAGTTCCTCGGTCAGTTCCAGGGCTTCCTGATCACGCTCGGCGTCCCGGTCGCGGCCTGGTGCGGCATCATGCTGGCCGACCTCGCCAGCCGCCGGCGCGACTACGACGAGGCCGCCCTCTTCGACCGCACCGGCCGGTACGGCGACATCCGGTGGTTGCCCGTAGCAACCATGCTGGTCGTCACCGTGATCGGCTGGGGCCTGGTCACCAACAGCGCCGCGGACTGGCTGACCTGGCAGGGCTACCTGCTCGAGCCGCTCGGCCTCGGCGGCAAGGAAGGCAACTGGGCGTTCGCAAACCTGGGCGTGCTGTTCGCCCTGGTCGTCGCGTTCCTGGTCCAGCTTTTCGCCGGCCGCTCCCAGGTGCGCCTGCAGGAGCAGGGACCGTCGCGTGAGCAGCTGAGCAGCCAGGAGGTCTGAATGGCCCCGGTGCTGGTCCTGATCGATCTGCAGAAGATCTTCGCGGAGCCCGACAGCGGCTGGGCCACGCCGGACTTCCAGCGGGTCATCAAGCCGACCCAGGACCTGATCGGGCTCTTCTCGCCGCACGTGATCTTCACCCGGTTCATCGCTCCCGAGGAGCCCACCGGTTCCTGGATCCCGTACTACGAGCAGTGGCCCTTCGCCCTGCAACCGCCCACGTCGTACGCCTATCAACTGGTGGACGAGTTCGCCGGAGCACCGACGCTGGACAAGACCACCTTCGGCAAGTGGGGGCCGGAGCTAGCGGAGGCGGTCGGACCGGGCGCGGAGCTCGTCCTGTCCGGTGTGACCACCGACTGCTGCGTGTTGACCACTGCCCTGGCGGCGCTGGATGCCGGTGTGCACGTCCGGGTCGTCGCGGACGCGTGCGCCGGAGTGGACGAGGCGAGCCACCAGAAGACCCTCGACATCCTGCGGCTCTACGCCCCGATGCTGGAGGTCGTCACGGTCGACGAGATCCGCGCCCAGCTCACCCCGGAGCGCCAGTGATTCGTGGAGTGAACCTCAAGCACGAGCGGATCGCCTCGATCCTGGCCCGGGAGATCCGCTCGGGCCGGGTGGAGCGCGGCACCCAACTGCCCGGGGAGCTCGAACTGGCCAAGCGGTTCGCGGTCAGCCGGAACACCGTCCGCTCCGCGCTCGCAGTACTGAACGAGGACGGGCTGATCACCACTCGCACAGGCAAGGGGTCGTTCGTGCTGTTCGACGGGCGGCCGCTGGACGATCGACTCGGCTGGACCCACGCGCTGGCCGAGCAGGGCATCGAGACCCAGGTTCGGGTGCTGAAGCTGGCGCGGGAGCGGAACGACAAGTTGGCCGAGCGGCTCGACCTCGACTCGCCCGACGTGATCGTGATCCAGCGGGTCCGGCTGATCGTCGGCGGTGAGGCGATCTCGATCGAGCACAGCCGGGTGCCGGCCATCGAGGAACTCCGCGACCTGCCCGAGCGAGGGCTCGACAACGACTCCATCACCGCCACGCTGAGCCGCGCCGGACTGCACCTGGACCACGGCGAGCAGCGGCTGCGCGGCCGTCCCCTCGATCGCGACGAGGCAGCTCTGCTCGACCGGCCCGAGGGCACCTGGTTCCTGCACACCCAGCGGACCAGCTGGACCGCCGACAACCGGTTCGCGGAGCAGGTCGACAGCCTGCTCGACCCGCGGCATTTCGAGCTGAACCTGAACTACAGCGAGGCGGGCCGGTGACAGCTACTTCCCGCGCGGCCGGTGCTCTCTACGGCCTGGCGATCGGCGACGCGCTCGGCATGCCGACCCAGTCATTGCCCAGGGCACGCATCCTCGAGCGGTACGGCGAGGTGATCGACGGCTTCCACCCGGCGCCGCCCGATCAGCCGCTCGCTGCCGGCATGCCCGCCGGCGCGATCACCGACGACACCGAACAGGCCCTCCTGCTGGCTCGCCTCGTCGTCTCCAATGGTGGCCTGGTCGACGGCCGCGAACTGGCGCAGAAGCTGCTGGAATGGGAGGACTCGATGCGCGCCAGAGGGTCGCTCGACCTCCTCGGCCCGTCGACCAAGCGCGCCATCGACGAACTGCTGCAGGGCAAGGACATCGACGAGACTGGTCGCTACGGCACCACGAACGGTGCCGCGATGCGGATCACCCCGGTCGGCATCGCGACGCCGTCGACCGACCTCGACCTCCTGCTCGACCGGGTCGTCGCCGCGAGTGCCGCGACCCACAACACCGGCCTGGCGCTGGCTGCCGCAGCCGCCGTCGCCGCGGCGGTGAGCGCCGGGATCGACGGCGCGACGGTCCCCGAGGCGACCGACCTCGCGATCCGGGCCGCGACCAAGGCCGCCCCGCGCGGCCACTGGGTGGCAGGTGCGGACGTCGCCGTCCGGATCGAATGGGCCACCTCCCTGATCGACACGGCGTCTGGCAACACCCCTCCTAGGCCGGGCGCCGTGTCTGCACTTCTGTACGACTTGGTCGGCACCAGCTTGGCGAGCCAGGAATCCGTGCCGGCCGCCTTCGCCGTGCTCGCCGCCTTCCCGGACGACCCCTGGCTCGCAGTACGCCTGTCCGCCTCGGTCGGCGGGGACACCGACACGATCGCCGCGATCGCCGGGGCCGTGGCAGGCGCCTGTCACGGCGAAGAGGGGTTTCCCGCGGAGGCCCGGATCACCGTTGCCGGGGTCAACGACCTGGAGCTCGACGACCTCGCCGAGGAGTTGCTGAAGGTCCGGGCCGGATGAGGCTGCTGCACCTCGGCAATCTCGTGATCGACCTGGTCCTCACCGTCAGCGACCTACCGGACCGCGGCGGTGACGTGATCGCCTCCAGTACGACGACCGCGGCCGGCGGCGGCTTCAACGTGATGGCCGCGGCCGTCCGCCAGGGACTCCCCACCCTGTACGCCGGGGCGCACGGCGCCGGGCCGTTCGGCAGCCAGGCGCGGGTGGCGTTGGCACAGGCCGGGGTCGAGTTGTCGCACCCGGCAAGAGAGAACCTGGACACCGGGTTCGTGGTGACGCTGGTCGACGCTTCCGGGGAACGCACCTTCGTCACCAGTCGTGGCGCGGAGGCCACGCTGACGAGCGAGGATCTCCCCGATCCGACCGTTGGCCATGACCTGGTGTATCTGTCCGGGTACAGCCTGCTGCACGACTCCAACCGGGCAGCCCTGATCCCTTGGCTGGGCACGATTTCTCCTGACGTGCCGGTGTTCTTCGACCCGGGACCGTTGGTTGCCGAGATCCCCGAAGCCGCGCTCGAAGCGGTGTCCGCCCGGGCGAACTGGTGGAGCTGCAACGCCGGGGAAGCCACCGCGGT
This sequence comes from Kribbella qitaiheensis, assembly GCF_042657745.1. Classification (GTDB taxonomy): domain Bacteria; phylum Actinomycetota; class Actinomycetes; order Propionibacteriales; family Kribbellaceae; genus Kribbella; species Kribbella qitaiheensis. The sequence continues at coordinate 96,743 of NZ_JBHSKE010000048.1, read as the reverse complement.
GACGGGTCTCGCCGAACCTCTCGAGGCGGCCCGCTCTCTGGTCCGACGTACCGCACGTGCCGATGTGCTCGTTCGGACCGGAGCGGCCGGCTGCTTCCTCGCAGTACGGGGTGCTGAGGTCCAGCACATCGAGGGGTTCGCGGTCGAGGCGGTGGACCTCAACGGCGCCGGTGACGCGCACTCCGGGACGTTCCTCGCGGGAATTGCCGACGGCAAGGAACCGGCCGAGGCGGCCCGCCGGGCGAACGCGGCCGCGGCCCTTGCCGTCACCCGGCGAGGACCGGCCACTTCGCCCACTCGGGACGAGCTGGAGGCGTACCTAAGGGCCTGTTGAGCCGCGGATAGGGAGTTGTGCCGATGTGGCGGTCCTCCTCAGGCGAGCAGATTGTGTGCATCGACCAGCTCCCGGAGGACACGATGTACTTCTACTCCCCGCAATCGCTTCAGGCAGAGATGGCCTACCGGCAGGAGCGGATCAAGCGCGACTACCAGCGTCCGTGGTGGTTCCACCGCAAGCCTGCCAAGCCGGTCTCGCAGATGCCCTGCGCCCCGGCGGTCCTGGCCAGGCACGCGATGTGATGGCAAGATCACCGCCCGTCCCTTTCGACCCGCGCGGCCGAGGTTCCTCCCGGAACCCGGCCGCGCTGCCGTTTGTGGGGCCGCCTAGGGCGATTCGGGACTACCTAGGCCCGGCGTACGGCGTACCGGCGGCACTAGGGACTGCCCAGGGGGTGTGGATAGGGACTTGTGCCGATGTGCCGGTCCTCCTCAGACGAGCAGATTGGGGGCATCGACAAGGAGTCGAAGCACCACCAGCCAGGAGGCACAGATGTTCACGAACGACTCGGTCAAGGCAGAGGTCAGCTACCGCAAGGAGCGCCTCACCCGCGACTACCGCCGCTTCTCCCGCAAGTCCGGGACCCGTCGGCACCTCGTCCACCTGTTCACCCGGAACGTCTGAAGGGAGGCACACCATGTATTTGACCATCGACACAGCCCGGGCGGAGACCGCCTACCGGCAGGAGCGGATCAAGCGCGAGTTCGGCCGGGCCACCGCCCGCCGGGAGCGCCGGGAGCGGGCTTCGCAGTCTGAGCCTCGGCACGCGCGCCAGGCCCTCCGCCCCACTCCGGCCGCATGAGCGCCGGAATCGCCGTCCCCGACCAGCTAGTCCCGGTCGGGGACGGCTTTTCTTCGGCCGGGACTGGCTTTTCTTCGGCCGGGAACGGCTTTTCTTCGGCCGAAAAGGCCGATCGGACGGGATGCCGTCGAATTGTGTCGGCGCCAGGGGCGAAGATGGACGACGTGCCCTGGACCTCGACACCTCTCGTCGGCCGCTCGACCGAGCTCGCCGCACTGCTCAGCGCCGTGGACGAGGCGAAAACCCGTCGTGCCGGCGCGATCCTGCTGTCCGGCGACGCCGGCGTGGGCAAGACCCGGATGCTGGACGAGGTCGCCACCGGCGCGCACGAGCGCGGCTTCGGCGTCCTGGTCGGGCACTGCACCGACTTCGGCGACGCCGGACTGCCGTACCTGCCGTTCACCGAGATCTTCGGCCGGCTGGCCGGGGAGCGCCCCGACCTGGTCGAGAGCGTGCTCAACAACTTCCCCGCGATCGGCCGGTTGCTGCCGACGCACCGCCTGATCGGTGCCCAGCCAGCGCCCCAGGACGGGCAGCTGGACCGGGCCGCGCTGTTCGACGCGGTGCTGGGCGCGCTGACCGCCCTGTCCACCAGTGAGCCGCTGCTGGTGATCGTGGAGGACGCGCACTGGGCCGACGACTCCAGCCGCGACCTGATCGGGTTCCTGCTCACCCGGCTGACCTCCCAGCGGCTCGCGCTGGTGGTGTCCTACCGCAGCGACGACCTGCACCGGCGCCACCCGCTCCGCCGGCCGATCGCCGAGTGGTCCCGGAACCCGCGAGTCCGCCGAGTCAGCCTGCTCCCGCTGGACGCCAACGACTCCCGCACGCTGCTGACCGCCCTGCTCACCCAGCCGCTCCCCGAGGCCGAGGTGGGCCGGATCCTCGAGCGCGCGGGTGGCAACGCCTTCTTCACGGAGGAACTGGTCGCCGCGGCCTCGATGGGCGACGCGGATGCCGTGCCACCCGATCTGGCGGATCTCCTCCTGGTGCGGCTCGATCCGTTGTCAGACGACGCCCGCCAGGTCGCTCGCGTGATCGCCGTCGCCGGTCGGCGGGTTCCGCACACGCTGCTGACCGCGGTGGCCGGGCTGCCCGATCGTGAACTCGACGCTGCCCTGCGGGAGTTGATCGACGCGCACATCATCGAGCACCCGGGCAACGCGAGCTACTACTTCCGCCATGCCTTGCTGGCCGAGGCTGTGTACGACGACCTGCTCCCGGGCGAGCGGGTGCGGCAGCACGCGGCGTACGCGAAGGCTTTGAAGGATCAGACGGTCGCAGGCACAGCCGCCGAGCTGGCCGGGCACGCGACCAGATCTCACGACCTGGCGACTGCCTTCGAGGCGCGGGTTCGGGCAGGCCAGGAGGCGATCTCCGTGGCCGCGCCGCAAGAGGCGCTGAAGCACTACGAGATGGCGCTGGAGCTCTATCCGAATGCCTCGGCGGACGCGAGCATCGACAAGACCTGGCTGATCGTCGAGACGGCGACCGCCGCTGCCCTGTCCGCGCAGCAACTCCGTGCGCTGAAGCTGCTCCGCAAGGCCCTTGCCGAGCTCCCGGCCGATGCGCCGAGGCTCCAACGCGCCCAACTGCTGATGCCGTTGGCCGACATCGCGCTGGTGATCGACCAGGACCAGGAGGCCCACGAGGCGATCTCGCAGGCGCTGCGGCTCACCTCGGACGAGCCGCCGAGCGTGTTCAAGGCCCAGGTCGCCTCGCTCTACGCCCGAGTGTCCGATGCTCTGGGTCGCCCGATGGAGGCCGAGCGCTGGGCCCACGAAGCCCTGCAGATCGCGCGAGAGGTCGGTCAGGAATCAGCCGCAGGCGACGCCGGCATCACCCTGGCCCAGCTCCGTCGCCGCGCCGGAGACCCTATAGCTGCGGCGAAGCAGCTGGAGGAGGCCGCAGTACGGGCTCAGCTGGCCGGGGATCCCGCGGCCGAGGTTCGCAGCCGCTTCCTGCTCGGCTCGAACCACTACGAGCAAGGCGACCTCACCAGCGCCAAGACCGCCCTGATGTACGCCGCGCAGCGGGCGGGCGAGTTGGGTCGCCAGTGGGCGGCGTACGGGTTCGACGCGCGGCGGATGCTGGCGCTGACGCAGTTCGTGCTGGGCGAGTGGGATGACGCCGCGGCGACCGCGCGAACGGACTCGATGACGCCTGCGGCAGCCGAGGCTGCTCTGCGCGGAGTTGGCCTGGCGGTTCGCGGCGGGCGCGGTGATACGTCGGTGGCCGAGGACATGGAGCGGCTCCGCAAGTGGTGGACGCTCGACGTGATGCTGCCGATCATCGCGATGCAGCCCGCGGTGGATGCCTATCGCTCGCTCAACCAGGTCGCCGAGGCGGAGAAGCTGATCGAGGACGTGTCCGCGCTGTGCGCCGACGTGTTCCAGACCGAGTGGTTCATGGCGCGGATCCGGTTCTCCGCGGTGGGTCTGCAGTTGCTGAGCCACCGGGTCGTCCACGAGCCGACGGCCGCTGCCGAGCTGGTCGCGCGGGGCGCGGAACTGGTGGCGTCCGGGCAGGCGACCGCGGAGAAGGGCATGCCGCCGGGGCGGGTGCTCGGCGTCGAGGGGATCGCTTGGCTTGCTCGGCTCGAGGCTGAGTGGGAGCGGCTGCGCTGGCTGGCCAATGTGGATCCGCCGACGCCGGAGGAGCACGTCGCGACCTGGCAGCGGACGGTCGACGCCTTCGGCTATGGGTACGTCTTCGAACAGGCGTGGTCGCGGGTGCATCTCTCGGCTGCAATGCGGGCTGCTGGACGAGTGGCCGACGCGAACGAGCAGACGCAGTTGGCGACTGAGACCGCGCGGGCGCTGGGAGCGAAGCCGCTGCTCGATGAGCTTGGTGGCGCCGAAAGCGGCGCTGGGCCTGCGGCGCTGACGGCGCGCGAGACCGAAGTACTGGCGTTGCTCGCCGAGGGGCGGACCAACCGGCAGTTGGCTCGCGAGCTCTACATCAGCGAGAAGACGGTCAGCGTCCACGTCTCGAACATCCTGGCCAAGCTGGGTGTCCGCAGCCGCACCGAAGCGGCCGCCGTAGCCCGCCGGGACGGCCTCCTCGACTGATCCGGACATGCCTCGCCCACGGTCAGGGTGGTCAGGGTGGTCAGGTCCAGCTGAGGATGCCCTTGCGGTAGGCGTAGAGGAGACCTACGGCTACGAAGGCGAGGAAGACGAACATCTCGATCAGGGTCGCCACGCCGAGCTCGGCGAAGATGGTCGCCCAGGGGAAGAGGTAGACGGCATCCACGGCGAAGATCACGTACAGATAGGCGAACAGGTAGTACCTGATGTGGACCTGGGCCCAGCCCTCGCCGACCGGGTCGACGCCGGACTCGTACGTCTTGAGCTTGTCGGCCGTCGGGTAGGTGATCGTCAGCGCCTTGTTCAGCGCGAAGGCGCCGACCAGGCCGAGGAGGCCGAGCACGACGATCGCGGCGATGACCCCGTAGCTCTCTGACACCTGCCCAACCTTAGTTGGTGCAGAGCAGCAAGGCGTCCACCGCGACCTGCGGGCCGTACCCGGACTTCAACATCGGCGATCTGCAGCCGAAGACTGGGCGAACGCCCATGGTGAGAACTCCCTCGAGCCTGGGTGGATCCCGGGGTAGGTCACAGATCGATGACGACACCATGCCGGTCATGACTGCGGATGGAAAGCGAGCGACTGCTTTGAGTCACACTGTGGGGTTGACCACTCTCTTCCGGGGCATCTTTGGAGCGCACCAGTGGGCTGACCACACGCCTCGGCTGGTCAAAGCACGATTTCGCGGGTCCTGGACGCCGATCCCAGGCTGTGGAACACACGTGCTTGTGCATGCCGACGTACTAAGGCCGAACTAACATGGCTGTATCGCCCTAACGGGGGGATCGGTGCGCCGGCACATGGTTCACCGACCCAAGCTTCGACTTGGAGATGAACAGAACAGTGACCATCGAGGTCAAGCAGCTCGACCGCGTGGTGATCCGCTTCGCCGGCGACTCCGGCGACGGGATGCAGCTCACGGGGGACAGGTTCACAGCGGAAACGGCATCGTTCGGCAATGACCTGTCGACCCTGCCCAACTTTCCGGCCGAGATCCGGGCACCAGCCGGAACCCTGCCGGGAGTGTCGTCGTTCCAGCTCCACTTCGCCGACCACGACATCCTCACGCCGGGTGATGCGCCCGACGTGCTGATCGCGATGAACCCGGCCGCGCTCAAGGCCAACCTGCGCGACGTACCGCGGGGCGCCACGCTGATCGTGGACACCGCCGACTTCACCCCCCGCAACCTGAAGCGGATCGGGTACGACGAGAATCCCCTGGAGACGGGTGAGCTCGACGCGTACCACGTGGTCCCGCTGAACCTGACCGGGATGACGATCGAGTCGGTCAAGGAGTTCGGCCTGTCCCGCAAGGACGCGTCCCGGGCGAAGAACATGTACTCGCTCGGCCTGGTCTCCTGGCTCTTCCAGCGACCGGTGGAGTCGACGATCGATTTCCTCCAGTCGAAGTTCGCCGGCAAGCCCGACATCCGCGACGCCAATATCGCGGCGTTCCGGGCCGGCTACAACTTCGGCGAGACGGCCGAGGAGTTCTCGGTCCGGTACGAGGTGAAGCCGGCCAGGATGGCCACCGGCACCTACCGCAACATCTCCGGCAACCTCGCGCTGGCGTACGGCCTGGTGGCGGGCGCCCAGCGAGCGGGACTGCCCCTGGTGCTCGGCGCGTACCCGATCACGCCGGCGTCCGACGTACTGCACGAGCTGTCCAAGCTGAAGCGCTTCGACGTGACGACGATCCAGGCTGAGGACGAGATCGCCGGTGTCGGCGCCGCCCTGGGCGCGTCGTTCGCGGGGGCGCTCGGCGTGACCACGTCCTCCGGTCCGGGCATCAGCCTGAAGTCCGAGACGATCGGTCTCGGCGTGATGCTCGAGCTGCCGCTGGTCGTCTGCGACATCCAGCGGGCCGGCCCCTCGACCGGTATGCCGACCAAGACCGAGCAGGCCGACCTGCTGCAGGTGATGTTCGGCCGCAACGGTGAGGCGCCGCTGCCGGTGGTCGCCGCCCAGTCCCCCGCGGACTGCTTCGCGATCGCCGTCGAGGCGACCCGGATCGCGATCACCTACCGCACCCCGGTGATCGTGCTGTCCGACGGTTACCTGGCGAACGGGTCCGAGCCCTGGCAGATCCCGGTGATCGAGAACCTGCCGAAGATCGACCCGAACTTCACCACCGAGCCGAACTCGACCGATGACAAGGGCGAGCCGGTCTACCTCCCCTACCTGCGCGACCCGGAGACCCTCGCCCGCGCCTGGGCGATCCCCGGTACGGCGGGTCTGGACCACCGCATCGGCGGTCTGGAGAAGGAGGACAAGACCGGCAACATCTCCTACGACCCTGCCAACCACGACCTGATGATCCGCACCCGCCAGGCCAAGGTGGACGGCATCACCGTCCCGCCACTCGAGGTCGACGACCCCGACGGTACGGCGAAGGTGCTCGTGCTCGGCTGGGGCAGCACCTACGGCCCCATCGGCGCGGGGTGCCGCCGGGTCCGCAAGGTCGGCGGCAAGATCGCGCAGGCCCACCTGCGGCACCTGAACCCGTTCCCGCCGAACCTCGGCGAGGTGCTGAAGTCGTACGACAAGGTGCTCGTGCCCGAGATGAACCTGGGCCAACTGGCGATGCTGCTCCGGGCGAAGTACCTGGTCGACGTCGTCTCCTACGCGCAGGTCCGGGGGATGCCACTCGGCGCCGCCGAACTGGCCGAGGTGATCGGCAACCTGGTCGAGGAGACCGAGGGCATCGACGACGACGCCCGCCACCTCGGTGAGGCCGCCGCCAACCTGACCCACGGCGAGGCCCTGCACATCGAACCGAACGGCCTGCACCACCCGGAGGGAGCACGATGAGCACCGTCGACCTCGGCCTGCCGAGTCTGCCCGGCGGACTCCGCGGCGTACCAGCCGCGACCGAGCCGCAGAACCGCAAGGAGTACGTGTCGGACCAGGAGGTCCGGTGGTGCCCCGGCTGCGGCGACTACGCCGTACTGGCTGCTTTCCAGGGGTTCCTGCCCGAGTTGGGGATCAAGCGGGAGAACGTGGCGATGGTGTCCGGGATCGGATGCTCGTCGCGCTTCCCGTACTACCTCTCGACGTACGGCATGCACTCCATCCACGGCCGCGCGCCGGCCATCGCGACCGGGCTCGCGGTGGCCCGGCCCGACCTCAGCGTCTGGGTCGTCACCGGTGACGGCGACGCGCTGTCGATCGGCGGCAACCACCTGATCCACACGCTCCGGCGCAACGTGAACCTCAAGATCCTGCTGTTCAACAACCGGATCTACGGCCTGACGAAGGGGCAGTACTCTCCCACGTCTGAGCCCGGCAAGGTGACCAAGTCGACCCCGATGGGCTCGGTGGACAACCCGTTCAACCCGGTCTCCCTGGCGCTGGGCGCCGAGGCGACCTTCGTCGCCCGGACGGTCGACTCGGACCGCAAGCACCTCACCTCGGTACTGCGGGCCGCGGCCGAGCACCGCGGTACGGCCTTCGTCGAGATCTACCAGAACTGCCCGATCTTCAACGACAACGCCTTCGACGCCTTCAAGAACCCGGAGACCCGCGACGACGCGATCATCCCGCTCGTCCACGGCGAACCGATCCGCTTCGGCACCGACGGCCGCCTCGGCGTAGTACGGGACGGCTTCGCCTCTCTTGCGGTCAAGGAGATCGCCTCGCTCCCGAACGGCGAGGCAGACCTGGTCATCCACGACGCCCACACCGAAGACCCGGCGTACGCCTTCGCCCTCTCCCGCCTGACCGACGCGGGAGTCCTGCACCAGGCCCCCATCGGCATCTTCCGCTCAGTAGACCACCCGGCCTACGACGACATGGTCCGCCAACAGGTAGAAACCTCCAAGGAATCCCAGGGAATCGGCGACCTCCAGTCCCTCGTAACTGGCTCCGACACCTGGACGGTCAACTAACCCACGCAACTCCTACGTCGCCGCCAGCCGCTCGAGCAGGCATGTCCAGCTGAAGTCGGGTGACCGGTCAGCGACCAGCTGCTGACCGGTTGTTTCGACCGGTCAGCGGCTGTACCTTGGCTCTGAGCGGTTGATACGACCGCTCAGAGGCAGCGGCGGCGAAAGGATCCATCGTGTCACTGACAACCATTCCCGCACCTGTGGTGCCATGGACGACGGTCGTCGCCACGAGCGATCCCACCCGGGAGCCGACTCGCGCCAAGAAGCGCACGCTCAAGGAGAAGGGCCTGCTGTCCGAGGGCTTGCACGTCCAATCACGCCAGGGCGGTCGCGCGGCCGGCAGCCAGACTTACCACAGCGCATTGTTTGCTTTGGCGATTCAAGCCAAGCAGGCGGGCGACGAGGCTGGCGCCAAGACCTTGAGCCGTCGAGGTTCGGCCATAGAGAAGCGTTTCGACCTGAGGATCCGGAAGTTCCTGACCAACCACTCCCTCGAGGAGCTGGACGAGGCGCCCTTTTACGCAGCGCTGGTGGCCATCACTGAGGAAGCCATCGAGGCCTGGGATCGGTTCCCTGACGTCGTGTTCGCGATCGGTCGAGTCCATGAGGTGTTCCAGACATCCGTGGTCATCGAAGCGAAGCATCTCGATGCGCACTTCGATGTCGATCTTCCGCGAGAACTGCTGGAACAGAGCGGTATCTCCCAGGGAGACTACGTCTGGCTCTTTCGCCGCATCATGGGCTCCGCGGCTGTCCTGAACGTGCTTCCGGCGGTCAGCGCGTCGACCGATGAAGATGCTCGACCAGCTGAGATCCACACCCCCCGCGGATCGAATCGTGGCGGCACGGCCGAGTCAGCCGATGCGCAGCGCTACCTGACCACCGGTCCGGGCGCCCAGCCGACAGCCGCGGAAGCAGAGTTCTTGCTTTCACTGCCTTCGGAGGCGATCCAGTCTCGGCGCGCAGTACGGCCGGCTGGGTGAACCTCATCTGGCGGGAAGCAACGCCTGGCGATCGCAACCTCCTGAAGACGTTTGCCTGCACAAGTCCCGCCCCGAAGGAACCTGGCCGCAGAGCAAAGCCGCATCCCAAGCCGTGGGAGAAGGCGGTCCAATCGGCGATCCGGACACTTCCCGTCCCCCAGGATCGACGTGATGGCACGTGCCGGCCTCGTGTACGGCCTGGTGGACGTGAACAACGGCGCCAGCCAACGCCTGCTCAAACATTTCGACTTCTCAGTTCAGCCAAACGCGCCGGTCGAAGACCCCGAACTCGAGATGTGGGTCACGCGGATTCACGGCCGATGACCTGGACGGTCAACTAACCCACGCAGCCCCACGACGCCGCCCCACCGGGACCAGTGCCGGTGGGGCGGACGCGGAGGGCCTACTTGGAGCCGACGGGGCGGGGCAGGGGGCGGTCGCCGGATTCGCCCCAACGGGATGCTGGGGTGCCGACGATCCACCAGTAGCCGGTCGAGGGGCGCCAGACGGCCAGGTCGGTTCGGCCGTCGCCATTGAAGTCGCCGGTGAGTGGAACGTCGCCGGGTTCGCCCCAACGAGATGCTGGGGCGCCGTTGATCCACCAGTAGCCGGTCGACGGGCGCCAGACGGCCAGGTCGGTTCGGCCGTCACCGTTGTAGTCGGCCTGGACCGGGATGTCGCCGGCCTGACCCCAATGGATGGCTGCTCGCCCACGAATCCACCACATGCCGGTCGATGGGCGCCAGATCGCGAGTTCCATCTTGCCGTCACCGTTGTAGTCGCCCGGTACCGGCACGTCGCTTGGCCCACCCCACGCAATCTGCAGGACGTTACGCACGTACCAGATACCTGTACTGGGTCGCCAGATCGCGAGGTCGGTACGGCCGTTGACGCTGTAGTCACCCGGGACGGGCACGTCCCCGTTCCCACCCCAGCGGACTTCGAAGAGTCCGCGCGCCTGCCACATCCCGTCCGACGGACGCCAGCTCACCACGTCGGTCCGCCCGTCGGAGTTCACGTCCGCGGGGACCGGCAGGTCGGTGGCACCGCCGTACTGGGTGTTGAACAACCCGAGGTCGAACCAGGTCGCCGTTGACGGCCGGAACACCGTCCGATCGGTGCGCCCGTCACCGTTGTAGTCGCCGTACCGACCGGGTACGAACTTGGCGTAGTGCGCCGTCAGGGTCCGGTCGCCCGCGGGCATCTTCAGCGTGTGCGTCTGCAGCCCGCTGTCGGACCAACTCGTGAACACCGTGCTGCCGGCCACGCTGGGAGCGGACACCTCGTTGCTCGAGTTCACCGCCACCTTGACGCTCACCCGCTGGGCACCGTTGATGAGCACCGGCGCCGGGGCCAGCACAGTCAGCGTGCGCAGATCCGGCTCAGCGGAGTACACCTTCTCGGTCCGCACGCCGGCCTGGTCCACCACCGAAGCGGTGATCTGCATGCGTGTCTCGTCGCCATGGTCGTCGAACAGATCCGAGTAGGTCGGCCCCGTGCTGGTCTGGCCGGGATGGAGATGGCACCCGCCGCCGGTGTCGCAATGGATCAGGTCGGTCCGCCAGGACACCGGGAGTGCGCCATCCTCGATGTCATTCGCGGAGGCGCTCAAGGAGACGGTGTTCCCGACGGCGTACTTCTTGTCGGGAGCAGACAGCGTGAGCACCGGCGAGTGGTTGTCCGGCACCACGGTGACAGTGGTGGTCGCCGCGGCACCGAGAGGATCCTTGACGGTGAGCGTCGCGCTGACCCTCCCCGGGACCGCGTAGGTGTGAGCTGCGATCGCACCCGTTCCCTGGCTGCCGTCGCCGAAGTCCCAGGTATACGTGAGATCGTCGCCGTCCAGGTCGTACGACGCCGAGCCGTCGAAGGTGACCGTCAAGGTGTCCGGGTTCACGGTGGTGCCGGCGCGCGGAACAGGCGCCCGGTTCCCGGCCGAGTAGCGCAGCCGGACCAGGTTGGACGAGAGGATGTCCGCGTAGTACACGTCACCGTTCGGACCGGTCTTCAGCGCGACCGGCCCGCCGATACCGGTGGCGAAGGCCGCGGCCTCGGGGGGCCTGGTGATCTTGCCCTGCGCGTCGATCATCATGGTCCAGATCTTCTGCTGCGCGTAGTCCGCGAAGAAGTACGCGTCCCGGTACGCAGCCGGGTAGGACGTGCCCGTGTACCACGTACCGCCGGTGACCGCCGCCTGGACGTTGGGCGACGGGTAGTTCCACAGCGGTCCCTGCACTGACTGCGTGTAGACCTGCTGGCACTGCGCGGTGTTGGCGTATCCCGGCTGCCGGCCCGGTCCCTCGTAGCAGGGCCAGCCGTAGTTCTTACCAGCGGCCAGCCGATTGACCTCCTCGTACGCCGTCCAGCCGACGTCGCCGACGAGTACCTGCCCGTTCCGCGGATCCACCGACATCCGGAACGGGTTGCGCACGCCATACGCGTAGACCCTGCTTCGCCACGACGACGCAGATGCCGCGTTGTAGTAGGGGTTGCCAGGCACTCCGGCGCCGGTGAGCGGATCGATCCTGAGGATCTTGCCGTAGGGGCCGTCCAGACTCTGCGCCCGCAAGGCATCGGGGTTCGGGGAGGCGAGCGGCGCGGCGCTATCACCGATGCTGATCAGCAGCTTGCCGTCCGGCGCGACCAGAACCGTCCCACCGCCGTGGTAGACGCTGGTGAGCGGCGCCTCCAGCAGGACCTGTTCGCCGCCGAGCGTGGTCGGGTTGTCGACCGGCGCTGCTGTCCAGCGCGAGACGCGCATCACGCGACTCCCGGTCGCAGTGGTCCGGGCGTACTGCAGGTAGAGCTGCCCCGTCGTGGCGTAGTTCGGAGCCAGCGTGAGACCGAGCGCACCGAGATCACCCGTGTGCGTGACGTCCGGAATCGTCAGGAGCGTCCGCGGCGGCGCATCGTCCGACACCACGGTCAGGCGGCCGTCCCGCCCGAGCGTCAGCACCCGCTCGCCCGGCAGGAACTCGAAGTTCGTCAGGTTCGCGGCCGGCTGCCCGGTCGCGATCGGCACCGGCGTGAAACCCGCCGGAATCACCACCGCAGTCTCGGCAGCGTCCGCCGGCGGAAGGCTCACCACAGCACCGGCGATCAGCAGAGGCACAACCAGAAGAGCCGTCACCACCTGCCGCCCCCCGCTGATCATCGGTGCGCCAAAACACCGCAACTCAAGCTTCATAACCGTTCCCCCACCCATCGCCGGAAAGGCACCTACTGAGATGATGCGCGCCCGACCCCAAATGTTGCGAAACACGGACGAATTGCCGCTTGGAAGGTATGTCCGAAGACTTCCAGGCCCTGGTAATCGTCTCCGACACCTGGACGGTCAACCAACCACCCACGCGGCTTCACCGGTGTGCGCTGGTGGTTGGCTCGCGCTCGCGTGGCTGGTGGTTGGTTCGCCTGCCTGTCTGCCAGCCGGCTTGGTGTCAGGCGTTGGGCCACACGCGTTTCGAGAGCAGGTCTGTCTGGGTGATGTCGACCAGTCCGTCGTCGCATTCGCGCAGCTGGGCGTAGGTCCGTCGCATCGCCTTGCGGTCGGGCAGGTACTTTCGGCCCGCACCGCGCTCGAGAACGACCTGGGTGTTCATGAGACCCAGAGCCCCCACACAGCGGCCTAGTGCGCGCAGGCGCTGCAGCCGGGCGACTTCGATCGCGGCCAGCTTGGCACCGCCTGCATCGTCGATCAGTACCACCACGTCTCGCCCGGTTTCCGCCCGGACGGCGGCGTGGGCCAGCACCATGACCTCACCGAGGTCCTTGCTCTGTCTGAGCCGCTCGGCCATCGGAATCCTGGTGATGCGCTGGACCGCGGACGCGAGTTCCGGGGTGACATCGTCCGAGAGCACGTCCAGCCAGGCTGTCCGCTCGAGCTTCGTCCACACGTCGGCCGCCGCCCTGAATCGAGGGTCTCGGTGAGCCTTGCGCCGGATCTCGCCGGCGACGGTTTCGGGCGCGGCGATCTTGCCGATGGCATCAAGCAGCAGGCGTTCCTTGTTGATCGAGAAGAAGTTCAGGGCGGGCCCGGCGTCGACGATGACGGGGTCGGTCATTCGTCGTGCGCTCCCCTGCCAGCTTTGGGAGCAGCCTTGTCACCCGCGGACCCGGTCGACTCCTCCAAGGCATCAAGCTCGCTGAAGTCTGTGTCCGGACGACGCTCGGGGGCTGTAGGTACCGGAACAGGCTCCACTTCGGCCGGGATGATGCCGGCCTCCTCAAGCTCGGCCGCGATCTGCTCCTCGGGCAGGCCTCGCAGCCGCGCCACCGCCTGGAGCGACACGACGTTTGCCACGTAGCCCTCGGTTGCCCTGGACAACAATCGCTGAGGGGCCCGCCTGGTCTGGGATTCGTGCTGCCACCCCTGGTACAGATCGGACCAGCCGAAGCGTGAGGCAAGCGTCGGCGTCGACAGCGTCATCCACTCGTTCTTCTGCGCGATGCTGATCAAACGCGCCCCACAGAGCTGGATCGCCACCAGGCTCGGTGACGCCTTGAACCGCTGCACGAGCACGGACAACTCCGGCAGCGAGACCTTCTCCGGTCCACGCCGTCCCTTGGCGCCAGACCGAGCATCCTCGGTCCGACCTGCGTCACGGTCCGCCAAGACCGACTTGATGCCGGCGATCGGTACGAGGAGATGCCGGGCGAAGGCGTCCGCACGGATCTCTTCAGGACTTCGGCGGTCCCAGCCACCGTCCTTCGGTGCGGTGAAGTCGCCGAACAGGACATGACCCAGCTCGTGAGCAAGTGTGCTGCGCTGGCGCATCGGATGGCTGGTCAGCGCGACAGCCAGCATCACCACTTGGCGAACCGGATCGCGCATGGTCATCCCGTGCTCGTCCTGCTCGGCCTCGATGACCGCGACGTCGATGCGCTGGGTCAACTCGATCAGACTGACCAGATCAGGCAGCGGGGCGTGCCCGAGGTTGTGCTGCTCGCGGAAGGTTGCTGCGCGGGCCCGGCCATGGTCCTCTGCGCTCATAGCTGCGACGGGATCCCTTGGTCCTCGAGGTAGGCGTCCAGCTCCAGGTAGTGGCTCAGCTCGCGCTGCATCGTCTCCATGCTCGACTGATCAGTCGCGCGCGCGACGCACAAGAGTCTGGTCTTGACCTCCGAGATCCCGGTCAACTCCGAGACCGTGCAGCCGAGCGCCCAGGCGAGGGCGAGGATCTCGTTCATCTTGGGCAGCCGGGCGCCTTGCTCGATGCGCGAAAGGGTTGCTTGGGCGATGCCGGATCGACTAGCGAGCTGGCGCTGCGTGAGCTTGGCTGCCTCGCGCGCCTCGATGATCCGGCCGGAAGTCGTGTCCGCGTGGACCAACTGAATCACTTCCCCTCGTCCTGATTCAGTCTAGGGATAGCCCGAGCACCTGACAACTCGGCACTCCCGGGCCGTCGCCCGCGCCCGAAGTAGAGGCAGCACCCGGGTGGATCAAAGCCGACCCGGCTGCTGAACACCCCTGTTCTCGCTGAGCTGCGATGGAGAAGCGGCGGGACGAGGGTGGGTGGGAGTGGTGGCGGAGGAGGTGGGTGGGTTACAGGAGTTGGCTGAGGGTGTGGATTACGAGGCCTACCAGGGCGCCGACTACGGTGCCGTTGATTCGGATGAATTGGAGGTCTCGGCCTACGTGGAGTTCTATGCGGGCTGAGGCTTCTTGGCCGTCCCAGCGTTCGATGGTGTCGGAGATGACGGAGACGATTTCGGTGCCGTAGGTGCGGACTACGTAGCCGACTGCCTCGGAGGCGCGGGTGTCCACACGCGCACGGAGTACCTCGTCGGTTTGGAGGCGTTTGCCGAGGTCTTTGATCGCTTGCGCGGCGCGAGAGCGGAGTGGGCCCTCGGGGTCGTTGATGGCGCCGATGAGGGCCGTGCGTACTGCGTCCCAGACGGCGGTGAGGCTGGTGCCCATGTCGGGGTGGCTGAGCATGCGGCGCTTGAACGCCTCGAAGCGCTCCATCATGTCGGGGTCGTTCTGCAGGTCGTCCGCGAGTTGGCCGAGCAGGCGGTCGATCGCCTTGCGGGCCGGGTGTTGGGGCTCGTCCCGTACTCCGGCCAGCCAGGTCAGCGCCTCCTTGTGGATCCGGTCGATCACCAGCGTGTCGACCCACCGGGGAGACCAGCGCGGCGCCCGGGGACCGACCACCTCGGTCAAGGTTTCGCGGTTGTCGCGGAGCCAGTCGTACGCCTCGACCACCAGCAGGTCGAAGAGCGCGTGGTGGGCACCGTCTTCCACCACAGACTGCAGGAAGTGTCCGGCGATCGGGCTCAACGGCTCCTGGGCGAACCGCGGCAGCAAGGAGCCCCGGATGAACGCGGTCACGTCCTCGTCGCCGAGCTTGGGCAGCGCGGCGCCGATCGTCCGGGCGCCTTCCTCGACGATCCGCTCGGCATGGTTGCCAGCGGCAAGCCACTCGCCGGCCCGGCGGCTGACCTCGGCGGTCCGCATCTTCTCCGCGACCACCTCTTCGGAGAGGAAATTCTCGGTGACGAACTGCTCCAGGCTCTCGGCCAGGCTGTCCTTGCGGGTCGGCACGATGGCGGTGTGCGGGATCGGCAGTCCGAGCGGCCGCCGGAACAACGCGGTGACCGCGAACCAGTCCGCCAGCGCGCCGACCATCGCCGCCTCGGACGCGGCGTTCACGTAGCCCCAGCCGCCGTCGCGGTGCAGCGTCACGACGTACACGATCGCCGCCAGCACCAGTAGCGACAGCGCGACCAGGCGCATCTGCCGCAGTCCCCGCCGCCGGGCCAGATCGGGCCCACTCAACGTCATTGTCGCCATACCCCGATCTAACCAACTACCTGGTGATCGCGACGGGGCCACGCCACCGGCGTCTTTTCAACCATCCGGCTGATAACCTCGCTGCCGTGACGACTGAAGGCCCTCCCACTGACGGACGCACGGTGAACGCCGAGCGGACCAAGGCCGCCCTGCTGGACGCGGCGCTGACGGAGTTCGCGGAGCGGGGCCTGGCGGGCGCGCGAGTGGCGGACATCGCGAGCCGCGCTGGAGTGAACAAGCAACTGATCAGCTACCACTTCGGCGGCAAGCGGGGCCTGTACGGCGCGATCTTCCGGCTCGGGGAGCACCGCGAGCAGGGCTTCCGCGAGGAAGCGGAGTCGCTGGAAGACCTGGCGGTCGGCTACCTCCGCGAAGCGCTGGCCGACCCGCGCTGGGCCAAGCTCGCCGCCCGCACCATGCTCGACGGCAGCACCACAAACGAGCGGGAACAGCCCGGACAACACCTCGACAATTTGAAGGCCGGGGAGTTGGCCGCGGATCTCGATCCGCAGGCCGTGATGCTCGCCATCACCGGCATGATCACCGCTCCCCTGCTGTACTCCGATGCGCCGGCGAACTACGAGGAGCAACTCCGCCTCATCGTCCGCAAGCTCAGGCAGTAGCCGCTCAGGCGGTGACCCGCTCAAGAGTCAGCACCGAACGCCGGTCCATCAACCCCGACACCAGCGCCAGCACCAACCCGGCCACAGCCAGCGCAGCACCCACCCGACTCGGCCACTCGTACCCGTACCCAGCGGCCAGTACGACGCTCCCGAGCCACGCGCCCAGCGCATTCGCCACGTTCAAGGTCGAGTGGTTCAGCGAAGCCGCCAGCGATTGCCCCTCGTGCGCCACATCCATCAGTCGGGTCTGCAGCGCCGGAATCAGGATGCTCGCGCTGAACCCCATCGCGAACACCCCGACAAGCGCCCCTGCCTTGCTCTGCGCCAACCACCCGAACGTTCCGAGAACCACCGCCACCGCCACCAACCCGCCGTACAGGCTGGGCATCAGCGCGCGGTCGGCGAGCCGTCCACCGACGAGAGTCCCGCCGGTCATCCCCACGCCGTAGACGGCCAGCACGATCGGCACCGCGGCCGCGCTGAAGCCGGCCAGTTCGGTCATCGTCGGCGCGATGTAGGAGTAGGTCGCGAACATGCCACCGAAGCCGACCATGCCGATGAGCAAGGCCATCCAGACCTGCGGCTTGGCCAGCGCGCTCAGCTCGCTCCGGATGTTCACGTCGTTCCCGACCGGCTGCGGAGCGACCCAGAACCAGACCGCCACCAACGTCAGCAGCCCGAGCACCCCGACCGCCAGGAACGGGAACTGCCAGCCGAGCCACTGCCCGAGCAGGGTGGTCAGCGGGACGCCGATGATGTTCGCCACCGGCAGCCCGACCATCATCATCGAGACGGCCCAGGCGCGCCGGGTCACCGGCACCATCGAGGCTCCGACGACGGCGCCGATCCCGAAGAACGCGCCGTGCGGCAGGCCGGTCAGGAACCGCGCGGCCATCAGCAGTTCGTAGCTGTTGGCAACGGCGGAGAGCACGTTGCCGAGCACGAACACTGCCATCAGGCCGAGCAGCAGCCGCTTGCGTCCGGTCCGGGCGCCCAGCGCCGCGATCACCGGAGCACCGACGACGACACCGATCGCGTACGCCGAGACGATGTGCCCGGCGGTCGGGATCGAGATGCCGACCCCGTCCGCGATCTGCGGCAGCAGACCCATCGTCACGAATTCGGTGGTCCCGATCGCGAATCCACCGGTCGCCAGCGCCAGCAGAGCCAGGCCGACGTGCCGGGAAATAGGCCTGTTGTCAGGAGTCACCGAACTTGTCACGCCTGATTGTCGCATCAGCCATTCCGTCATCCCCGGTCATCTCAGCCGCGGGTGTGACGACTGCCACCGCCGTCCGCCGCCAGGCGATCACGAGCAGAGCCACCGCCAGTACTGCGAACACCGCGTTGCCCGCCAGGTCGACCGCCTTCGACCCGCCACCGAGCGACTTCTCCGGGAACGCGTGCCAGGCATAGGTCAACAGGGCTCCCCCGGCCAGCGCCAGCGTGTGCAGGCGGGTCCAGCCGTCGCGCCGCGACCAGCGGAGTACGACCAAGGTCCCGACCGCGATCAGTGCCAGCAGGAGCACCGCCTGGAGCCAGCCGTTCAGGTCGAGGTCATCCACCACCATGTAGAGCGACGTGCCGGCCAGTCCGGCAACACCGACCAGCCAAACTGACAGGGCCGAGCCGTGCTCGTGGACCGGTTCCCGGCGCCCCACCCAAACCGCGAGCGCGATCAGCACCACCAGCGCGACCCCGACCCCGATGAACTGCCCGGCGGATGCGACGAAGGAGTCGCTCTGCAACTGGAAGGCGGTGGTCGCGAAGATGCCGAAGGCGAACATCACGCAGAAGACCACGAAGCCCTTCCTGCCCAGCCAAGGCTCTCGCGGTCGGCGTGACACCGACTCCATCAGCACGATCGGGACGGTGATGCTCCAGAGCGTGTGGATCGAGAGCACGAAGACAGTCCACGGAGCACCCATGCCCAGCGCGGAGATGTGCCCCGGATCCAGCAGCCGCAGATCCGCGTAGTTCGGGTTGAACAGCGACTGGGTGGTCACCCCCTCCTCCAGTACGCCGTACGCGAGCGCCAGCAGCATGATGCTCGGGTATCCCCAGCCGCGCCGGCGGGCCACCTCGCGAATCACGACCGCCCCACCGCCGTACAGAGGTGCCAGGGCGAAGAGCGCGAACAACTTGGTGACCGGGAGGTTCCCGAGCAGGAACTCCGCCACCAACGGCGCCAGGAAGAACAACCCGACTGCCGGCCAGTACCGCCGCCTCTGCTCCATGTTCCCTCTCCTCCGGGTGTCTCCTCCCAGCTTCGAGGGGACAACGCCCGGGCGACGGTGCTGTCCGTACCGATCTGCCCCTGACGGATGTCATGCGGGCACCATCCGATCACGGCACGCAGGTCAGCATCTGTACCTGCGGGAAGCGCTTGTGAAAACATCCGGCATGGCGAACTACGGCGATCACCAGTTGAGCATCTACGTGCAGGGGATGTTCCAGGACACCCGGCCGGAGATCACCACCGATCTGTCCCGGCTGGAGTCCCAGGCCGCGGCGAACCTGACCGCCGAGGCGATGGGCTACATCGTGCCGAGCGCGGGCAGCGGTTCGACCGCGCGGGCCAACCTGGCCGCGTTCGACCGGTGGCGACTGGTACCGCGGATGCTGCGCGGCAGCACCGAGCGGGATCTGTCCTGCACGATCCTCGGCACCAGGATGCCCGCGCCCGTGCTGATCGCGCCGGTCGGCGTCCAGACGCTCGCGCATCCCGAGGGCGAGCTCGCTACGGCGAGGGCTGCCAGTGCGCTCGGGTTGACCTACACCCACTCGACCCAGGCGAGCCACTCGTTCGAGCAGATCGAGGCGGACAACAAGTGGTACCAGCTGTACTGGCCGACCGACAAGGACGTCTGCCTGAGCTTCCTCCGACGCGCCAAGGACAACGGGTACTCCGTGCTGATGGTGACGCTGGACACCGGGACGATCGGCTGGCGCCCGGCCGACCTGGACCGCGGCTTCCTGCCGTTCCTCAAGGGCGAGGGCTTGGCGAACTACTTCAGCGATCCCGCCTTCCGCGCGAAGCTGGCCAAGCCGCTCGAGGAGGACCCGACCGCGGCGGTGATGCACTGGGCGCAGATGTTCCCGAACGTCGGTCTCGGCTGGGACGAACTGTCCTTCCTGCGCGACAACTGGGACGGCCCGATCGTGCTGAAGGGCATCACCTCGGTCGACGACGCCAAGCTCGCGGCCGAGCACGGCGTGGACGGCGTGGTGGTGTCGAACCATGGCGGCCGCCAGGTCGATGGCGCGATCGCCTCCCTCGATGCGTTGCCCGCGATCGCGGACGCGGTCGGCGAGCAGTTGACCGTTCTCTTCGACTCGGGTGTGCGCACAGGTTCGGATGCCGCGAAGGCGCTCGCGCTCGGCGCCAAGGCCGTGCTGCTCGGCCGGCCCTTCTTGTACGGACTGGCCCTGGCCGGACAGGCAGGTGTCGATCATGTACTGCGTTGTCTGCTGGCCGAGCTCGATCTCACCCTCGCGCTGTCGGGATATGCGAACCATCGCGAGCTCAACCGGGACTCGGTGGTCCCCGCGTGAAGGCGGTCATCTTCGACCTGGACGACACCCTCTTCGACCACACCACCTCGGCCACCACCGCGATCCGGGCCTGGGTCCCGACCCTCGGGGCGAGGTTCTCCGACGACCTGGTCACCCGCTGGTTCGAGATCGAGCGGGTGCAGTACGACCGCTGGCTGACCGGGCAGACCAGCCACCAGGGGCAGCGGCGGGGCAGGCTGCGGGACTTCCTGCCGATGCTGTCGCTGCCGGTGCCGCAGGCCGACGACGAGCTGGACGAGCTCTTCACAGGTTACCTAGACCGCTATCGCGCGAGCTGGTCGGCCTTCGACGACGCCCGGCCCGCGCTGGAGGTTGCCCGCGGCAACGGCTGGCGGATCGGCGTGCTGACCAACGGCAGCACCGCGCAGCAGAACAACAAGCTCGCGGCGATCGGCCTTGCCGACCTGGTCGACGTCGTCTGCACCACGGAGACGCTCGGCTGCAGCAAGCCCGCGCCCGAGGCGTACCTGCGGACCTGCGAGGCGCTCGGCGTGGAGCCCGCGGATGTCCTGATGATCGGCGACAACCTGGAGCTCGACGTGCTGGGAGCCCAGGCGGCCGGCCTGACGGCGGAGCACCTCGACCGGGCCGCCGGGATCACCCTCGCGCAGCTGGTTCGCAGTACAGGGTGATCGACCCGGCCCGGACGGGGGCCGGGTCGATCGGTTCGTCAGATGCCGCAGGTCGGAGCCGACCAGGCGTTGCTGGTGCGGATGTCGACGTGGGTGTGGTCGTTGTGGCCGGGGTAGCCGGGACCGAAGATGCCGCCGAAGCCGTGGTTGCGGGCCTGCTTCGCCAACGTGCACAGCGAATGCGCGCCGACCAGGTCGGCCGATCGGCCGTACAGGTGCTGGCTGTTGCTCGCACCGCCGACCGAGTTGTTGCAGGGGATGCTGCGGAATCCGCTGGTGATGTTCAGCGGCTGGTCGCCGAGCGCGTGCCGCATCGCCTCGAGCTGCCACATGGTCTGCAGCGCGTTGGCCTTGGTCGCGGCCGCGGACAGCGGGCCGCCGTCCCAGCCGCTTCCGCCGCAGCCGTCGTCGAGCTCGGTGTAGGCGAAGTGGATGGGCGTGCAGTCGTCGTCCTGTAGGGAGTAGATCTTGCTGAAGGTCGCGGGTCCGGCGATGCCGTCCGCGCCCAGACCGTACGCCGATTGGAACCGCTGCACCGCGGCCTTGGTCGCCGGGCCGAAGGCGCCGTCGGCGGCGATGTGCGCGCCGTACGCCGGGTAGCCGGCGACGCGGATCTGCAACTGGCGGACGTCCTCGCCACTGGCTCCCTGGCTGAGCGTGCGGCTCCAGGTGTAGCAGCCGTCGGCGTGTGCCTCGGTCGCGGTGACCACCGAGGTCACCACAGTGGCGCCGAGCATCGCCGCGAACAGCGACAGTACAGCCAGGACGCGGGGAAGGGGTTTGCTGAAGAGGGACATGGATCAACCTCCGGGACGCGATTGGGGCGAAACGCGGTCACCGCAAGAATTGCGTCACTTTCTACCGCTTGACCAGACCTCAGCAGAAATTTTCGACCGGGGTCAGACAGTCGGCACCCAGCTGTGGAGTTTGGCGGCGTCGGTGGCCAGCTGGGTCACCGAGTCGTCGGCAACGAATTCCAGCAGCGCGTTGATCTCGCGAGGCTCCTTGGCGATGCGGTCGAGCACCGGACGCCACAGGGATTCGCGGCCGGACAGCGGCAGCCTGGTGTTGGAAGGCCACCAGGAGAAGACGTGCACGGTGCTGAGCCACGGCATCAGCGCCTCCAGCTGGGCCAGGCACTCGCCGTCGTCGAGATCCACCGGAGGTTGCCAGTACGTCGTGAGGTTGGGCGCGCCGACATCCAGCAGCAGGGTGATGGTGGAGTCCACCTCGTCGGTCAGCGTGCCCCGGTGGAACTCCATCGCGATCTCGATCCCGGAGCCGGCCGCCACGTCCGAGAGCTCGGCCAGACCGCGGGTCACCGCCATCCGGTCACCGACTCCCGCCTCGGCGGTCCCGACAGTGCCGGCCCAGACGCGGATCCGCGGCGCCCCGAGCTCCGCGGCGGTGTTGACCGCAGTACGGATCTCTTCGCGGTCGACGCTGCCGGCCCGCAGGTAGGAACCGTAGGCGGCAACGGCGAGGCCGTGGTCCTCGCAGAGCGCGCGGGCCTTGCGGGCGGCCGGCAGATCACCGAGCGGGACATGGATGTCCCCGCCCCACTCGATCGCGGCCAGGCCCGACTGCGCGGCCACCTCGACGACCTCTTCGACGGCCAGCTGACGAAACGTCACCGAGACCAGTCCGGTCCTCACGCCCACGTGCGCCTCCCAGAATCGCGTTGCACCCCTCTATCCAACCTCATCGGTAAAGCGCATCTCACGTCATGAGCAAAGGACTTGGACGCAACTGACCTCAGGTCTAGACTCGCCAGCGTGCCAGAACAGCGGAGAGGGTTCATCTACGGCTTCTCCGCCTATCTGCTCTGGGGCCTCTTCCCGCTCTACTGGAAACTGCTCGACTCCTCCGGCGCGGTCGAACTGCTCGCCCACCGGATCCTGTGGTCACTGATCACGATCGTCGCGCTGGTGCTGGTACGGCGACGCTTCGGCCAGGTGCGGGCCCTGCTCGGGGATCCCCGCCGGCGGTGGCCACTGGTCGCCGGGGCGCTGCTGATCTCGGTGAACTGGGGCACCTACATCTGGGGCGTCAACCACGGCCGGGTGGTCGAGACCTCGCTCGGGTACTTCATCACTCCGCTGTTCACCGTGCTGCTCGGCGTGATCGTGATGAAGGAGCGGCTCCGGGTGGCGCAGTGGATCGCGCTGGCGATCGCGTTCGTCGCCGTGGTCGGCCTGACCATTGAGAACGGCCGGCCGCCGTGGGTCGCGATCATCCTGACCTTCTCGTTCGGGCTCTACGGGCTGGCGAAGAAGAAGGCCGGCGCCGGGGCGATCGAGGGGATGGCGGTCGAGTCGGCGACGGTGGCCCCGCTCGCGCTGATCGCGATCCTGGTACTGGGTGTCCAGGGCCAATCCACCGTGACCCACGAGGGCCTCGGCTACCTGGTGCTCGTGCTGCTGACAGGGCCGATCACCGCCGTACCGCTGCTGTTGTTCGGCGCCGCCGCGACCCGGATCTCGATGACTACGCTGGGACTGCTGAACTACATCGCGCCGATCATGCAGTTCGCCGTGGGCGTGCTGGTCTTCCACGAACTGATGTCGCCGATGCGCTGGGCCGGCTTCGGGCTGGTCTGGCTGGCGCTGGTGATCCTCACCTGGCACGGCGTGACGCGTCGCCGGCGTACCCTGCCGCTCGAGGTCGCCGCCTCCGCAGCGTGACCGTTTCACCGCTCTTGGCGACTTAGGACAACCTAAGCCTCACGACGTTCACCTGACCTTCACCCCGTCCCCGCTTCTGCTCCCTAGCCTCGCGGCAACTAACCCCCTGACCGGTGGGGCGGCTGACGAGCCGCCCCACCACCTCGCTCCCTGAACCGTCCACCACCAGAACCACCGACTACCGTCTGAAACGGTGTTTCACGCGCTAAGCCACCGTTTCAGCACTCAGCCAGGAGCCCGGCGCTCGAGGGTGCGCCGGGCTCTTGACGGACTTCATTCTGGACATTTAGTATCTAGGTTATGAAGATGAACGAGGGCGTGGAGTGGGCGCTGCACAGCTGCGTGAACCTGTGCTTCATCCCCGGAGAGGCCGTCACCGCCAAGCGCCTCGCCGCGTTCTACAACCTGCCCACCGCATACCTGAACAAACAACTCCAGG
Source organism: Kribbella qitaiheensis (assembly GCF_042657745.1). Lineage (GTDB taxonomy): Bacteria > Actinomycetota > Actinomycetes > Propionibacteriales > Kribbellaceae > Kribbella > Kribbella qitaiheensis. The sequence continues at coordinate 72,900 of NZ_JBHSKE010000048.1, read as the reverse complement.
CGCTGAGCAGAGCGGGCATCCTCACCTCGACCTCCGGACCCAAGGGAGGTTTCCAGCTGGCCCGCCGGCCGGACAAGATCAGCGTGCTCGACGTCGTGACCGCGATCGACGGACCAGAGGACGCCTTCCGCTGCACGCAGATCCTGAAGGCCGGACCGGGCGCCGACCCGAAGGCCGACTACCGCAAGATCTGCGTGATCTCCCAGTCGATGCGCAAGGCCGAGCTCACCTATCGCCGCGAACTGGCCGGCAAGACCATCGCCGACCTCGTCCGCCAGGTCGAAACCTCCTACCCCGCCACCGCCGACGACACCCGTAACTGGTTCGCCAACCTCAAGTCCTGAGCCGGACGCGTCCGAGCTGTTCTACGTCCTCACCGGCAGCCTCCGCGTTCTCACTGGCGAAGATCTCGTGATCCTCAACGAGGGCGACTTCCTGGTGATCCCGCCGAACACTCCGCACGCCTTCGAGGCGGCCGGCACCACGGATACCGAAGTACTGTTCGTGCTCACTCACGCCAAGCCGCGGTTCGACTACTACCGGCTGCTCGAGGGCGTGTACCGCGGCGAGACCGACCCGGCCGAGCTTGCCGCGACCAGCGATCTCTACGACAACCACTATGTCGAGAGCCCGGTCTGGATCGGGCGTTAGGCCTTTTCCAGCAGGGCTTTGAGGGTCTTGAGGTCGGCCTGTACGGCGTCGGCGTCGGCAGCGAAGTCTTCATCGGTCATGCCCGGACGGCGCCGGAGCGTGAAGACGACTTCGCAGCCGGCCCCGTCGGGAATCACCCGCATCGGGTTGGCCGTCGCCTCGCCCGACGCCAGCGTGACGGTGTGGTCCAGTACGCCGTACGAGTTCCTGGGCGCGAAGGCGAGCTCGATCCGGCCCATCGGTGAGTCCGCGAACCACTGGCCGTCGACCTGCTCCACTTTGCTGCTCAGCCCCGCGGCCCACGCGGGCAGATTGGCCGGGTCGGAGGCGAAGTCGTAGACCTCCTGCGCGGACCGATCGACGAAGGTACTGAGGTGCCGGGTTTCTGTAGCCATGACGGCGACGCTATCCGGCCGCCGCGCCGCCCGTCTTGAACAGATCGGACGTCCTCGGCGGACTCAGCGGATTCTCATCGAGTTCTTAGGGTCCCGGGCGCCGATCGCGGAACACCGGTCGCCGCCTCCCCCGTTGTCGAGGGAAAGGCCGAGGGAGGTTCCTTGACAGCTCTGCTCATCCCGCCGAGCGCCCGCCAGGATCCGGGCATCACCGAGTTGCGGTACCCGGCGGACTCCGTCGTCGTGCTGGCCGGGATCCCGGGAGCCGGCAAGAGCACTCTGCTCCGGCGGTTGTTCCCCGGGACCGCCGACGTACGGGTCCTCGACTCCGAACGCATCAGGGACCGCTGGATGCCGGTGCTCGGTCCGGTCCCGTACTCCGTCTGGCGCCCGCTGATGCACCTCACGTACTACGCGCGCGTACTACGGGCCATCCGCGGCGGCGGCCCATTGGTGGTTCACGACTGCGCAACAAGGCCCTGGGCGCGACAGCTCATCGGGCGATGGGCCCGGCGTTCGGGAGTGGCGGTCCACCTGATCATGCTCGACGTACCGGCCGACGTGGCGCGGCTCGGTCAGCACGCGCGGGCGCGGGTGGTGCGAGCACGGAGCATGGCGACCCACAGCCGGCGCTGGCCCGAATTGCTCGACCTGGCAGCCGACGACCCCGGGCAGGTGGTCCCCGGCGCGGCCTCCGCGGTGATCCTGGACCGGGACCAGGCCGACCGGCTCCGCAAGATCACCTTCACGTCGCGAGCCGACCAACAGCCCGCACGAGCAGGTGGGATCAGACCGAGCGGGTGACCACCAGGTCGCACAGGGACTCGAGCGCGCTGCGGCCTGAGCCCTCGGGAAGGTCCTCGAGCAGCTTGCGGGCGTCGTCCGCACGACGGCGTACGTCGTCCTCGGCCTGCTGGAGCGACGAGTGCGACCGCAGCAGCCCGAGGGTCTCGGCCAGGCGGGCGTCGTCGCTCAGGTCGGAGTCGAGCAGTTCGAGCAGCCGGGTGTCCTCGGCCTTGGCCGGATCTGCCTGGGCCCGGAAGATCAGTACCGGCAGGGTCGGCACGCCTTCGCGCAGATCCGTCCCGGGCGTCTTGCCGGACTGGCCGGACTCCGAGGTCACGTCGAGGATGTCGTCGGCCAGCTGGAAGGCCTGGCCGATCTCCTCACCGAAGGCCCGCAGCGTCTCCTGGATCTCGGCGGAGGCGCCGGCGAAGCGAGCGCCGAAGAGCGCGGACGTCGCGATCAGCGAGCCGGTCTTGTCCGCGACCACCGACAGGTAGTGCGCGAGCGGGTCCTGGCCCCGTGAGACACCGAGCGTCTCCCGGATCTGGCCCTCGACCAGCCGGCCGAAGGTACGGGCCTGGATCTTGACCGCCTCGGGGCCGAGGTCGGCCACCAGGTCGGAGGCCCGTGCGAACAGCCAGTCGCCGGTCAGGATCGCCACCGAGTTGTCCCAGCGCGCGTTGGCGCTGTCGGCGCCGCGACGCAGGGCTGCCTCGTCCATCACGTCGTCGTGGTACAGCGTCGCCAGGTGGGTCAGCTCGACCACCACGGCGGAGTCGACCACCTCGGCCGCGCCCGGCTCGGAGCCGAGCTCAGCGGCGAGCAGCACCAGCAACGGCCGGAACCGCTTGCCGCCAGCAACCATTACGTGCTGGGCGGCCTCGGTGACGAAAGGAGCTTCGGAACGGGCGGCGTCGCGGAGCGCCCGCTCGACCGCCTCCAGCCCAGTACGAACCCGGGACTCGAGCGCCGCGTCGGCGAACTCGAATCCCAGGCTCTCGGCCGGCAGCGGTGACGGGCTCAACGGATGAACTCACCCGCTCGGGCCGCCAGGTCGAGCACCGGTCCGGGAACCAGACCGAGCACCACCGTGGCGGCGAGACCCAGGGCGACAGCCGCGGTGGTCTGCCACCCGGGCAGGGCCACGTCCGGGCTGTCAGCCGGTAGGTCGGAGAAGAACATCAGCACGATCACGCGGACGTAGAAGAAGGCGGCGACCACGCTGCACAGTACGGCGACCACCACCAGCGGCCAGGCGCCACCGGTCCACGCCGCGGTGAACACGGCCCACTTGCCGGTAAAGCCCGCGGTCAGCGGGATACCGGCGAAGGAGAGCAGGAAGAAGGCGAAGATGCCGGCCAGCAATGGCGACTTCTTGCCCAGCCCGGCCCACCGGGACAGGTGGGTCGCCTCGCCGCCCGCGTCCCGCACCAGCGTGACGACGGCGAAGGCGCCGATGGTCGGGAAACCGTAGGTGACCAGGTAGAACAGCACCGCCTGGGTCGAGGTGATCCCATTGAGCACGCCGTTGCCGGCCTGTGCGAGCCCCACGAAAGCGGTCAGCAGGAAGCCCGCGTGCGCGATCGACGAGTAGGCCAGCATCCGCTTCACGTCGGTCTGGGTGATCGCGACGACCGAGCCGACCACCATGGTCAGGATGGCGACGACCCACATCATCGGCGCCCAGTCCCAGCGGGTGCCGCCGAGCGCGACGTAGAAGACCCGCATCAGCCCGATGAACGCGGCGATCTTGGTGCAGGCCGCCATGAATCCGGTGATCGGCGTCGGCGCACCCTGGTACACGTCCGGCGTCCACGAGTGGAACGGCACGGCCCCGACCTTGAACAGCAGGCCGACCCCGATCAGGCCGGTACCGGCCAGCAGGATCGAGTCGCCGCCGGTCTTGGTGGCCAGCGCGTCGGAGATGCCGCCCAGCGACATGGTGCCGGAGTAGCCGTAGAGCAGGGCGATGCCGTAGAGCAGGAACGCCGAGGAGAACGCGCCGAGCAGGAAGTACTTCATCGCGGCTTCCTGCGAGATCAGCCGGCGACGGCGGGCCAGCCCGCAGAGCAGGTAGAGCGGCAGCGAGAAGACCTCGAGCGCGACGAACAGCGTCAGCAGGTCGTTCGCCGAGGCGAAGAGCATCATGCCGCCGACCGCGAACAGGGTCAGCGGGAAGACCTCGGTGTGCTCGACCTTGGCCGCGGTGGCTTCCCGCTCCGCCTCACTCCCCGGTACCGCGGCCGCCTGGCCCGCGAACGCGGACAGGCCACCGTCGACCGAGCGCTCGGCGAACAGCAGCACGCTGATCAGGGTCAGCGCCAGCAGGAGCATCCAGGTGAACAGCGCCGGGCCGTCCACCGAGATCGCGCCCTGGGCCGCGATCAGCTCCTTGTTGTCGGCCACCAGGATCACCGTCAGCACGCCGGCGACGAGCAGGGCGAGGATGGAGATCGCCAGCTGCACGAGGTGCCGCCACGACCGCGGCACGAACGCCTCCGCGAGAACGCCGACACACGCCGCGCCGAAGATGACAAGCAGCGGAGCGAGCTCGTTGTACTCGATCTTCGGTGCCACGAAGTCCGCGAGCGGCCTGGAGATCTCCGCCGCCAGCGGCATCAGCACTGCACTCACTTCTGTCCCTCCGTCACGGGAACCTGCGGGGCCGGGTCGGTGACACCCACGCGCTGCATCGTCGACTGGACCGCCGGCTTGATGATGTCGACCACCGGCTTCGGGTAGAGGCCGATGCCGACGATCAGCAGCACCAGCGGTGCGATCGCGAACACCTCGCGGAAGTTCAGGTCCTTGATCTTGTCGATCCCTTCACGCACCGGCCCGGTCATCAGGCGCTGGTACATGATCAGGATGTAGAGCGCGGCCAGCACGATACCGAGCACGGCGATCACCGCGATCACCTTGTGCCTGCTGAACGTCCCGGCGAGCACCATGAACTCGGAGATGAACGGCGACAATCCGGGCAGCGAGAGGCTGGACAGGCCGGCGAACAGGAAAGTGCCGGCCAGCACCGGAGCCACCTTCTCGACACCGCCGTAGTCCGCGATCCGGGCCGACCCGCGCCGCGAGATCAGGTAGCCGGCGATCAGGAACAGCGCCGCCGTGGAGAGACCGTGGTTGAACATGTACAAGGTCGACCCGGTCAGGCCCTGCGAGGTGAGCGCGAAGATGCCCATCACGATGAAGCCGAAGTGCGAGATCGAGGTGTACGCGATCAGCCGCTTGATGTCGGTCTGCCCGATCGCCACCAGCGCGCCGTACAGGACGCTGATCAGCGCGAGCACGAGCACCACCGGGGTGGCCCACTCGGACGCGTTCGGGAACAGACCCAGGCAGAACCGGATCATCCCGAAGGTGCCGATCTTGTCCAGGATGCCGACCAGCAGCACCGACGTCCCGGGTGTCGCCTCGGCGGCGGCGTCCGGCAGCCAGGTGTGGAACGGCACCATCGGCGCCTTCACCGCGAAGGCGAAGAAGAAGCCGAGGAACAGCCAGCGCTCGGTGTTCTGGCTCATGTCGGCCTTCATCAGGTCGCTGAGCAGGTACGACGGGTCGCCGGTCTTGGCGGACACGACGTACAGGCCGACCACGGACGCCAGCATCAGCAGACCGCCGAGCAGCGAGTAGAGCAGGAACTTCACCGCGGCGTACGAGCGCTGGGCGCCGCCGAAGCCACCGATCAGGAAGTACATCGGGATCAGCGTGGCCTCGAAGAGCACGTAGAAGAGGAACACGTCGGTGGCGGCGAACACGCCGATCGACAGCGCCTCCAGGCCCAGGACCCAGGCGAAGAAGGACTTCTCGCTCCAGCGGCCGCTCTTCGCGTCATTCCAGGAGGCGATCAGCACGACCGGGGTGAGCAGCGCGGTGAGCACGATCAGCACGATGCCGACCCCGTCGAGGCCGACCGCGTAGTGCGCGCCGAACGCCGCGATCCAGGTGTGCGTCTCGTCGTAGTCCGCGGGACCGTTCTGCTGGTAGCCGACCGCGATCACGATGGTCAGCACCAGCGTGAGCAGGGAGAAGCCCACCGCGACCTGCTTGGACAGCAGCGCCTTGGCCTTCGGCACCACCATCGTCGCCAGGACACCCACCAGCGGCAGGAGCATTGTCAGGGTCAACCAACCGATGTTCACGACAACCTCACCGCGAGGAGGGCGACGACCACGAGTGCGGCGCCGAAGACCATGCTGAGTGCGTACGAACGGACGAAGCCCGTCTGGAACCGGCGCAACCGGCCGGACAACCCACCGAAGAGCGCGGCCAGCCCGTTGACCAGGCCGTCCACCCCGCGGTTGTCGAACCAGACCAGCGTCCGGGTGAGGTACTGGCCCGGACGCATCAGGACCGCCTCGTTCAGCGCGTCGCCGTACAGGTCACGGCGGGCGAAGGTGGTGACCGGCGAGACCTGGACCGGCGCCTCGCGCGGGATGTCGCGGCGGAACAGCACGACTCCGATGGCGGCGCCGACGATGACCACCGCGAGGATGATCAGCGTCATCGCCAGCTCGCTGAGCGGCGGGTGTGCTTCCTCGAAACCGGTGACCGGCTCGAGCCAGTTGACGATCCAGTGGCCGACGAAGTAGAGCGCGCCGCCGACCAGCGAGAGGATCGCCAGGATGATCAGCGGACCGGTCATCACCTTCGGCGACTCGTGCGGGTGCACGTCCTCCTTCCAGCGCTTCTCGCCGAAGAAGGTCATCATCATCAGCCGGGTCATGTAGAACGCGGTGATGCCGGCGCCGAGCAGCGCGCACAGACCGACCACCGTGTTCTCCGCGAAGGCGACCTCGATGATCTTGTCCTTGCTGAAGAACCCGGAGAACGGCGGGATGCCGAGGATCGCCAGGTAGCCGAAGGCGAACGTCACGAACGTGACTTTCATGTACTTCGCCAGCCCGCCGTAGCGCCGCATGTCCACGTCGTCGTTCATGCCGTGCATCACCGAGCCGGCCCCGAGGAACATGTTGGCCTTGAAGAAGCCGTGCATGAGCAGGTGGAAGATCGCGAAGACGTAACCCACCGGGCCGAGACCGGCGGCGAGCATCATGTAGCCGATCTGGCTCATCGTCGAACCGGCCAGCACCTTCTTGATGTCGTCCTTGGCACAACCGATGATCGCGCCCACCAGGACTGTCACCGTACCGACGATCACCACCGCTGTGGAGGCCGCGTCGGTCTGCTCGTAGATCGCGCTCGACCGCGTCACCAGGTAGACGCCCGCGGTGACCATGGTCGCCGCGTGGATCAGCGCCGACACCGGGGTCGGGCCTTCCATCGCGTCGAGCAGCCACGACTGCAGCGGCACCTGCGCGGACTTGCCGCAGGCCGCGAGCAGCAGCATCAGACCCAGCAGTGTCGCCCAGGTGGAGGACAGTTGCTCGGCGCCCGCGTTCACCGTGGTGAACGCGGAGGAGCCGAACAACGCCCACATGCTCATCACCGCGAGCGAGAGGCCCATGTCACCGACCCGGTTCACCACGAACGCCTTCTTCGCGGCGGTCGCGGCCGACGGCTTGGCCTGGTAGTAGCCGATCAGCAGGTACGACGCCAGACCGACGCCTTCCCAGCCGACGAAGACCACCAGGTAGTCCGACGCCAGCACCAGCAGCAGCATGGAGGCGATGAACAGGTTCAGGTAGGCGAAGAAGCGGCGCCGGCGGGGGTCGCCGGCCATGTAGCCGATCGAATAGATGTGGATCAGCGAACCCACACCGGTGATCAGCAGCACGAAGAGGATGGACAGCTGGTCGACCAGCAGGGTCACATCCACCTTGATGCCGCCGACCGAGAACCACTCGAACAGCTTGACCGTTTCGGACCGGTCGTCGCCGGGCTTGCCCGACATCTGGATGAACAGCAGGACTCCGCAGACGAACGAGGCCAGCGGTGCGGCGGTGCCCAGCAGGTGACCCCAGGCGTCGGTGGCCTTGCCACCGAGCAACAGGATCGCCGCGGACACGGCCGGGATCGCGACCAGCAGCCACGTCAGCTCATGACTCATCGGTGATCGACCTCAGTACTTGAGCAGGTTGGCGTCGTCGACCGAGGCCGAGCGACGGGTGCGGAAGATGGCCATGATGATCGCCAGGCCGATCACAACCTCGGCCGCCGCCACCACCATCACGAAGAAGGCGGCGATCTGGCCGTCGAGGTTGCCGTGCTGGCGGGCGAAGCTGACGAACGCGAGGTTGGTCGCGTTGAGCATCAGCTCGACACACATGAAGACGACGATGGCGTTGCGACGCACCAGCACGCCCAGCGCCCCGATGCTGAACAACATCGCCGACAAGACGATGTACGGCTCGGTGGTCACAGCTTCTCTCCTTCACCGAATCCGGTCAGGTCCGTGCCGGTGTGCTCCGGCGGGACCACGTCGCCGGCGTCGCCATCGGCGATCCGGCGGACGGTCTCGATCTCGTCGCGCTCCTCGGTCTCGGGGAACACCGTGCCACGTGCCTGCAGCACGCGCGAAACCGAGGTCGGCGCGACCGACCCGTCGGGCAGCAGCGCCGGCGTGTCGACGGCGTTGTGCCGGGCCAGTACGCCGGGAGTCGGCAGCGGGCCCGGGTGTACGCCGGTCTCGGCGTACTTGCGGATCCGGTCCTCGGCCAGGTCGCGCTGGGTCCGCTTGGGCTTGAGCCGCTCGCGGTGCGCCAGCATCATCGCGCCCATCGCCGCGGTGATCAGCAGCGCCGAGGTCACCTCGAAGGCGAACACGTACCTGCCGAACAGCAGTTGGGCGATCCCCTTCGGGTTGCCGTCCGGCTGCGCCTGCGCGAGGCCCACCGGTTCGCCGTACACGGCGTTGCCGACCGCGAAGACCAGCAGGATGCCGAAGCCGAGGAAGGCGAGGCCGGCCAGCAGCCGCTGACCGCGGATCGTCTCGACCAGCGAGTCGGAGGCATCGACGCCGACCAGCATCAGCACGAACAGGAAGAGCATCAGGATGGCGCCGGTGTAGACGATGATCTGCACCGCGAACAGGAATGGCGCGTCCTGGGCCGCGTACTGCACGGCCAGGCAGACCATCACCGTTGCCAGCAGCAACGCGGAGTGCACCGCCTTGCGGACCAGGATCATCGCGATCGCGGCCAGCACCATGACCGGCGCCAGCATCCAGAAGGCGAACTGGCCGCCGGTGACGAGGCCGATCACTTCTCGGCACCTCCCTCGGCGGGGACGACGGCCGAGCCGGTCAGGCCGCGGTAGTAGTCCTTGTCAGTGGTGCCGAGCAGCATCTCGTGCGGCGGCTCCTGCATGCCGGGAAGCAGCGGGGCCAGCAGGTCCTTCTTCTCGTAGATGAGGGACTCGCGGCTACGGTCGGCCAGTTCGTACTCGTTCGTCATCGTGAGCGCCCGGGTCGGGCACGCCTCGATGCAGAGTCCGCAGAGGATGCAGCGCAGGTAGTTGATCTGGTAGACGCTGCCGTAGCGCTCACCCGGCGACATCCTGCCGCCCTCGGCGTTGTCGGCGCCCTCGACGTAGATCGCGTCCGCCGGGCAGGCCCACGCGCACAGCTCGCAGCCGATGCACTTCTCCAGGCCGTCCGGCCAGCGGTTCAACTGGTGCCTGCCGTGGAACCGCGGCGCGGTCGGCTTCTTCTCGAACGGGTACTGCTCGGTGAACACCTTCCGGAACATCGTCCGGAAGGTGACCCCGAACCCGGCTACCGGATCCCAGAGGGATTCTTTGACACTAGCCACGGTCGGCTTCCTCGCTTCGGCTCGGAGTCTTGACGAGCGGTGGTGGAACCGGGAACCCGCCGGCGAAGGCGTCGAAGTCGGCGTCATCGTCAGGCAGTCCGGACTTGTCCTCGGTCTTCTTCTGCGGCAGGAACATCGTGATCACCGCGATCAGCGCGACGATCCCCGCGGCCACCAGCAGCCAGTTGCGCTGGAAGTCGACCTCGCGGCCGACGGCGCGCACGGTGGCGACCAGCACGATCCAGGCCAGCGAGACCGGGATCAGGATCTTCCACCCCAGCTTCATGAACTGGTCGTAGCGCAGTCGCGGCAGCGTTCCGCGCAGCCAGATGTAGAAGAAGATGAAGCACATCATCTTGCCGACGAACCACAGCACCGGCCAGAAGCCGGAGTTCGCGCCCTCCCAGATCGAGATCGGCCAGGGCGCCCGGTAGCCGCCCAGGAACAGGGTGGTCGCCAGCGCCGACACGGTCGCCATGTTGATGTACTCGGCCAGGAAGAACATCGCGTACTTCATCGACGAGTACTCGGTCAGGAAGCCGGCCACCAGTTCGCCCTCGGCCTCCGGCAGGTCGAACGGCGCCCGGTTCGTCTCGCCGATCATCGAGACCACGTAGATCACGAAGGACGGGAAGAGCAGGAACGCGTACCAGCCGGGGATCGGGATGTCCGCGCCGAACAGGTTGATCGACTGGTGCGAGCCCTGTGCCTGGACGATGTCCCAGGTGGACATCGAGCCGGCGAACAGGAAGACCGTCACGAACGCCAGGCCCATGCCGACCTCGTAGGAGATCATCTGGGCGCTCGAGCGCAGACCGCCGAGCAGCGAGTAGGTCGAGTTCGACGACCAGCCGCCCAGCACGATGCCGTAGATGCCGATCGAGGCGATCGCCATCACATACAGCACCGAGACCGGCAGGTCGGTGAGCTGCAGCCGGGTGTAGGTGTCGGTGAAGGGGATCTTCACCGTCGGCCCGAACGGGATCACCGCGAAGGTCAGGAAGGCCGGGATCGACACGATCACCGGCGCCGCGACGTAGACGAACCTGTCCACGCCCTTCGGCATCAGGTCTTCCTTGAACATCAGCTTCATACCGTCGGCGAGCGACTGGAGCAGACCGAACGGGCCGTGCACGTTCGGTCCGATCCGGTGCTGCATCCGGGCCACGACCCGGCGCTCCCACCAGATGTTGAACAGCGTCAGCACGACCAGGAAGACGAAGATGATCAGGACCTTGAGGACAACGACCCACCAGGGATCGTTGCCGACTCCGGCGTCCGGCACGGCGAGCGGCCGTGCCACCAGGGAGATGGGGCTCATGCGTTCCCTCCGGCGATCGTCACGATCGAGCCATGGTCGGCGTGCAGCGACCTTCTGACGTGCGAGTCGGCCGAGTTGGTCGGCAGCCAGACCACGTTGTCGGTCATCGGGGTGATCAGCACCGGCAGCCGGATCGAGCCGGCGTCGGTGCTCACCACGAGTTCGTCACCGTCGTGCACACCGATCCGGTGCGCCGTGGTCAGCGAGATCCGCGCCACCGGCCGGCGGGCGGTCGCGACCAGGTGCGGCTCACCGTCGTTGCCGCGGCTGTCGTCGATCAGCATCCGCCAGGTCGCCAGCCGGGTCGAGTCGAAGGCGCCCAGCGCCGGACCGGCCTGGTACGTCGGCTCGCTGGCCCGGTCGCCGTCCCAGCGGCCGAGCTCGTCGAACTCCTTCTTGGCGGCGGCCGGGGTGCTGAACCCGAGCGGGGTGTCCATCTCCTGCGCCAGCGCGGCGAGCGCCCGGACATCGGGCATCGCGGCGGGCACCTGAAGCACCACCGGGAACGGCCGCTCGCGACCCTCCCAGTTCACGAAGGTGCCGTCCTTCTCCGCCGGCGGAACCACCGGGAAGATGACGTCCGCGTGCTCGGTCACCTGCGAACTGCGCAGCTCGAAGCTCACCACGAACGGCGCGGCCTCCAGCGCGGCCAGGGCCGCCTCCGGGTCCGGCAGGTCGTCGATCTCGACGCCGGCGACGACCAGTGCCTGCAGCGATCCGGCCGCCTCGATGATCTCGCCGGTGTCCCGGCCGATGGTGCCCGGCAGGTGCTCGACGCCCCAGGCTGCCTGCAGGTCGACCCGCGCGGCAGCGTCCGACACCAGGCGACCGCCCGGCAGCAGGGCCGGCAGGCAGCCGGCCTCGAGCGCTCCACGGTCGCCCGCGCGGCGCGGGATCCAGGCCAGCTGCGCGCCCGAGTCCAGCGCCAGCCGCAGCGCCGCGGAGAGTGCACCCGGCACAGCCGCGAGCCGCTCGCCCACGATGATGATCGAGTCGGCGCCGAGCGCTTCCTGCGCCGCGGCTCCGGCCTCGCCCATGCTCCGGAGGTCACCCAGTACCGCGGCCTCCGTGCCCGGCGAGGTCTGGACGACGACCCCCGAGAGCTTCTGTACTCCGCGCGACGCGAACGGCGCCACGGTGAACACCTTGGTGCCGATCTTGCGAACGCCCTTGCGGAGCCGCAGGAAGACCGTCGGCGACTCCTCCTCGGGCTCGAACCCGACCAGCAGCACGGATCCCGCGCGCTCCAGGTCCGCGAACGTCGTACCGATGCCGGTGCCGGCGACCGCGGCGGCGAGGAAGTCCGCTTCCTCCACCGAGTGCGGCCGGGACCGGAAGTCGATGTCGTTGGTGCCGAGGGCGACCCGGGCGAACTTCGAGTACGCGTAGGCGTCCTCAAGGGTCAGCCGGCCACCGGTCAGGACGGCGGCGTTGCCCCGGGCGGCGGTGAGCTTCTTCGCCGCGAAGTCCAGCGCCTCCGGCCAGGACGCGGGCCGCAGCTCGCCGTCCTCGCGGATCATCGGGTGGGTCAGCCGGTCACCGGTGGTCGCGTAGTTGAACGCGAACCGGTCGCGGTCGGAGATCCACTCCTCGTTGACCTCTGGGTCGTCGCCGGCCAGCCGGCGCATCACCTTGCCGCGCCGGAAGTCGACCCGGATCGCCGCGCCGGACGCGTCGTGCTCGGCCACCGACGGCACCGAGACGAGGTCGAACGGCCGGGACCGGAACCGGTACGCCGCGCTGGTGAGCGCGCCGACCGGGCAGATCTGGATCGTGTTGCCCGAGAAGTAGCTCTCGAACGGCTCCTTCTCGTAGATGCCGACCTGCTGCAGGGCGCCCCGCTCGAGCATCTCGATGAACGGGTCACCTGCGATCTGCTGGGAGAACCGGGTGCAGCGGGCGCAGAGCACGCAGCGCTCGCGGTCCAGCAGCACCTGCGCGGAGATGTTGATCGGCTTGGGGTAGGTCCGCTTCACCTCGTGGAAGCGGCTCTCGCCCCGGCCATTCGTCATCGCCTGGTTCTGCAGCGGGCACTCGCCGCCCTTGTCGCAGACCGGGCAGTCCAGCGGGTGGTTGATCAGCAGGAACTCCATCTGGCCCTGCTGCGCCTTGTCGGCCACCGGCGAGCTGATCTGGGTCCGCAGCACCATGCCGTCGGCAACGGTCAGCGAGCAGGAGGTCTGCGGCTTCGGCATCCCCCGGCCGTTGCCGGCGTCGACCACCTCGATCAGGCACTGCCGGCAGGCGGCGACCGGGTCGAGCAGCGGGTGGTCGCAGAACCGCGGGATCTGCACGCCGATCTGCTCGGCGGCACGGATCGCCAGCGTGTTCTTCGGAACCTTCACCTCGATGTCGTCGATCGTGACCGTCACCAGGTCGGTGCGCTCCACCTGGGAGCCGGCCGGCGGGTTCGCTTGGATGGTCATGCGTTAGCTCCAGCGGTCGCGAAGACGGCAGCCGCCATCGGGTCGAACGGGCAGCCGCCGTGGGTGAAGTGCGCCAGGTACTCGTCCTTGAAGTGCTGGAGCGAGCTGGTGATCGGCGCGGTCGCGCCGTCGGCGAGGGCGCAGAAGGAACGGCCGGTGATGTTGTCGCACAGATCCAGCAGCGTCTCCAGGTCGGCCTCGGAGCCGTTGCCGGCCTCCAGCCGCTCGAGGATCTGCACCAGCCACCAGGTGCCCTCGCGGCACGGCGTGCACTTGCCGCACGACTCGTGCTTGTAGAACTCGGTCCAGCGCAGCGTCGCCCGGACCACACAGGTGGTGTCGTCGAAGATCTGCAGCGCCTTGGTGCCGAGCAGCGAGCCGGCGCCCGCGACGCCCTCGTAGTCCAGCGGGACGTCCAGGTGCTCCTCGGTCAGCAGCGGGGTGGACGATCCGCCCGGCGTCCAGAACTTCAGCGTGTGGCCCTCGCGGACCCCGCCGGCCAGGTCGAGCAGCTCCCGCAGGGTGATCCCCATCGGCGCCTCGTACTGGCCCGGCCTGGTGACGTGCCCGGACAGCGAGTAGATCGTCGGGCCCTTGGACTTCTCGGTGCCCATCGAGGCGAACCAGTCCGGGCCGTTGGCGATGATCGAGGGAACTGAGGCGATCGATTCGACGTTGTTGATGACAGTGGGGCAGCCGTACAGGCCGGCCACCGCGGGGAACGGAGGACGCAGCCGAGGTTGACCACGACGACCTTCCAGCGAGTCGAGCAGCGCCGTCTCCTCGCCGCAGATGTACGCGCCGGCGCCGGCGTGCACGACCACGTCGAGGTCGTACCCGCTGCCGAGGATGTCGGCGCCGATGAAGCCGCCCGCCCTGGCCTCGGCGACCGCCTGCTGCAGCCGGCGGACCACGTGCAGCACCTCACCGCGGACGTAGATGAACGCCGTGTTCGCGCGGATCGCGTACGCCGAGATGATCACGCCCTCGACCAGGGTGTGCGGCGAGGCCAGCATCAGCGGAATGTCCTTGCAGGTACCCGGCTCGGACTCGTCCGCGTTCACCACCAGGTACTTCGGCTTGGGGTTGTCCTGCGGGATGAACGACCACTTCATGCCGGTCGGGAAGCCCGCACCGCCACGGCCGCGCAGGCCCGAGTCCTTCACCGCGGTGACCACGTCGGCCGGCTGCATCCGCAGCGCGGTCTTCAGCGCCTCGTAGCCGCCGGAGCGCTGGTAGCTCGTCAGCTGCCAGGAACGGATCTGGTCCCAGTTGTCGGACAGCACCGGAGTCAGCACGGCGATCAGTCCTCCTTCCGCGCGTCGTCGGTGTGGACCGTCTGGGATTCCTTGCCGGGCTGGTCCTCAGGGCGCGGACCGGAGGCCGCGTCCGGGGAGACCGTCTGCTCCGGCTCCGGCGCACGGCCGGAGTGGTTGCCCTGCGGCGCTGTCCAGTTGCGCTCCCGGGCCAGCCGCAGGCCGGCGAGAGTGGCCTTGCCACCGGTCGGGCCCTCGTCGGCGCGGCCGTCGGGGAACCCGGCGAGCACCCGCTCGGCCTCGCGCCAGGTGCAGACGGTGGCACCGCGCGGCGACTTCACCTCGGTGCCCTCGCGCAGGTTGTCCACCAGCTGGGTGGCGGACTCCGGGGTCATGTCGTCGAAGAACTCCCAGTTCACCATCATCACCGGCGCGTAGTCGCAGGCGGCGTTGCACTCGAGGTGCTCGAGGGTGATCTTGCCGTCCTCGGTGGTCTCGTCGTTGCCGACGTCGAGGTGCTGCTTGAGCCGCTCGAAGATCAGGTCGCCACCCATCACCGCGCAGAGCGTGTTGGTGCACACCCCGACGTGGTACTCGCCGACCGGGCGACGCTTGTACATCGTGTAGAAGGTCGCCACCGCCGACACCTCGGCGCCGGTCAGGCCGAGCACGTCGGCACAGGCCTCGATGCCCTCGGGGGTGATCCGGCCCTCGACCGACTGCACCAGGTGCAGCATCGGCAGCAGGGCGGACCGGCCGACCGGGTACCGCGCGGCCAGCTCGCGCATCTCGGCGAGCGTGGTGTCGCCGAGCTTCGTCTCGCCTGTGCTGTAGGGAACGGTTGTGTCAGACATCTATCGGTCCACTCCACCCATCACCGGGTCAAGGCTGGCGACGGCGACGATCACGTCGGCGACCTGTGCGCCCTCGCACAGGATCGGCATCGCCTGCAGGTTTGCGAACGACGGGTCGCGGAAGTGCGCCCGGTACGGCTTGGTGCCGCCGTCGGAGACCAGATGGCAGCCCAGCTCACCGCGCGGCGACTCGACCGCCACGTAGGCCTGCCCGGCCGGCACCCGGAAGCCCTCGGTGACCAGTTTGAAGTGATGGATCAGCGCTTCCATCGACTCGCCCATGATGTGCTTGATGTGGTCGAGAGAGTTGCCCATCCCGTCGTTGCCGACGGCCAGCTGGGCCGGCCAGCCGATCTTCTTGTCCGCCACCATCACCGGCTCGCCCTCCATCTTGGCCAGGCGGTCGGCGCACTGCTCGACGATCTTCAGCGATTCCCACATCTCCTGCAGGCGGATCCGGAAGCGGCCGTACGAGTCGGCGGTGTCCCAGGTCGGTACGTCGAAGTCGTACGTCTCGTACCCGCAGTACGGCTGGGTCTTGCGCAGGTCGAGGCCGTAGCCGGTGGCGCGCAGCGGCGGCCCGGAGATGCCGAGCGCCATGCACCCGGCCAGGTCCAGGTAGCCCACGTTCTGCAGCCGGCCCTTGAAGATCGGGTTCGCGTTGCACAGCTCGGCGTACTCGGGCAGGTGCTTGTTCATCCAGGTGATGTAGTCCCGGATCTTGTCCAGCGCCCCCGGCGGCAGGTCCTGGGCGACACCGCCCGGCCGGATGAACGCGTGGTTCATCCGCAGTCCGGTGATCAGCTCGAACAGGTCGAGCGTCATCTCCCGCTCACGGAAGCCGATCGTCATCACGGTCAGCGCGCCGATCTCCATCCCACCGGTGGCGATCGCGACCAGGTGGCTGGAGATCCGGTTCAGCTCCATCAGGAGCACCCGCATCACGTTGGCCTTCTCCGGGATCTGGTCCTCGATGCCGAGCAGCCGCTCGACCGCGAGGCAGTACGCGGTCTCGTTGTAGAACGGCGAGAGGTAGTCCATCCGGGTGCAGAACGTGACGCCCTGCGTCCAGTTGCGGAACTCCATGTTCTTCTCGATACCGGTGTGCAGGTAGCCGATGCCGCAGCGGGCCTCGGTCACCGTCTCGCCCTCGATCTCGAGGATCAGCCGGAGCACGCCGTGGGTGGACGGGTGCTGCGGGCCCATGTTGACGACGATGCGCTCTTCGGGTTCGTCGGCCAGGCCGGACACGACCGAGTCCCAGTCCTGACCGGTGACGGTGAAGACCTTGCCCTCGGTGGTGTCGCGAGCGTCGGCGTAGGGATCTGTAGTGGTCATCAGTTGTACGACCTCCGCGTGTCGGGCGGCGGGATGACGGCGCCCTTGTACTCGACGTCGATGCCGCCGAGCGGGTAGTCCTTGCGTTGCGGGTGACCCGGCCAGTCGTCGGGCATCTGGATCCGGGTCAGCGCCGGGTGTCCGTCGAAGATGATGCCGAAGAAGTCCCAGGTCTCGCGCTCGTGCCAGTCGTTGGCCGGGTAGACCGAGACGATGGACGGGATGTGCGGATCGGAGTCCGGGCAGGACACCTCGACCCGGATCCGCCGGTTGTGGGTGATCGAGAGCAGGTGGTAGACCGCGTGCAGTTCGCGGTCGGTCTCGTTCGGGTAGTGCACGCCGCTGACGCCGGAGCAGAACTCGAACCGCAGCGCCTCGTCGTCGCGCAGGTGCTGGGCGACCTCGACCAGCCGGTCGCGCTGGACGTGCAGGGTCAGCTCGCCGTACGCGACCACGACCTTCTCGATCGCGCCGTCGCCGACCAGGCTCTCCAGCTTCTCGGTGGCGGCGTCGTACCAGGAGCCGTACGGTTTGGCCGATCCGCCGGGCAGCGCGACCTGGCGGCGCAGGCCGCCGAAGCCGGACGTGTCACCGGTGCCGCGGACGCCGAACATGCCTTCGCGCTGGTCGACCACCTCGGCCGCCGGCGTCTGAGCGTCGCTACCGGGCGTCGTCGCCGGCAGGTTCTCCGGTTGGATATCACTCACCGAAGCAGCCCCTTCATCTCGAGCGTCGGCGACGCGGTGAGGGCCGCAGCCTCTTCCTCGGCCTGCAGTGCCTTCTTGTTCGCGCCGAGCTTGCCGTTCTGGATGTCGGCGTGCAGCTTGAGGAACGCGTCCAGCAGCATCTCCGGCCGCGGCGGGCAGCCGGGCAGGTACATGTCGACCGGGACGACGTGGTCCACGCCCTGCACGATCGCGTAGTTGTTGAACATGCCGCCGGACGACGCGCAGACACCCATCGCCAGCACCCACTTCGGGTTCGGCATCTGGTCGTAGATCTGGCGCAGTACCGGGGCCATCTTCTGGCTCACCCGGCCGGCCACGATCATCAGGTCGGCCTGCCGCGGCGACGCCCGGAAGACCTCCATGCCGAACCGCGCCGCGTCGTACCGGGGCGCGCCCGTCGTCATCATCTCGATGGCGCAGCAAGCCAGGCCGAAGGTTGCCGGCCACAACGACGCCTTGCGCATGTAGCCCGACAGGCCCTCGACGGTGGTCAGCAGGACGCCGGCCGGAAGCTGTTCCTCAACACCCATTGCTCAGTCCCATTCAAGTCCGCCACGACGCCACACGTAGGCGTACGCGATGAACACGGTTGCGATGAAGATGACCATCTCGACCAACCCGAACAGCGCCATCTGGTCGAAGGCGACGGCCCAGGGGTAGAGGAAGATGATCTCGATGTCGAACACGATGAAGAGCATCGCGGTGATGTAGTACTTCACCGGGAAACGCCCGCCACCGACCGGCTGCGGGGTCGGCTCGATCCCGCACTCGTACGAGTCGAGCTTGGCCCGGTTGTAGCGCTTCGGGCCGACGAGCGCGCTCGTCACCAAGGTGCCCGCCACGAAGATCGTCGCGAGCACACCGAGGATGAGGATCGGTACGTAAGGGTGCATCTTGTGGGTGCTCCCTCCTTCTTGCGTCCGTACTGCCTGGTCGGTGGCTGTCTGTTGCTCTTCAGTCCTGTCCTGTTGCGGGACAGCACTGTGTTATCAGTACCGCTGTGTCTCAGGTCACCCGCCCCGCCGTTGTCAGGCGGCCGGGGCGACCTTGGTGAGACCGTTGATGATCTTGTCCATCACGTCGCCGTCGCGCGGATCGGTGAGGTTGGCCAGCAGTTTCAGGGTGAACTTCATCAAGGTGGTGCGCGGCAGACCGTACTTCGTGCACAGCCGCATCACCTCCGGATTTCCGATCAGCTTCACGAACACCCGGCCGAGCGTGTAGTAGCCGCCGTACTCCTGCTTGAGCGCCTTCGGGTACGCCGACAGCGCCCGCTCGCGCTGGTTCGGCTGCCGGCGCAGCGCCTGGGAGGCGACCTCCGCGGCGAACGCGCCGGACTCCATCGCGTACGGGATGCCTTCGCCATTGAACGGGTTGACCATGCCGCCCGCATCACCCAGCAGCATGAGTCCGCGGGTGTAGTGCGGCTGCCGGTTGAACCCCATCGGCAGCGCCGCGCCCCGGATCGGGATGGTCTGGAACTCGTCGCGGAACTGCCACTCCTCGGGAGTGTTCTTCAGCCACTGCTTCAGCAGGTCGGAGTAGTCCACCTTGCCGAAGGCGTCGGAGGTGTTCAGGATGCCGAGGCCGACGTTGACCGTGCCGTCGCCCATCCCGAAGATCCAGCCGTAGCCGGGCAGCAGGTTGCGCTGACCGGGCTGCTGCGGGTCGTCCGCCCACAGCTCCAGCCACGACTCGAGGTAGTCGTCGTCGTGGCGCGGGCTGGTGAAGTAGGTGCGCACGGCCACGCCCATCGGGCGGTCGTCGCGCTTGTGCAGACCCATCGACACACTCAGCCGCGAGGAGTTGCCATCGGCGGCCATCACCAGCGGCGCCCGGAACTCGAGGTCCGCGCCGGCCCGGCGGCCGTTGTCGTCGACCGGCTTCGCGGTGACGCCGACGATGAAGCCGCGGTCGTCCAGGATCGGGGCGGTCACGTTGGTCCGCTCCCGCAGCTGGGCGCCGGCCTTGACGGCCTGGCGGGCGAGCATGTCGTCGAAGTCCATCCGGTTCCGGGTCAGCCCGTAGTTCGGGTGGCTGGCCAGGTCCGGCCAGTCGAGCTGCAGCACGTGCCCGGCGCCGCGGATCCGCAGCCCGTAGTTCGGGATCCAGCCGGCCTCGGGCGAGATGTCGATGCCCATGTTGATCAGTTGCTTGGTACCGCGCGGGGTGAGCCCGTCGCCGCACACCTTCTCGCGCGGGAACGCCGTCTTCTCGAGCAGCAGCACGTCCAGGCCGGCGTTGGCCAGATGGTAGGCGGCAGCCGAGCCTGCGGGCCCCGCACCGACGACGATCACATCAGCGGTCTCGGCCTGCTGCCTGTTCGGCGCGCTCTGGCTCATCTCATCCCGGCCTGAAGGTTGGGCTGTCACTCGTGAAGGGATTCACGAGGCCTGGTCAGCTGACAGTCTAGGACTGCCTGACTTGGACACGAAACCGGCCCGGAACCCCTTGCCCGCAACCTATTTATGCGCGATTTCCGTTGCGTAATTAGAGCGGCTTCACGCCGCGGTGGATGGCCACCAGACCGCCGGTCAGGTTGCGCCACTGGACGTGGGTCCAGCCGGAGGCCTCGATCGTCCGGGCGAGTGGCTCCTGACCTGGCCAGGCGCGGACGGACTCCGCCAGGTAGACGTAGGCGTCGGGGTTGGTGGAGACCGCCTTCGCGACCACCGGGACGGCGCGCATCATGTACTCGAGGTAGGCCACCCGGAACGGCTTCCAGGTCGGGTGGGAGTTCTCCAGCACCACCAGGCGGCCGCCCGGCCTGGTCACCCGGAGCATCTCCCGCAGAGCCACCGTGACGTCGTTCACGTTCCGCAGGGCCCAGGAGATGGTGACCACGTCGAAGCTCTCGTCCGCGAACGGCAGCCGGAGCGCGTCGCCGGCGATCAGGTCCAGCTCGGGGTTGCGGCGCTTGCCGACCCGGAGCATCCCGACCGAGAAGTCGCACGACACCACCTCGGCACCCGCCTCACGCAGCTTCACGCTGGAGGCACCCGTCCCGGCGGCCAGATCGAGGATCCTCATCCCCTTCCGCGGCGCGATCTCCGCCAGCGTCTGGGGCCGCCAGTGCAGCTTCTCCAGCCCCATCGTGGCGACCGCATTCGTCCGGTCGTAGCCCTCAGCCACGTTGTCGAACATCGCAGCGACGGCTTCGGGCTGTTTGGTGAGGTCTGCGCGGTTCACTTGTCTAGTTGATCACGCGTTCGACAGGCTCCGAAATTCGCTGGACATGCGGGCGGCATACGCTTGCATGCCGTGAGCGAATCTCCATTGAGCCGGCCGGCCATCGAGACCCGGGGCCGGGAAGCGAGCGAGGAGTGTTGCCGTGAGCTTGTCTGACCCGGTCGTACCCGGCCAAGAGCCGGCTCCCGGGCTGGTCGTTCGCAGCCAGCGGATCGACGGCGTCGCCGCGGCCCTGATGGATCACCTGCCCGAGACCGGCGGACTGGCCTGGGTACGGCGGGGCGACGGCCACGTCGGCTGGGGCGTCGCCGCCCGGCTCGCGATTGCTGGCGGCAACCGGTTCACCGAGGCGCAGACCTGGTGGCAGGAGCTCACGGGCGCCGCGGTGGTCCGCGACGAGGTCGGCGTCCCGGGCTCGGGGCTGGTCTGCTTCGGCTCCTTCGGCTTCACCGACGCCGACCCCAGCGAACTGGTGGTTCCAGAGGTGATCGTCGGCCGCCGCGGCGGCATCACCTGGGTGACGACGATCTCCGGCGCGAGCTCGATCACCGCTCCGCCGGAGCTGACCCGGTACGAGCCCGAGCCGGTCGGCCAGGTCGCCTTCGCCGACGGAGCCCGGTCCGGCACCGAGTGGTCCGGGATCGTGGCCGACGCGGTCCAGCGGATCACCGGCGGCGAGCTCGACAAGGTGGTGCTGGCGCGCGACCTGGTCGCGATCGCGGCCGAGCCGATCGACCTGCGCTGGCCGCTGCGCCGGCTCGCCGCGTCGTACCCGAACTGCTGGACGTTCTCCGTCGACGGGCTGATCGGCGCCACCCCGGAACTGCTGGTCCGGCGGGAGAAGGGCCTGATCACCTCCCGGGTGCTGGCCGGCACGATCCGGCGTACCGGGGACGACGCGCACGACCTCGCGCTGGCCGCGTCGCTGGCCCGGTCGAGCAAGGACCTCGAGGAGCACGAGTTCGCGGTCCGCTCGGTGGCCGACGCGCTGAAGCCGCACTGCAAGTCGATGAACGTGCCCGAGACCCCGTTCGTGCTGCACCTGCCGAACGTGATGCATCTCGCCTCCGACGTGGCCGGGGTCGCCGCCAACGGCGCCTCCGCACTCGGCCTCGCCGCCGCCCTGCACCCCTCCGCGGCAGTCTGCGGTACGCCGACGGACGTCGCGCGGGACGTGATCGGCGAGATCGAGGGGATGTCGCGCGGCCGGTTCAGCGGCCCGGTCGGCTGGATGGACGCGGCCGGCGACGGCGAGTGGTGCATCGCACTGCGCTGCGGCCAGGCCGACCCCCAAGACCCGACCAGGATGCGCCTGTTCGCCGGCGCCGGCATCGTCGCCGGCTCCGACCCAGAGGCCGAACTGGCCGAGACGAACGCCAAGCTGGTTCCGATGAGAGACGCGTTGGGAGACTGAGAGTGAAGCTCACGAAGTTCGCACATGCGTGTGTCCGGCTGGAGAAGGACGGCAAGGTCCTGCTGGTCGATCCGGGCACGTTCAGCGAGGCGGCCGCGTTCGAGCGCGCCGACGCGATCCTGGTCACGCACGAACACCAGGACCACCTGGACATCGAGCGGGTCCGGGCGCTCGACGTCCCCGTCTACACGAACGCCGGTGTCGCCGCGCAGCTGACCGAGCTTGGCGACCGGGTGCACGTGATCGCCGGCGGGCAGTCCTTCGAGGCGGCCGGGTTCTCGGTGAGTGCCTTTGGCAAGGACCATGCGATCATCCTGCCCGAGTGGGGCGTGCCCTGCGAGAACATCGGCTTCCTGATCGACGACGCCGTCTACCACCCCGGTGATTCCTTCACCCGGCCCGATCGCGCCGTCCACACCAACCTGGTTCCGATCTCCGGCCCTTGGTTCTCGCTCCCGCCGGCGGTCGAGTACGCGCGCTCGGTGAAGTCCGAGCAACTCGTCGGCATCCACGACGCTTTGCTCAGCCAGATCGGCCTCGGCATGTTCTCTCGTTTCCTCAACTCCGACGAGCGTCCGTACAAGGGCCTCGCGCCGGGCGACACGCTAGACATCAACTGATCCTGAAGCGCCGCTGCTCGACGTTCGTGGTGCCTGGGCGGCGGGGTGTGGGAAGGGCCAGCGTCGTCCGACGGCGACGTGGAGGATGATTGCGATGGCCAGGGCGTTCAGGGTGGCGTGGCCGACCCAGTCGTCCGCGGCGCTGTGCGTCAGGTGCATTGCCCTGGTGGCGATTGCCTGCAACCCGACCGCCAACAGCGCCGCCAGGGCGAGTGTGGCCAGCAGGAGAGCGGCGCGTTCGACGATGGGACTGAGATTGCCGAGCCAGCCCTCGAACAGCATGCCGAACAACAGGCCGGCGGCGACGAAGCAGCCACTGAGCGCGGCGATTCGCGAAGGCGTCAGCCCCAGCAGTTCCCGCAGGACGAGGTAGCTGACGATCCCGCCGCCGATCACCGTCACGTGGGCGATGGTGAGGCGAGCCGCTCGACTCGCAACAGTCACGAACGGCCAACCGCGCCAGACCACGAAACAGAGCACCTGCCAGGCGCCGATCAGTACCAGCGTCGCGCCGAGTACGGCGCCTGGCAGAGGCCCGTCCCGCGCGATCACGTCCGAACCAGCCGGCGACTCGACCTGTACGACGGTCACGTAGCCGACGATCGCGACGGCCCAGGAGATCGCGACCGCGATCGGACCGGCAACCAGCGGGCGGAGGCGCCGCAGCGGCCACCCCTCACCGACGAGCGTGATCTCGAGCATCGCGACGAAAGCCAGGCCGGCGAGCGGCATGGTCGCGGGAAACGTCGGTACGTGGCCCGGACCGGGTGAGGGATCGAACAGGGCACCGGGATCGAGACGACCGGCGAGGGTCTGACCGGCGCCGGTCAGGACGATCGCGCCCGCACAGATCAGCACGGTGTCGGCCCAGCCGGCCCAGCTACTGCGCAGCCGGGTGCCCGGCCAGTCCTCCCACCAGAAGGCGATCATCACCACGAGCGGCAGGGAGAACGTGACGAGCGGTGCCAGGACGCGTATCGATCCGTCGCCGCCGAGACCGATCGCCAGCGCCACCGCGACCGGGATGACGAGCAGCAGGCCGAGCAGCCCGAGTGCGGGCTGCTGGGACGATCGCGAGCCGGCACTGCGTGGTTGCGACAGTGGCGGCCGTTCCGGGAGCCGGGACCGGCCGGCGGGCGCCGCGGAGTCCGCCGGCCCGACGTCGCTCATCCCCCGCCGGCGGCCGGATCCATGACGAGCTCCGGAGCCATCGGCAGGCTGCGGATCCGTCGGCCGGTCGCATGGAAGACCGCGTTCGCGATGGCGGCCGCGACACCGACCTGACCGATCTCGCCCACGCCCTTGGCGCCGAGCGGGCCGACCAGTTCGTCGTCCACATCGACGAAGTCGACACGGACCTCGGGAGCGTCGGCGTTGACCGGCACGAGGTACTCCGCCAGGTTCGTCTCCGCCCACCGGCCGTAGCGAGGATCCATGTGGTTGCCCTCGAGGAGCGCCTGGCTCATCCCCCACAGCATTCCGCCCATCAGTTGGCTGTGGGCCAGCAGCGGGTTGAGCACTCGCCCGGGCGCGAACGCGCCGTTCAGCCGGCGCACACGGACCAGGCCGAGCTCGGGATCGACGGCCACCTCGGCGAACTGTGCGCCGAACGTGAGCAGCCCGTGCGGCGTATCCAGGGGTGGCGGCCGCCACACACCGAGCGCCTCGGCGTCAGACTGGTGATTGCGCGACAGCAGCTCACGGTACGTGTCGACCACGCCCGGACGGTCGGGAGACGTCAGGTGTCCGTCCGCCACTTTCACCGAGCCTGGTTCGGCTCCGTGCAGGGGCGACTGTTCATCGCTGACGGCCAAGGCGATCAGCTGCTCGCGGAGCGCCGTACCCGCGGCGTGGACCGCGGAGCTGACCATGCCGGCACCGGCCGAGCCGACGGCCGCCGTACTGTTCGGCAGGTCGCTGTCGCCGGCCTGGAACTCCATGTCGCGGAGGGCGACGCCGAGGGCGTCGGCGCCGACCTGGGTGGCCATGGTGAGTACGCCGGTGCCGAACTCCTGCGTCGAGGTCTGCACGATCGCGCTGCCGTCGGCGAAGATCCGGGCCCGCGCACGCTGCGGTGGCATGAAGAACGCGATCGGGTACGCCGCGGCCGCCACGCCGGTGCCGACCAGCCACTCGCCGTCGCGGGTCGTCCGTGGAGCGGGGTTCCGATCAGACCAGCCGAACCGCTCGGCGCCGAGGCGAAGACACTCCACCAGCCCGTCGCTGGACCAAGGATTGCCGAACGGGTCGACCGGCGTGTGGTTGCGCAGCCTCAGCTCGACCGGGTTGATGGCCAGCTCGTAGGCGAGCTCGTCCATCGCCGTCTCGAGGGTGAACACGCCGAGCGACTCGCCCGGGCCGCGGGTGAACGTGGGCGTCATCGTGTTGCCCTTGATCAACCGGTGGACGCCGAGGTAGTTCTCGCAGCCGTAGAGCTGCGACGAGACACCGGTCGCCGGCTCGGCCCAGTCGTCGAACGGCGAGGTGATCGACAACTTCTCGTGCCGGATCGCGGTCAGCCGCCCGTCCCGCGTGGCACCGAGCGCGATCCGCTGCTCCTGCTCCTCACGGTGCCCGTTCGACGTGAACATCTGCGGCCGGGTGAGCATCAGCTTCACCGGCCGGCCGACGTACCGCGCGGCCATCGCGGTGAGCGTCACGTTCGGCCACACCATCGCCTTGGCGCCGAACCCGCCGCCGACGAACCGGGTGATCACCCGGACGCGGGCGATCGGCAGGCCGAGCAGTTGAGCCACGGTCTGCTGGGTGGCGCGGATGCCCTGGGTCGACTCGTACAGCGTCAGATTGCCGCCGTCCCAGGTAGCCACCGTCGACGGCGCCTCGATCGGATTGTGATGGTTGGCCGCCATCTTGTAGGCGACGTCGACCCGCACGTCCGCTCCGGCCAGGCCGGCCTCGACATCGCCACGCTCGTTGCGCGCCGGCATCAGGCCGCCGAAGAGCCGCTGCGCCTCGTAAGCCTGGTCACGGCCCTCCTCGATCGTGGTGACCGACTTGGCCAGTTGATACGAGATCCGCACCAACGACGCCGCGTGGTGCGCCTGTTCGTACGCCTCCGCGATCACGAGCGCGACGGGCTGTCCGGCGTACTGGACGACGTCGTCCTGCATCGGGAAGAAGCTCTCGCCCGGAGCCGGACCGCCGACCAGGGACGGCAACAGGTGGGGCTCGGCGGCGATCTTCGGCAGATCCTCCGGGGTGAGCACGGCCAGCACGCCCTCGGCAGCGCGCGCTGCGTCGGCCTCGATCGCCGTCACCCGCCCGCTGGCGACAGTGGCCCCGACCACGGCCAGGTAGGTCATACCGGGCAGGCTGATCTCGGCGGAGTAGCGAGCCGCACCGGTGACTTTGGCCGGGCCGTCCACCCGGGTGACCGGCGTACCGACGGCACTCATGACTGCCGCCCGTTCAAGCTGTAGACCAGGCCACGCACCATCGCCCGCTGGGCGAGCTCGACCTTGAACGCGTTGTGCTCCCTTACGACGGCCTCCGCCAGCTCGACCGCGGCGGCGTGCCGGAACGACGTCTCGTTCGCCGGGCTTCCGACGAGCGCGGCCTCGGCCCGGCGCGCCCGCCAGGGCTTGGTACCGACACCGCCCAACGCGATCCGAACGCCCGCGACTCTGTTGCCGTCCACCTCGATCGCGGCCGCGACCGACACCAGGGCGAACTCGTACGACTGCCGGTCGCGGAACTTGAGATAGACCGAGCCGCGGGCGATCGGCGTACCGGGAACGTCGATCCCGACGATCAGCTCGCCCGGGGCGATCGAATGCTCGAGCTGCGGTGTGTCGCCGGGGAGGAGGAAGAAGTCGTCGAACGGGATCGCGCGCTCGCCGTCCGGCCCGACCGTCCGGATGACGGCGTCGAAGGCCACCAGCGCGACGGCGACATCGGACGGATGCGTAGCGATGCAGTGCTCACTGGTGCCGAGGATCGCGTGGCCGCGGTTCAACCCGTCGAGCGCCGCGCAGCCGGATCCCGGCTCGCGCTTGTTGCACGGCGAGACGCCGTCGCGTAGGTAGGCACAGCGGGTGCGCTGGCGGAGGTTGCCTCCCATCGACGCCATGTTGCGCAGTTGCTCCGAGGCGCCCAGCAGCAAGGCCCGGGAGATCGCCGGGTAACGCTCGACGACACTCGGCGTTCGCGCGACGTCGTTCATGCGCGCGAGGGCACCGATCTGCACGCCGCCGTCGGGCAGATCCTCGACAGCCCGCAGCGGCAACTCGTTGATGTCCACAAGGTGCTCGGAGCGGGAGATGCCGGCCCGGATCAGGTCCACTTCGGTGGTTCCGCCCGCAAGGAACGCACTCGCCGGGTTCGCCGTCGCCAGCGCGATCGCGTCCTGCACATCCGCGGCCCGGCTGTAGGTCAGGGGCCTCATGACCTTCCTCCCGCTTCGTCGCGGACGTGCCGGATGGCCGCCCGGATGTTCGGATAGGCGGCACACCGGCAGATGTTGCCGCTCATGAACTCGCCGATGTCCTCGTCGGTGCCGGCATTGCCCTCCTCGATCACCTTGATCGCGGACATGATCTGGCCGGACGTGCAGTAGCCGCACTGGAAGGCGTCGTACTCGATGAACGCTCGCTGCATCGGATGCAGCTGGTCGCCGTCGGCGAGCCCCTCGATCGTGACGATGTCATGCCCCGAGGCGGCGACCGCCAGCGTCAGGCAGGCGAGCACCCGCCGGCCGTCGATCCACACCGTGCACGACCCGCACGTCCCTTGATCGCACCCCTTCTTGCTACCGGTCAGATCCAGGTGCTCACGCAACGCGTCCAGCAGGCTGACCCGCGGCTCGAGTACGACGACGTGCTGCCGGCCGTTGATCTGGAGCGGCACCGGGATCCTCGTCACTGCTTCTTCGACAGTCGTCATGGCGCGACGTACCTCCGTGCTGGTGGTGAGCCGAAGCCTCCCGCGTCGTACCGCTGTTCGTATCCGTGAGTCCCGGGGCCGGACTACCGGGCCCGGGAGATCAAGCAGCCTGGTCCCGGGGATCGAACCGGGTTAGTTTCAGAGCATGCTGGTTGATCGGCTGGTTGATCGGTTCGCCGAGTGCCGGCAGCTCGACGAGCTCCTCGACCACGTCCGAAGCGGCCTGAGCCAGGCCCTGGTGATCCGCGGGGAGGCGGGGATCGGCAAGTCGGCGTTGCTCGAGTACCTGGTGACAAAGGCGTCCGGCTGCCGGGTCATCCGCGCCGCGGGCGTACAGACCGAAGCTGAACTCGCCTTCGCCGGCCTGCACCAGCTGTGCTCACCACTGCTGCACCGGCTCGACCACATTCCGTCCCCACAACGTGACGCGCTCGGCACTGCCTTCGGTCTTCGGACCGGTCCGCCACCGGATCGCTTCCTGGTCGGCCTGGCCGTCCTCAGCCTGGTGGCCGACGCCGCCGCCGAAGAACCGCTGCTCTGCACTGTCGACGACGCGCAATGGCTCGACGACACCTCCGCACGAACTCTCACCTTCGTGGCCCGCCGGCTGATGGCCGAATCCGTCGCCGTGGTCTTCGCCCTCCGCGACTCGGCCGACGACGGGCCCTTCTCCGGCATGCCCCGGCTCGACCTCGGCGGCCTGCCGCCACAACACGCGCGAGAGCTACTCAGCGCGGCGATCCCCGGACCCATGGACGAGCGGGTCCGCGACCGCATCCTCGCCGAGACTCGCGGAAACCCACTCGCACTGCTGGAACTCCCCCAGGACCACAGCTACGCCGAGCTCGCCGGTGGCTTCGGCTTGCCCGACGCACAGCAACTCACCCATCGGATCGAAGACACCTTCCAGCGCCGGCTCGCACCGTTGCCGTCCGACACCCGTCGGCTGCTCCTCGTCGCCGCGGTCGAACCGGCCGGGGACGCGGCCCTGGTACGGCGTGCCGCGCAACGACTGGGCATCGCCATCGACACCGTCGATCCAGCGGAGTTCGACGGCCTGGTGCGGTTCCACGAGCGGATCACCTTCCGGCATCCGCTGGTGCGCTCGGCGATCCATCGGGAGGCGACGCTCGAGGAACGCTGGGAGGCGCACCGCGCGCTGGCCGAGGTTACCGATCCGGCGCGTGACGCCGACCGCCGCGCCTGGCACCTCGCCCACGCGGCCAGGGGCCCCGACGACACCGTCGCCGCGGAACTGGAACAGTCCGCCGACCGCGCCCAGGCCCGCGGCGGCCTGGCCGCGGCAGCCGCATTCCTCGAACGCTCCGCCAGGCTGACCATCGATCCGGCGCAGCGGGCCACCCGGGCGCTGGCGGCGGCGCAGACCAAGAGCCGGGCCGGGGCGTTCGATGCGGCGCTGGACCTGGTGGTGATGGCCGAAGCCGGACCGCTCAGCGAACTGCAACAGGCTCGCGTCGACCTCCTGCGCGCGCAGGTCGCCTTCGCCACCAACCGGGGCCGGGACGCCGCGCCGCTGCTGCTCAAGGCCGCGAAGCGCCTCGAGCCGATCGACACCGCGCTGTCCCGGGAGACGTACCTGGACGCACTGACGGCTGCCATGTTCGCGGACCGGCTGGCCGGTCCGGATGGCAACTCGTCGGCCGTGGCGCGCGCCGCCAGTACGACACCCCGGCCGCAGGCGCCCACCTCGCTGGATCTCCTCCTGTCCGGCCTGGCCGCCAACTTCACCGAGGGCTACGCAGCCGGCGTACCGCTGTTGCGGCGAGCAGTAACCTCGTTCGGCGAGGACATGTCCGCGGCGGAGGAGCTGCGCTGGTCGTGGCTGGCCTGCGTCGCGGCCCTGCATTTGTGGGCCGACGAGTGCTGGGACGGTCTGTCCGCCCGGTACCTCGAGCTCGCCCGCACGACCGGCGCCTTGAGTGAGCTACCGCTCGCGCTCAGCATGCGGGCCTACGTGCTGCTGTTCGGCGGCGATCTCGGCGCCGCGGGAGCACTCGTCGACGAGATCCAGACCGTGACCGAGGCGACCGGAAGCAACCCGGCGCCGTACGCCGCACTCACCGTTGCCGCTCTGCGCGGTGAGCGCGCTGAGGCGTCCGCCCGGATCGAAGCCACCATCGCGGACGCCACCCACCGGGGCGAGGGCATCGGGGTCGTCGTCGCCGAACGGGCGAACGCGGTGCTCAACAACGGCCTCGGCCGCTACCGCGAGGCGATGGCGGCTGCACACCGCGCACTCGGCCGGGTGAACGCCCCCGTGGCGCGGACCCCGGGCGCGGTGAACTGGGCCGCGACCGAGTTCGTCGAGGCGGCCGTGCGCAGCGGGAAGATCGAGGCGGCGAAAGAAACCCTGGGCTGGATCACCGCGATGACCAGCGCGAGCCGTACCGATTGGGCACTCGGGATCGAGGCCCGCTCACGCGCGCTGGTCAGCGACGACCGTACGGCCGAACCTCTCTACCGTGAAGCGATCGACCGACTCACCAGGACCCGGATCCGCACCGAACTCGCCCGGGCCGTCCTCCTGTACGGCGAATGGCTCCGCCGGCGACGCCGCCGCCACGACGCCCGCGAACAACTCCACACCGCCCACGACCTGTTCACCGAGATCGGAGCCGAAGCCTTCGCTGAACGCGCCCGCCGGGAACTCCTCGCCACCGGCGAAACCGCCCGCAAACGCACTCCGGCCACCACCACCCAACTCACCGCCCGCGAGAGCCAGATCGCCCGCCTGGCCGGCGACGGATTCTCCAACCCCGAGATCGGCAGCCGGCTGTTCCTCAGCCCACGCACCGTCGAGTACCACCTCGGCAACGTCTACACCAAGCTCGGCATCACCTCACGCCACGGACTCCACCCGCACGCCTGATGATCGACATCAGCGGGATCAAACGAAGGTATAACCGACGAAGTCCTGGACGGGGCGGTAGCCGATCGCGGCGTAGATCTTGTTCGAGATGGGGTTCGCGAGGTCGGTGTGGAGGCAGACCTGATTGCCTGCTTCGTGCAGGCGACGGGTGACCTCGGCGGTCAAGGCGCTGGCGTACCCGTGGCCGCGTCGGTCCGGTGGGGTGTAGACGGGACCGACGCGGACCGCGCCGAAGACCGGGCTTTGGTGGCCGACCAGGCTGACGATGCGGTCGTCGTCCTCCCATACCCACAGGCGTTCTCGCGCGATCCGTTGCTCCAGCCAGCGTCGGTCTTCCGCGACACCTTCGGCAGGGTGGCCGACGTCGGCGCGAAAGGCGCCGACCATCGGGGTGAGGACGGCCAGGTCCGCCTCGGTCGCCGGCCGCGGCGCACCTTCGGCCTTCTGATCGACGAACTCCTCGAGCTTGTGCAGGCGAACCCGCTCGGCCTCGCGGAAGCTTCGGCCCGTCCGCGCTGAGTACAGCTCGGCGAACAAGCGCGCCGCGGCCGCCGAGCCCGCCACCCCGCCGGCCCGCGGCGCTGCCTCAGCCAGCACATCGACCACGAGCGGCACCAGCGCGGTCGGCAGACTGCCCAGGTTGACACCGCGCAACGCCGTACTCAGGGCTGTGCCGACGACCTCGTCACCGTCCTGCACCGAGACGAACACCGGCGGCTCCGGATCGTTCAGGATGCCGCGGATCCGGTCGGCGGTGTTGCTCAGGATGGCGGTGTTGAGCACCGGATCGCGTTGCAGGAAAGGGAAAGCGAGATCCTTGAACGCGGCCGGATCACTGGTGATGCGGACGATCATGCGGTGAACTCCACATCGACGAAGTCGGCCAGCGGGCGGTAGCCGGTCTGGTGGTAGATCTTGTTCGAGGTCGGGTTGGCGAGGTCGGTGTAGAGACAGGCCTGGTTGCCCTGCGCAAGGATCTCGGCGGAGACGTGACTGGTCAGCGCACCGGCGTACCCGTGCCGCCGCCGCTCTGGTGGGGTGTAGACCGGCCCGACCCGGCAGACCCCGAACAGCGGTAGGTGGTAGCCGACCATGCTCACCGGCTCACCGTCCGCCGTCCAGATCCACATGGTCTGCTGCCGCAGCTGCCGCTCTGCCCACTCCCGGTAGCCGGACGCCAACTCCTCCGCGAACCCGTCGATCCCCCAACTGCTGACCAGGTCGACCTCGTCCGCGCGCATCGGCCGCGGACTGCCCCCGTCCGCCGACAGCGGCGTGAGTTCGCCCAGCTTGTGCAGCCGAGTCCCCTTCGTCTCGGTCGCCTGGCCACCGCGTCGCTCGCACCACCGCGCCGCGAATCGCTGGGCGGCCGGCCGATCACCGGCGACACCGCTCAGCTCCGGCAGTACGTCGGCGTACGCATCGGCAATCACCTCCCCCAAGTCCTCCCGCAGCGCGCCGAGGTACACCGCCCGGCCCGGGGTCCGCATCGCCACGCCGGCCACGTCGCCGTCGTGGACAGAGACGAAGTACGAAGGCTCGTCCTCGGCGCGGGCGGTCCCGTTCGCGCGCTCGTGGACGTTGCTCATGATGATCGTGTGCAGGACCGGATCCTGTTGCAGGAAAGGGAACACGGTCTGCTCGAAGGCCTGCGGGTCGCTCGTCACACGCACGTCCATGCCCCCGGAGAGTACGCCTTCGAGCTTGTTGCGTCGCCCGGATTTACACTGCGAACATGTCCACCACGCGGTTGTTGCTGCTCGGGGTCGTGCGGATCTTCCAGCCGGCGTACGGCTACCAGCTGCGCCGCGAGCTGATCACGTGGGAAGTGCAGCACTGGGCGAACATCAACCCCGGCTCCATCTACACAGGACTCCGCACGCTGGCCAAGCACGGCTTCCTGGAGGAGCTGGAGGAAGGCGCCGGACGCAAGCCGGGGCGTACGTCGTACAAGCTGACCGCGGACGGGGAGAGCGAGTACTTCACGCTGCTGCGGAAGGCGCTGTGGAGCGTGGACGGCTTCCGGCCGGACCAGATGCAGGCGGCGCTCAGCTTCCTGTGGTCGCTGCGGCGTGACGAGGTCCTGGCCGCGCTGGAGTCGCGCATCGTGCAGCTGGAGCAGCGGATGAAGGCGGAGCCGTTCTCGGAGCGGCAGATCGTCGAGGACCCGAGCACCCCGGACCACGTCGTCGAGATGTTCCGCATCAGCACCGCCCGCGACAAAGGCGAGCTCGAGTGGACCCGGGCCTTCCACACCCGAGTCACCGAAGGCGCCTACTCCTTCGCCGGCGAACCCCCCACCTGGCAACCCGCCCCCGGCAATTTCCCGTACTGGAACGTCATCCCCGACCCCCCGGACTGACAGACCCCAGAGGCTGCCTCCACATTCACCCAGGTCTGTGTCCGGGCCGGCGTGCGTCACCGACCTCAGCTCTTTGTGCACCAGATGAGCAGAGCCCACCGTCCCGGACACTCACCCGGTGCACAAAGTGCCCGCCTCAGACACCAGCCGGGTTCGGGACCGCGGAAGACCCGCCGATACGGGCACTTTGTGCACCGCTGGAGCAGATCCCGGCGCCCCGGACACTCACCCGGCGCACGAAGTGGGACCTCGGACACCAACGCGGGACCTCGGACATGAAGCAGCCTGTCCCCGGTACCCACAAGGTGTCCCAGGTCCCCACAACCGCACCGGAGACCGACTCCTCGCGCTCCAGGAGGTGTCCTCGGGTCCCCCGCGAGGTATCCATGGTCTACGCGCACGCCACCTGCTCTGGGCCCGGCGATCGACTTGCCCAGTCTGAAAGCCGGCGCTCAGGAGGCCGTCCAAGGTTTAATCAATGTTGACTATTCAATGTTGATTGTTTGAGACTGGGGGCATGATGATCGAAGCTCGCGGGCTTGTCCGCACCTTCAAGACCAAGCGTGGGCCGGTGCAGGCCGTGCAGGGGTAGACCTGAATGTGGCCGACGGGGAGATCGTCGGCTTCCTCGGCCCGAACGGGGCCGGCAAGACGACCACGATGCGGATGCTGGCGACCCTGATCACGCCGACCAGCGGGACCGCCACCGTCGCGGGGTGCGACCTGGCGAAGGACCCGGTCGGCGTCCGCCGCCGGATCGGGTACGTGCCGCAGAGCGGTTCCACATTGCCCGAGGCGATCGCCGGGGACGAGGTCGTCGACCACGCCCGGCTGTACGGCGTGGACAAGAAGAAGGCGATCGCCGACGGCCAGCGGCTGTTCGAGGAGCTCGATCTGCCCGGCCTCTGGCGGCGGCAGTGCAAGACCCTGTCAGGCGGTCAGCGGCGCCGCCTCGACATCGTGATGGGGCTGGTCCACGACCCGAAGCTGATCTTCCTCGACGAGCCGACCACCGGTCTCGACCCGCAGGCCCGGGCGAACCTGTGGGAGCACATCCGAGGCCTCCGCGAGCGCGGCGCGACGATCTTCCTCACCACCCACTACCTGGACGAGGCGGACGCGCTCTGCGACCGGATCCTGGTCATCGACCACGGCAAGATCGTCGCCGCGGGCAAGCCGGAGGAGCTCAAGCAGCAGGTCTCCGGCGACGGTGTCAGGCTCAGCCTGGCCGACGCGGAGAACGCGCCGGCGGTGACCAAGATCGTCGAGGAACTGCCGGGTGCGGTCGCCGTCGAGACCGAGGATGACGTGGTCGGGTTCCGGATCCCCAAGGGTGGTTCGGTGCTGCCGTCGCTGCTCCGCACGATCGATGCCCAGGGCATCGAGCTGAACGGCGTCGAGGTGCACCGGCCGACGCTCGACGACGTGTTCCTGACCATGACCGGGCGCTCCCTGCGCGACGACAGCGAGACCCCGGCCGAGACCCAGAAGGAGGAGGCGGCGGCATGACCGTGCAGACGCTGACCCCGACCCACCGCCCCGGTTCCGTGCTGCGAGAGACCTGGATCGTCTTCAACCGAGCGATGCGGTTGTCGCTGCGCAACCCGATGTGGTCGATCCTGATGCTCAGCCAGCCGCTGATGTACCTGTTCCTGTTCGGCCCGCTGCTGAAGCCGATCACCGCGCAGATCAGCCAGGGCGAGGCCACCAACGCCTACCAGGTGTTCATCCCGGGCCTGATCGTGCAGCTCGGCATGTTCGGCGCGATGTTCGTCGGCTTCGGCCTGATCGCGGAGTACCGGGCCGGAGTGATCGAGGCGGACCGCGTCACGCCCGCGTCCCGGATCGCCCTGATGGCAGGACGTGTACTGCGGGACGTCGTCGTCCTGGTGGTCCAGTCGATCCTGCTGCTGGTGGTGTCGATCCCGATGGGCCTGCGCGCACCGTGGGACGGCGTACTCCTGTCCCTGGTGATCGTGGCCCTGCTGGGCGCGACCTTCGCCTCGCTGTCGTACTCGGTCGCCCTGATCACCAAGAGCGAGGACGCCCTGGCCCCGCTGCTGAACGGGATCGCCATGCCGTTGCTGCTGCTCTCAGGCATCCTGCTGCCGATGCAGATCGGCCCGACCTGGCTGCAGCGCCTGTCCGACATCAGCCCGCTGAAGCACGTGGTGAACGGTGTCCGCGCCCTCTTCCGCGGCGACATCGGCAGCAGCGCGTCGCTCTGGGGCCTCTTCTGGGTAGTCCTCCTGACGGTGATCGGCCTGGCCGTAGGCGCCCGCACCTTCCGCAAGGAATCCGCCTAACGCCGGCCACTTGCGTCCGAAGAACTGCGGAGATGTGTCTGCAGTTCTTCGGACGCAAGACGTTGTTCATCGGGGAGTTGCCGAGCGAGGTTAGCGTCGGCGGCATGCGGGTGCCGTCGGCGTTGGTTCGTGGGGTCGTCGGGTCGTGTGTGGTGGCCGCTGCGAGCCTGGTGACCTCGGTGGTGCCGGAGTCGTCGTGGGTGGCGTCGCTGCCGATCGCCAGTGATCTGCGAGCCACCTTGCCGGGGCGGATGACCGGGCTGACCTTGATGGTGGCCGGGCTCGGGCTGATGGTGTGGGCCTGGCTGTCGGTCGGCCGGGAGGTGCTTGCCGGGGTTCGGCATCGACTGGTCCCGTTGGCGGCCTGGTGGAGTGCGCCGCTACTGCTGATGCCGCCGCTGTTCAGCCGCGACGCGTGGAGCTACGCCGCCCAGGGCGCCCTCGTTTCTAAGGGCTACGACCCGTACAGCGTGGGCCCGGGCGTGCTGTCGGGGCACGTGGTCGAGGCGGTCGACCCGATGTGGATGAGCACCCCAGCGCCGTACGGGCCGCTGCCGCTCGCGTACGGCGGGCTCGCGGCGCGGCTGACCCTCGACCCGTACGTGCTGATGTTGGCTCACCGTGCACTGGCCGTGCTGGGGATCGTGCTGATCGCCTGGGCGGTTCCACGACTGGCCACGGCCTGCCGGGTGGACCCGACGGTCGCCACCTGGCTGGTCGTCGCCAACCCCGTGCTGATCACGCACGGCCTCGGCGCGGCGCACAACGACGTACTGATGCTGGGCCTTGCCTGTTCTGCGTTTGCGCTGGCTCTGACTGGTCATTGGGGCACTGCCGCTGTACTGGCCGGGGCTGCGGCTGCGGTGAAGGCGCCGGGCGGACTCGTGGTGATCGCCATAGCCGCGGTGATGAGCCCGCTGGCAGGACGAGCGCGCTTGCGACTGGCAAGTCTCGCCATCGCCGGCTCTGTCGCGGTACTGACCCTGGTGACGATCGGCGAGCTGGTTGGGGTGGGCTCCGGCTGGCTGAGCGCCCTCGACGTACCAGGGCTGGTGAGGTCGCCACTGTCGATCGCGAACCTCATCGGCCTCGGGGCGTCCGGAGTACTGGCGTGGCTCGGCGAGGACGGTGCTGCTCAGCAGGCCCTGCAGATCGTGCGACTGCTTGGCATCCTCACCGCACTCGGCCTGATCGCGGTACTAGGGCTGCGCTCGTCCATCCACAATGCCGCCCGGGCAGTCGGGATCGCCTTGCTGGCAGTGGTTCTGCTGGGTCCCACAGCTCACGACTGGTACTTCGTCTGGGGTCTGCCGTTCCTCGCGGTAGCTCGTCCCGGCCGCAAGCTGACCACGGCTCTGATCGGCGTCAGCATCATCCTCACGGTCGCCGCGCCGCTCAACTCCTCGCTGCGTGGCGCGGTGATCCCCATCCTCGTGACGACCTCCCTGGTGCTGGTAGTGGTCGGCACCCTGCTGGGACGGCTCAGGACCCTGCAGCCGCAACCACAGCCCAAGGTGATCGCTACAGCTGGCTGACCGCCCGCAGCAGTTCGGCTTGCAAGTCGCGATGGGTGGCACGGTCGACCCGAGCCTCCACTACGTCGATGCCCGCGACAGTGCGGACCAGTGCCGCGCGCAGAGCATCCGCACTCTCAGCCAACGTGTACGGCGTACCGGTGGCCGCGCAGAGAGCGGCCAGGTCGACGTTGTGAGGTGTGCCGAAGACACGCTCGAAATAGGCGCCGTGGCTGGAATCCCCTTGTTCCAGGGTGGAGAAGATGCCGCCGCCGTTGTCGTTCACCACCACGATGCGCAGGTCGGGCCGAGGCTCGGTGGGCCCGATCACGAGCCCGTTGGCGTCGTGCAGGAAGGCCAGATCGCCGACCAGCGCGTACGTCGGGCCGGCATTAGCCAGGGCGGCTCCGACAGCCGTGGAGAGGGTGCCGTCGATCCCGGCCAGCCCGCGGTTCGCCACTGTCCGGATCGGTACGACAGGAGCCAGGTCGAGGTCGCGCACGGGGTTGGAGGAGGCCACCACCAGCATGCCGTCGGCGCCGACCGCTTCCCCGACGATCGCGGCGATGGCCGGACCGGGAAGCCCGTCGGACAACACCTTGTCGAGCGCGGGGCGAGCCTGCTCGTCCAACTGCTGCCAGCGGCTGAACCAGTCGGTCTGGTCCGCGGCGGTGACCTCCAGCCCGGTGACGACCGCGCTGGCCCGGCGGCCCGCGTCTGGCCAGAGCCCGGTCGGGGCGACGACGATCACCTCGACGTCCGGCCGCGCGAGCAGCTTGGCGACCGGCCGGGACAGCGTCGGGTGGCCGAAGACCACCACCCGCTCGATCTCGTCGGTCAAAGAACTTGCTGCCAGCAACAACCGGTACGCCGAGATGACGGCCGGCCCGGTCCTGGCCCGACTGGAAGGCTCGGCGAACAAGGGCCAGTTGCCGGCCTCGGCTGCAAGCCGCGCGGCCTGGGATGCGCCGTCACCGGCCACCACGACGGTCTTCGGACCGGGCGCGATCGACGACGGCTGGGCCGCGGTGGGGTGCACGCTCGTCCACGGACCGCTGCGGCCCTCTAGCGACTCCGGCCAATCACCGTCGTCCGTCGGGACCAGCGGCTCGACCAGAGCGCAATTGAGGTGCACCGGCCCGGGGTCCGACGTACGAGCGCCGACTGCGGTGGAGACCGTCCGCGCGAGCAGCGAACGCCAGTAGGCGGCCTGGCCGAGCTCCCGCTTCGGTGTGCCGATCTCGTGGAACAGCCGCACGGCGGAGCCGAACACCTTGAGCTGGTCAGTGGTCTGGTTCGCCCCGCTCCCCCGCAACTCCGGCGGACGGTCAGCGCTCAGCACGATCAGCGGCAGCCCGCTGTGCGACGCCTCGAGGACAGCCGGGTGCAGGTTGGCCACCGCAGTACCGGAGGTGGTGACGACCGGTACCGGCAGGCCGGTCCCACGGATCAGCCCGAGCGCCAGGAACCCCGCAGTACGTTCGTCGATCCGCACGTGGAGGCGCAGGCGTCCCTCGCGGTCGGCGGCGGCCAGAGCCAGCGCGAGCGGCGCACTGCGCGAACCGGGAGCCAGTACGGCCTCCCGAACGCCGGAGCGGATCAGCTCGTCGACCACCACAGTCGCGAACGCAGTGGACGGGTTCATCCGGTCCTACCTTTCAGTGATTCGACTCGGGCCAATCGCGCGTTCCACCTGGCTGTGGTCGCTGGGTCGGCCGTAGCGGCAGCAAGCAGGGCTGGATCCGGCTCGAGCCGTTTGACCGGCAGGAACCCATCCACAGGAAGCAGCGGTTCGGCAACGACCTCTGACGTGAACATCGATACCGTGGCAAGGCCGCACGCGTAGGGAAGCTCCGGCAGCGCCGCAGCCAGGGCCAGTCCCGCAGCGATACCCACCGAGGTCTCGAGCGCCGACGACACCACCACCGGCAGACCGATCTGCTCGGCGATCTCGAGGCACGCCCGGACGCCTCCGATGGGCTGCACCTTCAGTACTGCGATATCCGCGGCCTCGAGCTTCTTCACCAGCAGGGGATCCTCCGCCCGCCGGATGGACTCGTCCGCAGCCACCAGCACATCAGCACGCCGACGTACTGCGGCCAGGTCCTCCACGGAGGCGCACGGCTGCTCCACATACTCCAGGTCGAACCGAGCGAGCTCCTTCAAGCTCCGCAAGGCCTCATCCACCGACCAAGCACCGTTCGCGTCGATCCGGAGTCGTCCGCCAGGCCCCAGCGCATCCCGCACAGCCTCAACGCGCTCCAGGTCGTCCGCAAGGGTCTGCCCCGGTTCGGCCACCTTGACCTTGGCAGTGGCACAACCAGAGGCCCGCACGATCTCCGCAGCCCGCTCCGGGCCGATCGCCGGCACAGTGCAGTTCACCGGTACTGCGGAACGCAGCGGCGCGGGCCATCCGTCCACGGCGGCCTCGCGGGCGGCCCGGAGCCAGGACACGCAGGTGGCGTCGTCGTAGTCGAGGAACGGGCTCCACTCCGCCCAGCCCGCAGGACCTTCGAACAGGATCCCCTCGCGGACCGTGATGCCCCGGAAGCGATTCCGCAGGCCGATCGCGTAGGTGATCACCGGGCGACACCCTCGAGCAGTCCCTGCCGGTCGACCTTGCCCGAGGCAAGCATCGGCAGAGCTGCCAGCCGGACCACGTCCCGAGGAGCCCAGGTGCGCGGCAACACCTCGGCCACGAAGTCCCTGAGTTCGTCGCGCTCTGGCTCGTCTCCGCCTGGGTGACTGACGACGAACGCGACCACTCGGCTCCCCCACTCCGGGTCAGGCACACCCAGGACGACGGCTTCGGTCACACCCGGATGTTCCAGCAGACGAGCCTGGACGGCGGTGAGGGTGACGTTGACGCCGCCGGAGATCACCACGTCGTCCAGCCGGCCGATCACCTGCAGGCGACCGTCGACGAACCGCCCGCGGTCCTGCGTCCGGAACCAGCCGTCGTGGAAAACGTCGGCGGTCAGTTTGGGTCGCAGCCGGTAGCCCGTGAACAACGTGGGCCCGCTGATCAAGATCCGCTCGTCCTCCAGGCGCAACGACGTACCCGCGAGCGGTTCACCGGCGTACACGCAGCCGCTGCCGGTCTCGGTCATGCCGTACGCGGGGATCGCGGTGACGCCCGCGGCCCGGGCGCGGGCTTTCAGGTCGGCCGGCATTGAGGCGCCGCCGATGACGATCGCGTCGAAGCTGAGCAACGCGTCCAATTCGGTGTCGAGATAGCGAGCCAGTTGCGTCGGGACCATCGCGGTGTACTTGCGCGGCCCGGTCAGCGCCGCGGCTGCCTCCGTGAAGTTCGGGTGGTCGGCCACCACCACCGGAGCGAACCCGGCGAGCACGGAGCGCGTGACCACCTGCAGCCCGCCCACGAAGTACGGCTGCATCGGGAGCAGCCACTGGCCCGGCCCGCCGAGCCGGTCATGGGTGGCCGTAGCCGAGGCGAGCAGGGCGCTCCTGGAGAGCATGACGCCCTTGGGCTCGCCCGAGGAGCCCGAAGTGGTCAGGATCACCGCGCAGTCGTCCGACTCGAGCGGTTCGTCCGGAGCCACCGCCTGCCGGACCCGCTCGGCTGCGGCGGGATCAGCCGGTACCGGGGCGAACGGCGTACCGGAGCCGTCGAGTACGGCGGTGAGCGCCGACAGCACGGCATCCGGGGTGCCTGGGACCAGGCGCAGCGTAGACATGTCCACCCGAGCGTACGACGCGGCCGCGGCGGCTCCGCAGCCCGTGCCGCCCGCAAGCCTTTACCGACGGGCTGACAGAATCGTCAGTCATGGCCACCCCTGCCCAGTGGATCGAAGGCGCGCGTCCGCGAACACTGCCCGCCGCGATCGCTCCAGTGCTCGTCGGAACCGGTGCTGCCGCCTACCTGGACGGCTTCGTCTGGTGGAAGGCGCTGCTGGCTCTCGGCGTCGCGCTGGCTCTGCAGATCGGCGTGAATTACGCCAACGACTACTCCGACGGCATCCGCGGCACGGACGAGAATCGGGTCGGGCCACTGCGACTCGTCGGGTCCAAGGTGGCCAGTCCCCGGCAGGTGAAGACGGCTGCGTTCTCCTGCTTTGGTGTGGGCGCAGTACTGGGTGTGGTGCTCTGCGCGACCTCCAACTGGTGGCTGCTCGTCGCCGGAGCCGCTTCGCTGGTCGGGGCGTGGTTCTACACGGGCGGCAAGAAGCCGTACGGGTACCGCGCGCTCGGCGAGGTCAGCGTCTTCCTCTTCTTCGGGTTGGTCGCCGTGCTCGGCACCACCTACGTGCAGGCCGAGACGCTCCACTGGACGGCCCTGGCCGGGGCAGTCGCCATCGGGTCGATCGCCTGCGCTTTGCTGGTCGCCAACAACCTCCGCGACATCCCGACGGACACCGAGACCGGCAAGCGCACCCTGGCCGTAGTACTGGGTGCGGCTCGGTCGCGGCGGCTCTATGCGGGGTTGATCGTTCTGGCGTTCGTCCTGGCGGTGCTGTCGGCCTTGGCGACTCCCTGGGCTCTGCTGGCGCTCATCGCGCTGCCGCTGGGGTTCCGGGCCGTCAAGGTCGTCGTCAGCGACGCAGTCGGCCCAGCGCTCATCCCCGTGCTCAAGGACACCGGGCTGACCGAACTGCTGTACGCCATCGGCCTGGCCGTCGGTCTCGCGCTGGGAGGTTAGCGGACGGCTAGCGGACGGGCTCGCGCCAGCGGCCGGTCGAGGCGAAGCTCTCCAGGGTCTCCAGGTACGGCGCGATGTCCAGGCCGTTCCGCTTCAGCCAGTCGTCGTCGTAGT
The DNA here is from genome assembly GCF_042657745.1 of Kribbella qitaiheensis. GTDB lineage: Bacteria > Actinomycetota > Actinomycetes > Propionibacteriales > Kribbellaceae > Kribbella > Kribbella qitaiheensis. The sequence continues at coordinate 31,450 of NZ_JBHSKE010000048.1, read as the reverse complement.
ACGTGTTGCCGTAGCGCTCGCCGCCGTCGCACAGCAGCGTCACGATGCTCCCGCGCACGCCGGTACGCCGCATCTCCGCCGCCAGCCGCAGGGATCCCCACAGGTTGGTACCAGTGGAGCCGCCGACCAGCCGGCCGGTGACCTCCGAGCAGAACCGCATCGCCGCGATCGACGCCGCGTCCGGGACCGCGATCATCCGGTCCACCACGCCGAGCACGAACGACGGCTCGACCCGCGGCCGGCCGATGCCCTCGATCCGGGACGGGCGGCCGGTGGAGTAGTCGCCGTGGGCGGACTCGAAGGCGGGGAAGAAGGCCGAGTTCTCCGGGTCCACCACGGCCACGCAGGTGTCGTGGCGCTGGTAGCGGATGTAGCGGCCGATGGTGGCCGAGGTACCGCCGGTGCCGGCACCTACCACGATCCAGGCCGGGATCGGGTGGTGCTCCAGGGAGAGCTGGCCGAAGATCGACTCGGCGATGTTGTTGTTGCCGCGCCAGTCGGTGGCCCGCTCGGCGTAGGTGAACTGGTCCATGTAGTGGCCGCCGGTTTCCTCGGCCAGCCGCTTGGCCTCGCCGTAGATCTGCCCGGAGCGCTCGACGAAGTGGCAGCGCCCGCCGTAGAACTCGATCAGCTCGACCTTCTCGGGGCTGGTCGAGGCCGGCATCACCGCGACGAACGGCAGCCCGAGCATGCGCGCGAAGTACGCCTCACTGACCGCGGTGGAGCCGCTGGACGCCTCGATGACCGTGGTGCCCTCCTGGATCCAGCCGTTGCAGAGGGCGTACAGGAACAGTGAGCGGGCCAGCCGGTGCTTGAGCGAACCGGTCGGATGCACGGACTCGTCCTTGAGGTACAGGTCCACCCCTGTGTTCTCCGGCATCGGGAACACGTGCAGGTGGGTGTCCGCGGACCGGTTGGCGTCCGCGTCGACCAGGCGGATCGCCTCCGACACCCAGGCCCGGTCCTTCTCGCTGTACCGGTCTGCCTCGCGCGACGGCATGGGCTTACTGGACGATCCGTCTACCTCACTCATGGGGTCAGGCTAGGACAGCGGGCTCTTAATGAGTATTCCTACTCTCTGCAACCGGTGGCCGGGCCGATTGGATCGAGTCATGATTCCGCTGGGGTTCGAGATGCATCTGTCGCCTGTCGAGCAGGCTGTCCTGCTGGTGATCCTGGGACTGCTCGCTGCCGCCGCACTGCCCTCGAGCCTCACGCTGGCCGTAGTCGGCTCGGTCCGGGCCCAGCGGTCCGGACGACCCGGGCTGGGCAACGGCATCTGGTACTGGTTCTGGGGTACTGCGCTGAGCTGGGCGGCCATGGTCGGCGCCTTCAACCTGGACCTCGGCTGGTACTCGATCCCGGTCGGCTGGCTCCCCGGCCTGGCAGCCGCGGCACTGCTGTGGCCGCGGAGGCCCGAGGCCCCCGCCGGACCGGCTGGTCAGATCGGTCGGGTCGGGAGCCGCCGGCGGTAGGCCGCGGTCAGCAGTCGCGGATCCGGCTGTAGGTCGCCGGGTCCAGCGACCAGTACGACGGGCTGTGGCCGGTGCGGCTGGCTCCGGACCAGTTCTCGTTGCACCGGAACGGCACTCGCAGCAACGGCCGCGTCCCGGCCATCGTGTCGAAGTCTGCCGCGGCCTGAGCCGCCGCGACCTTCGCAGCCGGTACTGCGGCCCGCTGCGCGAGGTAGCTCTGCGGAGCCGGTGCCGGCGTGGTGTCGGCCGTGGCGCTGACGGCCGGCGTGATCGTAAGGACGGCGGCGAGCGCGCCGCCGGTGAGGGTGTGTCTGATCATCGGGATTTCCTCCATGGGCGGTGAGGAGTTGTCGCCCCAACTGTGGGAGCAGGACCCGCCCCGGAGCCACCAGATCGATCAAAGTCAACCAATCCGCCGGACCCCTGATCGAGCTACGTTGGGGGTCTACACGCCGACCTGTGGGGGAACGATGACCGAGAACGACGAGCGGCCGACCCGGCGCCGGGCCACGCTCACCGACATCAGCTCGCGGGCCTGGGAGCACCCGGCCGACCGCGGCGCACTGGTGGCGTTGCGGCAGCTCAAGGGCTTCGACTTCGTGCTGCGCAAGATGTCCGGGCTGATCAACGAGCGGGCCTTCCGGCTGCAGTTCCTCGGCTCCGCGATCCGGGTCGACGAGCGGCAGTTCCCCAAGGTCCACCGGCTCTACACCGAGGCCGGCACCACCCTTGACGTCCGCGAACTGCCCGAGCTGTACGTCACCAACAGCCCGGTCTGGAACGCGGTCACCATCGGCATGGACAAGCCGTTCATCGTCGTCAACAGCGCGCTGCTGCAGGGGCTGGACGACGAGGAGACCCGGTTCATCCTCGGCCACGAGCTCGGCCACGCGCAGAGCGGTCACGCGCTCTACCAGTCGCTGCTGTTCTGGCTGATGCGGCTCACCGGCGCGCTGAACTGGATGCCGATCGGCGCCCTCGGCCTGCGCGCGATCATCGCCGCCCTGCACGAGTGGTCCCGCAAGGCGGAGCTGTCCGGCGACCGGGCCGGCCTGCTCGCGGTCCAGGACCCGGCGGTCGCCCTGCGGGTGCAGATGAAGCTGGCCAGCGGCGGACAGCTCGGTGAGCTGGACACGACCGCCTTCCTCGCCCAGGGCACGGAGTACGAGGGCGCCGGCGACCTGCGCGACAGCGTGCTCAAGCTGCTGCTGCTCGAGGCCCAGACGCACCCGTTCGCCGTGATCCGCGCCTCCGAGCTGCGGCGCTGGGTGGACGAGGGCGACTACACCGCGATCGTCTCCGGCACCTACCCCAAGCGCCAGGACGACAAGGACGCCTCGATGTCCCAGGAGGCGAAGAACGCGGCCAAGTCGTACTCCGAAGCCTTCAACCGCTCCCAGGACCCCCTCGCCAAGTTCCTCCGCGACATGAGCGAAGGCCTGGGCGGAGTCCGCGAGTGGGTCTCCGCCAAGTTCCCCCCACGCTGACCCGGTGACCTACCTGTCCACGCCCACCTTCGAGGTTTGAAAAGGTCCGGTGGTGGGGCGGGGCGGGGAGGGGCTTAGCTGGTCTGGAAGGGTGGGCGGGGTGATCGAACTTCGTGAACTGACTTCGGATGACTGGCAGGTCTGGCGGGCGCTGCGGCTGGCGGCGTTGGAGGAGGCGCCGTACGCGTTCGGGTCGCGGTTGTCGGACTGGGTGGACGCCGAGGAGGACCGCTGGCGGGCCCGGCTGGACCTGCCCGGCTCCCGCAACGTGGTCGCCGAGCTCGACGGCCGGCCGGTCGGGATGGCGAGCGCCCTCCGGGCCGAGCAGGACGGCGTCGTCGAACTCGTCTCGATGTGGATCGCTCCGGACGGCCGCGGCCGGGGTATCGGCGACCAGCTGATGGCCCAGGTCGAGCAGTGGGCCCGCGAGGCCCACGCCCAGGTCCTGAAGCTTTCGGTTGTCGCGGGCAACGAAAAGGCCCACAACCTCTACCTGCGCGCCGGTTTCACCGACACCGACGAGTCCGGCGACCTGATGCCTGACGGCATCCACCGCGAACTCGTCATGCGCAAACCCCTGACGGACTGACCCACCACCCAAACAACCAGCCGACGCTCTCACCGAGCCGCGTGGGCGTAGTACAAGACGAGGGGCCGCATTCCCCCTCCCGGGATGCGGCCCCTCGTGTTTGGGGTGGGTCAGCCGATGTGGACCGGCTGGCCGTCGTTGGCCAGGTCTTCGTGCTTGACCGACAGGCCGACCAGGGTGACCACCGCGGCGCCCAGGATGATGAAGGCCGACACCATGAAGGCGACCGTGAAGCCGTGCGTGGTGGCGATCCCTTCCGCCTGTGCCTGCAACTGCTTCACCTGGTCAGGTGAGCTGCCGGACTGCGCGGCCTTGGCGATCCCCGGTGCGAGCTCGGTGAACTTGTCCTTGATCGCGGTGGTGGAGACCGTGCCGAGCAGCGCCAGGCCGATCGCACCACCGATCTGCTGCACCGTGTTCAGTACTGCGGAGCCGACGCCCGAGTCCTCGTTGGCGACACCGCTGACCGCGGTCAGGGTGAGCGGCACGAAGATCAGGCCCATGCCGAAGGACAGCAGCAGGATGAACGGCAGCAGGTGGGTGAAGTAGGTCGAGTCCACCTCCAGCTGGCTGAAGCCGAACATGCCGCCCGCGGCCAGCAACGTCCCGGCGCCGGCGATCCAGCGCGGGTCGAGCCGGGCGATCAGCGTCGACGCGACCTGCGCGGCGACGACGATGCCGAAGCTGAACGGCAGGAAGGCGAAGCCCGTCTTCAGCGCGCTGTAGCCCATGACGTTCTGGATGAAGATGCCCAGGAAGTAGAACATCGAGAACATCGCGGCGCCGACGATCAGCATCACGAAGAAGCTGACCCCGCGGGTGCGGTTGGCGAGGATCCGGAACGGCATCAGCGCGTGCCGCGAGCGGGCCTCGATGGTGAGGAAGACCGCGATCAGAACCACCCCGGCCGCGATGAACGCGACCGTGGTCGGGTCGCTCCAGCTGCTCTGCGCGGCGTGGGTCAGACCGTAGACCAGCGAGGTCAGACCGACGGTTCCGGTGATGGCGCCCGGCAGGTCGAACTTGCCGGTCTGGCGGGCCGACTCGCCGAGGTAGCGGAGTGCCAACACGGCCACGATCAGGCCGATCGGGGTGTTGATGAAGAAGGTCCAGCGCCAGGACGCCTCGGTGAGCGCGCCACCCAGGATCAGGCCGACGGCGGCACCCGCACCAGACATCGCGGCGTACACGCCCATCGCGCGGTTGCGCTCTTTGCCGGCCGGGAAGGTGGTGGTGATCAGGGCGAGCGCGTTCGGCGAGGCCGCCGCGGCCGCGACACCCTGCAGGATCCGGCTGGCGAGCAGCATCGTCTCGCTCTGCGCGATACCGCCCAGGAAGGAGGCGACGCCGAACAGCACGACACCGAAGATGAACACCTTGCGGCGGCCGAGGATGTCCCCCATCCGGCCACCGAGCAGCAGCAGACCACCGAAGGCCAGCGCATAGGCGTTGACCACCCACGGCAACGAGGCGTTGGTGAAGCCGAGGTCAGTCTGGATGTGCGGCAACGCGATGTTGACGATGGTGCCGTCGAGCACCACCATCAGCTGTGCCATGCTGATCAGCGCGAGCGCGATGCCGAGGTTGCGGTGACCGTGGGCCGACGGTTCGGCTCCTGAGTCGGCCGCCCCGTCGACCCGCCGCGGGTCCGGCGGATCGGCCTTGATGACGTCTTCGGACATGCTGGACTATCCCCTCTTGCGTATTACTGGCTTGTTTGGTCGCTGACTGAGGCCTCACACCGGTCAGCGCGCCTGCGACCCCCGCGCCGCAGGCAGAATCACGTTGTCGATCACCCGCAGGATCAGCTCGTCAGTCGGCTCGATCCCGAGGATGAAGGCGTGGTGGATGATCACGGCGGGCAGCGTCGTCGAGAGCAGTTCGATGTCCACGTCGGCAGCGATCTCGCCACGCCGTACGGCGCGGGCATAGATCCGGTTCACCACATCGAGCCGAGGGGCGAGGAACCGCTCCCGGAACGCCCGCTGCAGGTCCGCGTCGCGATGCAGCGCAGTCAGCAGGCCGGCGATCACCGACATCGGCATCTCGGAGGTGAAGCCGCCGTCCTCGCAGGACAGCGAGATCAGGTCGCCCCGCAGCGAGCCGGTGTCGACGTCGTCGGGCACCGGACAGCCCTTGGCGCGGCTGATCGCATCCACCACCAGTTCCGCCTTGGTGGACCAGCGCCGGTACAGCGTCGCCTTGCTGGCCTTGGCGGCCGTCGCCACCGCGTCCATGGTCAACCGGTCGTAGCCGAGCTCGGCGACGACCTCGACGGTCGCGTCGAGGATCTCCCCCTCGCGCCCGCCTTCCACCCGCGGCCGCTGGCGCGGTCCGGTCTCGGTGGCACCGGTGGCGACATCTGTCATGGTCTGCTGATCACCCTGAGTTAGCATTTGGTAGCTGATAGAACGAAACGGTTTCGTTTCATCAACCACACTACGACTCAGGTGAAGGCCTGCACAAACGATTTTCGGAGAAATTCCGCAGTGGCCTAGGTCACTCTCTGTACCAGTCGGGCGGCTGGTATGGCGTTCTCAGGCTCAGCCGGAACGACGACGGCACCTGCTCGGGAAGCAGGTGCCGTCGGTGGTTCGGGAGTTCGCAGTACTCAGTCGTCGTCCTCGGCGCGACGGGACTGCTCGATCCGCTCGCTGATCCGGCCGGCGCGTTGCTCGATGGTGCCGGCCAGCCGGTCCCGGGCGGCTCGCAGGACGAAGATCGACAGGATCGACGACACGATCAGCGCGACCAGCAGCAGCGGGAAGACGGTCAGCCAGTTGTTCAGCGCGAACCACAGCACCGCGAAACAGACCGCGAACAGCGCCAGCCGCAGGCCGGTGTAGATGGCGAATTCCTTCATGTCAGACCCCGGCGTAGGAGTGCAGGCCCGACACCAGCAGGTTCACGCCCACGAAGTTGAAGATGAAGACGAACCAGCCGACGATCGCGATCGTGGCCGCCCGGCGTCCCCGCCAGCCCGCGGTCGCCCGCGCGTGCAGGTACGCGGCGTACACGACCCAGGTGACCAGCGACCAGACCTCCTTGGGGTCCCAGCCCCAGTAGCGGCCCCAGGCGTACTCGGCCCAGATCGGCCCGGCCACCAGGACGCCGAAGGTCCAGAGAGGGAAGGCGAACGCCAGCACCTTGTACGCCGTACCGTCCATCGCCTCGGCGCTCGGGAGCCGCTTCAGCGACGCGGACATGGTGCCGCCGGCAAGGACCCGGCGCTCGGCGCGGGACTTGACCAGGTAGAGGATCGAGATCAGCCCGCCGATGGTGAACGCGCCGCCGGAGATCGCCGCGGCGGACACGTGGATGACGAGCCAGTACGAGTGCAGCGCCGGCACGAGCGGTCCGGCCGGGGTGTAGAGCGCCAGCGTCGCCAGGCCAAGCACGGCGGCGACCACCAGGGTGACGCCGAGGCCGAGCCACTGCAGCTTGTAGCGGTGCACGAACAGCAGGTAGACCGCCGCGACCGCCAGCGAGGCGGTGATGGAGAACTCGTACATGTTGCCCCACGGCACCCGCCCAGCCGCGAGACCACGGGTGACGACGCCGACCAGGTGCAGCACGAACGCGAGCCAGGTGAGCATCAACCCGATCCGGCTGGCCGCCTCGGCGCGCGCCGATCCACCTTCACCCGCAGCAGATCCCGCAGCAGTTACGCCAGCAGTAGCCGGTACTGCGACGTCCTGCGTGCCGGCGGCGCTCGAAGCCACCAGCACCTCGGCCGGCTGCTCCGCGGCGACGGTAGCCGGGACGGCGCGGCCCATCGCCCACTCGAGCGCGTGCGACATCATCGCCAGCGCGTAGATCACCGTGGCAGTCGGGATGACCAGGTTGGAGACGTGCGCGAAGGCCTCCGGGCTCATGGCTGCTCCTGCTTCGTCGGTTCGTCCGGCTTCTTGGATTCAGGGTGCTGCAAAGCTTGTGCGATGGACTGGAGCTCGTCACCGAGGCCGCGCTCGGGTCCCCGGTCGAGGCCGGCCACCTCGACCACGGTACGCCCGTCCTGCGTCCGGACCCGCACCCAGGTACGCCGCGGGTGGATGAACAGCGAGCCCATCAGGCCGAGGATGGCCAGCAGGATCCCGCCCAGCGCGAGGTCCAGGCCCGGGGTGTGGCTGATCTGCAGCTTCACCCAGCGGTCGTAGGAGTCGAAGGTGAGCGAGCCGCGGCCGTCCGGCAGGGTGATGCTCTGGCCCGGGGCGAGCTGGAACCGCAGCTTGTCCCCGCTGCCGTTGTCGAACTGGGTCAGCTTGGACTTGTCCAGCTGGTACACCGACTGCGGCTTGCCGGTCTCCTGGGACGGGCGGCCGTAGTACGCGGTCATCACCAGCGCCGGGTTCAGCGAGTCGGGGAAGACCGAGATGGGGCCGCGCTGGTCGATCACCGCGGTGGGCAGGAAGAAGCCCTCGAAGCCGAGCTGCTCGGGCCGCGCGTCAGGGGCCTTGATCACGCCGAACGAGGAGAAGTTGCTGTCCTGCGGCAGGAACGGCGCCGGTCCGGAGAACGCGACCTGCCCCTTGCCGTCGCGCACGGTCACCCGCGGCGCGTACCCGTGGCCGAGCAGGTGCACGTTGCTGCCGTCCACCTGCAGCGGGTGGTTGACCCGCAGGTCGTACGACTTCCCCGGCGAGTCCGGCGTCTCCTGGTAGGTGAGGTTCGCGTTGAACTCGCGGGCGGCGCCGCGCTGCGGGCCGTCGGTCTGGAACTTCGCGGTGAAGTCCTTCACCGTCAGCGAGAACGGCGGCAGGTCGTCCGGCGTGAAGATCCGGCCCGGGCTGAAGTCGTCGTACTGCGCCACCGAGTTCGAGAATCCGTTGCCGACGACAACCAGCACGGTACCGCGGTACCCGAACAGCGCACCCCAGGCGGCCCCGATCAGCGCCAGGATCAGGGAGAAGTGGAAGAGCAGGTTGCCCGCCTCGCGGAGATACCCGCGCTCGGCGGCGATCGCACCGTCGTACGACTCGACCCGGAAGCGACGGCGGCGAAGCTCCTTGGCGGCCAGGTCCAGTACGTCGTCGTCGACGCCCGGCTCGAACTGCTGGTACCCGGGCAGGCGGTTCAGGTTGCGCGGCGGCTTCGGCGGCCGGGCGCGCAGGGCCTTCAGGTAGACCTGCAGGCGGGGCACCACGCAGCCGATCAGCGAGATGAACAGCAGCAGGTAGATCGCGGAGAACCAGGGCGACTTGTAGACGTCGAAGAGCCCGAGCTTGTCGTAGAAGGGACCGAGCTTCGGGTGCGCCTCGAAGAAGTCCGACACCTTGATCGGGTCGATCGCGGTCTGCGGGATCAGCGAACCCGGCACCGCGCCGAGCGCGAGCAGGAAGAGCAGCACCAGTGCCGTCTTCATCGAGGTCAGCTGCCGCCAGGTCCAGCGCAGCCAGCCGAGCAGGCCCAGCTTCGGCAGGTCCGGCGGTGGCGTCGGCGTCTCGATCCGGTCCTTGACGTCCGTCATCTCACACCGCCGACCCGAAGTTGGCGACCCATTGCCTGAGATCGGCGGTCATCGAATCCCATACCCCTGTCAACAGCAGTAGCCCCACGACGATCATCAGCACGCCGCCGATCCGGATCACCAGCAACTGATGCTTGCGCACCCAGGCGACGGCGCCGAGCATCCGGCGGAACGCGAGCGCCGCCACGATGAACGGAATGCCCAGCCCGAGGCTGAACACCAGTGCCAGCGCCGCACCCCGCGCCGTACTGCCCTCGGTCGCCGCCAGCGTCATCACGGTACCGAGGGTCGGCCCGATGCAGGGAGTCCAGCCGAAGCCGAACAGTACGCCGAGCAGCGGCGCGGCCGCGATTCCGACGGCCGGCACCTGGTGCACGCGCAGATCGCGCTGCAGGAAGCCGAACCCGCCAAGGAAGACGAGCCCGAGCACGATCGTCGCAGCACCGAGGACCTTGGTGATCAGCGTCTGGTGATCGAGCAGGGCGTTGCCGACGGCACCGAACAGCACGCCCGTGAGGATGAAGACGGCGGAGAATCCCGCGACGAAGAGCCCGGTGCCGGCCACCATCCGGCCGCGGCGTTCCGACCCCAGCTCCGCGGCGGACAGCCCGGTCACGTAGGAGAGGTAGCCGGGCAGCAGCGGCACCACGCACGGCGAGAAGAACGAGATCGCACCGGCGACCACCGCGATCGGCAGTGCCACCAGCATCGAGCCCGTCATCGACTGGGCGAACCACTCACCCACAGTGCTGAACCCTTGGGTCAACCAGCGGCTGCATCGTTCACCATGCCGAGCAGCGTCTGCTTCGTAACCGGTCCCAGCACCCGCGCGGCCACCTTGCCGTCCTTGTCGATCACCAGCGTGCTCGGGATCGCGGACGGGTTGATCTGACCGCGGAAGTTCAGCAACTGCTTGCCGTTGGGGTCGAAGATGCTCGGGAAGGTGACGCCGAACGCCTCGACGAACTTCCGGGCCGGCGCCTTGTCCAGGTCGCGGGTGTTCAGGCCGATGAACTGCACCGACGAACCCAGCTCCTTCGACGCGGCGACCAGGTCGGGCGCCTCGGCCCGGCACGGCGGGCACCAGGAACCCCAGACGTTCATCACGACGACCTTGCCGCGCTGGTCCGCGAGCTTCCACTCCTTGCCGTCCAGGGTTTGCCCAGCGAGCGACGGAGCCGGCTTGCGCTGGTCCGCCGCGAACGTCGAGACCCGGCCGGAGTCACTGACGAACCCGGTCTGCCCGTCGCGGTTCTCACTCGCCTGCTGCCCCGAGCTGCAGGCCGTCGCGGCGAGCAGCACCGCGGCGGCCAGGAGCGGAGTACGGCGGAGCTGGGCGCGGCGGGAGAGAGAGCGCGACAGCATCACGCGCCGCCCACGAACTTCTTCGGGTTCTTCACCGGCAGCAGGTCCTTCGCGGGTTCGGCGTAGCCGACCGACACGATCGACTCACCGTGGAAGGTGAACGAGGTCAGGCTGGCCAGGCTGCACTGCCGCTTGCGCGGGTCGTGCGGCAGGCGGCGGCCCTCGATGGCGCTCCGGACGATCCAGATCGGCAGCTGGTGGGACACGATCAGCGCCTCGTGCCCGGCGGCCTTCTGCCGGGCGGTCTCGATCGCGTCCCGCATCCGCCGGACGAGCTGCTGGTACGGCTCACCCCAGGACGGCTTGACCGGGTTGCGCAGCAACCACCAGGCGCTCGGGTTGCGCAGCGCGCCGTCGCCGACGCCGAACTTCTTGCCCTCGAACAGGTTCGCCGCCTCGATCACCCGCTCGTCGATGACGGGCGTCAGGCCGAAGGTGGCGGCGATCGGCTCCATCGTCTCCTGGGCCCGCTCCAGCGGCGAGCTGACCAGGTGCACGATGTCCCGCCCGGCCACGTGCTCGGCCACCCGCTCGGCCATCTTCCGGCCGAGCTCGGACAGGTGGTAGTCGGGGATCCGGCCGTAGAGCACACCGGTCGGGTTGTACACCTCGCCGTGACGCATCAGGTGCACGACCGTCGTTTCGGTCACCGAGCCGATCCCTTCAGTTCTCGACAGCCGCTGCCGCGCGAGCAGCGGTGGCCAGTGCGGACTCGAGCTTGGCCAGCGCGTCGTCGTCGATCGCGGCGCTCACGAACCAGGCTTCGAAGGCACTCGGCGGCAGGTAGACGCCGGCGTCCAGCATGGCATGGAAGAACGCAGCGAATCTGGGCAGGACCTGGGCGCTCGCCCCGGCGAAGTCCCGGATCTGCTGTGCCCCTGTCACCGGAGCCTCCGAGGACTCCACGAAGAAGACGCTGAAGAGGTTCCCGGCGGCCTGGATGACATAGGGCACACCTTCCTTCTCCAGTGCCGTCGCGACCAGCCGCTGGATCGTCGTCGAGGTCTGGTCGAGGCGGGCGTAGACCTCGTCCGTCGCCAGCCGCAGGGTGGTCAGCCCAGCCGTGGTGGCGATCGGGTTCCCCGACAGCGTGCCCGCCTGGTAGACCGAGCCCTCCGGGGCCAGATGGGACATCAGGTCGGCCCGGCCGCCGAACGCCGCCGCCGGGAACCCACCGCCCATCACCTTGCCGAACGTCATCAGGTCCGGCTGCACCCCGTCGACGCCGTACCAACCGGACCTGGTGATCCGGAAGCCCGTCATCACCTCGTCGGAGATGAACAGCGCGCCGTTGTCCTTGCAGGTCCTGGCCAGGAAGGCGTTGAAGTTGTCGACCGGCGGAACCACGCCCATGTTGCCCGGCGAGGCCTCGGTGATCACCGCCGCGATCTGGTCGCCGTACTGCGCGAACGCCTCCGTCACCGCGGCCTGGTCGTTGTAGGGCAGCACGATCGTGTCGGCGGTGGTCGCCTCGGTGACGCCCGGAGTGCCGGGGATGCCGAGGGTGATCACGCCGGAGCCCGCCTGCGCGAGGAGCGCGTCCACGTGGCCGTGGTAGCAGCCGGCGAACTTCACGATCTTGGCGCGGCCGGTCGCGCCGCGGGCCAGCCGCAGCGCGGACATGGTCGCCTCGGTGCCGGACGACACCAGCCGCACCTTCTCCACCGGGGTCCGGGCAACGATCTCCTCCCCCAGCTCCACCTCGGCCTGCGTCGGAGTCCCGTACGACGTACCGCGGCTGACCGCCGCCTGGACGGCGGCCGTCACGTCGGGGTGGGCGTGGCCCAGCAGCATCGGTCCCCAGGAGCAGACCAGGTCGAGATAGGTGTTGCCGTCGACATCAGTGATGTGACATCCGTCACCTGACGCCATGAAGCGCGGAGTGCCACCCACCGCGCGGAAGGCACGGACCGGAGAATTCACCCCACCCGGGGTGACGGCGGAGGCACGGGCGAACAGGCTGGCGGAAAGCTCGGTGTGGTCGGACACGGCCGCCATTCTCCCCGACAGACCACAGCGCCAGGTGGGCGGGGACCGCTGCTCTCATCGCGCCATCCGGCCGGTCAGGAGCGTCCAGGGGGTTCACAGGTCCGTTGTTACGCGCCAGTATGGGTACCCGGTGACCGCCCGAGCACTGTCAGCGCCGCTCCGTAACCCACGCACGGCCCAGGCGTTAGACCAGCAGAGACGACGGTTGCCGGGACCGAAGACAAGACGTGTCCGCAGTGTGGGGCGGGGCAGGTCGATGAGTCACGGAGGGGATCATCGATGGCGAAGGGCAAGCGTCGCGCCTTGAGCGGCAGTGGGTGGCGTCAGGTGGCGCCGCTCGTTCCGCTGGCGTTGTTCGCGAGCGCATTCACCGTCAGCGCCACGGACGACCCGGCCATCGCGACAGCGGCGCTGGAGCAGGGGCTGTCAGGCAAGAACCGGGTCGTCGTGCCGAAGGACCCGATCGCGGACCCGGCCAACGTGCCGGTGCCCGGCGTGGTCGGCCACGGCGTCGACCCGGGCGAGCAGCCGACCCAGGTGGTCTCCGGACTGTCCCGCAACGGCATCCCGAACGCGGCGCTGAAGGCCTACTCGCGAGCCCAGCAGGTGCTCGCCCAGGTCGACCCGGCCTGCCAGCTCCCCTGGACGCTGGTGGCCGCGATCGGGCGGGTGGAATCGAACCACGGCCGCTTCGGCGGTAACGCGCTGAACAGCGACGGCGTCGCCGTACCGGGCATCTACGGCCCGCGGCTCGACGGCTCCAGCACAGCCCGGATCTCCGACACCGACGCGGGCAAGTTCGACGGCGACTCCGCCTTCGACCGGGCGGTCGGGCCGATGCAGTTCATCCCCGGCACCTGGCGCTCGATGGGTGTCGACGGCGACGGCGACGGCGTCCGGAACCCGCAGGACATCGACGACGCGGCGATGTCGACCGCCGTCTACCTGTGTTCGGGCAAGACGGACCTGAGCAAGGCGAGCGACCTGAACCAGGCCGTCCTGCGCTACAACCACTCCCAGTCGTACGTCGACCTGGTGGTCAGCATCGCGAAGGCGTACGAGGGCGGCAGCTGGATCGCCGTCGGAAACGGGACCGAGAGCGACGGCCAGGGCGTGGACCGGGCCGGCGACCAGATCGGCGACCCGGACATCGACGCTCCCGCGGACAATAACCTGCCGCAGGCCGTCAACCTGTCCACCTACCCGGGCCAGGCCAGGCCGACCCCGCAGCCGGTCGAGGAGGGAAACGGCAAGCCGGGCTCCGACCCGACCAAGCGGCCGCCGACGTCGAAGCCGACGACCCACCCGACCGAGCCCGGCACGAACCAGCCGCCCACCTCGAAGCCGCCGACCAGCAAGCCGCCGACGACTCCGCCGAAGCCCGGCCTCGCGACCCTGCAGACGGCCGCGGGCCTGATCGTCGGCACCGTCGGCAGCACGGTGACCGAGCTCAGCAAGGCGTCGACCTACTGCCAGGCGGAGTTGAAGAAGGTCACCATCACCCATCCGACCCAGGATCAGTTGCAGAAGTGCGTGACCGCCTTCCAGACCGGTGGCACCGCCGCGGTCGACCAGGTGATCCGCAACCTGCTGTCCGTCCTGGGTCTGCTCGGAGTTCTCGGGGGAGGTCTGCTCGGGAACTGAGCACAAGACCGGCGCGCCTGCCCCCACCCCTCCCTTGGCGCGCCGCTGGCGACGCCACGGAGCCTCTCCCCCCGGCTTCGTGGCGTCGCCTTTGTGCTGGTCAAGCGCTTACTTGAAGGATCCTCACTTTGCCGCCCACGGCTTCTCGATCGTCTGGGTGATGCTGTTCCCGACCAGGTCCTTCGCCGTCACCCGCAGCGTCACGTCACCCTTGGTCGCCGGGATCGTGGCCGTCAGCCGGCCGAAGCCCCTGAGCGCCAACGGCTTCCAGGTCTTACCGCCATCGGAGGACAACTCGGCCTTGGTGTGGAACCAGCCGACGCCGCGGGCCCCGGGTTGGTATCCGGGCTTCAGTTCCAGCGTGTTCCCGCTGAGCTTGTAGTCCACCTGGACCAGTGGAAGAACCGCGCGCGACTTCGTCGTACTGGAGACGAAGTGCCACTGGGTGTGCGTAGCTGTCGACGTTGTCGCCCAGGTGTCGTCGGCGCGCTTCACGTCCAGGGTGAGGTCGTACCACGCTGTCTTCGCGGGCACCGGGAATTGGGCCACCGACCAGTCCTTGCTGCTCAGGGTTCTGCCGTTGCTGCTGAGCGTCAGCGAGGTCTGGTCGCCTCGCGCGTCACTCCAGCCGTAGATGCTGCGATCGCCGTTCACGTACTGCGGGATCGCCACGCGCAGGGCGTTCTCGAACCGGGCCGCGGGGAGCCCGTCGGCCTCACTGCCACCGGCGTCCGGGATCGCCGGCCGTGCGATCGAGTCCCACCAGTCGCGGGTGACCTTCTCGTTCGGGCGGTAGCTGCGTCCGAGGCTGTACTCGAAGCCCGACTCGTTCCACTCCCCCGCTGAGGTCTTGTCGTCCCAGGTGACTCCCTGAACGTCGCTCGCGAGGTAGTCGGTCCGAGTGACCGGCCCGAAGACCAGGCGAGTTGCGGTCAGGCCGGTGGCGAGCCCGGGGAGGTGGGCGGTTCGCTGGTCAACGTGGCCGAACCAGCCGTCATTGCGGTTGTACTTCGTCGTTACCGCCGCGGCGTGCATCCGGGCGAAGTCGTAAGTCAGCGGGCCTTTCACGACCGACGGACCGGTCGCGAGGTCGTACCTATAGGTGCTGTCCAGCAGCCCCGTCAGTTCCAGGGTCACCTCGCGCTGCTTCAACAGCTTGAGCAGCGCCGATCCCTGGGCTGCGCGGAGCAAGTAGACGGGAATGCCGATGTCGGCGCCGTCGCTCCAGAAGCCCGGCTGTTCGTTGTAGAGGAAGACCGCCTTCGCCCCGGCGTCCTTGGCCGCCTGCACCTGCGCGACGGTCTGGTCGGGGTCACGCCAGCGGATCAGCGCGACCTTGCCCTCCACGTTCTCGAGATCGGCCGGACTACCGTCACCGGCATTGGCGAGCGCGAGCTTCTCCTTGCCGACGTAGGTGGTTTGGAAGGAGCCTTCGGTGGGCGTCGGCAGCCGGAAACCACCCGGGCCGGTGACATATACGGTCAGTCGAGGCTGGCCGAGATCCCAGCGCTGGGCCACCTGGAAGGTGCCGTCGGCAACCTTGCCGAAGTCCTGGACGTAGACCTGGTCGGCGATCTCCTTGCCGAACTTCCAGCCGGACACAGCGTCCCGGTCGCCGGTCTTGCGGTGCCACGCGACTCCCACGGACTGGGCGTCCGCACGCTGCGGGGTCTTGACGGTGACCTTGTTCGCCTTGCGCGCGTCGAAGGTGAAGGTGCGATCCCCTGTGACCCGGGCTTCCGGATCGCCGAGCAGGGTGAGCGAGTTGGTCCAGCCGATCTCGTCGCCGCCCATCACGAACGTCATCACGCTGTAGCGCCCGGTCGGCACATCGAGGGTCCTGCTGCCTTTCTCGTCGAAGATGATCGCGTTCACGTCACCGGTGTCGAGGTTCCACAACTGCACCCCGCTGAAGCCGAACGCCGTCGGCGCCGCCGGCTTCCCGCCCCGGTCGATCGCCTTCACCGTCACCTGGTTCAGCCGGCCACCCGCCGCGAACCCGAGCCCGGTCCGGTACGCCGTACCGCGGTCGCGGGCGACGAGTTCGCCGGAGTACTTGGCCGGCTGGGTCTTCGCGAGGTCGAGGGTGACCGTGGCCGACGCTGTGCCGCCGGGGGCGATGGTGAGTCTGGTCGGAGTGACCCGCAGCGCCGGGTGCACGCCGCCCGGCGACTTCGCGTCAACACTGAGGTCCAGCGTCACCGCGGTGCCGGAGTTGTTGCGGTAGGCAACTTTGCGGGCGACGGGCTCGGGTGCGGAGCCAGTCCAGGAAGTGTCGCCGAAGAAGAGGTTCGCGCTGTCCGGCAGGACTCTGGGGTCGAGCGCGTTCCGGAGGTCGATCCGGCCGAGCCCCTGCTGGACGGGTGTCGCGCCCTTGCTCGGAACGGCGGTTGCCGCCAGCGCGGCCTTCAGCTGTTCGCCTGTCCAGTCCGGGTGGCGCTGCGCGAGGATCGCGGCCGCTCCGGCCACGTGCGGGGTGGCCATCGAGGTGCCGCTCATCGCGGTGTAGTACTCGCCGACCTCGTGACCCTGCTCGGTACCGGCTGCCCTGGCGGCGACGATCTCGACGCCGGGCGCGGTCACTTCGGGCTTCAGCGCGCCGTCGCCGAGCCGCGGTCCACGGCTGGAGAACGTCGCGAGCTTGTCATCACGATCCACCGCGCCGACTGTCAGGGCCGCCTCGGCCGCGCCCGGAGTACCGACGGTTTCCTCCATCCCGGAGTTGCCTGCAGCAACGACGAAGAGGGCGTCGCTGGATGCGGAGAGACGGTCGACCGCCTCGCTCATCGGGTCGGTGCCGTCGGACGGCAGACCGCCGAGGCTCATGCTGATCACCTTGGCGCCCTGCTGCACCGCCCACTCCATGCCTGCGATGGCTTCCGAGTCCAGTCCACTGCCGCTGTTGTCGAGGACCTTGCCGATCAGCAGTTGTGCGCCCGGGGCGACTCCCTTGCGCTTGCCGGCGGACGCGGTACCGAGACCCGCGACGATCGACGCGGTGTGGGTGCCGTGGCCGTGTTCGTCCTGGACCGCCTGGTCGGGGACGAAGCTCTGGGACTCGACGACCTGCTTCTTCAGGTCCGGGTGGTTCTGGTCGTAGCCGGTGTCGAGGACGGCCACCTTGACGCCGCGACCGTCGTACCCAGCCTGCCAGGCGGCCTGGGCACCGATCTGTTTCGTCGAGCGGTCCAGGGTGGCGTGGGTGCGGCCGTCGAGCCAGATCTTGCCGACGGTGCTGCGCAGGTTGTTGCCCTTGACACCGTTCCAGAACTCCCTGGCGCGGATCTTCTGCACTGTCACCGCGGTCGTGCCGACGCTGGCCAGGGTGAGGCGTGGGGTGGCGGCCGCCGGCGCCTGTGGAGCACTGCGCGTGGTGGCCGATGCCGTGAGCAGCATCGGGAGGTTCGGAGTACTCGCGTCGTCGTAGCCCTGCGCAACCAGTTCGGTCAGGTTGAAGAGCCGGCGATCCAGCCGCCCCTCGGTCAGCAGCGGGTACGCCGCGACCGGGACCAGGGTGAGCTCGTTGTCGAAGTCACCGAGGTAGTAGTTGCCGCCGTCCACCAACCGGGCGGACCGGCGGCCGTCCGCGGTCACGGTCAGCTCGGCGACATCGCCGGTCACCAGGGTGATCCGGTGGGTGCTCGCGCCCGGCGTGGGCCTGGCAGGGCTGATGGCGCCGGCGCCTGTGCCGGCACCACCAGCGGAGGGGTTCGCCGCGAAGGCCGCGGTGACGGTCGACGCCAGCAGGGCGCCGACCGTCACAGCCGAGATCAACCTGGCGGCAGGGCGTGACGGTCTCACAGGGGCACCTTCCGATGCCCCGACGGGCGCGAGGCCATCGCTGCCGACACTGGCAGTTGCCTCCGGCCACGGTCCACCGATCCCGCTGGCGGACACCCGCCATGACCGGTTCCAGTCACGACCCGCGAACAGCACCGTTGCCCCGACCCGGATCAGCCGGGTCAGGGCAACAGGTTCTCACCGAGGGTCAGGCGAAGCGCTTGGCGACCTGCTCGACCCGGGTGACCAGGTCGAGGTCGTAGGCGACGCCGGGGACGTAGAAGATGACGTAGTCGGCGCCGGCCTCGAGCGCGGCCTCCACCTTGTCCGCGATCTCGTCCTCGGTGCCGATCAGGTTGTCGTTGCTGAACTTCTCCCAGTTCATCGGGCCGAGCGCCTTCGCGGTCGCCTTCTTCGGGTCGTCACCCTTGTCGATCGGGAACGCGTTGATCCCGGTCGACTTGATGATCTCGTCGTAGTCGCGCCCGATCGTCTCGCAGTGGCCCTTGAGGATGGCCGCCTTCTCCTTGATCACCTCGGGGTTGCCGCCGCCGATGTTCGCCGCGTCGCCGTACTTGGCGACCAGCTTCAGCGTGACGTTCGGGCCGCCGCCGCCGATCCACAGGCTCGGGTGCGGCTTGCGGACACCCTTCGGCTCGTTGATCGGCTTGTCGATCGAGTAGTACTTGCCCTTGAAGACCGGCTCGTCCTCGGTCCACATCTTGTAGATGATCTCGGTGGCCTCGCGGAACGCGCCCATCCGGTCCTTCAGTTCCGGCCACTCGTAGCCGTAGGCCTTCCACTCGTGCTCGTACCACCCGGCGCCGATCCCGGCGTACAGGCGGCCGTGGCTGGCCACGTCGACGGTGGAGGCGATCTTGGCGTACAGCGCGGGGTTGCGGTAGCCGTTGCAGCCGACCATCTGGCCGATGTTCACCCGCTTGGTGTCCCGCGCCAGCGCCGCGGTGGTGGTCCAGCACTCGAAGGTGCTCTCCGTGCTCGGCTCCGGCACGGTGTGGAAGTGGTCGAACAACCAGATCGAGTCCCAGGACCCCTCGTCCGCCTTCTTGGCGACGTCCGTCATCGCCTCCCACTGCTCGACGGGGTCACTGAACCCGGCGAGGTCCATCTTCCAGCCCTGCGGCACGAACAAACCAAAGCGTGTAGTCATACCCCCCATCCAACCGGCCGCCCCCTGAACCGGTCCAGCACCCCACCCACTGAATCCCTTCTCAATTCCCCCACTCCACCTTCTTAATCCACCCCACCCACGCCATACCGCGCCGACACCTTCGCGGTGAGCAATCACTCATTCGTGGATCCGGTACGGCGGAAATCGGTTGCCGACCACCGGAATCCACGAATGAGCGAGCACTCACCTCGGGATCAGCGGGCGCTGAGGACGCCGGCGCCGAAGGCAGCTCCGGGGCGGTCGACGGATCGGGCCGCGAGGATCGCGTTCAGGGCGACCGGGTGGATGCGGCCGCCGAACTCCTGCCTGGTGAGGGCGGCTACACCGGCGGCGGTGGGCGCCGACGCCGACGTACCGAAGAAGCGGCACTGGCCCTGTACTGCGGTCGGGCAGGTGCCGGATCCGAACGGACCGACGCCACTGATCGAGACCCCGTCAGCCGCGACCCAGTACGGCGCTGGGAAGCTCCGCGACAGCGGGCCCGAGACGCCCTTGCACGGACCGGGCTTACCGCCCGGACAGCGGGTGCTCGTGACGATCTGGGTCGGTCCGGCCGCGCTGAACGGCTCGAGCGCGATCGTCTTCGGGTCGACGGACAGGCTGGCGTTGACCGCGCCGGCGCTGGTCGCGAAGCCCAGGTAGTTCGAGTCCGGGTTCATCGACCCGGCGCGTTCCGGCGGGTCGATCGTCTGTACGCCGGCCGACAGCGCGCGCCACCGCAGGTCGAGGATCGGCGCCTTCCGGGCCGACGAGGTGCCCTGGACGTCGACGACGAGCTTGGCGGCTTGCGCCACCCCGGTGGTGTTCTGGTAGATGAACTGCTCGATGGTGTCGCCCATGCCGTCCGCCTGGACAGCGTTGCTGAATGCGAGGCACCGGGTCCCGGTGGCGTCCACCAGGTACAGGTTGAGGTCGGTGAATCCGCCCTGGCCCGCGGTCGGGAAGACTGCCCGCGGCTCGCTCCACTGCAGTGTCGGCAGGATCGCCGCACCCGGCAGCAGGTTGAGGTCGTACGTCGTGTCCGCGCCGCGCAGCTTCACCACGTTGTCCGGCGCGTTCGGGCAGCCGGTGAAGGGCCCGACGGCACCGTCCGGCCCACTGCCGGTCCCCGTCGCGGTGACCCGAGGTGCGTGCCGGTTACCGAGGTTCCCGGCCGACGAGCTGACCCAGATGCCGTGCTTGGCGAGCCCTTCGGCGGTGGCGGCGCCGATGCCCTGTTGGAACACGGGGTCGTCATCCAGCGCGATGTCCTCGGCGATCATCGTGACGCCCGCGGCGGCCAGCTCATGGAACGCCTCGACGTACTCCGCCGTGGTGTCCCGGGTGCTGGCGTAGGCGAGCTTCGCCTGGGGCGCCATGTCGTGGATGATCTCGAGCATCGCGGTGCCCTCGTCATCGACGTACTCCGCCTGGCGCAGTACCTGGACGTTGGCGGGCAGCTCGCCCTGGGCGACGGACTCGGCGAGGTGGTCGACGTCACCCGAGATGGCGCCGATCTTCTGCCCGCGTCCGGTCAGACCGCGAGCCTGCGCGGCATCGGCCTTGTGCAGCTGGACTCCCTCGGCGGTGATGGGACCTACGTCCACGGCCGGCCGCAGCGACGGTCGAAGGGCGGTCACCCAGCCGAGTGCCGCGACCGCGTCGAGCTTGTCGTACGGGACCGTGGTCGACACGAGGCCGGTCGTCGGCATGTCGGCACCTGGTACCGGCTTAAAGTCGGCGGTGTTCTTCAGCACCGACACCCCGAGCGAGGTGAGGGTGGCCTCCTGCTGCGCGGTCACCGGCGCAGCGGCGTACAACTGGACGCCGATCCGGCCGCTGTTGTCGATGCCGAGCGAACGAGCTTTCGGGTTGGCCTCGCTGGTCTTCGCCTTGGCTGCCGCGGCCGCCAGGTTGGCGCTGTCACGCAGCAGAGTGGGGATCTTGGACGGGGCAGACGGTGCGGCGGCCGCGGTGGGCCCGGCCGACGCGGTTGGGACCGCGGTGGTGACCAGCACCGGGACTATCAGCACAACACTCGTGAGCAGGTAGGACAGCTTTCTCACAGTTCCTCCAAGCCTTACGCATTCCGGAGGACCGACGGGCATCGGCCGACGGGGAGACGGCACTGTGGGCGTCGTCGGCATTCCCCCCACAACCCCCATCGCTGCACACCCCACCACCGTTACCCGCCCACTCCGAACCAGCCACGCCGGGACGGCGTCGTACCCGCTGTCACCGGAGAGGGGAACGACCATCCAGCCGACCAAGTTCGACCAGCTGTTCGACGCCGCAGTACCGCTCATATCCGCCGGGCGGCACCAGCGCGACTCGCCACCCGTGGAAGGCGGCCGCTGGCCGGTCAGCGTCGTACTGCGACCGCCCGCGGACACCGACCTCATCCGCCGCCTCGACGAGATCACCGCGGAAGCAGCGGCCCTGGCTGGCCCGGACCACTGGCAGACCGGTCAGGCGGGGTCGTCCCATCTCACGGTCCGGGCGCTGGAGACCTACCGGTCGGAGGTGGAGTGCACGGAGCCGGTGATCCAGCGCTACCAGTCAGCCATGCACCGAGCCGCCGCGCAGAGCGGACCGGCTCAGATCGAGGTCACCGGGGTCACCCTGACCGCGGGATCGGTGATGGCGTGTGCTGTCGCCCTGGACGACCAGGCCGATCTGTTCCTGGACCGGCTGGCTTTCGAGCTCGGCCCGGACGCCTGGTTCGAACAACCCCACGGCCGCCGCGACATCTGGTACCTGAACCTCCTCCACTTCACCACCGCCATCCCAGACCCTCAGCCGCTCATCGACTGGGTGGAAAAGCGCCGCAGTACCCCGCTCGGCCAGGTCACCATCGACAGCGCCGAGCTGGTCCGCTTCCACCACACCCCCTCGCCTCCACGCCCCTTCATGCGCCCCGAGGTGCTGGACCAGGTCGTACTCCGGGGTAGGCGTCCCCAAGATCCCGCCGAACAACAACCGACGAGTCGTGCGGTTGTGTTGGCGGTGGACGGGTACGTTTCGCTCTCGTGATCCGCCCCTTGCTTGCTGTCCTGGTCGTGCTTGGTGTTTCGGCTTCCGGATGTACCTATCCGGCCGGGGCTGATCCTGCTGGGTCGACTCCTCGGCCTCGATCTACCCCGGCTGCGACCGCTCCAGCTACTGGTACAGGCAAGCTGATCTCTGCTGAGCTTCGGCAAGTCCGCGTCCTTGGCGCGAGGCCCGACGTGGCGGGGTACAAGCGGGAACAGTTCGGGCAGACCTGGAGCGACGACCACGCCGGGCGTGGTGGTCACAACGGCTGCGATACCCGCAACGACGTGCTCGCCGCGCAGTTGACCGGGATCCAGTACCGCGAGCGCTCCAAGTGCGTCGTCATCTCCGGCACGCTCACCGCCGAACCGTACACCGGGAAGCGGATCGAGTTCCGCAAGGCCAAAGCAACGCAGGTCCAGATCGACCACGTCTACGCGCTTGCCCGAGCGTGGGACATGGGCGCCTCGCGGTGGACCCAGCAACGCCGTACCGACTTCGCCAACGACCAGGCCGCCAACCTGATCGCCGTGGACGGACCGGCGAATGCCTCCAAGAGCGACGAAGGGCCCGGCGAGTGGCTCCCCCTCAACCGCACCTACCGCTGTACCTACGTCCTTCGCTACCTCCAGGTCGCCCACAAGTACGCGCTTCCTATCACCACTGCCGATCGCGATGCCGCCCGGACGATCACCCGGACCTGTCCGTAGAAGCTGCGGGGTGAGAGCGCTCTAGTTCCGGAACCGGTGGGGTATTGATTTGCGGGCGGGGAGGGCTGAGAGTCGGGGCCGACGCGTGCGTGAGGCTCGCGCAGCATCCCCTCGAGGAGTCGCCCATGCCCAGGTGGCCTGCCGTCCCCAGCTCAGATCGTCCCGGACCAGTTCGTCGCCGGATGCGACCGAAACGTCGTACCGCGCTGGTCACCGCCGCCGCGCTGCTGACCGGGTTGCTGCCCCTCGGGGTCGCTTCCCAGGCGGCGGCGGACGATCCGGTGCCGACCGTGCTGGCCGCGTTCGAGGGGGCGGAGCCGTTCGCCTCGCCGCCGAACGCCGGCATCTTCGGCTGGGGCAGTGACGCGGACGACCCGCCGACGATGGAACTGCAGGCGCGGGCCGATGCGCCCGTCGGCGAGAAGGTGCTGCACGGCACGTACAACATCAGCGGGTACGGCGGGTTCAGCCACGACGTGACGTTCGACCAGAACCCCGGCGACTGGTCGGCGTACAAGGGGATCCGGTTCTGGTGGTACGGCCAGAACACCGCGCCGCTGCCTCCGGGCTCGGGCAAGCGGATCTTCTTCGAGATCAAGGACGGCGGCGCGAACGCCGAGGCGTCCGAGCTCTGGAACACGAGTTTCACCGACGACTGGCAGGGCTGGCACCAGGTCGAGATCCCGTTCAGCGAGCTCGTCTACCGCGGTGACTACCAGCCGGTCGGCGGCATCGACCAGGTGCTGAACCTGACCCAGATGTGGGGCTACGCCTTCACCATGCCGGTCGGGACTCCCGGCGAGTTCGCGATCGACCAGGTCGAGATCTTCGGCAAGGCCGACCCGGCGCTCAAGGCGAGCGTGGTCACCGACGCCGGCGTCTACCCGGTCAAGGAGGGCGACACCGCGCAGGTCAAGCTCACCGTCGCCACCACCGGCAGTACTCCGCTGGAGGAGCCAGTCACGGTCGAGTACCGCACGGGAACGGGCACAGCCGGGGCCACGGACTACCTCCCGGTCTCCGGCGCCTTCACCTTCCCAGCCGGTACTGCGTCCGGCACGTCCCAGCTCGTCAAGGTGGTCACCAAGAAAGACAAGTCCGCGGAGGTCGCCGAGACGATCCCGCTGGAGCTCACCGTGACCGGCGCGAAGCCACCAGCAGCCACTCCGCAGGTCGTCATCAACGCCCACGACCTGCCGTACCTGAACAGCAAGCTCCCGGTGAAGACCAGGGTCAAGGATCTGCTCGGCCGGATGACGCTGGCGGAGAAGGTCGGCCAGATGACCCAGGCGGAGCGGAACGCGCTGCGCTCGAAGACCGACATCGCGACGTACGCGCTCGGGTCGTTGCTGTCCGGCGGTGGTTCGGTGCCGACGCCGAACACACCGGCCGCGTGGGCGGCGATGATCGACGGCTTCCAGCTGAACGCCCAGGCGACCCGGCTGCAGGTGCCGCTGATCTACGGCGTCGACGCGGTGCACGGGCACAACAACGTGATCGGCGCGACGCTCCTGCCGCACAACATCGGCATGGGCGCCACCCGCGACCCGGAGCTGTCCCGCCGAGCGGGCGAGCTGACCGCGACCGAGGTTCGCGCCACCGGCATCCCGTGGGACTTCGCGCCCTGCGTCTGCGTGGTGCGCGACGACCGCTGGGGCCGTGCGTACGAGGGCTTCAGCGAGGACCCGGCCCTGGTGAAGGCGATGGCCACGGTGATCACCGGCATGCAGGGCAAGGCCGACGGCAGCCAGCTGGACCAGAACAACCACGTGCTCGCGACCGCGAAGCACTTCGTCGGCGACGGCGGTACGACGTACGGGTCGTCGACGACAGGCTCGTACAAGATCGACCAGGGCGTGACCGAGGTGACCCCGCAGCAGCTCGAGGCGATCCACCTCGATCCGTTCAAGACCTCGGTCGACCTTGGCGTCGGAACGGTGATGCCGTCGTACTCGAGCGTCGACATCATCGGCGACGACCAAGGGCCCGTGAAGATGCACGGCGATGCGGCCCTGATCAACGGCGTGCTGAAGCAGCGGATGGGCTTCGACGGGTTCGTGATCAGTGACTGGCAGGCGATCGACCAGCTACCGGGCGACTACCCGAGTGACATCCGTACGTCGATCAACGCCGGGCTCGACATGATCATGGTGCCGACCAACTACCAGGCCTTCACCCAGGGGCTGACCGACGAGGTCACCGCCGGCCGGGTGACGCAGGCCCGGGTGGACGACGCGGTCAGCCGGATCCTGACCCAGAAGTTCAAGCTCGGCCTGTTCGAGCACCCGTACGCCGACACCAGCAAGCTGAGCTCGATCGGTTCGGCGGCGCACCGGGCGGTCGCGCGGGAGGCGGCGGCCAAGTCGCAGGTACTGCTGAAGAACCAGGACAACGTGTTGCCGCTGGCATCGACCGCCAAGGTCTACGTGGCCGGCAGCAACGCGAACGACCTGGGCAACCAGATGGGCGGCTGGAGCATTACCTGGCAAGGCGCCTCCGGCAACACCACGACCGGTACGACGATCCTCGACGGGATCAAGCAGGTGGTGCCGACGGCAACGTTCAGCCAGGACGCCTCGGCGCCGCTGGACGGACACGACGTCGGTGTCGTGGTGGTCGGCGAGCGGCCTTACGCCGAAGGCATCGGTGACGTCGGCAACGGTCACGACCTGGCTCTGAGCGACGCGGACAAGGCGGCCGTGACGAAGGTCTGCGCGGCGATGAAGTGTGTCGTGCTGGTGGTGTCGGGGTGTCCGCAGGTGATCGCCGACCAGCTCGGCGAGATCGACGCCCTGGTGGCCTCCTGGCTGCCGGGTACCGAAGGCGCCGGTGTCGCGGATGTGCTGTTCGGCAAGCGCTCGTTCAGCGGCCGGCTGCCCGTCACCTGGGCGAAGTCGGAGGCGCAGCAGCCGATCAACGTCGGCGACGCGTCCTACGACCCGCAGTACCCGTATGGCTGGGGTCTGACCACTCAGGCGGCGGCTCGGCAGAAGCTGACCGACGCGAAGAAGGAGCTGCTGCGCAAGGGCTTCCTGTCCCCGGACGTGCTGGCCGCGGTCATCTACATCGACCTCGCTCTGCATGAGAAGGACTGGTCGGGGCCGCAGGCAACCACCGCGCTGACCGCTCTCGGTCAAGCCGGCAAGTACCTGCAGCGGGCCAAGGTGGACTCGTTCGCCGATGACGACGCTGTGGTCTCGGCGGCACGCTGGATCGCCCAGGACCAGATCGGCCAGAACCTCGACGAGGCCACCTCGAAGCTCACCTCCGACGCCGAGCACCTGGCGCTCAGCGGTGACCTGAGCGGCGCGATCACCAAGCTGACCGCGGCGTACAAACTGAAGTAACAGCAAGGCGGGGCGGTGGGTGCCAACTTGGCGAACCCACCGCCCCGCGCTGTTCGAGCGGTTCTAGACCGAGACCAGCTCCGGCTCCCGGAGCTCGGGCGCGGCCGGCTCCTTGGAGAGCTTGTTCGGCCACCAGGCCTTGCGGCCCAGCAGAACCATGATCGACGGCAGCATCACGATCCGGACCAGCGTCGCGTCGATCAGTACGGCGACCGCCAGGCCGACTCCCATCTGCTTCATCTCGATCATCCCCAGCGTGGCGAAGACGGCGAAGACCGACACCATCACGGCCGCCGCGCTCGTCACCACTCCGGCCGACTCGGTGATGCCCTTGCGGACCGCCTCCTGCGGGGACAACCCCTCCTGCACGCCCTCGCGGATCCGGCCCAGCACGAACACGTGGTAGTCCATCGACAACCCAACCAGGATCACGAACAGGAAGACCGGGATCCACGACACCACGAACCCGGGCGAGGTGAAGTCCAGCAGCCCTTCGGCCCAGGTGTGCTGGAAGACCAGCGACAGCGCCCCGAAGCAGGCAGCCACCGAAGCCAGGTTCAGCAGAGTTGTCACCAACGCGATCGCCACGCTCCGGAAGGTGAACACCATCATCACCAGCGTCAGGGTGAGCACGAACGCGATCACGTAGGGCAGCTGGTTGCGCTGGTGCTCCCCATAGTCGACCCCTGCAGCCGTCTCGCCGCCGACCGCCCACGTCGTACCGCTCAACGCTGTCGGGACCAGGTCGTTCCGCAACCGCTCCAACGCCGCCCGCGCGTCCTCGCTGGTGTCGGGACGCACCGAGACGAGCGTCAGTACCGCGGTCTCGCCGCTCTTGCGGATCTCCTGGCCGGGCGTCACCACGAACTCGCCGCTGTCCACCGCGGACCGCTGCAGTGTCGCCAGGCCGTCCGGTGCATCTTTGCCCTTGGCAACCACATCGTAGGACATTCCCTCGGACGGGAAGTTCTGCTGCAGCGCCGTCATCGTCTTGACCTCGGGGATGGTCTGCGGAAGCGTGTTCAAACCGCCCGGCTCCGTCTTCATCCCGAGCGCCGGTACTGCGAGCGCAACCACCGCGATGGCGGAGAGAAGCAACGCGACCTTGGGGAAGCGCAGTACCGGGGCAAGGATCTTGCGGCTGATGCCGCCCGGACCGATCCGCCGGTTCAGCCGCCACAGCAGCGGAACGCGCGGGCGGTCCACCCGGTGACCCAGCTTCGCCAGCAGCGCCGGCAGCACGGTCAGCGAGCCGAGCACCGCGACCGCCACGACGACGATCGTTGCCGTTGCCATCGAGGAGAACACCGGGTCCTGCGCGACGTACAGGCCCGCCATCGAGACGATGACCGCCAGGCCGGAGACAACCACCGAGTGTCCCGAAGTCGCCGCTGCGATCTCGACGGCGTCCACCGTGCCGTGACCGCGCCTGCGTTCCTCGCGCTCACGCTTCAGGTAGAACAACGAGTAGTCGACGCCGACCGCCATACCGATCAGCAGTACGACGTTCGCGACCGAACCGCCGTCGGGGAACAGGTAGGACAGCGGCGCGTAGAAGCCGAGAGCCGCGCCGACGGCCGAGAACGCCAGCAGGACAGGGATTCCGGCCGCGATCAAGGCGCCGAAGGCAAGCAACATCAGTGCGAAGGTGATCGGCAGGCTGAGCTTCTCGGCCCGGGCCAGGTCGGACCCGACCTGCTTCCAGATGCCGGCGTCCAGCGACGCGCTACCGGTCTCCTCGATCTGCAGCGACGGGTTGGCCTTCTGCACTTCGGCAGTCGCGGCGACCAGCTTGTCGACGTTGTCGGCGGCATCGTCCGCGGACCCCTTCAGCTGGATCGGCAGCAACGCGGCCTTGCCGTTCTCGGCCCAGACCGGCTGCCCGACTCCGTCCACCGAGTCGATCGCGGTCATCTTCTGGCGGAGCTGGTTCAGCGCCGTGGTGGCGGCCGCCTTGTCCAGCGGGGCACCACTGTCGGTGAGGAGGACGGTCTCGCTCGGCCTGTCCTCGAGGTTCGCCTGCCGGATCAGTTCCGACGCGACGCCGGACTGCCCGATCCAGGTGTCGTCCGCCTTGGTCTGCTGTTTCGGAATCACGGCCGACATCCCGACCGCGACGACGACGAGCAACAGCCAGAGGCCGATCGCCCGCCATGGGTGGGTAGCACTCCAGCGCGCGACGCGCACCGTCACCGATCCCCTGCTCATCCTGGTTCTACCTCTCGCCGGCCCCGCCGGGCACTGTGCCCGCTCGTGTATGAGCCTGGCGTGAACGACGACGGATCTCAGGAGTGCAAAGCCCCGTCACTTGGGGGTGCTAGGTCTACCCCTCCGCGGTATCGGACCAGCCGGGCGCGGTACGGCGTACCGGAGTACGGGTCAGCTGGCGGCGGCTGGGCGGGAGCGAAGGCGGCGGAGCATGCGGGCGTCCTCGAAGCCGACCGCGCGGGCTGACGCCTCGACGGTGGCGCCGTGGCCGATCAGGTGTTCGGCGCGTTCCAGCCGGAGGAGTTGCTGGTAGCGCAGTGGGGTGAGACCCGTTGCGGTGGTGAAGATCCGGGTCAGGGTGCGCTCGCTCACCCCGGCTCCCCTGGCCAGGTCGGACAACCTCAACTGCTCGGCGTACCGGCTGTCGATCACGTCCTGGACCCGGTGCGCGAGATCGCTCAGGTGGCCGCGGTGGCGGAGCATCGCGCTGTCCTGCAATTCGTCGCCGTTGCGCCGCGCGTAGACGACCATCTCGCGCGCCACCCGGGCGGCGGCCTCGGCACCCCGGGCGACCGCGATCAGGTGCAGCGCGAGGTCGATCCCGCTCGCGATCCCGGCCGAGGTGATCACCCGCTCGTCCACGACGTACAGGACGTCGCGGACGATGTTGCCCCTCGGGTACCGCGCGGCGAGTTCGTCGGTCAGGTCGTGGTGAGTGGTGTACTTCCGGCCGTCCAGCAGCCCGGACGCCCCGAGGGCGTCGGCCCCGGAGCACACGCTCGCGACCGAACCGCCCGCCGCGTGATGAGCACGCAGGCGCTGCTTCGTCATCGCGGCGATCGGGGTGTTCGGCGACAACCGAGGCGACCGCCACCCCGGTACGACGATCAGGTCGGCCGGGCCGAGCGAGGGCCACTCCAGGCTCGCCCGGATCGGGACGCCCTGCGCGGTGGTGATCTCCTCGGCCTCGCCCACGTAGTACAGGTCGTACCCGTAACCGAGGTCGTTCGCGGTCGAGAAGGCCTGGGCCGGACCGGCCAGGTCGAGCAGCTGCAGTTTGGGCACCAGGAAGAACACGACCTTGGTGGGCATGATCCGGTCAGACATGATCCGCTCAGGATGGCACGGGCAGTCCGGCCAATTCGTCCAGTGTCCGGATGGTGGCGAACCGGCCGGCCAGCACATACTCGGTGCGCTCCACGATCACCTCAGGGCTCAGCGTCCGAGGATCAGCCAGGATCTCCTCGAGCGAGGCATCGGCAGGCATCGTCCAGTGCGGCAGCGGAGTAGTCGCGGTGGCCTCGGTGACGAACACAACTTCGTAGCCCAAGTCCGACGCGACCCGGGTGGTCGTCTCGCAGCACTGCTCGGTCCGGATGCCGCTGATGACGACCTCCCGGATGCCGTGCTGGGTGAGCAATTGCTGGAGATTCGTCGTGGTGAAAGCGTTGTGGGAGGTCTTCGTGATCACCGGTTCGCCGGCGATCGGCTCGAGCCCCTCGATCAGCCGGACGTGGCCCATGGCGGGGTCGAAGGCACCACCGGTGCCGGGCTCGGTGTGCAGCACCCAGACGACCAGGTCGCCCTTGGCTCTGGCGGCGTCGACCAGGAGATTCACCCTGTCGGCGATGTCGGGGTGGTTCACCACGCTCCAGTTCGGGCGGGCACGGAAGGATTCCTGGACGTCGATGACGATCAAGGCTGTCTGGGTCATGCGTCTCATCGTGAGGCGTCAGCCCGGCCGGGGATAAGGCTCGATCGCGCCCCGGACCGGACGGATCTGGTCAGCCTCCGAAGCGGCCGCCGCAGAGAGGTCGAGTCACGGGACGAATTCGCACCGTTACCACCCCAACTATTCCAAACACTGGACAGGCGTGCCTATGGTGCCGCGGGTGCGCTGCAGACCGGCGCGGAAGCCGCCGGTACGCCGGATAGGGTCGCGGCCATGGGTTCACCGCGCGGTCACGGCCGGCTCGAGATCCGCAAGGATCCGTTCGGCACCACCCCCGAAGGCGAGCGAGTGGACGTCTACACGTTCACCAACGGCCGGGTCACCATCTCGATGCTCACCTGGGGCGCCACCATCCAGCGGGTCGAGACGCCGGACCGGCGCGGCCACAGCGAGAACATCAGCCTCGGCTTCGACAACCTGCCCGACTACGCGGCCCTCAGCCCGTACTTCGGTGCCACCGTCGGCCGCTACGGCAACCGGATCGCCAAGGGCCGGTTCACCCTCGACGGCCAGACCTACCAGATCCCGATCAACGACGGCGAGAACGCCCTGCACGGCGGCACGATCGGCTTCGACAAGAAGGTCTGGAAGGCGAAGGTGGTGAAGTCCTCCGACGCGGTCGGGGTGGCCTTCACCTACGTCAGCCCTGACGGCGAGATGGGCTTCCCGGGCGAACTGACCAGCACCGTCACGTACACGCTCGACAAGGACGACAACCTGCGGATCGACTACCTGGCCACCGTGGCCGGCAAGGCGACCGTGCTCAACCTGACGAACCACGTCTACTTCAACCTCGCGGGCGAGGGCAGCGGCTCGATCGACGGACACGTCCTGCAACTGAACGCCCTGTCGTACACGCCGGTCGACGCGGGCCTGATCCCGACCGGCGAGATCGCCCCGGTCGCCGGGACGCCGTTCGACTTCAACAAGCCGACCGCCATCGGCAAGCGGATCAGGGACGACCACCCCCAACTGGTGATCGGGCGTGGGTACGACCACAACTTCGTCCTCGGCAAGCCCGACCACGACGGGATGCGCTTCGCCGCCCGCTTCTGGGAACCGGAGGGCGGCCGCACTGTGACAGTCCACACGACCCAGCCGGGCGCCCAGTTCTACAGCGGCAACTTCCTCGACGGCACCTTCCAGGGCATCGGCGACAAGTCCTACCGCCAGGGCGACGCCTTCGCCTTCGAGACCCAGCACTTCCCCGACTCCCCCAACCAGCCGAACTTCCCCTCCACAGTCCTCCGCCCCGGCCAGACCTTCACCTCCACCACCATCTACACCTTCGACACCAAGTAACACCAGGCGCAGTACCTCCCTCGCCGGGTGAAGCACACCACCATCCCGTGTGGGCTTGGCAATCGCTGGGATCGGGCCGGCGACGTACGCAACGACAGACACCCCAGGTGTTAAGGGTGTCAAGCGGCGGTGGTTTGGGTGCGGTGTGCCC
>NZ_JBHSKE010000047.1:0-1320 GCF_042657745.1 Kribbella qitaiheensis | reverse complement strand
TCTGCCCCGACGACACCGGCGACCCACTCGGCATCATCGGCCGCTCCATCCTGGCCACCCTGCTGCCCGCCCGCCGCCCCCGCTACAGCGCCCGGAAGGTCAAATGCTCCACCTCCCGCTACCTCAACCGCGACAACACCCGCCCCGACACCCCGACCACCATCACCGCCATCACCATCACCGTGCACACCCCACCGCTGTCCCCGCCACCCCGCCGCGCCCACAACCCGTCGCAAACGCCCCGGCTCCCGACCCGCCGCGACCGCGTCACCGCGATCATGAACACCGACCCCCACCGCGCCTGGACCGGCCGCGAACTCGCCGAACAACTCCAGCTCAACCGCCGCAACCTGCTCACCCAACTCGGTCAATGGACCCGCGACGGCTTCCTCGCCCGCACCGGCCACGGCACCTACACACTCGACACACCCCCATAGACCTGGACAACGCCACCCAACCGCTAACTACGCGGCATTGCTACGGGATCGGCAAGCCGACTCTTGACGCGGGTCGCGCTGACCTGGGTTTGGCAGCTATCGGGGGGACGGGACAGGTGTGGATGCCGCCTGATGGAGACCCAGTTCCTTCTGCATCGCTTCGACAACAACGTTGTGCGATAGATCGGCCGGACGCTCAGGTGTCTCGTGTCCTTCGAGTGCGGCCACATAGGAATCATTGATCATTTCCATCACCCTGAGCGCCACTGCCCTCATTTCGGCGCCAGCTACGAGGGAGAGGTCTGAATACGCTCTGGTGAACTCATGCATTGCCTTCCGGACCTCCTGAACGTCAGGAAACCCTGAGTCGGTATGAACGTCAGGAATCGCTGATTCGGTGTCGGTGTCGGTGTCGGACGGAGCTTGTGTGTACACCTCAATCAAGTCCATGGTTGTGGTCGTCGCAGTTAGGAAGTCGGCATAGATCTGTCTGCGATGATCACGCCACACGCGGTCTGCCTCTTGGGTTGCCTGCAGTTGGAGCACCTCGACCTGCGTTGACCTGCTCATCTTCGCGACGACGAGCTGAACGCAACCCGCTACCAGGCCACCCACGATGGTCCCAACCAAGGCGACGATAGCCACGAGAATCGGGTCGGCGACCTTCGCAATCACGTGCCCTCCTCAGATCGACGGACTAGGGAGCGTCAACTCATCTCGGACTGGCGTGGTCAGGACCCGTGAGCGGGAGTACACATCGGTTACACAGACCAATGCAAAACGGCGGCAGACCATGAGAGACGTCGGAAGGACGTTATCCGGCTCTTCACAGTTGAGGGTGTAGAGCTGATCGGCGCGTCGGTGGCCGGGTAGGGGTCGAGGT
>NZ_JBHSKE010000046.1:0-19886 GCF_042657745.1 Kribbella qitaiheensis | reverse complement strand
CTACCCACCCCGACCCTCCCGCAGCCACCCCAAGGCCCCCACCCGCGGCCCCGGTACTGCGCCCTACTAACCCTGGAGCCATCCCGCCCGCCCCCGCCCCCGCCGCTCCCCCCGCCGTGCGTCCCACCTACGCGCCAGCCCTTCCCGCAGCCACCCCACCGGGCCCCCCGCCGCGCCCGCGCGACTTTGTGCTCCGTTCGCGCAGCAGCGGAGCCGAGGACTACTCACCTCGAGCACAAGGTCGACCACAGCTGGAGGCGGACCAGCACCTTGTGCACCATCTGAGCGTTCTCCGGCCGTCGGACTGCTCAGGCGGTGCACATAGTCGGCAGTAAAGGAGCCTCGCCCGGGGCCAACCTCGTGGGGTGGGCGTGTGGGCCGGGTCGCGACGGAGGGCGGGTTTCGGGGTGGTTATCCACAGGAATTGGAGACGGGCGTTGGCGAGGGGCCCGCGCGGCGATCATCGAAGCGTGGAGAAGCTCGGTGATGAGGTGCGTGAATCGCTCGAAGCGATCATCGGTGGGCCGGTGAGGCACCAGGATCTGCGCCGATTGGGTCTCGCCGACCACGACGTCCAGCGGCTCCTCCGCAACAAGGCGCTGCAGCGATCCCATCGGCGATACATCGACGGCGGGCTGGAGGAGTGGTCCGCCACCATCCGGTGCGCCCAGTCGGCACATCCGCGATCGGTGATCAGCCACTTCACCGCGGCTGGGTTGTGCGGGCTGAGGATCTGGAACGACCAACCGCGGGATGACCATCCGCCGGAGACGGCGGTCTGGCTGACATGCCTGCCCGATGCCCGACGCAGGAACCAGAAGCGAGACGACGTGGTACTCCGACGAGCCGGGCTCACGGCGGCGGATCTCCAACGCCTCGACGGGCTGCTGCTGACTTCGGACGCGCGCACGACAATCGACCTCGCCCGCGAACTGCCGATCGATCAGGCGGTGGTGACGGTGGACCATGCCTTGGCCAGGTCGGTAACCCGGGCGGAAATCGAGCTGGTACTGCGACGCCAGCGTCGCTGGCCGGGTGTACAGAGGGCGCGCGCAGCCGTCGCTGTCGCGGATCCCCGGTCGGAATCGGCGCTGGAATCCTTCGCCCGTGTGCGTTTCCTGCAGGCCGGCCTGCCGTTGCCGGTGCTTCAAGCGCAGTTCTGGGACGGACGACAGTGGATGGGAGAACGAGTCGACTTCTGGTGGCCGGAGTTCCGCACCGTCGCCGAGGCAGACGGCCTGGCGAAGTTCGAGGCTCCGACACCTGCGCAGCGTCGGCGACTCCTCCGGCGCGCGCACGAGCGCGATCAGCGCCTCGCGGATCGCGATCTCGAGCTGGTGCACTTCGGCTGGGAGGACGCCGTCCTCAAAGCCGACGAGCTGGTCGCGCGGCTCCGAGCGGCCTTCGCCCGCGGCAAGCGTCGTACCGGCACCGAGCCGACCTGGCGGACGACGAGCCCAGACGACCCTGCTCTCTGGCCGATAGTGACCGCACCCGACCACCCCCTCTACGCCTGACCCCGCCCCACATCCGCACCCGCACCCGCCCTGCACCCGCACCACATCCGCACCCGCATCCGCACCCGGATCCGACGGCCACCCGCGCGACACGGTCGTTCGCGCCGTACCGCCATCCGCTGCGACTTTGTGCACCGCCTGAGCAGTCCGACAGCCGGAGAACACTCAGGCGATGCACGAAGTGCTGATCCGCCTCCAGTTGAGGTCGACCTTGTGCACGGGGTGAGTAGACCTCGGCTCCGCTGACGCGCGAAGGTGCACAAAGTGGGCGCCTCGCAGCTCCCCACGGCCGGGCGGGAAGCTGGGCGGGACGTCCCGTGGGACAGGCGGGTGGCGAGGGCGGCGGGGGCGCGGCGGGGGCAGCGCGTGGAAGTGGGCGGCCGGGTGGAGGCTGGGTGGAACGGGCTGCAGGCGCGGCGGGCGGGTGGAGCGGGTGGCGGGCGGGGTGGGACGGGACGGCTGGGTGGAACGGGCTGCAGGCGCGGTGGGCAGGGACGGCTGGGTGGAACGGGCTGCAGGCGGGGTGGGACGGGACGGCTGGGTGGAGCGGGTGGCGGGCGGGGTGGGCGGTATCCGGGTTTCGGGCGGGGATGTTTGGGGGTTGGGGGAAGGGGCACGGGACGCGCTCACCGCAATCGATGCTAGGAGCAGCAGTGCTTACCCTGACAGAGAACGCCACCCTGGTGATCAAGAGCATCACGGGCGTCGAAGGTGCTCCCGAAGGCGCCGGCGTCCGGATCTCGCAGGAGAACCCGGCCGACCCGGCACTGGCGGTGACCACGACTGAGTCGCCGCTGCCGGGCGATCAGGTGGTCGAGGAGAGCGGCGCCCGGGTCTTCCTCGAGGAGAACGCCGCCAACGCGCTCGACGACAAGATCCTCGACGCGGCCGTCGACGACAAGGGCGGTGTCGAGTTCCTGCTCGTACCGCAGCCGGGCGCCGGCCGCGAGAACGGCGCCGCGCCGACCGCGTAGTACAAGAAGGCACCGCGTAGTTAAAGCGAGAGCGCGCCGACCGTGTAGTTCAAGCGAACAGCGCGCGTAGTGCCACCTGGTCAGCGGCCGATCGACGGATCGGTCCAGCCGGCCGCGCACGGCAGGTCGACGGGCCGGGGGCCCCTTTCCTCCCCCGGCCCGTTAGACCTGTCCAGCTCTGATTCAGACTGCGGAGCGTTGGGCTATCCAGCTGGTGTGAAGGCCGGTGTAGATGCCGCCTGCCTGGACGAGTTCGGCATGCGGACCGCGCTCGACAACGCGGCCATCGTCGAAGATCCAGTACCTCGTCGGCGGCTTCCGCCGTCGACAACCGGTGGGCGATCGTCACGGACGTCCGACCCGCCATCAGCCGCTCCAGCGCGGCATTCACCCGTACTTCGGTCCCGGGATCCACCGCCGAGGTCGCCTCGTCCAGGACCAGCAGATCCGGGTCCGCGATGTTCGCGCGGACCAGCGCCACCAGTTGACGTTCACCCGCCGACAGGGATTCGCCTCGCTGCCCGACGGGTGACTCCAGCCCGTCCGGCAGCGATTCCAGCCAGTCGGTCAGCCCGAGATCCGCGAACGCGTCCAGCAACTGCGCGTCGGTCACCTCGGGCCGTCCGAAGCGGACGTTCTCGGCGAGGGACGAGTCGAAGAGGTACCCGTCCTGCGGCACCATCACCACCCGCTCACGCAGCGAGGAGAACGAGATCTCCCGCGCGTTCACCCCGTCGAGGAGTACCGCGCCGGAGGTGGGATCCATCAACCGGGTGAGCAGCTTGGCGAAGGTCGTCTTGCCCGAGCCCGTCTCGCCGACCACCGCGACGCGCCGGTGCGGTTCCAACCGGACGTCGACGTCCCGCAGTACGAGGTCGCCGTCGGGGTAGGCGAAGTTCACGTCGGCGAACTCGACCGTCACCGGGCCCCGCGCCTGGGTGACGCCGTCCTCGCCCGGGTCGACCACGTCGGCCGGGGTCGCGATCACGCCGAGCACGCGCCGCCAGCCGGCGAAGGCGCTCTGCGCGTCGGTGAGCACCTGGGTGGCGATCTGCACCGGGTCGGAGAACAGCGCGACCAGGAACATGAACGCCAGGATCTCCCCCAGCGTCGCCTTGCCGTCCACCCCGAGCAGCACGCCGGCAGTCAGGACGCCGGCGTTGGCCAGACCGGCCGCCAGACCACCGATAGAGAAGGTGATCCCGGTGATCGCCTGGGCACGGGTCGCCGTCCGCCGGTAGTCCTCGATCGAGGCGTCGATCCGAGCCTGGGTGCGCCGCTCGATCGCGTACGCGCGGACCACCTGGGCGCCGACGACCGGCTCGGCGATCGCGGACAGCATCTCGCCGACCTTCGCGCGGACCACGCCGTACGCCGCGGACATCTTCCGCTGCAGGTACTTCAGGCTGGCGAACAACGGCAGGAAGCAGATCAGCACGACCAGCGCGAGCTGCCAGGAGTAGAAGAACATCACCACGGTCGCGAGCAGCATCTGCCCGATGCTGACCAGGAAGATGAACCCGCCGAACTGCAGGAACTGCGACACCGTGTCCACGTCGGAGGTGACCCGGCTGACCAGCGCGCCCCGGCGCTCGGTGCTCTGGGTCAGCACCGGCAGGTCGTGCACGTGCCGGAACGCCTTGATCCGCATCGTCGCGAGGCCGCGCTCGGAGTTCTTCGCGAGCCGCACGGTGGTCAAGTACGACGCGACGCCGGTGATCAGCACGGCACCCACGCAGAGCAGGCACATCCACGCCACGAACGACATGTCCGGTCCGCCGGGACCCGACAGGCCCTTGTCGATCGTCTGCTGGACCGCGATCGGTACGACGATCCGCCCGGCCGTCATCGTCAGCGCGAGCAGCCCCGTGATCCCCCAGCCGCGGCCGAGCTCGGGTGAGACCCGGAGTCCCTGCTTGAGGGTCTCCAGACCGCCGGCATCATCGCCGTGGTCGAGCCGGGTGGCCTCTGCGGCGCTCACGCGGATGCTCCTTCTGCGTCGTAGGTGTCGAGATCGCGGTCCATGTCTGCTTCGAGCGCGGCTTCCTCTTCGCGCCGCGCGGCGTCCTTCTCGTAGGCGTCGACCAGATCCCGGTACGCGGCCGACCGCTCCTGCAGGTCCAGGTGCGTGCCGTGATCGGCGATCCGGCCCCCGTCGAGGAACAGCACCTCGTCCGCCAGCGCGATCGTCGCCTTGCGATACGCGATCACCAGCACGGTGGTCGCCGCCTCATCCCCCTGTACGGCGGTCCGCAGCCCGGCCAGGATCCGCGCCTCGACCTGGGGATCCACCGCGCTGGTGGCGTCGTCCAGGATCAGCAACCGGGGTCGCCGTACCAGCGCCCGGGCGAGGGCGATCCGCTGCCGCTGGCCACCGGACAGCGTCGTACCGCGTTCGCCGACCTTGGTGTCGAGGCCGTGCGACAGGGACTTCACGAATCCGTCGCCCTGGGCGATCCGGAGCGAGTCCCACACGTCGTCGTCGGGGTAGTCACCGCCGAGGGTGATGTTGCCGCGGATCGTGTCGTCGAAGAGGAAGGCGGTCTGGGCGACCAAGGCCACCGAGCCCGCCAGTTCGTCGCGGGCCAGGGTGCGCAGGTCGTGGTCGTCGACCTTGACCGACCCTTCCTCGGGATCGACCAACCGGGTGAGCAGGGTGGTCATCGTCGACTTCCCGGCACCCGTCGGGCCGACGACCGCGACGGTCCGGCCCGGCTCGACGGTGAAGTCCACGCCGGCGAGCACGTCGCGATCCGGAAGGTACCCGAACCGGACGTCCGACACCTCCAGCCGCGCGGCCGACGAGTGGGTCAGCTTCTCGGCGCCGTACTCCATCCCGCCCTCGGCCGTGATCACCCGCTGCACCCGGTCCCACCCGACGACAGAGCGCGGCAACTCCCCCAGCACCCAGCCGAGCGCCCGGATCGGGAACCCGATCAGCGTGAACAGGAACGCCACCTGCACCACGTCACCGGCCTCGGCCGCGCCCGAGCTGACCCGCCCGACCCCGACGAGCAGAACGGCCAGTACTCCGATGCGTGGCAGGCCCTCGATCACCGGGTCGAACGCGCCGCGCGCCTTGTTCACCGCGATGTTCGCGTCGCGCAGCTCGTAGGTGGGCGCCCGGAAGCGCTCGGTCTCGGCGGCCTCGCGGCCCAGCGTCTTCACCACCAGCGCGCCGTCGAACGACTCGTGCGCGACCTCGGAGACGTCGGCCCGCAACTCCTGCGCTCGGGTGGCGAGCGGCTGCAGGGTCCGCTGGAAGATCACGTTCGCGACGAAGACGAGTGGGAAGACCAGGCAACCGACCGCCGCGAGCCACGGGTCCGCCGCGAACATCGCGACGGTGGCGAAGACGAGCATCGCGATCACGCCGACCGCCATCGGCAGCGGGGCGATCGGGTACCAGGTCGACTCGACGTCCGCGTTCGCGTTGGACAGCAGTTCCCCGGTCGGGTGCTTGTGGTGCCACTCGAGTGGGAGCTTCAGGTACTGCCGGGTGACGCGCTGGCGGTACGTCGCCTGCAGCCGGAACTGCATCACGCCGGCGCCGATCCGGCGGCCGACCACGCCGATCGCGCGAAGCACGGCGATGCCGAGGAAGAGCGAGACCATCGACGCGATCGCGCCGAAGGTGGTGTCACCGCGCTCTAGCGCCGGCCGGATCACGTGATCCGTGGCCCAGCCCAGAGCCCACCCGTCGGCCACCGTCATCGCGCCATACAGCACGCTCGCGAGCACCGAGAGCGCGAACACCCACGGCTCCTCCCAGATGGCGACGCGCAGAACGGCGAACCCGCGCCGGGTCACGCTGCCCTTGCTCGGGACTTTCGGCTGCGGCACGCAAACATCCTCAGAACGATGACGGAACTGTCAGGGGCGTAGCCAGCCACGAGGCTGACAACGAATGACATTCTGCCATTGGGTGGGGACAACTACGATCGAGTTGTGACCGACTACAGCAAGGTAGAACGACTCGCGCTGTGTGATCTGTTCGACCAGGTCGGGCCGGATCAGCCGACGCTCTGCGCGGGGTGGACGACGCACGATCTGGCGGTCCACCTGTATGTCCGGGAGGCCGATCCGCTGGCCGGTCCGGGGATCATGATCCCGGCGCTCGCGGACACCACCGAGCGGCGGATGGCGCAGGCGAAGGCGAAGTACTCCTTCACCGAGATCGTGGACAAGGTGCGCACCGGTCCGCCGACGTTCTCGATCTACTCGTTCCCCGGCCTGGGCCACAACCTGAACACCACGGAGTACCTCGTCCACCACGAGGACGTCCGCCGCGCGGTCCCGGACTTCACCGTCCGCGAGTTGCCCGCCGAGCAGCAGCAGGGCCTGTGGAAGCAGCTCCGGCTGGCCGCGAAGTCGATGACCCGCAAGGCCCCGAGCGGTCTCGTACTGCGCCTCCCGGACGGCACCGAGTCAGTCGCGAAGAAGCCGACGGAACGGGGCTCGGTCACCATGACGGGTGAGCCGGTCGAGCTCGTACTGTTCTGCTTCGGCCGCCAGCCGGTCGCCCAGGTCAAGCTCGACGGTGACTCGGAACTGATCGAACGGCTCCGCAACACGTCATTCGGAGTCTGACGCCCTGGCTTCGGACGACCTCGCTTCGGCGGTCTTGGCCTCGGAAGGCTTGGATTCGGGAGTCTCGGAGGCCTGCTCGGCTTCCTCCTCAGGACCGGCCCGGCGGGCGGCCGCGGCCTTCCGGCGGTGACGCTGGACCATGCTGCTGACCGCCGTCACCAGGATCACGAGCACGATCGCCGCGAGGACGCCCTGCCAAGGTTCGTCGAACAGCGCGAACCCGAGCAGCCCGATCGCCATGTAGACCGCCGCCCACAGCGACGAGGCGGCCAGGTCCACCACCGCGAACCGGCGCCAGGAGAACCCCGCGAGCCCGGCCGCGAGCAGCACCGGAACGCGTCCCCCCGGGATCAGCCGGGACGTCAGCAGCACAGAGATCTCGTGCT
This sequence comes from Kribbella qitaiheensis, assembly GCF_042657745.1. Lineage (GTDB taxonomy): Bacteria > Actinomycetota > Actinomycetes > Propionibacteriales > Kribbellaceae > Kribbella > Kribbella qitaiheensis. The sequence goes on along the minus strand of NZ_JBHSKE010000046.1, from coordinate 12,419 downwards.
TGCTCAACCGGACCCGCAGTGCGTCGAGCGAGGCGTTGTCGCGGAGCCAGCCGACCCTCTTGGCCAGCCTCTCCCCGCCCAGCCGGCAGGCGCCGTACACGATCAGGTCGCCGACGTACGCGCCGCCGGCCCCGGCGATCAGTACACCGACCAGGCCGATGGGGTTGCTGTGGGAGGCCAGTACCGCGCCCGCCGACACGGCCGCGCCTGTCGGCAGCACCGGGAGCACCGCGCCGAGCAGCACGGCCCCGGCGAGCACGCAGAGGTACCAGAGGTCGAACCGAGCGTCACCGCTCACGGCCGCACCACCTCGGTCGACTCTCCGGGGGCGAGCAACTCCACCTTCACCGCCGAGTCCACCTCGTGCATCGCAGCCTTGAACTTCTCGCCCGGCGGCAGGAACAAGTCGGGCTTGAGCCAGTCGCAGCCGATCGGCCAGAACGTCCCGAAGTGCACCGGTACGGCGACCCGCGCCCCGACGCGGCGGACCGCCTCAGCCGCGCCGACGGGATCCAGATGGCCCGGCCCGAGCGAGGGACCCCAGCCGCCCACCGGGACCAGCGCGAGATCCACCGGACCCGCCTCGGCGGCGAGGTCGTCGTACAGGTCGGTGTCGCCGGCGAACCAGACGCTCGGCGCGCCCTCCACCCGGAACCCGATCGCGGGCGCGCGGTACGAGGACCAGGGCAGCCGGCGTCCGTCATGATGGGCGGACACCACGGTGAGGTCGAGGTTGCCGATCCGCACCTGGTTGCCCGGGGCAACCTCGATGCACCGGTCCGAGTACGCCGCGCCGCGCTCTGCGTGGATCAACCTGGCCGCACCCCGCGGTACGACGAGGGCCGCGTCGGGGGCAACCAGTGGCAACGACGTGAGGTGCAGGTGGTCCGCGTGCATGTGAGACACCAGCACCGCGTCACACTGGGCGGCCTCGGGCGTCGGGGCCGGGCCACGGCGACGCCGTACGTGCGCGATCCTCGAGGTGAGCACGGGGTCCGTCAGCAGCCGCGTGCCGTTCTCCTCGATGGTGATGGTGCTGTGCCCCCACCAAGTGATCTGCACCTCGTCAGGCCTCCACGCTCGCGTCGGACGGTTCGGCGACACGTTCCGGTGTGACCTGTTCCGCTGCGGCCGGCTCACCGGTCTGGTCGGCCTTGTCGGTGCGCTGGCCGAGTTGTTCGAGCCAGCTGATCAGGAGTGCGTGTACCGCGTCGGAGCCTACGGGTGGCTCGTCGACCGCGAAGCGCCGCGGGTGCACCAGGACCGCCTCGGTCTGCCAGCCGCCGATCCCGCCGTGGCAGCCGACCAGTTCCTCGAACGCGGCCACCTCGTGGGTGAACTCGTCCAGCCGGCTGATCACCACGATGTCCCCGTTGTGCGGCATCTCCGCCTGCCGCAGCATCGATGCCGCGGCGTGTGGTCCGTACACGGTGAGCGGGTCGACGCCATCGATCCGGCCGGAGCGGAGCACGTGCACGCCAGCTCGGCCGATCGCCACCGGTCCTTCGGCGATCGAGTCGACCACCACGAACCCGATGCCGGGATGCGTCGCCAGCCCGGGGATCAGCCGCGGGTGCTGCAGCTCGATCTCCTCCAGCGGCACCCGGCCAATCGTGGTGGCGAGGTAGATCAGCGCGAGATTGCCGGAGGAGGTGACCACCATCTGCTCGTCGGCGGCGACCGGCGGGTCGCAGTCGGCCGGCCCGAGCTCGACCTCGCCCCGGAGAGCCTTGCCGTGGAGGGCCTTGCGGGTGACCGAGCCGGCCACGCTGCGGCGCAGGCTCACTTCCGTCAGGAAGGCGTTCACCGGACCCCAGCCCTCGGAGCGCCCGGTGGCCGCCACCGGCCCCTTCGTGGTGTCGACCAGGTCGTCGACCACCTGGGTCAGAGTCCGTCCGTACCGCTGCAGGAAGGTGGAGCCCTGGCTCTGGCCGTGGTCCGACAGCACAACGATCTCGTACGCGTGCGGCAGCGTGTCGATGATCCGCTTGAGCGCTCCGAGCACCCGGTCCAGACCCTCGAGCGTCTGCATCGACTCCGGACGGGTCGGGCCCGCGTGGTGGGCGACCTCGTCGTAGTCGACGAAGTCGCAGTAGATCACCGGGGTGCCCTCGATCAGCTCGTCGGTGATCAGCGAGACGTTCAGGTCGCGCAGCAGCACGTTGGAGATGGCCCGCAGGAAGATGTACGAGCCGCCGCGGTTGACCCTCGGCACCAGGTTGCGCCGGCGCTGGCTGCGGGCCTGGTGGAGCTCCTTGACCATCTCCGCGACGCAGAGCACCAGCCCGCGCGCCGCGCCCTGCGGGCTGGAGAAGAACCGGACGTACCCGCGACTGCGGCCGTTGGGCAGGGCCGCGCGGCTGAAGACCAGCTCCGACTTCGGCGCGTCGCCGGACCAGTTGTTGCTGATGCTGGCGCCGCCGTCGGCGAGCAGGCCACGGCCGGTCGACATCCGCGCCTCGATCTCGGCGGCGTCCCGGGACCGGTTCGTCACCATCACCCGGCCGGTGTCCTTCTCGTACCAGCGGAAGGCCGGGATCTGGCCGGAGCCGCCGTGCAGGATGCCCGCCTGGCTGGCCGGGGTGGTCGCCGGGACACCGGTGTGCCAGTCGACCATGGAGTGGCTGCCGTCGCGGATCCAGCCGCCGAGGTGCGGCAGATTGCCCGACATCACCATCCAGTTCAGCAGCGGCGCGGACAGGCCGTCGAGCTGGATGATCAGCAGCCCCGTTTTCGGGGCCGCCTGGATCCGGCGGGCCCGGCGGCGGACCACCCGCATCACTTCGGAGACGTACGCGTCGTCACTGCCCGCGTACGCGACCCAGCCGACAAAGGCGCTGACCGAGGACATCACGATCGCCACCAGCAGCGCCGCCTCGGGGCCGCCGTGCAGGTTCACCCCCGGATCGATGGTGACCCCGAGGTAGACCACGGCGAACTGAGACAGCAGCCCGCCGATGAGCACGCCGATCGACCCGATCAGGATCGCGACCCCGGCCAGGATCCACCGCATCACCAGGCCGATCACAGCCAGGATGACGACCAGGCGCAGTACCGGCAGGGCGCCGTCACTACTGATCTGGGGCAGGATCCAGAAGGTGATCACCAGCGAGATCAGCGACGCGAGGCCGCCCAGGAACATCGCTTGCAGGCCTCTGCTGGTACGGCGCAGGTCGAGCCAGACCGGCCGGCGATGTGGCCGCCGATCGGCCGAGACCTGCTCTGGTGGTTTCGCCATCTGGTGTTCCGGACTCCCCGTTGCCGCGTCGGTGCTGGTCCGAGCCTACGAGGCCCGGTCCACCACGGCAGTACTGCGCCACGCGGCGGACGGGGTGATCCCGGGTCATCCCTGACCCGGGACCGGGTCATCCCCGGCGAACCCGGCCAGACAGAGCAGCACCGCCAGAAATCGTGGGCGCATCAGAACTCCTCAGGTGGGGCGGAGCCTGTTGGACCGAACTGTTCCATCGATTCACCTGACTGGCGAGAGGTGGCGCCCGGGGTCCGCGGAAAGTTGTGGTTCGCAATTGCTGGACCCCGGGGGCTCGGAGATGGAGACTCCCGGGTGTGTGTTGTTGGTTTCCGCCCGATTCCAAGGAGTCACCGTGAAGTTTTTACCGAGAGTGGCCGCGTCGCCCCGTGGAGTGGTCGCTGTCGCCGCGGCCGTCGCCGCGACGGCCGGCCTGCTGACCCAGACCGGCCTGCCGACCCAGTCCGTCGGGGCGCCTGCCGCCGTGCAGGCCGCTGGGCTGCAGCAGCAACTCGACGCGTTGCTCGCCGACCCGCGCTTCGAGGGGTCCCAGGTGGGGTTGGTGGTACGCGACGCGACCACCGGCGAGACGCTCTACGACCGCAACGGCGGCACTCGCCTGCTGCCCGCGTCCAACACCAAGCTGTTCAGCTCGACCGCCGCCATGCACACCCTCGGCGCCGGGTTCCGCTTTCACACCGACGTGCTGGCAACGGCTCCGGTCCGCGGCGGGAAGCTGCGCGGAGACCTTTACCTGAAGGGCTACGGCGACCCGACCTCGCTCGAGTCGGACTACGTCGCACTGGCCCAGCAGGTCGCCAAGTCCGGCGTCCGGCAGATCGACGGCGACCTGATCGCCGACGACACCTACTTCGACAAGGTCCGGCTCGGCGACACCTGGTCCTGGGACGACGAGCCGTTCTACTACTCGGCCCAGATCTCCGCGCTGACGCTCGCACCCAACACCGACTACGACTCCGGTACCGCGATCGTCGACAGCCTGCCCGGCGCGACGGTCGGGGCGCCGGTGAAACTCACCATGGAACCGGCCAACAGCGTGATCAAGCTGGTGAACACCGCGACCACGGGCGCGGCCGGCTCGGACAACACGCTCACCATCGAGCGCGACCACGGCACCAACGTCGTCCGCGTCAGCGGTTCGGTCCCGGCTGACGACACCGGCGGCCAGGAGTGGGTCACCGTCTGGGAGCCGACCCTGTACGCCGCCGACGTGTTCCGCCGCGCCCTGGCCGCGCAGGGGATCCAGGTGGACGGACACGTCCGCACCGCAGCGACCCCGACCACCGCCAAGCAGATTGCGCAGGACGAGTCGATGACCGTCGGCGAGCTGATGAACCCGTTCCTCAAGCTGTCGAACAACATGCACGCCGAGACCCTGGTCAAGGCGATGGGTGCGGTCGCGGAGGCGGACGGCAGCTGGTCCGCCGGTCTCGGGGTCGTCACCGACTATGCCAAGAGCGTCGGTGTCGACACCAGCACGATCCGGCTGTCGGACGGCTCCGGCCTGTCCCGCAAGGTGAACGTGACCGCCAAGAGCGTCACCGACATCCTGATCGGCGTTCGGCAGGAGCCCTGGTTCCAGCAGTGGTACGACGCGTTGCCGATCGCGGGCAACCCCGACCGGTTCACCGGCGGCACCCTGCGCAGCCGGATGCGCAACACGCCGGCCGCGAACAACCTGCACGGCAAGACCGGTTCGCTCACTGGCGTCACCGCGCTGTCGGGGTACGTCTCGGACAAGGACGGCCGCAAGCTGGTCTTCTCGATGATCAGCAACAACTACCTGGTCAGCCCGCGCTCGGTCGAGGACGCCGTCGGCGTCACCCTGGCCTCGTGGACCGACCAGGCGCCGGTCGCCGCGATCAAGCCCGACACCAGCCGCAGCGCCCAGGTCGCCGAGGACGCCTGCGGCGGCAACGAGTGGGTCAAGGCCTGCTGATGGATTAATGCGGTCGACAGTACGGCGGTCGTTCCCGAGGATGAGGGCATGTCCGCCGTACTGCCCGATCGGTACTCCGTCCGTCCGATGCGGCCGGAGGACGGCGACGAGGTCGCGGATCATGTCGCCGCGAACGACGTCCGGCTGATCGGCTTCTCGCAGTACAGCCGCGAGGGCATCGTCAATCACCTACGCGATCCGTTGATCGACCTCGCGGTGGACAGCTGGATGGTGACGGCCGGCCCCGACCTGATCGGGACGGGCACCGTCGTACTCGACGGCGGCACCGCGCTGGTCGATCTCTCCTCGGCTGATCCCCTGGTGGCCGGCTGGATGCTGGACCGGGCGATCGAGCGCGCGACCGACCATGCGCGGAAGACCGGCGCCGAGGTGGCGATCAAGCTCGGCCTGCTCCGCGAGGACAAGCAGACGGCCGCGCTCGCGGCGGACCGCGGCCTCTTCATCCACACCACCGTCCAGCGAATGACGATCCGGTACGCCGGCCCGCTGGAGCCGCCGGCGACTCCTGCAGGGGTGGTGCTTCGGCGCGGCGCCCAGGACGAGCAGATCCGGCGAGCCGCCCACCAAGTGATCACCGACTCGTTCGCCGACCAGCCGGGCTCGGTCCCCCGCCCGTACGACGACTGGGTGAAGCAGCGCGAGAGTCGCTCCACCTTCCACTGGTCAAAGCTGACCGTGCTCGAGCTGGAGGGCCGGCCCGTCGGCGTCCGGGAGTGCGACGACAACTACCTCACGACCGAGCACTGCGGCTACATCGGACGGCTCGGGGTCGTCACCGCGGCGCGCGGTCGCGGGCTGGCGAAGTACCTGCTGCGCGACGCGTTCGCCCTCGACTCGGCCGCGGGTCTCAGCGGCACGATCCTGCACGTCGACACCGGAAACCCGACACCTGCGGTCGCGGTCTACGAGTCAGTCGGCATGCGGGCGGACATCGTCAACGACATCTGGCGAAAGGTCATCCCGGCCGTCGACCCGGCACTAGAGTGATCGACGTCCTCGCCGGGGCGGTCGCGGTCCACCCCGGCGAGGACGTCAGTTCAGGACGGCCCGGTTCCCCGTACTCCCGGCCAGCACCGTTCGGTTGCCCACCTGCCGGCGGAGATCCAGGCTGATCCGCAGCGGGCCGGTCCCCGGCTTCACGCAGAGTTGCGCCTCAGGCTGATCCGGCGCGACGGAGTACCGATAGGCCGCGATCCGGACCGTCGACGCATCCTGCGACAGGATCCGCACCATCGTGTGCGGAACGCAGGAGTCGTCGGCGTTGCGCGGCGCCTCGACGATCAGCGTGCCGGCGTTCTCCGAGTCGACCTCGACCCGGGACACCCGGATCTCGTCGCCCAGCAGCATCACCGTGTTGCCGACCTTGAACTGCTTCGGCGGCGGCCCGTCGTCCAGCAGTCCCACCGCGGGCATCGTCGGGGTCGCCGGCGGCGCCGCCGGCTCCTCGGCCCGCGGCACGGTCGCCGTGGCGACCACCGCGCCACCCACGAACAGCACCGCCGCCGCTGTGGCCACCAGACCACGCGTACGTCGCTGCCGGCGGACGGCCTGCTCGACGAACTCGAACGGCGGCGCCTCCCCAGGGGTCTGCTCGTCGACGTACTCGATCAACAGATCGGTCCGCAGTTCATGCATGATCAGGCACCTCCTCCTGGACCGCGAGCAACGGAGCGAGCGCCTGGCGCGCCCGGGCCAACCTCGATTTCACCGTGCCGGGTGGCAGCTCCAGCTCGTCCGCGATCTGCTCGATCGGCAGATCCAGCACGTGATGCAGCACCACCACCGCACGTTGCGCCGGGGTGATGCGGGCGAGTGCCGCCGCCACGTCCAGCGCGTCCCCGTCCGGCCCACGAACCTCCGCGGACCGGCCCATCAACTTCGCCGCGGCGCGCGCGGCCACCTGCTGCCGCCGCAGCCGGCTCACCAGAGCCCGGACGGCGACCGCCCGGACCCACGCCTCCGGGTCGTCGTACCGGCGGATCTTGTCCCACCGGCCGAGCAGCTTCACGTAGGCGTCCTGCGCGATCTCCTCGGCATCGGCGCGTGAGCCCCCGATGGACACCAGCAGCCCGATCAGCCGCGGCCAGGTACGGCGGTAGAGCGCCGCGACCTCCGCTGCCGGATCACCGTCGATGTCCCTCACACCCCTAACACGCGCTGCTCCCCGGCCCGGTTCCATCCTTTCCGGACGATTTTCAGCTCGGCCCGGATGCTGCTCCCGGCGCGAGCTTTTCTGCTCAGCTGAGTGTGCCGTGCAACTGCGCGTACCGGCCATGGCGGGCGAGCAGTTCGTCGTGGCTGCCGCGCTCGACGATCCGGCCGTGGTCGAGCACCAGGATCTGGTCCGCGTTCCGCACGGTCGACAGCCGATGGGCGATCGCGATCGTGGTCCGGTCGCGGGCCAGGTCGTCGATCGCGGCCTGGACGGCCCGCTCGGTCTCGTTGTCGAGCGCGCTGGTGGCCTCGTCGAGGATCAGGATCGGTGGGTTTCGCAGCAGCATCCGAGCGATCGCGAGTCGCTGCCGTTCGCCGCCGGAGAAGCGGTACCCGCGGGCGCCGACCACCGTGTCGTACCCCTCGGGCAGCCCGACGATGAGCTCGTGGATCCGCGCGGCGCGGGCCGCCGCGATGACCTGGGCGTCGGTGGCCTCCGGCGCCGCGAAGCGCAGGTTCTCCCGGACCGACTCGTGGAAGAGGTAGGTCTCCTGCGACACCAGTCCGACCGCGTCCGAGATCGCGGACAGCTTGAGATCGCGCAGATCCACGCCGTCGATGGTGATCTTGCCGAGCTGTGGGTCGTACAGCCTCGCGACGAGGTACGCGAGCGTCGTCTTGCCCGATCCCGTCTCCCCGACGAGCGCTGTCGTCGTACCGGGTGGCACCACGAAGTCGATGTCGGACAACGTCCACCCGCCGTCCTCGCCGTACCGGAAGCCCGCATTCTCGACCCGTACTTCGCCGCGGACCCGCGGCAGGCTGCGGGCGTCCGGCTTCTCCTGGATGTCTACCGGCAGGTCGAGCACGTCGAAGATCCGGCCGAATAGAGCCATCGAGGTGGAGGCGGCCGTGCCGAGTCCCTGCAGTGCGGTGGCGGGTGCGACCAGCCGGTTCAACATCGTGGTGAACGCGACCACCGTGCCGATCGAGAACACCGCCGAGCCGTGCGCCAGCGTGAGCCCGGAGACGAGGTACACGATCGCCGGGATCATCGTCAGGCTGGCCCGGCGGCTCGAGATCACCCATTTGCCGCTCATCGCCGCGGTCAGCTCGGTCGCGCTGAGGGCGCGGGACTCGGTGGCGAACCGGTCCGACAGCTCCCGCTGCCGCCCGAGCGTCTTCGCGAGCAGGACGCCGGCGACTGAGAGGGACTCCTCCACCAGCGCGGTGATCCCGGCGAGCTGCTTCTGCCGGCCGTGGGCGATCTGGCGCTGCTGCCGTCCGAGCCGGAAGGAGAAGGCGAGGAACAGCGGTACGACGATCAGGCAGACGGCCGCGAGCTTCCAGTTCATCACCAACGCGGCGACCCCGACCGCGAGTGCGGCGACGCCGTTCTGCACGACCGAGCTGGCCGTGTTGGTCACCACGTTGTCGACGCCGCCGATGTCGTTGGCGATCCGGGACTGGAGCTCGCCGGCCCGGGTCCGGGTGAAGAAGCCGAGCGACATCCGTTGCAGGTGGTCGTACACCCCGACCCGCAGGTCGTGCATCACGCCCTGGCCGATCACGTTCGACAGGCGGGTGGTGACGACCCCGAGCACCGCCGCGATAGCCGCGGCGACGATCATGCCGCCCGCCAGCAGCACCACCAGGGAGGCGCTGCGCTGCGGCAACGCCTCGTCCACGATGTCGCGGACCAGGAACGGCGACGCCACGCCGGCCACGCCCTGCGCCACCGACACCGCCAGCAGGACCACGATCGACCAGCGGTACGGCCGGAACAATCTCGCGACCCGGCGTACCGGCGCTTGGTCGGTGGTGGTGTCTGTGGTGAGCGTCGCCGTCGTCATCGCCTGTCCTCGGAGAGCCGTTCCAGCAGACCGGCCGCGATCACCAGGAGGTCCCGCTCGGCATCGGTCAACTGCTTGAGCGCACCGGCCAGCCAGATCTCCCGCGGCCGCATCTCAGCCGCCAGTACTTCGGTCCCGGCCGGGGTGATCTCGAGCAGCGACTGACGGCCGTCATCGGGGTCCGGGCGGCGCCGGATCCAGCCCTGCTCCTCCAGCGCGGCCAGCGTCCGGGACAGGGACTGCGGCTGGGTCAGCAGCCGGTCTGACACCGCGCCCGGGGTGATCGCGCCGGCCTTCTGAAGCTGCCGGAGCACCGCCGTCTGGCCGAGGCTGATCGCCCCGGCCCGCTCGGCCCGGGCCCTCGCCGCGAACAGTCCGGCGCCGGTCAGGATCCGACGCGGGATGTCGTGCTCGCTGTCAGTGGTACGCATGGGTTAACCATAAGCAGGACCGTCAAGTCTAGGCTTCCGGATTTTCCTACGCACTCGCTTACGACAGATGCGGCATGGAGATGTGAGAGGTTACTCTCGAAACATGTCTCTCAGAAATCCTTACGGTGATTTCGAGATCACCGACCCGCAGGCGATGAGGGCGCTGGCGCATCCCGTCCGGCTGGCCGCCCTCAGCTATCTGCAGAAGAACGGCCCGGCCACTGCGACCCAGTTGTCGGAGCATGTCGGCGCCTCGCCGTCGGTGACCAGCTGGCACCTCCGCCACCTCGCGAACTTCGGCCTGGTCAGCGACGGACCGCCTCCCGAGGGTGTCGCCGACAGGCGTCAGCGCTGGTGGCAGGCCGTCGCCCGGGGGTTCCGGTTCGAGATGCCCGACACACCTGAAGGCGCCGAGGCTGGGCGGCTGCTGCGGGCGGAGCTGATCAGCCAGGCCCTGGACTACGCGCAGCAGTGGCTGGTCGAGAGTGAGCCCCACCTCGATCCCCTGTGGAGCCGCACGGCCGGCTCCTCGAACACCCTGGTGAGTCTCACCCTCGAGGAGGCCGAGGCGGTGGAGAACGCGATCGAGGAACTGCTGGCGCCGTACGTCCAGCGCGTCGAGGAAGACCGCCCCGCCGACGCCCACCCGGTCCGGATGATCCGCCTTTCCTTGCCTGAAGCAACCACCTGAGCTCCGCCGCCACCGTGAGGACCGCATCGTGAAGACTCTGACTCCCACCAGCCTCTGGCGTGACCGCCAGTTCCGCACCTTCTGGTCCGCCCAGGGCGTCTCCGAGTTCGGCGACCGGATCAGCGAGCTCGCCCTGCCGCTGATCGCGGTCACCCTGCTCGACGCCTCCCCCAGTCAGGTCGGCTTCCTCACCGCCGCGGTCTGGCTGCCGAACCTCGCGTCGTTGTTCATCGGCACCTGGGTGGACAAGCGCCGGGACAAGCGCCCGCTGATGATCGCGGCCGACCTGAGCCGGACGATCGTGCTGCTGTCGCTGCCCGCGGCGTACTGGCTGGACCTGCTGACGCTCGGCCAGCTGTACGCCGTCGCGATCCTGGCCGGAACCGCGCACGTGCTCTTCAACACCGCCTACGCGTCGTTCTTCGTCCGGCTGGTCTCGCGGGACCACTTCCTGGAGGCGAACAGCAAGCTCTCGGCGACCAGGTCGATCTCGTTCATGGGCGGTCCGGCGCTGGCCGGCCTGCTGGTGCAGTGGCTGACCGCGCCGGTCGCGATCGTCGCGGACGCCCTGACCTTCGTGTTCTCGGCGGTGCAGGTGAGCCGACTCAAGACGGCGCCCGCCGAGGCCGATGAGAGCGAGGAATCCTTGCTCCACAGGGCCCGCGAGGGCATGAGATACCTGCTGCGGCATCCGTATCTACGCAGCAGTCTCGGCTGCGCGACGACAGTGAACTTCTTCAACCTGATCGGCACGGCCCTGCTAGTACTGTTCGCCAGCCGCAACCTCGAACTGTCGGCCGCCACCATAGGCATCGCCTTCGGCATCGGCGCATCGGGTGGCCTGCTCGGAGCACTCGCAGCAACACCGTTGACGCGACTACTCGGCGCCGGACGACTGATCGCACTCGGCGCGGTCGTCTTCCCGGCCTCCATCGCCATCGCCGCCTTCGCCTCAGGCCCAGTCTGGGTCCGCGCCGGCGCGCTGGCCGCCGCCGAGTTCATCGGGGCTTTCGCAGTGATGTGCTTCGACGTCCCCCTGAACTCCCTCCAGGCCGCAGTCATCCACGAACACATGCGAAGCCGAGTCGCAGGCGCCTTCAGCAGCATCAACTACGGAGTACGCCCCCTCGGTGCCGTGATCGGCGGCCTCCTCGGAACCTGGATCGGAGTCCGCGAAACCCTCCTGATCTCCGCAACCGGAGGCCTCCTAGCCGTCCTCTGGCTACTCCACTCCCCCATCCTCACCACCCGCGACCTAGAGGGCCTGGAACCCCCACCCCTCAACTAACCGCAGGCCAACCACCCATCCCGACACCTAGTGCACCACCCGAGCAGATCCGTCCGCTCCGCACGCTCATCTGGTGCACAAGGTGAGGCCTCGGACACCAAGTCGGCACCTCGGACACGAAATGACCTATCCCAGTCCCCACACAGTGCCCAAGGTCCCCACAATCGTTCCGCCATCCGGCTGTCACACCCCAGAAGGTGTCCGCGGTCCCCACCACCGCACGCCCTCACCCCCAGCCCGGCGACCGGCCTCCCGATGACGGGTTGTACGCCGGCTGACGCCTTACACGCCGCCAGCCGGCGTACAACCTGCCAGTGAACCCCGAAACGAACCACACGCCACCGAACAACCTGCCAGTGGTCGAACAACCCGCCAGTGGTCGAACAACCCGCCAGCGCCAACCCCCCGAACCGGCACAACCACCCACCGGGGGCGAAACCCACCCCTTGGAAGCACCTGGCGTACCGAGCGACAGGAAATAGTCGCCGAACACACCACCCCGGTAGGCCACTTACGCCTGGAACCTCCGCGACCATCCAGGCACTACCTGTCGCTCGGTACACCAACCCCCGAAACATCACCCCAACCCGGCTCAGACCTCCCCGCGGGATCCGCGTAGCTGCGTCCTTCCCTGGTCGGGATGGGGTGGGTCATCCCTGAAGGAGCGGGGTCGGTCAAGAGGTGTGGGTGGGTTGTTTTTCTGCTTCGGTGTGGTTTGGCCGCGTCGAGGTAAGGCGTGGGGGTCAGGGCTCGGGCGAAGCCCGACCGCGA
>NZ_JBHSKE010000045.1:0-146918 GCF_042657745.1 Kribbella qitaiheensis | reverse complement strand
CGTCCGCGGCCAAACCTCCACCAAACCCTCCTTGACACCCCCGCAAACGCCTTAACTACGCGGCATTGCTTCGGGATCGGAACAAGTTCCGACTCTTGACCCACCCCATCCCGACCAGGGAAAGACGCAGCTACGCGGATCCCGCGGAGGGGACTGAGCCGGTTCAGGGGGCGTCTTCCCGGGGTGGGGCGTACCGAGCGACAGGACTTACTGGGTTGCTCGCCTTGGTTCCTGGCGTGGGATGAACGGCAAGGCGTTGTGTCCGGCAACCACTTCCTGTCCGTCGGTACGCCGGCAGCTCTCGGGGCGGGGTTTCGCCCCGGTGGGTGGTGGTTGCGCCGATCCCGGTGCTGGCGCTGGCGCTGTGGCGGTTCTTCGACCGGTGGCCGGTTGTTCGGCGGCTGGCGGTTTGTAAGGCGCCATCGGCCGAAGGACCCGCCAGTGGGCGACCGGCCCGGCCCAGTCCTGTCTTCTCGGGGCTTGGCGGTCGGTCGCGGGGTGGTTGTGGGGACGGGGGACGCCTTCCGGGGCCAGGTGGTCGGTGGGGTGTGGTTTGTGGGGACCTCGGACAGGTTGTGGGGTCCTGGGACAGGTCATGTTGTGTCGCAGGACCCCACAAGGTGTCCGAGCACCCCACTGGAGGCCGGGTGGGTTGGACTTTGTGCGCCAGGTGGGTGTTTGGAGCGGGCGGCAGCTGCTCGGGTGGTGCACAAAGTGCTGGTTTGGGAGGTCGCTGCCGCCGTGGGGAGTTCGGCTGCCTGGCCGGGCAGCCGAGGCGACCGGCATTGCCCAGCCTGTCTCATATTCTGGGTGGTGAATCTCAGTAAGCGGGCAATCATTCGGCATGGCAGATCTCGATCAGTAGGATTGCGGTCCAGGTCGAGAGGCGCTGCGACGGGCCCACTGGGTTCGCCACGCTCGGCCTGGGGGGTTTGACTGCAAGGGCGCCTCCGGATCTTTTCTGGAGGTGGGCCGAAGGTGAATGAACGTCAGGCGGAGTTGCGCACCCTGCTGGACCAGCGGGTGGCGGTCCTGGACGGTGCCTGGGGCACGATGCTGCAGGGCGCGAAGCTGAGTCCCGAGGACTACCGCGGTGATCGCTTCGCCGACCACACCCACGACGTCGCCGGCGACCCCGACCTGCTGAACCTGATGCGCCCGGACGTGATCCTGGACGTCCACCGGCAGTACCTGAACGCCGGCGCCGACATCACCACCACCAACACCTTCACCGCGACCAGCATCGGCCAGGCCGACTACGGGCTGCAGTCGCTGGTGCGGGAGATGAACCTCGAGGGTGCCCGGCTGGCCCGTCAGGCGGCCGACGAAGCCGGCGGCCGGTTCGTGGCCGGGTCGATCGGCCCGCTGAACGTCACCCTGTCGCTGTCCCCGCGGGTCGAGGACCCGGCGTACCGGGCGGTGTCGTTCGAGCAGGTGCGGGACGCGTACGCCGAGCAGATCTCCGCGCTGGCCGAGGGTGGCGTCGACCTGCTGCTGGTGGAGACGATCTTCGACACGCTGAACGCGAAGGCCGCGATCGCCGCCGCCCGCGAGGTGGCTCCCGATCTGCCGCTGTGGATCTCGGTGACGATCGTCGACCTGAGCGGCCGGACCCTGTCGGGCCAGACCGTCGAGGCCTTCTGGAGCTCGATCGAGCACGCCAAGCCGATGGTCGTCGGGGTGAACTGCTCGCTCGGCGCCGCCGAGATGCGCCCGCACGTCGCGGACCTGGCCCGCTTCGCCGACACGTACGTCGCGTCCCACCCGAACGCGGGACTGCCGAACGCCTTCGGTGGGTACGACGAGACACCCGCGCAGACGGCCGAGATGCTCGCCGAGTTCGCGTCCTCGGGCCTGGTCAACATCGTCGGCGGCTGCTGCGGTACGACGCCCGCCCACATCGAGCGGATCGCCAAGTCGGTGCAGGGGATGGCGCCGCGCGAGGTCGCTCCGGCGAACACCGCCACCCGGTTCAGCGGCCTCGAACCGTTCTCGATCGGTCCGGACACCGGATTCGTGATGATCGGCGAGCGGACCAACGTCACCGGGTCGGCCAGGTTCCGCCGGCTGATCGAGTCCGACAACCACCAGGCCGCGGTGGACGTGGCGCTGGAGCAGGTCCGCGGCGGCGCCAATCTGCTCGACGTGAACATGGACGCCGACCTGCTCGACAGCGAGCAGGCGATGACGACCTTCCTGAACCTGGTCGCGACCGAGCCCGAGGTGGCCCGGATCCCGATCATGATCGACAGCTCGAAGTGGTCCGTGCTCGAGGCCGGGCTGAAGTGCGTGCAGGGCAAGGGCGTGGTCAACTCGATCAGCCTGAAGGAGGGCGAGGAGGAGTTCCTCGACCGAGCCCGGCGGATCCGCGACTACGGCGCCGGCGCGGTGGTGATGGCCTTCGACGAGCAGGGCCAGGCCGACACCGTCGAGCGCAAGGTGGCGATCTGCGGCCGCGCGTACGACCTGCTGACGCAGATCGGCTTCCCGCCCGAGGACATCATCTTCGACCCGAACGTGCTCGCCGTCGCCACTGGGATGTCCGAGCACAACGGCTACGCGAAGAACTTCATCGAGGCGCTGCCGCTGATCAAGGAGCGCTGTCCGGGCGTCCACATCAGTGGCGGGATCTCGAACCTGTCGTTCTCGTTCCGCGGCAACGTCGTGGTCCGCGAGGCGATGCACTCGGCGTTCCTGTACCACGCCGGCCAGGTCGGCCTGGACATGGGAATCGTCAACGCCGGCCAGCTCGCGGTCTACCAGGACATCCCGGCCGACCTGCTGGAACTCGTCGAGGACGTGATCTTCGACCGGCGCGACGACGCCACCGACCGGCTGGTCAGCTTCGCCGAGAACGTGAAGGGCAAGGGCACCCAGCGCGAGATGGACCTGACCTGGCGGGAGGGCTCGGTCGAGGAGCGGCTGTCGCACGCGCTCGTGCACGGCATCGTGGACTTCATCGAGGCCGACACCGAGGAGGCCCGGCTGACCAGGGCCCGGCCGCTCGAGGTGATCGAGGGCCCGCTGATGGACGGGATGAAGATCGTCGGCGACCTGTTCGGCGCGGGCAAGATGTTCCTGCCGCAGGTGGTGAAGAGCGCGCGGGTGATGAAGCGTTCGGTCGCCTACCTCGAGCCGTTCATGGAGGCCGAGAAGGAGCAGGCCCGGCTGGAGGGTCGCGCCGAAGCGGTCCGCGGTCAGGGCAAGGTCGTGCTCGCCACGGTCAAGGGCGACGTGCACGACATCGGCAAGAACATCGTCGGGGTGGTGCTCGGCTGCAACAACTACGAGGTGATCGACCTCGGCGTGATGGTGCCCGCGGCCCGGATCCTCGACACGGCGATCGCCGAGGGCGCCGACGTGGTCGGCCTGTCCGGGCTGATCACGCCGTCGCTGGATGAGATGGTCGCGGTGGCCGCCGAGATGGAGCGTCGCGGCCTCAAGTTCCCGTTGCTGGTCGGCGGGGCGACCACCTCCAAGCAGCACACCGCGGTCCGGATCGCACCGGCGTACGGGAACCCCACGGTGCACGTGCTGGACGCGTCCCGGGTGGTCGGCGTGGTGTCGGACCTGCTCGACGACGGCCGGGCCGAAGAGCTTGCCGTCAGCAACCGTGCGGCCCAGGAGATCCTCCGCGAGCAGCACGCCAATAAGCAGCGCAAGCCGGTGCTGCCGATCGAGCAGGCCCGGGCGAACCGCGAGGAGGTCGCGCACGGCGAGCTGCCGGTACCGGCGTTCACCGGGCTGCGGGTCGAGGAGCCCGACCTGGAGACGCTGCGGGCGATGATCGACTGGCAGTTCCTCTTCCTGGCCTGGGAGTTGAAGGGCAAGTACCCGGCGATCCTTGAGCAGCCGGTCGCCCGCGAACTCTTCGACGACGCGAACAAGTTGCTCGACCAGATCATCGCGGACGGTTCCTTCACCGCGAAGGGCGCGTATGGGTTCTGGAATGCGCACAGCGAGGGCGACGACATCATCCTCGACGACCTGGGCGTCTCCTTCCCGATGCTGCGGCAGCAGACCGAGAAGCCCGAGGGCCGGGACAACCGGTGCCTGGCCGACTACATAGCGCCGGCCGGCGACTACCTCGGCGGGTTCGGCGTCGCCATCCACGGCGCCGAGGAGTTGGCCGCGCGGTACGAGGCGGACAACGACGACTACCGCGCGATCATGGTGAAGGCGCTGGCGGACCGGCTGGCGGAGGCGTTCGCCGAGTGGATTCACCTGCAGGCCCGCAAGGCCTGGTTCGAGCCAGACGCTGAGCCGGTGCTAGAGGACCTGCACGCCGAGCGGTTCCGCGGGATCCGGCCCGCGCTGGGGTACCCGGCGAGCCCGGACCACAGCGAGAAGAAGCAGTTGTTCGACCTGCTCGAGGCGGAGAAGCTCGGCCTCGGCCTGACCGAGTCGTACGCGATGACGCCGGCCGCCGCGGTCAGCGGGCTGATCTTTGCCAGCCCCGCCGCGAAGTACTTCAGCGTCGGTCGCGTCGGCAAGGACCAGATCGAGGACTACGCCGCCCGCCGCGGCATGCCCCTGGCCGAGATCGAACGCTGGCTCCGCCCGAACCTCGCCTACGACCCGGACTGACCACCACGCTGTTTACAGTGACGGGATGACTGTCTCGCTGCGTGCTGCCACCGCTGCCGACGCCGATGCCGTCGCCTCCATCTGGTACGCCGGATGGGGCGACGGCCACTTCGGGAACGTGCCGGAGGAACTCGTTGCCATCCGCACCAAGGAGTCGTTCTGGGAGCGGGTGCCGCCGCGCATCCCCGACACCACCGTCGCGGTCGTGCGTGACGAGGTCGCCGGATTCGTGATGGTGGTGGCCGACGAGGTCGAGCAGGTGTACGTGTCCGGCGAGCATCGCGGTTCGGGCGTCGCCGGGACCCTGATCGCCGAGGCCGAGCGGCAGGTCAAAGCCAACGGGTACGACGAGGCCTGGCTGGCCGTGGCCACCGGCAATGCCCGGGCCAGACGGTTCTACGAGCGCAGCGGCTGGGCCGATGGCGGCGAGTTCGACTATCCGGCGACCACGGAGGCCGGGCCGATCCCTGTGCCCTGCCACCGGTATGTCAAGAAGGTCTGATCACCTGGAGCCGCCTGGTCGCCGGCACGATCAGCAGCAGGGATGCGCAGACCAGGCCGAGTCCGCACGCGAAGATCATCAGCGGGCGCTCGCCTGTCACCGAGGCGAGTGGTCCGGCGAGCGAACGACCCAGCGCCATCGTGACGAGCGACCCGGCGACGTCGTACGCGTAGACCCGGTTGAGTAGGTCGGCGGGGACCTGCGTCTGCACGGTGGTGGACCAGATCACCGACCAGAAGGCGATCCCGCTGCCGGCGATCGCCCAGCCGATCACCACGACGACGAGGT
This sequence comes from Kribbella qitaiheensis, assembly GCF_042657745.1. Taxonomy (GTDB): domain Bacteria; phylum Actinomycetota; class Actinomycetes; order Propionibacteriales; family Kribbellaceae; genus Kribbella; species Kribbella qitaiheensis. Next base: position 141,541 of record NZ_JBHSKE010000045.1, on the reverse strand, counting down.
TCGGGCTGAGAGCGGGGACCAGCGGGTAGATCGCGAACAACGCCCAGCCGATCGAGCCGGCGGCCAGCGGCCGGGTCGGGCGCACCCGGATGGCGAGCGTTCCGCCGACGGCACCGCCCGCACCGAAGGCGGCCAGACCGATCCCCAAGGCCGCCGAGTCGAGGTTGGTGACGATGAGTTCCGCGCCGATCGGCAGCGAGACGCCGACGACGAAACACCCGTACAGCAAGAAGATCGTGATCACGCTGAACAACCAGGTACGGGACCGGAACTCGTGCCAGCCCTCCACCAGTTGGGTCAGGAACGACGCCCCCGCCGCGGCTCTGGTCGTCTCCAGCCGTAGCGCGAGCAGGCAGAGCGCGCTGATCGCGTAGGTGGCCGAGTAGATCGCGAAGACGACGCTCGGTCCGGACACGCTGACCAGGACGCCGGCCGCCGCCGGACCGAGCACACCCGCCATCGACTCCGCGATCCGGAGTACTCCGTTGGCGCGCTGCACGTCGTTCGCGACCTGCGGGACCATGCTCGCCACACCGGGCTGGAACATCGCGGTGGCGACACCACTGAGGAACTGCAGCACCACGATCGTGCCGAGCGAGGGAGTGCCGAGGGCGAAGAGCGCGGCCATCCCGGCCTGCAGGACGAACCGCGCGAGGTCGGCGAGCACCATCATCCGGCGAGCGGTGAACCGATCTGCCAGCACGCCGCCGACCAGCATGCACAGGGCCACCGCGGCCAGCCAGGACCCGAGCGCATAGCCGACGCCGCTAGCGCCGTACCCGGCCTGGAGCACGCCGACCGACAACGCCACCGGCAGCATCGCGTCACCCAGCAGCGAGGTGGTGCGCGCCCCGAAGTACAGGCGGAAGTTGGGCGACCACAGCGTCCGCGCCGGTAGGACGACGGTCGGCAGGTCGGTGGCGCAGCTCATTCCGTCGGCTCCTTGAGGACTCATCAGTGACGGCTGATGAGTCAGAAGATATCATCGACGAATGATGCGAGGTCAAGGTGTTCCAGCGCCGCTGATGCTCGAGGTCGGCCGGGCGCTGAGTTGCGAGGTCAGGCTGTCGCTGCTGATGGCGCTGTCCGACGGCGAGGCCACGGTGAGCGAGTTGGTGGACCACACCGGGACCACCCAGCCGAACGTCTCCAACCACCTCGCCGTACTGCGGTCCGTCGGGCTCGTCGCCAGTCAACGCGACGGCCGGACGGTGCACTACGAACTGGCCTCGCCGGAGGTGGGCAACCTGGTCAAGGCCCTGGTCGCCGTCGCCTCGGAGCCGTCGGACCGGGCCTGACCACGCTCTCCGGAGGATTTCCCTGGACTTGGGTGCGGGGGAGCAGCGGTCGGCAAGGACGGGGTTAGTTTGCTTTTGCAAGCTTTCGTCCTTGGAAGAGGGTCATCATGTTCAACCGTTCCTGGCGCCGGCCGTCGCGCCGGCTGCTCCTCACCGGTGTCGCCACCCTGGCCGTCGCCTCCGTCGCCGGCGGTGTCGCGTACTCCGCCGGGGTCGCCTCCCAGCAGCCGGCGATCCAGACGTCGACGCCGCGGTCCGAGAAGCAGGTCACCAACATCGACGTCCTGCGCCAGCAACTCCGCAACTACTACGGGGACCCGCTGGGCACCGGCACGTTCGGCGCGAACAGCAACTACGCCAAGGAGGCGACCTCCGTGGCCGCGTCCGGCAAGCGTTGGCTGACCAGTCGTCACCACACCAGCGGCACCAGGGCGATCCTGCTGGACGTCGACGACACGTCGCTGGCCACCTGGAACTACGAGATCTTCAGCAACTGGGCGTTCAACCCGACGACCAACGGCACGTTCGTCACCGAGCAGCGGTTCCCGGCGGTTCCGGGCATGGTCGACCTGGTGAAGACGGCCGAGCGTGAGGGGTACGCGATCTTCTTCCTGACCGGCCGCGGCGCCGCCCAGGAGCAGGCGACGCTCGGCAACCTGACCGCGGACGGTGTCGGTATCGACGCGGGCTTCCCGAAGCCGACCGGGCTGAGCAACGGTGAGGACGGCCTGTTCACCAAGCCGGCCGTCGCCGACTACCCGGCCTACCTGCAGAAGGCGTGTGCCAACGACCCGAACGGGTCCTGCACCACGATCCACTACAAGTCCGCGACGCGCGCCCACATCGAGTCGCTCGGCTACGACATCGTGGCCAACTTCGGCGACCAGTTCAGCGACCTGAAGGGCGGCTTCGCCGACCGCACCTTCAAGCTCCCGAACCCCAACTACTACTTGCCGTAAGCAACAACTCGTGAGCCGGCCCGGTGCTACGTCGGGCCGGCCAGGAGGCCTCGCAGATGGATCTCGAGGGTCTCCTGGAGGTCAGCGGCGAACTCCATCCGCAGCGCCGCCAGTTCTGGATCGCGGTCGTAGACGGCGAGGATGGCCGACGCGGGGTTGGCGTGGGCCCAGATCGCACCGATCAGCATGCTGGCGGCGGCGATGAACCGTCCGGCGCCCTCCTCGCCCAGCTCGGGCAGAGTGCCGAGCAGGACCCGGACCAGGTCGCGGTAGCCGGCGATCGCGGCGCGCTTGAAGCGCAGTGCCACGTCGGTCGAGATGTTGTGCTCCAGCACGGACGCCTGTGCGCTCACCAGCGCACAGAACATCGGCCTCGACGCCAAGGTCGCCACCACGGTCTCCACCAGCCGCCGCACTCGTGCGTCCAGCGACTCGCCGGCCGCCGGTACTGCGAGCGCTTCCTCGAGTTGCCGTGTCCAGTCGCGCATCTCGGTGTCGAGGAGTTCCAGCAAGACCGCCTCGCGCGACTCGAAGTACTTCAGCACGTTCGACTTCGCCAGCCCCACGCGCCGGCTCAGCTCGTTCAGGCTCAGGTCCGCGACCGGCATCTCGGCCAGCATCGCGGCCGCGGTCTCGAGGATCGCCTCGCGCCGGACGGCCCGCTGCTCCTCGCTGCGAGCGCGCTGGAAAGTCGTCATGGTCACAGTCTACAGACCGCTGGTCTGTTGTCATCAGACCAGCGGTCTGATAGCGTCCTTCATAACAGACCACCAGTCTTTTACTGAAGGAGTGTCCCATGTACGTCGTCCCGGACCAGACCGGCAAGTACGCCGTCGTCACCGGTGCCAACAGCGGCACGGGCAAGGAGACCGTCCGGCGACTGGCCGGCGCCGGAGCCCGCGTGGTGATGGCCGTCCGCACTGTCGCCAAGGGCGAAGCGGCGCGCGCCGAGATCCTCGCGCAGTTCCCGGACGCCCAGCTCGAAGTACGGCGGATCGACCTCGCGGACCTCGCGTCGGTGCGGGAGTTCGCGGACAGTTTGATCGCGGACGGCACGCCGATCGACCTGCTGGTGAACAACGCGGGCGTGATGGCGCCGCCGACCCGGATGGCCACGACCGACGGCTTCGAGCTGCAGTTCGGCAGCAACTTCCTCGGCCCGTTCGCCCTCACGCTGCGGCTGCTCCCGTTGCTGCTGGCCGCGCCGGCTCCGCGAGTCGCCACCATGAGCAGCGGTACGGCGAACTTCGGGCGGATCCACTTCGACGATCTCCAGTGGGAGCGGAGCTACCGGTCGACCACGTCGTACGCGCAGTCCAAGCTGGCGGACCTGATGTTCGCGCACCAGTTGGCGGCGGTGGCGGCCGAGCGCGGGTGGAACCTGATGAGCACGGCGGCACACCCGGGCTACACCAGGACCAACCTGCAGACCGCCGGAGCGAGTCTCGGTCGCGACAAGCTGCCGTGGTGGCACTCGTTCGTGGAACGGTTCAACCCGCTGCCGTCCCAGGGCGTCGAGCAGGGTGCCGAGCCGCTGCTGTTCGCGGCGACGAGTCCTGACGCCAAGGCCGGCGCGTACTACGGACCGGGTCAGCGCCTCGGTCTGGTAGGCCCCACGAAGCTGGCCAAGGCCCCACGCCGATCGCTCGACGCGGAGACCAACGCGCGCCTCTGGTCGGTGGCCGAGAAGCTCACCGGAGTATCGTTCCCGACGGTGGTCCGCTGACGGCGGTGCAGGCTTATCCTGCCGAGATGGACGAATGGTCGAGCGGTGAGATCTACGAGTCGTACGTCGGCCGCTGGAGTCGCGTGGTCGCGAAGGAGTTCGTGGCCTGGCTCGACCAGCCCGAGGGCCTGACCTGGCTCGACGTCGGCTGCGGGACCGGCGCCCTGACCAGCACGATCCTCGGTACTGCGGCCCCGGCGGCGGTGCTCGGCGTGGATCGCTCGGCCGGGTTCGTCGAGTACGCGCGGAAGACCGTGCAGGACGAGCGAGCCCGCTTCGAGGTCCGCGCGGCCGAGGAACTGACGGACGAGTCGTTCGACGTGGTCGTCTCGGGGCTGGTGCTCAACTTCCTGCCGGATCGGGTCGAGGCACTGCGCAAGCTGCGGTCGATCGGGAAGACCGTCGCGGTCTACGTCTGGGACTACGCGGACGGCATGCAGTTGATGAAGTACTTCTGGGACGTCGTTGGTGACCTGCGGCCGGCGGATCGCGAGCAGGACGAGGGACTCAGGTTCCCCTTCTGCAGCGCGGAGGGCTTGGAGGGACTGTTCACCGAGGCCGGGTTCGCGGACGTCACCACCCGGCCGATCGACGTACCGACGGCCTTTGGCTCGTTCGACGACTACTGGAAGCCTTTCCTCGGCGGGCAAGGCGTGGCCCCGGCCTACCTGCGCACTCTCGACGAGGCGGCGCAGGCTGCCGTTCGGGACGTTCTCCGGGACAGGTTGCCGACCAACGCGGACGGCTCGATCGACCTGACCGCGCGAGCCTGGGCGGCCCGAGCACTCAGCTGAGCCAGTCGGAACGGAGCAGGCCGAAGAGCAGGTCATCGGTCCACTCGCCCTTGAACCACGTGTTGGCGTGCCGAAGACCTTCCTGCCGGAAGCCGAGCCTGGTCAGCAGTCGCGCCGACGACTCGTTGCGCGAGTCGCACTCCGCGGACACCCGGTGCAGATTCCGTTCGCGGAAGAGATGGTCGAGCAGTCCCCCGACGGCCTCGGTGGCGTACCCCTTGCCCTGGTACGCAGGCGCGAGGGTGTAACCGAGGTCCGCCTGCCTCAGGTTGTCGTGCAGCTTGAGGCCGATGTCCCCGATCAGAACTCCGTCAAGGTCGATCGCGTACTGGAACCACCCGGCCTGCGTGGGATCCCCTTCTGCGTACTGCGAGACCGTCGCCCGGGCCGTCTCCAGGCTGACGGGCGCGTCCCACGACTGGTAGCGGGCAACTTCCGGCACCGAGCGGTACGCCGCGAATGCGTCCGCATCGCCGGGCTGGAAGCGTCGCAAGGTGAGCCGGTCCGTCGAGATCATCCACCCAGTATCGGCCGCCTGCCGGTCGCGGATGTCAAGAAAGGCAGGTCGGTCTCGTACTTCTGGTGAGGGTCGCGGTGAGCGGCCGGAGCGGAGGTGGGCAATGAGGTATCTGCTGATCATGCAGGTCAACGCAGCGGTGCTGGAGAGCCTCACGGAGGAGCAGCGCACGGCGGTGCATGCCGGGCATCAGGAGTTCCAGCGGGTGGCGTCGGAGGCCGGGGAAATGATCAGCACGCAGGCGCTCGCCGATCCGTCGACGAGCACGGTACTGCGCAGCCGCGGCGGCGTACCGGCGGTGTCGAACGGGCCGTTCCGGGCGGCGGACGAGTTCATGGGCGGCTACTACCTGATCGACGTGGACAGCAAGGAGCGGGCGATCGAGCTCGCCGACCTGCTGCCCGACACCAGGATCGACGGACTCGCCGTGGAGATCCGTGCGGTGATGTACTCCGCCGGCGCCGACCTCTAGACCAGGCCAAGTGATGCGGCGGTCGACGCGGCCTGACGGCGGGTGGGAACGCCGAGCTTGAGCAGGATCGCGGACACGTGGTGATCCACCGTGCGGACGGACAGCACGAGTTCCGCCGCGATCTCGTTGTTGCTCCGCCCGGCAGCCAGCAAGCGCAGTACGTCGACCTGCCGGGCGGTGAGGCCGGCCGGGTTGCTCCGGGTGGCGGCGGCGGGCCGCCGGGGGAGACGCTTGACGCCGAGCTTGGCGAGTTCCGCGCGGGCCAGCCTCGCGGCGGGTCTGGCACCGAGCTCGTCGAGTGCCCAGATCGCCTGGGTGGTTGCCTCGACGTCATCTGAGCCGGCCTTGAAAAGGGCTTGTTCGTAAGGGTCTTCGGTCAGCGCGACCGCACGTTCCCAGTCACCGCGCATCGCGGCCGCGTAGACCTCGGCACATCCCTCGAACGGCTCGATGTCGAGCCCGGCCCGCCAGAGGTAGTAGTAGAACTCGCCCACGATGAAGCCGAGGCCGACCGGGATCGACTGCTCGGTGGCCGTCTTGTAGAGCTGTTCGGCGACGTCCCGGCGGCCGCTCAGCCACGTCCACTCCGCGCCGCCCACGCCTGCGTAGAGCACTCCGATCAGGGATTCCTGCGCCCAGGCGCGCTTCCAGGAGGCGGCGAGCATGTCCTCGGCTTCGACGGATTCGTCCTGACGCAGCATCAGCCGGGCGAGGACGGGCCTGCTGTAGACCGCGAACATGCCGGGGTCGTCGCTCGACGCCACCAGCCGACGCAACCTCGTCTCGGCGGTATCCCACCGGCCGAGGCGCAGGTCCAGTTGGGCTTGGTGAACCTCGAGGTCGTACGAGTGCGCCCAGATGCCGTGCTCCCGGGTGAACTCGAGCCCCGCGTCGAGGCACTCGGCCAGCTCCGCGAACCGTCCCTCCCGGTAGAGCACCGCGGCCAGACTCGTGTACCCGCGGGCCGCCGACTCGTCGTCCCCGGAGGCGAGCGCCGATTCCAGGCTGTCGTGGATCAGCCGCAGACCTTCGGGGTTCCCCATGTACGAATAGGTGACGCCGAGGTAGTTGAGGCAGAGCGCCGCCAGATCCGTGCGTCCCACCTCGAGCGCGAGTTGCCGGGCCCGTTGCAGTTCCTCGATCGCGTGCCCTTGCCGGGCCTGCGTGACTGTCATTCCCCGGTACGCCGAGATGGAGGCGAGCACCTCCTTGGAGTCCGCCGACTCGGCGAGACGGCCGGCCCGCTCGATCCCGGTGATCGCGTGCTTCGTGTCGCCGGAGAGGTACTGGCTGCGCGACACCCTGAGCAGGGTCTCGGCGAGGGCCGCGGGTTCACCGGCCTGTTCGCGGAGCTTGATCGCCTCCTCGCCGACCTGGACAGCATCGGACAGCCGGTGCGCGATGTGGAGCTCCCACGCATAGTCGTCGAGGAAGGCGGCCCGCTCGTCCGGCGGCAGCCGATCGGCGTACGGCGTGACGGTCTCGAAGGTGGCGACCGCCTCCTGGTGGGATCCGGCGGCAGAGGACGCTCTGGCGGCTTGAGGTGCGTACGCGACCAGTGTGTCGACGTCGCGGGCTTGTGCCGCATGGTGAATCAATCGCGACAGGTCTGGTTGTTCCTCTTGCAGGAGGACGCTGACGACCGTGGCGTTGAGCGAGCGGCGGCGAATCTCGGGCAACTGCTGCTCGGTGGCACGCCGCGCGATCTCGTGGCGGAAGCCGACACCGGCGCTCTGCAACACCAGTACTCCGCGTTGCTCGGCCTCGGCCAGTTGCTCGAAGTCCTTGCCCAGCAGGCGTTCTGCGAAGTCGAGCCGCAGTTGTGTCGGGATCACCGACAGCTGCTCGACGAGTGGGAGGCATTGATCGCTCAGGCTGCCGACGCGGGCGAGCACGGCGTCCACCACAGTGACCGGGATGTCCCCGGCGGGGCCGGCGAGCGTCTCGGTCAGGTAGAACGGGTTGCCCTTCGTCAGCGAGTGCAGCTCGTCCGCGTTGTGGGCGGACCCGGCCGCGAGAGCGGTCACCGCTGTCAGCGAGAGCGGTGAGAGTTCGATGCGGATGATCCGGTCGCCGCGCAGGTCTCCCAGCAGTGCCCGCAGGGACGCCCGGGAGTCGACCGCGTCCGGGCGGTAGGTGAGCACGAGCAGCACGCGGATCCGGTCGAGCCGGCGGACCAGGTACCGCAGTACGTCGATGGTGACGTCGTCGGCCCAGTGGACGTCCTCGATCACCAGCACCTGTAACTGCGAACCGGACAGCGCGGCCGTGACCGCTTCGAAGGTGGCGTCCATCGCTCCACTCGCCAGGGCCTCCGCGGCGGCACTGCCCGATCCGCGGAACGCCTCGCGGATCGGGCCCAGCGCCGGTGGTGCCAGCAGGTCGTCGCAGGCTCCAGCGAAGGCCCGGACGCCCGGCGGGATCCGGTCGAGCAGAGCTCGGACCACACTCGTCTTGCCGATCCCGGCCTCGCCGGTGATCAGCGCGACCGAACTCTCGTCCTCTCTGGCGGCAGCGAGCAGTCGCGCGATCGCCTGATCACGCTCCAGCAATCCCAGCTCCGGCCGCATCGAACCCCCACGGGTCAGCGTATCCAGGCTAGAGGCGGAGGGTCAGTCGGCGGGTTGCGCCGGCGGCTGCGGTGACGTCGAAGGTGATCTCGATGCCTCGGCTGGTTCGTCCCCTCGCCGCCAGGAGTCCCGCGTACCGCGTCTCGTCGTACGCGAATCAACCGGACCTACTAGGCGCTGACCTCCTTGGCGCTGTATCGCAGGTAGACCACACCGTTGGCGAATCGCCGCTCGTTCAGCAAATCGAGGTCGACGTGGACGTCGGGCGGGAAGAACGAATTGCCGCCGCCGACGATCGCCGGTCCGACGAAGAGCTGGTACTCGTCGACCAGGCCCGCCTTGATCGCCTGTGCCGCCAGGTGTGGGCCGTCGACGGTGAGATCGCGGTCGGACTCTGCCTTCAGCTTGCGCACCGCGTCCGGGTCGAAGGTTCGCTCGATCCGGGTCCGCTCGCTGGTGACCTCGTTCAGGGTTGTCGAGTAGACGATCTTGTCGGCGGCCTGCCAGACCCGCGCGTACTCCACGATGAAGGGCGGCTGGTCGGGCTCCTCGTGCGCCGTCTCCCAGTAGACCATTGTCTCGTACATCCGCCGGCCGTACAGGTAGGTGCCGACCGATCGGAACTGCTCGCTGACGAACTCGTGCACCTCCTGCTCCGGAGCAACCCAGCCGAAGTTGCCGTCGGCATCGCTGACGAAGCCGTCGAGCGACGTGATCATCGAGTAGATGAGTTTGCCCATCGGTCAGACCACCTTGAACCAGAGGCTGGTGGCCAGCGGCACCTGGCCGACGGAGAGCCGTTCCAGTTTGGTGTTGTGGCCGCCCGGGTGGTTGAAGAGGGGGACGCCGTCGCCGAGGAGGACGGGGGCGATGAGGGTCAGGACCTCGTCCAGTTGGCCGGACTCCAGGCACTGTTTGCCCATGCTCGCGCCCATGACGTTGACGTACTTGTCGCCCGCGGCTTCCCTGGCCTGCGCCAGGGCGGTGTCGAAGTCGTCGACGAACGTCGTGTGTGGTGGAGCGGTGGATGGGATCTCGTGGGTGACGACGAACTGCGGGCCCTCCCAGCCGCCGCCGAAGGCCTTGCCCTCGCCCTCGTCGCCCTTGTGCGGATCGTCGCCGTCGTACGTCCGGCGCCCGACGAGCAGGGCGCCGATCCGCCCGATCAACTCGTCGATCTCTGCGTTGGGGCCGAGATACTCCGTCATCCACGACATGTCCCCGCCGGGTCCGGCGATGAAGCCGTCCAACGACATCGTCACCGAGTACAAGACCTTCGCCATGATGTCTGTCTCCTCCGAGTTTCCGGTTGTGTCTCAGTAGAGACGAGCCGGCCCGGAAAAACTCATCGCAACGCAAGGCCGAGGCGAAACCCGGTGACAGGTCACCGGTGGTTCGCCGATGATGGGGTGCATGTCTGCTGGAACGGCTGCTGCCGCTCACTGATCCGCGGGATCCCAGTGTGATCCCCGTGTGATCACCACCGGCCACCTCGCGTGGCGCCGGTGCCCGACCCGGCCCGCGCGGCCGGGGCCCTCAGCGTGCAGCCACGTTTCCCCAGGGAGCAGCCATTCCCATGCAGACGCGTCCTCTCGAGATCGCCTGTGACGAGTCCGGATTCACCGGCACCAACCTGCTCGATCCCACCTCGCCCGTCATCACCCATGCGAGCGTCCACCTCGACCGCCCGGCCGCGGCGGAGTACGTCGCGCTGGTCCGGGCGAGATTCCGCCACACCGGCACGGAGTACAAGGCGACCCAGATGCTCCGGCAGCGCCCGGTGCTGGAGTGGTTGCTCGGCTCGCTGCGCGGCGTCGGCCATGTGCACCTGACCGACAAGCCGTTCTTCATCACCTGCCGCATCGTCGACTTCCTGCTCGGCGAACCCACGTACGCCGCGGGCACCAGCCTGGCGACCCAACTCCGCCCCGCGGCGGTGACTCTGTATCGCGACGGCCCGGTGGTCCTCGGTGAGCGCAGGTGGCGCGCTTTCCTGGCGACCTTCGTCAAGGTGATGCGGACCAAACGCCGCCAGGTGATCGACGCGGCCGCCGTCGAGGAGTTCTACGCCACCCTCGCGGACCTTCGTTCCACACTCCCAAACCACCAGGAATCCGACAGCCTGCAAGGGATTCTCGGCCGCCTGAGCAACTCGAGGCCGCAGCTCGAAGAGGTACTCACCCTCCTCCTCGACGACCGCTCGTCAGTACCACCGGCCCTCGAACCCCTGCTCCCAGCACTCCTCGAGACGGCCCACCACTGGAGCAAAGCACTCCACTGGAGTGAAGGCGTCTGTTCCGTCGCCATCGTCCATGACGAGCAAAGCGCCCTGACCCGGCATCGCGTCGCCCAAGTCCAGGCGATCCTCACGGCGGTCTCTACCGGCCCGCCACCGCTCCTGAGCGTCACGATGACCGACTCCCGCACAGATCCACGAGTCCAGCTCGCCGACCTCCTCGCCGGCGCCGCCCGCCACATCGCCGTCGCCGAACTCCACTCCCGCTCGGACCCGGCCCTCACCGAGCTCCTCCGGCCCTACCTCTCCCACAACTCCCTCTGGCCCGACGCCCCGAGCTGGCAGCGCCTGACCGGCGGGCCGCAAATCCGATCCGTGACGAGCCGTTGACGAACAGGCATCGGGACTGCAATCTTTGGCTACCGCCTCGCAAAAAACTTACAAAGATTGCGCAAGTTCTACTGAGTGCGTAGGCGAGGCGGGCGATAGGTCCACCCGTCCCACCGCCCTTAGGACATCCATGAAACGCAAGCAGCTCAGTTGGCGGGTGATCAGCGGAGCCCTCGTGGCTGTGCTCTTGCTCGCCGGGATCGTGCCCATCTCCGCCTCCGCGGCCGCCACGGCGGTCCTGACCAAGACGCTGTCGGCCAGCAGTTCGCTGGGTGAGTACCCGGTCGGCAATGCCGGCGACGGCAACCAGAACTCGTACTGGGAGAGCACCAACAACGCGTTCCCGCAGTGGATCCGCGCCGACCTCGGGTCGTCGGTGAGCGTCGATCGGATCGTCCTGAGGCTGCCCGCCTCGTGGGGCACGCGCACCCAGACCCTGGCCGTCCAGACCAGCACCAACGGCACCTCGTACTCCGACCTGGTGGCGAGTGCCGGCTACAACTTCACCCCGGCCTCCGGCAACACCGTCACGATCACGTTCCCGGCGACGACCACCTGGTACGTGCGCCTGAACATCACCGGCAACACCGGCTGGTCCGCCGGCCAGCTCTCGGAGTTCGAGCTCTATGGCCCGGACACCGGTGGTGACACGCAGGCGCCGACCGCGCCCGGCAACCTCGTCCTGACCGAGCCGGGCGCCGGACAGATCCGGCTGGCCTGGACGGCGTCGAGCGACAACGTCGGGGTCACCGGCTACACCATCTACCGCAACAACGCCGCCGTCACGACCGTGGCCGGCAGCGTGCTCACCTACACCGAGGCGCAGCCCGCCTCGGCGACGGTCGAGTACTACGTCCGCGCCCGTGATGCCGCCGGCAACCAGTCCGCCGAGAGCAACCGGGTACGCCGCAACGGCCAGGCGGATGGATCGAACCTGGCGAGCGGCAAACCGATCGAGGCATCCTCGTCGATCTTCAACTTCGTTCCCACCAACGCCAACGACAACAACGTCAACACCTACTGGGAGTCCAACGGCTTCCCCTCGACCCTGACGGTCAAGCTCGGCTCCAACGCGGACATCAACACGGTGACCCTGAAGCTCAACCCGGACCAGGCGTGGGGAGCTCGTACCCAGAGCATCGAGGTGCTCGGCCGGGACCAGGGAGCCACCGGTTTCACCACGCTCAAGGCGCGGGCCGACTACGACTTCAGCCCGTCGTCGCAGAACACGATCGAGATCCCCGTCACCGGACGCGTCGCCGACGTACGGCTGCAGGTGTTCAGCAACACCGGTGCACCGGGCGGTCAGGTCGCCGAGTTCCAGGTCATCGGTACTCCGGCGCCGAACCCGGACCTGGTCGTCACCTCGACGTCCTGGACTCCCGCGTCGCCGAACGAGGCCAGCGCGATCACGCTGTCGGCCACGGTGCAGAACATCGGTTCGGCCGCCGCGGGGGCGACCACGGTCAACTTCAACCTGGGCGGCACGGTCGTCGGCAGTGCTCCCGTGGGTGCGCTCGCCGCGGGCGCTTCGGCCACGGTCACGTACAACGCCGGGCAGCGTCCGCAAGGCAGCTACACGGTCTCGACGGTGGTCGACCCGACGAACACGATCGTCGAGCAGAACAACGACAACAACACCTTCACCGCACCTTCGCAACTGGTGATTGCGCAGGCGCCCGGCCCCGACCTGCAGGTCCTGGGCATCACCTCCAACCCACCGAACCCGGCCGTCGGTGCACAGGTCACCTTCACCGTGGCGGTCACCAACCGCGGTACCTCCGCGAGCGCCGCCAGCACCACCCGGCTGACGATCGGCGGCACCACTCTCAACGGCAGTACCGCGGCCATCGCCGCCGGCACCACGGCCAACGTCGCGATCAGCGGCAGTTGGACGGCGACCAGTGGTGGAGCCACCCTCAACGCCACCGCCGACGCGACGAACGCCGTTGCCGAGACCAACGAGACCAACAACTCGTTCTCGCGGTCGATCGTGGTCGGTCGCGGCGCGGCGGTTCCCTGGGTCTCCTACGAGGCCGAGGCAGCCAACTACCAGGGCACGCTGCTGGTGACGGATCCGCTCCGCACCTTCGGGCACACCAACTTCGCCACGGAGTCGTCCGGGCGTCAGTCGGTGCGGCTGAATAGCACGGGCCAGTTCGTCGAGTTCACCTCGACCAACCAGTCGAACTCGATCGTCGTCCGCAACTCGATCCCGGACTCGGCCAACGGCCAGGGCCAGGAGGCGACGATCAGCCTGTACGTCAACGGCACCTTCGCGCAGAAGGTGACGCTGTCGTCGCGGCACAGCTGGCTCTACGGCAACTCCGACGGGCCGGAGGCGCTGACGAACACCCCGGGTGGCGACGCCCGCCGGCTGTTCGACGAGTCGCACGCGCTGCTGGCCCAGTCGTACCCGCCAGGGACGAGGCTCAAGTTGCAGCGCGACTCTGGTGACAACGCGTCGTTCTACATCATCGACACGATCGACCTCGAGCAGGTGGCACCGCAGCTGAGCCAGCCCGCGGGCTGCACCAGCATCGCGCAGTACGGCGCTGTCGCGGGTGACGGGATCGACGACGCGGACGCCATCCAGCGCGCGGTCACGGACGACCAGAACGGCGTGATCGGCTGTGTCTGGATCCCGGCCGGGCAGTGGCGGCAGGAGAAGAAGATCCTCACCGACGACCCGCTGAACCGGGGTCAGTACAACCAGGTCGGGATCAGCAACGTGACGATCCGGGGCGCGGGCATGTGGTACTCGCAGCTCTACTCCCTGACCGAGCCGCAGAACGCGGGCGGCATCAACCATCCGCACGAAGGGAACTTCGGGTTCGACATCGACAAGTTCACGCAGATCTCGGACATCGCGATCTTCGGTTCGGGCCGGATCCGTGGCGGTGACGACAATGCCGAGGGCGGCGTCGGGCTGAACGGGCGGTTCGGTACCGGGACGAAGATCACCAACGTCTGGATCGAGCATGCCAACGTCGGGGTCTGGGTCGGCCGCGACTACGACAACATCCCCGAGCTGTGGGGTCCGGCCGACGGCCTGGAGTTTAGCGGGATGCGGATCCGCGACACGTATGCGGACGGCATCAACTTCAGCAACGGCACCCGCAACTCCAAGGTATTCAACTCGTCCTTCCGGACCACCGGTGACGACGCGCTGGCCGTCTGGGCGAACAAGTACGTGAAGGACCAGTCGGTCGACATCGGTCACGACAACTCGTTCACCAACAACACCGTCCAGCTGCCCTGGCGCGCGAACGGCATCGCGATCTACGGCGGCTACGGCAACAAGATCGAGAACAACCTGATCTACGACACGATGAACTATCCGGGCATCATGCTGGCCACCGACCACGACCCGCTGCCGTTCTCCGGGACGACCCTGATCGCGAACAACGGCCTGTACCGGTGTGGCGGCGTGTTCTGGAACGAGGACCAGGAGTTCGGCGCGATCACCCTGTTCCCGCAGAACCTGCCGATCCCGGGCGTCACCATCCGCGACACCGAGATCCTCGACTCGACGTACGACGGGATCCAGTTCAAGACCGGCGGTGGCGTCATGCAGGACGTCCGGATCACCAACGTGAGGATCGACAAGTCGAACAACGGCGCGGGCATCCTCGCCATGAGTGGCGCCCGTGGAAACGCCATCCTGTCAGGAGTCACCGTGACCAACTCGGCCGACGGCGACATCGTCACCCAGCCAGGCTCGAGCTTCACCTTCAGCGGTCAGTGACCCACTGAGACCACGGGCCCCCACATCAGTTGTGGGGGCCCGTGGCACTGCTCCGTCCGGCTCACCAGGTGCCGGTCACGTCGACGGTGGTTCCCGCGATGACGATCGGGCCGCGCCGGGAGCGCAGGACGGCCTCACTGGAGGACGAGGTGAACGCCCGGTGAAGGCGTCCGTGGGGGCGTGCGTCGAGCACCGTCAGGGCGGCACCCGCGGACTCGCTCGCCAGCGCAAAAGGAGAGACGCGGCGGAAGCGCACCTCGGGGAACGCGTCCTGGCACATGCGCAGGGCTTCCTTGAGGACCGGTCTGGCCGGTTTGGCCACAACCGTGACTCCGACCCCGCGACGCAGGGCGGCGCGGAAGGCCAGTCCCAAGGCCGGCCTCGGGTCCCCGGTCTCGCCCAGGCACGCGACCACCCGTCCCGCCGAGGGCCCTCGCGCTTCGTGGCCGAGCAGGTCGACGATCGCCACCGGGCCCGCCGCCCGGCGAGCCACCCGCAGGCCGGGCGGTTCGGAGTACGGGTTGGTCCAGTGCGCGCGGGAGCGGCGGCCGAGGACGATCAGGGAGTCCCACCGGCCTTCCCGGAGAACCGCGTCGGCGGGGGAGCCACCTTGGAGGTGGGTGCTGACCCGCAGCGTCGGCGCGATGCGGCGAGCGCGCCTCGCGGCCTCTTCGACGATCACCCCGGCGGCCAGTTCGGCCTGCGGGTCCCGGTGCACCAGCATGAGCCCGCCGAACGCATCGATCGGGAACGCGGACCAGGTGTAGGCGTGCACGATCCGGAGGGCGCTGCCGCGGGCGGCCGCTTCGGCGGCGGCCCATTCCAGCGCCCCCCAGCCCTTCGCGTGGCCGTCCACAGCGACGAGGACCGAACCCGAGTCCTCGCGCAGTGGCAGGCCGATGGTCTTCCGCCGGCCCGGCGAGGCGGCTGCCCGGACCGGCGGCCGCACCTCGCCTGCCTGTTGCCGGCGGAAGAACCTCATCAGTTGCTCCTTTCTGTACGACCAGGTGGCACTAGCGCCCGGCGATGTGTTGCTGGAGCGCGTGCAGTGCGGAGACGTAGATCTCCGAGAAGGTCGGGAACGGCTGGATGGTGTCCACCAGCACGTCGAGCGGGAGCCGGGCCCGGATGGCGAGCGTGGCCTGCTGCAGCCATTCGCCCGCTTCCGGGCCGAGCGCGTAGGCACCGGTGAGCCGGTCACCGTCGCTCAGCAGGGTGAGGAAGCCGTTCGACTCGGCGTAGGCACGCGTGTACGTCGCCGTCTTGGCGACTTCCGCCACCGGAACGGTCGAGCTGAACACGTCCTCACCCACGCCCACCGAAGCCGCGGCCGGATCGGTGAAGGTGACCCGCGGGACCGCCTCGTAGTTGGTCTTCCGGGAGCCGCCCAGGAGGTGATCGGCGACGACATCGCCCTGGTACTTGCCGACGTGGGTGGTCGGCCAGATCCCGGTGACGTCGCCGATCGCGAAGAGCCGATCGCCCGCGCGCAGGTGTTCGTCGACCGGGATCCCGTCCGGTTCCGGCTCGATGCCGACCGTCTCGAGGCCGATCCCGTTCACCCGCGGCCGCCGGCCGGTCGCGACCAGCAGGCGATCCCCACGCAACTCCGTGCCGTCGTCGAACTCCACCACGTACTCCGAGCCGTCGCGCCGCGCGGCGATCGCCTGTACTCCGAGGGCGATTTCCACACCCTCGCGGCGGAGCACTTCCGCGACGGCTTCACCCAGCGGCTCGGGTTCCCTGGAGAGCAGGTGCTGTCCCCGGTTGGCGAGGGCGACCTCGCCGCCGAGGCGGAGTACGGCCTGGGCCATCTCGACGCCGACCGGGCCGCCGCCGAGGATGACCAGGCGACGGGGGATCGCCGTCATCGCGGTCACCTCGCGGTTGGTCCAGATCCCCTCGAGGTCCCTGAGCCCGGGGATCGGCGGGATGATCGGATCCGCACCGGTCGCGACGACGACGTGTGCCGCGGTGTGCCGGACACCGTTGACCTCGACCGCCCCGGGACCGGCGAGCCGGCCGTTGCCGCGGAACAGGGCGATGCCGGCCTTCGCGAGCCACCGCTCCTGACCGACGTCGGTGTGGTCGGACACCATGAAGTCGCGCCAGGCCAGAGCTTTCGCGACGTCCACCTCGGCGGTACCTTCGGCATCGCGAGCCGCCTGGACCGCCTCGCCCGCCCGCAACAACGTCTTGGACGGGATGCACGCCCAGTACGAACATTCGCCGCCGACCAGTTCCCGCTCGACCAGCGCGACCCGCAGCCCGCCCTCGGCCAGCGCGCCGGCGCAGTGCTCGCCGGGTGCCCCTCCACCCATCACGATGACGTCGTAGTCGTTGTCGTTCGTCGTCTCCACAGTCGGAACCTCTCTGGCGTGGTCGCGACAGCACTCGGCGGTGCCGCCACGATCACCGTCGCGCGCCGGGCCCTACGTTCGCGCCCGGGAGATGCCCTGGCCCTGCCCTGGTCGTCCCTGGCCGGCGCGGGGTGTCGGCCACTCAAACGCTCAGCCACTCAAACGCTGAGCCACTCAAACGCTCAGCGGGTCGAGCGGGCGCTCCAGGCGGCGATCTGGCTGCGGGTGGCGAAGCCGAGCTTGGTGAGGATGTGCTGAACGTGGTTCTGCGCCGTGCGTTCGGACAGCACCAGGCGCTCGGCGATCTGCCGGTTGGTGAGCCCTTCGGCCACCAGCGCGGCCACCTCCGCCTCCCGGGGGCTGAGGCCGTTCGGCGCTTCGCCGGTGCCCAGCAGCGCGGCGGTGCGGTCGGCGTACGCGGTCATGCCGAGCGATCTGACCAGCCGGTTTGCGTCGCGGGCCACAGTGAGGGCGCGGTCGCGATCGCCCGCCGCGTTCCTCGCGCGCAGCGCTGTGGCGAGGTGGAACTCCGCCTCGGCGACGAACCCGGGCGCACCGGCGCTCTCGGCCTGGTGGACGGCCGTGGTCAGATCGTCGATCGCGGCGTCGAAGCGCCCGAGGACCGCCGCCGCGCGTCCGAGGGCGAGCTCGGCCGGGCCCATGAAGGCGACCCCGTTGCCGACCACGTGCTCACCGCGGAACTCCTCGAGCCGCTCGAGGAGTACTGCGAGGTCGTCGTGCCGGCCGAGCCCGGCACACGCCAGCGCGGCGTACACGTAACCAGGCAGGACGAAGAATGCCGGCAGCGACCAAGTCTCCATCGGCCCGGCCTGCCGGTACGACGCTGCCGCCTCGTCCGGGAGGCCTGCACACAACTGGAGGTATGACCTGGAGAGCCGGGACATCGTCGCGAACCGAGGTGGTGGGTCGAAGGCCTGCCGGGCGAAGGTGGCCGCGTCCTCGCTGACGCCGACATGACCCGCCAGCGAGGTCAGCAGGGCGAGGTAGGCACCCGAGGCCGGCGCAGGTTCGACCACCCGCATCCGGTCGAATCCGCGGCGCGCGATCACGGCAGCCTCGTCGTACCGGCCTCGGGCCTGCGCCAGACAGGCGGCGACGCGGTCGTGGTGCCACGCGCTGACCGGTCCACCGAGCCGTTTGACCGCGACCTCCAGCGCCGGGAGTTCCTCTGCGGCGGCCGCGAGTTGTCCGCTCTCGATCAACGCGTCGAGTCGCCAGAGCTCGCCCCACATGGCAGCACGGGCACTGTTCGTCCGTTGCGCTAGCGAGAGCATCTCGGAGGCGAGCTCCAGTCGCTCTGCGCGACCGGCCGGACCAGGACAGGCCTCCTGCCTGGCACGCAGCGCATCCATCAGCGCGTGGATGTCGTGCGAGGTGCGAGCCAGGTCGAGAGCCTCCGCACTCAGTAGGTCGAGCCGCTCCTGTTCGCCGTCGTAGAAGGCGAGGTGGCTACGCTGCGCCAGCAGCCGTGCTCTGAGGGCGTCGTCCTCCGTGATCGCGAGTGCTTCCTCGCACAGTCTCTTCGCCGTCGCGTTGATGCCCGGATCGGGAACGGCTTCCACTACCAGCGCGGCCTCGGCCTTCTGCTCCGGACTCTGCGCCGCCTCGGCAGCAGCGGCCGCCGCCGTCACGCATCCCTGGAGATCGCCAGCGAGGTACGCCGCCCGCCCGAGCGCCACCTGGATCCGGGACCGCTCCTCTGCCGGCAACGGCTTCGTCGCCAGGGCCGCCCGATAGAGCCGAGCACCTTCCTCATAGGCAAGCCGTCGTACTGCGTCGTCCGCGGCCCGCACCAACCACAGCCGGGCCGTCTCACCTTCCCCGTACTGCGCGAGCTCGGCGCGGTGGCGGGCGATCTCGGCGAGGTGCTCGGACAGATCCTCCGCGAACCGTGCCTCCAGCACTTCGGCCACGGCCCGATGCAAGCCGGCCCGGTCAGCAGTCGCCAGGGATGCCTCCACCGCGTCGCGGGTGAGGGCGTGGACGAAGCGGTAGTCCCCACTGTCGTTGACGCGATCGACGAATCCGAAGGCGACGGCCTCGTCGATCTGCGGCAGGCACTCGTCGACCGGCCGGTCGAGGGCGGCGGCCAGCAGACCTGTCTGGAAGTCCCGGCCGATGATCGCTGCAGCTTGCACCAGCCGGCGGCAGTCCGGGCTGATCCGGTCCAGCCGCGCGCCGACGATGTCGAGCACTGTCCTGGGCGGCCGATCGGGACGCCACGAACCGTCCGTCATCGCTCGGGCGACCTCGCGCACGAACAGCGGATTCCCGCCGGTGATCTCGTGCACCCGCCGGGCTTCCTCGGTGGTTGCAGCTGGCAATTGTTCGCCGACCTCCGGGAGCCCGAAGCCCTTCAGTACAAGGCGTTCCGCTGACCGCGCGCGGAGCAGCTCAGGCATCAGACGGGTGCTCGCCGGGTCGAAGTCGCGCACGGTCGCCAGCACGAGCACCGGCATTCCGCTCAGCTGATCGGCGAGATGCCGCAGTACCAGCAACGAAGCCTCGTCAGCCCGGTGCACGTCGTCGAGCACCACGACCAGGCCGTTGTGCCCGGCCATTTCCTCCACGACCTGGACTATGTCCTCGAACAGCCGGAAGCGATCCTCGGTCCCCTCGCCCGAGAGGGTCCGGTCGGCGTTGATCCCCAAGGACCGAAGGACCTGCCGCCACGGCCAGTACGCCGGGGCGCCTTCCGTCTCGACACACCTTCCCCACGCGACAGTCGCCCCCGCCGCCAAGGCGATCCCCGCGAGTTCCTGGGCCAGCCGGGTCTTCCCGATTCCCGCTTCACCGCTGCAGAGAACCAGCCGTCCGGTGCCGTTGCGCGCGGCATCCAGCCAGCTGCGCAACAACCCCAGCTCGCGTTCCCGCCCGACGATCCCTTCGACCCCGCCCCGTGCCGGCGTACTCACGCGTCCAGCATCACCCGCCGGAGCTCAAACCGGAAGGAGGATCGCTGGTGCCCGATCGGGCAGAGAAAGGGGATTTTCAGGCACTACCGGCCTTGCGGGCCAGGGTTCACGATGCGTAGCGGGAAGGTAGTGAGGAGACTAACCTGGGTGACGTGGGCGTCACGCGACGTGGGGGGCCATCGTCGCGAATCGGGGCCCGCTGAGTGAGAGGGGGTGGCCCGGATATGAGTGAGTTGCGTGTGCAGCTGTCAGAGTCCGGAGCGGATGCCGAGCGTCTGGACACGCTGACGGGGTATCTGCGGCAGGAACTGGTGCAGCTGGATGTCGGCGACGTCACCGCGCTGCGGGCTGGTCCGCCGCCGCCGGGTGCGCGCGCGATCGACGCGATCGCGATCGGTGGACTGCTGATCACCCTCACTCGCACCGCCCAGGGAGTGCGGAACGTGGTGTCCGCGATCCGCGGCTGGCTCGCCCAGGGCGACGGCAGCAAACGGACGGTACGGCTGGAGCTCGACGGCGACGTGCTCGAGCTGTCGGAAGTGTCGGAGAAGGACCAGACCCGGCTCATCGAGTTGTTCGTCAGCAGGCACGCGGGTCCCGAGGACGAGTGATGGACGGCCGGCGCAAGGCCCTCATCGTCGCCAACGACGAGTACGACCACGAGGGACTGCGGCACCTGCTGTCGCCCGCGGCCGACGCCGAAGCGCTGGCCCAGGTGCTGGGCGACCGGCAGATCGGCGCCTTCGAGGTGGAGACCGTTCGCAACCAACCCGCGCATGTCATCCAGACCCACATCGAGGACTTGCTCGCCGACAGCCGCGCGGACGACGTACTGCTGTTGCACTTCTCCTGCCACGGTCTCAAGAGCGAGTCGGGCGAACTGTTCTTCGCGGCCAAGAACACCCGGCCGAACCGGCTCAGCTCCACCGCCATCTCCGCCGACTTCGTCCAGCGCTGCATGCGGGCGAGCAGGTCGCGGAGCATCGTGCTGTTGCTGGACTGTTGCTACGGCGGGGCTTTCGGTAAAGGAGTGACGGTCCGGTCGACCGGGGACGTCAACGTGGCGGACAGCTTCCCCGAGAACCGGGTCGGTGGTGGTCGCGGCCGGGCGGTGATCACCGCGTCCAGCTCGATCGAGTACGCCTTCGAAGGGGATCGGCTGGCCGACGACCAGACCCAACGGCCGTCGGTCTTCACAACGGCTCTGGTGGAAGGGCTTTCGACCGGCGACGCCGATCGCGACGAGGACGGCTGGGTCTCGCTGAACGAGCTGTACGACTACGTCTTCGACCGGGTCCGCGCGCAGACCCCGCACCAGACCCCGAGCCGCGACGTCGAGATGCAGGGCGAGCTGTACCTGGCGAGGAGCCGCCGTAAGCGAATCAAGCCGATGCCGATCCCGGCCGACCTGCAGGCCGCGATGACGGACCCGAACATGTTCTCCCGCCTCGGCGCGGTCAGCGAACTCCGCGTCCGCCTGCTCAGCGACAACCTCCCCTCGGCGGTCGGCGCCTACGAGGCCTTGGTCGAGATCGCCCGCACGGACATCCAGTACGTCGCCGACCCGGCCAAGGCGGCCCTCGCCGAAGCGGTCCTCCACCCCAGCCACACCGAGATTCACTTCCCGACGGTGGAGCAGGGTTCTGAATCCCCCGAACAGGTCATCAACCTGCTGGGGCCGCCGATCGCCCGGGCCGCCATCCCGCACGCCGACGACTCCTGGATCCGGTTGCAGGAAGCCGCGGAAAGCTTCACCGTCACCATCGAAACCACCGCCCCCGGCCCCCGAACCGGCACCCTCACCCTCAAAGGCCCCAGCGGCGAACTCACCATCCCCGTCACCACCACAATCACCCCAGCCGCACCCCCTGCTCCACCACCCCCAGAACCAGCACCGCCCGAGCAGTCGGTGCCAGAGCCAGCGGTGCCAGAGCCGGCGGTGCCAGAACCGGCAGTGCCAGAACCGGCAGCGGCAGAACCGGCAGTGCCAGAACCGGCAGCGGCAGAACCGGCAGTGGCAGCGCCAGCAGCCGCGACTCCAGAGGTGACCGTCCCGACGCCAACTGCTGCAACGCCGGCGCCGCCGCCCCTGCAGCCAACCGCGAAGACTCCGACTCCAGAGCCGGCGGCCACGACCGCGCCGCCGAGGCAAGCTCCTCAACCCAAGCCCACCCCGCCGCTCAAGCCGATCTCCAGCCCGCCACGCACGCCGACCGGCCAGTCGCGCACGTCTGCATCCAGTTCGACGTCCGTTCCAGGCGCCAAGCCGACGCCCGCTGCAACCCCGCACACCCAGCCCGCTCAGCCGGTCAGCCCCGCCCAGCCCGGGGCGGGTTCCGTGATCTGGGCCTTGATCCCGGTCTTGACGCTCGGCCTGCTGACGCCCGCACCATTCATCTATGCCGCGAGCAAGCTCAAGGAAAGCGCGCTGTGGACGGCCGCGGTGATCTACTCACTCGCTTGGCTCGTCCTCCTGGTGGGACTCGGCTCGGCCGCCGAGGTGATGCCACTCTTCATCCTGCTCGCGGTGATCGCCACTATCCACGCGTTCGTCCTGCGCCCGCGTGTGTTCGCTCCAGCCCAACCCGCACCGGCGCGCCCCGCAGTACCCCGACCGACAACACCGCCTAGGCAGGCCGCGAAGCCAGCCGACCAAATCACCAAGCTCGCTGGTGCGCAGACGCGGCGCGAACGTCGTACGGCTGAAAGCCCCGCAACCGCAGCGGAAGTCGCCGTCCCGCACTTCCGCGTGGTTGCCCTCGGAGTGGCAGGTTCGGGCAAGACCGTCTATCTGTCGAGCATGTTCCACACGGTCAACGTGCCGATGCCAGGACGTTCCTACTTCCTGGAGACGAACGCCTCGCACCGCGTGTATCTGAGCAAGGTATTCGACGAGGTCAGCGATACCTCCGAGCCCTGGCCTCGCGGTACCAGGACAGGTGAGACGAGAGAGCTCGACTTCGACTGCGTGTCGTTCGATGCCGGAGTGCGGCACACGGTCTTCAAGATCAGCTACCTCGACTACGCCGGCGAGCTGCTGGAATCCGAGCAGGAGGCCGGTTCCACCGCGCTGAGCGACCTCGAAGGGCGGATCCGGAACGCTCACGGTCTGCTCGGCATGCTCGACGGCTACCGCGTCCTGCAGTACCTGCGCAACGAGCCGGCGGGCCGCAGGTACTTCCGCAGCCAGATCCAGCCGATGACCGGCATCATGGCCGGCGCCTCCTGCCCGATCCACTTCGTCCTCACCAAGTGGGACCTGGTGCGCGGCTTCGGCGAACCCGAGGACGCGGACGAGAACACCCGCCTCGACCTGGTACGGGACGCACTGCTCGAGACCGCACATCTCCGCGCACTGGTGGAGACGCACACCTGGGGGAGTCGCGTCATCCGGCTGATCCCGGTCAGTGCCGTCGGCCCCCACTTCGCCCAGATGGACCACGAGGGCCACGTCCTCAAGCTCCCCGACGGCGAGATGAACCCGACCAACGTCGAGGTCCCGCTCACCGCGATCCTGCCGGACCTCTTCCGCCAGGTGGAGTTGTCGCTCGACGAGCCGACCCGCACGCGCCTCGCCGAGGAAGCACGATCCAGGCGCGGCCTCACCGACGCCGAGTCCCGTACGTCGCTGGGGAGTTTCGTCAACCTGCCCGCGGGTCTGGCACTCCGGCAGAAACTCCAGGACGTGGTCGGCGGAACCTCCGGCAAAGAGGTGGTGGGCATGTTCCTCGACTGGATGGCCGGGGCAACCACTGAGGAGATCCGGGCCACCGGGCGGGCCAGACAGGAGGGCAGGCTGCAGGCGCAGTCGATCGAGGCTGCCCGCGGCCGGGTGCTGACGGAGTTCGGCGTGGAGCTGGGTCGACTGGAAGAGCGGCTGCCGGCCTCCCGGCTCAGTGGAAGGTAGGGCGAGTGTCCGATCACCCGATGCACGGATGGGCCTTCCTGGTCGCGCGCGGTCGGCGCAAGGGCTACCAGTCCCTGCTGGTTCCCGATTTCCTTGTCCAGAGCAACGAGTACGGCGTCCTCGGGCAGGCCGCCAGCGGCGACTTCCCACCCGAGGGTGCACCCAGGTTCTCCCGGATCAACGGATTGGCCGCGGGTGACGTGACTGTGGCCTACCTGACCCAGCGGCTCACTCCGGCCGATCTGGACGGGAGTCCCGCCAGCGGCTCGGTGACCGATGAGTTCGGGCGGCCGCTGGATCTCCTGTACGGCTTCGTTTGTCGTGGTGCCGACATCATCGACCTCCAGCAGGCAGACTTCGCCGCGGCCCGGGCGGAAGCGCTGCGGACCTATCAGCGGTTCCTTGCCGATGAGTCCGGGTTCATGGTCGAGTCTTCCAGGCCATTCGTTCTGCGCTCCGTCACCGCTCCTGTCCAGCAACAACAGCCTGTCCTGGAGCCCACCCCGGTCGGCGACGCCACCCCAGCGCCGTACCCGCCCATTCCGCCACCTGTCCCGGAAGGCACGGCCGTTGCTGCGCCTGCGCGTGGAAGACCGACCCTCTCCCCGGTTCTGGCGGCCGCTCTGATCCTCGCGGTCTCCCTGATCGTCTGGCTCGTGCTCTTTCGCGGCGACGACGGGATGGTCACCAAGGTCAGCTTCGTCGAGCCCTCCTCCAGCAAGGTCTTCTGCACCGCGCCGTTCACGCTGCGAGCCACCGTCACCGCGGACGCGGCGACCAAGATCAAGTACCACTGGGAATCGAACATCTTCCCGCCCTCGGAGCAGCTCGAGAAGTCGATCCCCGAAGGCGACAGCGTCATCGAGACCAAGGTGGACCTCGACGACGACGCCGACCGAGTAGAGCTGACCCAGGCCCTGGTCGTCGACGAGCCGAACAACGTCAGCGGCAAGTACGACTACCACCTGACGTGCAAGTAGTGGCCGTCTCGGGCCGAGCAGGCTCCGCGAAACACCGCGTAGCAGCCATTGAGGTGGCCGGGCCGCTAGCCTGGGGGATTCACTCGGCGGGCACCGGCCCGCGTGACCCTGAGGGGGATCGATGGCGATCGTTGTCCTGACAGGGCCGCCTGGGGCCGGGAAAGGGACCCAGGCGAAGGTGCTGGCCGATCGGCTCGGCGTACCGGCCATCTCCACCGGCGACATCTTCCGGGCCGGAGTGGCCGACGGGACGGAGCTCGGCGCGCGCGTCAAGCAGTACCTCGACTCAGGGGAGTACGTGCCCGACGAGCTGACCAACGAGATGGTGCGCGAACGTCTCTCCAGGGACGACACCCGCGAGGGCTTCGTCCTGGACGGCTATCCCCGCACGCTGGAACAGGTGGGCGTGCTCGACGACCTGCTCACAGAGCACCATCACCCGCTCGACGCAGCCGTCGTCCTGGAGGTCGGGCCCGACGAACTCGTCCAGCGACTACTCGCCCGTGCGGCCGCCCAACACCGCTCCGACGACACCGAAGAAGTCATCCGCCACCGCCTGCAGCTCTACGCCGCCCGCACCCTCCCAGTCCTCGACGCCTACCGCACCCGCAACCTGGTCATCCGAGTAGACGGCTCAGGCGAGGTCACCGAGGTGAACCAGCGGATCATCCAGGCTGCCGCGACCATCCGAGAAGCAACGACCTCTGGTGGCGAAACCGGCTGACCAAAGGAGATGCCGAGGAACGCTCGGCCGCATCGCGACCTACCCCTCCGCCCGGAGCCGGCCGTCCCCGGACCGACCCGTCGTAACACCGGCCGTCGTCCAGACGATGGAGCCCGTGAACAGGAGGCAACAACATATGGGCTTGTTGGATCGGTTGATGGGTCGGCCGAGGCAGGAGACACCGCCGCAGTCGGGCGCGGTACGGTTCACGCTGCTCGCGGGAGACGATGATCTCGAGGTGGTCGGCGAGAGCAACTATCAGGAAGCTCTCTGGGGAATCTGCGGTGCCCGCAAGGGAAACCGGATACGACATTCGATCAATGCCATGCTCGTTCCGGAGCCGTTGAACCCGCACGACGCCAACGCGGTGGCGGTGTACATCGACGGACATCTGATCGGCTACCTGGACCGGAGCACCGCAGCGCAGTACGTCGCTAGTGTCCACAGTTTGATGGCTCGGCATGGCTCCCACGTCGGCTTGCGAGGGCACGTCGTCGGCGGTGGTCACCGCGATCACGGCCTGGGCTTTCTCGGGGTCTGGCTGGAACATGACCCCGCGGACTTCGGGATGGCACGCGCCGCTCGATCGGGCGGGCGACCTGTCGCTGAAGGCGCCGCCATGAGAACCGGTTTCAGTGAGGCTTGGCTGACCGATGCAGAGGATGACTCGTACGACCTGTCCTGGTACAACGAACTCCCGGATGGCGACCGGGCGGCCATCGCAATGCTGCGTGACCTGTTGGCCACTGACCCTGATCCCATCGATCGGCACTTTCAGTTCGCAGAGTTGGAGTCGAGGCTCTATCGGTGTCGTGATCTGTACGCATCGGCGCTGGATGAATTCGACGAAGCCTGTCGACTCCACGACGCCGAGATGGAATCCATCTGCGGGGCCTTCAGAACTAAATGGCACAAGATCCCGCTGCTCGAGACCTACCGCCAGATGGCGATTCGTCAGCAGAAGAAGAAGGATTGGGACGCCTGCCTCTGGTGGGCCGAGCGCGGCTTGGAGTTGTACGGCGAGTCGGCCGCCCGGCAGGACGCCGTCGAAGATCTGGAGAAGCGCCGCAATCGTGCGGCCGCCAAGCTCGAGGCAACCGCCAGACCGGCTGCTTCGGCCACCCAAGTTGTCGAAGTAACTCTCCAACCACCATCGCCGAGCATTGCGGAGCTCTCGCCGGTCGCTCTCGCAGAGCTTGAGATCCTCATCTGCTCCCGCTGTGCTTCGACATTCGAGCGCCTTCGGGTGCGTGGCCGCAAACCCCAACTCTGCCCCATCTGTCGGGCTCACTGAGCCTGTTCGGCCGGTGGAGGCACTACTGTCCTAGTTGTGCGGATCCTCTATATCGGGAACAGCTTTACGGCGCGGAACAATCTGCCTGGGCTGGTTGCTTCGCTTGCGAAGGTGCGGGGGCACGTGGTCGAGCATCGGTTGATCTCGGCGGGTGGGGCCTCGCTTCGGCAGCATTTGAACGCGGGTACTGCGTTGGAGGCGATTGCCGAGGGCGGGTATGACGTGGTGGTGCTGCAGGAGCAGAGCACGCTGCCGGTCAAGAACGCGGCGCGGATGCAGGACAGCGTTCGGGACCTCGATGCCGCTATCAAAGCCGCCGGCGCGCAGACCGCGTTGTACATGACGTGGGCACGCAAGAACGCCCCGGAAACCCAGCAGGCGCTGACCACCGCGTACGCCACCATCGCCGCTGAACTCGGGGCCACCCTGATCCCCGTCGGTATGGTCTGGGAACGCTTCCTCGCCACCCATGACCAGCCGCGACTCCACGACGCGGACAACAGTCACCCCGCGCTCCCCGGCAGCTACCTGGCCGCTTGCGTCTTCCTCATCGCCCTCCTCAACGAGCATCCCGTCGACATCGACCTCCCCGTCAAGGGCCTCGACGCAGCCACCGCCGCCCAACTCCGCGAGGCCGCCTGGACCATCTACGAGGACCTCGCCACGCAGTAACGCAGTACAGGCAGTAGCGCAGTACCGGCTTAAAGGTCCTGGACGTGCAGGACGGCGCCGTTCTGGACGTCGCGGTTGAGCAGGGACCAGATTCTGCGGGCGACGTCCTCGGGTCTGGAGAGCCCGCCGGCCGCCTCGAGTTCGCGGAAGCGGCGGGCGTTCGGGACCTGCTCGTCGGCGGCCGACCGGAGTTCTTCCTGCATGGCGGTGTCGACCGCGCCGGGTGCCACGGAGATCACCCTGCAGCCGGGTTTTCGGCGCTGTTGTTCCAGTCCCACGGCTCGGACCCACTGGTCCACCGCGGCCTTTCCGGCGCAGTAGCTCGACTCGCCCTCGTACGGCCGGAGCGCGGCGCCGGACGTCAGCATCATCAGGTGCTGTTCGAAGTCCCGGCCGTCCACCGCTCGCAGGAAGGCGTGCCCGAGGACCTGTGCGGCCGCCGAGTTGAGCAGCACGTTCCGCGTGTACTGCGCGGTGTCGACCGCGCCCGCCGGTCCCAACGGGGTCAGGGTGCCGGCGTTGTGTACGAAGACGACCCGGTCGCCGTCGAAGCGCGCCAGCCGGCGGATGAAGTCCTCCTCGACCAGCGGCCACGACGCGGGGTCTGCGAGGTCGACCGCTACGTGCTGGGTCCCCGGCGTACCACCACGTCGCGAGATGTCGATGATCTCCGCCTCGAAGGGGATCGTTGC
This sequence comes from Kribbella qitaiheensis, assembly GCF_042657745.1. GTDB lineage: Bacteria > Actinomycetota > Actinomycetes > Propionibacteriales > Kribbellaceae > Kribbella > Kribbella qitaiheensis. The sequence goes on along the minus strand of NZ_JBHSKE010000045.1, from coordinate 113,266 downwards.
CGCCAGGGCGGCTCCGATACCGGCCGATGCTCCGGAGATCCACACGAGCATCCGGCTGAAGGTGCTCATGGCACTACTCGAGTTTCCAGTTCAGCGGGGCGGCGTGCGGAAGTTGTCGATCAGACGGCAGGCATAAGTCGCTCATGATGCAGTTCCCCCCTGCAGCGTCTGGCGGTGCGCCAGTCAGAACGCAGCCTACGTCCCTCGTGCTCTCGATCGCACCTGGTTGAAGCCCTTGTTTTCTTGGAGTTTCCCCCGATCACAGCCGGGGACCGGCCCGCACCGCTCAGCGACGGTGCGGGGGCTGCCAGCGGCCATGGTGGTGCGGCCCGCCCAGCAGTGCGATCCAGAAGAACACCCACAGGAACCACGGCGCGGCGAAGGTGATGGTGGCGATGACCAGACCGATCATCAGCACCGGCAGCAACCAGAGGATGGGTGGCGGGGCCATCCGCTGCGGACCGGACCGGAAGCCCGGCGACCGCCTGCTCGGCCCCGACTGCGTCGCGGCGGGCTCCGGGAGATCGTCGAACAGCGGCGCCAGGTCGTTGTCGTACCGCGCCCGGGTCGCCTGACCGCTGCGCTCCTCGAACTCCTCCTGCGTCAGCCGCCCGGCCACGAAGTGATCACTGAGTACTGCGACCGCCTGGTCGCGTTCCGCGTCGCCGATCCGGAGCGGGCCTCGGCGCGATGACGAGCCTCTCGGGCTAGGGAGGTGCTGACTCATGAGCGGTCCTGCTGCTCGTCGTCGGCGAGGATCCCGTACAGCGTGCGGCGCAGTTCGATCAGCGCCTTGCGGGCCCGGGCCTGCTGGTCCGGAGTACCGGCGGCGATGATCTGCCACAACGCAGTACCGACTTGTCCCAGGACTGGCTTCAAGCCGTCGGCGTCGTCGTCGGCCGAGGCGGTCATCGCCTCCCAGGGAGCCGTCACCTCCTCGGCGTGCTCGGCGACGTAGGTGCGGCCCTCGTCGGTGAGTGAGAAGGTCCGCCGCCCTGTGGCGGCGTCTGCCGTGACCAGGCCCTCGTCCTCGAGTTGCGACAGGGTCGGGTAGATGGAGCCAGGGCTGGGCTTCCAGGCTCCGCCGCTGCGCGAGGCGATCTCCTGGATGATCTGGTAGCCGTTCATCGGCTGCTCGGCGAGCACCGCGAGGATCGCGGCCCGGACGTCACCGCGCCGTGCCTTCGGCCCACGCCAGCCGCGCGGCCCACCACCCTGCGCCCAGGGCGGCCCGAACATCGATCCACCGAACTTGCCCCACTCGCCGCCGAACGGATTCGGCCCGCCGTGGGTGCCAGGTCCACCGTGGGCGCGCAGGCCGCCCATGGCGGCGAACAACTCCCGCTTGATGTCTTCCACGATCGAGCAATGCTGTCCGACCCGCTGCTGCCAGGGCCACCCACCTACGTAGGCCGATCCGGTCATCCCAACCACCGTCCCTCACGAAGTACCGCTGCGATAGCTCAACGATATATCGCGACAGATCACCACCCAAGGGCCTTCTAAGCCCCGTTCAGCACGATGTCGGAGGCGGTTGCGGTGAGCAGGACCGACTGGCCGTCGACCGTGATCTCCTTCAGCGTCGCCCCGAACGGCAGTTCCGGAATCTCGATGCCCCGGGCGAGCAGATTGTTGATCGCGTTCCGTACGACGGACGGCACCGTGCTCGGCAGGTCGCCGACAGCCAGCCTGATCCGCCCGTTCTGCGCCTGCGGCTGGATCGTCGCGCGGGCCTCGACACCTCGGACCGTCACGCGTGCCTGCAACTTCCCGCCGACGATCTGCAACGAGAGTCCGTCCAGCCCGCTGGTCCGGGCGACCTTCGTGAGCGCGGCAGGTGACAACCGGAGGTGGACATCGGCCGTCCCCACGTTCACGGGCGCACTCGTGTCCCCGGTCAGCAGTTCGCGCGGTACCTGGATCGACTTCATCACCACGGTCAGGTCCTCCGCTGACACCTTGGAGATCGTCGGCTGATCCATCGTCAAGGTGATCTGGGAGAACTCGCCCCTGGCGACCTGCGGCAGGAATCCGAAGCCCCCCACCTCGACCGAGGTGTCCGCCGCCTGCACGTCGTACTGCGCGGCCTCGTCCGCCGCCATCGTCGCCAGTCGGCCCTCGGCGAACGACTCCGCCAGCCGATCGGCGACCACCAGCAAGCCCACCAGTATCACCAGCACGACGATCAGCGACCTGAACCGCCGACGCGGTCTCCTCGAACCCATCAATGCCTTCCCAAGGTCGCCCAGCGAACCCGGCCACAATAGAGCCTGGCCCCGAACCCTCGGCGTAGCGTGCCCTCATGGACCGGCTCGGCTACGTGATCCTCTACGTCTCCGACCTCGACGCGTCCGTCGCCTTCTACCGGGACATCCTCGGCCTGCCGCACAAGTTCACCGACGCGGGCTTTGCCGAGTTCGCCACCAAAGGCACCCGCTTCGCTCTGTACGAACGCCGCCGGGCCGAATGGCTGACCGCTCACCCGGTGACGCCGGGTCCAGCCGCCGAGATCGTGCTCCTGGTCGACGACGTGGACGTCGAGGCAGCTCGCCTGACGACACTGCGGATCCCGATCCTCAGCCCTCCAGCCGATCGCCCTTGGGGTCACCGGACCCTGCACCTCGCAGACCCCGACGGTTTCGTCGTCGAACTGGCCCAAGAGATCCCGCGCCGGCGAGTACGCAGTACCTGATCAGTCCTTTGTGGGTCGAGGGACGTCGTGCGCCAGGTCGTAGGAGTAGTCGCCCTCGTACTCCGGTGTCGCCGTGACCACCGGTTCGTGTTCCTCCTGGCTCGGCGGGGTGGCCGGGGCGGTCCCTTGTCGCGTCTCATGCGCGAGGTCGTACTCGAGATCCGTGCCGGGGTCCGAGATGTCCTGGGGTTCCTGACCGCTCACGACTGAGCTCACCGCCTTCACCTGGGTTTCTCCAGTATTCACGCTTGTCCGGGAGTCGCCTCATGGAGGGCGTTCGCGACGGCCTCGACCGCGGGTGTCCGGGTCGCCCGGGTGAGGAGGAAGACCTCGCGGTCGATAGATCCCTCGGCGAACGAACGCACCGCGACGCCGGGTGTGCCGTAGCCGACCACGAGGTCGGGCAGCAGCGCGCAGGCGCCCGCCGTACGGACCATCTCCACGAGGATCAGGAAATCGTCCGACGCGTAGCGCAGATCCGGTTCGAACCCGCCGAGCTCGCGGCACGCGCGGATCTGCATCTCGCGATGACCGGTACCCGGCTGGCAAGCGGCCCATCGCGCGTCGGCCAGTTGCGCCATCCGCACACGGTTCTGGCTCGCCTGCGGATGCGTTTCGGGCAGGACGAGGCGCACCTGCTCCCGCACCAGCGACTCCCGGGTGAGGTCGCTGTGGACGGGACGCGGCTGGCCGGAGTACTCGTCGCCGACCACCGCGTCGAGCTGCCGCAGGCGAAGGGCGGGCACCGACTCCTCGACCTCCGCTTCGGTCACCTCGACGCGGATGTCGGGGTGGCTCCGCGCCAACGCGGCGACGGCGGGCGCCACGATGCGCAGGAACGCCGACTGAAACGCCGACACCCGTACTACGCCGGCGGGCTGCCCGGCCGCGAGCGCGGCCACCTCTGCCTCGGCCGCCTCCATGCCGTCGAGCAGCACGGCCGCATGCCGTACGAGCACGCGGCCCGCGTCGGTGAGCCGCACGTTGCGCCCGGTGCGCTCGAGCAACTTGGCGCCGGCTTCACGCTCGAGCACCGCCAGCTGCTGGGAGATCGCGCTCGGGGTATAGCCCAGCGCCCGGGCCGCGCCGTGGACGGTCCCACGGGCGTCCAGTTCGCGCAGCAGTCTGAGTCGGCGGAGATCGAGCATCGTTCACAAAAGCTACCCGGTTTCGTGCACAAAGAGGAGATGGACGTGAACAGTTGCCTGCTGTCAGCATCGTCGCGTGGGACCTCTCCTCTGCCTTCTCTCGGCCGTCTGCTTCGGCGCCATGGCGATCTTCGGCAAGCTTGCGTACAACGCGCAGGTCGACGTCGGGGACCTGCTGCTCATCCGCTTCGCGATCGCGGCCGCTCTGCTGCTGGTCGTGGCCGGTGCGACCGGCGCTCTGCGTGGGCTGCCGCGCCGGTCGGTGGCAGCCGGGCTCGCGATGGGCGGCATCGGCTACGCGACGCAGTCCGGGCTGTTCTTCGGCGCCCTCGAGCGGATGGACGCATCCCTGCTCGCGCTGATCCTCTACGTCTACCCGGCCCTCGTGATGGTCGGCGCCATCGCACTCGGCCGGGAGCGAGCGTCGACCCGCAGGATCGCCGCGCTACTGATCGCCTCTGTCGGGACCGCCCTCGTCCTCGGCGGCGCAGCCTCAGGCAGCCTGAACGCCGTGGGTACTGCGATGGGCTTCGGCGCCGCGCTCGCCTACACCCTCTACATCCTCGCCGGCGACCGTGTCGGCCAGGGGATGCCACCGCTCGCCCTGACCGCCCTCGTCTGCACCGGCGCGACCTGCACGTTCGCCCTGGCCTCCGCTGTCCGCGGCGGCCCGAACCTCACCTTCGGCGCCGCCGGCTGGACCTGGCTCATCGCGATAGCGCTGATCAGCACAGTGGCCGCAATCCTCTTGTTCTTCGCGGGTCTGAACCGAGTCGGCCCCTCGACAGCATCGATCCTGTCGACCCTGGAGCCAGTAGTGACAGTCACCCTCGCGGCAACAGCCTTCAACGAGTCCCTGGGTACCGTGCAACTCTTCGGCGGCGCCTTGGTCCTGAGCGCGGTAGCGGTGATCCAGTGGCCCGGCCGTCGTCGTCAGGCGTCCACCTTGAACGGGTCATGCTCGGCCAGCAACTTGTCCAGCCTGGCCTGATCGACGCTACACGTGGGGCGTCTCCCGGTCGCCTTGGACGAGCTGAGCCGGGCCACCGGAACGACGGATCCGGCAAATTCGTTGCCTTAGGCAATTTATCGCGACTCACGGCCGGCAGTTGGTGGCGCCCGGGCCGTCCGCCACAATCGGGGGATGGCCAAACGTTCCGCCCGCCGGCCGGCGGTCTCTCCGCTGTCACCCGCAGCGCCCTGCCCGTGTGGCCTCGACGCCACCTACGGGGACTGCTGTGGCGCTGCACCAGGGCCGGAGTACGGCAGCGACTGCAGAGCGCCTGATGCGCTCCCGCTACAGCGCTTTCGTCGTCCGCGACGCGCGCTACCTGCTGCGCACCTGGTCCGCCGGGACCCGCCCGCCCGCGCTGCGGTTCGACGACAACATCGAGTGGACCGGCCTCGACATCCTGAGTACGAGTGGTGGCAGCGCCTTCCACACCGAGGGAACCGTGGAGTTCCGCGCCCACTTCACCCTCGACGGCCGGCCGGACAACCAGTACGAGAACAGCCGCTTCACCCGCGAAGACGGCCAGTGGGTCTACGTAGAACCACTACCAGAGCAAACCGGAAGCGCTTAGTCTGTTGAGGTTGCCGGGCGACCTGCGGAGCGGCGTACTCCGGTCGGTTGGCAACGACATCTAACCGCGGAGGCGGATGCCGGTGGAGAATCGCGGCGAGACGTCCGTCTGGGGAGGGCTTGGGCGATTGCGTGGTCGCCGCGCTGAGTGCGCGGTGATCGACGAGTTGGTTGCCGCCGTTAACTCTGGTTCCGGCCGGTCACTCGTACTGCGCGGCGACGCCGGCGTCGGCAAGACGGCTCTGCTGGGATACGCGGTGAACAAAGCGTCGGAGCTGCGAGTGCTCCACGCTGTCGGGGTCGAGTCGGAGATGGAGTTGGCGTTCGCGGCGTTGCACCAGTTGTGTACGCCGATGCTTGATCGGCTGGACAAGCTCCCGGGCCCGCAGCGGGACGCGCTGGGCACGGTCTTCGGCCTGAGGAACGGCGGACCGCCGGATCGCTTCCTGGTCGGCCTGGCCGTCTTGAGCCTGCTGTCCGAGCTCGCGGACGAGGGTCCGCTGCTGTGCGTGGTGGATGACGCGCAATGGCTGGACCGGGCCTCCGCACAGGTGCTGGGCATCGTCGCGCGGCGGTTGATGGCCGAGCCGGTGGGCTTGCTGTTCGCGACGCGCGGGTCCGGCCCGGAGCTGCTGGCGCTGCCGGAGCTCGAGATCCAGGGCTTGCGCAGAGGCGAGGCCCGCGCGCTGCTGGACTCGGCCGTTCGGTTCGTGCTCGACGAGCGGGTCCGGAACCGCATCGTGGCCGAGACCGGCGGGAATCCGCTGGCGCTGCTCGAGCTGCCCCGCGGGCTGACCGTGGCGCAGTTGGCCGGTGGCTTCGGGCTGCTGGGCGCGCAGGCGTTGCCCGGGCGGATCGAGGACAGCTTCCTAGCGCGGATCGGACGGCTGCCAGAGCAGACCCGGTTGTTGTTGCTGATCGCGGCGGCGGAGTCGGTCGGCGACCCTCTGCTGGTCTGGCGGGCGGCCGAGAGGCTGGGCGTTGGAGCCACGGCCGCCAGCAGCGCCGAGGCGGAGGGGTTGCTGGTCATCGGCGCCCGGGTGACCTTTCGTCATCCGCTGGTGCGCTCGGCGGTGTACCGCTCGGCATCGCCTCAGGACCGTCGCGCAGTACATCTGGCGCTGGCCGAGGTGACGGATCTGGCGATCGACCCCGACCGTCGGGTCTGGCATCTGGCCGCAGCGGCGACGGGACCCGACGAGTCGGTGGCAGCTGAGCTCGATCGCTCATCCGGGCGGGCGCAGGCGCGCGGTGGACTCGCCGCCGCGGCAGCTTTCCTGCAGCGCTCGGTCGCGCTGACGGGAGACCTCACGGCGCGTGCGGATCGCGCGCTGGCCGCCGCGCAGGTCAGCCTGCACGCGGGAGAGTTCGAGTCCGCCCTCGGGCTGCTGGCCACCGGGGAGGCGGGAGCGCTCGACGAGTTCCAGCGCGCACGTGCCAACCTGCTGCACGGACAGATCGCGTTCGCCTCGGGACACGGCAGCGACGCCCCTCCGCTGCTGCTGAAAGCCGCGAAGCAACTGGAGCCGTTCGACCTCGAACTCGCGCGGGAGACCTACCTCGATGCCTGGGGTGCTGCGCTGTTCGCCGGCCGGCTGGCCACCGCCGGCAGCCTGCGCGAGGCTTCACGGGCCGCGAGAGCCCTCCCGCCCGCGGACCCTCCGCGTCCGTCCGACCTGCTCCTGGACGGCCTGGCAACGCTGGTCACCGAAGGACGCACTGCGGCAGCGCCCTTGCTCAGAAGGGCTACGAGCGCCTTCGCCGCCGACGAGATCTCCGCGGCGGACAACTTCCGGTGGGGCTGGCTGACGACGGTGCCGGCCAACGTGCTCTGGGACGAGCAGAGCTGGAACGCGATCAACGTCCGCCAGTTGCGGTCGGCCCGCGCGGCAGGTGCGCTCGCCCGGCTGCCGATCGACCTGACCGCGCTGGCCATTCTGGTCACCTGGCGGGGTGGATTCACCGAAGCCGAAGCGGCGATCGCGGAGCTCGATGCCGTCATCGAGGCAACCGAGACCCACATCGCGCCGTACGGCGCGATGCTGCTCGCCGCTTTCCGGGGACGGGCGGTTGAGGCGTCCGCGCTGATGACGACTGGCGCCGAGGACGCGGCCGCCGGTGGACAGGGAATCGGCGTCCAGTACGCCGACTGGGCCTCCGCGATTCTGTTCAACGGCCTCGGTCGCTACCAGGAGGCGCTGACCGCGGCCCGGCAAGCGAGCGCGGACACCCCCGGGCTGTTCCTCTCCGCTTGGTCGCTGCCCGAGCTCATCGAAGCCGGCGTCAGATGCGGGGAGACGCGACTCGCCGCCGGCGCTCTCGAGCGCCTGGTGGAAGCGACGGGCGCGGCCGGCACCGACTGGGCGCTGGGCATCGAGGCCCGTTCGCACGCCTTGCTGGGCAAGGGGAAGATCGCCGAGGGTTTCTACCTGGAAGCGATCGATCGCTTGCAGCGGACGCGGATCCGTCCGGAACTCGCCCGCACGCACCTGCTGTACGGCGAATGGTTGCGTCGCGAGAGTCGCCGTGTCGATGCGCGGGGTCAGTTACGCATCGCGCACACCCTGCTCAGCACGATCGGTATGGAGGCGTTCGCCGACCGCGCCCGGCGCGAACTCCTCTCCAACGGCGAGACGATCAGCAAACGGAGCGTCGGTACCGAACGTGACGAACTCACCCCACAGGAGCAGCGGATCGCCCTGCTCGCTCGCGACGGCCTCTCGAACCCGGAAGTCGGCGCCCGCCTGTTCCTCAGCCCCCGCACGGTGGAATGGCACCTCCGCAAGGTCTTCGCGAAGCTAGCCATCAGCTCCCGCAAGGAACTCCGCGAAGCCATCCGCACCGCAGAGACCTAGGCACCGACGAGCGTCATCCCTCCGGTGACTACGGCAAGGCTGTGAGGGCGTTCGTCAGCAGGGCTGCGAGTGCCTCGAGCTGGAAGTCGGCCGACGAGGACACCTCTTCGTCGGAGCCGTCGAGTGCTCTGGCGGCGAGGCCGGCCTTGGTGTCGATGAGGTCCGCGATCCTGGTGTCGATGGTCTGCGCGGCGATGATGCGCCACGCGGTGACCGGCTCCTCCTGGCCGATGCGGTGCACGCGGTCGATGGCTTGGGTCTGTTCGGCGTTGGTCCAGGAGAGCTCGGCGAGGACGACGTTGGAGGCGACCTGCAGGTTGAGGCCCACGCCGGCGGTCAGCAGCGAGCAGACCGCGATCGAGACGTCCGGGTCGTTGACGAACGCGTCGATGTTCTTCTGGCGCGTCTTCGCGGTCTGGTCGCCCCGGATCGAGGAGTAGCGGATACCGCGCTCGGCGAAGAGCTTCTCGGCGGTGTCCATCACCTCGATGTGCCGGGCGAAGAAGACGACCTTGCCGACGTTGTGCGCGAGCTGCGCGGCGTAGTCGGCGGCCAGGCCGGCCTTCGCGTTGCCGATGCGGCGCACCAGGCTGAAGACGTTCTCGCCGGTCTTCTTGGTGTCGGGGTCGGACCGCTCCCACCCGGCGACCCGGCGTACGAGCTCGTGGTCGATGCCGTCCACCGGGGCGTCGGAGTTCCGAGTCGCGAGCGCGCTCTGGTACCGCGCCACGAGGCGGTCGGCGAGCTCGCGCTCGGCCTCGCGGATCGACCGGCCGGCGGCATCGTCGAGCTCGACTGGCAGGTCGGCAACCCGGCGGGCGGGGATGTCGGCGGCCACGTCCACCTTGCGGCGGCGGACGATGCCCATGTCGATCACGCTGGCGCGGGCGGCCGCGTAGAACCCGGGGTCGGCCGGGGTCAGACCGCTCCGCTCGAGCGACTCCATCAGCTCGGCGCGCGGCGCCTTGTCGTCGATCCAGCCGAGGAACTGCCAGATCGCCGTGAAGTCCTCGATGTCGTTGATCAGCGGGGTGCCGGTGAGCGCCATCAGCAGCGGACGCGCGGCACGGGTCCGGATCCGTTCGGACAGCTGGAGGACGTTCCGCGAGCGCTGGGACTTCTTGTTCTTGATGAAGTGGGCCTCGTCGACCACCATGCCGCGGAAGCCGAGGTCGCCGAGCCAGCCGACGTGCCGGTCGAGGACGTCGTAGTTGACGATGACGATGTCGGCGAACCCGTCGATCGAGTCTCCGTCGCCGTGGATCACCGTGGCGGTCCGCTTCGGCGTCCAGAGGTGGGCCTCGCGGGCCCAGTTGGTCTTCACCACGTTCGGTACGACGACCAGCAGCGGGTAGGCGTTCGCGGCCTGCGCGGCGAGCAGAGCCTGAGCCGTCTTACCCAGGCCCGGCTCGTCGGCCAGCAGGAAGGTCCGATGACCGGCGGCAGCGGCGGCAACCAGGCGCGCCTGGTGCGGCATCAGCGTGAGGCCACCCGCAGCGTGCAGGGAAGACGGCGCCGGCAGGGTCTTGCTCGCCGAAGCGGAGGCGTACTCGAACGACTTGAGCAGGGGACCGATCAGCTCCCAGCCGGCCAGGCGCCGAGCCTGCGGCTCACGTGGCGCGGCGGACGAGAAGTCCGGAGCGAGGAAGGGATTGGCAAGCTGCCGCGAGACGACCGACTGCGGCACGACCCGCCGCGCCGTCGTTTCGGGGGTGGCCGGTGGCTCACTGGGCGCGGGCTCCTCGGCGGGCGGCTCCGCACCGGCGGCGAGCAACATCTCGCGCTTGAGCGACACGGCCGCCTCGGACATCACAGCGTCCTCGGCAAGCAGGGCAAGCAGCGAGGTGTCGCGTGCAGCGGTCTTGGCGAGGATCGTCGCGATCCCGTCGAGCCGCCTGAGCTGCTCGGCCCGATAGGCGTCGGTGGAGCTCTGGTCGGCGTTCACCCGGGCGCGCTCCTCGCGCACCAGCAGGGCGACGACCTGGAACTTGGTCCGCACCGACGGCCGCACATTCGCGCGCTCGACGGCTCCCTCGACCTCCCGCACGGCCTTCGCGAGCACCGGCAGGATGCCGTCGACCTCGACATCGCGGACGCGACGCCGACGACGGGACGCAGTACTGCTGGCGCCGGACTGGCGCTGGCCTCGTCGGGCCAAAGAATCCTCCTCAAAACTGCCATGGCACCCCTTGCCATGGCGGAACGACAACACCGCAGGCCATCGACGCGGCCGACGAGACGTCGCGCGGAGCGGCCAGTAGCGGCCACTCGACAGCGCGGCTCGGCCTCACCGCCTCCGCAGGCGATCAACCTCTCGAACTCCGACGGAACCGCCCACCGTGTCGGAACGACCATCAGCAGACGGCCAGAGCGCCGATCACCAGAAACAATCGCCGCCGGGACAGGCCTCACCAAGGGTGCTGCCTAGCTATCGACCCCAATACTAGCGCGGCCACGGTCAACCGCGCCCCAGCCTCCTGTCGGGGCACCGCTCGCGGACCGGCAAATCATCCGGTCTGTGTGATGCCGGGGCCGATGCGGGCGAACAGGATGGCCTTGGCGTCGGGCCTCGACGCCGAGACGGAGACTCTGAGGACGGTGTTTCATGGGGCGGCGACTCGCGGCGGCCGTCGCGCTGCTGGTGGGGTTGGCCACGCTGGTGCTGGGCGTGGTCGTCTCCGTGGACCAGTTTCCGCGCGGACTCGGTCTGCTGGCCTGTATTGCGATCGCCGCGGCGGCGGCCTGGTACGGCCTACTGCGGCGGGGGATCGCGCGCGTGGCGGGGTTGACGTTGGCAGGCCTGGCGCTGGCCGGCGCTCTGGCCTTCCTCATTGCGGGCGGTGGACTCCTCGGCGTTCTGGTCGTCGTGGCGGGAGTCCTCGCCACTCTGGCAGCGCTGCGTGCCAGCTTTGCCAGCCACGTGGATCTGCCGGCTGCCCCGGCCCCGAAGCGAGCGGTGCTGTTCTACAACCCACTCTCCGGCGGCGGGAAGGCAGAACGCTTCGCTGTGGCCGAGCAGGCGCGCAAGCGTGGCATCGAGCCGATCGAGCTGAAGCGCGGGGACCAACTCGAAGTCCTCGTCCGTCGCGCGGTCGAGAACGGCGCGGACGGGCTCGCGATGGCCGGCGGGGACGGCTCGCAGGCGATCGTCGCCGCGATCGCCGCCGAGCTCTCGCTCCCGTACGCCTGCATCCCCGCCGGCACCCGCAACCACTTCGCGCTCGACCTCGGGGTCGACCGTGACGATGTCGTCGGCGCACTCGACGCTTTCGTCGACGGCGGCGAGCGGTTGGTCGACCTGGCCGAGGTCAACGGCCGCGTGTTCGTCAACAACGTGTCGCTCGGCCTGTATGCCGAGGCGGTCCAGCGCAGCGGCTATCGCGCCGCCAAGATCCGGACCATTCTCGACACCGTGCCCGACGCGCTCGGAACCAATGGCAGCGATCTCGACATGCGCTGGACGGGGCCGGGCGGGCACGAACATCGTGGGGGTGCGGCGGTGCTCGTCTCCAACAACAAGTATCGCCTCGGTCGTGCGGTCGGCTCCGGCACGCGGCCGCGGATCGACGACGGCCTGCTCGGGATCACCGTCATGGGGGCACCCTCCGGTGGCGATGAGGCAGGCCGCGCTGTTCAGCGTCCCTGGCGCGAGTGGTCCGCCACGTCCTTCGAGGTCGATGCTGATCGGCCTCTCCCCGCAGGCGTCGACGGGGAGGCGCTCGTCTTCGATGCGCCGCTGCGGTTCCGGATCCGGCCCGGCGTCCTGCGGGTGCGCATCGCGCCCCAGCATCCGGGCTCATCGCCTTCCGCGATGGCCCCCGAGGGCCTCCGCGAGGGCGTCGTCGAGCTCGTGCGCATCGCCCTCGGCCGTGAGTCGGCAACCGCACCGCGAAGGGCGCCGTGATGGACCTGAAGGAGATCGAACTGGAGGTCAGGGACGACGGCAACGAGTTCAAGGGCGAGCTCACGTGGTGACCGCCGAGGCGGTGCGAAGGCGGACTTCATCGGTGCAGCGCCGCCTCGCCGGCTACGACCGCGCCCTGTACCGATCGGTCGCGCGTCTGCCGACGCCAAGGCTGGATGAACCGCTGCGGCGCGTGTCCGATTTCGCCGACTACTCCAAGCCCTGGTTGCTCATTGCCGCCGCCCTCGCGCTGCTCGGCGGCCCTCGAGGTCGGCGCGCCGCGGTCACGGGGCTAGCGGCGGTCGGGACGGCGTCCTTCGTGGTGAACCAGCCCATGAAGAGGGCAGGGGAAACCCGCCGACCCGACCGGGAGGCTCTCGGCGTCCCAAAGCCTCGATGGGTGCGGATGCCCACCTCGGGATCCTTTCCCTCCGGACACTCCGCGTCCGCGGCGGCCTTCGCCGTTGCCGTCGGAGAAGTCCTGCCTCCGCTCCGAGTGCCGTTGCGGGCGGCAGCGGCGGTAGTCTCGTTCTCACGGGTCTACACCGGGGTGCACTACCCGAGCGACGTTCTGGTCGGCGTGGCCGTAGGAGCGCTGTCCGGAAGCATCGCCGCACGTGTGGCCCGCCTAATGACCGCTGGTGAGGATTGACTCGATGCGGGTGCCGACCGTGTTCCCGTCCTTATGCGGGTACCGGCCTGAATGGCTGCGCGCTGACCTGGTCGCCGGCCTCACGGTGTGGGCGGTGCTGATCCCGGAAAGCCTCGCCTACGCGTCCATCGCGGGGGTGTCGCCAGTGGTCGGCCTGTACGCCATCCGCCAAGGGGGTCCACGTGGCTGAACCGGTGGAGAACGCTGAGCAGAGCCGGGAGCGTCGGCAAGGGCTCAGGCATCCGGTGGTTGTCGTCTCGCTCGTGCTGGCCGCGCTACTGATCGTCATCGTGGTGCTGCAGATCCTGAGTGGCGGCGACGGCTTCTCCACGATCGACGAGAACAGTGGGAACTGGGCCTACCTGGCGGTCTTCCTGCTGGTCTTCGGCGATGCGTTGTGCGCGGTGTTCCCGGGGGAGACGACCCTGAACGCCGCCTCCACGCTGGCCGCCCAGGGGATGCTGAACCTGGTGCTGATCATGGTGGCCGGTGCCGCTGGAGCCGTCGCCGGCGACTCGGCGCTCTACTGGATCGCCCGGCGCAACAGGGCCAGGTTCCAGCCCCGGTTGGACGCGCTGATGAGGCACCAGAAGGTCGCGGCAGGCATGAACTTCATCGGTACGAGCGCCGCACCGCTGCTGATCTTCGGCCGCTACCTGCCCGGGCTGAGATTCGTCGTCAACGCGACTCTCGGGCTCGCGGCCTATCCGTACCGGCACTTCCTGTTGTGGTCGGCCATCGGCGGAACCATCTGGTCGGTCTACACCTGCGGCCTGGCCTACCTCGTCGGCACGGCCCTGGCCGGCTTCCCGCTCGCCTCGGTGATCCTCTCCGGCGCCCTCACCACCATCGGGATCGGCGTCGTCTTCCTGGTCGCCCGCCGGCGCCGTACCGCCGGCGGGGACCCCGTGCAGCCCTGACCCTTCAGAGTTCGGCGAAGACTGTTGCCCAGTCGTTCTTGACGCTCACCACCGTCCAGTCCTGTGCGCGCGCCCGCTCGAGCGATGTCTCGGCGCCGGAGGTGTAGCTGAACTCGCGTTCCTCGTCGTCGTGCAGGATCAGCATCCGTAGCCCGGGACGCGAGGGAAGCCCGGCGTACTGGAGCATCGGGATATCGCCGTTGGAGTTGCCGCCGGCGATCACGGGCCGCTGACCGGTCCGGCTCCAGATGCGGACGGGCTTCATCGGACCGTCGTCGAAGACATCCATCTCGGCCTGGTAGACGAGTGATCCTCCGCTGTCGTCCTCCTGATACCTGAGCCCGGCGGAGCTGCCGATCACCCGCTCGGCCGGAATGCCGTAGATCTCGGAGGTGACCGGTCGCATGAAGTCGCGGTCACCTCCCGACGCTATGTAGGTCGTGAATCCGTTGGCCTCCAGGTAGTGCAACAGTTCGACCATCGGGAGGTAGGCGCAGTCCCGGAGCCGACGGCCGAGCGTGGGGTGGTGTGTGGTCAGGAGGAAGCGCTCGGCCAGCTCCGCGTAGGTGTCGACACTGACCGTGGCGAACGCCTGCAGGATGCCGCCCAGCAGGACTTTCACGTCGCTGTCGTCACCGTGGTAGTGCTTGGTGAGCACGCCCCCGAGCCAGGCATAGTCCTTCTCCCGGGCGGCCTGCCAGGGCTGCCGGGTTCGGAGGCTCGGGTCCTGTTCGGCCATCTCCGCGAGCCGCTGCAGGACGAAACCGAGCTCGGGCGGCATCGGCTTCTCGCACCACAGCGTGCCGTCGTTGTCGAACACCGCGATCCGCTCGGAGAGCGGAACGTACTGCGCCCCGCCTTCCTGTACGGCGCCGTCGACGTAGTCCACCAACGCCTGTCGCGTCGGGGTGTCGTTCCAGGACGCCAAGTGGGCATCGGATCGCTGTGCTGTGCTCATTGCCGGGCCTCCTACTCGCGCATCAGCATCAGGGCGGCTTCGCGTTCGAGATCCATGTACGGCTCGCCGCTGACGTCGACCGCGACCCGGTTGATCGTGCCACCGGTGAACGTGTGCGGGGGCTCGCCCGGGTAGTCATCGGTGATCGGCTCTCCGTTGTGCCGTCCGACGTAGAGACCTGATCCGGCGATGGCGAAGGCTCCGAGCTGAGTCTTGATCTGTCCCTCGCCGACCTTCTCCTTGCCGTGGTACAGCGAGAGCGTTCCGGTCGCAGCCTCGGGGGTCATCCCTTCTTTCTCGAAGGACGCCGAAAGGATCAGGTTCTCGCCCGTCGGGATGTCCTTCGTACCGACCACCTGCTGCTCCAGCGCGCCGACGAAGCTGTTCACGTAGTGCAACCTGTTGTCCTTCACGTACAGGGCGTGGCCGCCGAACCGGGCCCCCATGGCGAACAGCACACCTTCGGCTCCCGGTGCCGGAGTGTCGACCAACGCACCGATCACGAACGAGCGGCCACGGGTGTTGACCGCCTGCCACTCCGAGACCGCGGCAGTGTCCGGGTAATACACGTACCGGTCCGCCGGAGCGCTGAGCTGGGGCCTGGGGGTACTCAGGATCTCCAGTGCGGAGCGATCGTCGAGCGGGAAGGCGCCGTTCGCGCCGGCCTCGGCGAACCAGATGTTCACCAGCTCGCGCAGCTTCTCCGGCTGCTCCGCCGCCAGGTTGTTGATCTCGGACCGATCGACGTCGACGTGGTACAGCTCCCACTCGTCGGCGTTGAAGTTGGCCCAGCCGGACACGGTCGGGTGGGTGGTGACCGCCTTCCAGCCCTCGTGCCAGATCGAGCGCGACCCCAGCATCGAGTAGAACTGCGTCTTTCGTCCGGACTCGGCAGTCTTGTCGTCGATGCTGCCGCGCATGCTGATCCCGTCGAAGGCGCTCTGGGTGTGTCCCTTGATCGCCTCCGGGGCTTCGACGCCGAGGACGTCGAGGATCGTCGGGACGATGTCGATCGCGTGGTGGTACTGGTGGCGGATCTCGCCGCGTGCGGGCGCGCCCATCGGCCACGAGATGATGCAGGGGTCCGCGGTACCGCCGTTGAACTCGTACCGCTTCCACATCTTGAACGGCGTGTTGAACGCCATCGCCCAGCCGTTCGGGTAGTGGTTGTACGTCCTCGTGCCGCCCAGCTCGTCGAGCTTCGCGAGGTTCTCCGCCAGGTCGTCGGGAATCCCGTTCGCGAACTTCATCTCGTTGACCGAGCCGTTCGGTCCGCCCTCGCCGCTCGCGCCGTTGTCGGACACGACGATGACCATGGTGTTCTCCAGCTGGTCGGTCTGCTCCAGGTAGGCGAGCAACCGGCCGATGTGGTGGTCGACGTGCCCGAGGAACCCGGCGTACACCTCGGCCATCCGGGCGAACAGGCGCTTCTCGTCGTCGTTCAGCGTGTCCCACGGGCGGGTGTAGTCCAGCTCCGGGAACGGCTGGCCGTCCGGGCCGGTGCGCGTCTGGGGCGTGCCGATCGGATTCACCGGAGGCAGTTCGGTGTCGGCCGGCACCAGACCGAGCTCCTTCTGCCGGGCCAGGGTCTGTTCCCGCATCGCCTCGTAGCCCTCGTCGAAGCGGCCCGCGAACTTCTCGATCCACTCCTTCGGAGCGTGATGGGGTGCGTGGCAGGCGCCAGGTGCGTAGTACAGGAAGAACGGCTTGTCCGGAGCGATCGACTTGGCGTCCTTGATGAACTCGATCGACTTGTCGGTGAGGTCGTCGGTGAGGTGGTAGCCCTCCTCGGGTGAGCGTGGCTGATCCACCGGGTGGTTGTCGTAGACCAGGTCGGGATACCACTGGTTCGTCTCCGCGCCCAGGAACCCGTACCAGCGTTCGAAGCCCCGGCCGCTCGGCCAGTTGCGACGGGTCGCCGCGAGGTTCATCTCGTCGGTCGGGCACAGGTGCCACTTGCCCACCATGTACGTGTTCCAGCCGCGCTCCCCGAGGATCTCCGGGAGCATCCCGTTCTCCGGTGGGATCGTGCCGCTCGCGTTCGGGAAGCCGATGGCCGCCTCGGTGATGCACGCCATGCTGTTGCGTGTGTGGTTGCGGCCGGTGAGCAGACACGACCGGGTCGGCGAGCACAGCGCCGTCGTGTGCCACTGGGTGAAGCGCACGCCGCGCGAGGCGATCGCGTCGATGTTGGGGGTCTCGATCGGGCCGCCGTAGCTGCTCATCGCCGAGAACCCGACGTCATCCAGCACGATGTAGACGACATTCGGCGCTCCCTCCGGTGCCTTCGGCGGCTCGAAGGGCGTCCAGTCCGGATCGGAGTCGCGGATATCGACATTGACCTTCCCGCGGAACGGCACAGGCATAGCTCACTCACTCCTCATTCTTGTCGCTGCTTGGCTCGGCGGGCTCGGCTCACCCCGCCGACGTGGCCGCCGGGGGCGGGCGGCAATTGCCTTCAGCTCAGCTTCGGTCGAGCCCGCTGCCCAAGTCGTCCCCCGCAACGGATGATCCGGCTTCTCGCCGGACAACCTGGATCGCACGGGTCAGCAAGCGGTGGTCCTCGGCTTGAGGTTAGTAGTTAGTGACTAGTAACCTCGGAGTGTGGAGCGCAGGCAAAGGATGAGTGGGTCGGACCGCAGGCAGCAGGTCCTGCGGATCGCGGCAGAGGAGTTCGCCGATGGCGGCCTGCATGGGGCGTCGACCGAGTTGATCGCCCGACGGGCCGAGATCACCCAGGCGTACATCTTCCGGATGTTCGGGACCAAGAAGGCCCTGTTCCTGGAGGTGGTGATCGCGGCCTTCGATCGCCTGACCGAAGGGATGCGCGACGCCGCCGGTACCGAGACCGGGCTCGACGGACTCGCCCTGATGGGTGCCCAGTACAACGAGCTGTTGGCCGACCGTACGTCGCTGCTCCTCCAGCTCCAGGGCTTCGCCGCGTGCGGCGATCCCGAGGTTCGCGATGCCGTGCGCGACAGCTTCGGGCGGATGTGGCAGACGGTCGCCGACGCCACCGGACTCGACGCGGTCACCATCAAGGCGTTCCTGGCCTTCGGAATGCTGCTCAACAACGGCGCCGCCCTCCAGGTCGCCGAACTGGACGAGCCGTGGGCAAGCGGCGTACGGACTCGCATTCAGGCCGGCCTGTTCGATCACATCACGACCGAGACGAACCAATGAACGTCCCGGAAAATCGATCCGAGCCTCGGTTGCTGGTGCCCTCGCTGTTCTTCATCGCTCTGGTCGTCGCCGCGGTCGGCAGTCTCGGGGCGCCCCTCATCACCAGCGTGGCGACCACGTTCCAGGTGTCTCTCGCCAGCGCGCAGTGGACGCTGACCATCACCCTGCTCTGCGGAGCAATCGCGACACCCGTCCTCGGGCGCTTGGGGGCTGGTCCGCATCGCCGTGGCACCATCCTCGCCACGCTGGCGGTTGTGGTTGCGGGAAGTGCGCTCACCGTCCTTCCCTTGCCCTTCGCCTGGTTGCTCGTCGGCCGAGGCGCGCAAGGCGTCGGTCTGGGTCTGACCGCACTGATGATGGGCGTGGCCCGGGACCATCTCCCCGAGCAACGGGGGGCAGCCACGATCGCGCTGGTATCGGTGGCGTCCACCATCGGTATCGGCGTCGGCTATCCGCTCGCTGGTCTGCTGGCGGAACTCGGGGGAGTGCGCGCCGCTTATGCGCTCGGTGGTGTTGTCACGGCAGTCGCTTTCCTGGCGGCCTTGCGCAGCATGCCCGTCCCGCCCGAGGGGCGCTCTGCTCGGGTGGACGTGCCCGGCGCCCTACTCCTCGCTGGTGGGCTGTTCCTCGTTCTTCTTCTCGCCAGTGAGACCAGTCTGTGGAGCCAACACGTCCGCCTCGCCGTAGCCCTGGCGGCTCTTGCGGTGCTCCTGCTCAGCGTCTGGACGGCGTACGAACGCCGCGCGACGTCGCCGCTCGTTGACGTCCGGCTGGTGCGGCACCGAGCGGTCGCCGTCGCCAACGTCGTCACGCTGGTCGGCGGCGTCGGCATGTACCTCCTGCTGACTCTCATCACCCGGTACGCCCAAACGCCACGCAGTACCGGCTACGGCTTCGGGCTCACCACTTTCGCCGCCGGCCTGGTGCTCGTTCCGTTCTCCCTGCTGGGTTTCATCGCGGGCAAGGTCACCCCTCGCCTTCGCGAGCGGATCGGCGCACCCTTGTCCCTGGCCGACAGTGCCATCGTCGTCCTCGGCGCCTTCGTACTCTTCGCCGTCGCCCGCTCGAACGTCGCCGACCTGCTGGTGGCGATGGCAATCCTCGGCTTCGGTGTCGGCAGCTTCTCTGCTGCCATGCCGGCGGTCATCCTGGCCGTGACTCCGCAGAGCGAGACGTCGAGTGCCATGAGCTTCAACCAAGTCGTGCGCAGCGTCGGCTTCTCCCTCGGAAGTGCCGTCGGCGGCCTAGTGCTAGCCGCAGGGACCGACACCGGCAGTCTCTTCCCGACCGACGCCGCCTACACCACGGCGGCATGGATCGGCGCCGCGGCAACAGCAGGAGCCGCGCTGACCACCATCGCCCTCGCCCGTGAACGTACGGCCGCGACGGTCAGGTGACCTTGCTCCGTCGACCCTGCCAGTAGTTCCAGGCGAGGGTCACCAGGATCGCGCCGCCGATCGAGCCGATGATGCCGCTCGGACGCAGCGAGAGGCCGTCGCCGGCCAGCAAGCTGATGAGCAGACCGCCGACGATGGAGCCGAGCAAACCGGCGACGATGGCGGTCGTCCAGTTGATGCCGTGTCCGCGGGTGCCGAGCAGAAGTTGCGCCGCGGCTCCCACGAGCATGCCGAACAGCAAGATCCCGATGATGAGCATGGCCCGACGCTACGGCCTCGGAGCGCCGATCGCACCAGCCACTACGGATGAGCCACCACCTTCACCCGTACTGGTGCTGAGTGGTCCAGGCCGCCTGTCCATGCGAACTCCTAGCCGGGGTCTGCTGAGCCCGGGGTCGCCACGGGCGCCGTGTCTGGGTCGGCGCGGTAGGCGTTGAAGGCTGTCCTGAGGGTCGGGTAGACGTTGTCCTCGCCGATCGTTTCCAAGATCCCGTACACGCGGAGCGTCGCGACCAACTGGGTGTCCGGTCGGACGAGCACGAAGCGGGCCTGGTGAGCCCGGCTGTAGTTGACCAGGTTGGCCAGGGTGATCCCGGCCGAGTAGTCGATGTCGTCGATCGCGCCGCAGTCCAGCGCTACCCAGCGGACCGGGTCGGGAGCGGCGGAGATCACCGACTCGAAGTGGTCGGCGAAGCGGTTGGCGTTGGCGTAGAAGAGTTCCGCGTCGTAGCGGAAGACAACCAGCCCGGGCAGGCTCTGCGCGCCTGGCACTGCCGGCAGGTACGTCGGTTCGCCGGCCTGGTTCTGACCGATGACGAAGTCGCCTGGGTTGTACTGCCGCCGGACGAGGTCGAGTAGCGAGAGCACGATGGCGAGGATGATTCCCTCTTCGACGCCGACGGCGAAGACGGTGACCGCCGTGATCAGAGCCACCACGAACTCGTTCTTGCGTCGCATCCACAGCCGCTTCATGCCGGGCAGGTCGATCAGGCTGACGCCGATGAGGAAGACGATCCCGGCGAGCACTGCCGCGGGCATGTCGGTCAGTAGCCCGGTGAAGAATAATGTGAACAGCAACGCGACGGCCGCCATCGTCAGGTTGGCGAGCTGGGTGCGCCCTTTCTGCTCGTCGAGGATCTGCGTCTTGGTCGGGCTGCCGTTGACCACGAAGGTGCCACTGAGGCCGGCGGCGAGGCTGGCGCCGCTGAGCCCCACGATGTCGCGGTTGATGTCGACGGCGTCTCCGTGTTTGAACGCGAAGCTGCGGGAGGTCGCGGCGCTCTGGGCGACGATGAGCACGAAGCAGGAAATGGCAGTCGGCAGCACCTTGGGCACGTCAGACCAGGAGACGCCCGACGGCAGGCCGATCGGCGGGAATCCGCCCTGCACCGCGCCCACCACGGCCACACCATGCGCGCGCGCGTCGGCCAGGGCGGAGATGGCGGTCAGCAGCACGACGGCGACGATGGCACCCGGGACAACCTGGATGAAGCGCTTGAAGACCAGGATGATCACGATCGTGCCGAGCCCGAAGGCGAACGCGCCGAGGCTGATCGATGACAGCGAGGTGATCCAGTGCCACTGCTGTTCGAACCAGCCGCCTTTGCCCTTTGGGATGCCGAGCAGGTCCGGAATCTGCCCGGACAACACCTGGATGCCGACGCCGGTGAGGAACCCGATCAGTACCGACGCGCTCAGGAAGTCCCCGATAAAGCCCAGTCGCAGCAGGCGCGCCACGACCAGCAGCACACCGCAGATCAGGGCCGTCAGACTGGCGAAGGCAAGCCAGTCAGGCGATCCGGGGTTGACTCCGGCGATGCCGAGACCGCTCAGGCCGGCGGCGAGCACCGCAGCGGTGGCCGAGTCCGCGCCCACGACCAGCAGCCGCGACGAGCCCAGCAGGGCGAAGATCAGGGTGGGGAAGATGATGGTGTAGAGCCCGGTCACTATCGGCGTACCGGCAATGGACGTGTAGCCCATCACCTCGGGGATCGCCACCGCCGACAGGGTCAGACCGGCGATGACGTCCCGAGCCAGCCAGGCCCGGCGGTACCCACGCAGCGACTCGGGGATCAGCTTCATGCCACCTTCCCGGTTCAGACATTCTGGATGGCTTCGATCCGGTTCGAGCTGATGGCCTTGGTGAAGTCTGCGAAGTCCAGGTCGTTCTGGGCTGCGTAGCGTTCGGCGAAGTCGGTGATCGACTTGTCGAAGGCATCGTCATCGCCGAGGTAGGCAGCGATGGAAACCGGGTCGCCGGATCGTGCGTGCGCACGGGCCAGGGTCCACCCGCAGGTGCGGCCGTAGAAGGCCAGCTCCGCGGGCACCATCAGCTCCACGAGCGCTGAGCCCTTCATGTCGCGCAGTTGGCGCCAGTAGAAGTAGCGGTCGGCCTGAACACCCTTGGACCAGCCCAGGAAGATGTCGCTGCTGGCCTGCATCAAGCGCTGGCCCTGGACCACCCGCTCGCCCGGTTGCCTGAATGCGCTCTTGCGCAAGGGTCCTTCGAGAACCGACCTGGTGGCTTCCTTGACCTGGAGGAACAGCGGATCGCCACCGTCACGGCCCTGCAGGAGGACGATGAACGCTCGAGTTCCGACACTGCCGACGCCGACGACCTTCCGTGCCCAGTCGACGACCTCGAACCGCTCCAGTAGTTGTCGAATGTCGAGCCGAAGGGTGGAACGATAGTCCCGGAACAGCTTGAAGACGACTTCGCCGAGCTCGTCGGGGTCTACGCCGTACGTCGTGTGGAGCTCGCGCACGGGGACGATCACTGGCGGGACACTGGCGATGCGGTAGCGGCCGTCGACCTTTTCGCCGAGCTTGGACAGGGCCTGGTCGCTGGTGCGGGAGTGCGTCTTCTGTGCGTTCTTCGCAAAGCGCTTCTGGGCCTCTTTCACCTGCTTCGACGTCATCCCGCTCATGCCGTCCTGCTCGCCCGTGCCCTTGCTCTTGCCCTTCTTGGATCCCTTGTCCTTGTCTTTGCCCTTGCCGTCGGTTCCGGCCAGGAAGGCGGTCACCGACTGCTTGATCTGGTCCTCGGCGAGGTGGGCGTACCAGATGTCGAGGGTCTTGATGGCGGCGAACTCGGCCATCGTCTCCCGGTAGGAGGTGACACAGGCCCTCGTGATCGCACGAGCGTCCGAGTCCGAGCAGCCGTTGTTCTGTGCCGCCACCATGAGACTCGCGGCCAGCCGTTTGACGTCGTACTCGAACGGGCCCGGAAGAGTCTCGTCGAAGTCGTTGACGTCGAACACCAGGTGTCGCTCCGGCGATGCGAAGACCCCGAAGTTCGACAGATGGGCGTCCCCACACAGTTGGACCTGGAGACCGGCCGTGGGTGTCTCCGCGAGGTCCGCGGCCATGATCTTGGCGGCACCGCGGTAGAACGTGAACGGCGAGGCCATCATCCGGCCGTGCCGCACCGGAATCAGGTCTGGGTCACGCCGGAGGTTCTGCTCCTCGATGAGCGCCACCGGATCCGCCCGGTCCGCTGCGGGCTTCCACCCTGCGTGACTGTCCGGCTTCGCTCGATCGCGAGCCTCCAGACCGCGTGCTCTGCGATCCTCCAGAGTCAGATGCTCAACCTTCGTCGCCATGATCGGCCGCCCTCTCTCTGCGTTGCAGGCGCCGCTCGTCGAACGAGCCGGAGTCACCACCCTGCAATCCGCGTACCCTGCCGACGATTCAGCAGGACCCGGGCTGCCGCATCACCCCTGCAGGAGGATTAGGCGCCTGGATAGCCAGGCACCTGTCGTCGCTGCGTATAACCGGCACCCCAGTGCACGAGATCGAAGAAGCCGGCCAGGACCACCCAGAACCAGTCGAACCCGTTCAGGCCGCCCCCGGTGTAGAGGATCACGTACATGAGAGTCGCGAAGGGAAGGAAGACGATGCCGAGCAGCGGCCAGAACCACGTGTCGAAGGCCGCGTCCACCAACTTGGGTCGTGCCACCCAGACGATGAACAGAGCCAAGCGCGGAAAAACCCCCGCAAGCAAGGCGAACAAGCACCCCATGACACTCCTATCGCGCACTCTTGGCCCGTAGCTGTCGACTTGGATCGTTGCGCGAGTCACCGATGGCGGACATCATCCGCGCGGGGTGAATTGCCGAACCACGGCTACGCGTCGGTACGGCGTACCGGGGCAGCCGGTGACGCCTGGAACCTGTTCGCCAGCGGCCCGGCGCTGAGGCCGTGAACAACCACGCTGATCACGACGGTGAGAGAGATGACCGCCACGATGTCGGATCCGGCCTCGTCGAGGGCCTCCAGGGCCAGCAAGGCGAAGATGACCGAGGCGAGGCCGCGAGGGCCGAACCAGCCGATGAAGACCACGGCATACCGGTCGAAACCGGCACCGAGCAGGGCCAGCGCGACCGGAATCATCCGCACCAGGGTCAGGCTCAACGCCACGTAGAAGAGCACGCTCCAGCTCCACGCGTCGCTGATCACGGGCACCGCCAGAACACCGAAGACGAGCCAGCTGATCATGGAGGCCAACGCACCGGACTGCTCGACGAAGTAGACCTCCTTCTCGCCGCCGCGTCCCGCGACATTGCCGAAGACCAGTCCGCCCACGAAGGCTGCGACGAAGCCGTTGCCGTCGACCAGCAGTGCTCCGGTGTAGGCAAGCAGGGCAAGGGCCAGCACGGCCGGCCCGGCGAGCTCCTCGGAGAGCCAGCCCTTTCCGCGCGCCAGCTTTGTCAGGGCGCCGCCGAGCCCGCCGACCACGACACCCGCCAACACGCCTACCACCAGGGCCAGCACGGCTCGCCCCGGGCCCTCCACACCGGCGATCCCCTGATCCGCGGCGACACCGGCGATCGCCACAAGCACGATCGGGGTGGCGATGCCGTCGTTGAGCCCGCTCTCGACGTTGAGTGCGCTGCGAACCTTGTCGGGGACCCGAGGGTTCGACATCACCGTAGCTCCGAGCGCCGCGTCGGTCGGAGCCAGCGCGGCTCCGATCAGCAGGGCTGCCCACGGGTCGAAGTCCAGGACCACGATCGCGACGGCGGCTCCCAGCGCTACCGTCAGTGGAAGGCCGACACCAAGCAGTCGCACGTAGCTGCTCAGATCCCGGCGAAACTGACTCAGCCGAACCTTTGACGCGTCGCCGAAGAGGACCCACACCAGTGTCACTTCGGCGATGACCTTGACCAGCTCGGGATCGACACCGGCGTCGAAGAGCCCGAACAGCTCGACGAAAATGAAGCCGGCAGCCACGAAGACGATCGGGGCAGTGAGTCCTGGCCGCTCGAGGCGATTGGCCAGGACACACCAGCCGAAGATCGTGGCAAGCACCAGGACCAGCGACAGGCCTTCCATCCAGCTACCCTCCGATCAACCTCAGAGCGGGTCGTGGGCCGGCGGCCGCGGGGCACCTGGTGTCGTGGCCAGGACCGGCTGCTCAGTCATCGGGGTCGCTCAGTGTGAGTGCGCTCACTCACTGGCGGCGAGGTCGGCATCCATTTCTGCCGAAGCCACCTCGATGGCGACGCCGATCGCTGTCACGATGCGGCCGGTCGCCGCGGCAACCCGCGAGGTTCCGACGATGGGTGCGATCGCGGCGAGGACACCGCGAACGTCCTCGGGGCCGAGGCCAATCTCGGCGTCGACGGCCAGGTTCAGGGCGTAGGACACCGCAGGTGCGTCGCTGGCCACCAGGGCGGCGAGCCTGACGAGCGCGATGGATTGGGCATCGAGGCTCGACGTGGCTACGGAATCCACGGTCATGCGCTCGAGGAGGTCGAGGACCGGGGTGTCTGACGAGGTGGGATCCGACATGGCTTCTCCTAAGAAAGTGTGCTGTGACGGCGAGTCCGACCGCCACAGCCCACCCTGCGCCTGCTGCTGGTTCGAGGCATCATCCAGATTGAATGAACCATCTCGAGCTCATCCCAACGGTTCCTCTTGGAGAGGTTCGGTCGCCGCCTTGGATTCCGGCTCCTTGCCCGGCGCCGGCGTACCGGCGATGAGAGGGATAGCCCACCGTGTACGGGGGTCGGATTCGACCAGCAGAGCCTTGGTGAGGAGTGTGAGCGGTACGGCGAGCAGCGCGCCGACCGGCCCTATCACCCAGGTCCAGAACACCAGGGAGAGGAAGGTCAGCATCGCCGAGAGTCCGACGGCGTCGCCGACCACGCGTGGCTGGATGACCGACTGGATCAGGAAGTTGATCACGCTGTAGACGATGATCACGGCGATCATCGTCCCCGGGCCGCTGTCCAGCAGCGCGATCAGCGCGGGTGGGATCACGCCGATGACGAAGCCGATGTTGGGGATGAAGTTGGTGACGAAGGCGAGCACAGCCCACACGAACGCCCCGGGCACGCCCATGATCTGCAGGGCGATGCCGTCGAGGACCGCGACGATGAGTCCGAAGCCGGCCGAGACGCCCATGTAGTTGCGAGTGCCCCGCGCGAAGTTGGCCAGTGCGGCCACGGGATAGGGGAAGCGTTCGCCGAGTGTCGCCAGGCTGCGGCGGGTGGAGTCGGTGTCGAAGGCCATGAAGAGCAGGACCGTGAACAGGAAGAAGAGATTGCTGACGACTCCCAGCGTGCTGGACAGCACCGACATCGCGAGGTCGACGAGCTGCGCCGGGTCGACCGCATTGACCACGGCATTGATCTGATCCTGCTTGACCCCGAGATCGCGCAAGGTGTTGCCCACGCTGGCGACCGCCTCGTTGATCTGGGCGGTGTAGCCGGGGATCAGCGCGGCCAGCTGCGCCACCGAGACGATCAGGGCAAGGGTGAGGAGGAAGAGCAGCAGGTAGGCGGCGAGCAGCATGATGATCGAGGCCACCCATTCGGGCAGCCGGTACCGCTCGAGCCGGCGGCGAATCGGGTGCAGGGTGACCGTGATGACCAGGGCCAGGAACACCGGCCCGATGATGTCGGCGATGGAGCTGACCCCGGCCATGGCGATGGTGAAGGCGGCGGCCCCCAGCAGGAGGGTCAGCGCGAACGGCCGGGTCCGCTCGTAGACGTCGCGTGCCGAGCTGGGCGTGTTCGTCATCTGTTTCTCCTGTCGCCGCCGGTACGAGAGTCAGCGGCCGTAGGTCACCCGGCGATGTCGCGTCCGTGGGCGGCCAGGGAGTGCGACCAGGCCGGCGATGGCTTGGAATGCGCCGGACATGATCATCATCACGCCGGCGAACACGATGAATCCGGTCGCGACGCCGCTGGGCGCTCCTGCCTGCTCGCCTGCCGCCCGGTAGTTCTGCTGTGTGGTTTGCTCGGTCATCTGCCTAACCCTCCTTGACTTGCCGCGCGGTCCCTGCCGCCGCGACGGGCATGCTTCATCCAACCGGCGCAGATTCGATGCCGAATCACCTACATCGTGTGAAATCCCGGGGCTCACCTGGCCGGTGAGCTTCCCCTCAGGTTTCGGTGTCGGCGTTGGCCTTGCCCTGTTTCACGGCTCCGAGGATCACCTGGATGCCGAGTCCCAGCACCACGAGGTCCAGCAGCATCTGGGCGGTGACGACGAGCCGGGTGGTCTCCGCCTTGGCAGAGATGTCGCCGAAGCCGACCGTGGTGAAGATGGTGACGGTGAAGTAGAGCGAGTCCGACCGGGTCAGAGGCTCGGTGAACATCGCGGCATCGTCGAGGCTCAGGATGAAGTACGTGGACGCGAACAGCAGCAGGAAGAGGGGAGTCGTGGAGGCGAGGGCCTGAACCGCGCGGATGCCGGGATAGTTCGAGCGGACGATGGCCCGCGCCTGCCAGGCGATCATTCCGGCCAGCAGCGCAACGCCGATCACGAGCTCGACGAACACGTAGGTGTCCGATCGGCGATCGAGTGGCAGGACGTAGTAAAGGGCAACCATGACCACCGCGGTGACGAGTGCCCGGAGCAGGCCCCGCGTGATCAGCCACCGCCGCCGCCGGGCGGTCAGCGGCCTCATGGGCGCACTTCATTCATCGTCAGGCTTTCCCGCCGAACAGCTCGGCTGCGGTGTCGATGGTCAGTCCCGAGCCGAAGTGTGGTCCGCCGCCGACGTTGTAGACCCCCGCGATCCGCTTGGGGTAGGAGCCGGCGTCGATGATCGCCTCGGACCAGGCGTCGAGGTGCTCCAGCAGTTCGTCCAGGTCGTCGCCGAGGGCGTCGAGGAGGGGTCGTTCGAGCTCGTCGGTGCGGACCTCGATCTCTTCGCGGAAGGCCCGTCCGGCGTCGGTGAGCCGTTCATCGGCGGTCATCAGGTCACGTTGCCGGAGCCGGTCGAACCCGGCGTCCATGTCCGCGTCGGTCCAGCCGCGGCTCGGGGCGTAGGCGCGGGCCGGGACTCCCCAATACTGTTCGGTCAGCAGCAGGATCTCCAGGGCGTCGACGCCGCCGACCGCCCAGGAGATGACGTGGCTGTCGCCCCGGTGCTCGCGCACCAGGTCCGCGGCCCGCCACATGTCACCGATCGGGGTCCCGGGGAAGCCGAGCGAGCGCAGTCCTGAGTGGATGACGCGGCCGGCCCACGGTGCCGCGTCCGCCGCCCGCCGCAGCAGTTCGGTGACCCGGTCCAGGCCCTCGGGCTTCTCACCGAGCACCCGCTGCAGCATCGCGGTCGCGCCCTGCAGCCGGGCCTCGAGGACCGCCTCCCGGTCGGCGATCTGCCAGCCGGCCTCCACGCCAGGCACGACGACCTTCGGGTTGAAGCAGCCGAAGGCGGCAGCCACGACCTCGCCCGGCACGTGGCCCATGCTCGCGCCCCGACTGGTGAAGTACGCCTTCATCTCTGGCCGGCTGATGCCGTCCTTACCCACCACCTCGGTGGAATCGAACCCGAGCTTCCCGTACGCCGCGTGCGCCTCCGGGGCGAAGTACACCCCGGCCGCCACCGGCTCCACCGCGTTCCGCAGCCGCCGGGCCCGTTCGTTGTAGTCGGTCGCCATGGTGACCTCCCTCGTCAAGTGATCGCTCGATGCTCCGATCACACTCGCAACGAGAGGGGACCGCATCGTGCAGATCGCGTGAACCTGCGGTTCGGCTTTCATTCGCCGGGGATGAGGTCCGCACGCCCCGGCAAACGTAGGTTCTGGGTCGTGTGGGAGGGGACTCGCCCCGCGGCTCCGGCCGCGGTTCAGCTTGACCAATCCCTGCTCGAGGCCAAGCTCTCGATTCCACAGCCTCGCCAGGGGTCGGTCAGTCGCGCCGAAATCATCGACGCGACCCGAGCGAGCGGCTGCCGCGTCGTCGGTGTGACCGCGCCCGCGGGCTACGGCAAGACGACCCTCCTGGCGCAATGGGCGCTCGTTGAGGATCGTCGGGTCGGCTGGGTGTCCCTGGACCGCTACGACGACGACCCCGCGGTGCTG
The DNA here is from genome assembly GCF_042657745.1 of Kribbella qitaiheensis. Lineage (GTDB taxonomy): Bacteria > Actinomycetota > Actinomycetes > Propionibacteriales > Kribbellaceae > Kribbella > Kribbella qitaiheensis. The sequence goes on along the minus strand of NZ_JBHSKE010000045.1, from coordinate 84,655 downwards.
CTCACGTTGCTGGCCTCGGCCTACGCTCGGGTCTCCCAGGACAACGCCGGCCTGGCCGCCGACATGGGCGGCTTGTGCGTGGATGTGTTGGGACGTGCCGCGCCCCGCCTCGCCTCGGCATTCAGGTCGAGTCCGGAACCGTTCGTGCTCATGGTGGACGACCTTCATGAGCTCCATGCGTCGGCCTGTCACGACGCCCTCGGCGTGGCGATCTCGGGGATACCCGAAGGCTCCCAACTGGTCGCGGCAAGTCGGTTCGAGCAGCCCCACCTGCCGCGGCTTCGCGCGTCGGGCGACGCCGTGGAACTCGAGGCCGGCGACCTGGCCCTGGACGAGACCGGCGCCGAGCAGATCTTCGCCGAAGCCCGCGTCGGCATCTCTGCCGAGCTGGCGGCCGCAGTGACCGAGCGGACCGAGGGCTGGCCGGTCGGTCTTTACCTCGCTGCATTGATCGCCGGCCACGACCGAGACCGGGGGCTGAACGTTTCCGGCGACGACCGTTTTGTGGCCGACTACTTGTACCGCGAGTCGTTGATGCTGCTGCCCAGGAAGACCCAACGCTTCCTGCGGCGTACGGCGGTGCTCGATCAGCTGTGTGCGCCACTGTGTGATGCCGTCGTGGGCGAATCCGGCGGGCAGGCAAAGCTTCGCGCTCTGGAGGCATCGAACTCGTTCTTGATCCCGCTCGACCGGCGCCGGGAGTGGTTCCGCTACCACGCCCTGTACCGGGAGTTCCTCCTCTCGGAGCTGCGGCGCGTCGAGCCCGAGGTCCTCGTCAAACTGCACCTGCGCGCCGCCGACTGGTACGAGTCGAACGGATCTCCGGGCCTGGCCGTCGAGCACCTGTTGAACACCACCGTGGGAGACCGGTGCGTCCAGCTGGTCACGTCCCTGGTGTTGCCGACTTACAACGCCGGCCAGATGTCGACCGTCCAGCGATGGCTCTCGACGCTGGGCGACTCCGCTGTCGAAGGGTATCCACCGCTCGCCGTACTGGCAGGCTGGGCGACCGCTTTGACCGGGCAGACCGCGGCGGCTGAACGGTGGATGGCGATGGTGGACGCCGCGTCGTTCGACCAAGTGCCGGTGGACGGTACGGCGTCGTTCGACTCTGCCCGGGCCATGCTGCGTGCCGTCATGTGCGCCTCAGGACCCGAGCAGATGATGGCCGACGCCGACGTCGCGATAGCCCAGGAGCCGAAATGGAGTCCCTGGCTCGACACAGCGGTTCTCCTGTCCGCGCACGCGCAGTTGCTCGCTGCCGACCTGGACGAGGCGCGGGTGCTGTTCGTCGAGGCGGTCAGTATCGGGGCGACGCTCGGCAACACCGACACGGTCGTCGACGGCGAGGCCGAGCTCGCATTGCTGGCGATGGATCACGGGCGCTGGGCCGAGGCGGCCGAACGCGTCGAACGGGCGCTCGCGGTCATCGACGCGCATCGGATGCAAGACTATGCGGTCAGCGTGCTGGCCTTCGCCGTGGCGGCTCGCCTCGCGGTGCACCGGGGCGATCTGGAAGGGGCGGACCGACAGCTCGCCCGGGCGATGCGAGCACGTCCGTCGTGCACATTCGCGCTGCCCTTCTACGCGGTGCGCGCCAGGCTGCAGCTCGCCAAGGCGTACTCGACACGAGGCGACCAGGCCACCGCTCGCCATCTCCTGCGAGAGATCGACGAGGTCTTGCGCCACCGACCGGCCCTGGGCGCGCTCGTCGACCAGGTATCGGAGGTCCGCCAAACGGTGACGGCGAACGCCCAAAGCGGATCGTCCCGCACAGCGCCCCTGACCGGAGCGGAGCTGCGGCTGCTGCCCTACCTGCAGACGCATCTGACGATCAGCGCGATCGGGGAGCGGCTGTTCGTCAGCCGCAACACCGTCAGCTCCGAAATCGCCTCGATCTACCGCAAGCTGGGCGTCTCCTCACGCAATGACGCGGTGCAGCGGGCCACGAGCATCGGTCTGCTCGGCGGCTGACCGCGATCACCCACTGGGCAGGATCCCGAAGGCTTCGTCGACGTCCTGCCCCAGCGCCAGCGCCAGCTTCGGCGCCGCCGCAACCACGCACGGCAGTCCGACGACCGGAATGACTGCTACCAGCACCTCGACGATCTCGGCCGCCGTCGCGCCGGCATCGACCGCCGCGTCGGCCTGAGCGCCGTACGACGGAACCGCTCCGCCGACCGCGACCAGAGCCGCGAGCCGCACCAGCGCCACCGTTCTCGGATCGAGAATCGGATCAAGTCCCGCGGGCTGGGTGTCCGCACCTCCGAGAACATCCGCAACGACCCGGTCGTCGTGGAGGGAGAGGCGGCGTAGGACGGCGGTGTAGTCCAAGGGAAACGCTTCCTTTCCGGCCAGCACGCTCGACTCGTCGTCGGACTAGTCCCGGTTCGGGACAGTGCCATTGAACGGCGGAGCTGCACCTCCCGCATCACTCACATGATGTGAATTCACACAGTCAGCGTGATGACCGGGGCAAGGGCCAGAACTACGTTCCAGCCATAGGAACCGATCTGGAGGAGGCCGCGATGCCCGCCGATGTGATCAAGACCCCCGTGCCCGCAGCGATCACGACTCCATCGAGGGTGGAGGCAGGGATCGGGGCTCTGGAGTTCACCGACGGCTACCCCACGGGTGGCACCGCAGAGAAGCTGCGCGACCACCTGGACTACCTGCACGGCGTCGAGACATACCTGAACACCTTCCAGGGTGTGTCGACCTACGCCCTGCGGCAGGGGTTCCTCGAGGTCGGGATCGCGGACGGTGACGTGCTGATCTGCTCCGAGCTGATGGACTCCCGATCGCTGTTCCTCACCGGCAACGCCGACACGGTCTACTTCTGGGCCTTCCTCGACCTGTCGCAGGGACCGCTGGTGGTGGAGACTCCGGCCGACACGCTGGGCCTTTTCGACGACATGTGGTTCCGCTGGATCAGCGACTTCGGCCTGCCCGGTGCGGATCGCGGCCAGGGCGGCACCTACCTGCTGGTCGGCCCCGAGTACGACGGGCCGCTACCCGAAGGCGGGTACTACGCCCGCCACTCGCGCACGAACCACCTGACCATGGTCGGGCGTGCGTTCATCAACGAGAACCCCGGCGACGACCCCGGCGCGACCGTCGCCAAGGTCAAGGAGCAGCTGAAGATCTACCGCTACCAGCCGGGAGGTCTGGGCAGCAGCATCGGTGCATTCCTGACGGGGAAGGGTCGTCTCGGTCAGCCGGCCAGTCCGCAGAGCCCCCGCTTCGTAGAGGGGACGGGGCTGGCGTTCAACACCATTCCACCCGCCGACTTCGGCAACTATGAGCTGCTCGACGCCTTGGTGCAGCTGGAGCCGGCCGAGGCGCTCGACACCGAGATCGCCGGTCAGTTCGCCGCGATCGGGATCGTCAAGGACGAGAAGTTCGCCCCTGACAAGCGGATGCGGGCGATCCTCGACGAGGCGGCGGCCGTGGGCAACGCCGCATCCCGGACCCTCGGGATGGGGGCCCTCCCGAGCGACGACTTCCGGTACTACGAGGGTGGCTCCGCATGGTGGAACATGCTGTGGGTCGGTGGGTTCGAATTCAAGAACCCGCCGCCACTGGTCACCGCGGACGGGATCAAGCCCTTCCCGAACAAGGGCGCCCGCCGGTTGCACGGTCGCACGTCGTTCCTCTACACCGCGACCTGCATCACCCCCGCCATGTGCATGCGGCTGACCGGCGTCGGCTCGCAGTACCTGGTCAGCAACGTCGACCCCGACGGGGAACCCTTCGACGGTGCGAAGACCTATCGGCTCAGGTTGCCCAAGGACATTCCCGCCGCACGCTTCTGGTCGCTCACCCTCTACGACAACCAGACCCGCTCCATGCTGCAGACCGAGCAGCTCTATCCCCGTGCCGGTAGCCAGGAGTACCCCTCACCCGCCGCCGAGGCCGAGGCCGACGGCTCGACCGTCGTCTACTTCTCGCCCGCCAAGCCCGATGGCGTGGCTCCGGGCAACTGGATCCAGACCGACCCCGAAAGGGGCTGGTTCACCCTCCTCCGCCTCTACAGCCCGCTGCAGTCCTTCTTCGACAAGTCCTGGCGACCAGGCGAGATCGAAGCAGCAAAGTAGCGCGCCTGCCGGCGCAGCGCGATCTTCACCCAATCAGCGTGATGACCCTGCCTGGGCCCGAAAACTACGTTCCAGCTAGAAGAACCGATCTGGAGGAGGCCGCGATGCCCGGTGCTGTGACCAAAACGCCCGTACCCGCAGCGATCACGACTCCATCGGCCGTTGAGACGGCGATGGGCCCCCTGGAGTTCACCGACGGTTACCCGACGAGTGCGACTGCGGACAAGCTGCGCGACCATCTGGATTACCTGCACGGCGTCGAGGCTTTCATGCACTCGATCCAGGGCGTGTCGACCTACGCCCTGCGGAAGGGGTTCCTCGAAGCCGGCATCAATGACGGCGATGTACTGATCTTCTCCGAGCTGATGGACTCCCGGTCGCTGTTCTTGACCGCGAACGCCGACACGGTGTATTACCTTTCCTTCCTCGACCTGTCCGACGGTCCATTGGTGGTGGAAACACCCCCGGACGCCTTGGGTGTCATCGACGACATGTGGTTCCGCTGGATCAGCGACTTCGGGCTGCCCGGTGCGGATCGCGGCCAGGGCGGCACCTACCTGCTGGTCGGCCCCGGGTACGACGGGCCGCTGCCCGAAGGCGGGTACTACGTCCGCCACTCGCGCACCCACCTCGCGATCCTGCTCGGTCGCTCGTTCATCAACGAGAACCCCGGCAACAACCCCGGACCGACGGTCGACCAGATCAAGGAGCGGACCAAGATCTATCCCTACGCCCCCGGCGGCGTCGGCAGCAGCATCGGCGCCTTCCTGACGGGGAAGGGTCGGCTCGGTCAAGCCGCCAGTCCGCAGAGCCCCCGGTTCGTGGACGGCACGGGGCTGGCGATGAACACCGTCCCGCCCAACGACTTCGGCCACTATGAGCTGCTCGACGCCTTGGTGCAGCTGGAGCCGGCCGAGGCGCTCGACACCGAGATCGCCGGTCAGTTCGCCGCGATCGGGATCGTCAAGGACGAGAAGTTCGCCCCTGACAAGCGGATGCGGGCGATCCTCGATGATGCGGTTGCCGTGGGCAACGCCGCCTCCCGGACGCTCGGGATGGGCGCCCACCCGACGGAGGGCTTCCGCTACTACGACGGCGACTCTGCCTGGTGGATCTCGCTGTGGGTCGGTGGGTTCGAGTTCACCAACCCGCCGCCCGAGATCACCAAGGACGGGATCAAGCCCTATCCGAACAAGGGCGCCCGCCGCCTGCACTCACGGACCTCGTTCTTCTACACCGCAACCGGGATCACGCCCGCCATGTGCATGCGGCTGACCGGCGTCGGCTCGCAGTACCTGATCGGCAACGTCGATGCCACCGGCAAACCCTTCGACGGTGCGAAGACCTACCGGCTGCGCCTGCCCAAGGACATCCCGGCGGCCCGGTTCTGGTCGGTCACGCTCTATGACAACCAGACCCGCTCGATGCTGCAGACCGAGCAGCTGTATCCCCGTGCCGGCAGCCAGGAGTACCCGTCACCCGCCGCGGAGGCCGAGGCCGACGGCAGCACCGTCGTCTACTTCTCGCCGACCCGGCCCGATGGTGCTGCCCCCGGCAACTGGGTCCAGACCGACCCGGAGAAGGGCTGGTTCATCATCCTGCGCCTGTACAGCCCGCTGCAGCCCTTCTTCGACAAGACCTGGCGAGCGGGCGAGGTCGAACCGGTGACCTAGCCCGCTGGGCCTCCAGAATGCCCGAGGCGTTCGAGCACGGCGGCAAGCTGGCCGGGGTCGTCACCACGCTCGGTTTCGCGGTGGCCTACACCATCCACGCCCTCGATTGACCGATCGCAACATCATCCTGAACGGGCGGTGGGTGCGCCTAGTCCGCCCGGGGTGAGGCCATCCGCCGGAGCCGGAGGGATTGTGAGGGCGAGAGGTACCTCGTACGTCGTGCGGTCCTCGGTGAGTCACTGGCCGCGCGCTCTGCGTGGTATCCGCGCGACGGACAGTGTTTTGAACATCGTGTGGCCGGTCCCCGTGCCGGTCGCCGGATCAGAGGAGAAATCGTGGGATCTGACAGCAACGTTCCAGTCGACCTGTACATCGCCGCCTACCCGGACGCGAAGGGAGCCCAGGAGGATTGGGACGCCATCAAGCAGCTCGCCGAGGACGACGTGATCAAGGTCGACGGGCTCGTCCTGGTCAGCCGTGACGCCGACGGCAAGATCAACGTCGACGACGACTTCCACACAGCCCGCAAAGGCGCCGCCTGGGGCGCGGTCGGTGGTGCGATCATCGGCCTGATCTTCCCACCCAGCCTGCTGGCCGGCGCACTGGTCGGTGCGGGGGCAGGACTTGGAATCGGTGGCCTCAAGTCCCACCGGGACAAGAAGGAGATCAAGGCTGACGTCGAAGACACCCTCCCGCCCAACAGTTCGGGGATCGTGGCGCTGTTCGAGGAACAGTGGGTCGCGGACGTCGACAAGGCGCTGTCACATGCCGACAAGGTCATGAAGCAAGAGGTCGACGCGGACAGCGCGACTGAGGTCAAGAAGGCCGCCAAGTAGTCCGCCGGCCGCCGCTGGTCCCCTGCTCGTCGTACCGATGGCTTGCGGTACGACGCACTCCGACGACTTCAAATGCTCCAGCTCAGCCGGGGACCAGGCTGAGATCACGGGCACGTCGTACGGCGTCGTTCCGGCGTGAGACCGCGAGCTTGCGAAGGATGCTGCGGACGTGCGAACGGACGGTGTTCACCGAGATGAACATCACCGTCGCAATCTCCTCGGTGGTCAGCAACTCGGACAGGTGACCGAGCACTTCCAGCTCCTTCGCCGTGAGTGGCTCGATATGGGACTCGTAGCGCACCTCGTCGGTGCTCCTTCCCGCCGGAACGCTTCGCCGGGTGAGGGCCTTGGGACCCGACTCCACCTCCGATCCGATCAGTGCGTTCCGATCGGACGGCGTGGTGTCGGTTTCCAGGAATCGCCGGACGGCCGCAGGAGCCTCACGGAACGGCCGGCGCAGGTCCTCCGGCTCAGCAAGACGCAGAGCGCGGTTGAGCGCGACCCTCGCCCGTCCTGGCTGGTGACGGTGCAGCTCGTAAGCGACTTCCAGCAGTCGCCCACCCACGAGGGACTGCAGCGAAGTCTCCTCCTGGCCGCCGTGGTCCAGGATCGCCGACACCGACTTCTCGACACCGACCCAGTCTTCCAGTTCCACCTGTGCGTGACCGAGGACCAGCGACCTCGTGGCCTCATCCCAGCCATTCGGCTGGTCGATCATGCGTACCGCGACCTCGGGTTCGCCTTGCACGACCTTCAGCATCGCCAGTTCGAGCAAGAGCAGCCCGCAAGGCCAGTCGGCATTGCCTTCCGATCGAGTGTCGATCGTCTCGAGGAGGGCGATCGCCTGGTCCACTTCCCCGCGCGCGCGGAGCAGGCGGGCCTGCACGATGGCCGACGACGCCTGAACTACCGGATCATCGCTCACGTCGTACGAACGGAGTGCTGCTCTGAGGTGTTCGCGACTGGCGCGCAGGTCGTAGCGTTCTGTGCTCACCTGGGCAAGAGCGATCTCTGCCGCCGACGGCCAACCCACTGACGGAAGGCCGGTCTGTTGGGCGACGGACGCCGACTGCGAGGCCCAGTCGTGAGCACGACGAAGCTGCCCTTGGTGGGATTCGATCAGGGCCAGGTACCCGAGGCACGACACCGTCAACGCCTCGCATCCCGGTGCCTGCACGCGGGCCGCTGACGCGAGGGCTGCCCGCGCGGCGCCGATCTCACCGCCGCGCAACAGCGCCTTTCCGTTGCTGGCCTGGACGAGCGCGGTCAGCTCAGGATGTGCGATGACCCTCTCGTGCTCCAGCCTGCTGAGCTCGTGTTGAGCCAGGTCCGCATGGGTGACGGTCTCCGGATCGTTGAGCAGACCTGATCTGACCGTTCGGACGATGGCGGCTGACAGCTTGACAGCGCGACTGTGGGCTGACTCGGGTGCAGCTGTCTCGCCGATACTCCCCAGTGCCTCTGCGCAGCGGTCGGTCTTGTGGTCAGCCAGGGCCAGCGCAGCCCTGACGACCGACGCGGCGGGATCTCTGATGTCGCGAGGCATCTTCCTGAGGTCGTCGTTCAGACCGTCCGGGTCGTTGCCCAGCAGGACCTTTCCGATGGCGAGGTCGTCGATGACGTACGCCGAAGCATCGCTCCAAGCCTCGACGGCAGCAGCCATTCCCACGGCGCAGCGGAGGAATCCGTGGCGCGCGTACCACTGAGCGGCCTGCTTGTGCAGGCGCACCAGACCGGTGGGCGATCGGTGGACGAGTTCGGCGCGCAGGAGATCTCGCAGGAACGGGTGGTAGCGATACCAGCCAGGGTGATCCGTCAGCGCCTCGACAAGCATGTTGCCCCGTGCCAGCGAAGCGAGCGTGCGTGCTGCTGACCGTCCGCCGAGCTCATCGATCAGCCCGGGCTGAAGAACGTCGACGATGCTGGTGCGCAGCAGCAATGCCCGCACCGGCGCGGGTTGTGTCTGCAAGATCTCGGCCATGAGGTATTCGGCGATGTTGCCCGTGTCGCCGACCAACTGGTCGACGGCCTGGTCCGGATTGCCGCTGCTCTCGAGGAACATGCTCGCGAAGCGGAGACCTGCGGCCCAGCCTCTGGTGCGACGGGCTACTGCGCTGATCGAAGTCGCGCTGAGGTTGATCCCCGACTGTCGTACCAACCGCGACGTCTCCTCCTCGGTGAACGCGAGATCCGCCATCCGTACCTCGGTCATCATCTCGGCCAACCGATAGCGGTGCAACGGGAGCACCGGGTCGACACGAGTCAGGAGCACGACCCGCAGGCGCTGACCACTGTGCCGTAAGAGGAAGTCGATGTCGCTCGACTCCTCCGTGGTTGCGAGCTCGTAGCCGTCGAGTACAAGGGTCAGCGGATGCGTCTGCCCGGCGAGCGCATCGGCGAGCCTGGTGAGCATCCGGGAGTGCGCGCGCGGGGTGTCGTAGCGCGCGACCGGCAGAACCACGCCTAGCCGGCGGAGTGACTCATGAACGTGCGACCAGAACGACTTGGCCGACGCATCCCGCTCCTCGAAGGTGATCCACGCCGTGCCGCCGGGTGCTTGGCGTTTCGTCGCCCACGAGGCGACCAATGCGGTCTTCCCACTGCCTGCGGGAGCGCTGACCAGGGTCAGCGGGAGCTCGGCGCCCCGGTCCAGCCGCGCCGTCAGTCGCCGGCGTTCGACGTACGCCCTCGGAGGCCCTGGGATTGCGTACCTGACCGCGCGCAGAGGGTCGTCTCGGCCCCCCTCGGCCCTCATCGCGGCAGCTCGCATCGCGTTCATCAGCCCCACCAGACTTTCTCGTCCGCCCTGGGAGCTACCTTCTCGCGGCATTCGATCTACGGCATCACCCGATCCGGGTGCCGCTGGTCCAGGTGTCCGCGGATGCCACGGCCGGTGGGGCGTGCAGCGCTGCGATGAGTCCGGCCGCGCTGAGGCCGAGCAGGTAGAGGGGGATGCCGAGGGAGAATCCGTGCTGGGCCAGCAGGCTGGCCACGACCGGGGCCGTGCCGCCGATCAGCGCTGTCGCCAAGCCGTACGTCAGCGCGATGCCACTCGCACGGACGGTGACGGGGAACCGCTCCGCGATGTGCGCGGAGATCACCAGCGTGCCAAGGAGGATCCCGATCGCAAGGTCGGCCACGAGCAGCCGGAGGATCGAGCCCTGGACCACCAGCTCGTACACAGGCACTGCGAGCAGGCACAGGAGCAGGGTGCCGGCCACCAGTAGCGGGCGCCTCCCGACCCGGTCGGACAGCATCCCCCACAGCGGGGCTGCTACCGCGGCCGCCGCCAGCCCGGCTACTGCGCAGGTCAAGGCCACGGGCAGGGCGTGGATGTCCTCGGCGACGACGTACGACGGTAGGAAAACGAACCAGATGTTGAATGCGCCCGCGAGAACGCTCACCAGGACGAAGCCCGTCCAGACAGCCGGAGTGTGCTCGCGCCAGGCGATCCGGATGGTCGCCGCACTCCTTTCGGCCTGCTCGAACGCAGTCGTCTCGTCCAGGCGCAACCGGATATAGATGCCGGCCAGACCCAGTGGGAGAGCGACGAGAAAGGGGATCCGCCATCCCCAATGCTCAAGATCGGCCGTCGACAGCGTGGCCGAGACGACCGCGGCGGCCGTCAGCCCAGCGGCGACCCCGAGCGCGGTGGTCGCCGTGTGCCAGCCTCCGTAGTAGCCCCAACGACGTCCAGGTGACGATTCGAGAAGGTAGGCGATGGACGCGGTGACCTCGCCTCCGGACGCGAATCCCTGCACCAGGCGAAGGATCACGAGGCACAACGGTGCCAGGACTCCGACGGCTGACCAGGGCGGAAGAAGACCGATCGCAGCAGTAGCGCCGGCCATCAGAAGGATCATGGCAGCCAGCACGCGGCGTCGCCCGACTTGGTCCGCACGCGTTCCGACCAGCAATGCCCCGATCGGTCGCGCCAGGAAGGACGTCGCGAACACGGCGAAGATCGCCGTCAGCCCGCCGTCCCCCTGGCCCGGCGGTAGCAGGACGGCGACGAGGACCGACGCGAGTGCCCCGTAGACCGCGAAGTCGTACCACTCGATGGCATTGGCGATGCAGGTCGCGATGATCGGCCGACCGCCACCTTTGACTCGGAAGGTCACGCCATCATCGTGAACCGAGCCGCCCGAAACGGCCTGGCCCGTTACGGGTGGTATCCGGCGGACCTCACGTAGCATGTGTACCGATCAGGCTGACCCTGGGGGCGCGCAGTCCGGTCTACCGTGCCGGACTGGCGACCGGCAGCAGCACCCGCGACCCGACCTGTCCGGCGACGGCAGTTCGAGCAGGGAGCGGGCGGTCGACAGGTCGGGGGATATGGCAATCGGTGCGGCAGGACGTCTACCGCCGCCGCCTCCGGAGGCGGCGGAGTTCGAGTTGCGGGCGACGAAGCTGGCACGACCACGGGTCCCGTCGTCGTATGTCGCCCGCCCACAGATCAATCGTTTGCTGGATGCCGGAACCCGCAGGCCGATGACGGTCGTGAGCGCCGGCGCGGGCTGGGGGAAGACGCTGGCAACCGCTTCCTGGGCGGCCTCCGGACCTTCTGCCGGCCCGGTGGTCTGGTTCTCCCTGGACGAGAGCGACAACGATCCAGGGTCGTTCTGGTCGTATCTGGTGACGGCCATCCGCAGCGCGGTGCTGATTCCCCGAGGCAACCCACTGGCTGAGCTGGCGCCGGGACTCGGCAGCGAGGACGAGAGCTTCCGCCTGCTCCTCGCGGGCCTGAACGGGCTGCGCGCCCCGGTCGTGGTCGTTCTCGACGACTTCCAGGTCCTGCAGGAACCGGTCGTGCTCTCGCGCCTGGCCGAGTTGCTGCGGCACCCGCCGCGTCAGCTGCGGATGGTGCTCCTGACCCGGGCAGATCCCGCCCTGCCACTGCACCGGCTCAGGATGACGGAAGATCTCGCTGAGATCCGATCCACGGATCTCGCGTTCAGCGTCGCCGAGGCGTCCTCGCTGCTTGCCGCGGAGGGTGTCCTGGTTGCTCCACACGAGGCCCAGCTACTCGTCGACCGCACCGAAGGGTGGCCGGCCGGGGTGCGGTTGGCCGCGTTCTTCCTCAACGGGCTGGGGCCAGGCCGGACCCCGGCCGACTTCGCCGGCGACGACCAGGCGGTCTCCGACTACCTGGCCGCGGAGGTGTTCGACAACCAGCCACCCGCGCTGCGGAGGTTCCTGCTGCGGACCTCTGTCGCGGAGCGGCTGAACGGCGGACTGGCCGAAGTGTTGTCCGACGAGCCGCGCGGTCTGCAGTTCCTGGAGATGCTCGAGAAATCCAACGCTTTCGTGGTCGGTCTCGGCCCGGACCGGCAGTGGTACCGGTACCACCCGATGCTTCGCGAGATGCTGCACCATCGGCTGGCGGTCGACGATCCTGGGCGCCTGCCCGGCCTGCACCGGCGCGCCGCCCTCTGGTTCGCTGAGAACGGACACCCGCTGGAGGCGCTGCGCCAAGCTGCCGAGGCGGCCGACTGGCAGTTGCTGGGCCGTCTCTTCGTCAGGCAAGCCATGCATTTGCTGGTTTCGTCCGAACGGACGGAGCTTGACGCCATCCTGGCTCGCATTCCCAGCCACCTCCTCGCTGACAGCCCAGAGATGGCGCTGTGCGCCGCCGGGCGCCTGCTGTTCGCCGGCCGCCACGAAGACATGCAACGGCAGGTCGACTTCGCTCAGGCGCGATTGGACACAGCCAGTCCGGAGTCACGGATCCCCACGTATATCGCGATCAAGATGCTTTCGCTGCCTTCCGCACGGGCACGTGGCGACATCGCGGCCGTGATGTCGGCCGCTTCGGACGCCTGCGACGCGCTCGCCGGGCCGGGGATGTCAATGCCGGCCGCGAATCAGTATCGTGCCGTCGCGCTGGGAAACCTCGGTACTGCGTTGCTCTGGTCCGGTCGCTTTGCCGACGCCGAAGCATGTCTGCTGGATGGCCTTCGCGTTGCCGAGGCGACCCGGATAGACGTCGCCCGGATCAACGTACTGGCGCATCTCGGGCTGCTTGCCGCTTCATCAGGTCGGCTGCAGCAGGCCTTCGGGTTCGCCGCTCAGGCAGTCGCTGCCGTCGAAGCTCGCGGCTGGGCACCCATGCCACAGGCGGCGACCGCATACCTGGCCCTGGCCATGGTCCACTTCCAGTGGAACAACCTCGACGTCGCCCGCAGGTTGCTGGGCGAGGCCCGGACGGCTTCGGCGGAAGTCACTTCCACGTACGCGATCGGCCTTGCACAAGCTCGACTGGACGCCTCGGTCGGCAGAGTGGACGCCGCACGAGAGGAGTTGTCGCGCCTGAGGAACAAGTTCGCCGAGTGGGCGCCACCGGTCTTCCTCGCACGATGGCTCGCGATCACCGAGGCCGAGATCGACCTCGCGGCCGGTGACCCGGGCACCGCCCTGACCAGGTTCGGGTCTCCCACCGACCGGACGACGCCGTTCGCCAGCGAGCAGGTCTGCCTCGCGCGAGCGTTCCTGGCCCGCGGTGCGCCACACCGCGCCGAGGAGGTTCTCGCGCGCCTTCGGGACGAGTCGGTCGAGCGCAGTGCCGTCGTCGAGGTGTGGCTCCTGACGACCTTGGTGGCCGGCCGGTTGCGTGAAGACAATCGCGCCGCGGGAGCGCTCGCCCTCGCGCTGGAGGCCGCTCGGCCGGAGGGGGTCCGAAGACCGTTCCTCGTCCTGGACCCCGAACAGCTACCTCGTCTGCTGACGTGGCTGGAGCACTCGGGGCCGGATCTCACCGACTTCGCGGACGAACTCCTTGTCGACATGGGCCTGCTCAGGTCACCCGGCGCACCATCCGGCGTACCGGCCGAACCGCTGACCGACCGTGAATTGATCGTTCTTCGGTACCTGCCGACGATGATGACGAACGCGGAGATCGCGTCGGAGCTGTACGTATCCGTCAACACGGTAAAGGCGCATCTCAAACGGATCCATCGGAAGCTCGACGTCGGCACTCGTCGGCAGGCCGTCCACCGGGCCCGCGAACTCGGACTCCTGGCCGAGTAGTCAGCCGATGCTCCTCCTCAGGCCGGTGTCTCGGCTTCCAGCGGGCTGACCCGATAGAGGTCCTGGACGACTACGCCCGCGGACTCGAGCAGGCCGACCAGATCCACCAGATCCAGGTCGCGGTCAGGAGAGACCTGCATCCGGATGACCGTGCACGCCTCGATCGCGGCGAATCGCTGCCCGGGGAACGCGGCGCGCAACAACGGACCCATCGGGCCGGCGACGGTGAACTCGTACGCCGTACCGCACTGGTGCTCGATCATGGTGACTCCTCGCCCTGTGGCTCTTCGTCTTCGGGTGAGGCCACCGATCGAACCTCCACGAGGTCGAGACCGAGTGCACGCAGGCGCTGCAAGAACCCGTGCAACGCAGCCTGATCGGTGAACCTGCCGGTCAGCACTGTCCTCAGCTCCAGCTCCGCAACGGTGACATCGCCGAGCTGGGCGAGAAGCCCGGCCGGCACCTGGCCGACAATGCGGATCTCGTAGGTAGTCAGTGCCATCTGGGCCTCCCTCCGGTGTCGTCCTCGGCGCCGGGTTACTGGGGGAGCATCTCGCGGAGGGCTGCTTCCTGGTCAGCTGAGAGGTTCGAACTCACGAGCTCGGCGTGAAGACCGCGGTCGGCGAAGGCGGCCTTGATCTTGTCCTGGACGGCATCGCTGGTCATCAGGAACACCGCCGACGTACCCGGCGCGATCTGGTCGCGCGTGCTCTTGATGAATTCGTCGTCGATCCCGACATCGCCCATCGAGCCGGCCAACGCACCAGAGGCGGCGCCGACGGCCGCGCCGAGCAACGGAACGAAGAAGATCAGTCCGAACAGCATTCCCCAGAACATGCCACCCATCGCCCCGGCGCCTACCAGGCTGTGCAGTTGCCGGGTCTTGGGCTTCTTCTTGCCCTCTTCCCACGAGACCGTCGCCGCATCGTGGACCGTGATGAGCTCCTGCTTGGCCAACGACTCCAACGTCCCGACCACCTCGTCGGCAGCCGTGGGGCTGTCGAACTTCCACACAGTCAGCGTCGCCATCGTGTCCTCCTCGGATCGGTCTGTACGTCGACTGCAGCCTCGGCCCATGGCGACGCGACCGCCTCATCCCCACTGGGTGAACGGAGCCTGCCCGGGTCGGCCGTGCCGCCCCGACACCGCAACTGATTCGGCGAATCATCCATGCCGGGTGATGCGACGTACAGAGCTGTGCTCGAGCAACGGTGACCGGCGCCGCCGCACATCACCGAGGGCGGGTTCAGTGCGAGCCGACCTGCGAGGATGCCGGGATGGATCTGCATCTGCAGTTGGGTGAGGAGGGCGGGCTCTGTCGCCCGAAGAGCTAGTCCCACGTCACCCGGCGGTGACCGGATGCCGGCACCTGCTGCGATCCGGCCCTACCGCTCCCGGACGGCGTAGGTCAGGTGGGTCACCCTCGGGGAGGGCTCCGCGCGGACCGGCTCCAGGGCCACGCGGCCCGCGTCCACGCCCTCGAACAGGCGGATTCCGGCGCCGAACAGCACGGGCGACAGCGCGATCGAGAACTCGTCGATCAGGCCGGCGTTCACGTACTCCAGGATCGTTGCGCCGCCGCCCGCGATGCGGACGTCCCGGTCGCCGGCGGCCTCGCGGGCCTGGTCGAGCGCGGCCTCGATGCCGTCGTTGACGAAGTTGAAAGTCGTGCCGCCGGGGCGCTCCCAGGGGTCACGCTTCTCGTGGGTCACGACGAAGACCGGCGTGTGGAACGGCGCCTCCTCCGGCCACATCTGCTCGCCGGCGTCGAACATGCGCTTGCCCATGACGCTCGCGCCGGTGCGCTCGAACGTCTCGCGGGCGATGTCGTTGTCGCGCCCTTCCTCGCCGCCCTCGCCCAGGTTGAGGTTCTCCCGGAAGAACCGCAGCGGGAAGATCCACGCCTGCAGTTCCATCCACTGCTGCCCCATCAAGTCCCCGAGGGACTCGGGCGCGATGAAGCCGTCCAGCGACATGGACACGCTGAAGAACACCTTCCCGGCCATCAGTCCTCAACTCCCTTCCGAACGATCTCGGTGACGTAGGCAGCCAGGTTGCTCAGGGTCTGCCGGCCGCCCTCGATCGCGTGGTACTTCTCGACCGCCTCGTCGCGCAGTTCCTTGGTGGGGAACACCGTGTGCATCTCGATCCGGGTCGCCGTACCGTCGGGCTCGAACGTCAGGACCGACTCGAAGGCGTTCGCGTCGCCGCGGGACTCACCGTGGAGCAGCGCGATCCGCTCCGGCGGGACGATCTCGGTCCAGGTGATCCACTCGGTGTAGTCCGTCCCGTCCGGTCCGTGCAGCACGAAGTCCCACTCCCCGCCGACGCGGAACTCGAAGGACCGCGTGGTGGTGGTAAACCCCTCTGGTCCCCACCACCGCGACAGGTGCCGGACCTCGGTGAACGCCTCGAACACCAGCTCCCGTGGGGCACTGATGACTCGGGAGATCACGATCTCGCGGTCGGCCGTCGCCGGCTCCGCCCGCGTTTCTTGCCTTGCTCCTGCCATCGGTCATTCCTCCTGCCGTGTCTGCTTCAGGTCCTGCACGTAGGTGTCCAGCCGGTCGAAACTCTCGTTCCAGAACCGCTCGAACCCGCCGGTCCACTCGTGGACCGGCCGCAGCCCACGGGCGTCCAGGCCGTACAGGCGCTGCTTGCCTGCCTTGCGGTCCCGCACCAGCCCCACCTCCCGGAGCACCCGCAGGTGTTTGGACGCGCGCGGCTGGGTCATCCCCAGCTCCCGGGCCAACTCGGTCACCGGCCGCTCACCCGCCTGCAGCAGCGCCAGGATCACCCGGCGCTGCGGCTCGGCGATCGCGTTGAAGACGTCCGACGTCGTCGCTGCTCGTGCCATGGGCGCTATCATATGCCCATATCGGCATGCGTCAAGCCGGAGGAATCAGGCGACCGCTTGCCGTCACCTGTCGTCGGGCAGGCGGACCTGCGACCCTGAGGTCATGGACGAGAGCGCGGCCGGTACGCGCGACCTGAGTTCGCAGGCTCGGCGGGCGGTGGGGAAGGCCGCTCGGAAGCGGCAGCCGCGGCGGATTCACTCGGAGTGGGAACCGGCGCCCGATCGGCCCGACCCCGTCGAGATCCTCGAGGCACAGGCCGAGACCCGGGCGAAGGATCTGCTCCCGATTCGCTACGGCCGGATGCTCTCCTCGCCGTTCGCGTTCTACCGCGGCGGCCCCGCGATCATGGCGAACGATCTTGCCGGGAGCCCCACGACCGGCATCGCGGTACAGGCGTGCGGTGATGCGCACCTGGTCAACTTCGGACTGTTCGCATCGCCGGAGCGTGACCTCGTCTTCGACGTGAACGATTTCGACGAGACACTGCCGGGGCCGTGGGAATGGGACGTGAAACGCCTGGCGGCGAGCGTTGCCATTGCCGCTCGACAGAAGGGCCTCCCGCGCGACCGGCAACGTGAGGCGGCTCGGTTGACCGTGCGCGGCTACCGAGAAGCCGTGCTGAGCTTCGCCCAGTTGGCGACGCTCGAGCTTTGGTTTCTCCACATGTCGTCGGACCAAATAGCAGACATAGCCGGGCAGTTGGAGGCGGAGTACGGGGTCGAGGCGCCAAAGCTTGCTCCTGATCGCCTGGCGAGGATCTTCGCGAAGGCGAGGGCACACAACAGTCGGGTCGCTTTGGCCAGGCTGTGCCAGAGCGACGGCGCGACGGTACGTCTGGCCAGCCACCCGCCGCTGCTGGTCCCAGTCCGGCAACTGTGGGCCGCTGCCGACGCGGATCGGGTTGACGCGGGCATTCGGTTGGCCTTCGACAGCTACCGGGCGAGCCTCGGAGACGACCGTCGAGCGCTGCTAGACCAGTACGAGATCGTCGACATGGCGCGGAAGGTGGTGGGTGTCGGCAGCGTCGGCACACGCTGTTACGTGGTCCTCCTGCGCGGCAAGCGCCGGGACGACGTGCTGTTCCTTCAGGTCAAGCAGGCAGAGGCGTCCGTTCTCGAGCCTTACCTGGAAGGCAGCAGCTATCCGAATCACGGGCATCGAGTGGTGGCCGGCCAGCGCCTGCTTCAGGCCTTGCCGGACACACTCCTCGGCTGGTCGACAGCGCCGGACGGAAACGACTACTACTTCCGGCAACTCTGGGACATGAAGGGCGAGATCGATCCGTCGAAGCTGACTCCCGGCGGCCTTGGCATCTACGGCGCCTTGTGCGGATGGACTCTTGCTCGCGCGCACGGCCGAGGCGGCGACGAGGTCGCCATCGCGGGCTACCTGGGGAAGGCCGACGCCTTCGACCACGCGATCGCAGAGTTCGCCGTTGCGTACGCCGACGTCAACGACCGCGACCACAAGAGACTCGCGGCGGCGGCCGACGCGGGGACAGTCAAGGCCGCTACCGAACTATGACCCTGCGTGTTCCGGGTCGAGCAGGACGCGGAGATCAGCCCGATTGCGGGGACCCGGATCGCTTCGGCGTCTCGTGACTTGGATCCGGGAGCAGGTAGGTGATGACGAAGGACACCACCACGGCCACGACGACCTGCGGTGTCACCGACACGCCGTCGGCACCGAGTAGGAGGGTGGCCAACAGCGTCGAGGTCAAGGGCAGCCGCAGCATCGCGGCGCACATGGCTCCGATGCCCGTGGCGATCGCCGGCGCAAGACTCATGCCGGGCAAGCCGCTTGCGGCGATCCCCAGCACCGCACCGATGAACATCGAGGGAAAGACCGGTCCGCCCCGAAAGGCGCTCAGCGAGAGCCCGTAGGCCAGGGCCTTGCAGGCCCCGAGCAGGATCAGTACGCCGACCGAGTAGTCGGCGGCCTGATCGACCAATGCAGGCAAGGCATCCTGGCCGGAGAACAGCACTTGGGTGAAGCTTCTGTCGGAGACGAGCTGGTATGCCATCGCGGTGAGGCCGATCGCCAGGCCGAGAATGGTCGTGACCAGCACCCGGTTCAGGTGTACGACCGGGCGCAGCGACAGCCCGATCCACCGGATCGCCCAGCCCAGCAGCGCGCCCGCCGCTCCCATGGCCAGGGCCCACGCCATTGTCGCGATGGTCGGATGTGTCGCCGGCGGGACCGTCGTGAGGGCCAGCGAGAAGTTCCCGAGTCCTGTCCAGTTGTCCAGCCCGACGAAGACCAGAGCGCCGATGCCGGAGGCGAGCAGTCCTGGCAGCGCCACCAGACTCAGCGTCGCGCCGCCGATGCCGGCGACTTCCATGATCAGGAACGCGCCGAGCACCGGGGAGCCGAGCAGCGTGCTGATTGCGGCGAAGCTGCCGGCCGAGGCCAGGATCGTCAAGGCCATCGGTGGTGCGTCCTTCTTCACGAGGTGGACGGTCAGCGCGGCGAGGCCACCACCGATGGCGATCAGGGGTGCCTCGGGTCCGAGGACAGCGCCCAGACTGAGCGTGGTGAGTGCGGCGAGGATGATGCCGGGGAGCTCCCGATCCACGGGGGGACCGCCGGTCTTGAACCCGAAGGCGGGTGAATGGCCCGCGTTGCCGGGCAGGTACCGGATGGTCAAACCGGTGAGGAGGCCGCACAGCGCCAACCAAGGCACCGGCCACCAGGCGGGGACGCCGCCGGTGAAGACATCCTGCGGCAGGTCGTCGAACAGGAACTGCTGGATCTTGCTGGTCAGGGCCAGGAAACCGTAGGCCACAGCTGAGATCGGGATACCCAGGATCGCGGCGAGCAGCAGGGCTGACAGGTACGGCTTGGAGCGGATGACTGCCACCGGGTCCATCGCCGGTGGTCCGGCCGGCGGCGAAGCAACAGCCCGCCCCTCCGCGGGGGATTTGCCCGATGGGACCTGCGAGTCGGTCATCGGTCTCCCCTCCCTAGTCCAACAACCTGACCTGGTGCGGCCGCGAGACGACTGCGCCGCGCTGCGAACCTCGCCCGCACCAGTCACCGATCGCTCGGTGGGCGCGCCGACAGCGCAGATCTCGATTGTGTGCGCAACGAGCGGCGGCAACCTCCTCCCGCCCGGATGAACCCGACAGTGCCGACAACGACTGCTAACCGAGCGTGACAGTGGAGGGTGGCCGCTGCTGACCAGGCCCGTTCTGTCTGGATCGGCCTCTTGTTACCCAGCAGGGGTGATGACGCGCGCCCTTCTCGGTATCAGAGTAGGGGCGTGGTCCAGGGAACGATGCTGCCCCGCGGTCCCCGTTCCAGCAGGCGCGATCCGCTGGATCTGGTTCGGCACTTCTCGATGGCGTGGGCGGAAGGGGTGGCTATGACTGTGAAGACTGAGAGTGACAGATTGGCGAGCCCGGCCGCGCGGGCGTTCCGTAGAAATTCGAAGCAGTCCGGGACACGCGGGCAGTTGAGCCATGCGGACCGGGTCGCCCGGGGGAAGGATGCCCAGAGGGTCACTCCGCGGGAGTCGCACGCGGAGTTCCAGCCCGGCGGGTCGCGAGATCCGGTGGGGCTGCTGCTGGAGCAGGCGAAGTCGCGGGTGCCGGAGCTGGTGCCGATTCGGCACGGGCGGATGTTGGTGTCGGCGTTCACGTTCTACCGGGGGGCTGCGCTGCCGATGGCGGCTGACCTGGCCACGACGCCCACATCGGGGCTGCACGTGCAGCTGTGCGGAGATGCGCACCTGAACAATTTCGGCGTGTACGCCTCACCGGAGCGGGAGCTGGTCTTCGACGTCAACGACTTCGACGAGACGCTGCCCGGGCCGTTCGAATGGGACGTCAAGCGGCTGGCGGCGAGCCTGGCAGTGGCGGGACGGGAGAACGGGTTCCAAGGCAAGCACCGCCGCAAGATCGTCCTCGCGGCGGTGCAGGGGTACCGGAAGGCGATGCGCGGGTTCGCGGAACAGACGTTCCTGGAGGTGTGGTACACGCACTTGGACATCGAACAGGCCTTAGGGCAGTTCCGGTCCCAGCTGAAGGCGAAGAGGTTCACGGCTACGGAGAAGATGCTGGCCAAGGCCCACACCCGCGACAGCACCCAGGCCCTGCGCAAGCTGACCACGCTGGTCGAGGGCCGTCGGCGGATCATCAGTGACCCCCCGATGGTCGTCCCCATCGAGGAGGTTTTCGCTGACGTGCAGGCCAGCGAAGTGTATGAGCAGATCAGCACGCTGCTGGGCAAGTACCGGCGCACCCTGCAGTCGGACCGTCGGCACATGCTCGAGCAGTTCACGCTGGTCCAGGCGGCCCGCAAGGTTGTCGGCGTGGGCAGCGTCGGCACCCGCGCCTGGATCGTGCTGATGGACAGCGGAGACGGAGTCGAACCCGTGTTCCTGCAGGCCAAGGAGGCGCAGCCGTCGGTCCTGGCGGACTACTGCGGGCGCAGCCAGTACGCCAACCAGGGCGAGCGCGTGGTCGCCGGACAGCACCTGATGCAGGCCGAGAGCGATATCTTCCTCGGCTGGACCCACACGCTAGGCCCGGACGGAGTGGACCGCGACTATTACGTCCGCCAGCTCAAGGACTGGAAGTTCTCCCTCCCGATCGAGCGGACGGTGCCCTCGGGCATGGTGGTCTATGCCCGCGTGTGCGGATCGACCCTGGCCCGCGCCCACGCTCGCTCCGGCGACCGCGTCGCCCTGGCCGCCTACCTCGGCGGCTCGGACGCCTTCGACCAGGCAATCGCCGACTTCGCCGAAACCTACGCCGACCAGAACGAACGCGATTACGCCGCACTCCAGAGCGCAGTCAAAGACGGCAGAGCCAAAGCGACCACCGACATCTGAAACCGAACCCGGGCGGTCCAGCCCGGACAGCCGAGAAGGAAAGAGGTGCGCCATGGCAGACCCCGCTATCGATCCCGGTCCTGAGCACACGGAGTCACTTGGGCGCCGGTACTTCATCCGGTTCGAGGAAGACACCCTGCGGCAACGGCCGTTGTGGATCCGGCTGATCATCGAGTTTCTGGGCACCTTCGTACTGGTGACGGTGGCGGCCGGATCGGGCGTGATCAACCACTACGTGGGCAACGAACCGATCAGCAGGACTGCGGCGGTGATCGCGCCTGGGGCGGTGGTGATGGCAATGATCTACGCCTGGGGCCCGCTGTCGGGACTCCACATCAACCCCGCTGTGACCTTCGCCTTTGCCGGCCGGGGAGTGTTTCCCACCAAATGGGTGGTGCCGTACTGGCTGGTCCAGTTCGCCGGGGCGATCTGTGCCGCGCTGCTCCTGGAGTTGATGTTCGGCGACGTCAGCACGGGCGGGAACTACCCGATCAACACTTCCGGCGGGGAGTGGAAGTCGTTCGTGATGGAAACCGTTCTGACCGCGATCTTGGTCAGCATCATCCTCAACACCGCGACCGGGGCCCGCAGCATCGGCCACAACGCGGCCATCGCGGTCGGCTCGACGGTCGCGCTGCTCGGCTTGTTCGCCAGCCCGATCAGCGGCGCCTCCATGAACCCGGCCCGTACGCTCGGGCCCGACATCGTCGGCAACGACTACACGGGATGGTGGGTCTATATTGCAGGCCCCGTGCTCGGGGCCGCCATCGCCGTGGCGATCATCGGAGCCGTGCGCGGACGGCCCGACAAGGACGAGCTTGAGGCCGCTGAGGGCGGTGCCCTGCCGATGACTGGCACCCCCACACGCGACAAGTGACTGAGTAGACAGGCCACAGACATGTTGGCATCCGGCCAGCGTCAGGAGCGTGTGTCGATGACGGCTGAATCGCCTGAGGGCCGGGCCGCCGAGGAAGTCCGCAGCCTGGAGGTGCGCTGGATCTTCGCGGGCCGGCTGGAGACCGCGGTGACCGGATGGTTCGGGCGGTTCCCGATCGAGGCGGAGTCACGCGAGGACAGCTACCTGTTGGATCCGCGGTTGCCTGGGCTGTCGGTGAAAGTCCGCGGGGGAAGGTTACTCGAGGTCAAGATGTACCACGGGAGCCCGGGGATCCTGGAGGTGGCGGGCCGTGCCCGCGGACGCCTGGAGTCCTGGCAGAAGTGGTCCTTTCCGGCCAGCCCGCCCGACCAGTACAGCGGCATCCCGCCCGGCTGGCGGCCGGTACGCAAAAGGCGGCGTATCAGCCGTTTCGCACTGACCGGAGGACAGGTCGTGGCGCGCGCCTCGGAGCTGGACCAGGAGCCACAGTGCGACGTGGAACTCACCGAGGTCAGCACCATCGGCCAAGACTGGTGGACCCTGGGGTTCGAGGCGAGCGGTCCTGCCGATCTGCTCCGAAGCGCGCTCGAGGCCACCGCCCGGCTCGTATTCAACCGCCCCCTGCCCGGTGGTGCGGAACCCGATCTCGATGAATCCAAGTCGTACATGCAGTGGCTGTCCCAGCGGCCCGGCCCCGAGACCGAAGTCTTTGACGTACAAAGGTCGGCATCGGATTCGCTGCTGCCCGCTTCGAGTGAGGCGGACGAGCATCGTTCAGAGGATTGATCAGATCCCGATAGCCCGCTCAGCGCACGCGCATTCCCGGGCCGCGATCGATGGGATCGACGCGAGGGTTCACGAGGTCGCTGCCGGGTTCGACGCCGCCACGGGCGAACTCCTCCGCGAACGGTCCTCGACCCCAGCCGCGCGATCTTCGAGACGCCGCCGAACGGGCCCCCGATCGTGGACTGCGCGCCAGGCATGAAGTTGTTGGCCGACCACATGTTGCCCTCGCCATCGATGGCGATGCCACCCAGCGAGTTCATCCCGCCGCCGGCATAGACCAGCGAGAGCGTCCAGGCGCTCCGGGGCGAAGCTGAGATACGGGACGAAAGGCACTTCGCGCCAGAGTTTTCCGGCCGGGACGGGATAGAACTCGTCGAGCAGAGCGTAGAGCTCCTGGGCTTGATGCGACGGATTGCGCGCGATGTTCTGTGCCGCCGTCAGCGTGTCGGTCGGCACCGCGCCACCGGGAGGCGTGGCGGCTGCGAAGAGCTTGTCGCACGCGTCGCCGCGGACCCGCGTCGCACACCCCGCCAGCAAGTCCGCCAGTGTGTTGAATGCCGCCAGCGTCGTCGTCGCCGAACTGTTCAGGGGATCCTGGATAACAGTCCTCAGGCCGCCGGTCGTGACGTCCACCCGTCGTAGGATGTGCAGCGGCTCAGATTCCGGTCTGGACCTGGATCTTCCCTTCGGTGATGGCCTGCTGGAGTTGTCCGTAGTCCTGTTCGGCTTGGTCGGCGTACACCTCGGCGAACTCCTCGAGGGCTTCGGCGAAGGAGTCGTCGGTGCCGAGGTAGGCGTCGATCGCGACGGCGTCGCCGCCTCGGGCGTGGGCCCGGGCCAGGGTTGTGCCGCACAAGCGGGCGTAGGCGGTCAAGCCGATCGGTTGGATGGTGGTGGTGTCGACACTGCCCTTCATGTCGTGCAGCTGCCGGACGTAGAAGTCTCGGCCGCCCTCGCCGCGCACCCAGCCGAGGAAGATGTCGCTGGCGGCCTGCATGTAGCACTGCCCTTGCACGACCCGCTCACCGTGCTGGGTTGCCGTGCTGGCGCCCAGGTACGGCTCGAGCACCGACGACGTGGCCTCCTTGAACTGCATGACCAGCGGATCGGAGTCGTCCCGCCCCTTGAGCAGCACGATCCCGGCTCGGGTGCCCACGCTGCCCACCCCGACCACCTTCTGGGCCACGTCGATCATGTCGTAGCGCTCCAGCAACCGGCGGCGGTCCTCGGGCAGCGTCGCCCGATAGTCGGAGAAGCCCACTTCCACCAGGCGGCGGTCGTCCTCGGTGGCCGCCCGGGACAGCAGCGGCGGGTCCTCCCGGAACCGGTGCTGGCCGTCCACGACCTCGGTCAACTTCCGCGCGGCCTTCATCGAGGTCTTGCGCCGCGCCGCGTCGAAGTTGGCCGTCGCCGTCTTGGTGACCTTCTTCCGAAGCTTCTTCTTCCCCTTGCCCTGCTGGTCGCCCATCTGGGCGATCGCGTCGAGCAGCATCTGCTCGTCGATCCTGGTGTACCAGACGTCCAGCGTCCCCAGCTGAGCCATCTCGGTGATCGCCGACCGGTACGCCTGCAGCGCTGTACGCACCGCGGTCGCGGCCTCCTTGCGCTTGAAACCACGATCCCGGGACGCCAACACGAACGAGGCGGCCAGTCGCTTGACGTCCCACTCGAACGGGCCGCGCAGCGTCTCGTCGAAATCGTTGACGTCGAAGACCAGGTCACGCTCGGGGGAGCCGAACACCCCGAAGTTCGACAGGTGGGCGTCACCACACAACTGCGTGTGACCTGGAGTCCACGGCTGACTCGACAAGTCGTAGGCCATGATCGCCGCCGACCCGCGGTAGAACGCGAACGCCGACGCGCTCATCCGCCCGTACCGGATCGGCACCAGATCCTGCACCCGGGCGTCATCCTGAGCCCGCAGGATCCCTACCGGATCCTTCCGCTGACGATTGATCTCGTAGTTGGCGTGCCCCTCGATCGGCGCCGCCTCCCGCCACGCCCGACCCCGCGCGGCCCGCTCGTCAACGGTCCGGTAGGGGTGAGCCCGCGCGGCACCCCCGGACGAGGCAGCCCGACCCGCCCGAGCCGCAGTTGAATGCTTTGCCGGTGTCCGCTTTGCCGGTGTCCGCTTTGCCGGTGTCCGCTTTGCCTGTGTCCGCTCCGTCATGGGGAGCTCCCTCCGCCGGATTACGTCGGACCCGAACATGAGGATCGGGCCTGATCGCGGCATTCTTCGCCCCGTTGGGCCCAGCTCAGGTGAGGTCAGGTCGAGCACGGTCGGGCTGGATACGGCGCTACGCGGTCGTAGCCGGCGGATTCTTCGCGACCGCGGCCTTGACCTCGTCTGCGCTGTCCCCGTCGACCTGCTCCTTCGTCACGTTGCTGGCACCCGAGAGCGCCTTGTCGATAGCGTCCGTCCATTGCGGCTCGAACATCGCCACGATGCCGGAGCTGTTGAGCGGCAGCGTCTGTTCGACATCTGCCTTGATCTCCGCCTTCTCGGCGTGCGACACCCCCGCGGCAGGCGGAGGCCGCCCGGGCAGTTCGCCCGGGCGCACGGGAAAGCTGTCCCGCTGGTTGGGGGCCACTCGCTGTGAGCTGTTACCTGCGGCGGGAGACACGCCGCGCGGTGCGGCGCCCGGTCCGGCGCGCGACCCTGCGTGATCCAAGCATCCGGTTCTTCCTCCTCCCTGTGCTGTGGCGAACGCCGGCCGCCCGGTCAGCTGGCGGCGCCCGCTGTTTCCATCTCGTGCAGTTCCTTGGCTTCGTCAGCCGATACCAGCCCGATCTCGATCAGGTCCAGTGGGCTGATGAAGCCGTCGCTGATACGGAACCCCCCGGCCCGGGCAATGGCATCCCGGAGCGGTACAGCCCAGTGGTGCTCCAGCAGGATGAGCGCCGCGGCGGAGTCGTTCGGGATTTCCTCGAGCACATCCCAGGCATCCTCGCCGGTGAACACGCCCACACCGCCACGCTCGGCGACCGCCTCGGCGCCGGCTTCCGCGCCGGACACCATGCCCTCCTCGCCCTCGAAGCCCAGGCCGATGAGCGCCCCGATCTTGCTGCCCAGCTCGATCGCTTCCTGCTCGGACAGGTTGCTGAGATGCTCCGCCTCCAAGTCGCCGTCCGCGCTCTTGTAGACCGCCAACGAGTCGATCACGCGGACGGTGTCGCTCGACCGGAGCCGTTCGAGTTCGGCAATGATCTCACCGTGGAAGTCAGGGTGCCGGAACCCCAGCACGATGAGCTGTACTGGCCCGATTGCCATGTTCCACTCTTCCTCTCCTCTCCTGAGCACTCGCTCAAAGCCGCAAAGTCATCTCGGGTCGCGGTCCGTGAGTACTGTCAGGAGGCGTCGATATGCCTGCCCCCACACTGGTGCGCGCGTCACCTCTACGCGTCATCCACCACGGATGAGCGTGGGCCGAACCGGCGCGCAAGGGCCGATCAGGCGCTGCGACCTCGGTCTGCACATGAACTCGGCTGAGGTCATGGCCGCGAACCGGCAGCCCGCACGCTGTAGCCGCTCAGCCAGGCATGCACCGACTGGCGTGACACGCCCATTGCTCGGCTACCTGGCACTCGCCCTCTTCATCCTCATGCCTGTTCGTGCAATCGGGCAGCGGTCGAGGGGTGCCTGACCCACCTCGCCCCGGATCATCCCCTCGGGGTGATGACGCATCGCGGGGATCGACGGCACGGTGTCACGTGGAGTCCCGCTCAGGAGCCTGACTCGACGCCATGGCAATGCCCAGGGCCGGCGGTCTTCGGCGCCGCCACCTCGCGCGGAGCTCTGATGGCGGAGCCAGCAGTGGGCGAAACGATCCGGAGAACACCATGACCACCTCGACTGACAAGACCACAACCAAGCAGGGTAACCGGCGGATGAGGTCTTCCGTGGTCCGTGCTGTGGCGGCTCTCGTGCTCGGCGTGTCGCTTGTGGGCTGTAGTTCCGACAACGCCGCCGTGTGCGATTCTGTCGACAATCTCAAGACGTCGGTGGACAACGCCAAGAAGATCGATGTCACCTCGTCGACTGGCGTCAGTGACCTGCAGAACGGACTAGCGGCAATCGACACCAACCTGGCGCAGGTCAAGAGCGATGCGAAGTCGGACTTCTCGTCCGAGCTCACCGCGGTTGAGACGGCCTACAACGCACTGAAGACCAGCCTTGCCACGGCCAAGTCCGCCCCGGCGGCCGCCACCCTGGCGACGGCCGTTTCGGCGTCTCAGGCTTTCGTCGCCTCAGTGGAGACTTTGTCCACCAAGGTCAAGTCGACCTGCTGAGCAAAGCTTCACGAACCTCCTCGCCAACCAGCCCGTGACGCCAACAATAACCCCGTGGGATGTCGGCGTCGGCGACCTGGCTGAGGCGTTGCAAGACTCCCCGTGCGGATCGATCATGAGGCATTGATTGGGCGGTGTGCCGGTTCGGTTCCGAGTCGTCCGCGCCTCCCTGGGGAAGGGGATTCAGATGAGGAAGTTCGTGCTGCTCGTGGGAGCCGTGCTCACACTGACGCTGGGGTTGCTGACCTCAGCGAATGCGGCCACACCCGGAGCGCTGACACCGGCGGCGGCCTCTGCCAACTGCCAGGCCTTCTTCGGCGTCGCAGCCGGACCTGAGCCGCTGTCCGCCTGTCAGTGGGACATGCGTGCGATCGGAGTCGGTGCGGCGTCGTACGCCAACGCCACTGGTGACGGCGTCGACGTGGGGGTGATCGACAGCGGGGTCGACTTGACCCACCCCGACCTTATCGGCAGCATCGACGTCGCTCGGTCGTGCTCGTTCATCTTCTCGACCACGCCGACGGCCGACCCGCGGGAGGTCGCCAACGGTGACTGCAGCAACAAGGCCGCAGTGCAGGATCTGCAAGGCCACGGCACGCACGTGGCCAGCACGATCGCCGCCCGGGTCAACGGCGTCGGCATCGCCGGCGTGGCACCCAGCGCCAAGATAGTGGCCATCAAGGCCTGCACCATCGCGGGCTTCTGCTTCGCCGACTCGGTGGCTGCCGCGCTTCGGTACGCCGGTGACCAGCGCCTCGACGTCGTCAACCTGAGCCTGTTCGCCGACCCGTGGCTCTACTTCTGCGGCAACGACGCCGAGCAGCGAGCGATCCTCGCGGACCTCCGGAGTGCTTCACGGTACGCACAGCAGCGCGGCGTCGTGGTCGTGGCCGCGGCCGGCAACGAGGCGCAGGACCTGGGGCACCCGACCACCGACACCATCAGCCCGGACTGGCCGCCGGACACAGCCGTGACCCGCGAGGTACGCAACAACTGCCGAGTCACGCCTGCTGAACTCCCCGGTGTGGTCGCGGTGTCGGCCTCTGGCGTGACCACCTTGGCCAGCTACTCCAACACCGGAGGTCCGACCGTGGACGTGACGGCGCCAGGTGGCGACGCGGCGCAGACTCCTGGTACGACGTACGGCCGGGTCCTTGCCGCCTGGTCGAGCACTGATGACACCGGCCAATGGGAGGCCCTGGCCGGCGCCGGGCGCGGGGTCGAGGACGCCAACGGCGCCCGCTGGGTCTGGATCAGTGGGACGTCCATGGCATCGCCTCACGTGGCTGGAGTGGCAGCGCTGATCCGTCAGCTCCACCCCAACTGGAGCCCGGGTGCCGTGGCAGCGCAGATTCGGCGTACTGCGACGCCGACGGCATGTCCGGCCGTCTGGCCGGCCGATGACGTCCGCCAGTGCACCGGCGGGCCGTCGAGCACCACCTTCTTCGGCGCCGGCATGGTGAACGCCTTGGCGGCCACCTCCTGACACCGAAGCGCTGAGTGGGGCGGGCACCAGCCCGCCCCACTCTCGCCGTCTGTGACTCGAAGTCCCGCGCTCGTTGCGTGTGGACTCGCTCAGATACGAGTCCTTGTCAGTGACGGACCGGTACTGCGAACCCGGGCTGGACCGTCACCGCGACATGGCGGCCGTGAATCTGAGTGGCGACGGGTACGGCCGCCGCCGCACGGTGAGCCCGCTGGAACGGGTCGCGGATTCGTCCCAGGTGGCGGCGATCGTCTACCTGGCATCTCCAGAGGCCGAGTTCGCGGTGGGGACCGTGCTCGACTTCAACGGGGGCTCATACCTTCGCATGTAGCCGGGCTTCGTCCCACAGGCTGCGGTAGGCGACCGATGCCGGGGAGGTGCGGGCCCAGGCCACCACCGGGGCGCGGCGTACGCCCATCTGCTCGACGACCGAGGCCATCGGGATCGTGGTGCCCGAGACGTCTTGGTGTTCCTTCGGGAGTTGCTCGGACAGGTCGCGGTGCAGCCGGCGACGGCGGTCGACCATGGACAGGAACGCGAGCAGGTCTGGCGCGGGCCCCTTGGCCTCGGCGATGAACGACCGCAGTTGGTCGAGTGTGCGCACCGACAGGGGAGCGGGCACCAGCGGAGCGAGGACCAGGTCCGCGGCGCGCACGATGCCCTCGGACACGAGCGACACGCTCGGCGCACAGTCGAGTACGACGACGTCGTAGTCGTCGGCCATGCTGTCGAGGAGCCGGCCGAGGCGGCGAGTCGGCCTCTTCTGCGCGTCCAGCAGCAGGTCGAGGTTGCGGTAGGAGAAGTCGGACGGCAGCAGGTCGAGGTTGTCGAAGTCACTGGCTTTGACGGCGTCGCGGAGGTCACGCTTGCCGGAGACGAGCGCCCCGCCGCCGCCCTTGACCTTGGGCCGGATCCGGAACAGGTACGTCGCACCGCCCTGCGGATCCAGGTCCCACAACAGGACCCGGTGTCCGCTCTCGGCGGCTAGCCAGGCCAGGTTCGCCGCCGCGGTCGTCTTCCCGACACCGCCCTTGATGCTGTACGACGCGACGATCCTCATCTGCTGGTCACCATCCTTGCGTAGAGACGCTGGTTGTGTTTCCGGCTGAACCGATGCCAGCGGTCCGCCACCTCGGCACGAGCGGCGTCCTGACGAAGCTGCAGGTGGTGTTCGAGGCGACCCATCGCCATCAGCGTCGCCGGGGGCGCCCCGGACTTGGCGAGTTCGACGGCGTACTGGTGAACGCTGATCCGTTGGGCCTCGGCGTCCTGGAACGCGCCGAGGACGTCCTGCAGGAGCTTGAGCTCACTCACGGCCTCGCTTCGGGCGTCGGCGCCGTACAA
Source organism: Kribbella qitaiheensis (assembly GCF_042657745.1). GTDB lineage: Bacteria > Actinomycetota > Actinomycetes > Propionibacteriales > Kribbellaceae > Kribbella > Kribbella qitaiheensis. The sequence goes on along the minus strand of NZ_JBHSKE010000045.1, from coordinate 54,548 downwards.
GCTGCCGAAGAACTCGAGCAGGTAACGCAGCTCCTTGCAGCGCTTGCGCAGATCGTGCACGGCTTCCGCCGCAGACGCGTCGGTGATGGCGTCGCCGCGCTTGGCGGCTCGCTTCCAGGCGCGGCTCAGCAGCTCGTCGGCGACCTCGATCACCGGGCGCTCGACAGGCTCCGGGACCGTCAGCTCACGTTGCCATCCGTCGAGCAGCGCGGCGAATCGTTCGGACCGCAGTGCGCGGTTGAGTGCGGCGTGCGCCCTTGTGCAGTGCCGCGTGAGCTGCTCGCGGAACGGTTCGAGCTCGCTCGATGCGGACACGTGGCTGACCAGGTCGTCGAAGCCGAGCAGGTACACGTCGAGATCACGGCTCAACGAGGTCTGATCGGCGAGCCACTTGAGCTCGACGGCGTACCTGGCCCGGACGTCCTCGTCGATCGTTCCGTGCGCGAACTTCAGCACGGCTCGGGTACGGCGCACCGTGACCCGCAGATCGTGGAGGAACTCGGTGTCCAGTTGACCAAGCGTGCCCTCGACGTTGTCGAGGACGATCTCTCGTAGTTGCGTGAGCGTGCCGGCGAACGCCTGGGTGGCCGGGATCCGCGGGGTGAACTCCAGGTCGGGCTTCGACCGGAAGCTGCGCGGATGGAGACCGGCGGCCCGGAGGACCGACTCGAAGAGCAGCTCCTTGGCCGGCCCGAACCCGGGGATGGCGTCCAGCGTCCGGCACACTTTGGCCGCGTCCTTGTCGTAGCCGCGGAGAGACTCGATCCTGGCCCGCAGGCCGACGGGCACGCCGTCTCGGACTGTTGTGGGACCTTCGACGATGATCCGGGCGACGGTCTTGTCCTCGGGGCCGAGCACCGAGAGCACCTGAACAGGACCGCTCGCGACTACGCGCGGCAGCAGCGCCCGCACACCGATCAGTTCGAGGACGCGGTCTCGCGTCACACCGTCCGGAAGGGAGTTCGCGGTGACCGCTGCAGGGCCGGTCGGCTGTCGGGAGATCCACTGCCCTTCGAGGTCGCTCAGCACAAGCCACGACTCGCGCTTCCGCACGTGGTGCTCGAGCAGCAGCCCTGCCCGGAACAGCCGCCAGTCATGCGTATCGAACCAGACTCTGCGCTCGGTGTGGTGGACGTCGACGCGCACCGGCAACGCGTCGGTCAGCACGTCGACGCACGACGGCCCGACCGCCTCGTCGACCACGAACTCAACCGCCACCCTCGGCTCCCGGAAACGCGACGCGAACGATGAATGAACGCAGGGATACGTCTCACACCAGTGAACTACGGCATGCCCCTGTCGCGATGCGGGCGCGCGGACTACCGGTCTGCCGGTATTCGGTCGGCAGGACCGCCCGCGTGACTCGCCTTCTCAGCCGATGGCGTCGGCCAGCGCTTTCGAGCCGCCGACCACCGGGATCGTGAGCGAACTGTGGGCCAGGTCGAGGGTCAGCTGGGTCCCGGCCAGCGGCCGGATCGTAAAGTCGCGGTCGCTGGAAACGACCATCACCGCGAGCCGATTCCCGGCTGGTACGACGGTGTCCTTTGGCTGCAGGTCGAAGTCGATTCCGTACATTCGGCCCGGCTTGATCGGGACGTCGGCCCGATCGGAGTTGCGGTTGGCCGGGTCGATCCAGCCCCGCGTGAGGATCGTGCCGTTACCTGTCGGTGGATAGCTCACCAGCGCTGCGGTCAGATTCGCTCTCGACTTGCTGAACGCCAGCTGCAGCGAGACCGTCGGCGTTCCGCTGATGCGGACGGGCTGCGTCAGCGGCGGCGTCTGGTAGATCAGGCGCACGTTCGAGGAGGCCGTATTCGCTGAGGTGAGCGCGGCGATCGACGCGTCATCGGTCAGCGTCTCCGTCGGGCTGCTCGGGACCGGTCGTGCGATCGTCAGGCCGCCGCGCGACGGGGCCCCAGGTGTGAGGTGCAGTGCGACCTCGCTCGATGTGGGGTCAGGCCACTCGGCGTACGGGGTTGGGTTGGCAGTGCCGCAGACGAGACTGACGATCGCACCGCCGGCGACTTTCTGGCCAGTCCCGCCGGCCACCGCTGACGCCAGCACCAGGTGCGTGGCGTCCGGGATGTCCGTGATCAGGCGCGTTGTGTTCGTGATCGTGCCGTCGGCGTTTGTTTGCGGGACCGTCAGCACGAAGCCGATCCCGAATGGGCTGGTGTCCGCCACCGTCAGCGTCGCGGTGTTCGACTGATCGCCGATGACCGTCGTCTGGCGCGGTGGACACGACGCGGCCTCGCGAACAACCCAGGAGCGCGGCAGCGACTCGACGCCATTCTGTACGCCGTAGAGGTAGCGAGTGAACCAGTAGTTGATCAGCACGTCGGGCGGCATTCCTCCATGACCGCCCTGGTGGAAGTAGAACATGTGCGGCACGTCGCGCTTCTTGAGCGCGGCGTAGAACTGCGCCGCGTTCTTCGTCATGACGTTGAAGTCGTTGTTGCCATGGGCAAGCAGGGTCGCGGCGTGGACGTTGTCGACGTCCTTCATGTAGTTGCGCTCCTGCCAGAACCCACTGCGGTTGCCGGTGGCTCGATCGATGTGCGCCTTGAGGTAGTCGATCTCGGGCTGACAGATCGTGCGCGGCCCGGCCTCGTCGAGACGTGAGTACACGACGTCCGCCAGTACGTCGAGATCCTCACCCTGGAACGCGTTGTTGTTGCCCGTCGGGTTGGACGAGGAGTGTGGCGCCCGCACCATGCCGTTGGCGCGGTAGTAGTCGTACCAGTCGGAGATGGCCGAGATCGGCACGATGGCCTCGAGGCCCTCGACACCGGTCGTCGCCACGGCCTCCGGGATCGTCCCGTTGTAGGAAGTGCCGATCATGCCAACCTTGCCGGTCGTCCAGGACGCGGCCGCAGGAGTGTCGCCGCTGCGCGTCGTATACGCGGCCACCCGGCCGTTGAGCCAGTCGATCACAGCCTTGGCGGCCAGTGTCTCGTTCGTGCCACCCGAGGTCGGGCAACCGTCGGAGTGGCCGGTACCCGGTGACTCGGCGTGGACGACGGCGAAGCCGCGCGGCACCCAGGTCGACTCGTATCTGGTACTGATCGTGGGGCTGGTGTTGAAGGCCGGCCAGAGCGGTGTTGCCGGCCGCGTCGCCGGAGGTGCGCCGAGCTCGTGGTCGACGGCCCAGTTGCTGTACTCCGACGCCGTTCCCGCGTAGTACGGGCTGTCTTCGAAGACGACCGGCACCTTCAGGCCGTCGGTGAGAACCTCCTGCGGCGCGGTGAAGTCGGCGTGGATCCGGTCGAGCTTGCCGTCGTTGTCGCTGTCGAACGACGCCTGGACCCACACCTCACCGCTGTACCAGTCGGCGGGGTTGGTCGAGAAGACGGCTTGCGCAAGGCCATTGACAAACGTCGGGACCGCAGGTTGAGGAGCCTCAGTCGTGAGAGTGCGCGTCGCCAGCGCCGACGCAGGGCTCGCCGCTACTGCGGCCGCAAGGGCGGTCGCCGCCACGGCCGCCAGAAGTCGAGTTCTCATCGCTGCTCGCCCCTTTGCATTCGCCCAGCACGTCGAACCCTCAGCATCATGCGGCGCAAGAGTCGGAACCGCAACAGTCTGGCCTTGGAGGCCCGCGCGCTATCGCTATGCCCTGTCGTAGGGGCGACGGCGCGGCCACATGAAGGAGTCGACGGTGTGACGGCCGCAGCCAAGCAGGTGGTGCCGTTCGACGAGGACGCGTGGGAGCTCTACGACCTGCGCAACGACTTCGGCCACGCCACCAACCTGGCAGCACAGCACCCGGAGCGGCTCGCGAAACTCCAGGCGCTGTTCGACCGCGAGGCGCGCACCTACAACGTCTACCCGATGGTCAACAACGCCTTCGAACTACTGACCGCCAAACGGCCGCGGCTCGTGTCCGGCAACCGGGCCAGCTACAGCGCCGGCACGATCCGGCTCCCCGAGGACGGGGTGATCGACATCAAGAACCGGTCCTTCTCCGTCATCGCGGACGTGGACAATCCCGACGGCGACGCCGAGGGCATGCTCGTCACCCTGGGCGGCGAAACCGGTGGATTCGCCTTCTACGTGCTCAGCGGCACGCCGACCTTCCAGTACAACTGGCTCGGGAAGGAGCACTACACGATCACGTCGTCGCAGACCTTGCCCAAGGGGCCGTCAACCATCCGCTTCGACTTCGCCTACGACGGCGGCGGCCCGGGGAAGGGCGGCACCGGCACACTACGGCTCGACGGCGAGGCCGTCGGCAACGGCCGGATCGACAAGACGGTCCCGGTGTACTTCTCGACCGACGACACCTTCGACGTCGGCGAGGACTGGGGCACACCCATCTCGCCGGACTACAAACCACCGTTCCGATTCACCGGCACCCTCAAGACCGTCACGATCGAAGCCCATTAGGCCCCACGACCACCCAGCCAACCAACCCCCCACACGCCGACGGCTGTCTCGGCGGAGCCCGTGCGCGGACTTGCTCGGAGCGGCGTGGCAGGCGATGCGGCAGATGACCGTTGTTCGAGAGGTCACCGGCGGATCGCGGCGACTGGGGTCAGCGGAGGTCTTTGCGGGAGGTGATGCCCAGCTTGGTGAAGACGTTGCCCAGGTGCCACTCGACGGTGCGCGGGCTGATGAACAGTTGGCTGCCGATGTCTTGGTTGGTGCGTCCGTCGCGGGCCAGCCTGGCGATCTGGGCCTCCTGGGGGGTGAGATCGGTGAGCGTGTCCACGGTGCGCTTGCGCACGGTCTCGCCGGTTGCCAGTAGCTCGTGGCGGGCGCGGTCGGCGAAGCCGTCCATCCCCATATCTGTGAACAAGTCGTGGGCGGTGCGAAGCTGCTCGCGCGCGTCGGTACGGCGATTCTCTCGTCGTAGCCATTCGCCGTAGACGAGATGCGCGCGGGCCAGCTCCGCGCGCATGCGGGTGCGGCCGAGCCGCTCGATCGCCTCGAGGTAGAGACGATCGGCGGTCTCGCCCTCGCTCAGCAGTGCCCGTGAACGCGCCTCGACCCCGAGCGCCCAATCGGTGCCGCTGGCACTTGTGGACTCCGACAGCCGCCGCAGGGCGTCGGTGCCGCGCTCGGGCGACCCAGTCCGGGCGGCCGCCTCGATCAGCTCGACCAGACCCCAGTTCGCTGGGCCTACGGCGACATATGCGCTGGTATGTTCTGCTGCCGCCACTGCCTTGTCGTAGTGGCCAAGACCGTTGTGGAGCAGCGCGGTCGCCCAGTCGGTGGCAATGATGGCGATGCCTTCGCCCCGCAACTCCACGTCGTCCTTGGTGGCGGTGACCAGGGTGGAAATCTCGGCTTCGCGGCCCCGCAAGGCGGCGAGGGCCAGGGCGCCGTACGGCGCGATGCGGCTTCCCGTTGCCTCCGTAACGACCTGCGCCTCCTCAAGTAGGGAGGCCGCGGCGGCCAGCTCGCCGGCGAACAGGAGCGCATAGGCGCGTTGGCTCAGGGCGAGGGGAAGCTCGCTGAGCGCGCCGGCGTCGCGGGTGAGACGTACGTGTCGGCTGGAGAAGGTGTCCCACCGGTCGTCGTCCCACACGTCGACCGCAGCGACGCAGGCCGTCCACAGCCAGCGAAGATCTTCCGCCGCCGACGTCTCCTGGTCGAAGGCGCTCAGCGCACGCCGGATCAGGGGCACTCCTGCCGCGTATCCTTCGCTGAAGGTCGCGGCCAGGCCGTCCAGGAGGAGATCGGGCCCGCGAGGCGGGTGCGGCGGCCGCGGCGCCGTACGCGCTGCCGCGGCCACCTCCGGCGGCCGTCCGCCCGGACTGGCCGGGCGGCCTACGAACACCGCGGCGTTCAACGCGTCCAGGTAGGTCTCGCGGGCAAGACCGGCGTCGATGGGCTCGAGCCGCTGGGCGGCTCTCAGCAGCAGTGACGGGGCATCGCCGCCCCGGTTCGCCGCGAACGCGAGCTGAGCCCGCAGGAGATCGACGCGAGCACGCTGGAACTCGTCCAGCGGTGCGGCCTCGGCCATCCCCAACAAATGCCCCGCGGCATCGAACGCGCCCGCGCGGATCTTGGCCTGGGCCGCGGCCAAGGCACGCTCACCGCGCTGCGTAGGGGCCGGGGTCAGGACCGCGGCCCGCTCGAGGAACGCGGCCGCCGCGGCCAGTCCACCCCGCGCCTGAGCCCGGCCGGCCGAGCGCTCGAGCTCGGCGGCCACCTCCTCGTCAGGGCCCATCGCGGCGTGGGCGCGATGCCAGGCCCGCCGGTCGGGATCAACCTCGGGATCGGTGGCCGCGGCCAGCGCGCGATGCGCATCCCGCCGGTCACCGGCAGAGGCCGCCCGGTAGACCGCGGAGCGGACCAGGGGATGGCCGAAGTGCACCCGGGCACCGAACTCGACCAGTCCAGCAGTCTCGGCCGCCGCTGCGGCGTCGGCCGGGATCGCCTGCAGCTCGGCCCCGCGCCACAACAAGGTCATGGAGCCGGTCGGATCGGCCGCGGCGGTCAACAGCAACCGCTGGGTCTCGGCAGGCAGCGACTCGAACTGGCGGTGAAAGCTGTCCTCGATCCGGCTGGCCAGCGGACGCGGGTCGGGAAGCCAGAAACCGCCGGCCAACTCGGCTGGTCCCAGACCGCGGGGCAACTGCAGCAGGGCGAGTGGGTTGCCGCCGGTCTCGGCGACGATCCGGTCCCGCACCTCCGCGTCCACCCGTCCGCTGATCGCCGAGGCCAGCAGCGTGCGCGCGTCGGCGCCACCGAGCCCGGCGACGGTCAGCCCGGGCAGGCCGGCCAGCTCTGGATCGTCACCGGGCCCGCGCACGGCGAAGATCAAGGCGATCGGCTCGGCTAGCAACCGCCGCGCTGCAAACACCAGGCACTGCACCGAGGCCCGGTCCAGCCACTGCGCGTCGTCGACCACGCAGGCCAGCGGCTGGTCGTCTGCGGTCGCGGCCAGCAGGTTCAACACGGCCAGGCCGACCAGGAAGCGATCCGGAGCCTGTCCCTCCCGCATGCCGAACGCGACCCCCAGCGCGTCCCGCTGCGGCTTCGGCAGTCGTTCCAGCCGGCCGAGCATCGGCAGGCACAACTGGTGCAGCCCGGCATACGCGAGCTCCATCTCCGACTCCACGCCCCACGCCCGGACCACCCGCAGGTCCGATGCCGAGGCCCGGCTCACCGCATAGTCCAGCAGGACCGTCTTGCCGATCCCGGGCTCGCCGCGCACCACCAGCACAGCGCTGTCACCCGCCCGCGCCCGGTCCAGCACCCGGTCCACCGCCGCGCGCTCGCCGCGCCGGTCCAGCAGCACCGTACCGAGATCACCGCTAGACACGCCCATGCTCGATGGCCCTGCCCCTCAACTGGCGAGAATCGCCGATACCAGCAGCCTAGGCCACTAAAGCCCGGGGTTCGTGAGGGGCAACGTCGGCCGCGTCGGAACTTCTGCGAACTGTACGGGAAGTGCACTCGTCTGCCGCCAGTCGCGCTTGGTGCTTCACCAGCAGCGGAACCGAACTGTGGACCCGCGCGCCTTCCTGGTTGGGGATCTCGAAGGCTCACGGGCGAACGAGGCCGTCGCGAAAGCGGTTCATATCCGACATGCACTGCTGATGGTTGTGGTGACGAAACGCGGACGGGGAACCGGGCGTGAGTGCGTCGTGGGGGCCAGCCAGATTCCGCGCCTCTGCTAGTAACTGTGGCGCGGTACTGCCGCTGAGTTGTGCCCTATCCGTTCGGCGGCGCCTCGATGTGGCCGTGGCTGGACAACCGTTTGCTCGAGGCAACCACGGTATCGGCTGTGTGTTCCCATGACGTATCGAGCCTCGTGCGCGGTGTAGAGCCCTCGCAGGTCAGAGCGGCTTTCTGGTGGCTAGTTCGAGAAACTGACGCGGTTTCGGAAACCGACGCACCCCGCCGATATACGCCCCACCAGGCGTGTTCAGGCAACTCCAGTTCGGGTGATCCCGACTCTGGTTGCCTTCAATTGACGCCTCTTTGTTCCCAGACTGTTCCCACGCTGAACTGATGAGCGTGGGCAACCAGTTGGCGCCCGCCATCAACTGAACTGGGCTCCTGCGAGACTCCAATCAGCACATGCACGCCCGCCTCTTGTGGTCGCGGTCGCCGGCCGCCTCTATCAGGAGGGCTGGATCTCCTCGTCGTCAGTAGGGAGTCCAGACCGAGCAGGGCGCGGATCACCTGCCAGTTCGAGTACGTCGGCGACTGGAACACGAAGTATCCGTCCGGGACGTCGCCTTGATGGTCGGGCGGCAGGAACAGGTACTTGCCGCCCTGGCCCTGTCCGGTCCCGCGTTGCGCATGTCGGCGACGTAGCGCTGCCACAGGTCGTCGACGAAGCACAACGAGTTCGGCGGCGCCTCGACCGATACCAGGACCCCGTCGGCCGGTGTGCACGGGCGCGCGTTGGAGCGACCCTTCGAGCGCACATTCTGGCCGGTTCTGAACGAATCGATGACCTGGCCCGTCCACTCGCCGCTCGTGCCGCTCGTGCCTCGTGCCCACCGCCAGCGCCCGGCGCGGGAGCTGGCGGGGCGAGTTCCCCCGGAAGGTCTAGTGGCAGTGGAAGAACTCGTTGACCGTGCCGTCGGGTCGGACGTTGAAGTGATCGACTTGGTGTGTGTTGATCGTCGATCCGTCCGAGCCGGTGGCGTGGAGGTTGAACGTGAACGTTCCGTTCACGGTCGCCCCATTGGCGTTGAAGCCTCCCCAGATCGTGACCTTTCCGGTGTAGCTCGGCAGAGTCGGGTCCTCGAGCGGCACCGCGACAAAGGTGCCGGTCTGGGTGAAGGTCTCGTGCACGCGGCCGTCATCGAAGGTGGTCGTGTGCTCTATCAGGTTGGTTGTGGTGGTGATGGTGTAGAGCGGTCCTTCTTCCAGACAGTTGGAGTTGGGAACAATGTCGACGAAGGTCTCGACAAGGTTCTTCTGGGTAGTGGTCTCGGTGACCGGTGGCGCGCCGAACGCGGGCGCTCCGGTGAACAACAAGCCCGCGATCAGCAGGCCGACCATCAGCAGCAGGCGACGAAGCATTCCATGCCCCCTCTTGCGATATGGAGCTCTGTGCGCCGGGCGGTTGCGACGTTACTCGCGCCAGGCCGAGGGAACCAGCGCTGAATCGGGGGCGAGCCGCGGCCTGCCGGAAGTCCACCGGACCATTCCACACGAGTGCAGACCTCTCGGAGGCTGAGTATCGCCCGCCGTCGATGCGCGGCCTCCTCTCGAGACGTTTGGTTGGGTTGATGCGTTTGGGCTAGGGCACAGGGGAGAGGTCAGCTGGCTCGTTCTCGAGCGGGGAGCCAGCTCGCGCTGGCGTGGTTGGACCAGCGTAGGGCCGCAGATCCTTCCGGCCGGCCAAGTAGATCTGGGGCCTACGGGGGAGTCGGCCGGGAGGATTTGCGGTTGACGGTTGGGCAGCGATTGCGGGGCGTAGCGTTGGATATGGCTGGTGCGTGTCCACCCCGATGCGGGGCCAGTCAGACTGACCTCGTGCCATTCCCCGGCCGGCGTCAGTCGTGACGAACGATCGGACAGGGGATGTGGGGGCGGGTTCGAGTTCGGGCGTGCTTCGCCTGTCGGCTGGCCGAGCGCAGGAACTCCTGTGGTGCTGGGCTGTGCGCGGGTTAGTAGTGCTGGCTCTGCGGACTTGCCGAACCCCGGTCGCGGAGGCGGCGACCGGGGGCAGCAGGGTCGCAGCCAGCGCGACTACAACCAGGTACTGGAGTCTTCGGACCGCGGTTCGGTGCGAAGCCTCAGCCGACATCTCGTCGCTTCGTGAGGAGTACCGCCGGTACGGCGGTGGCGGTGACGTAGGCCGCGACCAGCAGTCCACCCGTGGCGGCGGCGACGGTTCCGTCCACGGCCGGGACACCTGCTTGGATGAGCGCTCTCGCAGCGGCGGCCGGAAGGTACTTCGCCATCCCGGGCTCGCGCAGCGCACCGGGGAGCAGACCCTCGATCACGAACCACCACGCGACTGCCGCGATGATCGCGAGGGCCTCGCTGCGCACGAGCGCACCCAGACCGGCTCCCGCCAAGGCGAACAGGCCGGCTGCGATCGTGACTCCGAGCCCGGTGAGAACGGCGTCCGCGGTCAGCAGGTCGACGGGCAGGTCCTTGGCGAGCACCACGATCGCCGTTGCGACGTACGACGCGGTCAGCGTGACACCGGCGAACGCGGTCCCGACGACGGCGGCAGCGGCGTACTTGCCGGCGAGGAAGTGGCCCCGACGCGGGGTGACGAGCAGCGATGCGGTGATGGTGTGGTGCCGGTACTCACCGGCCGACGACAGCACGCCGAGCACGAAGACGATGCCGGCGACGAGGAGGCCGGGGACGGCGAGCACGCCGCGAAGGTCGTCGCGGCCGAGCGGGGCGGAACCGTGGCTGCCTGCCACGATGGCGATCGCCGTGGTGAGGCCTGCGGACAGGGTGATCGCGATGGTCAGCATTACCCAGGTCAGGCGGAGCCCGAGATGCTTGATCAGCTCGGCTCGGAACAGTGCGGTCATGATGGTCTCTCAGTGGTGAGCTCGAGGAATCGACTCTCGAGGCTGGTGGTCGCGTTGGTCAGCTCGGCCAGTGAGGCGTGCTCGACGAGCCGGCCGCGGTTGATGATCAGGACGTCGTCGACGGTGTTGGTCAGCTCGGCCAGCAGGTGACTGGAGACGAGCACCGTGCCGCCGCCGGTGGCGTACGTGCGGATGAAGCCGCGCAACCAGTGCACGCCGTGCGGGTCGAGCCCGTTGGTCGGCTCGTCGAGAACCAGTACGTCAGGCTCGCCGAGCAGTGCGGCCGCGAGCGCAAGCCGCTGCCGCATGCCGAGCGAGTAGCCGCCGACGCGTCGCCCGGCGGCGCGTCCCAGCTCGACCGTGTCGAGGACGGCGTCCAACCCGGCGGTGCCCAGGCCGGCGGCGGTCGCGTAGACCCGCAGGGCGTTCCGGCCGGTGCGTGCCGGGTGGAACACCCCTGTATCGAGGACCGCGCCGACGCGACGAGTCGGTGTGGCTAGGTCACGGTAGGCGACCCCGTCGATGGTGGCTGTGCCGGAGGTTGGACGGGCCAGCCCGAGCAGCATGCGAAGGGTGGTCGTCTTGCCAGCGCCGTTGGGTCCGAGGAAGCCGGTGACCCTGCCACTGCGGATGTCGGCGCTGAGATTGTCGACGGCGATCACGTCGCCGTACTTCTTGGTGAGGCCCCTGAGGGCGATCTCTGTCATGGCCTCGAAGTTACGGATCGTGAAGTCGTCCGTCGTCGGCCTTGGCTCCGAACCTGACCGTACGCCGTAGGGTCCACGACTACATCCGCAGATGTACGCCTCAGGCGTCGCGCGGTACGACCAGACCACTTTCGTAGGCGAGCATCACCAGCTGAGCGCGATCCCGAGCGGCGAGCTTGGCGAGGATTCGGCTGACGTGGGTCTTCACCGTTGCCGGGCTGACGACTAGGCCGTCCGCGATCTGGCGGTTGGACAGGCCCTGGGCGATCAGGCCGAGTACGTCGCGTTCGCGGTCGGTCAGTTGCGCCAGCTCCGCCGGGCGGCCCCGAGGCGTCTCGGGGCGGCGGACGAACTCGGCGATCAGCCGGCGGGTCACGCCGGGAGCCAGCAGCGCGTCGCCGGCCGCGATCAGGCGGATCGCGGCGAACAGATCCTCCGGCAGGCTGTCCTTCAGCAGGAACCCGCTCGCCCCGGCCCGCAACGCGGCGTACACATACTCGTCGAGGTCGAACGTCGTCAGCACCAGCACACGCACACCGCCGCACAGCTCGTCCGAGGTGATCCGCCGGGTGGCCTCGATGCCGTCCATCACCGGCATCCGGACGTCCATCAGCAGTACGTCGGGCCGGCAACTGCGGGCGATCTCGATCGCCTCGGCACCCGTCGTCGCCTCGCCCACGAGCTCGATGTCGTCGACCAGAGCGATCTGGGCGCGAAAGCCGTCGCGGACGAGTGGCTGGTCGTCGGCCAGCGCGGCACGGATCGTCATGGCTCGTCCTCCGCCCCGATCGGCAGCCGAGCCTCCACACGGAACCCTCGCACCGGTCTGGGGCCGGCCGTGAACTGTCCGCCCAGCGCGGTCACCCGTTCGCGCATCCCGACGATGCCAAGACCTGGGTGGCCGTCAGAGGACATCGCTTTCCCGGCTCCGTCGTCGGTGATCTCCAAGACGAGTTGGTCGCCTTCGTACCGCACGAGGACCGTGGCCGCCGCCGGGTGCCCGGCATGCTTGACGACGTTGGTGAGCGCTTCCTGCACCACCCGGTACGCGACCAGGTCAAGGCTCCTGGACAGCGGCCGGCGGTCGCCTTCGACGGCGAGCCGCAGATCCGCGCCGGCATGACGCATCGTGCCGACGAGATCGTCGAGGTTCGCCAGTCCTGGTGGCGGATCCAGCTGTGCCGGTGTGTCGCCGCCCTGTCGCAGCACACCGAGCAATTGCCGCATCTCCCGGCTGGCGTCCCGGCTGGTCGTCTCGATCGCCGCCAACGCACGCTGCGCCATGTCCGGATGCTGCGGCAGAGCCAGCCTGCCGGTGCTCGACTGAATGGCGATGGTGGTGAGGCTGTGCGCTACCAGGTCGTGGAGCTCTCGGGCGATGCGCAGTCGCTCCTCAGCGGCAGCTTGGCGGGACAGCGCCTCGCGCTCCCGCTCGAGGAACTCGGCGCGGTCCCGCAGCGCCGCGCTCCGGGTACGGCGGTCCGCCACGACGAAACCGACGATCCCGACCACCAAGGTGACGACAACCATCGGCAGCGCATCCTCCAATCGCAGCCGGTCGCGGCCGACCTGTGCGAGTTCGAGTGCCGCGACCACGGCAGTCGCAGCCGCCGCGCCTACCTCGGCCGTACGCCGAGTCGCGTGCACGATCGCCGAGTACAAGGCGACCCACAGCCCGAACGGTGCCGACGGCCCGAACACCACCTGGGCAACGACCCACCCGGCCGGAACCAGCACGAGCACCACCGCAGGACGCCGTCGTCGCCAGAGCAACGGCACACTTTGAACGAGTACAAGACCCAGCCAGACCGCGCCCAGCAGGATCGACGTACTCTGCTCCGGTTCGCCGGGACCGATCCGCGGGTTCAGCACGTGGAGCAAGGCAACCGCCGCGACCAGCATCCAGTCGCCGAGCGGGTGGATCCGCCCCGGCCGGCCCCGGATGCCGGCGCGGGCGACACCGGCGGTGTCCTGCATGACTTCATCGTGCACCCCCGCGACCTGCGCGGGGGACCGGGCATCTCTATCGGCAGTGCCGCTGTTGCGATGGTTCGCCGCCAACACTTGTCCCGAACGCCGCCATCAGGCCGTGCGCCGAGCCCACGAGGCCAGGCCGTCGCCGAGGCTGCCCTGGCCGCCGACGCTTCCCAGACTTCGCCTGCGCCGCCGAACAGCAACTCCCACCAGGCGGGTCTGGCCCACTCTAGTTCGGCCGGTCTTGACTCCAGTTGGCTCGGATCGACGCCTCTTTGTTCCCACGGTGTTCCCACGCTGAACTGCTGAGCGCGAGCCCAGTTCACGCCACTGCTAGCAGCTGAGATGAGCGTGAGCTGGTTCGCGACGCTAGCCCGATACCTGGCGGGAGTCGTCGTATGGCTCGGTGCGGCGGTGCCGTCGCAGCGGACCGGGCATTCGGGCTCGGTGTCGGCTAGGTCGCCTGAGGGGCGAACGCATGCTCGCTGACGGGCGACATGGTCCAGCCTCGCGCGTTCAGCGCCGGCCAGAGCCGGCTGCCGCAGTGTCGGCACAGGTAAAGCGCGCCGGCGCGCTCGGCGCGGACCGCCGCGCGGACCGCTGGTCCGCAGCGGTCGCAGGTTTCGTTCATGTAGTCACTGTCGCGCTGGTCGGCGCGTGTCGTCCCCGGAGCAGACCCGGGGCGAGTCCCGTGGTTGTGCCCGGGCACGGGGACCGGCGGAGCCTGTGTGCGGGCTTGCTCCCAGCGGCGTGGCAGGTGTGCGGCGAGCTGGCCGTTGCTCGAGAGGTCACCGGCGGATCGTGGCGACTGGGGTCAGCGGAGATCTTTGCGTGAGGTGATGCCGAGCTTGGTGAAGACGTTGCCCAGATGCCACTCGACGGTACGAGGGCTGATGAACAGCTGGCTGCCGATCTCTTGGTTGGTGCGTCCGTCGCGGGCCAGCTTGGCGATCTGGGCCTCCTGGGCGGTGAGATCGGTGAGCGTGTCCACGGTGCGCTTGCGAACGGTTTCCCCGGTTGCCAGTAGCTCTCGGCGGGCGCGGTCGGCGAAACCGTCCAGGCCCATATCGGTGAGCATCTCGTGGGCGATGCGAAGCTGCTCGCGCGCGTCGGTACGGCGATTCTCGCGGCGTAGCCATTCGCCGTAGACCAGATGCGAGCGGGCCAGCTCCACACGCATGCGGGTGCGGCCGAGCCGCTCGATCGCCTCACGGTACAGCCGATCAGCGGTTTCACCCTCGCTCAGCAATGCCCGTGAACGCGCTTCGACCCCGAGCGCCCAGTCGCTGCCGCTGAGACTGGTGGACTCCGACAGCCGCCGTACGGCGTCGGCGGCGCGCTCGGGCAACCCGCAGCGTGCGGCCGCCTCGACCAGCTCGACCAGGCCCCAGCTCACTGAGGGGCTTACGTTAGAGAGGTATGCGCTGGCGGTTTCGGCTGCTTGCATCGCGTTCTGATAGTGACCAAGACCGTTATGGAGCACCGCGGTCGCCCAATCGGTGAGGCCGATCCCGATACCCTCGCCACGTTGGACAACTTCTTCCTTGGTGGCGGTGGCCAGGATGGACACCTCGGCTTCGCGGCCCCGCAGCGCGGCGAGGGCCAGGGAACTGTAGGGCGCGAGGCGGCTGCTCCCTGTCGCCTCGGTCGCCACCTGCATTTCCTCGACGAGCGAGGCGGCGGCGGCCAGCTCACCGGCGAAGAGGAGCACGTAGGCGCGTTGGCTCAGTGCGTTGGGAAGCTCGCTGAGCGCGCCGGCGTCGCGGGTGAGACGTACGTGCCGGCTGGAGAACCTGTCCCACCTGGCGTCGTCCCAGAGGTGGATGGCCGCGACACAGGCCGGCCACAGCCAGCGAAGCTCCGCCTCCGCGGACGTCTCCTCGTCGAAGGCGCTCAGCGCACGCTGCAGAATAGGAGCACCTGCCGCGTGTCCCTCGCTGAAGTTCGCGGCCAGGCCGTCGAGGAGGAGATCGTGTGGGCGGGGCGGGTGTGGCGGCCGTGGCGCCGCACGCGCTGCCGCGGCCACCTCCGGCGGCCGTCCGCCCGGACTGGCCAGGTGGGCTGCGAACAGCGCGGCGTTCAGCGCGTCCAGGTAGGTGTCGCGGGCAAGAGCGGCATCGATGGGCTCGAGTCGTTTGGCTGCGCTCAGGAGCAGTGACGGGGCGTCGCTGCCCCGGTTTGCCGCGAAGGCGAGCTGGGCGCGCAGGAGATCGACGCGGGCGCGCTGGAGTTCGTCGAGCGGTGCGGCCTCGGCCATGCCCAGCAGCTTCACCGCGGCATCGAACGCGCCCGCCTGGATCTTGGCCTGGGCTGCGGCCAGCGCCCGGTTGGCGCGCTGCGCCGGGTCCGGTGTCAGTGCCGCTGCGCGCTCGAGGAACGCGGCCGCCGCGGCTAGGCCCCCGCGCGCCTGTGCCCGGCCGGCCGAGCGTTCCAGCTCGGCGGCCACCTCCTCGTCAGGGCCTATCGCGGCGTGGGCGCGATGCCAGGCTCGCCGGTCGGGATCAGCCTCGGGATCGGTGGCCTCGGCCAGCGCGCGATGCGCATCCCGCCGGTCATCAGCCGAGGCAGCCCGGTAGACCGCGGAGCGGACCAGGGGATGGCCGAAGTGCACCCGGGCACCGAACTCGACCAGTCCAGCAGTCTCGGCCGCCGCTGCGGCGTCGGGCGGGATCCCCTGCAGTTCGGCCGCGCGCCACAACAAGGGCGTGGCGCCACTCGGATCGGCCGCGGCGGTCAGCAGCAACCGCTGTGTCCGGTGCGGAAGCGACTGGAACTGCCGATGAAAGCTGTCTTCGATCCGGCTGGCCAGTGGCCGCGGGTCGGGCAGCCAGAAACCTCCGGCCAGCTCGGCTGGTCCCAGACCGCGGGGCAGCTGCAGCAGGGCGAGTGGGTTGCCGCGTGTCTCCGCGAGGATCCGGTCGCGCACCTCCGCGTCCAGCCGCCCGCTGATCGCCGTGGCCAGCAAGGTGCGCGCATCGGCATTGCCGAGCCCGGTGACGGTCAGTGCGGGCAGGCCAGCCAGTTCCTGGTCGTCGCCGGGCTCGCGGACCGCGAAGATCAGGGCGATCGGCTCGGCCAGCAGCCGCCGCGCCGCGAACGCCAGGCACTGCACCGAGGCCCGGTCGAGCCACTGCGCGTCGTCCACCACGCAGGCCAGCGGCTGGTCGTCTGCGGTCGCGGCCAGCAGGCTCAACACGGCCAGGCCGACCAGGAAACGATCCGGAGCCGGCCCCTCCCGCATCCCGAACGCGACCCCCAGCGCGTCCCGCTGCGGCTTCGGCAGCTGTTCCAGCCGGCCCAGCAACGGCAGGCACAACTGGTGCAGCCCGGCGAAGGCCAGCTCCATCTCCGACTCCACACCCCACGCCCGGACCACACGCAGGCCCGATGCCGACGCCCGGCGCAGCGCATAGTCCAGCAGGACCGTCTTGCCGATCCCTGGCTCGCCGCGCACGACCAGCACAGAGCTGTTGCCGACCCGCGCCCGGTCCAGCACCCGATCCACTGCCGCGCGCTCGCCGCGCCGGTCTAGCAGCCCCGTGCCGAGATCACCGCTAGACACGCCCATGGTCGATGGTCCTGCCGCTCACCTTGCACGTCTCGCCGATATGCGTTTCAGTGTCGCAGATCAGTTGGCGGACGTCTGTTGTGCATCAGCGGACGGAGGACACCATGCCTGCCGAGTTGACCTCGCTTATGGATCAAGCGTGGGCTGCCGCCGCGACCATCGCCGCATCACAAGGTGCCCGGCCCCGAACGATGGGTGTGCCCCCGGCAGGATTCGAACCTGCGACGCACGGTTTAGGAAACCGACGCATCCCACCGACTTGCGCCCCTCCAGGCGTAACAAGCCAACACCAGTTCGGCTGATCTTGACTCCACTTGACTGGGGTTGACTTCTCTTTGTTCCCAGGGTGTCCCACGCTGAACTGCTGAGCGTGGGCGAGGTCCCATCATTCTGAATGCCGGCAATCAGCGCGGACAGGCACCCTCGTCGCTCCTTCACTGTCCCGGTCTTCGCCACGTGGAATTCGGGACATCGTCGCGCAGAGCAACACCATGAGAGTGCTGGTGGCGGTTCAGACTCGGCATCAGGCTGTACGCCTCCGGCGGCTCGACGCGGCATCCTGCGATGCGGAGATCAGCCCGACTGCGGCGAGCGAGAATGCTTCGGCGCCTTAGAACTTGGATCGGGGAGTATGTAGGTGATGACGAAGGCCACGACTACAGCGACTATGACCTGTGGTGTTACCGATACGCCGTCGGCGCCGAGTAGGAGGGTGGCCAACAGCGTCGAGGTCAGGGGCAGTCGGAGCATCGTGGCGCACATGGCTCCGATGCCCATGGCGATGGCTGGTGCGAGGCTCATGCCGGGTAGGCCGCTTGCGGCGATTCCCAGTACGGCGCCGGTGAACATGGCGGGGAAGACTGGTCCGCCGCGGAAGGCGCTCAGTGAGAGTCCGTAGGCCAGGGCTTTGCAGGCGGCGAGCAGGATCAGTACGCCGACCGAGTAGTCGGCGGCGTGTTCGACGAGTTCGGGCAAGGCGTCCTGGCCGGAGAACAGTACTTGGGTGAAGCTTCTGTTGGAGATGAGTTGGTATGCCATGGCAGTGAGGCCGATGGCGACGCCGAGGATGGTCGTGACCAGTACTCGGTTGATATGTACGACGGGGCGCAGCGATAACCCGATCCACCGGATCGCCCAGCCCAGGAGTGCGCCGGCGGCTCCCATGGCCAGGGCCCATGCCATGGTGGCGATGGTCGGGTTTGTCGCGGGCGGCACGGTCGTGAGGGCCAGTGAGAAGTTTCCGAGTCCTGTCCAGTTGTCCAGTCCGATGAAGACGAGTGCGCCGATGCCGGAGGCGAGTAGTCCTGGTAGCGCGACCAGGCTGAGTGTTGCGCCGCCGATGCCGGCGGCTTCCATGATCAGGAATGCGCCGAGGATCGGGGAGCCGAGCAGTGTGCTGATTGCGGCGAAGCTGCCGGCCGAGGCCAGGATCGTCAAGGCCATCGGTGGTGCGTCTTTCTTCGCGAGGTGGACGGTCAGCGCGGCGAGGCCGCCACCGATGGCGATGAGGGGTGCTTCGGGGCCGAGGACGGCGCCAAAACTGAGGGTGGTGAGTGCGGCGAGGATGATGCCGGGGAGTTCCTTGTCGACGGGTGGACCTCCGCCGGTCTTGAACCCGAAGGCGGGTGAGTGGCCGGCGTTGCCTGGCAGGTAGCGGATGGTCAGCCCGGTGAGGAGGCCGCACAGCGCCAGCCAAGGCACCGGCCACCAGGCGGGGACGCTCCCGGTGAAGACATCCTGCGGCAGATCGTCGAACACGAACGACTGGATCTCGGCGACCAGGGCCAGGAAACCGTAGGCCACGACCGAGATCGGGATACCCAGGATCGCCGCCAGCAGCAGCGCCGAGAGGTACGCCCTGGAACGGATGACTGCGACCGGGTCCGTCGCCGGTGGTCCGGCCGGCGGCGAGGCGGCAGCCCGACCCTCTGCGGGGGATACCCCCGAGGGCATGTGCGAGTCGGTCATCAGCCACGCCTCCTCAGGAGAACGAGCCCGGGATGCCGGGCCACCTCGGACGGCCGATTTGGCCGTTCCGAACTAGGTCACGCGATCGCTCGGTCGGGGCTGTTCATGCCCTCTCGTGCAGCTCGGCCGCGGTGTCGATGGTCAATCCGGAGCCGAAGAGCGGCCCGCCGCCGAGGCTGTACATACCTGAGACGCGTTTCGGGACGGCTGGCGTACTGGTCCCTGTCGATTCCGCCTCACACCGCACTCGATTGTTGAGCTGCTGCTGCGCGCTACTGACTCTCAGGTGGCAGCTTGGCCACCTCGTGAGTCTCGGGCGTTCCGCCCAGTTCCTTCAGCTTGTCTGCCACGGCGTCGGCCTCGAAGTTCCAGGCGAGCACCCCTACTGCGGCATGACCTGCGTCGAGCTCGCTGCTGATCCGCGCGGCATCCTCCTCGCTCAGCTTCAGACCCTTGTTGAAGAAGTGGCCGATGACGCCGCCCCCGACCACGCCTCCGGCCGCACCCCCGAGCAGGGAGAGACCGCCTGTCGGTATCGCCGCGACCACGCCCAGGGCGACGCCGATCCCCATGCCTTTCTTCCCGGACCGCTTCCCGAGCTTGTGCTCCTTGATCTCACCGTTCTCGTCCTTGACGAGTACGCCGACCCCGTCGACTTTCATGTAGTCGCTGGCGTTCTCCCAGTTCTTGACCACCATGGCCGCCTGGTCGGCGAGGTCCTCGCTGGGGAAGAACGCGAGCACCAGGTGCTGCGTATCCCCTTCGCGGGCTTCTCTGTTATTCCGCGGGGTCACCGCTTCTTCTCTGTTGATTCCGTGGCGTTCGAGATAGGCGAAGACCTGTGCGGCGTCGTCGGAGTTTCCGTCCAGCTCGGACTTGACCCAGTCCCGTAGCGCGGGCTCGTGCACCATCAGGTCGTCAGCGAAGGCCTTCAGCTCGTGGTTTTGGGTGTGCTTGCCCATCTCCGCGTACAGCTTGTCGGCGTACGGGGTCTCCTTCATCAATTCCTTCGCCACGTCTTCGAACGACTTCTTGTGCGCCATATCCGTACCTTGCCGACCGAGCTTCTCGGCCTCCTTCAAGGTGACGCTCACGCCGGCGGCGTGGCCGAACTCCTCGGCGCGGTGGACGTTGTACCACTCCATCGTTGCGGCGGCCGTCGCGTTGTCGGCGTGCTCGGGATACTTCTCGGCGATCGCCTCGAACAAGGCAGTACCGAAGATCTCTCCCTCCCAGCTGATCTTCAGAAATTCCTGCTCGGACCGACCGCCAATGAGGCGGTCCTTCTCCACAAATGTCATTTAGCTGCGCTCCCTCGATCTCTCGGACTGGGACTCTCGCCGAGTTCCAGATATTGCTCGCGCTAGCGTCCGCTGCGTCGTGGGCAGGGCAGGGCCGGTGCGCCTTTCTGTCTGGCCATGGCAGCGCGGAGTGTTCCTCATAGTTGATGGAGGCGCGATTCAGGGTGCCTTCGGCGGAGGCGCCGCTGTCGAAACAATGTGTGGGACACCCAGGACTCCCTGAGACCACTGAATGCCGTCGTCCTCGTTCCCTGCCCTACGCCGTTGAGCCTAGGTCTGGCCATCCCCCGAGTCGTCACCCGTGGCGTGATCTCCCCTAGGGGAGATCCATCCACGGGCGATGACTCGAAAGGCGGCCGCGTGGATGCTTCGCGTATGGACTCCGGATTCGCCGACCGCTCAGGTCACCGCCCTGTCTCCTACCGGATCGTGGTCCGCGGCGAGCTCACCGAGCGCTTCACTGAGGCCTTGGAGGGAGTCGTCGTCGAGTCGGCCGGCACTGAGTCGATCCTGCGCGTCGAAAGCGCCGACCAGGCCAAGCTTCAGGGCATCCTCGGTTGGCTGTACGACCACGGCATCGAGCTTGTGAGTGTGCACCGGGCCGTGGAAACGAAGCCGCCCGGGTGATCCTTGTCGCTCAGGTGAGGAGGCCGAGCTCGCGTACCCGGGCGACGGCCTCATCCCGGGACGTGCAGCCGAGCTTGTGGTAGATCGACTTCGTGTGCGAGTGGATCGTGCTGTGCGAGACGAAGAGCTTCGTGGCGGCCTCACGCTCAGTTGCCCCGGCCGCGAGCACTCTGAGCACCTCCAACTCGCGCTCGGTGAGTTTCGTGTCCTGATCGGCGCGGCGGTAGGCCGGTACCAGGGCGTGTGTGGCTTGTTTGAGGCGGTCCCTGAGGCTGCCGGGGTCGTGGCAGGCGTCGATCAAGGCGCGAGCCTCATCGAGCATCGCGCGCGCCTCCCCCCGTGCACCGAGGGAGTGACGAACGGCCGCGAGAGAGAGGAGAGCCTGCGCGACATGAAGGGGCTCCCACGAGCCGCGCATCTGCCGGAGACCGATGCTGATGAGGCGGTCCGCCTCCTCGTCGTTGCCCCTGCGGGCGTGGATCGTGCCGGCCACCACGTGGTAATGGCCGACCTGGGGAAGGTCGGCGTAACCGTGCCTGGTGGCCATTTCGAGGGCGTCGTGGATCCACGCCTCGGCCGGCTCGAGATCGGCTGCTGCGGCTGAGATCTCGGCGAGCAGCGCCCGCGCATCGCCGGCCGCCACCCATTGCTCGCTGCGGGAAGCGAGCGTGACGGCCTGCATCAGCGGCTCGCGTGCCTGATCTGGTGCGCCCGCGAGGATGAGTGCCCAGCCGAGGTCGAGTGCGGCCAGGGCTTGCCAAGGTGACGCCCGCTCGCGCTGGCGTGTGTGCGCGGACCGTGCGGCCGACAGCATTGCACCCACGTCCGACCAGGGGAACGTGGCTCGGATCAGTGCCGCGCTCTCCTCGACCGTGCCGGAACCATCGGGAAGCTCGCCGTCATGGCCCACGCGCTGCGCGGCCGACACCGCGTGCAGTCCGCCCTCGGCATCCCCTTGGAGACCCGAGATCCATGCCTCGACAAGAAGCAGGCGAGCGTCGGCCTCGACGATGGGCCGCGGGAAGGTCGCTAGCCAGCCGCTGACGGTCGCCAGTCGCCCGAGGTTGAGAGAGTCGATCGAATGGGTGGCTACCAGCGCGGCGGCTGTGTCGAGATCGCCGCCGGCGAAGGCGTGCCGGATCGCCTGGCCGAAGTCACCTCTTGCTTCGAACCACTCGCCGGCACGCTGGTGAAGTATCGGCCGCCGCTCGGGATGCTCGCGGCTCAGTTCCTCGTTCAGGGCCTGGGCGAACAGGTGGTGATAGCGGAACCAGTCACGCCGGTCGTCGAGCGCGACGATGAAGAGGTTCTCGTGCTCGAGCCGGGCGAGAAGAGTTGTCGAGTCATCCCGTTCTGTGACGGCATCACAGAGCGGCCCGCACAATCCGTCGAGGACTGACGTGTCCAACAGGAAGGTGCCTAGCTCGTCTCCTTGCTGCTCGAGCACGACCTCCATCAGGTAGTCGATGACCAGGCGGGTCGCCCCACCGAAATCCGCAACGAGCGCCGCGGGGTCGCTCGAGCCACGAACTGAGAGGCAGGCGAGGTAGAGCCCGGCGGGCCAGCCTTCGGTGCGTTCGTGGAGGATTGCGATCGATTCGGCGCTGAGATCCAGTCCCCAGGTTCGGTTGAGCGCCTCCGCGGCCTCGGTGTCGGTGAAGCTGAGGTCCGCCGCTCGCAGCTCGGTCACGCGCCCGTTCGCCCGCCATCGCGCCACTGGCAGCGGCGGGTCCGATCGTGTCGAGATGATCAGCTGCAGGGTGGAAGGCAGCCGCTCCAGCAGCAACGCCAGGGTGTCGTGGCACTCACGGTTCGTGATCCGGTGGTAGTCGTCGAGGACGAGAACGATCTGCTCGTCCAAGGCATCCAGCTCGTTCAGGATCCGCGCCACCACGGCATCGAGAGCCAGGCCGCCCATCGAGCTGAGGGCCGGCACCACAGAGTGTGCGAAGTCAGGAACGACGCGATCGATCGACGCGACGAGGCACGACCAGAACGCGACCGGATCGTTGTCAGTGTCGTCGAGCGACAGCCAGGCAAAGGGGCGCTCGCTCGACGCTTGCCATTGGACGAGCAACGTCGTCTTGCCGAAGCCCGGCGGCGCGACGACGACACCGATAGGCGCGTCAGAGGCGGCAAGCATCTCCACTAGCCGTGGACGCGACACAATCGCCGTCCGAAGGCTGGGAGACCGAAGCTTCGTCTCGATGAGGACAGTAGTCACGAGGAGCCGACAAGGTTCGCCAGAACGGCAGCCTGAAGCCGAGATCGTCCCTCGAGGAGATCTCGCGATCGGTGATCGGTCGACGGCCCGATCGAGGCTAGACGCCGAACGCGCTCGGATTCCGCCAAAGGATCGGGTCCAGTCGTCTCGCAGCGTCGCGGGTCGTCACGCTACCTCCAAACTCCAGGGCGGTGCGGCCGCGTACACGCGGCCCACAGCACCGATCTCGATTCTGTCCGCAACGAGCGGCGACGGCAACCTCCTCCCGCCCGCATGAACCGACAGCGCCGGCAAGTAGACGCCAACCGATCGGGACAGCGCAGAACTGTCGCCTCGAACCACGTTCTTGTGGCTACAGTGGGTGCCCCCGGCAGGATTCGAACCTGCGCCGCGCGGTTTAGGAAACCGACGCACCACACCGCCATACGCCCCACCAGGCGTGTCTGGCCAACTCCAGTTCGGCCGATCTTGACTCCAGTTGCCTCGGATCGACGCCTCTTTGTTCCCATGGTGTTCCCACGCTGAACTGATGACCGACTGGCGGAACCGGTCTGCGGCTGATGGTCTGGCCAGGTTGGGAGAGGATCCGCAGCCGGGCCCGGCCGCGGACTATGCCCAACTATTGGGCGCCGCTGGTGGCGGCTTCGGCTTCTGGCCGGGGAGCCGCCGGCCGGCGGCCTGCGCCGACCAGGACCTGGACGACGGCAAGCAGGGCGAGCACGATCGCCAACGACCAGAACAGCCGCGACAGTGAGATCTCGTTGCCCCAGAGCAGGACCACGACACCCAGCAGGCCAACGGCAACGCGCAACCATCGGGCATTGGCTGCGACCCATCCACCGGCGCTGCCGACCGGGCTGTCGGCCATCGCCGCGCCGACCGACTCCAACCCACCGGCGACAGAGCTCCGCACGGCGGTCCCGTACCTGTTGGATCCGGTGAACCAGCCGGTCACGACGAGGATCAGTCCGAGCCAGAGGAACACCTGCCGGCCGCGATCGAGGTAGACAAGCAACGTGTCGTAGAAGACTCTGCTCGCCGGGCCGAAGGTGGTGCCCGCCAGTTGGTCGATGAACAACTGCCGTCCGACCGACAGTGCCAGTGCCAAGAGCAGCGCGTTGGCCGCCACGACGGCCCCGATCCAGACCGTCATGCGTGGACGCCGGCGCGCGAGCAGCAGAGCCGCCAGATAGAGCGCCGCCACGACCACGATCAGCCACTGCGCCACCGGATTGGCGAATGCGTAGATGGTCCGGAGCTGCTTGAGTTGCGGGGCCTCCATCAAGACGACCTGCCGATCCGATTCCGGGATCGGGACCTTCTCCACGATCGTGAGCCCGCGGTCGACCAGGCGTTGCTTGACCTGCTCGATGACGTCGGAGACGTCCAGCACGACCTGGTCGCCCTGCAGTGAGACGGAGCCGGACTCATCGCCCGACAGCACGCGCTGAAGGCCCTGCTGTGCCCTGGTGTTGACCGCGACCCAGATGTCGTCAAAGGCGTCCGAGGCGAGGAAGGCCCGGACCTGGTTGTCGATCAGGCTGTTGATCGCGGCCGACAACGGTCCGACGAGTTGCTGCAACCGGGGCCGGTCGGTGATGACCCCGGCGAACACGTCGTTGAGGATCGCCTCGATGTCGACCTGCTTCTCGATCGCGTCGGTGACCTTCGTCGCGATCACGTCCTGCACCTGCGGCGAGTTCACCAGCGGGCTCACCGTATCCACGTAGCGCTGCGTGTCGTTCAGCGTCCGCTGTCCCCAGTACGCGACCGCCGCCGGCGTCGTCAACAACCCGGCCAGCACTACACAGAGGACCGCGAAGACGGAGCGGGTCTTCGACGGCCGCCCGCCTTGTGGCGCTTCAACGGGTACGGCGGGTTCCGGGCCGCTCGGCAAGTTGGCTGCTGGGTCAGACATGCTCTGTGTCCTCGTCTCCGGCGCTACCAGTAGCGCCGTTCCTCAGGTCCTTGGAAGCCGGCGGTTGCTGCCCGCAGCCGCCGCCATCGAGCGTCCTGAATCTGAATCGCCTGATGCCAAGCACCGCTTTCCCCCTCCAGTTGCAGCTCGATGCACCTCGCGGGATAGCGAAGCTCGTCCTCCGCGTCGGTACCGAGGCGTTGGTCCCCTTGACTCAGCGGCGATCGTCTCGCCGGTCTCCGCGGTCGTCTCGGCGGTCGTCTCTCCGGTCGGATCGCCGGTTGACTCCGTGGGCCACCACCGCAGCCGTGGCGACCGTCGTAGCGGTGCGGGCGACGGGTGCAGGTCCAATCGCGGAGGCGCGGCGCGCGCGTCGTCTGGCCATTGGCATGTCAGGCTCCTTCTCGCTCTACTGTTTCCTCGCTCTGTTCATCGTCCGCTTCGAGTGCAGCGAGCAGAGCCTGGGTCGGGATACGCCCACTGGCCACGAGCAGAACGCCTGAGGCCCGCACCGTCGAGGCGAATGGGGCTGCCCATTGGTTCTCCCACACCAGTACTGCTGCCGAGCTCCCGGGCTCGATAGCAGTCACGTCGTCCTCGCTGAGCAGCAGCGCCAGTTCAGCCTCGTACCCGCGCAGCTCTCCGACCTCCCCCTCGTCGAGGTCGGAGAGCTCGAACGACTCGAGCGACCCGTCGGAAGCCTTCTTCGGCACCAACAGGTCCAGTACCCGGATGAGGCCGCGGTCGACGAGGTCACGCAAGGCCGGCGCGATCTGTCCGTTGAACCTGCTTCCCGGGAACTCGGCCACGACCCAGTCGACCGGTCCCAGTTCACCATTGCTCGTGTCGTCCATTGGCACGCTCCTCACGTACGGAGGAAGCTGGCGCGGATCCAGTCCCTCAAAGTTCGCTGTTTCGCATGTGTGAGCCCCAGCTTTGGGCCGGTTGATCGGCGTCGCATCATGTCTTCTGCGTGAAACCAGTCAGCTGCCCCCTCACGGCGCTCCAGGACGCCGAGAGATTGCCACGGCCCGGCTGCGAGCACGTGCAACTCACCGTTCAGCGGTGTGCGGGGAGCTCCCGCAGGTCAGCGATTCGCCGATCACCGCAACGGCCAGCGCGCCCGAAACCGTTCCCGTCCACCAGCAACGCTCCGGTGTGGCTGAGCAAAGCCAGGACCAGGACGCCGAGGATCCCGAGCGCTTCGGCCAGCACGAATCCCGTGGAGACGAACACGATGGGAGCGGTGAGCCCCGCCCGTTGAAGCGGTCGCGCGAGCATGCACCAGCCGACGATGCTGGCCAGGACCACCGCCGAAACAGAGCAGTCATCGACCTTTGTCCAATCATGGTCGCGAGGTGTCGGCTCGCTGAGCTGCACGACTTCAACGTGATCATCCGGGCGGGGATGAAGGGGTGTCGTCACGCAGAATGCGTGAAGGTGGCTGTCTGTCCATCCACGAGCGCATCTGTGCCGGTTTCTCGGGGGCGAGGAGCCCGTTCACCTGATCTGCGTGATGCTGGCCGATGTCTCCTCGTCCAGTGTGGTGAGAGCTTCTCCTGGGACAGATTCATGGGGTGCCAAGCGGGTGGAAGGATGGTGTGACCGTTGGACCACATCGACCTGCTGCGCCGTCTTGCGATCAATGACGAACGCATGCTCGAGAGGCTCGTCGGCGCAGCCACGCCGGAAATCGACCCTGTGCTGGACCCGCGGACGCTGGCGCTGGTCCGGCTGGCGGCGGTGGCTGCGGTCGGCGGCGCGGTTCCGACCTACGGAGCACAGGTCGATGCCGCGGTGGATGCGGGCGCGAGCGCGGCCGAGATCGTCGACGTGCTTGTCGGTGTACTTCCCGTTGTCGGGATTCCGCGGGTTGTGTCAGCGGCCCCGAAGCTGGCGCTGGCGCTGGGATACGACGTCGAAGACGCCGTGGAGCTGTAGTCGGATGGGCGACTTCGGCTACTCGCCGAGCAGCCCGATCGCGGTCGCTTGATGCACTGCGGCGTCGCGTGATGATACGCCGAGCTTGCGATAGATCGACGAGACCTCCGAGCTCACCGTGTTGCGGGAGACAAACAGCCGCTGGCCGATCTGGCTGATCGTGAGATGCGTCTGGAGGTACGGCAGCAGCCTGAGTTCTGCCGGGGTGAGGGGTTGCCGGGCAGCGGCTCCGGTCTGCGTTCTCACGGTAAGGAGCTGACGTAGCGCGGAGACCTGATCGACGAGGCTGCCAAGATCAGGTCGGTGCAGCAGGACGTCGTCGATCTCACGCAGGAGGTGACGAGCGGTCGCATGGTCGCCTCGCGCCAGGTGAACCTTGGCGAGCTGTAGCCGGGTGCCTACAGCGAGAAAGGGCAGCACGAACGTGCACGATGGGCGTGCCCGCATGGCCCGCGTGATCTGGCGGTCCGACTCGCCCAGGTCACCGCTGTGCAAGGTGAGGCGGGCCGCCGCGGCAAAAGCGAGCACGCTCGTGGCGTAGTCGTGCATCCGATGCTCGTCGATCACGACGAGGACCCGTTCGAGGCGTTCGGCAGCCTCCGCCCATCGCCCGCGATCCATCGCCACCAATGAGAGCTCGGATTCGCTGAGAACGAGCGAGTCGGCGTTGGACATCATGGCTGCGGCCGACGACGACTCGGTGAACAAGTCGCACGCCTGGTCAACCTGGCCGGTGAGCAGATGCGCCTCGGCGGACAAGAAGAGCGCCGTATCGCGCCACGGGCTGGTTGGAGGCTCGTTGGCCACCGCGAAGCTTGCCTCCGTCATCATGTGCTCTGGGCCGGACGCACACATGGCGGCCCGCAACATCGACCGCGCGAGGTCGAAAGACGTGCCCCCCACGGACGCAAGGTCAAACGAAGCAGCGTCGAGGATCGCCGCCCACCGCTGCGCCTCGGCGGTCTGCCCGGTCAACGCAGCGACCCAGCCGGCGAGCACGGCGAGCGGCGGATAACCTTCGATAGCGGAGTCACCGAGCGCCGCGAGCCACCGCTGCACAGTCGACATGTGGCCGGCCTTGTAGGTCGGCAGGACCAGTTGTGCGGTCAGCTGGACGCACCGGTCTCGCTCGGCGGTGTTCAGCAAGTGCTCGAGGGCGAGTGCCGGGGATCCGTTGGCCTCGTACCAGTCGGCCGCCCGGAGGTGCAGTTTCGTGATGACGTCGGGCTCGACGCGACGCAGCTCACCGAGCAGAAATTCCCGGAACAGTGTGTGATAGCGGTACCAACCCCGCCCCCGGTCAAGCGGGATCAAGAACGAGTTCGATGATTCGAGGGCACGCAGCCGCCGCTGCCCGCCCGACTCTCCGAGGACGGCATCACACAGCGGGGCATTGAGCTGGTCGAGCACCGCCGTGCGCCGCAGGAACCGCTGCGTGGTCTGGGGCAGCTGGCTCAGCGACTCGCGGTACAGGTAGTCGGCAACGAACCGGTCGTCGCCGGACACCGCCTGCCTCCCGCCGTGGTTGTCGCGCGCGATCACTGCGGCGAGGTAGAGGCCGGCTGGCCAGCCTTCGGTCCGCTCGGTCACCGCGGCCGCCGCCTCGCGAGAGATGCTGACGTGCGCCTGCGCAAAGATCTGCTCGGCTCCGTCGGCATCCAGGGCCAATTCGTCTGGCAGCAGCTCCACCGCATCGCCCAACGCGCGCAGCCGTGGTAGGAGCGGCTGCTCCGAACGACTCGCAGCCACCAGCTGTGAGCCGGCAGGAATCCCCGAAATCACCACCCCCAGTACGTCGTGACAAGCCGGTGACCGGAGTTCCTGGAGGTCATCCAGCATGAGCACGAACGGAGCCGGGCTAGCGCTGAGCGTCGAGGCGAGGTGCGGCGCTGCGCGGCCCAGAGCGGATACTCCCAGTCCACCCATTGCGGCAACGAGTCCGGCGTTGCCCGGCGAGACTCTGGCGTACGCCGACGCCAGCAAGGTGAGCAGCGCCACCGGGTCATCGTCGAAGCGGTTGAGAGACACCCACCCGACTCGACGATCTTCTGCGAACGCCCACTGAACCAGCAGCGTTGACTTGCCGTAGCCAGCGGGCGCGGTGACGCCGACAACGCGGCAGTCGCTGCTCCGAGCCCGCTCGATGAGCTCGGCCCGACTCACCCAGCCCGGGCGAGGCTGCGGGATCGAGAACTTGACGTCGAGCAGTAGCCGATCCAGCCCCCCGGCTGTCGGCGCATCCCCCTGAGGATCTCCGCCCACGGTCCAAGCGTATACCGATCACCGCCCGCTCAACCCTCACTCAGGTTTGACAACGCGCGAGCACAACTGGGCCGCGGTAGCAGCTGAGATGACCAAATTTCACGCGAAGTGTGCGATGCGGGGGCTTCACCGCCGCGGTGGGATGAGGTGAAGCGACATATCGACGTCCGACCAGGGATGTGTCCGATGACGGCTGACTTCGGGACACGAGCACGCCGGTTCCGCACTGGCGTGGCGCCGGTCGCTGTCTGTGCCTACCTCGCAGCAGAGGCAGTCGCCTCCCCGGCCGCTGGATCCGGGGCGAACTCGGGCAGTAGTCGAGTTTCGCCGGGGGTTCGCGTCGGGGGTGCGGATCAAACAACAACAGGAGGTACCTGATGAGTTCCGACCGGCATGCGCGCGCGATGTTGCCGATTCCTGACCGTCCGTCGCCTGGTCTGACTACGTACGACGCGAAGGACCCGGACACGCGGTTCCCTCCGATCGAGCCGCTGCTGCCACCTGAAGGCGCCCCGAACGTCTTGATCGTGTTGCTGGACGACGTCGGGTTCGGTGCGTCGAGCACGTTCGGGGGTCCGTGTCGCACGCCGACGGCGGACCGGCTGGCGGCGGGTGGGCTGCGCTACAACCGGTTCCACACCACGGCGCTGTGCGCGCCTACCCGAGCAGCACTGCTGTCCGGCCGTAACCATCACTCGGTCGGGATGGGCAGCATCACCGAGACCGCGACCTCGGCCCCCGGGAACAGCTCGATGCGCCCGAACACCAAGGCGCCGCTGGCGATGACATTGAAGCTGAACGGGTACTCCACGGCGCAGTTCGGCAAGTGTCACGAGGTCCCGGTCTGGCAGGCGTCTCCGATGGGCCCGTTCGACGCGTGGCCGTCGGTTGGTGGGGGGTTCGAGACGTTCTACGGTTTCATCGGTGGCGAGAACAACCAGTGGGACCCGGCCTTGTACGACGGAACCACCCCGGTCGAGCCTCCCGCGACACCTGAGCAGGGTTACCACCTGACCGAGGATCTGGCCGACCGGGCCGTGAACTGGGTGCGGCAGCAGAAGGCGCTGATGCCGGACAAGCCGTTCTTCGTCTACTTCGCGCCGGGTGCGACCCACGCCCCGCACCATGTCCCGACGGAGTGGGCCGACCGGTACGCCGGCCAGTTCGACGACGGCTGGGACGTGCAGCGCGAGCGCACCTTCGCCCGGCAGAAGGAGTTGGGTGTCATCCCGGCCGACGCCGACCTGACGTCGCGGCACGCCGAGATCCCCGCCTGGGACGAGATGGCCGACGAGCTCAAGCCGGTACTGGCCCGGCAGATGGAGGTGTACGCCGGGTTCCTCGAGCACGTAGACCACCATGTCGGCCGGCTCATCGACACGATCGAGGATCTCGGGGTTCTGGACAACACCATCGTCTACTACATGATCGGCGACAACGGTGCGTCGGCCGAAGGCACCCTCAACGGGGCCTTCAACGAGATGGCGAACTTCAACGGGATGGCCGCGCTGGAGACGCCGGAGTTCTTGGTCAGCAAGATCGCCGAGTTGGGCTCGCCCAGCTCGTACAACCACTACTCGGTCGGTTGGGCCTGGGCGATGAACGCCCCGTTCCAGTGGACCAAGCAGGTGGCCTCGCACTGGGGCGGCACCCGCAACGGCACGATCGTGCACTGGCCGAACGGGATCGAGGAGCGCGGTGGGCTGCGGACACAGTTCACCCACGTCATCGACGTCGCCCCCACGATCCTCGAGGCGGCCGGGCTACCCGAGCCGACCATGGTCAACGGCGTACAGCAGTCGCCCATGGAGGGCACCAGCATGCTGGACACCTTCAACGATGCCGCCGGGCCCGAACGGCACGACCTGCAGTACTTCGAGATGTTCGCCAACCGCGGGATCTATCACCGGGGTTGGAGCGCGGTCACCAAGCACCGCACCCCCTGGGTCATGGTCGGCGGCAGCCTGCCGGCGTTCGACGACGACGTCTGGGAGCTCTACGACGGCACCGACGACTACAGCCAGGCCCATGACCTCGCGGCCAAACAACCCGAGATGCTCGCCAAGTTGCAGCGGCTCTGGCTGATCGAAGCCACGAAGTACAACGTGCTGCCGATGGACGACCGCACGTCCGAACGTCTCGAGCCCTCGATGGCCGGCCGGCCGACCCTGATCCACGGCAACTCCCAGCAGTTCTTCCCCGGGATGGGAAGGCTCTCGGAGAACAGCGTGGTCAGCATCAAGAACAAGTCGTTCTCGGTCACCGCCGACGTGGTCGTCCCCGAGGGCGGAGCCGACGGCGTGATCATCGCCCAGGGCGGCAGATTCGGAGGATGGACGGTCTACGCCAAGCAGGGCAAGGCCAAGTTCGCCTACAACGTGCTGGGCATCCAGGAGTTCGCGACCGAGGCAGATTCCCCGATCCCGGTGGGCAACCACCAGGTGCGGATGGAGTTCGCCTACGACGGCGGCGGCCTCGCCAAGGGAGGCAACGTCACCCTGTACTACGACGGCACAGCCGTCGGCACCGGCCGGGCCGAAGCAACCCAGCCGATGATCTTCTCAGCCGACGAAACCACCGACATCGGCTACGAATCAGGCACCACCGTCACCCCCGACTACACGCCCGCCACCAGCCGCTTCACCGGCAAGATCAACTGGGTCCAGATCGACCTCGGCGACGACAACCACGACCACTATCTCGACCCCGAGGAACGCCTCCGGATCGCGATGGCACGACAGTAGGCGGAGGTCCGCACGAACCCGACTGCGTATGAAACTGTTTTCGATGGGTGCCCCCGGCAGGATTCGAACCTGCGACGCACGGTTTAGGAAACCGACGCTCTATCCCCTGAGCTACGGGGGCGCACGATGGACCCTGGTGGCGGGCCGTGGGACAGCCTAGCGGAAGCGAGCGGACTGACGTCACGGAGTTACCCCGCGCTCGGTCCACTGGATGGGCCCGGGCTTTGACCTGTGGACGGGCTTGCCCGGTCGTGATGGGGCGAGGTCGCCGCCGGGGCGGTTAGCCCGTGATGGCGGAGACGCCTAGGTGGCCGGAGATTGAGGCGTAGCGTTCGGCGTACAGGGTGGTGCAGCGGGAGGCGGAGCAGCCGGAGCCGGCGAAGGTTATGCCTCGGATGGTGGCGCCGGTGGAGGACGGGCGGGTGTAGACGGGGCCGCCGGAGTCGCCGCCGATGATGGCTACGGAGCCGCCTCGGGTGGCTCGGATGACGTAGGTGGTGCAGCCGTCGGTGTCGCAGTAGCTCGCGCTGAGCGACTGGACGGTGATGCCGCAGAGGGACGTGCTGTAACTGCCGGACTGGCAGACGACGGTGCCTATGGCCGGGTCGCCGCCGCCCTTGACAGTGCGGATGTCGACGGAGTCGCCGGGGCCGTCCGTCCAAATCTTCGCGCCGTACGAGCTACCGGTCACCAGGGACTGGTCGTAGTCGGGGTAGTTCGTCCGGATAGTGGTCGTGCCGTAGTAGTTGCTGCCGGAGCGCCAGATGGTGCCGACGCCGCCACAGTGGCCGGCGGTGACGGATCCGCGCTGGCCCGTGGAGCGGCGGATGACCGAGAAGCCGGCTGTGCAGTTCTTGATCGCTGAGGTGATCCGGGCACCACCCCAATGGCCGCCCGTCGGGGTGTCGTTGAGCCTGGTCAGCCGGGCCGCGCCGCTAGCGACGACCTGTACTCCGTCCATGGCCTGCAGGGCCGCGAGGGACGCCGGCGTGGTGGTCGCCTTGTCGTATTCGACGAGGATGTCCTCGGTGGCCGGGTCCAGGTCGACCGTGTAGGTGGTCTTCGTGGCGTCCGTCCAGGAGCGTCCGCCGACCTCGTTCCACGCGGCGGCGATCGAGCCTGCGGAACGGCAGCTCCGCTCGACCTTCAGCATCTTCATCCCCGCGGCAGGCACGTTCTTCGCGACAGCGGCCTGGTACTTCTTCTCGTCGACCACCGAGTCGTCGACGACGACCTTGTACCCCGTTGTGGCTGTGCCGAGTACGCCGACGATCCCCTGGCTGAGGCCATACGGCAGGCCGGAGGTCGGGCGGCCGGTGGCGTCGAGCGGCTCGATCGAGCGCATCGCGGCGGCGACGCCTTCGCCGATGGCCTGGCCGAGCGGGCGGGAGTCGGTCGAGCTGGTCGGCTGGGACAGCCGCACGGAATCAGTCGAGGTGGTCGTCGGGTCCGCGTGGTTGCAGACCACGGGCGACGTCGCGGCGGCCGGTGGGGTCACCGCGGCGGTCGACGGGAGCGCCGAGACCGACAAAACGGTCAGTGACACTGAGCAAAGAGCGAGCAGGGGGACGGTAGCTGAGAGTCGCACAAAGCTCCCCAATCGGTGGACGGCCTCCGTGAATCGTCCGGTCAGGACCGCTCATAGTCAATAGCCGATCACCGTACGCAAGCAAATTTGACTACCGTGCGCGAGCGTATCTCGCAACTTCAAGCCCGTCGCCGGCGAAGAACTGCAGCGTCGTCTGGTTGCTCACGATCCGCTTCGCCGCCTGCAGGATCGCCGTGTGCGGCACGTTGTCGCAGCCGACCAGGCGCTGAGCGCCGATGCGGGCGGTGAACTCGCCGCGCTGGCCGATGGTGAACGTGCCCTGGAGCCCGTTGCAGCCGTCGGAGCCGGTCCATGTGCCGTCGGAGTTGAAGGTCAGGATCGGGTCGTCCGGGCGAGCCGCCTTGAGGGCGGTGAACCCGTCCAGCCGGACCGGCCGCCAACTGCCGGCCAAGGTCTGCATGGTTGTGACGGGCGTCGTCGCGGCAGGTGTGGTGGCAGCCGCGCTCGGGCTCCCTGCAACCGGTGCGGGCGACGACCCGTTCAGGCTGAACGCGACGCCCGCGATCACGGCCACCGCCGCGGCGGCAGCGCCGGCGGCGAGCCACGTACGGCGCTGGGCTCGCCGGACGCCGGTGGTCACGCGGCTGGCTAGATCGGGAGCCAGGGGCACGGAAGCAGCGGCGCGTTCGAAAGTGGCGCGCAGGTCTTCCTCGAGCTCTGTCTTACTCACGACAACCTCTCATCAACACGGTGGGACTGCCTCGATTTCCGCAGCGCGGCGAGCGCTCTGCTCGCGGTCGCGCGGACGGAGGACGGCTTGATGCCGAGCAGGTCGGCGATCGTCCGGTCGTCCATGTCCTGGTAGTAGCGCAGCACCAGGACGACCCTTTCCCGGGCCGACAACCTGGCGAGGGCCCGCCAGAGGTCGTCGGAGTTCACGATGTCGGTGGCGGGGTCGGGCACCGTGGTGTCGGTGTCGAGCTCGGCCGCCGGGGCCTCGGTGAAGGACCGCCGGCGCGTCATCGACAGGTAGGAGTTGATCAGGATCCGCCGCACGTAGTTGTGCGGGTCGTCCGCCCGCTGCACCTTGCGCCAGGCCCGGAACGCCTGCATCAGCGCGATCTGGGCCAGGTCCTCGGCTCGCTGGTAGTCGCCGGAGACGGTGAACCCGAGACGCACCAGTTCCTGCCCGCGTGCGGACGCGTACTCCTCGAACTCCACTCGCAACTCCCCAACTGGACGTACAACACCTCACACCTAGTAGACGCAGTGAGCTACCCAGGGTGCTGCAGAGATTCACGCACAGTTGCGTCTCACCCCAGCAGGAACGCCTTGACCTGGTCCCGCCCGGTCGTGTCCGAACGGCTGCCCTGTACTCCGTGCCCACTGCCCGGTACGACGACCAGTCGCGCCTCGCGAGCGTGGTCCTTCGTCCAAGTGGCCCATTCCGGCGGGCAGAACAGGTCGTTGCCGCCCTGCAGGATCAGCGTGCGCGGGGTCAGCACCTGTCCGGCCGGGTACTCCGAAGCGCGCGACGTCCACCGCAGGCACCCCTCGATCATCATCTGGTTGCGCGCGGTGCGGACGTCGTACGGAGAGAGCCGGGCCGGGTCGAGACGCCGTACTGCGGACTCCAGGGCGGCGGGGCGGGAAGCGAGTGGGGTGGCGGAGTCGCCCCAGGGGAAGCGGAGGTCCGAGCACAAGGTGGCGAGGTGGAGGCCGGCCGAGAGTTCGTCGAAGGCCGCGCCTCGACTGGTCGCCTGCTGGAAGAGTTCCTTGAGCGCGGCGGTATCGCCGGAGCGCGCGTCGTTGAGCACCTTCGCGATGCCCTCGAACGATGGGTTGACCGAGTTCAGGCTCAGGATCGACAGCGACTCCATCAGCGCGGTCCCGTTGAGCGGGGAGCCGTCGATCTGGCCGTGCCGCACCAACCAGGCCAGATCAGCCACCGGGTCCGTAGTACAGGCGGGGTCGTGGCGGCAGGAGGCGGCGAGCACTGTGCCGGTGGCGGCCATCAAGTCGACGCCGAACGGGTCTATACCGCCGTGCGGCACCACGGAGTCGAGTACGAGCGACCGCACGTGGCTGGGGTAGCGGAGCCCGTACTGCGCTGCGGTGAAGCTTCCGTATGACGTGCCGTTGAGCGTGAGCTTGTCCTGCTTCAGGAACTGGCGCAGGTCTTCGGTGTCCTCGACCGTGTCGGGTGTTCCGTAGAAGTCCTTGCTGGAGCCGAGTTTCCTGGCGCAGGCAGCCACGGCATCAGCCGGGGGAGTCAGGAAGTCCGAGCCGCCGATAGCCGTCTGGAGCTCGGGGCAGTCGATGCCGGTGGAGCCGGTGCCGCGCTGGTCGAACATGACGAGCCTGTACTCGCGCAGGACCGCCGGGTCCAGGTAGTTGCGAACCCGCGCGAGCAGAGAGACACCAGGTTGGCCCGGGCCTCCTGTGAGCATCAGGAGCACGCCGCGCGGGGCATCGACGTTGTCGGCCGCAGCTACGGCGAGTTCCAGCATCGGGCCCGAAGGCTTGCGGTGATCCAGCGGCACGCGCAGCGTCGTACAGGTGAAGCCGGGGGTTCCGGCGCAGGCGGGTGATGGGCTGTCTGCCGGGCCCGCGCAGGCAGCGGACGTGCTGATCACCAGCAGAGCGACGGCCAGTCGCACCAGCCGCATTCGGCCTCCCGGAGCGGGTTATGCCGATCAGCGTGCAGCCAACGCGAGGCAGTGGCAAGGGTCCCGTCACCGGCCATGCCTGAGGCACCTTGCCACCCACCTTGCGGGTCGACCCAGAGGTGACCCGCAACGTGGGTGGGTGACCCCGGCCCGGACGGCTTCGGGGGGCGCGTCCGGGGCAGGGTCAGCGCAGGCCGAGCGACTTCACCAGTTCGGGCGAGACCTGCCGCGGCGACGCGAGTTCGCCGGGCTTGCCCTGGCCCTCCAGGGACGTCGCCACCAGCCGTCGACAGCCGAATGCCTCGGCCGTGTACGAGAGCACGCCGCGGTCGTTGTCGGTGAACCGCAGGACGTACGTGGGGCCCAGTTCCTTGGTGCACATGTTCGGCTTGTTGGTGACCGGCTTCGCGCTGTTCACCAGGGCGAAGAGCTCGGTGGCCTGCTTGCCGTTCCGCTTGGTCGTGACAGTGGCGTAGTCCTGGCCGGTCGCCTGCGCGTCGTACTGGCAGATCGTCACGCTGACGGCCTGGAACAGCGACTTGGCCGATCCCTTGCCCCAGACGGTCTTCTCGACGGACGCGCGGACGGCGGCGATGGTCTCCGGGCAGTCCATGCTCGGCGTACCGCTGGGGGAGGGGGTGGGCAGAGTTGGCGGGGTGCCGGGGGTGGTCGGCGTTTCGCTGGGCTGGGCGGCGGATCCGCTGGAGTCCTCGTTACCGCAGGCGGCGGTGAGTCCGAGAACTGCCACGACGATCGACGCTCCGATGAGGCCCCGTGTCCTTGATGCACTCACGACTCGGTCCTTCCGGGTTGGGCAAGGCCCCATCATGATCGAGGCAGATCTCACTGGTCGTGGCAGAACTGTCACGGTGGGGCGTCTATCAGGTCACGAGGCGAATCGAGTGCCAAAAGTGGCAGATCTGTAACGCGCGCGGACTGTACCGACCGCTGGAATGGGATGATCTGCCGGGCAACCGGAGAAAGGACGGACGTGGGCAAGAGGAAGAACGCCACCGAACTCGCTCGCAGAGAACGCGAAGAGTGGCAGTTGGGTCAGGACTGGGCGCGCTGGCTGATGGGCGGCAACACTCCGCAACCCCTCACGCTGTACGGGATCGTCCTGGAGCCCGGGGAGACCGCCTATCTGCAGACGTCCGTGCACTACGCGCGGCTGTACGGCGGGAGCGGGCGGTACTCGACCACCGGTGGTGTCTACTTCGGTCGGCCCGGCATGGTCCTCGGACTGATGGCCGCGACCGCCGCCGTGAACGCCAGCAAGAAGGCAGCGGCCCGCCGGGACATGCAACTGCTCTGGCGCGATCTGCAGGAAGTGCCGCTGATCGCGACGAACTACCGGCTGATGTGCCATCTGCCGGCGCGCGGCTGGCTGAGCTTCTACTACACCGCGGTGCAGGAGTTCTATCCCGATCCGGCGAACTGGACCCTCACCTTCGGCTTCCAGAACGCGGAACCACTGCGGCTCGGTGGACTTCCGATGCCGACCCTCTCCGTCCTGACTGCCTGGACCGTGCTCGGCGACCGCTGGCAGACGGAGCCCGGGATCGCGCCGTTGGTCCAGGGGGCGACCGCGCCCCAACAGTTGCCCGAGAGCCAGGCGCAGGGTCAGTTGGAGGGTCAGCAGCAGGACCTGCCGCGAATTCCCGGCCAGGACTGATTCCCCTCCGGACTGATTGCGCAGCCGGACTGATCAGGCGGCTCGCGTAATCTTGCAGGCATGACGAGCCCGTACGAAGACGACGAGCCGCTGCTGCCCGACCAGACCAGCGACGACGACCCGCGCGGCTGGGGCGAGAGCGGCTCCGACCACAACGATGACGACGAACGCATCCTCCGCGAGGTCCCGCCCCACCACCAGTGATGGCCTCGCTCTTCCTGGTCCATGGCGGTCTGTGGGACTCCATGGATGCAGAACATTTCTGGCGTACTCCGGGGATCGTGGCGGGCCTGGAATCGCACGGCCTCACGGTCCTGGCGCCTGATCGCCCACGGTTCCCCAGCGGGTGGGATCAAGAGGTCGTCGAGCTCGGGGCACGCCTTCCTTCAGAGCCAGTCACGGTCGTCGGGGCGTCCAACGGCTGCACGGTGGCTGCGCTGCTGGCGCTGGCGTATCCACAAGTAGTCGAACGGCTTGTCCTGGCGTGGCCGGCGACGGGTGGGGACACCTTGGTGGACATCCGGACCCAGACGGGATTGCTAGAGCGCGGAGCCTCCGAGATCGTGCTCAAGGGATTGCTCCGTGCGGAGACCTTGCGTGGTGTGAAGGATTCCGAGCTGGCCGGGCTTGGAATCCCGGTGGCCGTGTTGCCCTCGGTGCCGGAGAATCCATCGCATCAGCGGAAGACAGTCGACGCATTGCTGACGCTGATTCCCGGAGGCCGGGAGTTGTCTGGCTGCCCGGAGCCGCCCACTCCGGATTTCCCGCCGCATCGGGACGAGTTGGTCGCGACACTGGCGTCCTTCGTGAACTGATCGGGGTTCGCCGGGCGTAGTGGGTGGTCAAGGTGTCGGAGGGGAGTTCGTGATGGAGTTGCGGGCGTTCGAGGGTGAGCACTCGGCTTTGGTGGCGGGGTGGGCGAGCTCGGCGCAGGAGGTGTCGCTGCTCTCCGGGCGGAATGAGTTTCCGTTCCCGGCTGAGCTGATGACCAGTTGGCGGAAGGTCGCCGACGACATTCGTGCCTACTTGTACTTCGACGGGGAGAACCCGATCGCGTACGGCGAACTGTGGCTCGATGACGACGAGGACGAGGTCGAACTGGCCAGGATCATCGTCGCTCCGGAGTTTCGGGGGAAGGGGATCGGGACGGAGTTCGTTCGGGCTTTGCTCGTTCCGGCCCTGGATGCGGGGTACGCGGATCTCTTCCTTCGGGTGCGTCCTGACAACGAGCCGGCGATCCGCACCTATCTGCGCGTCGGCTTCACTCCGGTCGACGAGGCTCTCGTCGCCGAGTGGCACGCACCTCAGCCGATCGACTACGCCTGGCTCCAGTACCCCACCAAGCCGTAGAGACCGCAAAACCGCCTGGACCGACGACTCGGGACCTGCTCCGCACCCCGGCCCAGGCGGTGGCGGCTCAGCTCCGGGCGCGCAGGGCGTCGCGGATCTCGGTCAGCAGTTCCTGGTCGGTGGTGAGGGTGTCGGCCTCCGGCTCCTCCCCGCGCCTGCGGCGCTCGTTGAGCTTGTTCAGCGGCAAGACGATGACGAAGTAGATCGCGGCGGCGACGAACAGGAAGTTGATGATCTCCTGCAGGATCAGCCCGATGCTGAACTGGGCCTCGTTGATGGTGAAGTTGCCGACCCCGGTGAGGTCCGGCTCGCCGAAGATCGCGGCGACGAGCGGGTTGATCAGGCCGTCGACCAGGGCGGTGACGATCCTGCCGAACGCGGCGCCGATGACGACCGCGACGGCCAGGTCGACGACGTTGCCCCGCATGATGAACTCTTTGAAGCCCTTGAGCATTTCTGTTGCCTCCACGATGCGGGGCCCACTGGACCCGCGGCGGTCAGTACCCGCAAAAGGTAGGACCATCGCAGGGGTCAGGCGGGCTACCGCGCCGCACGGCTACGGATCGCCGTCGGGCGTGTCCGACACGTGATCATCCGGCGCAAGAACGGCTGCCGCTAACTCGTGTCGGGAGTCAGTGCGACGGTGATCCGGGTGTTCGCGGTCGCTTGGGCGACGCGGCTGACGACGTCGGAGCGGGCCGCGATCACCACCAGCGCGCCCGAACTACTGGCAGCAGACCTGGAGGGCAGGGCGACCACCGCGACGGCTCGGGCCAACTGGTTGGCGGAGTCCGCGGCGGTACTGGTCGCGGCGTACAGGTCTATTCGGTCGCCGACGTGGAGGAGCGAGACGATCTCGGCATCGTCGAGGCGCAGGGGATAGGCGAGCAGGTCGCCGGCGAAGGCGCTGGGGGATAGGAAGCGCGCGTCAGTCAGCGGTTCGCCTGAGCGCACAGGGCCGGCGAGAACGCGTTTGGCGACCTCGGCTCCGGGGCGTAGAGCGCCGGAGGGCACGACTGGCGCAGGGAGTTGCAGCGTTCGTAGGTCAGCCGCGGCCGGTCTCGCTCCGCCAGGCAGATCGCGGGCGGCGCCGAGGACGGCGACGGTAGGAGGAGGGGCAGGGGACA
This sequence comes from Kribbella qitaiheensis, assembly GCF_042657745.1. Lineage (GTDB taxonomy): Bacteria > Actinomycetota > Actinomycetes > Propionibacteriales > Kribbellaceae > Kribbella > Kribbella qitaiheensis. Next base: position 14,478 of record NZ_JBHSKE010000045.1, on the reverse strand, counting down.
GGGCGACCAGCCCGAAGTAGACAGCAGCCGCGGCGGACAACCCGGCGAGTAGCCGGCGGTGCCAGCGGGCGGCCTTCAGGACATCGCGCAGTAGAGAATTCGTTCGGCTCATGCCAGAGAAGGTACGAGCCTTCGAAGGCCTGATCCCCGTTGTCCACAAGGGGATTTCAGGCCGGCAGGATCAGGCGGCGCTGCTCTTGCTGCTCGACGACGACCCGTTCGAAGACGAGCCATTCGAAGACGAGGCGCCCGATGACGAGCTGCCCGAAGAAGATCCACCCGACGAGGAACCGCCGGAGGACGAAGATCCGGAGTCCGACGAGGACGAAGAAGAAGAAGCCGACTCGCTCTTGGCAGGCACTGTCGAGGTGCCGGATGAGCGGCTGTCGGTGCGGTAGAAGCCCGAGCCCTTGAAGACGACGCCGACCGCGTTGAAGACCTTGCGCAGCGTCCCCTCGCAGGACGGGCACACCGTCAGCGCGTCGTCGGTGAAGCTCTGGCGAACCTCGAGCGAGTTGCCGCACTCGGTGCACTGGTACTGGTACGTCGGCACGTGATTCCCCTTCAGGCTTCTGGCACTCCTACTACTCGACTGCTAATAATGCGCCACGGGCCCGAAGTATTCCAACTTCGGGCCCGCAGTTTGTGGTCTAGGCCACCTGGCGCCTCACGGAGAAGTTCCAGCACCCGGCGATCACGTTCCGCACCTGGACCACCGCCACCGAAGGATCGTCGAAGAGCCGCTTCAGTTCCCCCTCACTCTCACCCGGCTCGGCGAGCACGCCGTCCAGCATCAGCCCGGCCGCGTCGTACGGGCGCAGTACCGCACGTCGGTCGGCGAAGTCCGCCGGGAACGACGATCCGGAGTACCCGGGGCACTCGTCGGCGTGCACGAACACCGGGCCGACCTCGGCGTACGGGCCGCCGAGGGACGACGGGCGGTAAGCGATCAGCGCGACCTGGTCACCGTCGCGGGAGAGCGTCAGGCAGCAGCGCAGGGGAGCGCCGGCGCCGGCCGATCTCACCACCAACGGGTTGCCGAAGTCGTCGTGGCCGTTGCAACGGATCCGGTCCAGGTCGGCCGGCGGGACAGGAACGAACTCGAGCTCAGTCATGCCCGTAGAACGCCGATCCGGCCGGTTCTGTGAGGGGTCAGCCGGGATCAGCATTTGGGGTGCGGGGCGGCATTCTCTAAGTTTGGTCCGTGCGTCGCCTGCTGAGGGTCATCATCCTGTCCGGAATTGTGCTCACCGCCCTGCTTCTGGTGGTGGCCGGCACCGGGATCTTCGTGGTCCGTCACTCCTTCCCCACGTACGACGGAACGGTGGAGCTGCCGGGTCTCGACGCGGACGTGGAGGTGGTCCGCGACGCCAACGGCATCCCGCAGATCTACGCGGACAAACCCGGCGACCTGTTCGCCGCGCAGGGCTACGTCGCCTCGCAGGACCGCTTCTTCGAGATGGACTTCCGCCGCCACGTCACCTCCGGGCGGCTGGCCGAGCTGTTCGGCAAGGACGCGCTCGAGACGGACAAGTTCATCCGCACGCTCGGCTGGCGCCGGGTCGCGGAGAAGGAGCTCGGCCTGCTCACGCCGGCGACCCGGCAGTACCTCGACGACTACGCGCGCGGCGTCAACGCGTACCTGAACACCCACTCCGGCTCCGGCCTCAGCCTCGAGTACGCCGTACTGTCGCTGAAGGGTACGGACTATCGCCCCGAGCCGTGGACCGCGGCGGACTCGCTCGCCTGGCTGAAGGCGATGGCGTGGGACCTCGGCGGCAACATGGACGAGGAGATCGCCCGGACCAAGCTGGCCGCGTCGTTCCCCGCCCGCAACATCGCGAGCCTCTACCCGCCGTACCCGTACGACCGGAACGAGCCGATCCTGTCGACCGCGGCCGTGGACCAGGACGGGCAGTTCACCACCAGTCCGGTGGAGTCCGTGGCCAGGCGCGGCATGCTCACCAAGGACCTGCTGAAGTCGCTCGACTCGGTGGAGAAGGTCGCCAGGGGGCTGCCGCAACTGCTCGGTCGCGGCGACGGCATCGGCTCGAACTCGTGGGTCGTGTCCGGTGAGCACACCACCACCGGCAAGCCGCTGCTCGCCAACGACCCGCACCTCGGCGCGACCATGCCGGGTATCTGGACGCAGGTCGGCCTGCACTGCAACCAGGTGACCGCCCGCTGCCCGTACGACGTGTCCGGGTTCAGCTTCTCCGGCCTGCCCGGGGTGGTGATCGGGCACAACGGGGCGATCTCGTGGGGCTTCACCAACCTCGACCCCGACGTGACGGATCTGTACCTGGAGAAGTTCAGCGGCGACGGTGTCGTCTACAACAACCGGGTCGAACCGCTGAAGACCCGGAAAGAGACCTTCAAGGTGGCCGGCGAGGACAAGGAGGAGACGATCACCGTCCGGGAGTCCCGGCACGGGCCGATCATCTCCGACGTCGGCGAGGACGAGCGCGAGGCCGGCAAGCTCGCCGCGAAGGACAAGAACCCGCAGCCGTATGGGGTCGCGATCCAGTGGACCGCGCTCACCCCGGGCCGCACCGCTGACGCGATCTTCGCGCTCAACCGGGCCCAGAGCTGGAAGGCGTTCCGCGCGGCCGCGACCCTGTTCGAGGTGCCCTCGCAGAACCTCGTGTACGCCGACCGCGAGGGCCACATCGGCTACCAGGCGCCCGGCCGGATCCCGATCCGCAACCTCGGCATCGGCGACTGGCCGGCGCCGGGCTGGGACCCGCGGTACCACTGGAAGGGCTACATCCCGTTCCAGGCGATGCCCACCGAGTTCGACCCGGCCGACGGGGTGATCGTGACGGCGAACCAGGCCGTCGTACCGAAGTCGTACCCGTACTACCTGACCAACGACTGGGACTACGGCTACCGGTCGCAGCAGATCCTCGACCGGATCCGCGCGGCGGGCAAGCTCGACGCCAACGCGATGGCGTCGATCCAGCTGGACACGAAGAACCGCAACGCCGAACTGCTGGTGCCGTACCTGCTGCAGATCGGGATCGACGACGACTTCGACAAGCAGGGCCAGGACACCTTGCGCGGCTGGGACTTCACCCAGCCGGCGGACTCGGCGCCGGCGGCGTACTTCAACATCGTCTGGCGCAACCTGCTCGCGCTGACCTTCCACGACCAGTTGCCGGAGGCGACCTGGCCGGACGGCGGCTCGCGCTGGTTCGAGGTCGTCCGCACGCTGATGTCGCAGCCGAACAGTTCTTGGTGGGACAACACGACCACGCCGCAGCGGGAGAACCGCGACGACATCCTGCGCGAGGCGCTGATCGACGGTCGCGCCGAGATCACCACGAAGATGGCGCGGGACCCCTCGCAATGGCAGTGGGGGCGGCTGCACAAGCTGACCCTGACGAACCAGACGCTGGGCAAGTCGGGCATCGGCCTGGTGGACAAGCTGTTCAACCGAGGCCCGTGGGAGTTGGGCGGCGGCTCGTCCACGGTCGACGCGACCGCTTGGGACGCGGCCGACGGCTACACCGTGACCGCGACCCCGTCGATGCGGATGGTGGTCGACCTGTCCGACTTCGACAAGTCCCGCTGGATCAACCTGACCGGCGTCTCCGGGCACGCGTTCACCGAGAACTACGTCGACCAGACGGACCTCTGGGCGCGCGGCGAGACCCTGCCGTGGGCGTTCACCAAGGGCGCCGTCGAGGCCACCCGCCAGCACACCCTCACCTTCACCAGACCGGAAGGTTAAGCGCCGAGGCGGACGAGTCGGGACGGCGTCAGAGCCGCGTGGACCGGCCGGTCGTGTGGATCGGACGGTAGGGAATCAAGGATCTCCCGCTCGTGTACGACGGCCCAAAGCGGCGTACCGGGGGAGACGCGGGCCAGCGCGCGGTCGTACGAACCACCTCCACGACCCAGCCGTACTCCGCTGAGGTCCACCGCCAGCGCGGGGCAGATCACCAGTTCCGCACTGGTGATCGCGTCGGCGCCCAGGTCCATCGGCGGCTCCGACAGCCCGAGCCGCCCAGGCACCAGGTCGGCCGCGCCCGGGGCCAGACCCCAGCCGAGGTCGTTGTCGGCGTACAGAACCGGGAGCAGAACCTCGCGGCCGGAGGCGAGCAACCAGTCGATCAGTGGCCCGGTCTGCGGTTCTGGGCTCATCGAGAGGTACAGCGCGATCCGGCGGGCCGCGACGACCTCGGCCTGCTCGCGCGCTACAGCGAGTAGCCCTTGGCCTGAGGCGATGGCCGATGCCCGGCGTGCGGCCAGCAGTTGCTGGCGGAGGGCGGCCTTGGGGGAGAACACAGAGTGATCCTACGGACCGGGAGTGACGCAGTTAACGTCGCCTTTGCACTCAGTCCCCTAGTGTTGGGACATGAGTGAGGCAGGACTTCGGCAGGCCCAGGAGAAGATGCGCGCCGCGGGGGCAGCGGATGCCGCGATCAAGGTCTTCTCGCACTACTACCGGTTGCTCGAGTCGGGCCAGCAGGGCACGATCCGCGAGGACGACATCGAGCCGGTGGGGGAGCTGCCGCACCTCGAAAACCTGGACACCGACGCGGACTCGATGCGGGCCGCGCTCGCCGAGACCGTGGTGATCAAGCTGAACGGCGGCCTCGGCACCGGGATGGGCGTCACCGGGCCGAAGTCGGCGCTCCCGGTCAAGGACGGGCTGAGCTTCCTCGACATCATCGCGCGGCAGATCCTCAGCACCCGCAAGACCTACGGCGTCGACCTTCCGCTGGTGCTGATGAACTCCTTCCGCACCAAGGAGGAGTCCCTCGCGGTGCTGAGCGAGTACCCCGACCTCCCGGTCGACGGGTTGCCGCTGGACTTCCTGCAGAACATGGAGCCCAAGCTCCTCGAGGACGACCTGACCCCGGCCGAGTGGCCCGCCGATCCCGAGCTCGCCTGGTGCCCGCCGGGGCACGGCGACCTCTTCACCGCGCTGGTCGCGTCCGGCACGCTCGACGCGCTGCGCGAGAGGGGCTTCCGGCACGCGTTCATCTCGAACGCGGACAACCTCGGCGCCACCCCGGACGGTCGGATCGCCGCCTGGATGGCCGAGCACGACGTGCCGTTCGGGATGGAGGTCTGCCGCCGGACCCGCTCGGACCGCAAGGGCGGCCACGTCGCGGTCCGGAAGTCCGACGGCCGGCTGATCCTGCGCGACAGCGCGCAGGTGCACCCCGACGACACCAGGTCCTTCCAGGACGTCACCCGGCACAAGACGTTCAACACCAACAATCTGTGGATCGACCTGGACCGGCTGGCCGAGCTGATGGACGGCCACGACGGCATCCTCGGCCTGCCGATCATCGTGAACCACAAGACGCTCGACCCGGCCGACCCGGACTCGCCGAAGGTGATCCAGTTGGAGACCGGGATGGGCACCGCGATCGAGACGTTCGAGGGGTCCCAGGCGGTGATCGTGGACCGCAGCCGGTTCAAGCCGGTGAAGACCACGAACGACCTGCTGGTACTGCGCTCCGACGTGTACGAGCTCGACGAAGCCGGTGACCTGACCACCACGCACGAGGGCGACGACCCGTACGTCGATCTGGACCCGGAGTACTTCAAGATCCTGGCCGACTTCGAGGCGCGGTTCGAGGCCGGGCCGCCGTCCCTGGTCCGGGCCGACCGGCTCGAGGTCCGCGGTGATGTTGCCTTCGGCAAGGACGTGGTCGTCGTCGGGGACGTCGAGGTCGAGGCTCCGGCCGGCCGGCGGAAGGTGATCGCCGACGGGACCGAGCTTCGTGGATGACGTCTGGATCCGGCCGCTCGAGCCGTACGACACGGACGAGGCAGCCGGCGTCTGGTGGCGTTCGCGGCACGCGGTGGGATCGCAGTTGCCGCCGGCGATCCACAGCGAGGAGCAGGTGCGCGGGTGGTTCGCCGACGTGCTGCTGCCCGACGGACAGACCTGGGTCGCAGTGGACGACGGGCGGATCGTCGCCGTCCTCACGCTCGACGGTGACGACCTGGACCAGCTGTACGTCGAACCGAAGGTAGCGGGGAAGGGAGTCGGCTCGACGCTCGTGGACCTCGCGAAGGACCTCCGGCCGGGCGGACTCGCTCTGTGGACGTTCCAGAGCAACACCCGGGCCCAGGTGTTCTACCAGCGACACGGGTTCACCGAGGTACGGCGTACCGACGGGGCTGCCAACGAGGAGCGGGTGCCTGACGTACGCATGGTCTGGGGCGCCCACCCGGAACGACTAGAGTCTTCTGGGTGAGACGGAGCGTTGACGAGCATCTGGAAGTTGTACTCGGCCGGGTGAGCCCGCTGCCGCCGTTCGAGCAGCCGCTGATGGAGGCGCTCGGGCTGGTGCTGTGCGAGGACGTCTTCTCGCCCGTGAGCCTGCCGGGCTTCGACAACTCGGCCATGGACGGGTACGCCGTCCAAGCGGCCGATCTGGCCGGTGCCTCCCAGGAGAACCCCATCACCCTGCCCGTGGTCGGCGAGATCGCCGCCGGGCGGAGTGAGCCGATCGTGGTGACAGGCGGCACCTGCGTACGGATCATGACGGGCGCGCCGATGCCCCGCGGCGCCGACAGCGTCGTACCGGTCGAGTGGACCGACGGGGGAGCCGCCACGGTCCGGATCACGCAGACCCCCGCGCTGGGAGCGTCCGTACGGTGGGCCGGCGAGGACCTGCGGGCGGGTGACAAGGTGATGGACGCCGACACCGTGCTGGGCCCGCGGCAGATCGCAGTACTCGCGGCGGTCGGCCGGGCCCGGGTCAAGGTCCGGCCGCGGCCCCGGGTGGTCATCGTGTCCACCGGCGCTGAGCTCCGCGAACCGGGCTCCCGGCTGGGCGAGGGGCAGATCTACGACTCCAACAGCTACACGCTGGCCGCGGCGGCTCGCCAGGCGGGCGCGGTGGTCTACCGGGTCGGCATCGTCGACGACGACCCGAAGAAGATCATGGACACGCTGTCGGACCAGTTGGTCCGGGCAGACCTGGTGATCACCTCCGGTGGCGTCAGCAAGGGCGTGTATGACGTGGTGAAGGAAGTGCTGACCAAGCTCGGCACGATCGACTTCCCCGAGGTCGCGATGCAGCCGGGCAAGCCGCAGGGGTTCGGCGTGATGGGCGACGACGAGGTGCCGATCTTCACGCTGCCGGGCAACCCGGTGTCGGCGTACGTGTCCTTCGAGGTGTTCGTCCGGCCGGCGCTGCGCAAGCTGATGGGGGCGATGCCGTACCGCCGCCAGGCCGTCCAGGGAGTGGTGATGGACGCCTTCACCTCACCGCCGGGGCGGCGACAGTTCGTGCGCGCCGCGGCCACCTCCGGCGACGAGGGGTGGATGGCCAGTACAGTCGGCGGCCACGGCTCGCACCTGCTCGGCGGGTTGAGCCGCTCGAACGCGCTGATCGTGGTGCCCGAGGACGTCACCGCCGTCCGGGCCGGCGACCAGGCGGAGCTCTGGCTGCTGGACGAGGAGACCGGATGACGGAATCAGCTGGTGGGCTGACCCATGTGGACGCCACCGGTGCCGCGCGGATGGTCGACGTCTCGGCCAAGGACACCAGTGCCCGCCGGGCAGTTGCCTCAGGCAAGGTCTATGTCTCGGCCGAGGTGGTCGCCGCGCTGCGCGGTGAAGGCGTGCCGAAGGGCGACGCGCTGGCGGTCGCCCGGATCGCCGGGATCATGGGAGCGAAGCGGACGCCCGACCTGGTCCCGCTGTGTCACCCGATTGCGATCACCGGCGCGAAGGTCGACCTGGAGGTGGCCGACGACGCAGTACTGATCGTCGCCGCCGTGAAGACCACCGATCGGACCGGGGTGGAGATGGAGGCCCTGACCGCCGTGGCCGTGGCCGGACTCGCCGTCATCGACATGGTGAAGGCGCTCGACCCGGCGGCCGTGCTGTCCGACGTACGGGTGGAGCTGAAAGAAGGCGGTAAGACCGGGCACTGGGAGCGGCCGTGAGAGCCCTTGTCGTCAGCATCTCGAACCGCGCCGCCGCCGGTGTCTACGAGGACACCACCGGCCCACTGATCGCGGAACGCCTGTCCTCGTGGGGTTTCGCCGTCGACGGCCCCCAGGTAGTGCCCGATGGCGCTCCTGTCGGAGAAGCCTTGGTCGCGGCAGTCGCAGCGTCGTACGACGTGGTGGTGACCACCGGCGGCACCGGGATCTCGCCTACGGACGAGACACCGGAGCGTACGAGGGCCGTGCTCGAGCTGGAGATCCCTGGTATCGCCGAGGCCATCCGTGCTTATGGAGTAGCCCAGGGAGTGCCTACCGCTTCGCTGTCCCGCGGTATGGCCGGTGTGGCCGGCAAGACGGTGATCGTGAACCTCCCTGGTTCGCGGGGCGGCGTGAAGGACGGGCTCGTCGTACTGGAGCCGCTCCTGCGCCATGCGGTCGAACAGGTGCACGGCGGAGACCATCCGAGGACGGACCAGGACTGATGGCCGTCGTGCACTGGCCCGTGGAACTCCAACACGGGCAGGTCGGCCTTCGACCGCTGAAGGCCTCGGACGGCGCCGAGTGGAGCGCCGCCCGGCAACGCAACATCAGCTGGCTCCGCCCCTGGGACGCCACCCAACCGCCCGGCGCCGAAGACGGCGCGCGCACCTTCCGTTCCATGGCTCGCGACTGGAACCGCCAAGCCCGCTACGGCCGGATGCTCCCCTTCGTCATCACGTACGCCGGCGCCGCCGCTGCGGGGAGTCGCGCCAAGCGGCCCCTGGTCGGGCAGTTGACGGTGTCGGGGATCACCTATGGCTCGGCGCGCTGGGCCAACCTCGGCTACTGGGTGGACGAGCAGTACGCGGGCCGCGGGATCGTGCCGACGGCTGTCGCGATGGCGGCCGACCACTGCTGGTTCAACCTCGGTCTGCACCGCATCGAGGTAGCCATTCGTCCCGAGAACAAGGCGAGTTTGCGAGTCGTGGAGAAGCTGGGCTTCCGCTATGAAGGCGACCGGCCGCGCTTCCTGCACATCGACGGGGAGTGGCGCGACCACCGGATCTTCGCCCTCAACGCCGAGGAAGTAGGCCCTGGTCTGGTAGCGCGCCTGCGCTGATCACCCTGCGTGCTTATTCACACCAGTCACACGAGTCTTCTTGCGACACACCGGCGCACGTACCGGAACTGACCCTCCCCTGGTCTTAGCGTCGTCGCATGGGGACGACAGGGCTGATCTATGTGGCGATCGTCGCCGCGTGGGCTGCCTACCTCGTCCCGATGCTTTTGAAGCGCAACGACGAGGTGAGCAGGCGCCGCTCGGCGGAGATGTACTCGTCGTCGGCTGCCCGCGTGCTGTCGCGGCAGACCGACGTCCAGGCTCGCGCGCGCTACGTAGTACGACCTCCGTCGGCGCCCGGTACCACGGATGAAGCGGTCACGGCTGATCCATCGCCGCCGACGCGATACGTTCCGAACCGAGCCCGCCGGGTGGCCGCTATGCGCCGCCGGCGGGTGCTGTCGATCCTGACCCTTTCACTGTTGTCGGTGACCGCGCTGGCCGGCCTGGGCATGCTGCTCTGGTGGACCGTCGCGATCCCGGCCACGCTGATCGTCACCTTCGTCGTACTCACCCGGGTCCAGCTCCGTCGCCAGGCCCGCGAGCGCGTCGCCCTGGCCGCCGAACGCCGTGCCCGCGCCGAGGCCCACCACGACCGCGGCCCGGCAACAGCCCCGGCGTCGTCCCCGGACCACGAGATGACGATCGAGGTCAAGCTCCCGGTCGCGCCCGAGCAGCTCGTCGTGGAGAAGAAGCCGGAGCCGCCGGAAGGCCTGTGGGACCCAGTCCCGGTGACCCTGCCGACGTACGTGATGAAGGAAAAGGCCCCCGACCGGTCCGTCCGCACCATCAGCCTGTCCGGCCCAGAAGTCTTCTCCTCAGCCCGTACCGCGGACCCCGACCTCGAGTCCCGTCCCGTCGTCCCCGAACCGGCCCCGGCCCCCGTCGAACAACCCGAAATCCGCCGAGCCGTAGGCGACTGACCCACCCACCACCCACGAGCTGACCGCCCTCCCGGGCCGGTCGGCTCGCGGCTTTCCGGACCCGCCACGTGCCCTCGGGACGCAGGCGGGCCCAGTTTCAGAGAGCGACCATCTGCGTGTTAGAGTTTCGCGGTCGCAAGGCACCACCGTGACAACCTGGGGCTGTGGCGCAGTTGGTAGCGCGCCTCGTTCGCAACGAGGAGGCCAGGGGTTCGAATCCCCTCAGCTCCACCAGGACGGTCTTACTCGAACCGACGGCGAAATAATCGCTGGCGGAATCGAGCCGGTCCGTCCCGGTAACGATCCGAAGACGCCCAGTGTCCGCACTGGGCGTCTTTTGTGTTGTCGGGGTCTCGGTGCCCCGTTGGGTCTGTGCGGCCGTCTCAGGGCCATCTGGCGGCGTCGATCGCAGGTATTGGGCGAACCGGTGAAGATCGTCGACCGGTGGTTGGCGTTCGTCGGTCACCAGGCCGTGTTCGTCACAGTAGAGCCGGGTGTAGAAGGCTTCAGTTAGTAGTCTGCGCACTTCGTCGGTCGTCCGCCTGTACAACTCCTGGGGATCCCGGAGTAGCTCAAGGTACTGCCGCAGCACTTCAGCGCCTTCGACGAGATGTTGGGTGGTTCGCTCCAATCGATCTTCGGCACTCGCTCGATCGATGCGGATCTTGCCGAGTCGTTCTGCGATCTTGGACCGTGGTAGGTCGCCCGACTCGACGAGATCCAGCAGTCGTTCCTCTCGTGTGTCGAGATCTTTGAGTTGCTTTTGGAGCCGCTTGTGCGTGAGCAAGACAGTGGTCTGTTCCTCGTCCATAACGGCTCGAAGCTGGGTTGCGATCTGTTCGATGTACTCCTCAGCAATCTGGAGCTCGGTGTAGTGGTCGAGGATCGCGCGTTCGATCGTCTCAGCGTGCAGGTGGGGGAGGTCGCAGATGCCTTCTTGTCGCCCACGGCAAAGGAAGTAGCTGTAGCGGTTGCCACTTCTGCCAGTTGCCTCTGTGTAGATGAGGCGAGAGATGCGGCCGCCGTTGTGACAACGTCCGCAGAAGAGGAGCCCGTTCAGGTAGTGATCAAGCACGCGGTCGCGCTGTCCTGATCCACTTCGCGCCTCTAGGGCATCTTGGAGTTGATCGAATAGCTGCTTGCTGATCAAGGGGTCGTGGTTTCCCTTGTGGATCTCGCCTTTGTACGGCAAGAGCCCCACGTAGTAGGGATCGCGCAGCATCCGGTGGAGTTTGCTCGTCGATACCGGCTGGAGTCTTGGGTGTCTGGTGGATGGCCGCGTACGAAGGCCGAGGTCTTCCATCGTCTCGTACAGGTGCTCGATCGAGTACTTCCCCGTTGCGTAGTACTCGAAGGCAAGTTTCACGAGCGGTCCTCGCTCGGGATCGATGTCGATGCTGTTGACCATGCGGCCGTCCATGTCGATCCGGGTGTTGAGGTAGCCGAGGCGTGCTCTGCCTACGGTGCCGCCGTTCTTGGCTTTGTGCAGCATCTTCATGCTGATGTCTTGGCCGGAGAGCTTGTTCTGGACATCGTTCATGATGTCGGTGAAGCCCTCCATGGCTCGTGCCATGATGCCGTCGCCGAAGTCTTCTCGCGCCGACACCAGCTTGACGCCGAGCTGGTCTAGTGCCTCGTCCAGAAAGGTTGGGGTCGTAACCCGTGTCGGGTTGACCGGTTCGGCGGTGGGTGTGGAGGCTTGCTGGCGGAGGTGGTGATGGCTCGACAGCCTGAGGTGTTCGTCCGTTCGCTGGAACCGGAGGAAGCGCAGCGTCTGGTGAAGATCACGCGGACCACGAAGGATCGGGTGCGGCTTCGCCGGGCCGGGATCGTGCTGGCGTCGGTTCAGGGTCGGAGCGCCGCGGAGGCGGCGGCGATGTTCGCGATGAAGCCGCAGTACGCGCGGGAGGTGATCCACGCGTTCAACGAACAGGGGTTCGCGGCGCTGGACCCAAAATGGAGCGGGGGCCGTCCGCCGAGGTTCGGCCCCCCGGTTCGTGAGACGGTCTGCCGGGTCGCCAAGACCCCGCCGACCAAGCTCGGCCGCCCGTTCACGACGTGGAGCCTGTCCAAGCTGGTCGAGTACCTGGCCGAGGCAAAGAAGATCACCATCAGTGTCGAGTCGGTGCGCCAGATCCTCCGCAAGGCCGGTATCAGGTGGCAGGCGACCAAGACCTGGAAGGCCAGCCGGGACCTCGACTTCGCGGCGAAGATGGCCCGTGTCCTCGACCTGTACGACCATCCACCGGCCGACGCCCGGGTGATCTGCGCCGACGAGTTCGGCCCGTTGAACCTCCAGCCCCGCCCCGGCCGGGGATGGTTCCCCACCCGACGCCCGGCGCGGCCGCGCGCCACGTACAACCGGACCGGCGGGGTGCGGCACATGTTCGCCGCGCTGGACCTGGCCACCGGGCAGATGTTCTACCGGTTCCGCGACCGCAAACGCTTCACCGAGTTCCTCGCCTTCCTCAAACGACTCCGCGCCCGGTTCCCGGCCGGGAAGCTCTACATCGTGTGTGACAACTACTCGCCGCACAAGAAGGCCGAGGTCGTCGACTGGTGCGACCTCAACGGGGTCGAGCTGGTGTTCACCCCGAGCAACGCGTCCTGGTTGAACTGGATCGAGTGCGAGTTCACCGCCCTGCGCTACTTCACCCTCGACGGCAGCGACTACCAAAGCCACACCGCCCAGGAGACCGCGATCGCCGGCTACGTCCGCTGGCACAACAAACGCGCCCAACCCAAACGACACTTCGCCATCGACTCCAAGATCCGCCGACCCGATTACCTACCCAACGTTGCTTGACGAGGCACTAGAGCAGATCGTCCACGAGGGACCATGGACGGTCGAAGAGACCTGCCGGGCGTTTGAGGTCCGGGCACAGCAGATGCATGAGTCGTTGTCGCCGCGCCAGCTGGCGCGGTGGATGCGTGGCGATGTCGGTCAAGCGAGGCCGGTCGCGCAGCGCGTTGCTGAAGCGTTCTGGGGTCACCGTTTCGAGGTTTTGCTTGGCTCGCCGCAAGAGTTGTCTGAGTTCGAGCACCGCAGCGGAACGGCCGCGCCCGGCCTATCCGTTGACGTCGAATCGTTGGAGGCAGCGGCAGTCATGGCCGCCCACGAGAGTTTTGAACACGCAGCCCGAATCGCCGGCACTGTTGACTCGGACGACATTTCGTTGCTCCAAGAGTCAGTCCTAGAACTCGCCCGCGGTTACCAAACCAAACCCCCGTTGCAGTTGCTAACCGAAGCTCGGCATATTCGCAACGTCGCGTACCTGTTGCTCGACAAGACCAGACGTCCCGCACAGACCAGCGAGCTCTACCAGGTAGCAGGACAAGCATGCGGGCTGCTCTCGGTCGTCGCATTCGACTTGGCACGGTGGGATGCCGCCGAAGAACAAGCCCGCTCGGCGCGAACCTACGCCGAGCTGATCGGGGACGCTGACCTAGAAGCGTGGTCGCGGGGCACGCAGGCGCTCATCGCCAACTGGCGCGGACAGAGTCGTCGGGCGATCGACCTCATCGCGAGCAGCATCGACAACGCACCGGCTGGTGTTTCGACGGCGCGACTGCGAGCAATCGAGGCACGGGCGTGGGCAGAGCTTGGGCGTCCGGATCAGGTGAAGGAGTCTTTGCGCCTGGCGGACGTCGAGATGGAACAGCCGCGAGACAACGAGTTGTACGGCGCAAAGGGCGGTGAGTTCGGCTGGGGTGCTAGCCGCCACGCCGCCTGCGCGGGCACCGCGCTTCTGACGGTCGGCCAAGGTGAATCGGCCGTGACCCGGATCAGCGACGCGATCGCTCTCGTGTCTGAGGATCCGCTGGGCGGGTTAGAACCAGCCCGTGCACAGGTTGATCTGGCAACGGCCGAGCTCCTGGCCGGACGGCTCGACGCAAGTGTTGACGCTCTCGACACTGTGTGGCCGATTCCCGCGCCGCATCGCCGACACGGCATAACGGGACGCATGGAGCAACTCGCTCGGCGCCTCACTGGTCGGGACTGGCGCGAGACGTCTGAAGCCGTCGACCTGCGAGATCAGATCGAGGTCTTCAACGCCGAGGCGGTTTCTCGTTTGGCGCTACCGAGTGCCTGACGCTTGGGCCTTGTCCCAAGCGGCGAGTAGTTCCGATTCTCGCTCTGGCCGCATGCCGTGATCGGCTTGCCGTGGGTGCTCGACTAGGCCGTCCCGATCCAGTGCCGACTTGAAGTCTCGCAGCGTGTCTGCGAGAGGTCGACATACGAGGCCAGCCCCTGCCGCACGCCGGCCGTCGACCCGCCACGTACCTTCGGGCATCCGCCACAAGGGGATCTCAGTCCACTGTCCGACGCCGTGCTCATCTAGCCACTGGGGATCTGCCCAGACCGGTTGAGCGCGGTGGGTCAAGTCCAGCGGGGTGGTGTAGCGGTTGTGTCGCGTGATCCTCTGGTTGGTTAGGCGCTGAGCGCCGGGATGTCGGTGTCTGTGGTGGTCTCCTGTGTGGTCTCGATGAGGGCGAGTCGGGACTTGGCGAGGACGTCGAGGCCGAGGT
>NZ_JBHSKE010000044.1:0-113504 GCF_042657745.1 Kribbella qitaiheensis | reverse complement strand
ACAACGCCCTCCAACGCCACCTCAACCCCAACGAGCAACAGGCGGGTTGACACAGGGCTTCTCATGACCGAACTCCTCCATAAGGGCCACGCCGGCCGTATCACCAGTATCAACGCCCCGGACAACCCGGGAGTGTCCCTCGAGCAGTCTTCTTAGCCGACTATCAGGTATGGCCGCCCCCGTCGCGTTCCGGCTTCGCTGGCAATGGATCCACTTCCGCGCTCCTGACGGCAATCCCTACGAGCTCGCCAGCCGCCGGAACAGAAGCCCCCGTACGCCGAGCCCAGGCGTGGGCGGGCCGTAGTACGAGCTAGGTCCGCCTGGCGACCACGCCGGTACAGGGCCGTCATCAGCTGGCCCCAGATGCGTTCGCGGAGGGGGTGGGCGGTGGTCAGCGCGCGGAGTTCGGGGACCAGGCGGGCGTGGAGGCCGAGCCGGAGATCGACGTCGATGCGGCGTTCGAGGACGCTCAGCCGGGTCTCGACGAGCGCGGGGATGTCGTGGCGGTCGAGTGAATCGGAACTCGGCAAGGTCCAGCTGCTCTGTGGCGACCTGGATCAAGTAGCCGTCCGGCAAGGTGCGCACGATCTGCCGTCGTCGCCGAGCGCGGTCCGGAGCCGGGTGATGTAGGTCAGTGAGGCCCGCACGTTGACCGGCGGATCCTCGCCCCACAACCGATCCGAGAGGACGTCGACCGGCACCGGCTGGCCCGCCCGCAGCAGCAACGTGGCCAGCAGCGTGCGCGGCTTGGTGGCCAGGGCGACCGGCACGCCGTCACGCACGACGCTCATCGGCCCCAGCACGGTGAAACGCAGCCCGCTAGTCAAGGAAGCCCCTCAGCTCGCCAGACCCCACATCGTAGTGGCCCGCAGAGCGGCCCAGCGGGGGCTGGGCCGCTCCTCTAGGTCAGGCGAAGGCTTTCAGTTCGTAGATTCGGGCGGCGGGGTCGGTCGATTGAGTCGGGGTGGTGATGTTCAGGCGGAGGTAGCGGGCTGAGACTCCCGTGAACGTGTGGGTGGTGACGGCGGCGGTGTTGTTGGTGATGGTGGATCGGGTGGTCCAGGAGGAGCCGTTGGTGGAGGTCTGGAGGGTGAAGGCGCGGGTGTTGAAGGTCGCGGACTCACCGCCTGCCGCGGCGTGGGAGATCTCGACCTTGCCGATCGTCTGCGCGGAGCCGAGGTCGACCTGGAGGTACTTCGACGCGGCCAGCGTGCAGAACTTGTCGGAGTTGCCGCCGGTGACGCTGCCGTTGACGGCCTTGGCCGGGCCCTCCGAGGAGGCGCAGGCTGCGGACCCGGTGGCCGGTTTGTTCAGGGCCAGGTTGACCGGGCCGCCGCTGCCGCCGGACATGGCGGATGTCATCTCGCGGGCCCACTGCCACGGGGCCGCCGTGCCACCCGGGTCGGAGTTGAAGTACTCCCAGCCGTCGACGCCGCCGAAGGTCGGGTACTTCGCGACCAGCGCGGCCAGCGTGATCTTCAGCGTCGGCAGGGCCACGTAGCCGCCGCAGTTCGCCGAGTTCGTGACAACGCCGGTGACCACCTTGGCGGGGGTGAACAGGCCGCGGTTGATGATGTTGTCGTAGCCGGTCGTGTTCACCATCGAACCCCAGCCGCAGTAGAACTGCGCGTTGTACCAGTCGATCTTCGCGCCGCGATCACGCTCGAGCGTCTCGTAGTTGAACCCGGACACGTTGCCGCCGCCGCTCAACGCGGTCGCGACCGGCGCGAGCGTGATGATGAAGCCGGTACCGAAGTCCGTGGTCAACTGGTCGATCAGCCGGTTGATGCCGGCCTGCGACATGTTCTCCTCGACGTCCAGGTCCAGACCGTCCAGCCCGTACGTCGTGACGAGGTTCTTCAGCCTCGGGTAGTACTTGTCGAACTCGGTGTCGAGCCGCTGGAAACTCCCCTGCGCGGCACCGCCGACGAAGGCCGAGACCTTGACGCCCTTGGCCTGCATGGCGTGCAGGTCCGCCCACATCTGGGTGAACTTGGCAGCCTCCGGCGGGTCGTCGTTGAGGTGCACGACGTCGGGATCGAGGTGAATCGCGCCCACCAGGACGTTGGTGACGCCGGTGTTGTTGTCGGTCATCGCCTTGGGCGACACGTACACGCCATTCAGGTACTGCGTCTGGTAGTACACGACGACCCGCTTGCTGTCGGCCGTAGTACTGGCCTGAGCGGCGGTGGGGGCGGAAAGTAGTGCGGCGCCGAGGACGGCGGCGACCGCGGCAGACAGAGCTCTACGCAACATCGAACACAACTCCTTCGAACCAAACCGAGATGGGCGGTGGGGATGGTCGAACAAGTGCAACGGTGCGGGTTATCCCTTGACGGCGCCCTCCTCCACGCCTTTGAAGAAGAACCGTTGCAGCGTCGCGAACACGATCACGATCGGGATGAACGCGATCATCGTGCCCGCGGCGATCAGCCGGGGGTTGTTGCTGAAGGTGCCGGACAGGTACTGCAGTCCGACGGTCAGGGTGTACTTGTCCGGATCGGTCAGCACGATCAGCGGCCAGAGGAAGTCGTCCCAGGCGCCGATGAAGGCGAAGATCGCCACGACGCTGATCGTCCCGCGCACCGACGGCAGTCCGATATAGACGAACCGCTGCCAGACGTTCGCGCCGTCCACGATCGCCGCCTGGTCGATTTCCACCGGCAACGAGCGGAACGCGTTGTACATCAGCAGCACGTTCAGCGCGCCGATCATGCCGGGCAGCGCGACACCGAGCAGCGTGTTCGCCAGTCCGAACTCCCGGACCGTGACGTACTGCGAGATGATCGTCACCTCGCCGGGCAGGACCAGAGTGGCCAGGAACAACCCGAGCACGATCTTGCGGCCCTTGAACTGCAACCGCGACAGCGCGAAGCCGGCCAGCGACGACCCGACGATGTTGCCTCCGACAACCAGTACTGCGACCTGCAGCGAGTTGCGCATGTAGTCCCAGACCGGGATGGTGTCGGCCACCTCGCCGTAGTGCGACAACGTCGGCTGGGCCGGCAGCAACCGCGGGATCCGGGTGTAGATGTCCTCGCCCGATCCTTTCAGCGAGGTGGACAACTGCCACAGGAACGGCCCGATGGTGATCAGCAGGACGAACACCAGCAGCACGTAGCGGACCACCTTCTCCCGCGGCGAGACGGTGTTGAACCCGAACGTCCCACCCTTGCGCCGCCGCCGGTTCGCAGTACCAGAAGACTCCGGTACTGCGACCGGCCGCGCGGGGTCCGTCACCACGGTCATGCGTCCGCCGCCTTCCGGTTGAGCCGGGCCAACGCCAGCATCGGTACCACGGTGACGAAGAACAGCACGATCGACAGCGCGGAGGCGTAGCCGAGGTTGCCCTCGAAGCCCTGGCTGTACTGCTGGATCAACATCACCACGGAGGAGTCCCGTCCACCGGGACCGCCGTTGCCGCCGCTGAGGATGAAGAGCTCCGAGAAGACCCGCAGGGCCGACACCGAGATCAGGATGGCGATCAGGATCATCGTCCCGCGCACCCCCGGGACGGTGATGTTGGTGAACCGCCGGAAGGCGCTCGCACCGTCGACGGCCGCGGCCTCGTGCAGCTCACGGCCGACGTTCCCGAGGGCGGCGAGGTAGATGATCATGTAGTAGCCGAGGCCCTTCCACACGGTCAGGCTGATCGCGCTGAACAGCAGCAGCCACTGATCGGACAGGAACGGCAGCGGCCCGGAGATCACGCCCAGCTTCTCGGCCAGGCCGTTGACCAGGCCGCGATCGTCCAGGATCCACTGCCAGATCAGCGCCACCACCACCGCGGACGCCACCACCGGCGTGTAGAAGGCCGTCCGGAAGAAGGTGATCCCGGGCAGCTTCTTCTCCACCAGGACCGCCAGCGCCAACGGCAGGATCGTCAGCAGCGGCAGGCAGACGATCATGTAGATGACGCTGTTCAGCAACGCGTAGCGCAGCTGTTCGTCGTGCAGCAGAGCCTCGAAGTTCTTCAGCCCGACGAAGGTCCCGCCGCCGATCGGCCTGGCGTTGGTGAACGACAGGATCACGGTGTTGATCGACGGCCACAGGTTGAACACCAGCAACCAGGCGAGTGCCGGCACGACCAGCACCCACGGGGAGAACCACCGGTGGTAGCGCATCGCGTTACTGGGCGAGCAGCTGGTCGGCCTTGGCCACCGCGGCGTCGAGGGCCTGCTGCGAGGTGACCTTGCCGGCGATCGCCAGCGAGATCTGCTGGTTGATGAAGTCGTTCGTCGCGCCGCTGATCACGGCCGGCTGCAGCGACTTCGCCTTGGCCAGCGACTCGAAGGCGAGCACCTTCGCGTCACTCTCGACGGTCCCGTCGCTCTTGGAGAAGTACGGGTCGTTCGCGGACGCCTTGGTGCTGGGGAAGATGTTGACGATCTTGGCGAACGCGGCCTGGTTCTCGGCGTTGGTGACGAACCGGGCCAGCGCGATCGCGGCCGCCTGGTTCTTGCTCTTCGACGAGACCGACAGGCCCTGCACGTACAGCGGCGGGATGTCCAGCGCCGGCGACGGGACGACCTTGCCCTTCAGCGACGGGTTGTCCTTCTGGAAGTCGACGATCGCGTTGCCGCCACCGGTGGTCCAGGCCACCTTGCCCTGGGTGAAGAGCTTGGAGTTGCCCAGGTACTCCTGGGTGAGGATGTCGCGCGGCAGGTACCCGGCCTTGTAGGCGTCGCGGTACTTGTCCAGCAGAGCGACCGCCTCGGGGGTGTTGAAGGTGAACTTCTTGCCGTCGTCGGAGACGATCTTGACGCCCGCGTTGGTGAAGTCGCCGATGCCGGGCAGCCGGCTCATCAGGTACTCCTTGCCGCCGGACTTGTCGTGCACCACCTTGGCGGCGGCGAGCAGTTCGTCGAAGGTCTTCGGCGGGTTCTTCGCGTCCAGCCCGGCAGCCGCGAACTTCGTCGAGTTCCAGTAGTCGATGTCGGTGTTCAGGTACCACGGGTAGCCGAACGTGCCGTTCAGCCCGTTGTACTGGTACGCCGTGAGGCCGCCCTCGACGTAGTCGGTCTTCACGGCCGGGTCGGCGGCGGAGACGTCGAGCAGCAGGTTCTGCTTGGCCAGCGGCAGCGCGAACTCTGGCGGCAGGTTGGTCACGTCGGGCAACTGACCCGCGGACGCCTGGCTCAGCACCTTCTTGTCGTAGCCGTCACCCGGCTGGTCCAGCCAGGTCACCTTGGTGCCCGGGTACTTCGCCTCGAAGGCCTTGATCACGCCTTCGACGTACGAGGTGAACTTCGGCTTCAGCGCCCAGGTCTGGAAACTGACCTCACCCGTCACCTTGGCGTTCGCATCGACAGTGGGCTGGCTGCCGGACGACGTGTCGTCGGAGGAGCCGAGGCCACAACCGGCGAGAGTGAGGGCCGCGACGGCAAGAGCTGCCACCGGGGTCAGACGACGACTTCGCATAGGTTTTCTCCTGAAGTGATAAACCGGTATAGCTCCTGCACTATCCACATCGTAGAATCCGCTGTCAAGGGGAAAGTTCGACGAAGGGAGGGGCCGTGGCCAGACCGACGATCTCGGACATCGCCGATCGCGCCGGGGTGTCGAAGGGCGCCGTCTCGTTCGCGCTGAACGGGCGTCCGGGGGTCAGCGACGCGACCCGGGCCAGGATCCTGCAGATCGCCGAGCAGATGAGCTGGCGACCGCACAGCGCCGCGCGCGCCCTGGGCGCGTCCCGGGTCGACTCGGTCGGCCTGGTGATCGCCCGCCCGGCCCGCACGCTCGGCGTCGAACCCTTCTTCGCGCACCTGTTGTCCGGCCTGCAGTCCGGCCTGTCCGCGCACTCGATCTCGCTGCAACTGCTGATCGTCGAGGACACCGCCGCCGAGATCGAGGTGTACCGGCGCTGGTCGTCGGAGCACCGGGTGGACGGCGTCATCCTGGTCGACCTGAGCGTGAAGGACCCCAGGATCGAGGCGTTGCGGGAACTGGAACTGCCGGCGGTGGTGATCGGCGGCCGCGGCGGCAAGGGTTCGCTCGCCTCGGTCTGGGCCGACGACCGGGACGCGATGCTGTCGATCGTGGAGTACCTGGCCGCGATCGGCCACCGCCGGATCGCGCACGTCGCCGGCACGCCGAACTTCCAGCACACCCAGCGCCGGATCCGCGCGGTCCGCGACGCCGCGCCCCGGCTCGGCCTGATCGACGCCCCGTCGCTGACCACCGACTTCAGCGACGCCGAGGGCGCCGCCACCACCCGCAAGCTGCTCTCCCAGGCGGTGCGGCCGACCGCGATCGTCTACGACAGCGACGTGATGGCGGTGGCCGGGCTCGGCGTCGCGATGGAGATGGGCGTCTCGGTCCCGGGCGACCTGTCCATCGTCGCGTTCGACGACTCGATCCTGACCCAGTTGATGCACCCGGCGCTGACGGCGCTGTCCCGGGACACCTTCGAGTTCGGCCGGCAGGCGGCCGAGGTGCTGCTCGAGGTGATCGCCGACCCGGCCACGGTGATCAACAAGCGCACCGCCGACCCGGTGCTGACCGTCCGCGAGTCCACCGCCCCGCCGGTGTCGTCATGACCCGGTTGGCGAAATTCACTAAACCGATTTAGCATCCCTGTCATGCTCTCGGAAACCGGCACGCCACGGTTCGGCGCGAACTACGTCCCGTCGTCCGGGTGGTTCTACAGCTGGCTCGACTACGACGGTGCCGCGGTCCGGCGCGACTTCGCCGACCTCGCCGGACTCGGGCTGGACCACGTCCGGGTGTTCCCGGTCTGGCCGTGGATCCAGCCGAACCGGGCGATCATCCGCGAGCGCGCGATCGAGGACCTGCTGGACCTGATCGACGCGGCCGCCGAGCACGGCCTGGGCGTCGCGGTCGACCTGATCCAGGGCCACCTGTCGAGCTTCGACTTCCTGCCGTCCTGGGTGCTCACCTGGCACCGCAGCAGCCTGTTCGAGAGCGACACCGTCCGCGCCGGCCTGACGGCGTACGTCGAGACTGTGGCGCGCGCGGTCGCCAGCCGTCCCAACGTCTTCGCGATCACCCTCGGGAACGAGGTGAACAACCTCTGGCCGGACAGCTCCACCACTCCGGAGAGCTCAACCAGCTGGGCGCGGGAACTACTCGTCGCGGTGAAGAAGGCGGCGCCCGGGGTGCTCGCGCTGCACTCGGTCTTCGACGACGCCTGGTACAAGCCGGACCACCCGTTCCGCCCGGTCGACGTGGTCGACCTGGGTGAGCTGAGCACCGTCCACTCGTGGGTTTTCAACGGGGTCTCCCGAGTGGACGGGCCGCTCGGCCCGGCGACCCTGACCCACGCGGACTACCTGGTCGAGCTCGCGGCGGCCACCTCGCTCGACCCGGCGCGACCCGTGTGGCTGCAGGAGATCGGCGTACCGGGTCCTGACATCCCGGTGGACCTCCAGGCCGAGTTCACCCGGCGTACGGTCGAGCTGGTGGTGCACAACCCGGCGCTGTGGGGTGTCACCTGGTGGTCGTCGCACGACATCGACCGGCGGCTGCTGGACTTCCCGGACCGGGAGTACGACCTCGGCCTCTTCACCGTGGACCATCAGCGCAAGCCGGCCGCCCAGGCGCTCGCGGACGTGATCGCCGAGGTCCGGTCCGCCGGAGTCAGCCCGCCGCAGGCGACCACGCTGACGAGCCCGGTGAACCTGCGCACGGAGCCGCAGCGCCGAGCCGAGATCGCCCCGGGCAGCGAGTTCCACCTCAGCTGGGTAGCAGCCCGCGCGGAAGGACCTGTCCGGATCGCACTGCCTTAACGGCGGTCGATCAGGACCTGGATACCGTCGAGGATGCGGTTCAGGCCGAAGTCGAGATCGTCGTCGAGCCCGTCCTCGTACTCCTGGTTGGTGTAGAGCGCGGTCAGCATCGGGTAGTCGCCGGCGGCCAGTCGTGGTACCAGGAACGCCCCCACCTCCTCCGCCTGCACCGGCGTCGCGTCGCTCGCCTCCAGTTGCCGGGCCAGGTTGGCGTAACTGCGGACGAATCCGTCGAGCAGCAGCACGCAGCCGAGGTTGTCGTGCTGGCTCAGTCCGGTGTCGTCGAGCACCTGTAGCAGTACTTCGACCCAGCTGAGCAGGTTCGGGGTCATCGGCGCACCCCGGATCGGGACATCCAGCAGCCACGGACGCTCGGAGTACCGCTCCAACTGGGCGTGCACCCAGGCCTGCGCGCCCTCGCGCCAGCCTTCGGCGGTCAGTCGAGGCGCTCGTCCCCAGGCTGTCTCGGTGACCAGAACGATCAGCTCATCCTTCGAGCTGACGTAGCGATACATCGCGTTCGTGCTGACGCCCAGGTGCGCGGCGATCTTCTGCAGCGAGATGGCCTCGAAGCCCTGGCTGTCGCCGAACTCGATCCCGGTGGCGACGATCTGCTGGACGCTGAGCGCGGGTTTCGGGCCGCGCCGCTGCACCGGCTGGACGCCCCACGACAGGGCGAGCCCAGCCGGCAACCGGACCGGCTCGTCGCTCATGTCCCCATCCTTCCGCACCCGGCGCCGTTCCGGCAGGACCCCGAGCACCACCGGTCACAGGGGACTTAACCCCACCTCCGAAACGGGTCCCAGACTCCTGCCGGGAGAAACTGTTCAATCCTTACGCTTTTTCTCGTTGGACCGGCACCGGGCCGGAACGCACCGCTGAGAAGAGGAACCAGAGATGAACACCTTCACCGCCACCCTCGGCCCGCTGGTCTCGCCGGACGAGATCCGGCTGACCGGCACCGACCGGCAGGCAGCCCACGCCAAGATCGAGAGCGCCGCCCGGCAGGGCACGCTGAGCGCGAAGCAGGCGGCCGACCGGCACGAACTGCTCGACACCGCGCGGACCCGCGGCGAACTGCGGCAGGTCTTCGACGGCCTGGACGACGCGGTCCCGCCGTCGGGACTGACCCTGGCGCTGCGCATCGCCACCGTCGGCTGGCTGGCCGTCTGCGCGATCCAGTTCGTGGTCTGGGTGGTGCTCGCGGTCTTCGGCCACTTCGACGGGCCGTGGTGGCTCTGGTCGGACCTCGGCCTGGGACTGGGCGTCGCCATCCTCTGGTGGACCAACGAGTCCTACCACCGCAAGTCCCACCTGCCCACGGGCCGCTGACCTCCTCTCGCAACTGCTTCGATCGAAGGTGACGACATGTTCCGGCTCGCCCTGCACCCGCCGAACGGATCGGGCTCGGTCGCCTACCCCGAACGCCACGGCGTCGACCGGCCCTGGTCGAGAAGCTGGCCCGTACTCCGGGCGTGGCCAAGGCAGTTCCGGACGTCTCGTTCCCCGCAGTAGTTGCTCCAGGCAAGTACACCCTGACCGGCCATGGCTGGCCTTCCGCCGAGCTCACGCCGTACCAGCTGACAGCCGGTACTGCGCCCGCCGCCGGCGAGGTGGTTCTCGACCAGCGCCTGGCCGGTACGTCGAAGCCGGGCGACAGGGTGAACGTCATCGTCAGCGGCGAGCCGCGCGAGTTCGTCCTCGCCGGTGTGGCCTCGCCAAGGCGCGAAGTGGACGCGCCGTCAGCGTTCTTCGCCGCCGCCGACACCCCGGACCGCGTCGACGCGATCGGCGTCTTCCCGGCTCCCGGTACGTCGGTGAGCCAGCTCGTGCGGCGGCTGGACCTGCCGGAAGGCGTCTCGGCGCTGACCGGCGACGACCGCGGCGCGGCCGAGTTCGCCGGGATCGCGACGAGTCTGCCGCTGATCATCCTGTCGGGTGTCTTCGGCGGCATGGTCGCGGTCGTGATGGCCCTGGTCGTCTCCGCGACGATCGGCCTGTCCGTACGGCAGCGCCGCCGGGAGCTCGCCCTGCTGCGGGCCGGTGGGGCCACCCCGGGGCAGGTCCACGAGATGGTGGTCACCGAGATGATGCTCGTCTCCATGCTCGCGCTGGCCGGCGGGCTCCTCCTCGGTCGGACGACCGGCACCTGGATCTTCGGGATGCTGACCGGCAACGGGATCGTGCCGCCGGGACTGCGGTTCGACCAGGGGCCCTTGCCGTTCGCCGGAGCCGCCGTGCTGACGCTGGTGATCCTTCGCTTGACGGTCGGTCTCGCCGCCGGACGGGCCGCCCGGATCAAGCCGATCCAAGCGCTCGCCGAGGCCGCAGTACCGCCGGTGGTGATGGGCAGGGCGCGGCTGATCATCGGCGCCGCATTCGCCGCCGCCACCGTCGGAGTCGGCGTCTCGACGATCTTCATGAGTCCCGCGAACGCCGCGGCGATCGGCGGACCGGCCGTGCTCACGGGCTCGATCGCCGTCGCCGTGCTCGGTCCGGTGCTGATCCGCGCGCTGCTCACCGACCGGGTGACCGGCTGGCTCGAACGCCGGGGTGGTAACAGCGGGGTCCTGGCGGCGATCAACCTCCGGGTCCGGGCGGTGCAGTTCGCCGCGATCCTGGTACCGATCACGCTGGCCACGGCGATCGCGCTGGGCAACATCTACTCGCAGACGACCCAGCAGAAGGCAGCGGTCGACGCCTACACCGACAACCTGTCCGCGAACGCCGTCATCACGAGCGACGCGGGCGGCATACCGGACGGTCTGTTCGACCAGGTCCGAAGTGCGCCGGGAGTCACCGTGGCGTCCGAACTGGTCCGGAGCAAGGGCTGGATCGAGGAGCCGTACGACACAACTCACACCAGCGATCCCTGGCCGCTGCTGGGTCTGAACGGGCCCGTCTACAGAGGAAAGGTCCACGCCGGATCTATGGAGCAGCTCACCGGTGACACAGTCGCCCTGCCGCCCGGAGCGGCCAAGAAGTTGAAGGTCGGCATCGGGGACGAGATCGGAGTACGGCTGGGTGACGACGCACTGGTCAAGGTGAAGATCGTCGCGCTGGCCGACGGCACCTCGGGGTACGAGTCGATCCTGCTGCCCTCGACTCTGCTGGCCGCGCACACGACGGCCGGGCTGCCGACGCAGATCCTGCTGAAGACGTCCCAGCCGAAGGCGACCGACCTGGAGAAGTGGCCAGGGACGACGATCGGCGGTCGCGACCTGCTGTCCGCGGCGTACGACGCCGGGCTCGGGATCGACGCCTGGATCAGCTACCTGCTGGCCGCGATCGCGATCGCCTACACCGCGATCGCCTCGATCAACACGATCGCGGTGGCGGTGCTCGACCGGCGGCGCGAGTTCGGCCTGCAGCAGCTGACCGGATTCACCCGGCGGCAGGTGGCGAAGATGCTCTACCTGGAGAACCTGGTGATCGCGGCCTTCGGGCTCGTGCTCGGCCTGGTCGCAGCCTGCTTCAGCATCTTCCCGATCGCCATCGCGACGCGCGGCTGGCCGATCCCGTCCGGGCCGGTCTGGATCCTGCTCGGCTGGGTCACACTCGTCCTGCTGCTGGTCCTGCCGGTCACCGGCATCACCGGCCGCCTGGCGATGCGCGCCGAGCCGATGGACGCGGTCAACTCCCCGGCCGGCTGATCACTCGCCGGTCGTGACCCACCCGTAGCCGCCGTCTTCCAGGCGAACCACCTGGAAGCCGGCGGCGAGGCGCCGTACGTCATCCGTCTCCAGTACTGCGGGCGCCGGCCCGGCGACGTCGAGGACGATAGCGGCGGCGCCCTCCTGGATCGCGGCGGTGGCTACCAACTGTGACTGGGCGGGCATCGGCCGCGCCTCGGGGCTCCAGCGGGCCAGACTCTCCGTGCTCGTGAAGGCCAGCAGCGCGTTCCGTCCGTCCTGGCCCTGCAGCAGCGCCACCGCCATGTCGGAGGTCTTGTCGTGCGCCAGCCCGCGCTCGTCGTACTCGACCTCGCCGAGCATCGCGACCACCGGCACCAGCAGCCGCGCCCTGGTCAGCGCGGCCAGGATCGCGCCCTGGTCGCCCGCTTGGAGGGCTTCGCTGAGCGCAGGATCGGCCGTCCCGTCGTCGTTGTCGAATCCGGTGAAGGCGAGGCGGCGTTCTGGTTGCACCCACCCATTGTCCGGGTCGCCTCCCCGGAGCGGGGTTTCAGGGTGGTGTCAGGGCTCTTCCCTCTTGGATCGTGGGGTTCCTGTGCGAGCCTGGGTATGTGCCTGACTTCAATGATCTGACGCTGCTGCCGTTCTGTGCCGGCCTGACGCTGCTCGGCCTGATCGCGTCCTGGGCCGCCTGGCGGCGCCGCGGACTCGCTTCGGGCGTCCGCGGCGTGGCCTGGTCGCTGCTCCCGGTCTCGCTGTACATGACCGGGCTGCTCGAGCTGCTCTGGGACGTGGTGAAGAGCGTCACGAGCTGGGTCACGCACCTGATCTTCTCCCCCACCGTGTGGGCCGGCGTGGCGCTGTTCGGCGTCTCGGTCGTGCTCTACGTGGTCTCCGGCGTCGCCATGGCACGCCGTGGTGACGCCCCGGAGAAGGTGGCCAAGCCCAAGCCTGCCTCCGACGCCATCGGAGAGCTGACGGCCTCCGGTCCCCCGGCGGCCAGCGCGAAGCCCACGAAGCAGGCGAAGCCCGCCAAGGCCCCCAAGGCGGGTAAGAGCCAGGAATCGTCGGAGTTCGACGAGATCGAGGACATCCTGAAACGCCATGGAATCAACTGACCCCCTGACCAAGGGCACCCCTAGCACCGACCCCCTGACGCAAGATCCCCTGACGCACGGGCCGCTGGCCATCGACAAGCTGCTCGACCACGTCCAGGAGACGCCCGCACGGCTGGGCCGGACGCGGCTGATCGGCGTCGACGGTCCCGCCGGTTCCGGCAAGACCACCCTGGCCGACCGCATCGCCGCGCGTGCGGAGGCGCGCGGCCTGCACACGCTGGTACTGCACATGGACGACCTGTACGAGGGGTGGGACGGCGCGGTTCGCGGGTTCGGGCTGCTCCGGGACCACGTCCTGAAGCGGCTGGCGGACGGCCGCGAAGGCCGGTACCGCCGGTACGACTGGCACCTCGGCAACTACGCCGAGCTCCACGTGGTCCCGGTCACCCTCGATCTGCTGATCGTCGAGGGTGTCACCTCGACCGACCGCGACGCCGATCCCTACCAGTCGCTGCGGATCTGGATCGAGACCAGCAACGAGGTCCGCCTGGACCGCGGTATCGAGCGCGACGGCGAGGCCCTCCGCGACCACTGGCTGGAGTGGATGCGCTGGGAACGCGACCACTTCGCCACCGAGAACAGCCGCCAGCGCGCCCAAGTCATCGTCGACGGCGACCCCACCGTCCCGTACTCAACAGAGACGGAACTGGTGACGAAGTCCGTCAACCTCACCCAGGACTCCGCCGCCTCGTAGTCCAGTCGTCTATCAGGCTTTCGCCGGGCGCAAGTGTGACGTTTTGCCCTTGTGGACAACGGGAAATGGCGGGGTTGGTGACTTGGTGTGCGCGCTCAGATGCGCATAGAATCGAAGACATGTTCGATGGCGACGTGGGAGAACTGGATACGGCCGAGCTGCTGCGCTCGACCGCGGAGCATCACGCCGAACACCGGCGGCTCGAGGTCAGGCTCATCGTCCACGCCCTGCGGTACGCCGACCTCCACCATTCCACGACCCACGATCGCGACCAAAAGCCTGGCAGTGAACGGGCGATCGTGCTCGGCGGAGCGGGCTGCCCATCGATCAGCGAGTTCGCCGCTGCCGAGTTCGGGGCCATGATGGACATGTCCGCGGGTGCCGCGGCGGCCTTCATCGGCCAGGCACTCGCCCTTCGGCACAGGTTGCCCCGGATCCTCGCGATGGTTCTGAACGAGGAGGCGACTCCTTGGAAGGCCCGGCAGATAGCCACTGCCTGCCTCGACCTGAGCCAGGAGGCCGCCGCCATCGTCGATCGGCGGGTTGCGGGGATCATCGATTCCGTCACCCCGCTTCGGTTGAAGAAGATCGTCAAGGCGGCGATCTGGCAGGCAGACGCCGCAGCAGCCGAGGCGGCTGCCCAGCAGAAGGCCCGCGAACGAGGTGTCTACATCGGTCGCTCGAACGACCACGGCACCAAGTCCGTCTGGATCCTGGCCGCCTCCGGCGATGTCATCCGTTTCGACGCCACTGTCGACGCGATCGCTGAAGCCCTGGAAGCCCTCGGCGACACCAGTTCTCTCCAAAGGCGCCGCGCCAAGGCCGTCGGTATCCTCGCCGACCCGACCTACGCCGCCGCCCTGCTGGCCCAGGCCTCCAGTCTTTCCGTGAGAACCCCGTCGCGCCCCGCCGCCTCGGCTTCCAGACATCTCAGAGAACCCGCGGAAGCAGAGTCGCCCGCCGTAGAGCCGGCTGAGCCGGGGGTTGATGACGAGGCGGACCGTGACGCACCACATCCGAGTCAAAGCGGGCTTCCTGATCCGCTGGACACTCCGGTCCGGACCCGGCACGAAGCGTGGGACGACGGCGACCACGGGCATGGCGACGACGATGACGATTCAGAGCCGGATCGAGCAGCGCAGCGTGCCCTGGCGGCGAGGCTTGCCCAGATCAAGCAGCAAGCCCATGGCAACACCATCCAGTCCGGCGGACGTTCACCGGGCCGGACAGAGGTTCTCGTCCACCTCACTGACCACACCCTCGCCACCGGCAGCGGAGTCTTGCGGGTCGAAGGCATCGGGCCGATGGTGGCCGGCCAACTGGGCGAATTGATCGGATACGGCCCGTACCTGGTGAGGCCGGTGATCGACCTCAACGACAAGGTCAGCGTCGACGCCTATGAGATTCCTGACCGCATTCGTGAGCGTGTTGCGCTGATTCACCCGGTCGAGCAGTTCCCGTTCGGGACAGCTGAGACGACCCGGCGGATCGACCTCGACCACATCGAGCCTTACGACCCGACCGGACCACCCGGACAGACGAGTACCAGCAACCTGGCACCCCTGCGGCGATTCAGCCACCGGGTCAAGACTCATGGTCGCTGGTCGGTCCGGCGTCTCGACGACGGCGCACTGGAGTGGACCAGCCCACACGGGTTCAGGTTCCGGGTCGATCACACCGGCACTCGCCGCATCGACACGCTGATGGCCGGCTCCACGAGCGGTGCGGGAGGATAGGCGGATGAGCCGACAGGTCTTGCCGTCCGGGGAGCAGTGGACGATTCGCGCCGGGGAGTACCTCGGCACCGTGGTGAGCGTGGGAGGTGGGCTGCGCGGACTCTCGTACGGCGGGCGCGAGGTGCTCGTGGGGTACGGCGAGGACGAGGCGGCGCATGCGGGGATCGGGCAGCACCTGTTCCCGTGGCCGAACCGGATCACCGACGGGAAGTACACCTTCCGCGGGGTGGACCAGCAGCTCTACCTGACCGAGCCGGCCCGGCTGAACGCGATCCACGGGCTGACGCGCTGGGCGAACTGGGAGCGCGTGGACGACGGGACCGACGAAGCCGTCGTGCACCTGGCGTACCGCGTCCACGGCCAGTCGGGGTACCCGCACCAGCTGGACCTGAGCCTCGACTATCACCTCGATGCCGAGGGCGGGTTGACCGTCACCGCCCGGGCGGTGAACGTCGGCGCCGGCGACGCGCCGTACGGGTATGGCTGCCACCCCTACCTGTCCGTCGGCCGGAAGATCGACGAGTGCGAGCTGGAGTTCACCGCAGCGGACTGGCTGGAGGTCACGCCGGATCGCCTGAGCCCGGTGGGACTCGCGCCGGTCGGCGGTTCGCAGTACGACTTCAGCCGGGCGAGGAAGCTGCAGGATCTCGACATCGACAACGCCTTCACCGGGCTGCCGGAGTCCTGGGAGGTGCGACTGACCGATCCGGACACCGGCAACAGCGCACGACTGCGCAGTGACACCAGGTGGATGCAGCTCTACACAGGTAACGCGATCGGCCGGGTCGGGCTGGCCGTCGAGCCGATGACGTGTCCGCCGGACGCCTTCAACACTGGCGACAACCTGGTCGTCCTGAAACCCGGCGACGAACACACCACCAGCTTCACCGTCAGCGTCTAGACAGGAGTCTGGCCGCCGGCACCGTGGGAGCGGGCCACCGCGGCCAGTTCCTTTGCTGCGCGGCCCGCCCGGGCGCCTTCCGACGCCTGCACCGCGAGGATGCCGAGTCTGTTGCCCTCAGCATCGAACAGCTGCAGCCAGGGGTCACCCGCGCGGAAGCGCAGCGCTTTCACGTTGTCCCAGCCGAAGCGGTAGCTCTTGAACACGTTCCGGATCCGCAGGCCGTCGGCGTACGCCGTGACGCGGACGGTGGCCATCCGGTAGAGCAGCCAGAGGATGACACCGAAGAACGCCAGCAGCGTGATCCGCTGGAACGGCGTGAAGCTGTCCCGCGACTCCGCCGACAACCGGAACCAGATCACCCCGAAGACGGCGATCAGGGACAACCCCATCGCGGTCGACATCATCGCGACCATCCACGGGTGGAAGGTCCACTCCGCCTGCGGGACCGCCCTGGCCTTCGGGGTCATCGGGGTCAGATCCGGCACGCGTGGATGTCCGTGGTGAGGATGGCTCGGCCGCCGATCTCCCAGAGCTGGTCCATGATCCGCTGTGCTTCGGCCCGGGGCACCATCACGCGGACGGCGACCCAGCCTTCCCGATGAAGCGGCGAGACCGTCGGCGACTCCAGGCCCGGCGCCACCGCGTTCGCGGCCTCGACCGCCTCGGCGCGGATGTCGTAGTCCATCATCACGTAGTTGCGGGCGACCAGGACGCCCTCCAGCCGGCGGACCAGCTGCTCGAGCCCGTTCGGCTGCTCCGCCGCCGCCGAGTGCCGCTTGATCAGCACCGCCTCGGACTTGAGGATCGGGTCGCCGAACACCTCCAGGCCCGCCTGGCGCAGCGTCGTACCGGTCTCGACGACGTCGGCGATCACATCCGCGACGCCGAGCTGGACTGCGGACTCGACCGCGCCGTCCAGCTTCACCACGGACGCCTTGACGCCGTTCTCGGCCAGGTGGTCGCTGAGGATGCCCGCGAACGAGGTGGCGATCCGCTTGCCCTCGAGGTCCTTCACCGACCGGGCGACCCCGGGCCGGCCGGCGAACCGGAAGGTCGAGCCGCCGAAGCCGAGCTCGAGGATGGTCTCGGCGTCCGCGTGTGAGTCGAGCACCAGGTCGCGGCCGGAGATGCCGACGTCCAGGGTGCCCTCACCGACGTACACGGCGATGTCGCGAGGGCGCAGGTAGTAGAACTCGACACCGTTGTCGGGGTCGGTCAGGGAAAGGTCCTTGGTGGTCCGGCGCTGCCGGTAGCCGGCCTCGGCCAGGATCTCGGTGGCGGCCTCGCTCAGCGAGCCCTTGTTCGGTACTGCGACGCGCAGCATGAAACGGCCAATCTGTAGATGTGAACCGGGGGATCTGCAGGAGCTCCTACAGATGTCGGTACACGTCGTCGAGGCTCAGGCCGAGCGCGTGCATCATCACCTGCGCGTGGTAGAGCAGCTGGCTCAGCTCCTCCGCGGCCCGTTCCTTGCCTTCGTACTCGGCGGCCATCCAGGACTCGGCGGCCTCCTCGACCAGCTTCTTGCCGATCGAGTGCACACCGGCGTCCAGCGCGGCCACGGTGCCGGAGCCCTCCGGTCGGGTCAGCGCCTTCTCGCCCAGCTCGGCGAAGAGTTCGTCAAAGGTCTTCATCGCAGGCTCAGCCTAGAGGTCGGCCGGTCGCAGGTTGCGATCAGGTCTCGCTGTCCGGACTTTCCCGAGGCGGTGAGTGGGCGTCGACGTACCAGGCGTGCCGCTCCGCGAGCAGCCGTTTCACCATCCCGAAGTCCATCCCGTCGGACTCGGTCCGCAGGTGGAACGGCGGCGGGTAGAAGCAGTCGCCGAGCAGCATCACGCCCGACTCGGGGTCGAGGACCACGAGCGAGTCCGGCGCGTGGTTCCCGCCGACATGCCGCAGCTGGACGCCGGTCGGCAGGGTCAGGGTGTCCTCGAAGGTCCGGTGCGGCACGACCACCTCGAACCCGTCCCAGTCCGGCATCGCCAGCGCGCGAGCACGGAAGCTCGGACCGAGCCTCGGGTTCTCGGAGACCTGGTCTCTCAGGTACTGGTGGCTCCACGGACGCTTGGCTTCCGCCTCGAGGAGGTCGACGGCCGTGGTGTGGGCGATGACCTCGACCTTCTCCCAGGCGGACGCTCCCCAGGTGTGGTCCCAGTGGTGGTGGGTGTAGACGAGGGTCGTGGGCGCCGGGAGATCCGCTGCTGCGATCGCCTGCTGGATCTCGGTGGCGTGGGCCGGGCTGTTGCCGGCGTCGACGAGGACGCTGCCGCGGTCGTCGGCGATCATCGCGACCGACGGGCGGACCGCTTCGGGGTCCGGGTCGTGCGGATAGAGCCAGACCCGGCCGCTGAGGTGCACCAACTCGACCATTTGCCCGACGATAGCTGGCATGCCATCGAGAGTCCGAGAACTGGGAGTCGTACCGGGTTCGCTGCCGACCGGTCCGCTGAATGCCATCACCGACGTACCGGGGATCCGGGTCGGGCAGACGACGATCGACGACGGAGGTGACCTGCACACCGGGGTAACGGCGATCGTGCCGGACGGGTACGCCGCCGGCCTGCCCGCGGCGATCGCGGTGGGGAACGGTTACGGGAAGCTGGTCGGCTCCACCCAGGTCGACGAGCTCGGTGTGCTGGAGACGCCGGTTCTGCTGACCGGGACGCTCTCGGTCTTCCGGGTCGCCGACGCGCTGCTGACCTGGCTGCTAGACCGCGATCCGACAGCGACGAGCCTCAACCCGGTCGTCGGCGAAACCAACGACGGCTTCCTCTCCGACATCCGCCGGCGTCCGATCACGCCCCAGCACGTCTTCGACGCCCTCGACTCGGCTTCCACCGATCTCCCCGCCGAAGGCTGCGTCGGAGCGGGCACCGGCACCGGCGCCCTCGGCTTCAAAGCTGGGATCGGCACGTCCTCACGCCAGGTCTCCGGCGGCACCGTCGGCGCACTCGTCCAATCCAACTTCTCCGGCACCCTCACAGTCCTCGGCACTCCCATCCACCGAGATCCCGTCGTTGAACCCGAGGGCAACTCCTGCATGATCGTCGTGGCCACCGACCTCCCCCTGGATGCCCGCCAACTCGGCCGCCTGGCCAGACGAGCGATCTTCGCCATGGCCCGGGTCGGCTCCGACTACTCCCCTGGCAGCGGCGACTACGCCATCGCCTTCAGCACGGCCCGCACCGGCGAGGGCATACAGGATCGCCTGCTGCGGAACGCCTTCCACGCAGTCACCGAGTCAACCGAGGAAGCCCTGCTGAACTCGGTGACGATGGCCCGCACCGTCACCGGGTTCGGCGGGAACACGCAGTACGCCGTTCCTCTCGAGCGGGTCAGCGAAGCGAGTAGGCGCGGATGATGGCGTGCTGTACGCCAACCGGCACAGGAAGGTTCTGCCTCAGTTCTCCCTCCGGCGGAAGGCGGGTGTGTGCTCGATCGCCCAGTCGGAGAAGGCGAGCGCCGGGCGGCCGAGGATCTCGGCGACGGTGGTGGTCGACGGCGCCGGACTCGCCAGACATTCGGCTAGGTAGCCGTACATCCGATCCGGGATATCAGCCGGCACCCCCTGGTCGAGCATGGCCTGCCGCGCCTGCTCGACCGGGATCTCCTCGAACTCCACCGGCTGTCCCAGCGCCTCGCTGATCACCCGGACCTGGGCCCGTTGGGTCAGCGACTCCGGCCCGGTCAGCGCATACGCCTTCCCCGCGAACTCGTCGTCGACGAGTGCGCGAGCGGCAACCGCGGCGATGTCGAGCGGATGGATCGGCGAGTAGGCCGCCTCCCCGTACGCCGTTCGCACCTTGCCAGTCGCGCGGATCTGCGGCGCCCACACCATCGCGTTGGACGAGAACTGGCTCGGGCGCAGGAAGGTCCACTCGAGTCCGGACGATCGGACCACCTCCTCCGCGGCCCGGAAGCCCTCCGCGAACCTGCGATACCCGCCGCCGTACTCGACCGTGATCGCCGACAGCAGCACAGCACGCCGTACCCCTTGAGCTACTGCTTGCGTCAACAGGTCAGGCAGCGAAGGACCGAAAGCGGCGAGGTTGAGAAAGACCGCCTCGACCCCGTCGAAGTCGGGCGCCGGGATTGTCCGGGCCGGCGAAGGGAGCGCCGCGCGGACGGGATCCCGGGTGACCGCGGTGACTTTGACGTCCCTGGCGACCAGGAGTTCGGTCAGTTCGCGGCCGACGTTCCCGCTGGCTCCGGTGATCAGGATCATGATCCGCCCGCCCTTCTCAGTAACCCACGCTGACTGGGTGGTCGACCATCGCCGGATCACTGAGTGCCGCCAGCATCAGATGGGCGGTGTCAGCCCGGGAGATGCTGTAGGTGCGAGGGATGGTGCTACCGATGCCGACGCGGTACTGGCCGGTGAGCGGCTTGTCCGTGAGTTTGGGCGGCCGGACGATCGTCCAGTCGGTGCTGCTGCTCATGATGTCGGCCTCCATCAGCCGCAGGTCGGCGTACACGTCGGCCGCGAAGGCGTTGATCAGCGGCAGGAGGACGCGCCGGTTGAGGAAACTCTCGTCCGGCGGCAGTGGACCAAGCGGGATCGCGCTCACCGCCACGAGCCGCCGAACGCCGACCGCGGACATCGCCGCGAGGATCGCCCGAGTGCTCCCGGACGCGACCGGGCCGTCCTTGCGGCCGCGCGCGCCGACCCCGGAGATCACCGCCGCGCTGCCGTCCACCGCGGGCCGCAGTACCTCCTCGTCGGTGAGTCCGGGCACCCGGAACACCTCCAGCGACGGATGGTCCACCTCGAACCGCGAGGACTCGCGCACCACCGCCGCGACCTTGTGCCCGGCGGCGAGTGCCTGCTCCACCACGTGGCCACCGATCCTGCCGGTCGCCCCGAAAACCGTGATCTTCATCCGAACTCCTCCTGCTGATGACGGCCGATCTGCGGTAGCCTGCGCCGCAACAGCTGTTCCGTAAGTCGTATAATATGGGAATCATAATATATGGAATCGAAACAATCTAGCGATCCGCGCCGTCATCGCCGCGCGGCCACCGTGATCAAGACCTCATTGCGCGAGCTGCGCGTCCAGCTCGCGCTGCTGAACCACCAGATCGGCGGCCGGCTGGCCCTGAAGGACATCGATCTCGACTGTCTGGACGTACTGGGCAAGGACGGCCCGCTGACGCCGAGCGCGCTCGCCCGCCGCGTCGGCCTGCACCCGGCCACGCTGACCGGGATCCTCGACCGGCTGGAGCGCGGCGGCTGGATCGCCCGCGACCGCGACTCGGCCGACCGGCGCAGCGTCAGCATTCGGCTCCTCCCGGACCGCAACCGGGAGGTCTTCTACCTCTACCGCGGCATGAACGATGCGATGGACGACGTCTGCGCCGAATACACCGAGGCTGAGCTGGAACTCATCGCCGACTTCCTCCAGCGCAGCGCGGAGGCCGGTCGCACGTCGACCAGCGAGCTGGGTCAGGACTCGTAGAGCGCGATCAACGACCGGGCCAGCCGGCTGAGCTCGGCACGGAGCTCCGGCGGGTCGAGCACCTCGAGGCGATCGCCGTACCGGACGAGCTGTGTGGCCGCGTTGCCGATCGATTCGATCGGTACTGCGACCGTGATGCTGCCGTCCTCGTCGGGCTCTGCTCCGGTGTCAGCGATCGCCCTCAGCAGCAGGGTGGACGACAAGTCGCTGAGCCGGGTCACCAGCGGCGCCGAGATCCGGACCACCGCCTCGCTCGTGAACCGCCGCTGCTCGAACTGGTCCAAGTGGTCCTGCCAGTGCCGGCCGAGGTCGAACTCGGCCGGCCTGGTGAACTCGTCGTCGGTCGGGGTCAGCTCGAGGATGTTGGAGACGCGGTAGGTGCGGAGTCCCCCGGGGGTGGCGGCGACGACGTACCAGCTGCCGTTCTTGAGGACGAGGCCGTACGGCTCGAGGGTGCGCTCGACCTCCCGGGGTGCCTCCCAGCGCCGGTAGAGCACCTTGATCCGGCGGTCGTGCAGGACCGCCTCCGCGATCGCGGCGAGGTGCGGTGAGTCCTCGGCCTCGCGGTACCAGGCCGGCATGTCCAGGTGGAAGCGGTTCTTCAGCCGCCCGGCGCGATCCCGTTGATCGGGGCCCAGCGCGGCCAGGAGCTTGAGCTCGGCCGCACTCGTCTGTTCGGTCAGCCCGAGTGCAGCCGCAGGACCAGGCATGCCGACCATGAAGAGCGCGGCCGCCTCTCCCTCGGTGAGCCCGGTCAGCTTGGTGCGGTACCCGTCGACCAGGCGGTATCCCCCGGCCCGGCCCTGGTCGGCGTACACGGGGACTCCGGCGGCGGCCAGCGCCTCGACGTCGCGGTAGATCGTGCGGAGCGAGACCTCCAGCTCCTCGGCCAGTTCCCGAGCGGTCAGCTGACGGCGCGTCTGCAGCAGGAGCAGGATCGACAGCAGGCGACTCGAACGCATGGTTCGAGGCTACTCCGAAACACTGACATGACCTGTCAGGTTTCCACGAGAAGGTCTGGTCATGACGACATTGACCAAGCTGACGAACGACTTCGACTTCCTGACCGGACACTTCGACGTGGCTCATCGCGTGCTGCAGGCAACCGGTGAGTGGAAGGAGTTCACCGGGACCTGCACGGGCCGCACTCACTTCGACGGCGGCGTCAGCATCGACGAGGCGCGATTCGCCGGCGGCTACGGCCTGTCGCTCCGCCTCTACGACCCGGCCGACGAGACCTGGACTATCTACTGGGTCAACAGCAAGACCGGGAAGCTCCAGCCCCCGGTCCGCGGCAAGTGGACGGACGGCGTCGCCACGCTGTACGGCGAGGACGACCTCGGCGACCGGATGGTCCCCGTGCGGCTGCGCTGGTCCGACATCACCGAGGAGACCGCGCACTGGGAGCAGGCCTACTCGTCCGATGGCGGGGAGACCTGGGAGACCAACTGGACGATGGACCTGACCCGGCGGACCACGCAACCGCTGCCGCTGGACCTCCCCAAGGTGACCGGCGATTTCGACTTCTTCGTCGGCTCCTGGGACGTGCTCCACCGCCGCCTCGTGTCGCCGCTGACCGGTAGCGACGAATGGCGCGAACAGTCGGGCAGCACCTCGGAGGCGTACACGCTTTTCAACGGCGCGGTCTGCGTCGACGAGGTCACCCTCCCGGCCGACGGCGCACGCGGCATGACTGTCCGCCTGTACGACGTGGCTGCCGGGACCTGGTCGATCTACTGGATCAGCAGCCGCCGGGGTGTGCTCGAACCGCCCGTGCACGGCGGATTCGGTGCCGACGGCATCGGAGTACTGGAGGGTCCCGACGAGCACGAGGGCCGGCCGGTCGACGTCCGCTTCCGGTGGACCACGGGCGACGTACCGGTCTGGGAGCAGTTCTTCTCGGTCGACGACGGGGCGACCTGGGAGAGCAACTGGACGATGACCTTCTCCCGGCGAGGAGTCTGACCATGACGACCTGGACCAAGGAAACCGGCGACTTCGACTTCCTCGACGGCCACTTCGACGTCCGGCACCGGACGCTGAGCAAGGTGTTCGTCGGCAGCGACGACTGGCAGGAGTACGACGGGACGTGCAGTGCGCGGACCCACTTCGACGGCGCGATCAGCATCGACGAGATGCAGTTCCCGACCAAGGGGTCGTACGGGATGTCCGTGCGGCTGTTCGACCCGGTCGAGAAGCAGTGGACGATCTACTGGATCAGCAGCACCTCGATGGAGGTCCAGCCTCCGGTGAAGGGCGGGTGGAAGGACGGCTCGTGCTGGCTGGTCGGCGAGGAGGTACTCGACGGCAAGCCGATCCTGGTCAGCTACTCCTGGTCGGACATCGCCGAGACGACCGCGCACTGGGAGCAGTCCTTCTCCGACGACGGTGGAGAGACCTGGGAGGTCAACTGGACGATGGACTTCACCCGGCGCGACACCGAGCCGCCGCGGGTGGACATCGCGAAACCGACCAGCGACTTCGACTTCCTGGTCGGCGAATGGGACATGGCGAACGAGCGCCGCAAGCCGGCCCTGGGCGAGCCGGCGGAGTGGTACGAGGTGCCCTCGAAGATGAAGGTCTACTCGTACTTCGACGGCGCGATCAGCTTCGACGAAGGCTGGTTCCCGACCGAGGGATTCCGCGGCGCGACGCTGCGGCTGTTCCACCCGGAGACGAAGACCTGGTCGATCCACTGGATCAACAGCCTGCGCGGCCGGCTCGAGACACCGGTCATCGGTTCGTTCGGCACCGACGGCCTGGGCGTATTCGAAGGCCCCGACGAGTGGGACGGCCAACCGATCGACGTGCGCTTCCTCTGGACCCCCGGCACGGACCAGGCCGCCTGGCAACAATCCTTCTCCACCGACGGCGGCCAAACCTGGCTCCCCAACTGGCGCATGACGCACACCCGCACCGCCCCCCGCACCGCCTGACGCACCGCCTGACGCTTGCGTCCGAAGAACTGAGGCCCCTGACCCTCGGTTCTTCGGACGCAACGCTTTTCAGAGGGCGCGGGTGGCCAGGAGGGTGGAGAGTGCGGCCTGCGCGGACTCGTAGCCCTTGTCTTCGCGGCTGTCGGGGAGGCCCGCTCGGTCCAGGGCCTGCGGGTCGTTGTCGCAGGTCAGCAGGCCGAAGCCGACCGGTACTCCGGTCTCTACCGCGACCCGCATCAGGCCGTCGGTCGCCGCCTGGCAGACGTACTCGAAGTGTGGCGTGTCACCGCGGATCACCACGCCCAGCGCGACCACCACGTCGTACCCGCCCTTCGCCGCATGCAGCGCGGCGACCGGCAGCTCGAACGACCCGGGCACCCGGATCACCTTGTAGTCCGTGACACCTGAGTCGGCCAGTGCCCGCTCGGCCCCGGCGACCAAGGAGTCGGTCACCTTCGGGTGCCACTGGGCCGCGACGACCGCGACCCGGACTCCCTCGGCCCGCGGGATCTCGATGGTTGGTGCTCCACTGCCCGACATCAGCCGGCTCCGTTCTCGTCCGTGCCGGTGGGCAGGTGGTGGCCCATCCGGTCGCGCTTGGTCCGCAGGTACCGCAGGTTGTGTTCGGTCGGGTCGATCGAGATGCCCCGGCGCTCGACCACGTCGATGCCGTAGCCCTGGACACCCGACAGCTTGTCCGGGTTGTTGGTCAGCAGCTTCACCGAGGTGATCCCCAGGTCGGCCAGGATCTGCGCGCCGGTGCCGTAGTCACGGGCGTCGGCGGGCAGTCCGAGGTCGAGGTTCGCGTCGACCGTGTCGCGGCCGGCGTCCTGGAGCTCATACGCCTGCAGCTTGTGCAGCAGGCCGATCCCCCGGCCCTCGTGGCCGCGCATGTACACCACGACGCCGCCCTCGGCCGCGACCTGGCGCATCGCCTCGTCCAGCTGCGGACCACAGTCGCACCGCAGCGAGCCGAAGGCGTCACCCGTCAGGCACTCGGAGTGGAGCCGGACCAGCGTCGGGCCGTCCCCGATGTCGCCCCGGACGAGCGCGAGTTGCTCGGACCCGTCCACGGTGTTCCGGTAGCCGTGGGCAACGAAGTCGCCGTACCGGGTCGGCAGCGTGGTGGTCGCCACCCGCTTGATCTGGGTCTCGGTCCGTTGCCGATAACGGATCAGGTCCGCGATCGAGACCAGGACCAGGCCGTGCTCGTCCGCAAAAGTACGCAGGTCTTGCCCGCGCTTCATCGTGCCGTCGTCGTTCACCAGCTCGGAGATCACCGCGGCCGGCGTCAGCCCGGCGAGTCGCGCCAGGTCGATCGACGCCTCGGTGTGCCCCGGTCGGACCATTACGCCGCCCTCCCGCCCGCGCAGCGGGAAGATGTGCCCGGGCTGGACCAGGTCGTACGGCTCGGAGGCGGAGTCGGCCAGCACCCGGATCGTCCGGGACCGGTCCGCCGCCGAGATTCCGGTCGAGATGCTGTCGCGGGCATCGACCGAGATCGTGTATGCCGTCCGCATCCGCTCCCGGTTGTGAGGAGTCATCAACGGGATGCCGAGCCGGTCGAGCTCGGCCGCCTCCATCGGGACGCAGACCACGCCGGAGCTGTAGCGGATCAGGAACGCGAGCAGCTCGGGCGTCGCCTTCGACGCGGCGAAGATCAGGTCGCCCTCGTTCTCGCGGTCCTCGTCGTCGACCACGATGACCGGGCGGCCGGCCCGGATCTCGTCGATCGCATGCTCGATCGTGTCGAGCTTCAGCAGCTCACCCATGTCAACCCACCACCACTGGTTCGGGAGTCGACGCTGCCGCCGCCTCGCGGTTCTGGATCCGCCACCAGGCGGCGAACCCGATCACACAGAACAACCCGTAGACGACGTACATCGCCGCGCTCGGGTAGAACTTCGCCTGCACCAGCAGCGGTACGCCGACGACGTCCACCGCGATCCAGATCAGCCAGAACTCGACGAAACCGCGCGCCATCCCATAGGTGGCGAGGATCGAGCCGGTCAGGATCCACGCGTCCCACTGTGGCCCCCAGGAGCCCAGCGCCTTCAGCACGGCGTACGCGATCGCGTAGAGGACCACGCCGACGCCGAGCAGTTCCACGCGTTCCCTGCTGGACGCCCAGCGCGGGTTCACGCCGGTGGCGGCGCCCGCGTGGCGGGTCTGGTACCAGCGGTACCAGCCGTAGAGGCTGACCAGGGCGAAGAAGACCTGCCGTCCGGCCTGACCCCAGAGGTCCTTGTCCTGCGGGGTGTCGAACACCCCGCCGACGAACACCGTGAACAGCAAGACGTTGCCGATGATGCCGACCGGCCAGGCCGCGACCAGCCGGCGCATGCCGAACAGGGCGCTGCCGAGACCGAAGACGTTGCCGACGATCTCCCGGACCAGCACCGGCGAGCCGGCGATCGTCACCTGCTCGTGCAGCAACCAGTCGAAGAAGCTCATTCCTTGCCTCCAGCAACAGTGTCTGTCTGCGCGCCGGCGGTCAGCAGGCGCTCGACGTACTTGGCGATCACGTCCACCTCGAGGTTGACGGTGTCGCCGATCTTGTTCCGGCCGAGCACGGTCAGCTCGAGCGTGGTCGGGATCAGGCTGATCCCGAAGGTGCCGGTGCTGTCGTCCACGTCGGTGACGGTCAGGGACACCCCGTCGACGGCGATCGAGCCCTTCTCCGCGACGTACTTGAGGATGTCCGCCGGCGCCGCGATCCGGACGACCTCCCAGTGTTCGGCCGGCTCGCGACTCGCGATCGTGCCGACGCCGTCGACGTGGCCCTGGACGATGTGGCCGCCCAGCCGCGCGTGCGCGGTGACCGCACGCTCCAGGTTCACCCTGGAACCCTTGTCGACGCCGCCGAGGCTGGTGCGCTGCAGCGTCTCGCGCATCACGTCGGCCGTGAACGTGCCGTCCCCCTTCTCGACCACCGTCAGGCAACAGCCGTTGACCGAGATCGAGTCCCCGTGTCCGGCGTCCTCGGTCACCTTCGGCCCGCGGATGGTCAGCCGGGCGGCCTCACCCGCCAGCAGGTCGAGCGACTCGACGGTGCCAAGCTCTTCGACGATTCCGGTGAACATCTA
The DNA here is from genome assembly GCF_042657745.1 of Kribbella qitaiheensis. Classification (GTDB taxonomy): domain Bacteria; phylum Actinomycetota; class Actinomycetes; order Propionibacteriales; family Kribbellaceae; genus Kribbella; species Kribbella qitaiheensis. The sequence continues at coordinate 86,194 of NZ_JBHSKE010000044.1, read as the reverse complement.
TTGCCCTCCAAGGGGAGTCAGGGTCAGCCGGACGTCGTCGCCGAGGCGGGTGACGTCCGCAAGGGTGAAGCGCCGCAGGTCGCCGATAGATTCCGCGCCCAGGTCGCCGATGGCGGAGAACCCCGAACCGAGGACCGCCGGAGCGACGTACGCGACGATCTGGTCGACCAGTCCGGCGCGGAGGAAGGCGGCGGCCAGGGTCGGGCCACCCTCGAGCCAGAGGTGCCGGATCTGGTGGTCGTCCAGCTGCCGGAGCACCTCGGCAGGGTCGTGGGTGGGGAGCAGCAGCGTCTCCGCCCGGTCGTTGCGGACCCGCGCGGTTTCCGGGATGTCGCGGTCGCCGACAACCACCCGGAGCGGCTGACGGCCGACTGGCCGGTTCTCCGCGTCGCGGACGGTCAGCTCGGGATCGTCGTCGAGCACGGTCTGGGTGCCGACCGCGATCGCGTCGCACTCGGCCCGCTTGCGGTGCACGTCGGCGCGCGCGAGCGGACCCGTGATCCACCGGCTCGACCGGTCCGGGGCCGCGCTCCGGCCGTCCAGGGTGGTGGCGAACTTCCAGGTCACGAACGGCCGTCCGGCCCGGATCGAGTGCAGCCAGACGTGGTTGACCTCTTCGGCCTCGTCCTGGAGCACGCCCTCCTCGACCCGGATGTTCTTGCTGGCGAGCTTCGCGGCTCCGCCCGACGCCTGGCGGCTCGGATCCGGTACGGCATACACGACCCGGGAGATGCCCGCCTCGATCAGGGCGTCGGCACACGGGCCGGTCCGGCCGGTGTGGTTGCACGGCTCCAGCGTGACGTACGCCGTACCGCCGCGGGCGCGGTCGCCGGCCATCCGCAAGGCCTCTACTTCGGCGTGCGGGCCGCCGGGGTAGGCGTGGAATCCCTCGCCGGCCGGATGTCCGTCGCGCCCGGTGATGACACAGCCGACGACAGGGTTCGGGTGGGTGGTGCCGATGCCCAGGGCGGCGAGCTCGACGGCACGACGCATCCAGGCGATGTCGATCGGCGACGCGTTGTTCACTGACGGTCCCTCGTTGTCACGGACGCGTCCGGGGTCGTGACAACCGGCGCGCACCGCTCCAACGTGTTTGAACCGCTCGGCGCAGCCCTGAGGCCGCGTCGTCCGGACGCCGGAGCGCACCCGCCGATCGCGTGCGCCTCCCATCCGGACTTTCACCGTCGGTCCTGGAATTCCACCAGGTCAACCGGCCGCCGAACTGTAACGGCCGGGTCGCGGACTATCACCGCCGGCTCGGAATTACACCGACCCCGGAGCACGCGAGTGGGTTCACTCGTGCTCCAAGTATGCCCCTCCCGCCAAACCCCACCACGACCTGGGTCACATCCTGGTATGCCGAACCGACCTGACTCGAGCGGGTCAGTCGAGGGGGGACATCCAGTCGGGGTTGCGGCCTACCAGGGCCAGGAGGGTGGAGAGGTCGGAGGCGCCGCCGGGGATCTTGACGCTGCGTTCGAAGGCGGCGCCGGGGCCGCGGGTCTCGTCGGTGTCGGGGATCCGGCGGGCCAGGCCGAGGGCCATCTCCACCATGTCGGCCGGTGGCTCGTACGGAGCGTCGATCGCGCGGGCCACGTCCCAGGCGTGCACGATGCAGTCGAGCTGGCGGAAGGTCAGCGCGACCCGGCGCGGGAAGGTGCCGAACTCGCGCACCTCCATCGGCTGGTCCAGCGCTCCGCCGTCGGCGAACGCGTCGGCGACCCGCACGTTCGACCGCCGGTAGGCGCCCGCGGGGTTGTCGCCGAGCCGTCCGCCGGTCCAGGTCTGCACCGGGGCCGAGCCGTCGATCGCCGCGGCGGCGAATCCCTCGTTCTCGCTGACGATGTGCCGCAGCAGGCCGCGGACCGTCCAGTCGGGACAGGGGGTGGGGAACCACAGGTGCTCAGGCCGCACCTGCATGATCACCTCGCCGAGTACCGCGCCGGCCCGCCGATCCAGATCCCGGATGTCCATCCGCTCTCCTCCTCGTCGTCCTGCCCTGGCCGAGCATAGGCCCGCGGCCCGGGGCGAAGGAAAACCAGATGCACTCGTCCGTAGAGGGTGAGGGCAGCCGAGAGCGTCCGCCCTACCGTTGGTTCGGGCTCGATCGGCCGTTCGCGGGAAGGAAGAGTATGAGCGACGCTGCAAAGGTCAGGAGCCGGGCGGGTGGGGTGCTCGCTGCCACGTGCATCTCGACGCTCGTGGTGAACGCGAACACCTCGGCGGTCAGCATCCTCCTACCCGCCATCTCGGAAGACACCGGCACCTCGGTGGAGACGCTGCAGTGGGCGGTGACCGGCTACTCGCTGGTCGGTGCCGCGGTCATCGTCACCTCGGGCTCGCTGGGTGACGTCTTCGGCCGCAGGCGGGTCTTCCAGCTGGGCCTCCTGCTGTTCGTGGCGTCGTGCGTGATGATCGCGCTCGCCGGATCCGGCGGGATGGTGATCGCCGGACGCGTGATCCAGGGCGCGGCCGGGGCGACCATCCTGGCGTGTGGTCTGAGCCTCCTGTCGGTCGCCAACGACGGAGCTGCCCAGTTGCGGGCGGTCTCCCTGTGGGGCGCGGCGGCGGCCGTCGGCGCGGCCGCCGGTCCGTTGCTGGGCGGCGTGCTCGTCGATGCCACCGGGTGGCAGGGGCTGTTCTGGATCGACGCCGGAGTGGCGTTGCTCTGCATGGTGCTGACCGCGGCGACGGTGAGCGAGTCGAGCGACCCGGATCGGCCGAGGACGATCGACTACGCGGGCACCGTGCTCATCGCGCTGACGCTGACGCCGCTCATCCTCGGGGTCTCCAAGAGCGGCGACTGGGGATGGCTCTCGCTGGCCACCCTGGGCTGCTTCGCGATCTCGATCGCTGCCGGGTACGCGTTCATCGCCGTCGAGCGGCGGGTCGCCGTGCCGCTGCTGGACCTCGCGCTGCTGCGCAACCGCGTCCTGGTGGGCTCGACCATCGCGATTCTCATCGGCGCGGGCACGATCAACGGGCTGATGTACCTGCTCAGCCTGTACTTCCAGGATCCCGCCGCCCTGGACTTCAGCCCGCTCGAGGCAGGCCTGGCGACGTTGCCGGCGACCGTCGGGCTCGTCGTCGTGGCCCCGCTCGTGCCGCGGCTGGCGGCGAAGTTCGGCGGCCGGCAGACGATCGGCGCCGGGTTCGCCCTCACCGCTGCCGGATTCGTCGTCGTGGGCTTCGTGGGCGCTTCGTGGACGTACGCCGCGTTCGTGCTGCCGCTGGTTGCCATCGCGGTGGGCATGGGAATGTCCAACGGTCCCGCGTCGTCGGCGGCGACGGCGTCGGTACCGGAGAACGAGGTCGGTGGGGCCTCCGGCGTCTCCAACATGGCCCGGTACGTCGGCGCCGCGGTGGCCACCGCTCTGGCCGCCACGATCTACGGCACCGTGATCGCCAACCAGACCGACGACGGCGCGTCGCAGGGTGACGCCCTGGCATCCGGCCTGGCCGCGGCCTCCTGGGTGATGGCGGTCTTCAGCTTCCTCGGCGTCCTGATGGCCTTCGTGATCGCCCGCCACCGCCAGGCGACCGGTACGTTGAACGACGCGGCCGCCGCGGCCGCGGCCCACGTCCACACCCTGCCGACCTCAGCAACGGCCGGACGAGCCGACCCCGAGCAAGGTAAGGCCGGCGCATCAGAGCGGACGCCGGGGTGAGGTCGACCGGGGCCACCGGGTGCCCCTGCTGCCGTGGCGTCGGAACGGACCGACCATCCGTGGGCCCGCGAGCCGGGTCTCCAGTCGGCGCGCCTCACGCTTGACCGGCTGCGCGAGGTACTGACCGAGGATCACGCCGGCCGCGAGCGCGAGCGCGGTGGCGAGCGCGGAGGCCAGCTCGAGGACGCCGTCCTTGCCCTCCGCGAAGAGGGCGAGTCCCCGGTAGATGTCGAGTCCTGGCAGGAGCGGCACGACCGCGGGGACCACCACGACGAGCGCCGGGACCCGGAATCGACCTGCGACGAGGTAGCAGACCGCGCCGATGGTGATGGCGGCGACCGCCGAACCCCAGGTCCGGCCGACCTCAGAGGTGTCGACGGTCAGCAGGACTCCCTGTCCGAGCGCCGCGACCAAGGCCACCGCTATCAGGGAGCGCCGCGGTGCGTACGACGCGAATGCGAAGGCCGCGGCGGCCAGTGCGGCGCCGAAAACGGTGACCCCGGCCTCTGCCAGGCCGGCCGCACCGGGCTCGAAGCTGATCAGGCCCACTCCGAGCATGTCGCCGACAGTAAGTCCTGCACCCACGCCGGCGATGATGCCCGCCGTGTTCAGCACGGCGTCGATCAGCCGGGCACTGGCCGTGACCGGGAAGCCGTTCAGTGCGTCCTGGGTGGCACCCATCATGCCGACTCCCGCGAGGAGGATGACGATCCCCGTCGTGACGACGCGGGACGGGTTCACCGCGAGCTCCGTGGCCGAGGCGATGACCGCTATGAGCGTGGCCACGAAGCCCCCCGCCGCATGCTGGTAGAACGCCGGGATGCGGTGCAGGGGCAGGAGCAACTGGGTCCCGTCGATCGCACAGGCCGTCAGGAAGGCGAGCAGGCACACGATGGGGCTGCCGCCCAGGGTGAGCGCGATACCAGTTCCCATCACGCCCCAGCCGACGGTCACCGCCCAGCGGGGCCGGTGGTGGCCGGTGGACACGATCCGGGCGAGCTGGTCACCAGCCTCGCGTCGGGTGATATCACCGGCGACGAGGCGGTTCACCATCTCGTCGACCTCGATCAGGTTCGCGTAGTCGACCGGGCGCCGCGTCACCCGGCGAACCTGAATGGCGGCGGGCTCGTCGCTGGTGGGTTGGTGGTGGAGGGTCAGGTCTACGAACGTCACGTCCGCGGTCACGTTGCGCACTCCGCAGGCCCGGGTCACCGCCAGCATGGTGACCGTGACATCAGCCGCCCCGGCCCCGGACGACAGGAGGACCTCGCCGATCCGCAGCGCCAGATCGAGCGTTTCGTAAACCTCGCGTCGCTCCGTCATGTCCCGTCCGATCACAACACCCAGAGTCACGCCGCGCGCCGGGCGCAGGACGGACGACACTGATCAGGTAGCCATCGTCGGTGCCTCGGACCCCCTGCGTCATCGTCCGGCACGGGTGATTGGTTGGGCCCCGAGCCCGACGCCGCCGCGCTTTCCGGAGGATCGACCACACCCCGCCCCGGCCACCCAGTAGCCTGAGCGCATGCCCGGGACGCTCTACATCACAGGTGACAAGGCCGCGGACGGTCTGCTGAACGAGGATGGAACCGCCTTGCTGATCGGCATGCTGCTGGATCAGCAGGTGCCGATGGAGTGGGCCTTCGCTGGTCCGGCCAAGCTCAAGGAACGGCTCGGCCACCTCGACGCGAACAGGATCGCCGCGATGGGCGTCGAGGAGTTCGTCGCGGTCTGCGCGGAGAAGCCGTCGATCCACCGGTTCCCCGGCGCGATGGGTAAGCGGATCCACCAGGTCTGCACGGTGCTCGCCGACGAGTACGAGGGCCAGGCGGCGAACATATGGACGGGCGTCGACACGGGTGCCGAGCTGTACCGCCGGCTGCACGCGCTGCCCGGGTACGGCGAGGAGAAGTCGAAGATCTTCGTCGCCATCCTGGCCAAGACCCAGGGCGTCCGCCCGGAGGGCTGGCGGGAGGCCGCCGGCAAGTTCGGCGACGACATCCCCCGCTCGGTCGCGGACATCGACGGCCCCGAGTCCCTCGCCAAGGTCCGCGAGTGGAAGAAGGCCCAGAAGGCCGCCAAACGCGACAAGCAGGACAACGCCGTCGGCTGACCTCCGGCGATCAGGCGCGCGCGGGGGTCCGGGTGCGCCAGAGGAGGTAGACGAAGTACGGGGCGCCGATCAGGGCGGTGAGTAGGCCGGCGGGGATCTGCGCGGGGGCCAGGACGGTGCGGCCCATGCTGTCGGCGACGCTGACGAGGACCGCGCCGAGCAGCGCGGCGACCGGGAGCAGGCGTGCGTGCCGTCCGCCGACCAGCGCTCGCGCCGCATGCGGTGCGACCAGGCCGACGAAGCCGACCACGCCGATGGCTGACACGGCCGCGGCCGTCATCAACGCGGCACCGACCAAGGCGACCAACCGCGTCCGCTCGAGCCGTACTCCGAGGATGCGCGGCACGTCGTCGTCGAGAGACAGCAGGTCCAGCTCGCGCCGGGCCAGCACGATGATCGGCGTCAGCACCAGCAGTGCCGCGGCGACGGGGATGACCTGCGGCAGAGTCCGGCCGTAGGTGCTGCCGGACAGCCACGTCATCGCCAGGCTGATGTTCCACGGATCCGTGTAGACGATGACGAAGGTGATGATCGCGGTCGTCGCCGACGAGACGCCGACCCCGATCAGCACCAGCCGGTCCGAACTGAGCCCACCCCTCCAGGAGACCAGATAGACCAGCGCGAAGGTGGCCAGTGCGGCGGCCGCGGCGACGCCGGACAGCAGCCAGATACTCGCGGCCGGCGCCACCATGAGCGTGATGACCGCACCGACGCCGGCACCGCCGGTGATGCCGAGAATGCCCGGCTCCGCCAGCGGATTGCGGCACACGGCCTGCACGGTGGCGCCGGCGATCGCGAGCGCCGCGCCGCACAGCACGGCCGACAGCACCCGCGGGAAGCGCTGGTCGAGGACGTAGGTGATCGCCCGGCCGGAGCGGCCGTTGATCCAGTTCACGATGTCGCCGGTCCGCAGGAAGGCGTCACCGGCCAGCATCGCGAACACCAGCGCGCCGACGAGCGTCACGATGAGCACGCCGAGGACGATCCAGAAGGTCCGCAGACTGCGCAGCCCGGAACTGGCTCCCGCGCCCGCCTGCCGGCTGGGGCCGGAGTCGCGGTACCGGCGGGCCAGCCAGACGAGCACGATCGCGCCGACGAGCATCGTCATGATGCCGGTCGGGATCTCCACCCCGGCCTGACCACCCAGCAGCGCCCGCAGGATCACGTCGGCGCCGAGCACCACCAGTACGCCGGCCAGTCCCGACAGCGGCAGCAGCATCCGATGCCTCATCAGCCCGGGGACCAGCGGCGCGATCAGCCGGACGAGCACCGGCGCGACCAGCCCGACGAATCCCACCGGCCCGGCGACGGTGACAGCCGCGGCCGACAACAGGACGGTGACGAGCGTGATCCAGACCCGCGTCCGGCGGACCCGGACACCGAGCACCGCCGCGGTGTCGTCGCCCAGGGCAAGGATGTCCAGTTTGTTGGCCAGCAGCAACGATCCGATCAGGCCGAGGGCAACGACCGGAGCCATCTGCGCGACCGCGTCCAGGTCGGTCTGGACCAGCGTGCCGCTCCCCCACGCGAAGGTGCCGATCGTCTCCTCGCGGTACAGCAGCAACAGCAACGTGGTCACCCCGGCGAGCGCCATCGCGACCGCCGAGCCGGCCAGGATCAACCGCGTCGGCCCGGACGTCCCACCCGCGGAAAGACTCAGCACCAGTACTGCGGCCGCCAGTCCGCCGAGGAAGGCGACTCCACCGGCGGGCAGCACCGGCAGCGGGATCCCGAAGGCGGCGACGGCGACCACGGCCAGGTAGGCCCCGGCGTTCACACCTAGCGTGTCCGGCGAGGCCAGCGGGTTCCGGGCGAGTGACTGGAGTCCCGCACCGGCGACTCCGAGCGCGAGCCCGACGAGCATGCCGGCCAACAGCCGGGGCAACCGCGACGCCACGAGCACGTTCGCCGAGTTGTCCGTCCCTTGGCCGACAACCAGCCGGAGCAGGTCTCCGGCGTTCACCGAGGACGTGCCCTGGGTCAGGTGCACCGCGGCGAGCACAGCCACCGCGATCAGCGCGATGGCGAACACCCCGGCCACGCGGATCCGGCGTACCGGCTCCAGCGGGACCGAGGCGACGTCGGGTCGCGGCGCGGTCAGCTGGGTCAAGAGGTGACTGCCTGCACGGTGGCGTCGATGAACTGCTCGGTCGACTTCGGCCCGCCGAACATCCAGATGCCGTCCGCCAGCCGGTGCACGTTGCCGGCCTTCACGAACGGCAGGTTCTTCCAGATCGCGTTCTTGGACAGGTCACCGCCGAACACGTCACCGCCGTCGGTGGTGGAGGCGATGTAGAGGAAGTCGCCGTCCGGCAGCTTGGTCAGGCCCTCGATGTCGGTCTGCGCCAGGCCGTAGTCCTTGTCCCCGGCACCGGTCCAGGAGTTCTTCAGCCCCAGCTCACCCGCGACGGCGCCGAGCAACGAGCCGGTGGTGAACATCCGGATCGAGATCGTGCTGCCCTGCTTGTAGCCGTCGGCCATCGTGAACGCGCCACCCGCCTTGCCTGCGTCGGCGATCTTCTGCTTGCCGTCGGCAAGGGCCTTGTCGAAGTCGGCGAGCGCGGCCTTGGCCTGGTCGGACTTGCCGACCGCCTGGCCGATCAGCTCGAGGTTCGTCCTCATCTGCGGGATCGCGTTCGCCGCGTCCGCGCCGCGCACCACCAGCACCGGCGCGGCCTTCTCGAGCTGGGCGATCGTGCTCGCCGACTCGTCGGTGGTGACGATCACCAGATCGGGGTTCAGGGCAACGATCGCGTCGACGCTGGCCTCACCGCGGGTGCCGACGTCCTTGACCGATGGGTCGAGCTTGGCCGCGGTCACCCAGGTGGTGTAGCCCTTGGTGTCCGCGACGCCGACCGGCATCACGCCGAGGGTGACCAGGTTCTCGACCACACCCCACTCCAGCCCGACCACCTTGGTGGCGGGGGCTTTCAGGTCGATCTTCTTGCTCCTGGCGTCGGTGACCGACACCGGCTGGGCGGCGGCCGAACTGTCCGCCTCGGGCGTGACGTTCTCGCTGCTTCCACACGCGGTGAGCACTAGCGCCAGAGCAGCGGCGGCCAGGGCGGTGACTCGTCTCATCAGAACCTCAGGTGTTTTGAAGGGTGGGTCGTTGGGTGTGCTTGCCGATCGGCCGGGTGCTCAGCAGGCCGGTGGCGGGATCGGTGCCGACCTCGATCCGGATCCCGTAGGTCTCGGACAGCGCGTCGGCCTCGAAGACCTCGGCGGGCGTACCGGTGGCGCGGATCCGGCCGCGATCCAGCAGTGCGATCCGGTCGGCCACCGCGGCGGCCTGGTTCAGGTCGTGCAGCACCACGCCGACGGCGACCCCGTGGTCGTCGGCGAGGTCGCGCATCAGGTCGAGGATCTCGATCTGGTAGCGCAGGTCGAGGAACGTGGTCGGCTCGTCGAGCAGCAGGACGCCGGTGTCCTGGGCCAGGCAGGTCGCTAGCCAGACGCGCTGCAGTTCGCCGCCGGACAGCTCGTCGACGGCCCGTTCGGCCATCATCGTGACGCCGGTGACGTCCATCGCGTGGTTGATCGCCTGGTTGCCGTCCGGGTCGTCGTTCCGCCAGCGACCGCGGTACGGGTGGCGTCCGTAGCCGACGACGTCGCGGACGCTGACACCGTTCGGGGTCGGGCGGGACTGCGAGAGCAGGGTGACGCGCCGAGCGAAGTCCTTCGAGGACAGCGCGAGAGCGGACTGCCCGTCCGGGAAGGCGATCTCGCCGGACTCCGGCTTGTGCAGCCGGGCCAGGGCACGCAGCAGCGTCGACTTGCCGCTGCCGTTCGGCCCGACGAGTGCGGTGACACTGGCGGCCTCGATGCGCAGAGACGCGCCGTCGACCACCTGATGACCGTGATAGCCGAGGTGTAGATCGACGCCGGCCAGCCCCACTGACTCTCGCATGGGCTGAAGGTTAGCCTCACCTAACTAAGCTTGTCAGCTTCACGATCAGTACTTGGACGGTGACAGATTCAGAGCGTCGCGGCGAGACGGGTGCCCTGGTCGATGGCGCGTTTGGCGTCGACTTCCGCGGCTACGTCGGCGCCTCCGATCAGGTGGACGGAGACACCCGCGGCGCGGAGGTCGTCGGCGAGGTCGCGGACGGGCTCCTGTCCGGCGCAGATGACGACGGTGTCGACGGCGAGGGTGCGGGGCTTCTCGCGCTTCGGGCCGAAGCTGATGTGCAGGCCCTCATCGTCGATGCGTTCGTAGTTCACCCCGCGCAACTGCTCGACCTGCTTGTTCTTCAGGGCCGCGCGATGCACCCAGCCGGTGGTCTTACCCAGACCCGCACCGATCTTGCCGGGCTTGCGCTGCAGCAGGAAGACCTGGCGTGGCGACGGCTCGGGCCGCGGTTTCGTGAGTGCGCCCGCCGCCAGTTGCGGATCGGTGACACCCCACTCCGCCTTCCACGCCGCCAAGTCGAGGGTCGGCGAGTCTGCCGTAGTGAGGAACTCGCTGACGTCGACGCCGATCCCACCGGCGCCGACCACCGCCACCCGATCCCCGACGGGTCGCCCGAGGCGCACGACCTCGACGTACGAGAGGACCTTCTCGTGGTCGATGCCGGGGATTGCCGGGATCCGCGGGACCACCCCGGTGGCGAGCACGACCTCGTCGAAACCGCGCAGGTCCTCGGCGCTCGCGCGGCGGCCGAGGTGCACCTTGACGCCGGTGAGCTCTAGCCGGCGACCGTAGTACCGGATGGTCTCGGCGAACTCCTCCTTGCCGGGGATCCGCCGGGCGATGCCGAACTGGCCGCCGATCTCGTCGTCCGCCTCGAACAACTCGACCTCGTGCCCCCGCTCGGCCGCGGTGACCGCCGCCGAGAGTCCGGCCGGCCCGGCGCCCACGACCGCGATCCTGCGCGTACGACGGGTCGGCAGCAGCACGAGCTCCGTCTCCCTGGCGGCCCGGGGATTCACCATGCAGCTGGCCTTGCGCTTGGCGAAAACGTGGTCCAGACAGGCCTGGTTGCAGGCGATGCAGACGTTGATCTCGTCGGCCCGGTCGGTGGTTGCCTTGAGCACCCACTCGGGGTCCGCCAGGAACGGCCGGGCCATGCTGATCAGGTCGGCGTCGCCCCGGGCCAGCACCTCCTCGCCGACCTGCGGCAGGTTGATCCGGTTCGAGGTGACTACCGGGATCCGCACGTGCGGACGGAACGCGGCCGTGATCGAGGTGAACGCCGCCCGCGGCACCGACGTGACGATGGTCGGCACCCGGGCCTCGTGCCAGCCGATCCCGGTGTTGATGATCGACGCGCCGGCCTGCTCGATCTCCTTGCCCAGCGCAACGACCTCGGCCCAGTCCTGGCCACCTTCGACCAGGTCCGCCATCGAGAGCCGGTAGATGATCAGGAAGTCCGGGCCGACGCGTTGCCGGATACCCCGGACGATCTCGACCGCGAGGCGGCGCCGGTTCTCCGCGCTGCCACCCCAGCGATCCTTGCGCTTGTTCGTCCGTTCGGCCAGGAACTGGTTGATGAAGTATCCCTCGGAGCCCATCACTTCGACGCCGTCGTAGCCGCCCTCGCGAGCCAGCGCGGCGCACTCGACGTACGCGTCGATCTGGCGGCGGACGCCGCGATCTGAGAGTGCGCGCGGCTTGAACGGGTTGATCGGCGCCTTCAGCGCGGACGCCGAGACGCTGAACGGGTGGTACGCGTACCGCCCCGCGTGCAGGATCTGCAGCGCGATCAGACCGCCCTCCGCGTGTACGGCGTCGGTGACGACCCGGTGCTTGCGCGCCTGCCTGCGGCTGGTCAGCCGGGAGCCGAAGGGAGTCAGCCAGCCGGTCCGGTTCGGAGCGTAGCCGCCGGTGACGATCAGGCCGACACCACCGCGGGCCCGCTCGGCGAAGTACGCCGCGAGCTTGGGCAGGTCCTTCGCCCGGTCCTCGAGCCCGGTGTGCATCGAGCCCATGATCACCCGGTTCCGCAGGGTGACGTGGCCGAGGTCCAGCGGTGCCAGCAGGTGCGGGTACTCGGTCATCGGGTGCGCTCCGATCGTGGTGCCCTAGTCGATGGGGACAGCGCTTGGAGGACTTCGTCGCACCAGGCCACGAAGGACTCCTCCGCGCGGATGCCGCCGCGCAGGACGAGGTACTGGTGGAGCTCCCGGCCGGCGAGCTTGCCGGGCTTGGGGAAGTCGCGGCGCTCGATGCCGCGGTAGACCTCGAGCCGGACCGAGTGTTCGCCGCGATGCCGCTCCACCTCACGGAGTACGGCGTCGGTGTCGCCGAGGGAGGCGCCGCGGAGCTTCACGCCCAGGCCGTCGCGGAGCACGGCCGGCTCGATCGGCTCGGCGAGCCAGCGGGTCAGTTCGTCGCGGCCGGCGTCGGAGACCTCGTAGACCTTCTTGTCCGGCCGGCCGTCCTGCGCCACCTCGGTGTGGGTGACCCAACCGGCGTCGTCCATCCGGCGCAGTACCCGGTAGATCTGCTGGTGGGTCGCGGGCCAGAAGTACCCGATCGACCGGTCGAACCGCCGGGCCAGCTCGTAACCGGAGCCGGCCCGTTCGGTGAGCGAGACGAGGATCGCGTGCTCGAGGGCCATGACGCCGAGGCTACCTATGCAACTCGTTGCACTGCACCTGATTGCAAGCAGCGTCACACTGAACAAGGGTTGGCCGCGTGCTGGAGAATGTTGCAGACGCCATCTATCGCGGGAGCGGACGAACCATGGACCAGCAGGCTCACCCGACCAGGACCACGCTGCCGGGCATCGGTGTCCGGTACGACCTGACCACCGACGGCGGCAAGCACGTCTCGGTGGTGGCGCACACGGACGGGCGGCGATTCCTCGGCTTCCACGACCCCGATGACGACGACAACTGCCGCGCCTCCGTCCCACTGACTCCGGCGGAGGCGTCCGCCCTGGGACAACTGCTGACCCCGGCACCGATCGACCCGCTGCACAGCGACATCGAGATCGACCTGGTCACCGAGCAGATCCCGGTCACCGGCAGATCGCCGTACTCCGGCCGAACCCTTGGCGACACCCAGGTCCGCAGCCGGACGGGCGCGTCGATCGTGGCGGTACTGCGCCGCTCCGGCGCGGTGCCGTCGCCGGCGCCGGACTTCCGGTTCGCGATCGGCGACACCCTCGTGGTGGTCGGCACGCGCGAAGGCGTGGACGCCGCGGCAGACCTCATCACGGGAGGCTGAGATGCACGACACCACAGCCCTGCTCGTCGAGCTCGGCGCGGTTCTGCTTGCCCTCGGCATCCTCGGCCGGATCGCCTGGCGGTTCGGCTTCTCCCCGATCCCGCTCTACCTGCTGGCAGGTCTGGCCTTCGGGCACGGCGGCCTGCTGCCGTTGGCCGCCTCGGAGGAGTTCGTTGCCACCGGCGCCGAGATCGGCGTCATCCTGCTGCTGTTGCTGCTCGGCCTCGAGTACACCGCAGCCGATCTGGTCGGCACGCTGAAGACGCAGTACGTGTCCGGGGTGGTCGACTTTCTGCTGAACGCGTTGCCCGGTGCCATCGCTGCGTTGCTGCTCGGCTGGGGACCGGTCGCGGCCGTGGCGCTGGCCGGCGTCACCTGGATCTCGTCGTCCGGCGTGATCGCGAAGGTACTCGGCGACCTCGGCCGGCTGGGCAACCGGGAGACACCGGTGATCCTCGGCATCCTGGTGCTCGAAGACCTGTCGATGGCGGCCTACCTGCCGATCCTGACCACGTTGCTGGCCGGGGTCGGACTGGCCGGCGGCAGCATCACCGTGCTGGTCGCACTGGGTACGGTGAGCATCGTGCTGTTCGTCGCCCTGCGCTATGGGCGGTGGATCAGCCGGGCCGTCTCCTCGGACAGCCCGGAGATGTTGCTCCTCGTCGTGCTGGGTATGACCCTGCTGGTCGCGGGGATCGCGCAGGAACTGCAAGTCTCCGCCGCGGTCGGCGCGTTCCTGGTCGGCATCGCCTTGTCCGGCGAGGTCGCGCACGGCGCCCGGAACCTGCTCAGCCCGCTGCGCGACCTGTTCGCCGCGGTGTTCTTCGTGTTCTTCGGGCTGAGCACCGATCCCGCCCAGATCCCGCCCGTGCTCGGCATCGCGCTCGCCCTCGCCGTCCTGACCGCGCTGACGAAGGTCGGCACCGGCTGGTACGCCGCCCGCCGCGCCGGCGTCGGTACGGCGGGCCGCTGGCGCGCGGGTGGAACGCTGGTGGCGCGCGGCGAGTTCTCGATCGTGATCGCCGGCCTCGCGGTCGGGGTGGAACCACGCCTCGGCCCGCTCGCGACGGCGTACGTGCTGATCCTGGTCATCCTCGGACCGCTCGCCGCCCGCTTCACCGAACCGATCGCCAAGAAGCTCACCACCCGGCGCAGCAAGTCGACCTCCGCGTCGATCAGCGTGGGTGGTTGACGCGCTGGTTCACGGCGGCGAGGGTGACGGTCTGGTCGATCCGGCGCTGCCGGGTCTCTGGGCGCTTGGCGAGAGCGATCCATTCGAGGATTAGCCGCTTCGACGAGGGCGAGAACGCCTGGAAGTGCTTGGCCGCCGCGTCGCACCGGTCGAACTCGGCCTGCAGATCGGCGGGGATCACGCCGTTCTGCGCCTCGGCGAGGCAGTCCCAGGTGCCGGTCCGCCGCGCCAGGTCGATCAGTTCCTGACCCGGCTCCTCCATCAGGCCCTCGGCGAGCAACCGCTCGACCCGGTCCCGGTTGACCTGGCTCCAGGTACTGCGCGGGTTGCGCGGGGTGAAGGTCTGGTACGTGCTCTGCCCGTCGCGCCGGACTGTCTTGCTGTCGATCCACCCGAAGCACAGTGCGTGCTCGACCGCCTCGGCGAGCTGGATGCCCTCGGCGCTGCCCTTGCGGTGGACGACCAGCCAGACCGACCGCTCGGTCCGCCCGTTCAGCGCCAGCCACTCGCGCCACTCCTCGACACTCGCCGGGTGGAACGCCTCGGCGTCGGTGACGACCTGCGGGGTCTTGACCAGGGTGCTCATCTCGCGCTGCCTTCCGTCGATCTGCTCGTCTGGAAGCCAGCATGCGCCCGATAACTGCTCACCCAATGAGCACTTTCATCGGGGACTTCAGAAGAGTACGTCGGCGCATTCGTGGTCGAGCAGCCGCTGCTTGCGGTCCAGGCCGCCGCCGTACCCCGTGAGGCTGCCGGTCGAGCCGACCACGCGGTGACACGGGACGATGATGCTGACCGGGTTCTTCCCGTTCGCGAGCCCGACCGCGCGGGAGGCGCCGGGCACCAGACCGAGCGAGGCCGCGAGCTCCCCGTACGTCGTGGTCTCGCCGTACAGGATGTCCTGCAGGGCGGTCCACACCCGCCGCTGGAACGGCGTCCCGGTCAGGGCGAGGGGGACGTCGAAGGTGGTGCGCTCGCCGGCGAAGTACTCCTTCAACTGCTGCACGACCCCGGGCAGCACCGAGTCGTCCCGCACCCCGAAGGTCTCGAGCGGCGGCCGGTGGCGGTGCTGCTCCATGTAGAGCCCGGCGAGCTCGCCCTGGTCCGTCGCCACCAGGGTGAGTCGGCCGAGCGGGCTGTCGATCACGGCGTACGTCATCGTCGAGCTTCCCACTGCGCCCGGGTGATGCGGTAGAACACATGCCGCTCGAGCCGGTGGCCGGGCTCCAGTTTCGGGTGGTCGAAGTCGCCGGCCTCGTCGTGCGTCATGCCGATGCGCTCCATCACCCGCTGGGACGGCTTGTTGGTGGTCGCGGTGAACGAGACGATCTCCTCCAGCCCGGCCGGACCGAAGCCGTACGCCAGTGACGCACGGGCCGCTTCGCTCGCATATCCGTTGCCCCAGGCATCCTTCGACAGACGCCAGCCGATCTCGACCGCGGGCATGAAGTGCGCCTCGAAGCTCGGCACCGACAGCCCGGTGAAGCCGATGAATCGGCCGGTGTCGAGCACCTCCAACGCCCACAGCCCGAACCCGCGCTCGTCCATCGACGTCTTGGTCCGGTCGATCAGCCCGTCGCTGGCCTCTCGGGTCATCGGCGCCGGGAAGTGTTCCATCACGGCCGGGTCCGCGTTCATCGCCGCGAACGGCTCGTAGTCGCTGTCCTGCCACTGTCGCAGCAGCAGGCGGTCGGTCTTCAGCTCGGTCATCTCACTCCGCGGAGGTCTCGGGAATCTTGTTGATGGCGTGGTCTCCGGTCGCCCAGAGGTACTGCACCGCATAAGCACGCCAGGGACGCCAGGCCCGGGCATGCGCGATCAGCGCTTTCGGCGCCTCGGGCAACCCGAGGTCGCGGGCGGCGTACCGGACGCCCAGATCGCTGGCCACGAAGGCGTCCGGGTCACCGAGCGCCCGCATCGCGATCGACTCGACGGTCCAGGGGCCGATCCCCGGCAGGGCCGCGAGCTGCTCGCGCGCCTCGTCCCAGTCGCTGCCCGCGCCGAGGTCGATCTCGCCGGCCGCGAGCGTCGCGATCAACGTGGTCAGCGTCGTCCGCCGGGACTTCGGGAAGGCCAGCGTCTCCGGATCGAGCCCGGCCAGCGCATCCATCCGGGGGAACAGGTGGGTCAACCCGCCACCCGCATCCTCGATGGGTTCCCCGTACGCCTGCACCAGCCGGCTCGCATGCGTCCGCGCCGCAGCCGTCGACACCTGCTGCCCGAGCACAGCCCGTACTGCGAACTCGGCGCCGTCCACGGTCCTCGGCACCCGGCGGCCCGGTGCCTTCTCCACCAGCGGCGCGAGCACCGGATCGGTCCGGAGCAGGTCGTCGACGGCGGTCGGGTCCGCGTCGAGGTCGAGCATCCGGCGGCACCGGCTGATCGCGATCGAGAGGTCGCGCTGGTCCGTCAACGACAACTGACAGGCGATGTGGTCGGGCATCGGGCTGAGCGCGACCACGCCGTGCCCGTGCGGCAGTCGCAGGGTGCGGCGGTACGCCCCGCCGCGCCACTCCTCGACCCCGGGTACACCGGTCGCGATGAGGTGCCCGAACAAGTTGTCCGGAGTCATTGGCGCACGGAACGGCAGCCGCAGGGAGATTGTGCCGGCAGCGGTCGACCGGGTACCGCGCTTGACCCTGCTGCGCAGTTCGGTCGGCGACAGCGCGAACACCTCCTGCACGGTCTCGTTGAAGGTCCGCACGCTCGAGAACCCGGCCGCGAAGGCGACGTCGGCCATCTGCAGCGAACTCGTCTCGATCAGCAGCCGAGCCGTCTGGGCCCGCTGAGCCCGTGCCAGGGCGAGCGGCCCCGCGCCAAGCTCCGCCTGGAGCTGCCGCTGCACCTGGCGAACGCTGTACCCCAGCTGGGTCGCCAACCCCGGTACGCCGTCGCGGTCGACCACCCCGTCGCCGATCAACCGCATCGCGCGGGCGACCAGGTCGGCGCGGTCGTTCCACTCCGGTGACCCCGGGCTCGCGTCCGGCCGGCAGCGCTTGCAGGCGCGGAACCCGGCCTGCTGAGCGGCGGCCGCGCTCGGGTAGAAGCGCATGTTCTCGACCTTGGGCGGCACCACCGGGCAGCTCGGGCGGCAGTAGATCCGGGTGGTCAGGACCGCGGTGAAGAACCAGCCGTCGAACCGGGCGTCCTTCGACTGGACCGCTCGGACGCAACGCTCGACGCATTCATACACGTCGCCCAGCATCCCCGGCCGCGCCGACACTTTCTAGCGGTTTTACGCCATCGAGGTGGACGGCCCGGTCAGCGGAAATGCGACCTGAGGATCCCGGGTCGCATTTCCGCCAGCTTCCGGTCCGCCCGGCCGCTGGACTGGAGGGACAGGAATCCCTGCAGCACAACGAGAAACGGACACCCGGAACAATGACCGAACTGACTGGCAAGCTGGCCCTCGTCACCGGCGGGAGCCGCGGGATCGGCGCCGCGACCGCGATCGCCCTGGCCGACCGTGGCGCCGACGTGGCCCTCACCTACAACAGCTCGCCTGACGACGCGGCGGCTGTAGTCAAGCAGATCGAGGCGCTCGGCCGCCGCGGCTTCGCGGTCGAGGCAGACGCCGCCGACGCGGCCGCCGTGACCGCGGCGGTCACCCGCGCGGTCGACGTACTCGGTGGGCTCGACATCTTCGTCAACAACGCGGGCGTCGGGGCGATGGGGCTGATCACCGACGTCGCCCTCCCGGATCTGGACCGAGTGCTCGCGGTCAACGTCCGCGGTGTGTACGTCGCCGCGCAGGCCGCCGCGGCACGGTTGTCGGACGGCGGCCGGATGATCCACCTCGGCAGTTGCATCTCGGAGCGCAACGCCGGCCCGGGCATGACGTTGTACGCGATGAGCAAGTCCGCCCTGGTCGGCCTGAACAAGGGGCTCGCGCGCGATCTGGGCAGTCGCCGGATCACCTCGAATGTCGTACAGCCGGGTCCGACGGACACTTCCATGAATCCGGCGGACGGTCCGCTGGCGGCCGCACAGCGGGCCTTCCTCGCACTCGACCGCTTCGGCACAGTCGACGACGTGGCCGCGGCGGTCGTCTACCTGGCGGGTCCGGGCGGCGGTTACGTCACCGGCACCGAGCTCACGGTCGACGGCGGCCATGCGGCCTGAGTAGCTTGGGTGCGTGCGTTACTCGGTGACGTTCGGAGCAGTGGGGCCAGGCCGCGATCCACGCGGTCTGGCCGAGCTCGCCCGGCTGGCCGAGGACTCCGGCTGGGACGCCGTCTTCCTGGAGGACTATCTCGTCTACCAGGGCGAGACCGCGTTGCCCACCTACGACCCGTGGATCTGTCTCGCCGCGATGGCCTGCTCGACGAACAGGATCAGACTCGGTACGACGGTGACGCCGGTGCCGAGGCGGAGACCCTGGAAGCTGGCGGCCGAGGCGGTCGCACTGGATCACCTGTCGGCCGGTCGCTTCATCCTCGGCGTCGGGATCGGCGATCCGGGTGATCCCTTCCTGGCCGGCGTTGGCGGGCCGACAGAGCCCCGCGTGCTCGCCGAGATGCTGGACGAGTCGCTGGAGATCATCACCTCCCTATGGACGGGTGCCCCCGTCACCTTCACCGGCAAGCACTACGCCCTCGACGGGGTTCAGTTGACGGCGCGGCCGGTGCAGCAGCCGCGGATCCCGATCTGGGTCGGCGGCAACTTCCTGGTGCCCGCGGTGCGTCGCCGCATCCTGCGCTGGGACGGGTCCTGCGCCTACAAAGGCAGCACCGAAGCCCCACAACAGATCTTGCCGGTGGATGTCCACGACCTGCTGACCGAACGCTGGAGCAGCGAGCGGACGCACTTCGACATCAAGGTCAGCGGAGGCGATCCGATCGCCTTCGCCGAAGCCGGCGCGACGTGGTGGGGCCGCTGGATCCCGCCTGGTCCGCTCACCGACGCCGAGGCGATCCTCCGCGCCGGACCACCTCGCCTGCCCTGACTTTTCCAGGGCGCCCAGACCGTTGACAGGGAAGGGGTGGTGAGGTGAGACTGCGAGAGCGTTTTAACGTTCAAACCGGCTGGGGTGACCCGGGTTGAGGAGGTCGGGATGGCAACGCTGAAGCAGGTCGCCGCGCATGCGGAGGTCTCCGTCCAGACCGTCTCGAACGCCCTGAACGCCCCGCACCGGCTGCGCCCGGACACCCTGCAACGGGTCACCCGGTCGATCGAACTGCTCAACTACCGCCCCAATCGTAATGCCCGCAGCCTGCGCACCAGCGCGGTCGAGCTGATCGGGTACTGCGTGCCCAGCTGGCCGGACGGTCAGGCGCACCTGGTGATGGACCAGTTCCTGCACGCGCTCTGCACCGCGGCCGAGACCACCGGGCGGCACATCCTGCTGTTCACCGCACCCACCGGCGTCGACGGCATGCCCGTGTACGACGACCTGCACGCGCGCCGGCTCGTCGATGGCTTTGTGCTCTCGCAGACCGAGACCCACGATCCGCGGCACGGCTGGCTGAAGGAGCAGCAGATCCCGTTCGTCTCGTTCGGGCGGGTGTGGAAGGAGAGCACCCAGCCGGGTCCGTGGGTCGACGTGGACGGCGCGGCCGGCTGCGCCGCGGCGGTCCGGCACCTGCACGAGACCGGCCGGCGGCGGATCGGCTTCCTCAGCTGGCCGAAGAGCTCTGGCCTGGCCGAGGACCGGCTGAGCGGCTGGCGCACCGCGTGCCGTGAGCTCGGACTGCCGCACGACGCCAAGCTGGCGGTCCGTTGTGCTGAGGACACCATCGACGCCGGCGCGCGGGCGACCGCCGAACTGCTCGACGCGGACCAGCCGGTCGACGCGATTGCTGCCATCAGCGACATTCTCGCGCTGGGCGCGCTGCGTGAGCTGAACCGGCGCGGCCTGCGGGCCGGCGTCGACCTCGGCATCACCGGTTTCGACGACTCCCCGCTGGCCTCGGTGGTCTCCCCCGCGCTGACCAGCATCCGCCAGCCGATGGACCAGATCGCCACCGAACTGATCGACATCCTGACCGGGCCTGCCACCGCCGACACCGGCAACGGCGACGCCCGGCCTTCCACCGAACGACTCCTGGAACCCGCACTAGTGATCAGGGGCAGCTCAGGCCCAGGCTGACCGGCGGTGCGCCCCCCGCACCGCCAGAAGGAGGTATCCCGTCATGACACCCCGCCCTGTCGGACGAACCATCCGGCGCACCGCCGGACCCGGCGGTTTCCTCGCCGCGGCAACGGTGCTCGCCCTCACCGGCGCCGGACTGCCGGCCACCGCCGGCCCGCCCGCCGCCGCACCACCTGGCGCAGTACAAGCAGTACAAGCCGGATCGCAGTCCGGCGGTAGTGAGTTGTCGGAAACGACGCGGCTGGCCGATCGCAGGTCCTTGCTGGTCGGCGACCGCGCCTACGCGATGGGCGACGAGACTGGTCTCTACCCCGCTACCGGTTGGCACATCCGAGGCGAGATGGGTGGGTTCTGGACTCAGCCGCTGAAGCTGCTCGACGGAATCTGGTTCGGCCTGGACGGCGCCTGGCTCGGCAAGGATGTCGCCGCGGCCAAGTACACCAGCGGCCACGGCTACCAGCGGATCGACTACGGCGGCGACGTCAGCGTCGCGCGCACCGACTTCGTCCCCGACGGCGTGCGGGCGACCCTCGTCGGCCTGACGCTGAAGTCCAGCACGGCCAAGACGGTCAAGCTCGACGTCGACGCGCACTCCGAACTGATGGCGTCCTACCCGTGGGGCTGGACGACGCCGAACGCGGGTGAGGCGAACCTGCCCGACACCGGCTCGTACGCCGACGGGACGCTGCAGTTCCGTGAGCAGGGCACGCCGCCGATCACGAACGCCGCGCCGCACGACTACACCGCACTCGTCGGGTCGTCCCTGCGTCCGACGGGTCACGCGCTCGGCGCGAACCACCGCGGCCCGCAGGACCCGGCCGTGGTCTGCCCGGCCGACGGTACTCCGCCGGCGCACTGCGACGACTCCGTGTTCGGCAAGGGCACCGGCGGGCGGCTGACCTACTCGGTCGACGTCAAGGCGGGCAAGCCGACCACCGTGTGGTTCGCGGTCGCCGGGTCGGACGACAACCCGGCGGCGGCGCAGCGCGAGTACAAGAAGGCGATCGGCAACCCGGACAAGTTGCTGAAGGCAAAGAGCCGCGACCGTGCGGCGATCGACGCGATGACGTCAGTGGACCTGCCTGGTGACCGGCTGCTGCAGCAGAGCGTCGAGTGGAGCAAGCAGAACCTCGCGGACTCCGTCCAGGAGGCGCACAACCTGCAGATCCGCGACGTCGACGAGGGCAAGTCGTACCCGGCCTCCGTCGGCACGGTCGACGTGGCCCGCTGGTTCGGCGCCGGCTTCCCCGACTACCCGTGGCTGTTCGCCACCGACGGCGAGTACACCTCGTACGCCGCGGTCGCGGCCGGCCAGTTCGACACGGCGAAGCAGCACCTGCGGGCGCTCCGCGACGTCAGCGACCTGCTCAACAACCGCAGCGGCAAGGTGGCCCACGAGGTGACCCCGACCGGCGACGTGTACTTCGGGTCGAACACCAGCGCGGGCAACACCGACGAGACGGTGAAGTTCCCGAGCATCGTGGCGCTGCTGTGGCGGTGGACCGGCGACAACCGGTTCCGCGACGAGATGTACGACTTCAGCGTGCGCAACCTGCAGTACGTCTACCGCGTGCTCGACAAGGACAACGACGGCTGGCTCGAGGGACTCGCGAACGTCGAGCGCAACGGCATGGGCGTCGAGAAGCTCGACAGCACCGTGTACCTCGCCCGCGGTCTGCGGGACCTGGCCGACCTGGCCGCATCGCGTCATGACCAGACGATCCAGCAGTGGGCGACTGCCAAGGCCGACGACCTGGAGAAGCGGTTCGAGACGCAGTGGTGGGTGGACCAGGCCTTCGGGTACGCCGACTCGGTCGACGACCCGGCGAACCCCGCCAACGACAACACGCCGATCTTCCAGCGGCACTGGACCGGCGTCACGCCGATGGAGGCCGAACTGGTCCGACCCGGCAAGCCGACCTCTCCGCTGGCCTCGCCGGAGCACGCGGCGATCGCCCTGGACCAGCGCGAGAAGCCTTGCTACACAGGAGAGTTCGGGCTCTTCCACACCGGCACCGGCCCGACCGCCGACCCGGGTGGCAACCCCGGCGCGTCCTGCGACACGGTGGTCTCCGGGGTGAAGAGTGAGCGCGCGATCTTCTCGCTGAACACCTCGATCATGGCCGTTGCTGAGGGCAACTACGGTCGGCTGGGCGAGAACCAGCAGCAGGTGTACACCACCGGCAACGCCCGGATCCAGCTCGACCCGGACGTCTGGGAGACCCCCGGCGCGATGCCGGAGATCGCCCCCTCGCCCGACTCGCCGGCGAACATCGGCCGGGCGTTCACCGACCGCTCGATGGCACTCCAGGCCTGGGGCACGTACGGCGTGCTGTGGCCGGTCGTGCACCAGCAACTGGGCGTGAGCCCGGATCTCGGGCACGGCCGTGTATCGATCGTGCCGCAGATCCCGGGTGGTCAGCAGAAGGTGGCCGGCAGCAACATCCGGCTGGGCGGCGGCTCCGTCGATGTCACCGCTCGCCTTGCAAACAAGGAGATTCGGACCGATGTGCGGATCAAGGGGCTCGGGGCAACCGTCACGATCGGTGCGGTACTCCCGGCCGGCGCGAAGGTCCGCGCGGTATCACTCGACGGGCGCGCCACGCAGTACAAGCTGGTGACGACCGCGCGCGGGACGGAGGTACAGGTGGCGGCGCACGGCAAGACGTCGTCGCTGCGGATCACGCTGCGGTGAGGCGGTCGTCCCGCTGAATCAGTGATCAAACGATCGACCGGTGCACAGGGCTCCTGTGCACCGGTCGTTGCCGTCTGGGCGGACTTCGCCGAAACCCTGGGAAGTCTTGGAAAACCTCGGAAAATCCGAAAATCCCGGAGTGCACAGTGGGCCCCTCCGAGTATGAGTCGGAGGGGCCCACACAGCTGAAGGAAGGTGACGTCTCCAGCTTCCCGAACCGGATCCGAAGGGCCGGCAGACCCCGTCACCGGTCTACCTCGGTGGGGATCCCCACCGCTAGGGTCCTCGGTTTTCCGTCCGACCCGCCGCCCCCTGAGAGAGCGGCGTGTCGACATTTCTACCTCTGCTGCCGGTGCACGCACAAGCCCTTCTCACCAACAGGTTCCGGCAATTCGCGAGCTTTTGCGTGTCATCCACAGTGAGTGCGCGACCATCCACAGAAAGAGCCGAGGTTATGCACACCCCCTGTGTATAACACCGCTCATCTGTGCACTGTCCGGTCTCACTCCCAGCGGAAGAATCTTGCCGCCAGCCCGATGCAGCCGACCGTCACGACGAGCATCGCGACGACGTGGGTCAGACCCGGCCAGCTACCCGCCCACGCGTCCTGCATGCTGGTCATGCCGGCGCCCATCGGGGTGATGTCGCGCAGCCAGCGGATCGACTCGGGCATCAGATCACCAGGAGTCCAGACACCGGCGAAGAACATGCTCGGGAAGAAGAGGATGTTGCCGACGATGCTCGCGGCCTTGGCGGTCGACACCAGCCCGGCGATCAGTACTCCGATCGACAACTGCGCGACGCAGTAGAGCAGGGCCGCGAGGGCGAACGGCAGCGGCGAGCTCGGCAGGTGCGCGTCGAAGACCAGCGTGCCGACGCCCAGGATCAGCGCGATCACCACCAGGGCGGCGGCCAGGTGCAGCAGCAGTTGCGCAATCAAAAGCTTGACCGGACGGACCGGCGTGGTGGACATCCGCCGCAGCACTCCCTTCTCGCGGTAGCCCGCGAGCAGCATCGGCAGGGTCGCCATCCCGAGGATGCCGATGCCGATACCGATCGCCATCGTCGGCAGGAAGCTGACCGGGACGCCGTCGGACCCGTCGTTGCCGAGCAACGAGAAGATCGTCAGCAGGCCGAGCGGCAGTGCGAACACGAAGAACAGCCCGGCCCACTCGCGCAGGAACAGCTTGCTCTCGATCCGGGTCAGGGTCAGGGTCTGGCTCATCGTTGCGCTCCTTCGAAGTCACGGCCCGCCAACGCCAGGAACGCGTCGTCGAGGGTGGTCTGTTCGGTGTGCAGGTCGACCGGCGCGAGACCGCGGCCGGCCAGTTCGGTGACGACGGCGACCAGCACGTCGTCGTTGCCGGTGACAATGATTCGCCCGCCGTCGCGCTGGACGGAGTTGACCGCCGGCAACGCCTTCAGGATCGCGTCGTCCAGCTCACCGGGGACCCGGAAGGTGATCCGCTGCTCCGACCGCGCCGCCTCGACCAGGCCGGCCGGGGTGTCGAGCGCGACCACCCGGCCGGCGTCGATGATGGCGATCCGGTCGCAGAGGTACTCGGCCTCCTCCATGAAGTGCGTGACCAGGATGATCGTGACGCCGGAGTCCCGGATCTGCTTGACCAGTTCCCAGGTGTCGCGGCGGGCCTGCGGGTCGAGCCCGGTGGTCAGCTCGTCCAGGATGGCGATCTTCGGGTTGCCGATCAGCGCCAGCGCGATCGACAGCCGCTGCTTCTGACCGCCGGACAGCTTGGCGAACGCGGTGTTGCGGACCTTGGTGAGTCCGAGCCGCTCGAGCAGCTCGGCGGGATCGGCCGGTGACGGGTAGAACGACGCGTACAGTTCGAGCGCCTCCCTGGCCTTGATCCGGTCCGGCAGTTCAGCCGCCTGCAGCTGTACGCCGATCAGCGAGGTGATCTCGGTGCGGTGCTTGCGCGGGTCCATGCCGTCCACCCGGACCGTGCCGCCGTCCGGAGTACGGAGACCGGCGATCGACTCGACGGTGGTGGTCTTGCCGGCGCCGTTCGGGCCGAGGATGCCGAAGATCTCGCCCGGGCGGACGGTCAGCGAGACATCCTCGACGGCGACCGTCGCGCCGTACGTCTTGCGCAGGTTGTTGACGACGACAACGTCGTTCTCGGGCATGTTTTCGGGCATGGCAGAGCCTCCCTATGTATTGCGGGGTGTGGTGTGGTTTGGCGGCGAGGCTCAGCCCCTGGCGGGCTTGAGTCCCATCGAACGGAGCATCAGGTAGCCGAAGTACAGGCCGAGGGCGCTCACGGCGAGCACTCCCGGGACCCCGACGGCCAGTGGTGGACGGTGGTAGCCGGTGTTCCGGAGCGCCTCGGCGATCCACTGGGCGACCAGCAGGAACTCCGCGGCGGCGGCCGGCAGCACGCCGAGCGGCAGCAGCGCGAGCCCCTTCCAGAAACCGAACCGGTAGAAGCCGATGCCGATCATCCAGCCGGCGGCCTCGTGCGCGAGCACGAGCAGGAAGAACTCGGTGAAGATGAGCCCGACCTGCGACGTGCTGGTGAACAGATGTGGGTTGGCGAGCGTCTGGGTCAGTCCGGCCCAGTCGTAGATCACGCGCTCCACCTGGTAGGCGAGCACCCAGATCAGCGCGGTCGAGACCGCCGCGCCGACCAGGAAGATGCCGGCGGCAATGGCGAACATCCGCCGGGTGATCCCGTGCGAGACCATCAGCGCGAACAGCGCCGGCGTGACGGTGATGCCGATCGCCGCCGAGAAGTACTTCGGTGACTGGGTGCCGTAGTCCCACATACTGTGGTCGATCCCGTTGCCGAAGAACTGCACGACCAGGCCGCCGAGCAGGAACGTCGCCAGCATCACGAGCCAGTAGCCGACGATGATCGGCCGCACTCCGACGATGAAGGTCTGCAGCACCCGGCGCAGCCGCAGTCCTGCTGTCACGGTGCCCGGAAGGGTCGCGGCGGCGCTCATCGGTTGCTCTCCTTCACAGACTTCGAGCCGGTCAGATGGACGAACAGTTCCTGCAGGCCGACCGGACCGATCTCGAGGCCGGCCGAACGGGCCTTGGCGAGCAGCGTGTCGTCGAGGTCGCCGAGCACGGTGGTCGACTTCGTCCCGCCGAGCCGCTGCTCGGCGAGTACGGCGAGGTCCGCGGTCAGCTCGTCCACCAGTGCGGCGGCTCCGACGATCGAGGCACCGCGGCCGCGCAACGCGTCGACCGGCGCCTGGGTCACCAGCCTGCCCTCGTCGAGGATGATGACCTCCTCCAGCAGCGCGCTGACCTCGCTGACCAGGTGGGTGGAGAGCACGATCGTGCGCGGCACCTCCGCATAGTCGGCGAGCAACGCGTCGTAGAAGAGATTCCGGGTCGGCACGTCCATGCCCAGATAGGTCTCGTCGAAGATCGTCAACGGTGCCCGGCTGGCCAGCCCCACCACGGCCCCGAGCGCGGACTTCTTGCCGCGGGACAGCTTCTGCACCCGCTTGCCGGTCGGTACTTCGAACTTGTCCAGCAGCTCGCCGGCCAGGTCCTCGCTCCAGTACGGCCGGAGCGCCGCGGCGAGCCCGAGCACCTGCTTGACCTGGGCGCTGCCGACCAGGTCACCGGACTCCCGGATCAGGCAGACCCGGCTCGTGACGATCGCGTCCTCGTACGGTTCCCTCGCCTCACCCAGGTCGCCGCCGTCGAGCAGCACCCGACCACCGTCAGCCTTGCGGAAGCCGGCCAGCGTCGCTGCGAACGTGCTCTTGCCGGAGCCGTTGCGCCCGAGCAGGCCGTGGATCTTGTCCGGCGCGAGCCGTAGGTCCAGCCCGTCCAGCGCCGGTACGCCGCTGAACCGGACCGTCAGGTTCTCGGTTCGCACTCCCAGCCCGGTCATGACGCACCTCCCTCTGCCTGTCCGGCGATCGCTTCCTTGGTTCCGGCCGGTTCTTCGGCGGCCGACTTCTCGATGTGGTGCACGACCTCCCGCAGCGGGACGCCGATCGCCCGGGCCTCGCGGATCATCGGCTCCACCACCTCGGCGAAGAACGAGTCGCGCCGGCCGGTCCGGAGCAGCTCCCGGGCATTCGGGCTGACGAACATGCCGATGCCGCGCTTCTTGTAGAGCACGCCCTCGTCGACCAACTGGGCGAAGCCCTTGGCCGCGGTGGCGGGGTTGATCCGGTAGAAAGTCGCGTACTGGTTCGTCGACATGACCTGTTCGTCCTCGGCGAGGGCACCCGTGACGATGTCGTTCTTGATCTGGTCCGCGATCTGGAGGTAGATCGGGCTGCGATCGTCGAACACCGTGGTCCCTCCTGGCTCGATTCCTGCTGGGCGATGGTGCCCTGGTGGTGCGGTTCGGTGCTGAGGTTAGTTGGTTCGTAGGTTCATTACTTGACTAATGAACCGTAGCACCGAGGGCTCCCCCGGCGTCAAGCCCGATTTCCAGCGGCCTCGTTCGGGGGCCGCAAGGCCGCTAGCGTGCTGTGGGTGTGACAACCCCATACCGAGCAAGGGAGCGAACCGTGACTGAGGGAGTGCGTGAGTTACGGCTGGTGGTGACGGCGCCGGACTACGAGGAGGCGGTCGCCTTCTATCGCGACGTGCTCGGACTGCACGAGCGCGAGGCGTACGAGACGGAGGGCGGCCGGGTGACGATCCTCGACGCCGGCCGGGCGACGCTGGAGATCGCCGATCCGAACCAGGCCGCCTTCATCGACCGGGTCGAGGTAGGCAACCGGGTGGCCGGCAAGTACCGGGTCGCGTTCGAGGTGGACGACTCGGCGGCGACCACGGCACGTCTCGCGGCCGCCGGCGCGACGGTGATCGCCGAGCCCACCGTGACGCCGTGGAACTCCCTCAACGCCAGACTGGAGGCCCCCGCGGGCCTCCAGTTGACACTCTTCACCGAACTGGGCGATCAGTCCTGAGCCGATTCCTCCTTGGACGGGCGGCCCTGGCGACGCATCCTGCCGACGTCGCTCGGTAGCCGACCGGCGTCGGCCAGGGCCCGCCTGAGCAGGAACTCGATCTGGGCGTTGGTGCTGCGCAGGTCGTCGTTCGCCCAGCGCGCGAGCGCGTCGTGCACCACGGGATCCAGCCGGAGCAGGATCTTCTTGCGTTCGGTCGCCACGGCCGCGGCCTACTGGTAGAGCGTCCCGGCGTTGACCACCGGCTGGGCATCGCGGTCACCGCACAGCACCACCAGCAGGTTGCTGACCATGGTCGCTTTGCGCTCCTCGTCCAGTTCCACCACGTCGCGCTCGGACAGCCGGGCCAGGGCGAGCTCGACCATGCCGACCGCGCCCTCGACGATCCGCTGCCGGGCCGCGACGACCGCACCCGCCTGCTGCCGGCGCAGCATCGCCTGGGCGATCTCCGGCGCGTAGGCCAGATGCGTGATGCGCGACTCGATCACCCGCACTCCGGCGGCCTGCACCCGGGCGCCGATCTCGGTCGACAGCTTCTCGGTGATCTCGTCCGTGCTGTCCCGCAAGGACATCCCGCCCGACTCGTCGTGCACGTCGTACGGGTAGCTGTTCGCGATGTGCCGGACCGCGGTCTCGGTCTGGATCGCGACGAACGCGACGAAGTCGTCCACCTCGAACCTCGCCTGCGCGGTGTCCTCGACCTGCCAGACCACCACCGCGGCGATCTCGATCGGGTTGCCGTCGGAATCGTTGACCTTGGCAACCGTCGTCTCGTGGTTGCGGATCCGGGTGGAGATCTCCCGGCGGGCGGCGAGCGGGTTCACCCAGCGCAGCCCGTCGGTCCGGATCGTGCCGGCGTAGCGGCCCAGGATCTGCAGCACCCGGGCCTGCCCGGGTGACACCGGCGTCAGCCCCGCGGCCACGATCGAGCCGAGCACGAAGGCCAGCACGCCGAGCAGGATGATCCCCACCCGCTCACCGTCGAGCCCCCAGACGAACAAGGCGATCCCGCCGACCACCAGCACGAACGACAGGCCCATCATCGGCCAGCCGTTCAACTCCCCCGCCGGCCGTTCGACCACCTTCGGCTTCGGCATCTCCACCATCACTTCACTGTCCGCGCTCATCCCGAGCCCCTCTTCCACTGGTTCTCACTGTCTATCTCGAAGGTAGCATAGTGATATCAGTTTTCCACCAGCCCCCGGACCGCCATCCCATCAATAGACGCCGCCGCCCCACGCGCCGCCGCTCCGCCACCCCGCGTACGCCGTACAGGTGGCCCCATTGATGGCCTGGCGGTCCGGGCCGGCGTGTGGTGGGGGCCGTTAGACCTGGCGAGCTAGGGAGACGAGGGCGGTTTGCCAGGTGGGGGCGGTGGAGAGGGGGAGGGGGTCGATGGGGTCGGTGTGCCAGGCGTGGACGGGGCGGATGCCGTGCAGGGCGTTCACCAGCCAGACCTCGTCGGCGTCAGCCAGTTCGGCGGCCATGCGGGCGCGTTCGGCGACCTCGACACCGCGTTCGGTCGCGAGCCGCCGGAGGAGTTGCGCGGTGACGGACGGGAGGATCGGCAAGGTGGACGGCGGGATGCAGAAGACGCCGTCCTCCCACCAGACCAGGGCCGAGGAGCCACCCTCCAGAGCGATGCCGTCCCGATCGACCAGGACGATCTCGTCCGCACGGTCCTGGGCGGCCGCCTCCGCCTTGAGCTCCGCCAGCACCTCCAGGTCGGGGCCCTTCACCCGGGGATTGGTGCGCGGATCACGCCGGACCGCCACCCGGATGCGATCGCCCTGCGGAGGCGCCGGCCGCAGCTGGACGCCGAGCTCACCGGTCGCCTTCAGCTCGAACCGCGGGAACCACCGCCCGAACGCCGGCAACCGCCCGACCTGCTCGTCGAAGAACGCGCCCGCCTCGACCCCCAGCGCAGTACAGGAGTCGGTGAAGCGTTGCCGGTGCAGTTCGATCCCCCGAACCTTGCCATCGGCAACCAGAAAGGAATCCGCCACCTGTAACGAGTTCACGCCGTCCCACCCTTGATCGTAGCCGTTGCCTTGAGCACCATTTCGTCGTACTCCGCGACCCGGTCCGAGTCGAGCACGATCGCTCCCCCTGCCCCGACCACGGTCTCGTCCGGGGTCATCACCGCGGTCCGGATCACCACGCTCAGGTCCGCCCGGCCATCCACGGTCAGGTAGCCGAGCGCGCCCGAGTAGACGCCGCGGGCGCTCCACTCGAGCTCGTCGAGCAGCTCCATCGTGCGGATCTTCGGCGCCCCCGTCATCGACCCCGGCGGGAAGCACGCCCGCACCGCGTCCACCGCGTCGGCTTCCGCCCGAAGCTTGCCGCGGACCGTCGTGACCAGCTGATGCATGGTCTGGTAGCTCTCGACGGCCATCAACTGCGGCACCTGGACCGTGCCGGGTTCGCTGACCCGGCCGAGGTCGTTGCGGATCAGGTCCACGATCATCAGGTTCTCGGCGCGCGTCTTCTCGTCCTCGGCCAGCGCCTTGGCGACCAGTTGATCCTGCGCCGGATCCGGCGAGCGCGGCGCGGTCCCCTTGATCGGACGGCACTCCGCCCAGCCGTCGGCATCCACCGTGAGGAATCGCTCCGGCGACGAACTGGCCACGGCGAGGTCGCCGTACCGCAGGAAGGCCGAGTACGGCGCGGGGTTGTGCGCCCGCTGCCACAGGTAGAACTCGAAGGGATCGGCGACGGCCGGCAACCGGACCCGATTCGTCAGGCACACCTCGTACGTCTCGCCGGCCTCCAGCGCGGCCATGCAGGCGTCGATCCCGGCCAGATAGGTGGCGCGATCCTGCTCGAGATACGCCTCCAGCTCCAGCGACGCGATCTCGGGGTCGGCCGGCCCGCTCATCACCCACCGGCTCGTGGAGGCGACCGCCCGATCCAGCCACTGCGCCGCGGCGGCATCACCTGGCGGGTGGATCGCGACGAGCAGCGATCGATTCTCGTCGTGATCGATGACGACGAAGCGGTTCGCCCACATCCACAACGCATCCGGCGTCGCCGCCTCGTACGCCGCGGCTCCCCCGGTCAACGCCTTCAGCTCATACCCGAAATACCCGACATAGCCGCCGCTGAAGACCTCCCGCAGCTCAGCCGGTACTGCGCCCAGCTCGTCCCGCCGGGCGCCGAGGAGTTCCTGCAGTTCGGCGAAGACATCACCGTCGGCCACGTCCCGTACGACGACCTCCGCGTCGGCGCCGGTCGTCGTACCGAGGACGGAGACGCGGCGGCCACCACGGTCGGTGAGGCTGCCGTCCAGCCAGAAGGCAGCGGGCTCGTCGGCGAGCAGGAAGCGGTAGATCCCCTCGCCGTCGAGCGCGTGGTCGACCGAGCGGACGGACCAGGTCAGAGCGGGCACAGCACGAACGGTACAGATGACTCGTCAGGCGAGCGCGACTTTGGTCCGCATGGCGGTGATCCGGCGGATCGGGATGGCCACGTCGAGGCCGTCGCGGCCCTCGGCGCGCTCGGCCAGCCAGGCGGCAGCGGCCTCGCGGCGAGCGTCGGACGTGCCGGGGAGGTAGAGCGCACCGACCAGCCGGCGAGCGTCTTCGATCGAGCGCACCGAGTAGGCGTAGCGCTCGCGCTGACTCTCCATCACGTGGAAGCCGGCCGCGCGGAGCTGATCCTTGAGGTCCTTGATCTCGCCGCCCGCCGGGAACTGCGGAGTGGACCGCAGCCGGGTGGTCAAGCTGGTCAGGGTGCGAATGTCGCCACGGCGCAACGGCCGGACCGCCGGCACGGTGGCCGCCAGCACACCTCCGCGGCGCAGCACCCGGGCCGCCTCGGCGAGGACGTCGGGCAGCGGCTGCAGCACCGCCAGGCCCATCGAGCAGGTCACGACGTCGAACGCCTCGTTCGCGAACGGCAGGTGCAGCGCGTCGGCCTGTACCTTGGGTCCGGGCGCGCCGGCCAGCTGGACGGCGTTGTTGTCCACGCCGACCACCCACCGGCCGTACAGCTCGCGGGCCACCGGACCATTGCCGCAGGCCAGGTCCAGGACCCGCCGCGCCTCTCCGGACACGGCTCGGACGAGCCAGCGGTAGGGCGTGTGGTCCCCGGCCACAGCTCGTGACAGCAGGGCTTCGGTGCTGCCCGGGGTGGCGGAGTGGAACTCCCGCAGATATCCCGGCCAGTCGATCTCGTTCTCAGGCATCGCGGACAGACGTTACTGCCTGACCACAATCAGTACCGCATCGAGCGCTCTTGGTGGCCGTTCTTAATGGACTCTTCAACCAGGACCCTGCCTCAGGCGGAGATCCTCAGACCAGGCTGACGAAGATGTGGCCGGCCGTCTCATCGCTGATCACGCCACCCGCCTCACGGCTGCCCATCAGCACGCCCTCGGCATCCAGCGTCGAATCCACCTCGCGGCCCGGCAGCGCGCCCGCGCGCCGCAGTACCGACATCGCGTCGTCGTCGGTCTGCACCGGCTCGGCGATCCGCCGGACCAGCACCCGGACACTCTCCCCGGTCGCGCTGTCGAGCACCTTGTCGAGCGGCTCGACGCCCAGCCGGAACTCACCGATCGCGGTCGCCGCGGTGTCCTTCTGCAGCTCCTCCAGGCCCGGGATCGGGTTGCCGTACGGCGACTCGGTGGGGTGGTCGAGGATCTTCAGCAGCCGCAGCTCGACCGCGTCGCTCATCACGTGCTCCCAGCGGCAGGCCTCCGCGTGCACGTCCTCCCACTCCAGCCCGATCACGTCGACCAGCAGCCGCTCGGCCAGCCGGTGCTTGCGCATCACCCGGACCGCCTGCATCCGGCCGACCTGGGTGAGCTCGAGATGCCGGTCGCCCTCGACCGTGACGAGCCCGTCGCGCTCCATCCGGGCCACCGTCTGGCTGACCGTCGGACCGGATTGGTGGAGCCGTTCGGCGATCCGCGCGCGCAGCGGCAGGATGCCTTCTTCTTCCAGCTCGTAGACGGTCCGCAGGTACATCTCGGTGGTATCGATCAGCTCGCTCACGACAACCATTCTCACCTATGTAGGCAAGCCTCACCCAATCTCTGTCCGGGCAGGCCTCGGTCGGGGCGCGGCCGCAAAGTTGTGCATCCACCAGGATGGGGTGATGGCACCCGCGGTGATGTGGTTCCGGCGCGATCTCCGGCTGGCGGACAATCCTGCCCTGCTGGACGCGGTGGCGGCGGGCGACGGGCAGGTGGTCGGGCTGTTCGTGCTCGACCCGGCGTTGTGGGACAGGGCGGGCACTCCCCGCCGGGAGCACCTGATCTGGACTGTCCACTGGTCACCACCGGATCGCCGTACGCCGTGGCGCCTGGGCGGGTGCTGAACCAGCAGGGGTCGTCGTACCAGGTCTTCACGCCGTACTTCCGCGCGTGGCTCGAGCACGGCTGGCGGCAGCCGGTGGATGCGCCGTCGCGGGTCGAGTGGATCAGCGAACGCGGGGACGCGCTGCCGTCGACGAGGCCCGTTCAGGGTGCCGGGGAGGAGGCTGCGCGGAAGCATTGGGAGGAGTACGTGGACGGCGTCGCGGCGTACGACGACGAGCGGGACCGGCCGGACCTGGACTCCACCTCGCGGATGTCGGTGCCGTTGAAGTACGGCGAGGTGCATCCGCGGACGATGCTGGCGGATCTGGCGCGCAAGCGGAGTGCGGGGGCCGAGGCGTATCGGCGGGAGCTCGCGTGGCGTGAGTTCTGCGCGGATCTGCTGGCGCGGTATCCGGAGGCAGCGTGGATGCCGTTGCGGCCGGAGTTCGAGAAGATGGAGTACGACGAACCGGGTGACGGGTTCGATGCCTGGTGCAAGGGAATGACGGGCTACCCGATCGTGGATGCGGGGATGCGGCAACTGGCTGCAACCGGGTTCATGCACAACCGGGTGCGGATGGTGGTCGCGTCCTTTCTGGTCAAGGACCTGCACGTGCACTGGAAGCACGGCGCCCGCTGGTTCATGCGTCACCTGCTGGACGGCGACCTCGCCTCGAACTCCCTGAACTGGCAATGGGTAGCCGGCTGCGGCGCCGACGCCTCGCCGTACTTCCGCATCTTCAACCCCACCACCCAGGGCAAGAAGTTCGACCCCGACGCCACCTACATCCACCGCTGGCTCCGCGAGCTCGCCGACCTTCCCGGTCCAGCCGCCCACGAACCCTGGAGGTCTCCCACCCCCACGGCCTATCCCCCACCGATCGTCGATCACGCAACAGCCCGCGCAGAATCCCTCCGCCGCTACACAGCCATCCGCTGACCCTCCAGGGGCAGGTACTTCGGCTGTCATTCACAGACCCAACCCATCCGGCTCTTGACCGGCGGCTTCCTCAGGGGAGTATTGTGCTAGTTAACTAGATGAATGGGGTTGAGGATGATCGAGTTCCATCTGGATGGGCGGTCGGGGGTTTCGCCTTATCAGCAGATCGTTCAGCAGGTGCGGAACGCGTTGCGGCTGGGGTTGTTGCGGCAGGGGGATCAGCTGCCGACGGTGAAGGACGTGGTCGGGCAGCTGGCGATCAACCCGAACACGGTGCTGAAGGCGTATCGGGAGCTGGAGCACGAGGGGCTGGTGTCGGCGCGGCCTGGGGTCGGGACGTTCGTGACGCGGACGCTGACCGACCACAGCCTGGCCGCGCACGGACCGCTGCGGCAGGACCTGCAGCGCTGGCTGACGAAGGCACGCAAGGCCGGTCTCGATGACGAGAGCATCGAGGCGTTGTTCATGACAACCTTTCGGACCGCCGCTCAGGAGGACATAGCATGACCGCCGCCTTGCACGCCCAGGGACTGGGCAAGAGATACGGCCGCCGCTGGGCGCTGACGGACTGCACCCTGGACCTCCCGGCCGGCCGTGTGGTCGGACTGGTCGGCCCGAACGGCGCCGGTAAGAGCACCCTGCTCAACCTGGCCGTCGGCATGCTCACGCCGACCGCGGGCTCGATCGAAGTACTGGGCTCCGCCGCGGGCACCAGCCAGCTCACCCGGATCGGCTTCGTCGCCCAGGACACTCCCACCTACGCGCGGCTGAGCATCGCGGACCACCTCAAGCTCGGCGCCCACCTCAACCCCGGCTGGGACGAGACGCTCGCCAATGGCCGGATCCAGGGCCTCGGGCTCGACCCCAAGCAGCGTGCCGGCCGGCTGTCCGGCGGCCAGCGCGCCCAGCTCGCCCTCACCCTGGGCATCGCCAAACGCCCCGAGCTGCTGATCCTCGACGAGCCCGTCGCCGCCCTGGATCCGCTGGCCCGCAGGGAGTTCCTGCAGGACCTGATGGAGGCGGTCGCCGAGCAGGAGCTCAGCGTCGTCCTGTCCTCGCACCTCGTCTCCGACGTCGAGCGGTCCTGCGACTACCTGGTCGTGCTGGTAGATTCGCGCGTCCAGGTCAGCGGCGACATCGACACCCTGCTCGCCACGCACTACCGGCTGGTCGGTCCGCGCCGTGACGAGAAGTCGCTGCCGCACAACCAGCACGTGATCTCCGCCAGCCACACCGATCGCCAGTCCACCTTGCTGATCCGCACCGACGAGCCGATCCTCGACCCGGCCTGGACGGTCACCCAGCTCACCCTCGAGGACCTGGTGCTGGCCTACATGGGCCGCTCCAGCCAGACCAAGCAGAACGACCAGCCCGTGCTGGAGGTACAGCGATGATGTGGCTCACCTGGCGGCAGTTCCGCCTGCAGGCGCTGGTGGTCGCCGGCGCGGTCGCCGCGCTCGCCATCCTCCTGGCCATCACCGGCCCCGGCCTGCTCGACGACTACAAGACCTACCCGAACGACTTCCTCAGGCAGATCCAGTTCGACCGGATCAACCAGTACCTGTACATCGCCGGCCAGGCGCTCATGTACGCCGCTCCGCCGGTGATCGGCGCCTTCTGGGGAGCGCCGTTGATCGCGCGCGAACTGGAGGCGGGCACCCACCGGCTGGTCTGGAACCAGAGCATCAGCCGGACCCGCTGGCTGGTCACCAAGCTCGCCGTCACCGGGCTTTCCGCGATCGCGCTGACAGGGCTGCTCAGCCTCGCGGTCACCTGGTGGTCCGACCCGATCGACGACGCGATCGACGCCGGACAGGCATCCGGTGTGTTCAACGTCCAACGGCTGCTCCCGCCCGTCTTCGGAGCCCGCGGCGTGGTGCCGATCGGCTATGCGGCGTTCGGGTTGGCCCTGGGGGTCGCGCTCGGGCTGGTGATCCGGCGCAGCGTCGTCGCGATCGCCGTCACGCTGGCCGCCGTGATCGCGATCCAGATCCTGTCTCCCCTGCTCCTCCGGCCGCACCTGATCACGCCGGTGAAGACCGAGGTGGTCGTGACGACGGAGAACATGCGGGGGCTCCAGCTGTCCGGGCCTGAGGAGGATCCGGTCGTCATGCGGGTCGAGGCGCAGCTGCCGGGCGAAGGCAACTGGAAGCTGTCCGAGAAGACGGTCAACGCAGCCGGCCAGGTGCAGAAGACCCTGCCGTCCTGGGTGGCCGAGTGCGGCCCGCCTCCGCCCAACACGCCCCCTGGCGAGGCGCCGTCACGACCCCCGCTGTCCACCTGCTTCCAGCGGCTGGCCGATGAGGGCTACCGGCAACAGATCACCTACCAGCCGGCCGACCGGTTCTGGGGGCTGCAGTGGCGGGAGGCCGGCCTGTTCTTCGTGCTGGCCCTCGCGCTGAGCGGCTTCTGTTTCTGGCGGATCCGCCGCGACCTGACCTAGACCGCTTTCAACACCTTCAACAGGCGAGCTACCTCGGCCGCGACCGCAGTACGGGCGGGGCCGAGGTACTTGCGGGTGTCCACCAGGCTGGGCTGGTCGGCCAGCACCTCGCGGACGGTGGCGGTGAAGACGTTGTTGAGGTGGGTGGCGATGTTGACCTTCGTCATCCCGGCCTCGACCGCGCGGGTCAGGTCCGCGTCCGCGACACCCGAAGAACCGTGCAGGACAAGGGGAACCGGTACTGCGGAGCGCAGCCCGGTGATCAGCTCGAAGTCGAGCTCGGCCGTCCGCTCCGTCATGGCGTGCGAAGAACCGACCGCGACGGCGAGCGCGTCCACGCCGGTCGCCTCGGCGAAGGCGAGGGCCTCGTCCGGACGGGTGCGAGCGCCGGGCGCGTGGACTCCGTCCTTGCCACCGATCTCCCCGATCTCCGCCTCGACGAACACCCCGTGCTCGTGGCAGAACGCCGTGACCTCGCTGGTCGACCGCACGTTGTCCTCGTAGTCCAGCTTCGACGCGTCGTACATCACCGAGGTGAAGCCGAGCGACACCGCCTCGGTCACCAGGTCGCGGTCCATCGCGTGATCCAGGTGCACGACGACCGGGACGACCGCGGCCGAGGCGGCGGCCAGGGTGGCGACGCCGATCGGCTTGAGCGCGCCGTGGTACCGCACCGCGTTCTCGCTGATCTGCAGGATGACGGGCGCGCCGACGTGTTCGGCACCGGCGATCAGTGCGGTCGCGTGCTCCAGCTGGATCACGTTGAACGCGCCGACCCCGCGACCGTCCTTGGCCGCACCCAGCACGACCTCGGCTCCGGATACCAACGGCATGACGAACTCCCTCAATTCACAAGGACACTAGAGACTCTGTACTTCGACCTGCGGCTGCCAGCGCCGGTACGCCGCGAGATCGATGTCCCCGGCAACCGGTGTCAGCACGGCCGCGGCCGACGCGGCGACAGCCGACTTGAGTACTACGGCCCAGTCGGGCTCGGGCGATTCCGCGACAGCCGCGGCGACTACCGCGGTACAGGCGTCTCCGGCGCCGGTCGGGTTGCCCGCCACCTGCTCGACCGGCAACGCGCGCCAGGCACCTTGCTTGCTAGCAGCAACCATCCCGCGAGCGCCGTCGGTGATGACGGCCGCGGTGGCACCCAGCTCGACCAGTTGCCGTGCGCCCTCCTCGACATCGACGTCGCCGAGGGCATCACGCAGTTCGGCGGCATTGGAGCGAACCACCGCACCGGCCTTGGCAGCCGCCGCCAGTGCATCGCCGCCGGTGTCGATCACGGACAACACGTCGTGATGACGTGCTCGCACGGCAAGTTCCGCATAGGCATCGGCCGGCAGACCAGGAGGCAGGCTTCCCGAACAGGCAAGCACGCCGAGCCTTGCCCAAGGCATCCGATCGTGGAAGGCCCGCCATTCGTCGGCGGAAACGATCGGCCCGAGCTCGTTGAAGATGGTCGCGTCGCCGTCCGCACCGTTGACGATGGCAACGGTCCGCCGGGTCTCCGCCGCGATCGGCGTCAGCAGAGCGGTCAGACCGGCGTCGAACAACTCCTCCGCGACGATCTCGCCGGTCACTCCGCCGACGAACCCGAGGACGAGGACCTGATGCCCGAGGGTGGTCGCGACCCGCGCGACGTTCACGCCCTTGCCGCCCGCGCGCTGCCGGATGTCGGTGACGCGGTGACTCCCACCGACCACCAGTTCGTCGACGCCGTACGTGACGTCCAGCGCCAGGTTCAGCGTGACGGTCGCGATCAGTCCAGCCACGAGCCGGCCCGCATCACCTTGCGGACGGCGTACTCCTCGTCCAGCACGACCAGGTCGGCCCGCTTGCCGGTCTCGATCCCGCCGACGTTGTACCAGCCGAAGGTCTCCGCCGGCGTGGTCGACGCCATCCGCGACGCGTCCACCAGCGAGACACCGGCCTTGACCGCGTTGGCGTAAGCGACGTCCATCGTCAGGGTGCTGCCGGCGATCGAGTGGCTGCCGTGGGCCAGCGTCGCGAGCCCGTCCGTCACGTCCACTTCCTGACTGCCGAGCATGTACCGCCCGTTGGGCATCCCGGTGGCGACCATCGCGTCGGTGATCAGCGCGATCCGGTTGACCCCGGCGGCGGCCAGCGCGACCCGCACCACCTGCGGGTCCAGGTGCATGCCGTCGTTGATCACCTCGAGCAGCAGCCGCGGGTCGTTCAGCGCGGCTCCGACCGGGCCCGGGTCGCGGTGGTGGAACGGCCGCATCCCGTTGAACAGGTGCGTCGCCACCGTCGCGCCGGCGTCCGCCCCGGCGATCATCTGCTCGTATGTCGCGTCCGTGTGCCCGAGCGCCGCGACCACGCCGGCGTCGACCACCTGGCGGATCGCGTCCAAGCCGCTCGGCAGTTCGGGCGCGATCGTCACCATCTTCACGGCGTCGCTGAGCACCTTCGCCACGTCACCCTCGACCGGGTCGCGCAGCAGTGTCGGCTCGTGCGCCCCGCAGCGCGCCTCGGACAGGAACGGCCCTTCCAAGTGCACCCCGGCGATCACACCGTCCGTGACCAGGTCGGCCAGACAGGCGGTCTGCGAGACGAGGTCGTCCAGCGGTGCCGTGACCAGGCTCGCCATGGTCGTGGTGGTGCCGTGCCTGGCGTGGAAGGCCGCGACCTTGCGTGCCTCCTCCGGATCGGTCGTCGAGTAGGTCGCGCCGCCGCCGCCGTGAGTGTGGATGTCGACGAACCCAGGCACCACGGTGACGTCGCCCAGGTCCTCCGGCCGCGACCCGTCGGCCGGCATCCCCTCGGACCGCCGGCCGTACGCGAGGATGTCGCCGTCCGCGACCTGGAGCCAGGCGTTCTCCAGCACGTCGTCCGGCGTGACCAGCCGCGCGATCCGATACGTCGTCATACCGTCTGTTCTCCGCTCTCGTCAGCAGTCACGCGATCCCAGGCCATCAGCGCCGCGCCGAGGCATCCGGCGTCCTCACCCAGTACTGCGGCCACGATCTCCGGCCGGCGCTGGAACGTCAGCCGCGCGGCAACACCCTCGCGCAGCGGCGCCAGCAGCGTCTCACCGGCCCCGACCAACCCACCGCCGATCGCGATGCGGGTGGGCGCGACCAGCGTGGTGTAGAGGACCAGCGCGTCGACCAGGGCCTCCATCGCGTCGCTCCACACAGCGGCCGCGTCCGGGTCACCTTGTGCCAGGAGTTCGAGCACCTCGCGGGCACCGTCCACTGTGCGGCCCGTACGTGCGCCATACCGTCGGGCCAGGGCGGCGGCGGAGGCCACGGTCTCGAGGCAGCCCCATTGGCCGCAGGCGCAGAGCTCGGCGGTATCCCCGTGGACGAAGCGGGTGTGCCCGAGCTCCCCCGCGTACCCGTCGCCGCTGACCAGCGAGCCGTCGACCACCATGGCCGCGGCGATGCCGGTGCCGAGGGGGAGGAAGAGGGAGTTCGTGGTGCCGGTCAGAGCACCCTGGCGCAGCTCCGCGTAACCACCCGCGCGGACATCGTGGGCGAGAACGACCTGCTGATCCTCGCCGAGGGATTCCTTCAGTTCGGCCAGGACCGGCGTACCGACCCAGGCCAGATTCTCCGCGCCGACGGTTCCTGTCGCGGCGTCGATGATGCCCGGTACGACGACGCCGACCGCGCGCACGCGGTGTCCGTCGGCCGCGGCCTTCTGGCCCAGTTCGACGACGGTTTCGAGCAGCGCGTCGAGCACCGCGCGACCCCCGGCCTCCCGGGGTGTCGGCCTGGTCTCCCGGTGCAGCACGGCACCGTCCGCGGCGACCAGGCCGCACTTCATCCGGGTTCCACCGAGATCGACGGCAACCACGACTTCACAGGGGTCCACGGAGCGCCATTATGCAGCGTTACCCGGCAGTTCGAACATCCGTGAGCATTTTCTGGACAGCTCCCACAAGACCAGTGTGCCCCCTGGACCACTGCGCGCAAGGCGGTGTTCAGGCGCGCAACCCTCGGTCGAAAGCGGCCACCAGGAAGGCGATCAGGTTCTCCGCCAGTTTGCCCGGATCCTCCACGTCCTCGGTGCCCGGCGCCCGGGTCAATGCCTGCGACTGGTGCAATGCGAGCAACCCCAGCATGTTCACGTAACCGAACGCCACCGACTCCGGCGCCGCTCTCGGCAACGCCGCCTGGAGCGCCTCGAGGTACCGCGCCTCGACCGGATCCGACTCCGCCGCATACAACTCCCGGATCCGCTGGCTCGGGTCGAACGCGACCCGGCCGATGAACCTGGCGACCACCGGCCCGCGCTCGCCACGGCGCAGTACGAGATCGAGGCCCGGCTCGATGAAGGCCCGGATCAGTTGCTCGGCGGTCGGCTGCCCCTTCGCCTCCAACTGGTCCAGCCGGCGCCGGCGCTCGGTGTTGACCGGCGCCATCGCGCGCGCCACCGCCGCCCTCAGCAGGGCCTCCTTCGAACCGAAGTGGTAGTTGACCGCCGCGATGTTCGCGGCGGCCGCGACCGTGATCGCCCGCAGCGACGTACCTTCGTAACCACCCTCGCCGAACCTCTGCTCGGCGATGTTGAGCAGCCTTTCCCGGGTTGATTCCACGGGTGTTTCCACAGAGTTCTCCTTCCCCCCAGCCACCGCTCGCTCAGGCACCCCACCTGCTCACGCGCCGTAGCCTGCAGTCAGCATAGTTCAAACGGACGTTTGAATGAGAGTGCTGGGAGCCGTTAATCTGTAAAGAAGCTCAGAAAACACGGGAATCCCGGCGTTTCCGCAGGTCATCAGCTTCCTTCAGGCCCCGAACCGGCCCCAACCACCACGGGGACTAGGGTCGTTGGCCATGACCACGCGAGAGGTACTGCGGATCGCACCGCGCTTCAGGGGTCCCGCCAAGTCAGGCAACGGGGGCTACGTCGCGGGCCAGGTCGGTACCGCGCTGGCGGCGGTTGCCGCCGACGGAACGGTCCCCCGAGTGCGGCTGATGGCGCCACCGCCGATGGAGGTCGACCTCGACCTGCTGGTCTCGTCGGACTCCGCCAGCTTGGCCGGCATCGAGGCACCTGTGGCCGAAGCGATCTCGGTCGCCGCGGACACCTTGGACCAAGCCACGGTCGACCCGGTCGGACCGGACGAGGCGCGCGCGGCGGAAGCGCAGTACAAGGGGCTCGTGAACCATCCCTTCCCGGGATGCTTCGTCTGCGGTCCCGAGAACACGGAAGGGCTGCGACTGCGACCCGGCCCTCTCGGTGACGGGCGAACCGCCTGCACGTGGCACCCGTCGACCGACCTGGCCGCCGACGACGGACTGGTCGATCCCGTGTTCCTCTGGGCGGCGCTGGACTGCCCCGGCGGCTGGGCGATCGACCTCGAAGGACGCCCGTCGGTACTTGGCCAGATGAGCGCCTGCATCGACGCCAGACCGCCCGCCGGCGAGGCCTGCGTGGTGATGGGCCGCATCCTCGGCGAAGACGGCCGCAAAACCCTCACCGCCAGCACCCTGTACGACTCCGACGGCCGAGTCCTGGCGCGAGCCCAACACACCTGGATCCTGGTCGACCCCGCACTGTTCATCTGAACCGCCCGGCACCGCACGACCGATCGCGCCGGGCCAGGCATCCAGCTATTCGCCGAACAGATAGACCGGAGCGTCATCGAGCTCGCCGCCTCGCCGGAAGTAGATCGGGTCGTCGAAGGTGGTCGGAACCTTGCCGAGGCCCTGGATCACCGTGGCAGTGCCCTTGGCGTGACCGACGGAATACAGGTAGGCCGTCCTGGTGTCCTTGTCGATGCCGAGCAGCAGCGTGCCGGTCGGCCCACACTGCTCTATCACCAAGGAGTCGAACGCCTGCCAGGTGGAGCGGCGCACAGCCTTCACCACAGGCTTCATCGGCGAGCTGATCGGGATACGAATGGTGTACAGCGCCCCGCCCTTGGTGGTCGCGAGGAAGGTGTCATAGGTGGCCGTCTGACTGATCAGGGCCATCGCCTTCACCGCCGAGAAGCCCGGGTACGACGCCTTCACGGTCCACCCGCGCAGGTCGATGTCCGACCACCGGAACAGCACACCGTCACTGCGAAGCCCGTACTGATTGGTCCGCACCGT
This sequence comes from Kribbella qitaiheensis, assembly GCF_042657745.1. Classification (GTDB taxonomy): domain Bacteria; phylum Actinomycetota; class Actinomycetes; order Propionibacteriales; family Kribbellaceae; genus Kribbella; species Kribbella qitaiheensis. The sequence goes on along the minus strand of NZ_JBHSKE010000044.1, from coordinate 43,591 downwards.
GTGGTCCGGCCGGATCCAGGTGCTCGTCTCGAAGGCAACGAAGTTCCCCCAACCGCCGCCCACCAACCAACGCTCGACCGTGTCGGGGGCCAGCTTGCCGTCGCCATCGGTGAAGTAGCTGCTCCCGTACATCGTCGAGCCCAGCACCACCCAGCCGTAGACCCGCTCGCCGTAACCCTGTTGCACGTTGGGATCGACGACCATGTAGCCGCTCAGCCGAGCGAGGCCGTCGGGGTAGATATCAGCGTGCCGCCGGTGCTCGGTGACCGCGATGGGTTTCGTCGCGGTGATCGTGAACCCCCGGTGGTCGCCCCCAGCCGTCACGGCACCAGGAGAGACCTTGCATGCCGCGCTGGCGGCTCCGCCGGCGGTCGCAACCGTCGGTACAGCGTCCGCGGCTCCAGGCAGCATCAAGCCGGCAGTCACAAACGCCGCTGCACTGACAAGCCCGGTACTCCGCCTGACGTTCCTTCGCCCACCGTTCACGTCGCAACCTCTCCTGGACCGAGCTGCCCACCGTTGCGGACTCCAAGCCCCAGCAACCGATCCACTCAGCTAGATGCACCGACCTAGGCCGAAGTTGCAGCAATCCCCTTCAGCTGGAGGCGAGCGCCTGACGATGGCCGGCGGGGCGGCGTAGGCATCCGCCGGACGGCCAGCACTCAGTAAGCTCGCCGGCGGTCCGCGGATTGGGCGTTGTCAGGCGGCGCACGAGCAGCTCGAGTGCGATTGGTGAGTGCTAGCGGTCCGAAGTAGCAGGGGCTAGCGGGTGCGGGCGGCGTGGGCTCGGACTTTGGAGCGGTTGCCGCAGGTGGACATGGAGCACCAGCGGCGGCGGCCTCGGGGGTCCAGGAAGAGCCAGCCGCAGGCGTCGCCCGGGCAGAGGTGGACGTGGTCGCGGGATGCGCCGGTGAGCAGGTCCGCGGCGAGGAGAGCCAATTGGTCCAGGGGCAACCCCAGGTCCTCCGGGAGATCCCAGCCAGCTCCAAGACCCGGGCCGACAGCCGGTACTGCGGTGAGGCGGCGGCGCGCGGTGGCTCGTTCCACCGCGCGCGCTACTGCGTCGAACGAACCACCTGCGCCGGCGTCCGTCAGTACGTCGTACAGGTCGGCGCGAAACTCCAGGGTCGCGTCGAACCGGTGCGCCGCGTCCTTCGGTTTGACCGCGGCCTGCTCGATCAGCCGGAAGACGCTCGCGTCGGAGAGCAGGCCGACGTACCCGTTCCAGATCACGAACGCCTCGTACGACGTGAGCCACTCGCTCCGTGCGGGTTCTCGTCCGGCGAAGTCGGATCGGGTGTTCAGGAAGTCCAGCACCGGGTCCGCGCCGACCGGCTTGGGCAGCACGACGCCCTGCACCAGCTCGAGGTGTGACGGCAGCGCGGACACGGGATCAGCGGGCCGTCTGGGTCGGGACCGGGATGCTCACGGTCCCATTCTGCGGGATGACCACGAACTGGATCTTCGCCGTCACGCTCCCCTTCCCAGTGCTCTTCACGGCCGCCGCAGCTTTCCCCAGCTCTGCCATCAGTGGTCGAGCTCCTTGCCTTCGGTGAGCCGCCGGATGTCGGCGAGGGTCAGGTCGGCGGTGACCGCGACGTCACGCGGTACCGACGGATGCGAGCTGAGCGTACGGAGCCCCTGCTCGGCAGCCGCGACCGCCTTCTCGAGCGACCGGACCTCCCGCAGCAGCGCCTTCGTCTCGCTGTTCAGGTCGGCCACGGCCTGCTCTGCGAGGACGGCCCGGCGGTACCACGACCACGAGAACCAGACGGTTCCTACCAGCAGCACGATGACGGGAAGTCCGAGCCTGAACACCATGACTCCATGGGATCACGGGACGGCGTTCATCTGTCGGCGAAAACCGGTTGAATGCGGCCCGGCCGGGACGTAGGTTTTGAGTACACGTGAAGGGAGGTGGTCCAAAGCATGATGTGCTATCGGACTCGTGAGGTGGCGGCGGGCTAACCGCCAACCACTTATTCAGTGGGCAAGTGGCTAGTCATTCCGACGCCAGCCACCGGGCCCGCGGGTAGTCAGGAAAGTCCGCCTGACCCAGAGTTCGGCCACCCGGCCGTGTCTCCGGAAGCGCCCGCGGGTCTCTTTTTTTTGTCTTGATCCGGCACCCCGAGCTCACCCGGGTCTAGGGCTGGAGTCGCACCAGTCGCCAGGCGGCGTCCGCGCGGTAGTAGGCGAGGCGGTCGTGGAGCCGGCCGGTGCGGCCCTGCCAGAACTCGAACGCTTCCGGCCGGACCCGGTAGCCACCCCAGAAGTACGGCGCCGAGATCTCGGTACCCTCCGGCCACTGCCGCTCGTACGACGCGTACTGCAGGTCGAGCTCCTCCCGGGACTCCACCGGCTGGCTCTGCTGGGACGCCCAGGCGCCGAGCTGCGAACCCCGCGGACGGGACGCGAAGTACGCGTCGACCTCCTCGGTGGGGACCTTGCTCACGGTGCCCTCGACGCGGACCTGGCGCTCCATCGCGTGCCACGGGAAGACGAGTGCGCAGTACGGGTTCGCGGCGAGGTCGTCGGCCTTACGCGACTGCTGGTTGGTGAAGAAGACGAAGCCGCGCTCGTCGAGTCCCTTCAGCAGGACCGTCCGTGCCGAGGGCTTTCCGTCCGTGTCCGCGGTCGCGAGCACCATCGCGTTCGGCTCGGGCAGCCCGGCCTCGGTCGCCTGCGCGAGCCACAGGCCGAACTGCGCGATCGGGTCGGCGTCCACCTGGCTCTCGAGCAGTTCACCGAGGCCGTAGGTCTGCCGCATCTCTCCTAGATCCACGACAGCGAGCCTACGAGGTACAACCGCTTTCAGCGGCGCCTACCACCCCACGAGCGACCGAACCGGCTCCCCCGGAAGAGGCGCCAGACCTGTCCCCGCGCCAGCTTCCGTACTACGGCCTGCCGGCGCAGGCGTTGCCTGAACCGGGTCACGCGAGCCGGCGGCATGGTCGCGGTCTGCGTGGTGGGTGCAGGAGCGGGTGCGGTGATGTGCTGGTTGACCTCGGTGAGGTGCTCCTCGAAGACGGCTCGCCAGAGGAACTGCCTGAGCGCGACCTCCTGCGCCGCCGTACTGCTGCCATGCACCGACGCGGCCCACGAGGTGCCCATCGTCTCGGCGTCGAAGTCGTCGGCCCACGGGCGAGACTGGGTGAGCAGCGCCCCGATCGCATCACGGTCCGCGGCGTCGGCAACCCGCTTTACCTGTGCAGGTGCCCGCTTCGGGGTCGTCGGCGCAGCAGCCGGAACCGGTTTGAAGAAAGGGATATCGACCCATTGCGGTACCAGTTCGCGAATCAGCGCGCAGTGCAGCGCGTTCTCCATCCGCTGCGGCGGAGTCAGCGCGAACGCTCCCCGGACGAAGGCAGGAACCAGCAGTGGCGAGACCACCCCGGTGCGTTCACCGACTGTCCCCCAGCGACGCAACCGCTCCACCACGTAGAAGTAATCGAGCATCTTGGCGTCCTCGAAGCCGCCCTGGATAGCCTCGCGGAACACCTGCTCGATCTGCCCGGTGACCGCCGCACGGACCTGGTCGGCAGGACCTGCCGCCGGGACGAGTCGGGCCTGCAGCTTGTCGGCGAACCCTCGTACCTTGCCCTCGAGCGGGCGCGCGTCGAGCGTGAGCACGTCGCCCGGATAGAAGTGCCCGTGCGCGACCTCACCGCCCGCACCGCCGATCGCCAGATGGCTGACCCCGGCGAGATCACGAGGTGGCGCGTGGAACAAGTAGCTGGCCGAACGCAGCCCCTCGCCGTACCGGTGCCAGCGCTTGATCCGTTCCACCAACTCCGGTGCAGCGGCCGGCTTCGCAGGAGCAGCCGGTACTGCGGGCTGCCGCGTCCCGCCAGTGACGACGTGCTCCACCTCGTATGGCAGCGCAGCCACCAGTTGATCCGCCACCTGCACTTCACCAGGTACTGCGTCATAGCTGTTGAGGCGCAGGTCGACACCCGCGGACAGGAAGGCCGCTGCGACCACACGGGAGTCCCGGCCGCCACTGAGGTCCACCGTCGGAGTACCGGGCCACAGCCTTGCGACCGAGCGCGCCACGCCCCGCAAGGCTTCCGCTGTCTCTTCGACCACTCGTGGCGACAACTCGTCGCCAGTGGGGCCGGACCAGATGCTGGTGGCATCAGTGCGAGTGACAGTCCGCCGAGCCCGGCGACCCTCCATCACGATGCGGGTAGCTCCCGGGACAGCCAGAACCCTGTTGTAGGGCGTGGTGTCGGCCATGAACCAGCCACAGCCCGCTGCGAACCGCCAACCCCTGGCTGCGGCTTCGGCCGGGACATCGGCGAACAGGCAGGCCGCAGCCGGGCGGTTGCTCCACACCCAGCCGTCGGCCACCCGAAGCTGGAAGAGCCGGCCGACGCCGATCGAGTCCGTGAACAACTCCAGCCGCTCGTCCGCTGGGTCCAGCACTGTCAGGACGAACGGCGGCGCAAGGTCGAGCATGCGAGCAGGAGAAGCGATCACCGCCCGCGCGAGTGCAGTAGGCGCACGCTGCGGCGCCACCTCTCCGATGATGCTCTCGTAGCCGAGGGGTGCGTGCAGGCTGGCCACGCACAGGTTGTCGTCGTCGCGCCAGGCAGGCCAGAAGCAATCGGGCTCGCGACGGCTCCAGGTGTGCACACCCACCGTGGCCGCGTCGCAACCGTCGCGTCTTGCGGATTCTCCCCAGAGCTGCCCGTAGTGCGCTTCCACGCGTCTGACGCCGGCGGCCGCCCGCTCGGCGCCTACGAACCCGTCGAAGGCGTAGGCAACAAGTGTCTCCATGCCCACCAGATGCGGCGGGACGGAGGAAAGTTGCGAAGAACTACTGGCCGGGGATCGAGCGTAAACGCCGAACCGGTCACAGATCTGTCCGCGCGGCGAGGCGGAGAACTATGCTGCCTGAGCGCCTAAGGTCCGGGACAAGGGAGTCGCAGACGTATGTCAGATCCGAAAACCGAGGTTCAGCACGGTCTCGAGGGTGTGGTCGCGTTCGACACCCAGATCGCTGAGCCGGACAAGGAAGGTTCGGCGCTGCGCTACCGCGGCGTCGACATCGAGGATCTGGTCGGCCGGGTGCCGTTCGAGAACGTCTGGGGTCTGCTCGTCGACGGAGCCTTCACGCCCGGCCTGCCGCCGGCCGAACCGTTCCCGCTGCCCGTACACACTGGTGATGTCCGGGTCGATGTGCAGTCCGCGCTGGCGATGCTCGCCCCCGCCTGGGGGCTGCGGCCGCTCTACGACATCGACGACGTCCAGGCCCGTGACGACCTGTCCCGCGCCGCGGTGATGGCGCTGTCGTACGTCGCCCAGGCGGCTCGTGGCATCGGGCAACCAATGGTGCCGCAGCGTGAGGTGGACAAGGCGAACACGATCACCGAGCGGTTCATGATCCGCTGGCGCGGCGAGCCCGACCCCAAGCACGTCAAGGCGGTCGACGCGTACTGGACGTCCGCGGCCGAGCACGGCATGAACGCCTCCACCTTCACCGCCCGGGTGATCGCCTCCACCGGCGCCGACGTGGCCGCCGCGCTGTCCGGTGCGGTCGGCGCGATGTCCGGGCCGCTGCACGGTGGTGCGCCGGCCCGCGTCCTGACGATGATCGAGGGCGTCGAGAAGAGCGGTGACGCCCGGGCCTTCGTGAAGGGACTGCTGGACGGCGGCGAGCGCCTGATGGGATTCGGGCACCGCGTGTACCGCGCGGAGGACCCGCGCGCCCGCGTCCTTCGCCGTACTGCGCGTGAGCTGGACGCCCCGCGGTACGAGGTTGCCGAGGCGCTGGAGAAGGCTGCGCTGGCCGAGCTGCGCGAGCGCCGGCCGGACCGGGTGCTGGAGACGAACGTAGAGTTCTGGGCGGCGATCGTGCTCGACTTCGCCGAGGTCCCGCCGCCGATGTTCACCTCGATGTTCACCTGCGCGCGTACTGCGGGCTGGAGCGCCCACGTGCTCGAGCAGAAGCGCACCGGCCGCCTGATCCGCCCCTCCGCCATCTACTCCGGCCCGGCCACCCGCCCCGCCGACTCCATCGAAGGCTGGAACCCCTCCTGGGCCTGACCGTCTCGTTGCGTCCGAAGAAGTGAGGGTCCTGACCCACGGTCATTCGGACGTAAGGTTTCCGGGTGAGTCCTGACGCGAAGCGGAAGTCCGAGGATCTGCTGGTGATCTCGCCGGTGAAGGCGTTCACCTGTGCGGACTGCGGCAGTACCGAGGCGGACTTGATGCGACTCGAGGATGATGCTCCGCACTGCCTCGAGTGCGTTGATCTGGATCACCTGGTCTTCCTGCCGTCGGGCAACACCGCCCTGACTCGGCGGGCGCGCAAGGCGAGCGCCTTGTCGGCTGTGGTGGTCCGCTGGAGCCGGGCTCGCAAACGGTACGAGCGGCAAGGCGTGCTGGTTGAGCAACCCGCCCTCGAACTCGCCGAAGTGCAGTGTCTTGCCGACGAGGACGCCCGCGCGCGGCAGCGGGAGCGGGCACGCGGGAAGCGAGAGCTCGAGGATGTCGACTTCCAGCAGCGAATGGCTCTGGAGATCGCTCGGCTGTTCCCCCACTGCCCTGCCGACCGCGCCGAGGCGATCGCCAGGCACGCCGGGACACGCAGCAGTGGGCGCGTCGGCCGATCAGCCGCCGGCCGCGCGCTGGAGGAAAACGCGGTCACGCTCGCCGTCGTCGCCTCCGTCCGGCACCAGGACACGCCGTACGACGAACTGCTGATGGCGGGCGTCCCGCGATCAGAAGCACGCGATCAGATCCGCGTCGCCCTGGACGAAGTACTCGACCGTTGGCGTGGGTAGGGCACGTCAACGGCGGCTCTCGCTGGGTGGGCGGCCGGTGCGTTGTTTGTACTGGCGGCTGAAGTACGGGACGTCGGTGTAGCCGAGGGCGGCGGCGACCTGGGTGACGGTCATGCCGGTCTCGGTCAGGAGTTGGTGGGCTCTGTCGATCCTGGCCTGGATCAGGTACTGCGCCGGCGCCATGCCGTTCTGGGCGACGAACCGGCGGGTGAACTGGGCTCTGGACAGTGCAGTCCGCGCAGCCATCTCCGCGACGCTCCAGTCGCGGCCGGGGTCCTGCCGGATCACCTGTGCGACCTCCAGCACGGCCGTGTCATTCGCACTCTGCGGTGAGCTGTGCGCCGCCTCCCAGATCAAGCAGAGCAGCTGCTCGAGGCAGAGCGCGGCCTGCCGCATCCCTAACGGATCGCCCCGCCTGTACGCCGTATCGGAGCGCTGGGCGAGTGCGCCGAGCAGTACCCGGTCCGGCAGGTCAGCCCACCGCTGTTCCGGTACTACGCCCGCCGGGGTGACGTTGAAGTGCATTCCGAAGACCAGCAGACGGCGACGTGGATCGTGGCCGGCGGTGGGGGCGTCGCCCGGAGCGAAGACGGCGCAGGTGCCCGGGCCCAGCTCCCGGGTGGCGCCGTCGACCTCCAGGCGGCCGATGCCGTCGAGTACGCACCACAGCAGGTGATCCGGGAGCGGCCGCGACACCCAGGACCAGCTCGGCTCGCATCGCCAGAAGGTGGGCGGCGAGAGAAGGTGCAGGTCCAGCGGATCAGCCAGCACCGGTCGATGCGTCAAAAGCTCAAGTCCTTGCGTCGATCATCCGTGGCTCCGGGAGGTCCTGGATCGGAGAATTTCCTTGTCAGGTTCTCAGTATGCGCTGTCGCCGGATCGTGCCGGGCCGACCAGGGGAGACATCGGTGAGCGTTTCGTTCAAGCAGGAGTTCGACACCTCGGGGTACACGCTGGTCCGTGGACTGTTCGCGGCGGACGAGGTCGAGCGGCTCCGGGAGCACTACATGGTGCTGCGGCGACGGGATTCCTACCCGGGCGACGTGGTCGGCGTACAGGCCGACAGCCGGGACCCGCTGCGCCGGTACCCGCGGATGGCCCAGATGCACCGGTGGGACGAGGTGTCCCTGCAGTGGATGATCGACGACCGCCTGGACGAGGTGATGACCGCCTTGCTCGGCAGGTCGCCGTACGCGGTCCAGACGATGATCTACTTCAAGCCGCCGGGCTCTCGGGGCCAGGCGCTGCATCAGGACAACTTCTACCTGAAGGCGGAGCCGGGGACCTGCGTGGCGGCCTGGATGGCGCTCGACAAGGTGGACCGGGAGAACGGCTGCCTCGAGGTCGTGCCCGGCAGTCACCGCTGGCCGATCCTTTGCACGGAGAAGGCCGACACCAAGGTCAGCTTCACCGACGTGACAGTGCCGCTGCCGGAGCCCGACGCCGCAGTGCCGGTGGAGATGGAGCCGGGAGACGTCCTGTTCTTCCACGGAGCGCTCGTGCACGGCAGTGCGCCGAACGTGACGTCCGACCGGTTCCGGCGGGCGCTGATCGGCCACTACATCGAGGGCGAGGCCGAACAGGTCGCGGAGTACTACCACCCGGTCATCCGGATGGACGGCAGCGTGCTGGAACTCGGTGTGGCCGAGGGCGGCGGCGCGTGCGGCGAGTGGGTGACCACCGAGGACGGCCCGGTCGCGGTGATGACCGGCCAGGAGATGATCACCCGCAAGCACGAGTAGCCCGGTTGAGACCCGTCGGCCGGGGTCTGCGGGGATATGGAACACTGGGTGGTGCTGACAGCGTCGTCGGCAAGGATTTCCGCCAGACGACGAAGGGAACCGCTGGTGACCAGCGACATTCAGATCCCCGCAGAGCTCAAGCCCGCCGACGGCCGGTTCGGTGCCGGTCCCTCCAAGGTGCGCCCCGAGGCCGTGGCGGCCCTGGCGACCGAGGGCGCGAAGCTGCTCGGCACCTCGCACCGCCAGGCCCCGGTGAAGAACCTGGTGGCCCGCGTCCAGCAGGGTGTCACCGACCTCTTCCAGCTGCCTGACGGCTATCAGGTCGTGCTCGGCAACGGCGGCTCGACCGCGTTCTGGGACATCGCCACCTTCGGACTGATCCGGGAGAAGAGCCAGCACCTGAGCTTCGGGGAGTTCTCCTCGAAGTTCGCCAAGGCCTCCCAGCTTGCCCCGCACCTCGGTGAGCCGAGCGTGATCAAGTCCGAGCCGGGGACCCGCCCGGTCGCGGTCGCCGAGGCCGGCGTGGACCTGTACGCGTGGCCGCACAACGAGACTTCCACCGGCGTGATGGCGCCGGTCAAGCGGGTCGAGGGTGCTGACGAAGGCGCCCTGGTCGCGATCGACGCCACCTCGGGCGCCGGCGGTCTGCCGGTCGACCTCAACGAGGTCGACGTCTACTACTTCGCGCCGCAGAAGTGCTTCGCCTCCGACGGCGGGCTGTGGATCGCGCTGATGTCTCCGGCCGCGCTGGCCCGGGTCGAGGAGATCACCGCCTCCGGCCGATGGATCCCGGCGTTCCTGGATCTCGCCACCGCGATCGACAACTCCAGCAAGCACCAGACGTACAACACGCCGTCGCTGGCCACGCTCTTCCTGATGGCGGAGCAGACCGACTGGATCAACAGCCAGGGTGGCCTGGAGTGGAGCGTCGCGCGCACCAGCGACTCCAGCAACCGGCTCTACACCTGGGCCGAGAAGTCCGACTACGCGACCCCGTACGTCGAGGACGCCGACGCTCGGTCCCTCGTCATCGGCACCATCGACCTGGACGACTCCATCGACGCGGCCGCGGTCGCCAAGGTGCTGCGCGCCAATGGCATCGTCGACACCGAGCCCTACCGCAAGCTCGGCCGCAACCAGCTCCGCGTCGCCATGTTCCCCGCGGTCGACCCGGACGACGTCGAGAAGCTCACCCACGCCATCGACTTCACCGTCGACGCTCTCCGCTAAGCCCACCCCCCAAGCCAACAGCCGCCGCCCCGGAAGGCCGGCGGCTGTTGTGCTGCCTTAGCCGGAGCGGGTGGCCGGCGGCGGGTCAGGCGCGGCGGCGGCCGTGGGGGTTGGGTGGGCGTTGGCCGGTCAGGCGGGCGTTCTCGGCCATTCGGTCCAGGCGTTCGCGGCGGCCCGCCGGGAAGGTGACGAAGGTGATGATGATGGCGAGGAGAGCGGCGCCGATGACTATCCAGCGGAGGTTGTGGTTCTTTTTCGGCTCGGTGCTGCTGCCGGCGGCGTTGGCTTTGGGGGTTGGGGTGGTGGCCGGGGAAGATGCAGCGGTCTTCTTTACCGGGACCTGGAGCTGGTAGACGGCTGAGCTCGCGCCCTCGCTGCCGACGATGATGTCGTTGCCGGCTGGGCCCACTGCGATCGACTCGCTCTGTTTGGCGAGCACCGTGGCCTTGGCGACGACGGTGGGAGTCTTGGCCCACGCCACGTTCAGGACTTCCAGGTAGGTGCGCAGGACGACGCTCTTGCCGTCCGGCATGAACGTTCCGTCCGTGACCCCGGGCGGGGCGGCCGCCACCTTGGTCAGCTCGTTCGTTCCCTCGCGTGTCGCGCTCTCCGGTGCGGAGTAGAAGGCGGCCTTGCTCGAGGACTTCGTCACGAAGTACAGCCGCTTGGTGGACGGCTGGATCAGCAGCGTCTCGGCGTCGTGCGCGCCGTCGGGGTACTCGAAGTCGTACTGGTGGAACTTGACGCTGGCCTGGTCCTCCAAGGACGCCGGTTCCGGGATCGTGTAGACCTCGATCATGTCGCGGGTGGCCTCGCCGTCGCCGATGTCGGCGAGGTAGATCGTGCCGTCGGTGTCGACCGCGATCGCCTCGACGTCCGTGACGTCCGCGTTCAGCCGCAACTCCGCCTTGACCTCGCCGGTCCGGTCGATGCCGAACACCCGGGCGCTGTCACCGGAGTCGTTCACCGTCCACCAGATGCCGTCGTACTTCGCGCTCTTCGCCAACCCCGAGGACTCGTCGACCCGCTCGTCATCGATCGTGAACAACTTCTTCGGCGCCGGCGTCGGGTCCGCCTGCGTCGACGCGGAGTCAGCGGAGGCCGAGGCGACGGGGAGGGTGGCGCCGGCCAGACTGAGGAGCGTGACCGCGGTCACGGTCAGGACTTTGCGGAGCAAGGTCAGTACACCGCCTCGCGGTCGGGGTCGAGGACCAGCGCCGCCAGCCGTGGCTTGACCTGCCACTCACCGACGAGCGCCTCGTACTCCGCGCGCACCTCGGGCCCGGCCGTCGCGCCGGTCCGGGCGGCTCGGAGCAGGAGGTTGCGCGGCGTGTGCTCACTGTCCACGAACTGCACCACCTCTACCCGGTAACCGACTTGACGGAGCACCGCCGCCCTCAACGAATCCGTGAGCACGTCGGCGAATCGCTCCCGAACGATGCCATACCTGGTGAGAAGCGCGTAAGGCGGCGGTGGTTCGACGCTCTTGAGCTGTTTCTGGATGTCATGGTGGCAGCACGGTGCCGCGAGGATCAGCGGCGCCTCCCAGCCGACCGCCCGGGCCAGCGCGTCGTCGGTCGCCGTGTCGCATGCGTGCAGCGCCAGAACCACGTCCGGCGGGGTGTCGAGCCGGGCGTCCTCGATGGTCGCGTCGACGAACCGCAGGTGGTCCTGCCACCCGAGCGCCGCCACCCGCTTGCTGTTCCGCTCGCGCGCGGCCGGGGTGCGATCGATTCCCGTCATCCGGATGTCGTGCCCGGCCGAGGTCAGCAGGTGGTACGCCGCCAGCGTGAGGTAGGCGTTCCCACAGCCGAGATCGACCACCTGCAACGGCCGCCCGGCCGGAATCCGGCCAGCCGCCAGTGCCTCCTCCAACGCCGGCGCCAGCAGCTTGCAGAACTCGTCGATCTGCTTGTACTTCGACTGCCGGGATGGCTTCACCCGTCCGTTGTGGTCGCTGATCCCCAACTCGATAAGGAAAGGAGCCGCCGGATCCAGCGCCCGCTGCTTGACCCGGTCATGCCCGGTCCGCTGCTCCCGCTGAGCTCTCTCCCGACTCAGCAGCACCTTGCCCTTCTTCGTGAACCGCAGCCGCAGAGTCTCCTCAGTCGTCTCCACATGCCAGTTCCCGTACGGCACCCGCAGCAACTCACCCACCGCCTGCTCGACCGCATCCCCGACGCTGAGGTTGCGGATGTGGGCCTGGCGGTCGTCGTACTCGGTCAGTTGGAGGTGGCGGGTGCCCTTGAGGTCGACATAGCGGAGCTCGACTCGCTGGTACTGCGGGGCTTCCGCGCCCCGGCGGCGGCCTGATCCGATCGCGCGGACCAGCGAGCCCGGCTCGAGCAGAGCGGCGCGAATCGCAGACCACGCCCCGGACTCGTCGTCCACCGGGCTTGTCTGCTCCTCAACGTCTTGCTCTGCCTGCATCGCGCCATTGTCGCCGACCTCTCCACCGCATCACAAAACGGTCTCGCTCTCCCACTCACAGTCACCACCCTCCGCCGCCGTCGATCGAGGACCGCTCACTGGAGTTTCTCGTCGTCGGCCAGGAGGTTGAGGGCCCTGAGGCGGGTCTCGATGCCACCTGGTTGGCGGCCCAGGGCGGCCACCAGTTCATCCTTGGTGGCGTCCTCGTTGAACATGCGGGTGAGGAGCTCCTCCTGATCGGTGGTCCAGGCGCGGTAGGCGTTGGGATGGGTCTTCCGGGCTTCCTCGATCCGCCGGCCGAAGGAGCGGTTGGACAGGAGCTCCAGCGAGCGGATACGGGTCTGACGGTGGCGGCCCACCTCCTCACCCTCGCGCCAGAAGACGACCACGCCTTCGTCGAACGTCATCAGATCGGCCGGGACGTCGCAGTAGTCGGCGTCCTCGAGCATCACCCGGACCATGTGTCTCTCCACTTCGCTTGACGGGCCGCACGGTCCCTGCGACCGCGTCCTGATCCCTTCTCACCACACAAGATGCCGAGTTCGCTGCCGGTTCCCGCGCTGAGTTGGCTCGCTGTGGATAACCCAGCAACCCAAGCACAGATTGCACAATCCGTTTGCAAAGACTCTTTGCAAACGGATTGTGCAGTTGTAGTCTCGCTGTCATGAGCGATCAGGAGCAGCAGCCGAAGCCGGCAGACCCGAGCCCCGCGCCGAGCACGTCGGAAGGGCCGAACAAGTCGGTGCGACTGGACGCGCAGTTGCTGCGGGCGCTGGCCCATCCGATGCGGAACCGGATCCTGGGCCTGCTCCGGCTCTACGGTCCCGCGACAGCGACCACCTTGGCCGACCGATTGGCGGTGAACACGGGCGCCACCAGCTACCACCTGCGGCAGCTCGCCGAGGCCGGGCTGGTCGTCGAGGACGACAGTCGCGGGAACGCCCGGGACCGCTGGTGGAAGTCGGCTCACCAGGGCACGGACTTCGACAAGAGCGAGTTGCTGGCGGAGGAGCCGGAGCTCGCGCTCGGGTTCCTGCACGGGATCGGTCAGATGTACGCGGAGAACATGTTCCGCGCGATCGACAACCTGCAGACCATGACGCCGGAGTGGCGCGAGGCCAGCCTCATCTCGGACTACCTGTTCCAGCTCAGGCCCGACGAGCTGATGGCGATGATGACCGAGATCAGGGCCGTGCTGGAGAAGTACAGCACCGACCTGACCGCACCGCTGCCCGATGGCGCCGAGCAGGTCTCCGTCCAGATCCAGGCCTACCCCCGGGAGACCCGATGAGCCCCACAAGCTCAGCGGTACAGCCCACAGCAACCACCGGTACGCCGTACCGGGTGCCGCTGGTCGCGTTCCTGGTGGCGAACGTGGTGTCGATCTGCGGGACCCGGGTGAGCGCGATCGCGATCCCCTGGTTCGTGCTCGTGTCCACCGGCTCCCCCGTGAAGATGGGCCTTGTCGCGGCGGCCGAGACGTTGCCGCTGGTGATCTCCAAGGCATTCGGCGGCCCGTTGATCGACCGCCTCGGCGGACGCCTGGTCAGCGTTGGAGCCGACATCTGCAGCGCGGTGGTCGTCGGCCTGATCCCCCTGCTTCACCTGCTCGGTGCGTTGCCCTTCAGCACGCTGCTTGTCCTGGTGGCCATCGCGGGCGCTCTGCGCGGACCGGGGGACGCCGCCAAGGGCACGCTGATCCCGGACATCGCCGACGCCGCAAATGCGCCACTGGAACGCGTGACCGGCTTGGAGAGCACCACGGAACGCTTTGCCGGCTTCATCGCCTTCCTACTGGCCGGCGGGCTGATCTCGCTGGTCGGCGCGGCGAACGCGCTCTGGATCGACGCCGCCTCGTTCGCCATCTGCGCCGTGCTGATCGCCTGGTGGGTACCGCGCCGCAGTACTGCGGTCGCCGCGGCTCAGGCCGACCAAGAGGATCAGGGCACCTACCTGCAGCAGTTGAGGACGGGTTGGCGCTTCCTCTCCCGGGACAAGCTGCTCCGGCCGCTGGTGCTGATGATCTCGGTGACGAACCTGCTCGACGCGGCCAGCTTCGCCGTACTGCTGCCTCTCTGGGTGCACGAGCACGGCCACGGGCCAGCTCAGACCACGTTGGTGCTGACGGTGTTCTCGGTCACAGCGACCTTGTTCGCCCTGCTGGCGGCCTCGATCGGCGAGCGGATCCCGCGGCGGCTGGCGTTCACGCTCAGCTTCCTGGTCTGCGGCGCGCCGCGGTTCATCGTGCTCGCGCTGGACCTGCCGCTGTGGGTGATCCTGCTGGCCTTCGCGACCAGTGGTGTCGGCGCCGGGTTCATCAACCCGATCCTCGGCGCGCTCTTCATCGAGCGGATTCCCCGGCACATGCTCGGCCGGGTCGACTCGCTCGCCGGCGCACTCGGCTGGGCCGGTATCCCGCTGGGTGGCGTGCTCGCCGGCGCGACCGTCGCCGGCCTCGGTCTGGCCCCCGCACTGGCGATCGCAGGCGTTTTGTACTTCGTCGCCACCCTCTCTCCCGTCCTGATGGGTAGAACCGAGAACTGGGGTGGCCGCGGAAGCACAGCCCCTAAGCAGGATCTCCCGGGTCCTCAGGAAAAGGCGGACTGTCAGGATCTGGTGGCAGTCCCCACATCGTCGGCTTCGTAGTCACCGGAGTCGCCTCGCGACGCAGGCGCTCCCGCTCCGCCCCCAGCAACCCGAGCAGCACCAGGTCCAGCGTCATCCCGCCGACGGCCGCGAACTGCGTCCCCGCGAACTGGAAGACCTGGGTGACCAGCAGCGACACCAGCACGGCCAACTCGAACAGCCGCACCGCCCGAGCCCGGTCGCCGTGTCGGAGCCGCAGCCAACCCCGCAAGGTGAAGGTGGCCGACAACAAGCTCCCCGCGGCCACTCCGAGCACAGGGATATCGTTCACGAGCCCGCCGTCGTCCAGCCGGATCCCGGCTGCGATCAAGGGAGCCCCGATCGCCTGCACCACCAGTACTCCGACGGCGATGCGCGGCGCGAGCGGATGGGTGGCGAGCCGGTCGAACCCACGCTGCACGGCACGCCAGGCGGTATCGACCGGAGCGGCCAGTTCCACCTCGTCCGCAGGACAGGCGGCCAGGAGGCCCCGGGTCTCCATCCGCGCCCGCACGTCCGGCCCGACCAGGCGGAGTTGCTCCGAGGCTCCCGCCAGGCGACGCCGGGACAGCCCACCGGCGACACCCTCGACCGCGATGTCGACCACGTTCGACAGGATCTCGCGCTGGTCGATCGGCCGCCGGTTGGTGACGTACCGGGAGCCGAGCACGATCAGCACGAACACGACGTACACGATCGCCGCGGTGGGTTGGTAGAAGTAGTTGTTGTCCGAGGTGACGAACTTGCCGACCTCGTCGATGAACAGCCCGAACCCGACACCACCCACCAGGGCGGCGGCCGGCCGCACGACGGGTCCGACGTACGCGAGCAGCAGGTAGATCGACAGCAGCATCAGCAGGCCGCCGGGCAGTACGTGCGCGATGTGCAGGCCCTTGCCGCCGATCTGCGGGTAACCGCTCAACCCGAGGATCAGCCGGGTGATCAGGACCGTCGAGACGCCCGACACCACGAAGGTGGTCAGGTGCTCGCCGACGCGCACGTTGCGCACCAGGCCGGCCCGCAGCAGGTACGGCGACCGCGTGCCCGAGGTATCCATGACGCGCAACGTTAGCGCTCGAGGGTGCCGTCCTCGACTTCTCGAATACTGAAAGCTAAAGTCCAATTAACGGAAAGTAAGGAGCGCAGAGCCGTATGACTCAGCCGGCCCAGGGCGTTCAGACCGTCACCAGGGCACTCGAGCTGCTCGATCGCATCGCGGACCACGGCGAACCCGTCACCGTCAGCTCGCTCGCCACCGAGTCCGGCCTGCCGCTACCCACCGCTCATCGGCTGCTCAAGACGCTGGTGGCGCTCGGGTACGTACGCCAGCTTCCCTCTCGCCGCTACTCGCTCGGCCCACGGTTGATCAGGCTCGGCGAGCACGCCGGCCGCGCGCTCGGCGCCGCCGCCCATCCCTTCCTGACCCGGCTGGTCGACAGCACCGGCGAGACGGCCAACCTGGCGATGCGCGAGTCCGACATGGTCGTGTACGTCGCGCAGGTGCCGTCGCGGCACGCGATGCGCATGTTCACCGAGATCGGCCGGCGGGTGCTGCCGCACTGCACCGGCGTCGGCAAGGCGATGCTGTCCCAGTTGCCCGACGACGAGGTGAAGTCGCTGGTGCAACGCACCGGGATGCCCGCGCTGACGGATCGCACGATCACCGACCTGGGCGCGCTGCTCGCAGACCTCGAGCTGATCCGAGCCCGTGGCTGGGCCGAGGACAACGGCGAGCAGGAGATCGGGGTCCGCTGCCTCGCGGTTCCCGTGCTCGGCACCGGCATCGCGGCCGCCCTGTCGGTCTCCGGACCCGAGGCCCGGATCACCCCCGAGGCCGGGAGGCGGATCGGCCCGGCGCTGATCGAGATCGCGGCCGAGTTCGCCGAGTCCGTCAACACCATCGAAGCCTGACCGTTCCCCCGGTACCGAGGCCGCCGCGCCGCCGCGACCACACCGGTACTCCAACGTCTTGAAACGATCCATGAATACGAATGCACTGCGGTATTGCGCAACGTCCATGAGCGGCTTAATCTCTCGCTTAGTGCAACTCCAGTTTCCACTGAGTGGTAAGTCCTGGAGGCAGCAATGCCCAACGAATCGGTCACCCGCCAGACTTCGTTCGACCTCGCGCGGCCTTTCCCGAGCGGTTAGAGCCGCCTGCTCCGCCCCGATCTGACGAGCGCCAGATCCGCTCGCCGGGCGCAACAGCTTGCCCATAGCAACTAATCGCCGCACGCCTGCCGACCCGTGCGGCCGGACGAACACGTCCGGATCCGACTGCTCCGGCGCGAAGGGGATGACAGAGCTTGACGACCACAGCCCTGCGGCCCGCCCGTCCCGACACCCGGCGCGGCGGCCGCGTACAGAAGCGCAGGCCGCGGCGGCACAACCTCGCGGGCTGGCTGTTCGTCGGCCCGGTGATCTTCGGCGTGCTGTTCTTCCAGCTCGCCCCGGTCGCCGCCTCGCTGGTGGTCTCGCTGACCAACTGGTCCGGCCTGAACCAGCCGAAATTCCTTGGCCTGGGCAACTACAAGGAGCTGTTCACCGCCGACGACACCTTCTACGCGTCGCTGCGGAACACGGTGATCTTCACCGTCGTGGTGGTCAACCTGTCGATCCTGTTCGGGCTCGGGCTGGCCGTGCTGTGCAACCAGAAGGTGAAGGGCATCGGGATCTTCCGGACCCTTTACTTCTCGCCGGTGGTGACGAACGTGGTCGCGATCGGGTTCGTCTGGTTCTGGCTATACGAGCCCAACAACGGGCTGTTCAACTCGACCCTGAAGACCATCGGCATCGGTGGTCCAGCCTGGCTGTCCGACACGAAGACCGCGCTGATCGCGGTCATCGTGGTGGCGATCTGGCAGGGCGTGGGATACCCGATGGTGATCCTGCTGGCCGGCCTGCAGTCGATGGACCAGTCGCTGATCGAGGCGGCCACGGTCGACGGGGCGACGGCCTGGCGCCGGTTCTGGTCGGTCGTCTTCCCGCTGCTGACGCCGAGCTTGTTCTTCCTCACCATCACGCAGTTCATCTCGTCGTTCCAGGTGTTCGGAATCATCTACGTGATGACGTCCGGCGGTCCGAACAACGCGACCTCGGTGTTCATCTACCACATCTACGAGGCGGCCTTCGGCCACGGCCGGCTGGGCTACGCGTCGGCGATGGGCTGGGTGCTGTTCGTCATCGTCGGCATCGTCACGGCCGTCCAGTGGAACCTGGAGAAGCGGTGGGTCCACTATGACAATTGAGCGCACCGTCGAGCGTCCGGCCGCCGATCGGCACCGCCCGCCGCCGGCAGAACCCCTGCAGAACAAGGCGCCGAGACACCTGCCGCGCCGGATCGTGGTGTTCGCGACACTGCTGTTCTTCGCCGTGATCTTCGCGATGCCGCTGCTGTGGATGGTGAGCGCGTCGCTCAAGCCGGAGAACGAGGTCCTGCAGACACCGCCGACCTTCGTGCCGACCACCTTCCTGTGGTCGAACTACTCGCAAGCCGGCGACGGTCTGCTGCCGTTCTTCCTCAACAGCGTGAAGCTGGCCAGCCTCAACGTGGGGTTCCTGCTGATCTTCGCGGCACTCGCGGGCTACGGCTTCGCCCGGCTGGACTTCATGTTCAAGCGGCTCGCGTTCGCGCTGCTGCTGTCCACCGCGATGATCCCGAGCATGGTGTACCTCGTCCCGCAGTACATGTTGTTCCGCGAGATGGGGTGGATCGACACCCATTACCCGCTCTGGGTGCCGAACGTGCTGACACCGGTCTTCGGCACCTTCCTGCTCCGGCAGGCCTTCCGGGGCGTTCCGGTCGAGCTCGAGGAGGCCGCACAGCTCGACGGCGCGTCCATCTTCACCACGTTCTGGCGGATCATGCTGCCGCAGGTGAAACCCGCACTCGCCGCCGTCGGCGCGCTGACCTTCATGGGCTCGTGGAACGACCTGTTCGGGCCTCTGATCTTCCTCAACTCGACCCGGCTGCAGACGATGCCGATCGCGCTGGCGCTGTTCAAGGGCGAGTACTTCACCCAGACCAACCTGATGATGGCGGCCGCCACCCTCACCATCCTGCCGCCGCTGCTGCTGTTCCTGGTGGCACAGAAGTACTTCGTCCAAGGCATCACGATGTCCGGCCTGAAGGGGTAGCCCATGCGCATCACGAAGATCGAGTCGATCATCCTGCTCGACAAGCTCCACCTGGTGAAGGTGCACACCGACGAGGGCCTGGTCGGCGTGGGCGAGATCAGCCCGATGAACGCCCAGGTGACGCACAGCATCGTCGAGCACGCGATGGCTCCGCTGCTGGTAGGTGAGGAGGCGACCGACATCGAGCGACTGTGGCGGCGGCTCTACACCAAGCCGTACAAGCTCGGGCCGGGTGGCGCGCAACTGAACGCGATCGCGGGGATCGACATCGCCCTGTGGGACCTGCTGGGCAAGGCGGCCGGCCTACCGACGTACAAGCTGCTGGGCGGGAAGTACCGGCAGAGCATGGCGGTGTATGCCAGCTCGATGTCGCGGAGCATGTCGCCGCACGAAGAGGCCGAGCGGGCGCTTTCCTTTCAGGAGAAGGGCTTCCACGGCTACAAGATCCACTCCTCCACCCCGTGGATGCACGACGACGGCTTCGACCAGACGATCGCCACGGTGACCGCGGTCCGTGAGCTGGTCGGGAACGACTTCCCGATCCTGGTCGACGTCAACAACGCCTACTACGAGCACACCGCGATCAAGATGGCGCACGCGCTCGAGGAACTGGGCGTCTGGCACTTCGAGGAACCGCTGGCCGCACACGACTACGAGGCGTACGGGCGGCTGGCCGACGCGGTCGACATCCCGATCGCCGTCGGGGAGCAGGAGTACACGATCTGGCAGTTCCGCGACCTGATCACCCGCGGCCTGGTCGACATCCTGCAGCCCGACGTGATCAAGTGCGGCGGCATCACCGAGTTCAAGAAGATCGCGGTACTCGCCGACACGTACACGAAGCCGATCACGGTGCACAACACCCAGCAGACCGTCGGCACCTCGGCGCACGCCCACCTCTGGGTCAGTACGCCGGCCTGCGTCTACCCGCAGGAGTACAACATCGAGCACAACCCGATCCTCGACGACACCCCGATCTGGCAGAACCCGCTGCTGCCGGTGAACGGCACCATCACCCCCTGGGAGCTGCCCGGCCTGGGGGTTGAGCTGGACGAGGACGCGGTCGCGAAACTCCGCACCAACTGAGGGACTACCCGCACGCCCTGAACCAAGCCCGGAACAAGTACGGAAGAGGACTGACCATGACGGCAAACCAGGTCTCCCGCAGGTCGTTGCTCAAAGGCCTCGGCCTCGCCACGGGCGCCGCGTCCCTCGGGCTCCCACTCACAGCCTGCAACAACAGCGCGGCCGGTGGTGGCGGCGGTGGGGACGTCTCGTTCCTCACCTGGGACACCACCTCCGGCTCCCCGCTCTACACGGTGGCCGAGAACTGGGCGAAGGGCGCGAGCAAGAAGCTCGACATCCAGTCGGTTCCCGGTGACGACTACGACACCAAGCTCCGAACCGTGCTCGCGTCCGGAGCGGCGCCGACCGTGATCCGGATCAACGACGACTACGTCGCCGGGTATCACGCGGAAGGATCGCTGCTCGACCTGAAGCCGTACCTGGACAAGGACGGCATCAAGCCCGACGACTACTTCCCGGTGGCGTTCAACTTCCCCAAGCAGCAGGACGGCGCGCACGCGGCCTGGCCGATCATGACGAACCCCGGCGTCATCTACTGCAACGTGGACGCTTTCCAGGAGACCGGCGTACCGCTGCCGCCGAAGGACTGGGCCGCGAACGGCTGGACCTGGGACGACTTCCTCGACGCCGCGAAGAAGCTGACCAAGCCGAACGGCGAGCGGTGGGGCGCCCTGGTCTTCCCGGACACGTCGCTCGAGACCGTCTGGACCGTCAACAACGGCAGCGACGGGATCTACTCCAAGGACACCACCCGCTTCACGCTGGCCGAACCGCAAGGGGCGGAGGCGGTCCAGTGGGTGGCCGACCTTTCCCTGGTGCACAAGGTGCATCCGGACTTCGCCACCATCACCGCGGGACGGCAGACCCCGAACTGGGCGCTGTCCCAGCTCGGCACCGGCAAGGTCGCCATGCTGCTCTCCCTGACCAGCGGGATCCCCTACCTGCGCAGCAACGCGAAGGTGAAGTGGGACATCTTCCCGCCGCCGATGAAGGAGGTCCGCAAGACGGTCAACACCATGACGGTGCTGGCGGTCCCGAAGACCTCCAAGGATCCCGACGCCGCCTGGGACTTCCTCAAGTACTGCGCCGGGGCGGACGCGTCGAAGCTGCTGGCGGAGTCCCGGGGCTTCATGCCGGTCGCCAAGAGCTCGTCCTCATTGTTCGTCCCGGACGACAAGGGCCCGGCCAACCTTGCACTGGTGACGGAGGCGTTGGACAACGCGGTCAACGAGAACTTCAGCCGCTACATCGAGCGGGCCCGGACCATCTACCGGCCGGTGCTCGACGACGTCTGGAGCGGGAAGCAGTCGGCGGCCGCGGCGCTCGGCAGCGTCAAGCAGAAGGTCGAAGACGTCCTGGCCGGGAAGGGCTGACGATGAAGATCACCGGCATCGGTGTCGAGGTGGTGTCGAAACCCAAGGCCCACCCGGTCCGGGACGCGCTCCAACTGCTCGACCGCGACGGCCACACCAGGGTCGTGATCGAGACCGACGAGGGCGTCACCGGCGTCAGCGACACGTACTTCGGCCGGGTGGACAGCTCTCCCGCGGTGCTCGCGAAGATCATCACCGACCAGTTCGCTCCGGCGATCACCGGGGACGATCCCACCCTGATCCGGCAGGTCCGGCTCAAGCTGCAGAAGCTGACCGACTACCAGGGCACCGTCGGCCTCTCGTCGTACGCGATCTCGGCGATCGATCTGGCGCTGTGGGACCTGCTCGGCAAGTCGTTGCAGGTGCCGGTCTGGAAGCTGCTGGGAGCCCAGCGCACCTCTATCCCGACGTACGCGATGGTCGGCTGGCTCGAGCTTGACGTGGCCGGGCTGGAGGCGGTGTCGGCGAAGGCGATGGAGCAGGGGTTCCGCGGTGTGAAGATGAAGGTCGGCGGCGGGCCGCTGACCGAGGATGTCCAACGGATCAAGGCTGTCCGGGCAGTGATCGGCCCGGACGCTCCGCTGATGGTGGACGCGAACCAGGCCTTCGAGTACAACGAGGCGCTGCGCCGCGGTCGGGTGTACGAGGAGCTCGACTGCCGGTGGTTCGAGGAACCGCTGCCGGCCGGCGACACCGACGGGCACATCCGGCTGGCGCAGAAGCTCGACATCCCGATCGCCACCGGCGAGAACCGCTACGGGCAGGCGCAGTTCCGCGACCTGATCGCCGGCGGTGGCGTCGGGGTGATCCAGCCTGACCTGCGCCGGGCCGGTGGTCTGACCGACTGTCTGGAGATCGGCCTGATGGCGGCCGGCTTCGGCATTCCGTACGCCTCCCACGGCGGCGGCGCCCACATCCACGTGCTGGCGGCGCTGCCCAACACCATCTACGTCGAGAGCGGACTCCTCCCGGCCGACGGCCGGGTCGAGCTCGTGGACGGCTGCTACCCGCTGCCGCTGGAGCCCGGTCTCTCGTCCTGGCACTGACCACCCCTGCCGGGCCTCCTCCTGGAGGTCCGGCAATTTTCGGACCAGTTTCTACATCGGTGAAGAAGAGGAGCCCTCCCATGAACCGGACCCCGTTGCGCACCATCGCGAGCTGAGCCCGCCATGACGGCCAGTACCGAAATCCCTGCTCTGGTTGACGATCGGCCCACCGCCGAGCGCCGGCCAGACCGCCGAACCGAGCCGCGGCGCGGACGCCGCAGACGCAGCGATCGAGTGGCCTACCTCTTCCTGGCACCGTGGTTCGTCGGCCTGCTGCTGCTCACGGCCGGCCCGTTGCTCGGGTCGCTCTACCTGTCGTTCACCAAGTTCAACCTGCTGCAGCCGCCGATGTGGACCGGGTTCGGCAACTACGTGAAGATGTTCACCGACGACCAGCGTTTCCTCCAGTCGCTGAAGGTCACCTTCATCTACGTGGCGCTGACCGTGCCACTCCAGCTGGGCTTCGCGCTGGCGGTCGCGGTACTGCTGAACCGCCCGTTGCGCGGGATGGCGTGGTACCGGTCGATCTACTACATCCCCTCGCTGCTCGGCGGCAGCGTCGCGATCGCGGTGATCTGGGGTCAGCTGTTCGACGACGACGGCGTGCTGAACGGGTTCCTGGCCTTCTTCGGCGTCACCGGCCGGAGCTGGATCTCCAACCCGGACACGGCGCTCTACACCCTGGTGCTGCTGAACATCTGGCAGTTCGGCTCGCCGATGGTGATCTTCCTGGCCGGGCTCAAACAGATCCCGCAGGAGCTCTACGACGCCGCCTCGGTGGACGGCGCGAACGCGTGGCGACGGTTCTGGTCGGTCACTGTGCCGCTGCTGACCCCGATCATCTTCTTCAACGTGGTGCTGCAGATCATCCAGGCGTTCCAGGCCTTCACGCCCGCCTTCATCGTCAGCGGCGGCACTGGCGGACCGTCGGACTCCACGTTGTTCTACACCCTTTACCTGTACCAGCAGGGTTTCACGAACCTGAACATGGGCTACGCCTCAGCGATGGCCTGGGTGCTGCTGCTGATCATCGCGGGCTTCACCTTGATCAACTTCGTGTTCGCCCGCTGCTGGGTCTACTACGAGGACCGCTGATGACCACGACCTCGCTTCCGACCCCAGTACTGCGTCGCCGTCGCGGGCGGCGGTGGCTCACCCACCTGGCGCTGATCGCCGGAGCGCTGCTGATGGTCTACCCGCTGATCTGGATGGTGGGCGGATCCTTCAAGGACGAGACCGACATCTTCTCCCAGCTCAACCCGCTGCCCACCTCGCTGGACCCGCGCAACTACATCTCCGGGTGGACCGCGACCGATCCCACGTTCACCCGGTTCTACATCAACTCCACCGTGATCGCGTTGCTCGCGGTGGCCGGCAACGTGTTCGCCTGCACGCTGACGGCGTACGCGTTCGCCCGGCTGGAGTTCCGGGGCAAGAAGGTGTTCTTCGGCATCATGCTCGGCTCGATCATGCTGCCGGCCCACGCGCTGCTGATCCCGCAGTACGTGCTGTTCTTCAACCTCGGCTGGGTGAACACCTACCTGCCGCTGGTGGTGCCGAAGTTCCTCGCCACCGACGCGTTCTTCATCTTCTTGATGGTCCAGTTCATCCGGACGATCCCGCGAACACTGGACGAGGCCGCGATGATCGACGGCTGCGGCAAGGTCCGCATCTTCAGCCGGATCATCCTGCCGCTGCTGGGCCCGGTGCTGATCACCACGACGATCTTCACCTTCATCTGGACGTACAACGACTTCTTCGCCCAGCTGATCTACCTGTCCTACCCCACCAGCGAGACCGTCCCGGTGGCCCTGCGCCGGTTCGTCGACGCCACCGGCGACTCGTCGTACGGGCAACTGCTGGCCATGTCGGTGCTCTCACTGATGCCGACCTTCATCGTGTTCCTCCTCGCCCAGCGCCGGATCGTCGAGGGCATCGCGACGACCGGCCTCAAGGGCTAGCGCGAAAGGAAATCCCTCATGAGCACAGACCGCAGTACAGACTTCAGCCGCCGGCGCTTCCTCCAGGCCGGGCTCGCGGCCACCGTCCTCGCACCCCTGCTGTCCGCCTGCAACATCGGCCCGGGCGGCGGACCGTCCGCGGACTCGGTCCGGTTCAGCAGCTACGGGGACCCGACCAAGCTCGGCCTGCGCAGCAAGCTCGCCGACCAGTACACCGCCGGCCACCCGGAGGTGAAGATGGTCTTCGAGGGCACCGCGACCGCGGAGTACTGGGACAAGCTCGCCACCCAGATGGCCGGCGGCAACGCGCCGGACGTGATCAACATCGACATCGCCCGGATCGGCCAGTACGGCGCTGCCGGGGCGCTGCAGTCCTTGCAGAAGTACGTGCCGGACACGATCGACACCAATCCGTTCGACAAGAACCTGCTCAGCCAGGGGCAGCTCAAGGGTGAGCAGTTCGGCATCCCGGTCGCGATGGGCGCCTACAGCATCGGGTACGACGTGACCGTGCTCGACCGCCTCGGGCTGGAGCACCCGAAGGAGACCTGGACCTGGGACGACTACGCCGCCCTGAGTAACGAGATCCGGCAGAAGTCCGGCAAGAAGATCTACGGCTCGGAGGACCCGAGCGGCGATCCGCCGTCACTGCAGATGTTCCTGCGGGGCAAGGGCGAGGACCTCTACAAGGAAGCAGATCTGGCTTTCGGCGAGGACACCCTGGTCGAGTGGTTCGAGTACTGGGCGGCGCTGCGATCCACCGGCGGCACGATCCCGGCGGAGATCGCCGCGCAGGCCTCGTACGGCGACTGGCCGACGCTGCCGATGGTGAAGAAGCAGGCGCCGCTCGGGCACATCCACACGCCGAACCTCAAGGGCGGCTTCCAGGATCTGACCGACAACACGATCGACATCACCCTGCCGCCGCGCTACTCGAAGGGCGGCAAATGCCCGACCTTCCCGGCACCCAGCAGCTACCTCTCGCTGAACGCCCGGAGCAAGCGCGCCGATGACGCTGCCGCCTTCATCGACTGGTTCACCAACGGAGAGGAGGCGGCGAAGACGCTGCGGCTGATCAGCGGCCCGCCCGCGTCGGCCGCGGGCCGGGACGTGCTGCTGAAGGGCAGCGACCTGTCGCCGAGCGAGAAGCAGGTGCTCGCCTACACCGACCTGGCCCTGAAGAATTCCTTCGCTCCCCCACCGCCCGGACCGGCCGCCTCGACCGCGGTCGCCGACCTGCTGCTGAAGACCAGCCAGGACATCGCCTTCGGCAAGATCTCGATCAAGCAGGGTGCGCCGAAGTTCATGGCCGACGCCCGCAAGACCCTCGCCGGCAAGTAGACCCCACCAGGATTGGAACCACATGTCTGAAGCAGCGGACCAGCCGACCGTGCTGGTCACGCGTAACGAGAACAACCCCATCACCACCGGACCGCCCGTGACCTGGGCCGTGGAAACCCTTACGCAACGCCTTGCGGAGAAGGGGATCACGGCCGCGATCGGCCACCCGGGGGACGCTTCCCTGACGATCGAGCTGGTCACCCCCGACGAGGTGTCCGGCGTGGACGTCCCGACCGGGGACGAGTCCTTCACCGTGGTCGGGCAAGGATCCCGGATCATTGTCGGAGGCAACGACCAGACCGGCTTCGTGTACGCCGTACTGGAACTGGCCGAGCGGGTCACGCATGCGGCCGAGCCGCTGGAGACGCTCGCCGCGACGACGACGTACTCCGAGAGTCCGGCTGTCCCGGTTCGCGGTCTGGTGCGCTCGTTCTCCAGCGTGGACGAGGACGTTCCCTGGTTCCACGACCGAGAGTTCTGGACCGAATACTTGACCGCGCTGGCCTCGGCCCGGTTCAACCGCTTCCACCTCGCGCTCGGGATGCAGTACAACTACGGCGCCGACCGGCATGGTGCCACCGACAACTACCTCTGCTTCGTCTACCCGTTCCTCTTCGACGTCGACGGCTACGAGGTGGCGGCGGAGGGTGTCGACGGCGCCGAGCAGAAGCGCAACCTGGAGACGCTGCGGTTCATCGCCGCCGAGACCAAGCGCCGCGGCCTGAAGTTCCAGCTCGGGCTGTGGAACCACGCCTACGACTACGGCCGCGACTCCGTCCACCGGTTCCCGATCACCGGGGTCGGACCCGACAACCACGCGGCGTACTCCGGGGCCGGGATCGCCAGGCTGCTCACGGAGTGCCCGGACATCGACGGGCTCACCTTCCGGGTGCACTACGAGGGCGGGATCCCCGACGACAAGCACGAGATCTTCTGGCGGTCGGTCTTCGAGGGAGCGAACTCGGTCGGCCGGCCGCTCGAGATCGACATGCACGCGAAGGGCGTCGACCAGGCGCTGCTCGATGCGGTGGACCTGCCGAACCTGTCGCCGGTGCTGTCCGCGAAGTACTGGGCCGAGCACGTCGGGCTGCCCTACCACCAGGCCTCGATCCGGGCCAAGGAGACCGCCAAGCCGATCCCGCCCGGGCACGAGATGAAGGGGATCACCGAGTTCTCCCGGCGCTTCACCCGCTACGGCTACGGCGACTTCCTCCGTGAGGATCGCAACGTCGACCTGATGTTCCGGGTCTGGCCGGGCACCCAGAAGCTGTTGCTCTGGGGCGATCCCGCCATCGCGGCGGGGTACGGGCGGCTGTCCACCTTCGGCGGGTCCCGCGGGGTCGACCTGTGCGAGCCGTTGTTCTTCAAGGGACGCAAGGGCAGCGGTGAACCCGGCCACCGCGACCCGTACATCCGCGAGGATCTCCGGCTGCCGGGCAACCGCGAGTGGACGAAGTACCGGTACAGCTACCTGCTCTGGGGACGGCTGCTCTACAACCCGGACACCGAGCCCGAGACCTGGCGCCGCCAGTTGCGATCGACGTACGGCGCTGCCTCGGGCGAGGTGGAACGCTCGCTCAGCTCCCTCAGCCGGATCCTGCCCTTGGTGACGGTGGTGCACGGCGTCGGCGGATCGAACAACGGCTACTGGCCGGAGGTGTACCTCAACCTGCCGATCTCGTCGCGGGTGCACTCGGACCACTACGCGGGTGACACCGAGCCGCCGGCGAACTGGGGCGGCGTCAGTCCGTTCGACCCGACCACCTTCTACGGCATCGACGAGTACGTCGGGGCGCTGGCCGCGCGCGAGCTGTCCGCGAAGTACACGCCGCTGGAGGTGGCGTCCTGGATCGAGCGGTTGGTCGCGGACGGGGCCGAGGCGCTCGAGCGGGCTCGCGCTCTGGCGGACGGCTCGGACGCCCAGGTGAAGCGCACGTTGATCGACTTGGATGTCCTGGTCCGGATGGGCCGGTACTTCGCGGGCAAGTTCCGGGCAGCCGTGGACTATTCGATCTTCCACGCGACCGAGGACCCCGGGTCGCTGGAGTCCGCGCTGCGTCACTATCGGAAAGCCCGCTACGCCTATGCGGAGATCCCGGGTGTCGTCGAGGGGGTGTACCAGCCGGACCTGCGGTTCGGGATCGAGTCGTCCGAGCACGGGCACTGGGCGGACCGGGTGCCGGCCATCGACGAGGATCTGGCGGCGCTGGCCGACGAGTTGCGGGAGGCGTCGGGCAACGAACCCGCTGCCTCGCTGCTAGCTGCGCCGGAGCGGCCCGGCGAGGCAGGTGTGGCTCATTCCGTCCCGGAGGCCTTCACTCGGGGCGAGCCGCTCACCCTCGGGTTGGAGGCTCTGGGGCCCGATGTGGTCGGCGGCACGCTGCACTACCGGCATGTGGATCAGTCCGCGGCCTGGCGGTCAGTGCCGCTGGAGGAGATCGGCGGGCTGTTCTCGGGCACCATCGACGGGGAGTACACGGCCTCGACGTACCCGCTGATGTACTTCTTCTCCGTTCGGCACAGCAGTGGTGGCCAGGCGCTGTATCCGGGGCTCGCGGCGGATCTGTCGAACCAGCCCTACCTCACGATCAGGTCGACCGGGAGCTGATCAGCGCACGATGGCGGCGATCACGACGATGGCGACGAGAGCCGCTAGTACGAGCGAGGTGACGAGCCGTCGGGTCCGGGGGTCCACTGGCCCAGGCTAGTGGACCCCCGGCCGGACGGCCCAGCCCAGGCCGGTTCCGCCCAGGCCGGATCAGCTGAGGCCGGGGAGGGCGACCAGGGGTTCGGGGCGGTGGACGCCGCGGGGGCGGTAGGCGAGAACGTCGGAGAAGCCGAGGTAGTCGGTCAGCAGCCAGATGATCGCCAGCCACATCTCCGTCCCCTGCAGCCCGGGGATCGCCCGGTCGTCGCCGCCGTCCGGAGCGAACGCGAAGCCCGCACCGTCCACCCAGCGGCCGAGGATCTCCGCGAGCTGCGCCTCGGCCCACCGACGACCCTCGGCCCGGCCGAAGTCCGTCTGCTTGCCCGCGAGCCAGAGAGGGTGAATCACATCGAGCACGTTGCAGGCGTTGAACCCACCACCGCTGAACACCCGCCGATCCTCCGCATGGGCCAGCAGGGTCCGTACGGCCGCCTCCGGGTAGGGCAGCGGGAGACCGAACTGCGCATAGGTTCCACGGGTCAGCCGGTAGAACCCGTTGACCACCTGGAGCCAGCCTTGGTCAGGATCCGGCTGACCCCACATCCCACTCTCCCGATCGACCCTGGCCGTCAGCCAACCCATCAGGGTGAACAGCGGACCGGAGCCGGTATCCCTGTAATTGTTGAGGTTTCGCGCCACCGCGGTGCCGAGGGCATCTATTCCGGCACCTGCTCCCCAGGCATTCCTTGCCCACGGCAATCCGTCCAGCCGGCGTTCGAGCTCGGCCGGCGGGAGGTCGAGGAAAATCGGGTGCTCGAAGCAACTATCGAGCACCTGGAGGGCGTAGCCGGCGCAGAGGACGTGGTAGCTGGCCGGGCCTTCGAGGACCGACAGTCCGGCCGCGTCGAACGGTTGCTCCAGGCCCCGGTCCGACAGGTCACCAGGGGCCACCAACCCGGTCTGCGGGTCCTGCCGCGCGCGGAGACGGCGTACCAGGTCGTCGCGCGTGTGGCCCTCGGGGGCGCGGCGGAGCAGCAGGTCGGCGATCTCGATCGCGTCGCACCACGGGCGGATCGCGGGCTCCTGCTCGATCCCCGGCCGGTCGACGAACCGCTCCCCGTCCCAGCACCGCCGCAGCAGCTCATCAACCTGCTCACGAGCCCTGGAGGCGAAGGCGGCCGCCCGGTCCGGCAGGTCGCGGGCGGCTGCGGCGATGGTGCGCTCCGGCGGGTCGGCGACCGCCACGGTCACCTGGGCGGCATCCGGCACGGGGGTCGTGGTGGACTCGGCAGTCGGGCGCGGCGCGCGGCGGTCGCGGAGTTTGCGGGCCGGGTTGCCGGCCACGACGGACCACTCGTCGACGTCCTTGGTGACCACCGCGCCGGCGCCGACGATGCTGTGGGCGCCGATCGTGACGCCGTCCAGGACCAGCACGTTCGAGCCGATCCAGACGTCGTCGCCGACGGTGATCCCGAGCGAGGTGTGTGGCTGGCGGAACATCGGCTCCTCGGTCACCGCCGTGCCGTGGTTGAACGCGAGAATCGAGGTGTGCGCGCCGATCCGGACTCCGTCGCCGATGGTGATCCGGCCGCGGACCACCGAGAACGGGTTGATCGTCGAGTCCGACCCCAGGCTGATCTCGCCGGTGACGTACGCGTGGGCCGCGATGTACGACCGCTCCCCCATCCGGAGCTCGGCGCAGAACACCGCCGCCGACTCCGCGACGTACACGTCCGCGGCGAGGTCGACCTTGCCGGTCGCCGCGAGCTGCCGATGCCGCTCGGCCTGCCTCTCGCGGTCGGCGGCGGTCCCGCGCCGGGCGTACTCCCAGGGCAGGAAATCGAGTCGGCGTACGGCGTGGTCCGAGCCAGGTGAGGTCATTGGATAACGCTATCCGAGACTCGGGACCGGACGCACGTGGCGGCTTGTCGCGGAATTGCGCTGCTAACGTTCGGCCCATGCGGGGTGGGAGCGACAGATGACGACACCCGGATCCTTGGACGGCGGCGAGACCGTCTCCGACGGTCCGGCGAGCACTGGTGTGCGCCGGACGCAGCGAGTCACGATCAGCGATCTCGCGCGCCGTCTCGACATCTCGAAGGCCTCCGTCTCGTACGCGCTGAACGGCCGGTCCGGGGTCAGCGAGGAGACCCGGCAACGCGTCCTGCAGCTGGCCGAGGAGCTCGGCTTCCACCCGAACTCGGCGGCCGTCGCGCTGTCCGCGAGCCGGACCCGGACGATCGGCATCGTGATCGCCCGCGACCCCGCGCTGATCTCCACCGAGGCGTTCTACATGCGGACACTGGTCGGCATCGAGCAGTACTTGAACGAGGTCGACTCGTCCCTGCTGCTCCGGCTGACCGGCGAGCACGGCGAGGATCTGGACGTACTGCGGCGCTGGAGTCGGCAGGGCCGGGTGGACGGGTTCATCCTGTTCGACGAGCACAACGACGACCCCCGCATCCCAGCCCTCAAGGAGCTGGGCGTCCCCTGCGTCGTGGTGAGCTCGAACGCGCCGGACGACGGCGTCGGCCGGCTGATCAGTTCGCCCGAGCAGACCGTGACGATGCTGCTGGACCATCTGGCCGAGCTCGGGCACCAGGAGGTCGCGCACGTCAGCGGACCGTTCACCTTCGTGCACGAGCAACTCCGGGTCCAGCTGTTCGCCGAACGCGGCCGGCAGCGCGGGATCCGGGTGACGCACCACGAGGGCAGCTACCGGTACGAGGACGGCGCGGAGATGACCCGCAAGGTGCTCAGCGGGAAGAACCGGCCGACGGCGCTCGTCCTCGGCAACGACCTGATGGCGGTCGCCGCGGTGCGGGTGGCTGCGGAGCTGGGCACGGTCGTGCCGGACGAGCTGACCATCGTGGCCTGGGACGACTCCCCGCTGTGCGAGCTGGCCAACCCGGGCATCACCGCGGTCGACCAGCAGACGATGGAGCGCGGCCGGATGGCGGCGGACCTGCTGTTCCGGATCGCCGCGGGCGAGGCCGGCCTGCACTGGGAGACACCCCCCGGCATACTGCGGGTCCGGGACTCCTCGGCCGCTGCGCACCGCAGTACGGGCTGACCCTGCGTCAGCAGGTCTTGACATGGAGTCGCAAGACAACCGTGTGCGAACGTGCGCGAGGGTGTTCGCAATGCGCGGATAACCTGCAACTGCCAGCGGTACAGGTCACGGAGCAGTAACGAACCAGACCCAACTGAACCGGTTCGGGTTCCCATACTTAACCGGTTAGGCCACTATTGGCCCGATCCGCCTCCGCTCCCTGCCGGAGGCTCGACAGGACGAGGGAGTCCGACGTGAGACTGCGTTCGCTTGTAGCCGCGGTAGCGGTGTCCGCCCTCGGAGTCAGCCTGGCCGCGTGTGGCGGCAACGACTCCGGCGACAGCTCCAACGGCGGTGGTGGAGGAGATGCGACGCTGACCTACTGGGCCAGCAACCAGGGCACCAGCCTGGACAACGACAAGCAGGTCCTGACCCCGGTGCTGGAGAAGTTCACCCAGGAGACCGGCGTGAAGGTCAACCTGGAAGTGATCGGCTGGAACGACCTGCAGACCCGCATCCAGACCGCGATCACCTCCGGCCAGGCGCCGGACGTGGTGAACATCGGCAACACCTGGGCCGCGTCGCTTCAGGCGACCGACGCGTTCCTGCCGTTCGACGGTGACGCGATGAACGCGATCGGGGGCAAGGACAAGTTCGTGCCGACGGCCCTGGCGACCGGCGGCAAGGAGGGCACCGACCCGACGTCCGTCCCGCTCTACGGTCTGGCCTACGGCCTGTACTACAACAAGGCGATGTTCGCCGCGGCCGGCCTGCAGCCGCCGAAGACCTGGGAAGAGATGGTCACCGCCGCGCAGAAGCTGACCAACCCCGCGAAGAAGCAGTGGGGCATGGCGCTGGCGGCCGGCAGCTACACCGAGAACGTGCACTTCGCGTTCATCAACGCCGCGCAGAACAAGGCCGACTGGTTCGACGCCGACGGCAAGCCGACCTTCACCGGTGACGGCAACGTGCAGGGTGTGCTGCGGTACCTCGACCTGATGCAGAAGGACAAGGTCGCCAACCCGTCGAACGCGCAGTACGACAACGGCACCAAGTCGGTGAACGACTTCGCCACCAAGAAGGTCGCGATGGTGATCAACCAGAACAACGCCGACTCCTCGATCGTTGCCAACGGCATGAAGGCCGGCGAGTACGGCGTCGTGCCGTTCCCGGCTCCGTCCGGTGGCGAGCCGGTGGCCAGCCACGTGGCCGGCATCAACCTGTCGATCTTCAAGAACACCAAGAACAAGGACGCGGCGCTGAAGTTCGTCAAGTACATGACGGACGCGACCACCCAGACCACGCTGGGTAAGCCGTTCGCCTCGCTGCCGGTACTGAAGGACGCCAAGCCGGTGTTCACCACGGACGCGGCCGAGGCGGCGACCTTCGCCGACGTCTACAACACCAAGTCCAAGCCGCTGCCGCTGGTGCCGGCCGAGGACCAGTTCGAGAGCACCGTCGGCAAGGCGATGAACGGCCTGTTCGCCAAGATCGCGACCGGCGGCACGGTCACCGCCGACGACGTGAAGACGGCGCTGAAGACCGCTGAGGATCAGGTGGCGGCGAGTAGCTGACACACGAACGGTGGCCCGGGGTGTCCAGCCCGGGCCACCCTCGTAGCCGTCTACCCAGCGATCCACAAGACAGGAGGCGACCGGATGTCCGTCGCCACAGAAAAGGCCCCCGCCGCGGCGGCGCCCGAGCCACGGGCGAAGAAGAAGCGAGGGCCGGACCATCGGCCCGGGCTGAGCCGGAAACTGCCCTATCTGCTGCTCGCCCCCGCGGTACTGCTGGAACTGCTGATCCACATCATCCCGATGCTCGTCGGGATCTGGATGAGCTTCGTGAAACTGACCAAGTTCTTCATCGCGAACTGGTCCGCCGCCCCGTGGGCAGGCTTCGACAACTACCGGGTCGCCCTCGACTTCGACAACGCCGTCGGCGAGGGCCTGCTGAAGTCGTTCGGCGTCACCGTCGCCTTCTCCCTGATCACGCTGGCGCTGGCCTGGGGTCTCGGGATGGCCGCGGCCGTCGCGCTGCAGCCGCCGTTCAAGGGACGCGCCCTGGTCCGGACGCTCTTCCTGGTCCCCTACGCGCTGCCCGCGTACGCCGGCATCCTGACCTGGAACTTCATGCTCCAGCGCGACACCGGCGCGGTGAACCACCTGCTGGTCGACAACCTCGGCCTGGTCTCTGACCGGCCGTTCTGGCTGATCGGCGGCAACGCGCTGGTCTCCCTGATCACCGTCGCGTTGTGGAAGCTGTGGCCGTTCGCCTTCCTGACCTTGATGGCCGGCCTGCAGAGCATCCCGCGCGACGTGTACGAGGCGGCCTCGGTGGACGGCGCCGGCGCGATCCGGCAGTGGCGCAACATCACCCTGCCATCGCTGCGCCCGGTCAACCTGGTGCTCGTGCTGGTGCTGTTCCTGTGGACCTTCAGCGACTTCAACACGCCGTACGTGCTGTTCGGTACGGCGCAACCGCCCGCGGGTGACCTGATCACCTTCCACATCTACAACGCGTCCTTCCTGACCTGGAACTTCGGGTCCGGCGCGGCGATGTCCGTGCTGCTGCTGATCTTCCTGATGATCGTCACCGGCGCCTATCTGCTCATCACCGGCCGGAGGTCTCGTCGTGCGTGACACCAAGGGCTTCAAGATCTACCGGGCCGTCGTGCTCACCGTGCTCGGTCTGTTCGTGCTCGTCCCGCTCTACGTGATGGCGACCTCGTCCCTGAAGCCGCTGAGCGACGTGCAGGGCGCCTTCACCTGGTGGCCGTCGAACCTCACGCTGGAACCGTTCGTGGACATGTGGCAGACGGTGCCGCTGGCCCGCTACTTCGTCAACAGCACCATCGTCTCGGTGGTCGCGACGGTCTTCTCGGTGGCGATCGCGATCCTGGCGGCCTTCGCGGTCTCCCGGTTCCGGTTCCGCGGCCGGACCGTGTTCAGCACCACGGTGCTGTCGACGCAGATGTTCCCGGGCGTGCTGTTCCTGTTGCCGCTGTTCCTGATCTTCGTGAACATCAACAACTCCATCGGGGTGCAACTGGTCGGCACCCGGCTCGGGCTGATCATCACCTACCTGACCTTCAGCCTGCCGTTCTCGATCTGGATGCTGGCCGGGTACTTCGACAGCATCCCGCGCGAGCTGGACGAGGCCGCCCTGGTCGACGGCTGCGGACCGATGGGCGCACTGTGGCGGGTCGTCCTCCCGGCCGCGCGCCCGGGCGTCATCGCGGTGGCGATCTACTCGTTCATGACGGCCTGGGGTGAGGTCCTGTTCGCCTCGGTGATGACCACGGAGGCCAACCGGACGTTGTCCGTGGGCCTGAGGCAGTACTCCACTCAGACCAACGTCTACTGGAACCAGATCATGGCCGCCGCCCTGGTGGTCAGCGTCCCGGTCGTCATCGGCTTCCTCCTGGCCCAGCGCCACTTCGTCGCCGGCGTCACCGCCGGAGCCGTGAAGTAGCCAGTACGCCGATACGCCGTCCGCGCCCCGTCCAGGTCAGCCTGGGCGGGGCGCGACGAGTTTGTGCCGCGCTTCCCGGACCGGTTGCCTGGAGCACCGTCGTACGGTGGGAGGTGGAGACCACCCACGGAGGAACCGAAGTGAGCGTGCTGGACGGCATTCTGGAAGGGGTCCGCGAGGACCTGGCCGAGCGACAGCGGCAGGTTCCGCTGGCCGAACTGAAGGCACGGGTCGCCGAGCTGCCCCCGGCTCTGGATCCGTTGCCGGGCTTCCGCGCCGACGGGGTGTCGATCATTGCCGAGGTCAAACGCCGGAGTCCGAGCAAGGGTGATCTGGCCGACATCCCCGACCCGGCCGGGCTCGCCGCGCAGTACGCCGACGGTGGGGCCGCGGCGATTAGCGTGCTGACCGAGCGGCGGCGGTTCGGCGGATCGCTTGCTGATCTCGCGGCGGTCCGTGAGCGCGTGTCGGTGCCGGTACTGCGCAAGGACTTCATCGTCGAGGAGTACCAGCTGTGGGAGGCCCGGGCGTTCGGCGCCGACCTCGCCCTGCTGATGGTCGTCTCGCTCGACGACGCCCTGCTCACCGACCTGGTCGGCCGGTGCGGTGAACTCGGCCTCACGCCGCTGGTCGAGTCCCACACCGGGGAAGAGCTCGAGCGCGCGATCGGCACCGGCGCTCAGGTGCTGGGGATCAACGCTCGTGACCTGACGACGCTGCGGGTCGACCCGGCCGTCTTCGGGAAGCTCGCGCCGCAGATCCCGACCGACCGGATTCGCGTCGCCGAGTCGGGGGTCAACGAGCCGGAGGACGTCACGCAGTACCGCGAGTGGGGTGCCGACGTGGTCCTGGTCGGCGAGGCGCTGGTCAAGTCCGGTGACCCGACTGACTCGATCCGGAGATTCCGCTCGGCCTAGGGCACGTGTCCGACCATCCCCTGCTGCCACTCAGCAGCTGGGGATTGTCAGGCACAACTGGTCAGGCGAAGAGCTTCTCGCCCCAGAAGGAGCCGGCCGGGACGCCGCCGGGGCAGGCGAAGATGCCGGAGCCGACGTGGCGGATGTACTCGTTCATCACGTCCGATCGGGCGAGCTGCGTCTGGATCGGGATGAACTGCTTGCGCGGGTCCCGCTGGTAGGCGAGGAAGAACAGCCCGGCGTCGAGGCGGCCGAGTCCGTCCGAGCCGTCGACGAAGTTGTAGCCCCGGCGGAGCAACTCCGCGCCGTTGTTGAACTGCGGGTGGGCCAGCCGGATGTGCGCTTCCTTGGCGACCTTGGGCTCGCCCTCGGAGTTCTTCGCCTCGAAGTCGATCAGGTCGAACTCGTCCGCCTTGCCGAGCGGGGCGCCGGTGCCCTTGCCGCGGCCGACGATCGCCTCCTGCTCGCTGAGCGACGTACGGTCCCAGGTCTCGATGGTCATCCGGATCCGCCGGGAGACCAGATACGAGCCGCCGACCATCCAGTCCGGCCCGTCCTCAGGCTGCACCCACAACTGCTGCTCGAGCTTGTCGGTGTCCTCCAGCTTGAGGTTGTTCGTGCCGTCCTTGAAGCCGAACAGGTTGCGCGGCGTGCTCTGCGCCCGCGAGGTGGACGACGTGCGGCCGAAGCCGAGCTGGGAGTAGCGCACGGAGGTGGTGCCGAAGCCGATCCGGGCCAGGTTGCGGATCGCGTGCACCGCGACCTGCGGGTCGTCCGAACACGCCTGGATCGCGATGTCACCGCCGCTGCGGTTGGGATCGAGGTTGTCGCCGATGAAGTGCGGCAGGTCGACCAGCGCGCCCGGCCGCTTCGCCCTGATCCCGAACCGGTCGTTGCCCTTGGCATCGGCGAAGAAGCTCGGCCCGAAGCCGATCGTGAGGGTCAGCCGGGCCGGCGGCAGGCCGACAGCCTCGCCGGTGTCCTCCGGAGGCGCCTCGGCCGGACCGTTCACCGCGCCGTACTGGCCGATGTCGCGGCCCGCGGTCATCAGCGCGGCCGCGGCGGTCCACTCCTTCAGCAGGGAGACGACCGCGTCCCGCTTGTTCGCGGTCACGTCGAAGGTGGCGAAGTGCAGCCGGTCCTGGGCCGGGGTGACGATCCCGGCCTGATGCCGGCCGTGGAACTCGACCGGTCCGGTGTTGTCCGCGGCCTGGGACTCCTCGCCCGCGAGTGCGGAGTGAGCGGCGTACCCCGCGACGCCGGTGGCCACGGCCGCTCCCGCCGCGCCCAGCAGGCCGCGACGGGAGATGCCTTTGCGTTCGGTCATTTCTGCGCGACCACTGCGGCGACCTTGCTGACCGGCTCGGCCAGCGCGTCCACCACCGTGCCGAGTTCCTTGCGCTCGGCATCGGTCGGCTGGTAGGGCTTGAAGCCGTCGCCGACGCGGTACTTGTCGACCGCCGCGAAGACTGCCTTGAAGTTCGTGTCCAGCGTGGTGACCAGGGCCGCGTCACGCTGCTGCAGGGCCGGGCGGAGCGCCTGGATCGCGGCCTGCGAGCCCTCGACGTTGGCCTGGAAGTCCCACAGGTCGGTGTGCGAGTAGCGGTCCTCCTCACCGGTGATCTTGCCGGTCGCGACCTCGTCCAGCAGTTCCTTCGCGCCGTTGGCGAGCTGCAGCGGGTTGAGCTTCACGACCTTGGCCTTGGCGACCACCGTCTTCACGTCCACCAGCAACTGGTCGGCGTACTTCGCCATGCCCGCGGTGGTGTTCTTCTCCCACAGCGCCTGCTCGATCCGGTGGTAGCCGGTCCACTCGGTGCCCGCCTCGACGTCGTTGACGCGCGCGTCGATCTTCGGGTCGAGGTCGCCGAACGACTCCGCGACCGGCTCGATCCGCTCCCAGTAGGTGCGGGAGACCGGGAACAGTTCCTTGGCCTTGGCGATGTCGCCGGCCTTGACCGCATGGACGAACTCGGTGGTCTTCTGCTCCAGCGCGACCGCCTGGGAGTTCACGTAGCGCTGGTAGCTCTCGGTGGCCTGCTTCAGCGCGGTGTCCTCGTCCACCTGCGCGGGGGCGTCACCGGTGACGTTCAGGTCGCCGCGGATGCCGTCGCCGATCATGCCCGGCTTGCAGACCGCCTGGTACTTGCCGGTCGGCAGTTCCACGATCAGGTCGCGCTTCAGGCCGGGGCCGATGTTCTCGACCTCGCCCATCACCCGGTCGCCCTCGGCGTACACGTAGAACTCGGTGACCTTGCTGCCGCCGTTGGCGACGGAGAAGGTGCTGGTGCCGGACTTGACGTCCGTGCGGCTCAGCGAGCACTCGGAGTCGGTCGCCTTGACCGAGACCGGGCCGCTGGTGTCACCGGGTGCCGCGGCCGGCTTCTCGTCGGCACAACCGGTCAGACCGGCCAGCAGCAGTACCGCGCCGGCTGCGGTGGCCCGGCGGGCCGTGATGGTGATCATGCGAGGTGTCTCCTGGACGGGTGAGGGGGTGGTTCAGGCCGCTTCGGTTCGGGCTTCGGCGGCTACCGCGGACGGCGGCGTGGTGGGCTTGAGCGGCCGGAAGTAGAGCACCAGGACCGGCACGAGGTACGCCAGCCAGGCGACCGCCTCGACGACGGTCGGGGCCGGGTTGAAGTTGAAGATCCCCTTCAGCAGGACGCCGTACCAGCTGTCCGGCGGGATCACGTGCGAGATGTCGAAGGCCAGGTTCTCCAGGCCGGGCAGGATGTTCGCCTCCTGCAGGTCGTGGAAGCCGTAGGCGAAGATGCCGGCCGCGACCAGGATCAGGACCGCGCCGGTCCACTTGAAGAAGACCGCGAGGTTGACCTTGACCGCGCCGCGGTAGATCAGCACGCCGAGCACCACCGAGGTGGCCAGGCCGAGCAGTACGCCGATGAACGGGGTCGCGGTGGTCGCGGTCGCCGCCGAGGCGTAGACGATGAACGCCGTCTCGATGCCTTCCCGGAAGACCGCGAGGAAGGCCAGCAGGACCACCGCGCGGGTGCCGATCTCGAGCGCGTGCCCCATCCGGTCGCGCAACTCCCGCGCGATGCCGCGGGAGGCCTTGCGCATCCAGAAGATCATCCAGGTGACGAAGCCGACCGCGATGATCGACATCACCCCGCCGATCGTCTCCTGGGTGGTGAACGACTTGGCCGTGAGCGAGGTGATGAACTGCAGCAGGGCCCAGCCGGCCACTGCTACGGCGACGGCCGCGCCGACACCGATCCAGACCAGTTTGAGCCGGTCACGATGGCCCGACTTGACCAGGAAGGTGGCGAGGATGCTGACCACCAGCGATGCCTCAAGGCCTTCTCGGAGACCGATCAGGTAGTTGGCGAGCATGGCGGAGACTCCTGGGCGTTAGGTACGGCTAACCTTCCGAAGGTTAACCTAAGAACTCCCATTCGCCCACTGTGTCGTAAGCCGCACCGTGGCTCGGCCCCTCGCCGAGACGCGATGAGATCAACTCGATACTTTCCGCAGTCCACGCCGGGCCGCGGTACTCGTCCAGCACCCGGACCCACTTCACCACGTCGATCGGCTGCCGCGTCCTGGCCAGCGTGAGGTGCGGGGTGAACTTCCGCCCGTCCACGGTCACGCCCGCCTTGTTCGCCGCCGAACGCGTCGTCATCGCCAGGTGAGGCAGGGCCTCGCTCTCGTCCCGCACCCCGGTCCACACCACCCGCGCGTCCGCCACCGACGGGAACGCGCCGGCCCCGGCCAGTTGCAGGTCGAACGGCTTCTGCCGCTCGGCCGCCACCTCGAGCCGCTCGGCCAGATCATCGGTCTTGTACTCCGGAACATCCCCCAGGAACGCCAGCGTGATGTGCCAGTTCTCGTCCGCCGCCCACCGGATGTCGTCATCGCGATGAGCCCGCCGCGGCTCCACGAACTCGCTCAGATGCTCCACAACCTCCACCGGCGGCACCACCGCCACAAACAATCGCATCCACCAACCCTAATTCCCCCGGCAACCAGCTTTACGCCGGTGACCGGGCAGTGATGATCGGCTGATCGACGCACTTGGTGGTGGGTTTCGTCCTGGTCGACGCGCGCAACCGGCAGAGCGGAACACCTGAGCACAACGCGCGGGT
Organism: Kribbella qitaiheensis; assembly: GCF_042657745.1. Lineage (GTDB taxonomy): Bacteria > Actinomycetota > Actinomycetes > Propionibacteriales > Kribbellaceae > Kribbella > Kribbella qitaiheensis. Next base: position 3,639 of record NZ_JBHSKE010000044.1, on the reverse strand, counting down.
GGTCGGTCCCGACGGCTCGACCAGGGTGTCGTTCAACGCCGGGGACGCGATCGAGCAAATGCTGACCGACCGGTCCGGTGGAATCTGGATCAGCTACTTCGACGAGGCGTCCATCGTGGCTCCTCGCCTGGGCAACGCACCCGATGGTGATACCCGATGGTTCGCCTCCTCCGGGCTGGGCGCGCAACCGGGTCTGCCGGGACAACCGTCTGTGGCTGCAGTTCGAGGATCCGCGGGACTGGTATGTGCTGGAGATCGGGGGAGACTGAGGTATGGGTGATGTCGGTGGGCGGAATCTGCCTTCGCCGTGCGTGGTGGTGTTGGTGGGGCCCGGGGCTTCGGGGAAGTCGACGTGGGCAGCCGAAGCGTTCGCGCCTGAGTTGGTGGTGTCGAGTGATCGGCTGCGGGCATTGGTGGGGGCCGGGGAGGACGATCTGGCGGCCAGTGCTGATGCGTTCGCGTTGCTGGAAGAGGTGGTGAGGCAACGGATCGGGCGGCGGCTGACCACCGTGATCGACACGTTGGGGCTGGATCGGGAGCGGCGGCTCAATTGGTTGTGGTTGGCAAGGGAGCACGGGATTCCCTGTGTGGCGGTGGCTTTCGACACACCGGCTGCCGAGTGCCGGCGGAGGAATCGCGAGCGGACGAAGCGGATCCCGGCCGACGTGCTCACCGCGCAGCTGAAGACCTGGGGCCGGGTGAAGAAGGAACTGCCCGACGAAGGGTACGACGAGATCCTCGCGCCGCGGACAGTTCGCGTAGTACCGGAGGCGTTCGTCCAAGCAGAGCAGGCGGTGCAGCGGCAGCAGGCAGCGCCGGCAAGACTCCAGTTCGGGCTGCAGTTGAGCAGCTACACGCACAAAGCGGGGCGCAAGACCACGGGTGAGTGGATCAGGCAGGTCGCCACCAGTGCCGAGGCCGCCGGGTTCGACGCGATCTACGTGATGGACCACTTCCGGCAGATCCCGCAGGTCGGGCGCGCCTGGGAGGACTTCCTGGAGAGCTGGACCACGCTCGCCTATCTCGCGGCCTGCACCGAGCGCGTGAAACTCGGCACCCTCGTCACCGGCATCACCTACCGCAACGTCGCCCACCTCGGAAAGATCGCGGCCACCCTCGACGTACTGAGTGGCGGCCGCGCGGTCTGCGGGCTCGGGCTCGCCTGGTTCAAGGCCGAGCACGACGCGTACGGCTGGGACTTTCCGTCAGTCAGCGATCGCTACGCCCTGCTCGAGGACGCGCTCCAACTGCTCCCGGTGCTCTGGGGCCCGGGCAACAAACCCTGGCGCGGCAAGGTTCTCGACGTACCGGAGACGGCCTGCTACCCACGACCACTGCAAGACCCGTTGCCGATCCTGCTCGGCGGCAGCGGCGAGCGTACGCTCCGGCTGGCCGCCCGGTACGCCGACGCCGCGAACGTCTTCGGGGATGCGGTCAAGGTGCGGCAGAAGGCGGAGTACCTGAAGGCGCACACGGAAGCAGGCAAGCAACCACCAAGGCTCACCCACCTGTCGACCACGCTCGTCGGCAAGGACCACCAGCAGGTCAACGCACTGGTCGACCGGCTGAGACCACGCAACCAGGACCCGGCCCGGTATGCCGCGACCGTCAACGCCGGCACGATCGCCGACCAGATCGGCCGGTTCCGTGAGCTGGCCGAAGCCGGCGCGGCCGAGGTGATGCTGAGCCTGCCCGACCTCGACGACGACCTCAGCCCGATCGACACGATGGCCGAGGTCATCACCGCGTTCCGCTAGGCCCTGACGCTAGCCCTTGAGCTTCAGGTTCAGCAGGGCGTTCTCGATCAGCTCGGGCATCGCCGGGTGGATCCAGTACTGGCCGCGGGCCATCGTGTGGGCGTCGAGGCCGAAGCTCATCGCCTGGATGACGGGCTGGATCACGGTCGCCGCCTGCGGGCCGATCACGTGGCAGCCGAGCAGCAGGCCGGTGTCGGGATCCGCGAGGACCTTGGCGAAACCGGTGGTGTTCTCCATCGCCCAGCCGTAGGCGATGTCGGCGTACGCCTCGCGGCCGACGACGTACCGGACGCCCTGCTCGATCGCCTCCTCCTCGGTCAGCCCGACGGACGCCACCTGCGGCGAGCCGAAGACCGCGTGCGGGACGTACCGGTGGTCGGCCTCGATCCGGTCCTCCGGGTGGAGCAGGTTGTGCTTGACCACCCGTGCCTCGTGGTTGGCGACATGCTTGAGCTGGTACGGCGAACAGAGGTCGCCGAGCGCGTAGATCCCCTCGGCCGCCGTCTCCTGGAACTCGTCGACGATGACCCGGCCGTCCTCCGTCAGCTCGACACCGGCGGCTCCGACGTTCAGCACATCTGAGTTCGGCGTCCGCCCGACGGCGACCAGCAACTCGTCGACAATGAGCTCGTCGGAACCCTGCGGGCTGAGCATCTCCAGCGCGATCCCGTCGTCGCGCCCCTTCACCCGGACGGTGTCGTGATAGAGCCGGACGTTGTACCGCTCCTTGGCGATTTCGGTGTAGCGGACCGCGACCTCCCGGTCCTCGTGCCGCAGCATCAGGTCGGAGCGGCCGATGACCGTCACCTCGACGCCGAGCGAGGAGAAGACGTGCGCCAGTTCGGCCGCGACGAACCCGCTGCCGATGATCCCGAGCCGGCGGGGCAGCTGCTCCATCCGCATGATCGTCTCGGAGGTGTGGAAGCCGACCTCCTCGAGCCCCGGGATGAAGGGCACGATCGGCCGGCTCCCCGCGGCGAGCACGAACTTGTCCGCGGTCAGCACCTCGGTCTGCTCGCCGTCCGCCGACGTCACGGTCAGCTCGCCCTCGGCGGTGAACCGCCCGGTGCCGTGGTAGAGGCTGACGTTCACGTTGTTCGCGTGATGCAGCCGGTACTCCTCGCCGCTCGCGGAGATCGGGTCGATCCGGTGGAAGATGCGATCGCGGATCTCCGGCCAGTGCACCCCGGTCAGCTGCTCGTCCACCCCGAACCGGGAACTCCCGGACGGTACCGCGGCCAGATCGGCGGTGTGCACGAACATCTTGGTCGGGATGCAGCCGACGTTCAGGCAGGTCCCACCGAACGTGCCGCGCTCGACGATCGCCACCTTCCAGTCGGCGAACTGCTTGGTCACGATCGTGTTGCCGGAGCCGGTTCCGACCACTACCAGGTCAAAGTGGGTCACACCCCATTGTGACCGCCGACACCAACCAGGCGGCTCGGGGCCACCTGGCGGGCCTGTCGGTCGGTACAAGGGCTTCCGGGCTGGGTTTCGCCCTGATGGGTGGTGGTTGTGCCGATTAGGGGGCTGGCGCCGGCGGCTTGTTCGACCACTGGCGGGTCGTCAGCCGGCTGGCGGGTTGTTCGGCCGCTCGTGGCTCGTTTCGGGATCCGCTGGCGGGCTGTTCGATGGCTGGCGGCTTGTAAGACGCCAGCGGCCGAACGACCCGCTACCGAGAGCCCGCCGCCCGGCCCGGATCCGGCGGCGGCCGCCGTGCCGTGCAGTTGTGGGGACCGCGGACACCTTCTCGGGGGTGCGCCAGCCGGTGGCGGTGCGGTTGCGGGGACCTCGGACACCGTGTGGGGACCTGGAGAGCCTGTTGCTTTTTGGGTGACGCGCCTGGGTAGGTCCTGGCTGGGGTCGGGTGGTGTTGGAAAGA
>NZ_JBHSKE010000043.1:0-78238 GCF_042657745.1 Kribbella qitaiheensis | reverse complement strand
CCGCCTCTATGCGCCTACGCCACGCCCGTCACCGGGCCCGCCGTACACCACTCTGCTGGACGCCACTGCGCGGTGTCCGGTCAGTTCAAGACAGATGTCGATCAGGTCGCCATACGTGGCATGGCCTACGGGAGCGACAAGGTTGAAGGCGCCGTCACGACGCGCCTCGATCGAGTCCAGCAGGAACATTGATACATCGCGGACATCGATCGGTTGGATGGGTTGTTCGGCTGGTGCGGGCATGAGCCAGCGACCGCCGCGGGCGGCGCGTCCTAGTAGCTTCAGCCCGCGGCCTACGTACTCGCCAGGCCCCAAGATCACGCCGGGGCGAACGATGAGACTCCGTGGTCTGCAGGCAGTTGCGGCGGCCTCGCATCCCGCCTTCAGCGTGCCGTATTGTCCGCCGACAGTCAGGTCGGCCAACTCGGCAGAGTCCTCGGTGTAGGTCGGTGACGACGGCCAGAGGGGGGAGGATTCGTCGACCGCAGTGGTCGGCCAGTCCCGGTACGTGCTGACGGTCGACACAAGCACATACTGCTCAACCTGACCCGCAAGTGCTTCAATTACCCGCGCAACGTCGATCGGCTCGTAGGCACTGGTGTCGATGACGGCATCCCAAGGACCAGCTTCGGCCAGGCGGCGGAGATCGGCGTCGTTCGTCCTGTCGCCTACAACGTGTGTGGCACCCGCCGGCGGGTGACCGCTCTTGCCTCGGGAGAAGGCAGTGATCTCCCACCCTCGAGCCGACGCATCGACAATCAGAGTTCGGCCGAGGAACCAGGAGCCTCCGAGAATGAGTACGCGCACGCGAGGACTCTACGGACCTAGACGTTTAGATGCCGAATTGAGCGTTGAGTGAAGTGCAACTAGCGATTTCCGTCAACGTCTGTAGCGTCCCTAGTTAGGAGGGCGAGCGGGTCGACATCGATCGCAGCGGCTATCCGTTCAACGGTGTTTAGAGTCAGGTTGCGCTCGCCGCGCTCGACGCCGCCCATGTAAGTCCGGTGCACATCTAGCACGCGCGCCATTGCTTCCTGACTGAGGCCGTGCTGCAGCCGATAACGCCGCAGGTTGCGTCCAACGGTGCGTTGCAGATCCCCTGTCATAGCCAGACGACCCTGACGGAAATGCTACTTGAAAGTCTACAGACTTATAAGTAGCATCTGTCTCTGTGCCACACCGCAAATATGCAGTCGAACAAGGCAAGAGAGTCATCCCTGCACCCCCATCCAGTTTCTGTCGGAGGCATGCGGCACGATAAGGCCTTTAGGTCGCGCCGGATGAGAGGTGGATGGTGAAGGATCGCAATGCGGACGCTGGCGTCTCGGCGCGCGATCTGCAGGCCTGGCTCACCTCGTACGAAGGCGCTCCCATCCCGACTGCGTGGGTGCCTGGTGCGAAGCCTGATGAGCGAACCCGGCTGGCGGCACTCGGAGGGCTTGTTGGCGCCTTGATGGGGGCTGGCCCAGACGCCAGTCTGCTACCTGCGTTCTCTGCCCAGGACATGAGGCGGTGGGTCACCGAGGGCCCTACTCCACCGGAAGAATTCGTCCTGCGGTACAAGAAGTTGCTTGCATCGGACCGACGCGACACTACCCTTGCCGACTTGTACGCACGAACGGTCTCACCGGTTAGTCGTCGCAACCTAGGGACGTTCTTCACCGCGCCGCGCGAGGTTAACTGGATGGTGGACCAGTGGGCGGCAAGCCAGCCAAAACCTCGTGCGGTCGTCGACGTAGGGGCAGGTGTTGGGATTTTCACAACCACGGCCGCCTCGCGATGGCCGGACGCTCAGGTTTGGGCAGTCGATATCAACCCGGTCACTTTGGGGCTACTCGCGCTTCGCGTACATAACGAGTATCGGATCGAGTCGTCGGTCTCGTTGGATCCGGGGATCCGACTAGTGCTTGATGACTACGTGGCATGGGTCCAGGAGACCTGGCACGACCTTCCATCGGGGCGGCTCGTGCTTGGAAACCCCCCGTACACCCGACTCCAGTTACTGCCACACGGCGAGCGAGCTCGCCTGGCCGCTGCGGCTGGTGGGCTGTGCGGGAACCGTGCGAGTCTCTCAGCGCTAATTACCGCCGCCACACTGCAGCTTCTGCAGCCAGACGATGGACTCTGTCTCCTGCTGCCGGCGCAGTGGCTTGAGTCCGACTACGCGGCGAGGCTACGAGAGCGGATCTGGTCCCTGAAGAACCGACGGGTAGAGCTGCATCTGTTCGCCTCCGAACTCTTCGATGATGCCCAGGTCGACGCTGTTGCTCTCCTTGTAGGCACGGAACGGATCAGCGAGCAACCATTCATACTGGGCCACGATGGGAACACCACTCGAACGCTTCCGCGAGATTCTGCTTCGCCGGACAGATGGAGAGCTCTGTTCGAGAAGGAAACGAAGAACACAGCGCCGAAGCGATCCGGATTCTTGTTAAGAGATTTCGCAAAAATAAAGCGCGGCGTGGCAACAGGGGACAACAAATTCTTCATCGTTACTGATGCCACGCAGCGCGAGCGCCAGTTGCCACAATCTGTACTCCGGCCGCTAATTCGTCGGTTGCGTGACCTGCCGAACGTCTGCGACCAGCGCACTCTTGACCAACTTGAGGAGAAGCACTATCTTCTGGTCGCGACGGAACGACAACTTAAAGATCTTAAGCGGCTGCAGGCCTATATCGCAATTGGTGTAGACGAGGAGACCCCAGAGAGGATCCTCTGCCAAACCCGGCCACGATGGTACGATCTAAACTCAGAGATATTTACGCCCGACGTTATTATCGGTCCGATGACGAAAGATAAGTTCCACCTCGTCGAGAATCGCGCCGAGGCGCTTATCACGAACAATCTCTACGGATTGACATGGAAGCCTGAGACCCCAAGTGATATGAGGCTGGACATCCTCAAGTGGCTGCGCAGCAAGGCTGGTCAGGCGGCTATCACTGAAGCCGCTAGGCGACAAGGGGAAGGCCTAATTAAGATAGAACCGCGGGCGCTCAATGACCTGCCGCTGCCCGCAAAGTTTAGACCGCTGGCGGATACCCTTCTATGAGAAGTGTCGTAGGAAGTCTTACCCGAGCCTCCGTCCATCGGCTGTTTCGGTCATCTGGCAAGTAGGCTGGGAGCGCCGCGGCACGGCACCAGCCCTCGATCTTGACCTCATCAGTGCCAGTGGCAATCGAGCACATGACGAGCGCCCACTCGGAGCTGTACTTTTTACCCACTTCGTATTCATGTCGCGTGATAAAGAACTGCATTGTTCCGGGTTGTGGGCTGCGTTGAGTCTTCACCTCTAAGCGACGTAGTCCGTGTCCAACGAGCATTGGCGCCTGGACGTCGTAGCCTAGGCGATCAGATAGGAGGCTGACTCGCTGCACCTTCGCAGCAAGATCCGGCCGGCCGAAATGATCAAGGTCTCGCCGCAGCATCTCAGTGATGTGATCTTCTCCAGCGGCGCCTGTCTCTGCGCGAGCGTCGGCGGCGTCTGCGACGAGTAGCTCAGAGAAGATCCGCAGAAGCTCGTCATCGTCGTCGAGATCAACGAACTGGCGGAGTTGTGGGGTGGCGTGCACCGTGCCGTTCAACGTCGTCAGCAGGCCGGCACTCATGAGAAGCGCCTCGGCGGCGAGCAGCGCATCGGGCGAATGCTGGCCGAGCGTTGAAGTCATTCTGAAACCAAGCGATACGTCGTCTTGCTGATTGCCGCTGGTATCGATCAGGCGAGCCACACGTATGGCTGCGCGCAACTGGTGCTCGGTTGGCTTCCGTGTCATGCGGCTGCTGATTGCCCTTGCGCGAGATGTTGCAGAACCTCGCGCAGATCGAGTTCGTCATCCAGCACAGGCCCGGAATCCTCTTCATCAGGAAGCGCAAGGCCTACCAGTTCCGGGTCGTCGAGCATCTGTGACAGCCGACGCATTTTCACTTCAACCCGACGACGAACCCGGTCGTCGATCGTGCCGGCCGCGGTCAGCAGGTAGATACGTGTCTCGGTGTCATCTGGCAGACCTAAGCGGTGGATACGGTCGAGGGACTGAAGATACTGTCCTGCGTTGAAGGTGCGGTCGATGTAGATCGCGTCATGACAGACGTGATGCAGGCTGGCGCCCTCGGCCAAGGCCGCTGGATTGGCGAGCAGAACCTGGCAGTCTGCGTCGTATCGGAAGCGGGCCAGTTCCCGTTCGCGTGTCCTCACCCCCGGCAGAGCGTCTTCGGTGCTCGGTACCCCTCCATATACGATGGCTGGTTGCAGATAGGCCAAGTGTTGTTCGAGTGCGAGCAAGTTATCTGGAAAGTTGGACCAAACCAGCGTCTTACGCTTGGGGGTTTGTTGTGTATTGCTGTGGACGATCCGACAAGCGGTCTCTATCTTGGCCGGGATTTCATGGTCAGCGTAGGTTTCGATCATGTGCGCTAGCTGACTTCCGGGAGGAATAGCGAGCGGCGGATAGCGATAAGCTCGACCAGGATCTGCGCTGTTCGATAGAAGTTGAGGACTCGACGCAGCTTGGATCAGGTACATCGCCACTTCGCCCATTTGAGCGAACATCGAAGCGTCCACCGTGTTGAGGTCGAGCAACCCGGCGTACCTGTTCAACATCGCGTCGTAGATGTCCTGCTGTAACTTGCCCATCTCGACGGTCATAGGATGAAACGTGACAGGCGGCAGCCGAAGATGTTCTTTGGTAGTGCGGACATACAGATGCCGTATTGCACCGTTGACGCCGGCCATTGCGTCGCTAGTTGGATCTTTGGCCAGTGCATCGCGGGGCAGGGCGGCGGAAACCGTCCCGCCGGGCCACAGGACGTTAAGCAGCGCTACTAGATCCTTAGGGTGATTGGGCGCTGGCGTCCCGGTCAAGATGTCCCGACGTTGGGCAAGTGGAGCGAGGGTGAGAAGGGATCTTCCCCACTCACCGAGGCTGCCCCTCTTAGCGCGGTGCGCCTCGTCGACGACGAGATGGACGGAGTGACGGTGCATCCAGTCGGTAAGCTGCGGAAGGGAGTTGGCCAGGCGTTGATAGTTAACGAGTAGCACGTCCGGATCGCCGTCGATCCTTCCAGACAGGCGAGATACCCGCGGCGCCGGAGTCAGCACAGCTGCCGCTTCTTCCTCCCAGGCTCCAAAGGCTGACAGAGGGGCAACTACCAACATCCGGTCGACCCGCGACGCCGCCTGCTCGCGCGCGTGGAGGGCGTATGCAACCGTGGTCTTTCCCGCGCCCGGAACAGAGAAATTGGCGCCGTGGCGCATTCTCCACAGGGCTTCGAGATCACGGGTCTGAAAGGATCGCAGCGGACGGATCAGCTCATATCGACCGATATCTGTACCCGAATCAACCCTGGTCGATGCGGACTCGGGACGTGACCCGCTGACAACGGCTCGACGGTCTTGGCGGATAGCGCCGAGCATGTCTATCACGCGTTGGTCAGGTCGGAAAGCCACGCCCGCGCGACGCAGTATCGCGCTGAGGGTTCCGGCGCGCTGAATGAGCTGGTCCGTGGCCAGTCTGGCCGGCTGGTCAGCTGGCGGCATTGCACCAGCGACTGTGGCTGTGATTTCTGCCCAAATGTCATCGCTAACCAGTCGCCGATCCATGACAAGGTGCGAGCCATCGTCAGAGAAGTGCACGGTGATAGCGGGCCCAGCAGCGCCGCCTGTGCTAGTTGCCATCTGCTGATTCCGACCCAATACGTGCGTCGAGCATCTCGTTCGCGATCTCCAACTGCGAGCTGAGGTCGTCCAAGACGGATCGTACGGTGTCTATGTGCTTCTCGAATCCAGCCACCCCGACCGCCTCATCGATAGCGCGGTTCGCTGCAACGAAGTCTTCGTAGGTCTTTTTGAGCAGATTTTCGGGTGCAACCAAGCGTTCGCCTGCGTCAGCTCGGCGCTTGCTGTCGTCCAAGCCTTTCGTGGAAGCAGCCTTGAGGATACGACTGACATCAGCGGCTGCATGCTTGCTTCCATCTGGAAGTGTGACCTTTTCCGAAGGATCAGCGTTGTGCAAGGCGACGGCCAGCCCCAGCAGTTTCGCCTTTGATGGGCTCGCAAGCTGTGGTGAGGTGTTTTCACTGATATCGAGAATGTCGAGATCGGTGCGGTCATCCACTTTGTGGACGTCTTGTGCAGCGTCGGTGATCTCCGCCAGTTTGCTGCCGATCTCGCCATGCGACGAAAGATGATCCACCACATGGCGATCTATCCAACCGCCGTCTGCGTATCGAAGTCTGTGCACGGAGTTATGTCCCAGCATGTACGCGAACAACCATTCGACGATAGCCTCGTCGCCCGCTGCGGGGCTGTCGCGTGCATCGAGCTCCTGCACGCGAGTCAGCAGCTCCTTCCAGTTCTGAAGCTTGCTGCGCTGACCCGAGAACGTGGTGAGCGGCAGCGGGGGTTCGACCAAATAGCGAGCCCGCTCCATGAGCGAAAGGATCTCGAATCGTTTGATGATATCCCTGGCTGGGAGCCGCTGCCGCTTGCCGATCTGCTGCGGTGTCATCTTGCCGCGTATGTGGAGGCGTTTGAGCATCATCAGCTCACTCACAAGGTTGTATGGATCCTTGTGATCGCGCTGCTTCTGGACGACTGCTTCGAGGTCCATCAGTTCGGGGTCGTCGATGTCCGCAGGTAGCACTGCGACACGGATCGCATCCGATTGAAGGTCGCCCTCGTCGCGCAGTTCACGCATCAAGACACAGCGGGTGTTGGCGTTGATGAGGATGCCGGCACGCGTGATGAGGCCCGGCTCATCCTGCCCGTCCTTGAGGCTCTCCTTGAGCTCTTTGGTGTGTTTGTGTGAGGTCCGGACCAGCTTGGCGATGACCTTTTGGGCTTCGCTGCCCAGTGGGTCCGACCTGACGAGCTCGGCCGAGGGGTGGTCATCCAACTCCGGCGCAATCCGGAAGCTGTCGGCGTTCAGCAGCGGGACAGACAGAGGCAGTTTGATCACGGGCAGTACCACGCTGCCTCGCGCGAGCGGTACTGCCATCATCTCGGCGCCTCTCTCGCGCGAGTGTTCCTCCAGGGTTTGGAGAATCTTCTGCTTCCGAGCTTCTTGCGTCATGTCGCCTCTCCAACGGATCCGTTCAGCTTCATTTGAGCTGCGTCCTGCAGCGTAGGGCAGCCCACCGACAACCTACTGTCACCGCATACTGCTCGCTCGACTCGCTGGCGAGCCTTCAGCGTGCGGCTGACAGCGAACGCGCCGACAAAGCCGGGTTGAGCGCACCTTGTCCCCGTCTTGACCTTAAGATGATCTTAGATCAAGGTTTTTCTTTTGACTTTAAATGGGGTGGCGGTCATGGCGACGACGGTCGAGCTTGAGCAGGAGTGGGAGCCAAGCTACGGAAGTTGGGGTGAACTCAAGGACGCGGTTGAGGCAGGGGGTGGCGTTCTGCGGGTCATGATGTGGGACCTTCGGTATCTAGAGGAGGCGGGTCGCCTCGGTGTTCATGTACGGGCCAGCATCAGCCGGAAGCTAATGGGGCTCGGTCTCGCGCACCTGCCGAAGGACCTGCCTGCATACCAGGAGCAGGCGGTCGTCATCTACAAGCTCGGGACGCCGGCCGCCGCGGTAATCGATGCGGTCAGCGGAGGTGGTACGCGGGAGGCTGAGGCTGCGCTCAGACGCCTGAATACGTCACGCGACTCGGAGAAGTTGCTAGCCGTGACGGAGAAGTTTGCCGAGCTGAGCGAGATCCTCGAAAGCTGACACGTGTCACCACTCGAGCTTGGCTGGAAAAGATTCACATCTCCGCGGAGATGGCCGAAGATTTGCAACGGCAATTGTGTGTACGAGATAACCCGTAGCAGCTGCGACTCAACTCGGTTATGGTTCCTACCACGTGCTTGCCGTGGTTAAATGAAGTAAGAATTAAACAGCGGTGGCGCTGGAGAGGAAACATCGTGAGCAGTAGTCCTACTTCGGCGGATTCGGCGCCCAAGGAAGCTGGGAAGGATCCACGCGCCGCGCTTGCGAAATGGGCCAATAAAAGCGACGAGTGGCTGCGGTACATCGCGCGCCAGGTGATCGCGACGACCCGGGAGCTTCCGGCTACCGATATCGAGCACGCCTATAACCTCTTTCGTCAAGAGAAGCTGATCGACAAGCGAAAGCTGGATGTCGAACCAGAGTTGGCGGTGACTACCGGTCAAGATGAGGCCGAAGAACCGCTAGCTATCTCGAAGCTTTCTGAAGTGCGGGGCGTGAACGCACTTGTTCCGGGAGCGGTTATCGAGCCACACGCAGGGCTGACGATCCTGTTCGGCGAGAACGGGACGGGCAAGACAGGCTATGCGCGAGTCTTCAAGGCGCTCGCCAACAGTCGAACGGCCGACACCATCCTTGGAGATATTGCTGTCCATGAAGACGTGAGTAAGTCGGCTGTAATTGACTACACCCTGGGAACTGAAGCTCACCATGCGACGTGGGGTGGCGAGCAGGGTCTGTCGCCGTTCACGCGTATGTCGATTTTCGATAGCCCGGCCGTCAATGTGCATCTGGACTCTGACCTCGAATACGTCTACGTGCCCGCGGTTCTGTCGCTCTTCAACTATGTCAGCCACGCGATTCGAGCCGTACAGAAGAAGCTGGATCAGGATATTGCCAACTTGAAGACGGCAATCCCTGGCTTGCTCGCCCGGTTTCCGAGAGAGTCGAGTGTCTATCCGCAGATCGAGACGCTGAGCGCTGCGACCGACCTAGAAGCGCTTCGCAAGCTCGCTGCTTTTGGTGATGAACCCAAGACGCAGTTGGAACACCTCGTGCAAGCGGTTGCTGCGCTTGAGGCAAACACGGTGGCGGCCCAACTTCCGGTTCTGCAACGCCTTAGTGCGGTATTGGGGGAAGCGGAGACCGCAGCAAAGTTCTTGTCGGTCTTCGATGCGACGGCGTACAACGACAACTTGGTCAAGCTCGCCGCACTCCGAGGCGATCAAACACAGTTGCGTGAGCAGCTTTTCATCGCGGCGTCGCTTCCGGCTGCGCCAGACAACACATGGTCGGCGTTCATTGCTAGCGGTGAGGCGTACAAGCAGCACTTGCAGAGCGAAGGGGTGCACGACGAAGACCGCTGCTTGTACTGTCGTCAACCCCTTGCCGCGCCGGCGCTAGTCCTGCTCGCCCGATACAGCGAGTACCTGGAAGACAAGTTGAGCAGTGACATTCGAGCTTTGGAAGAGGCTCTGTCAGTGGCTCAGTCCTCGGTAAAGTCACTCATTGGTCCTGGCATGCTTTCGTTCATCTCGGAGCAAGAGGTTCTCGACGAACGCGTCCCACAGTACGACCTACTTGCTCGGGTGAAGTCCTTGGGTGAAGCTTTTCGGTTCGCGATTGGTGAAGCCAAGCCGGTAGAGGCGAAGTGGACCGAGGACGCTGCTGGCGCGTTGGGTGAGGTGCAGAAGGTTCGGACCGAGACGGTTACTCTGGTCGAAGGGGTACAAAAGCAGCTAAACGACCGTACGGCGGCCCTCAAAGAGAAGAAGGCCGAGCGAGTGGAACTGGCCGGGCGGGTGGAACTGGCCGCCGTCTGGGAGCAGGTTGAGTCAAAGGTCAAGGGTGAGGCACTGGCTGCCCGGATCGCGATTCTTGTCAAGAAAATGGCCGTCTATCTGCGACAGGTCACTGAGTTGGCTAAGAGCGCCAGTGATCAGCTTATCAATCAGAGTTTCGACACTTTGTTTGCTGAGGAGTGCAAGCACCTCCGAGCGCCAGCGCTGGATGTTCAGTTTGTTGGTCGCGAGGGGAAGCCGCACCGCCGACGCACACTTGGTGGAAGTTACAAGCCTTCAAAGGTGCTTTCAGAGGGTGAGCAGAAGGTTCTTGCTATCGCTGACTTCCTCGCCGAGGCGCGGTTGACGGGAATCACTGCTCCTATCATCTTTGATGATCCAGTGTCGAGCCTTGACCATCGGCGCATCAATGAAGTAGCACATCGGATTGCTGGACTGACTGACAACAACCAGGTGATCGTCTTTACGCATGACATCCTGTTCGCAACGAAACTACTGTCGCTGTTCGAGAAGTCGAAGCGCTGCACCTACTACGCTGTGACGGATGACGGGGGTAAGGGCCACGTTGCGCCTGCTACTGGGCCACGCCTGGATAGCCTCAGCGATCTGAAGAAGCGAATCAACAAGAAGATCGCGGCGGCCGAAGCCGTAGACGGAGAAGCGCGAGACGCGCTGATCCGTGAAGGGTATTCATGTATGCGGTCGTGGTGCGAGGTGTTCACTGAAGATGAGCTGCTCAACGGTGTTACGCGTAGGTACCAGCCGAATGTTCGGATGACCACTTTGCCGGATCTTAAGCTGGGAGCGATGAAGCCTGCGATCGACGTGGTGTTCCCCATCTTCGAGGAGGCTTGTAGGCAGACCGAAGCCCACTCGCAACCACTGTTGTCGCTCGGGGTCTCATCGACGTTGGCTGACCTCAAGGCGCACTGGGCGGAGCTAGAAGCATGTCGTACGGAGTTCCTCAAGGCCTGATGTCGCGCCTCAGGGGCGTCCGTGCGAATCTCGCATCTTCATACCGGCGCGTTTCATTGCCTTGTAGATCGTCGAGTGATCACGACCGAGTCGTCTGCCAACTTCCACGAGTGAATATCCGTCGTTGTAGAGCATCGTTGCTCGTCTGAGTTCTGACTCCGTCATCCGCGGGTAGCGGACGTTGATGCCGGCCTCTCGGAGGACCTTGACAACGCTCTTCTTGCTTAGCGAGAACATCGAGCCAATGGCTGCGGATGACGCTCCGGCCTCGTACTCGACGATGATCTGAGCCACAGTCTCGCCATCAAGCCTCTCGTCGAGCCTTTGAACGCGTGGGGTCGGTGTGGCGCCGGTCACGGGTCTTTCGGGTGTTGTTTCAAGTGCGACGGACGCCGCCAGATCTTGGAGCTTCTCCAGTAGTAGGGGCTGGTTCGAGTAACGCCCCATAACCTCCACCTGACGTTACGTTCGATCTTGATCCACGGATCACCTAACCCGTAGGATCGGCGATCCAAGCCGTTGCCCCGCCGGCGACGCAGCAGTTGCGTGGAATTATGGTGCGCATCGTTGGGGGGAGAAGGTTCTGTCTAGCTTTCCGTTGTATGCGGATGTACGCGCGCAAGCCCCGGAGGATATTCCGGAGGAAGTTGTGTGGCAGCGCTATGTCGAGGGTTGCCAGAGACTCGTCATCGAGACAGAGGAGGCCATGGGGGCAAGTCGTGGCGAGGTCGCCTCCGTACTTGCGAGCGAGGTCATCGAGGCCATCTTCGGCGAAGACTGGGTCGCGAGCAATCTGGCTGAGGCGAAAGCCTACGCGACGCAAAGCAACGATCCCGAGGTGAAGCGAGCCTTTCTCCACGAGGAGATGCAGCTAGGCCGCTACTTGTTCGACCTGCAACCTTACGACTTCTTTCCGGACCTAATCGCGGGCTTGCGTAACCGGCACAACGAGCTGCGCGGAGCGATGTTCGAGGCCGAAGTTGTCTGGTTGCTCAAGTACATACCGCTCCAGTCTGCGATCAGAATACCCACGGGCATCAAGACCAACGATTATGACATCGGCGTCCCATTTGGCGACGATGAATGGCCCATAGAAGTAAAAGCCAAAGAAGACATCGCGTTTACCCCAAAGACGCTCAAGCAAACCCTCGAGACTGCGCGTCGACAGTTGCCTCCGGGAGGCGTCGGTACTATCTTCGTGCGAATTCCTCGAACTTGGGGTGATCTCGCTGCTTATGGGGACGATGCTGAGACGGTCATCTCTGATGCACTACGATCGAGCAGTCGTGTTCATGCAGTAGTCTTGATCTCCGACGCTTGGACTACTGAGCTGAATCAGCGTTTCCAGACTCCCCGACTAGTTGCTCGTGTCTTCTGCTCGACGGACTGCGACCCCCGGGTCAAGAAGCTGCTCGAATCATACCAAGTCCTCTGGAATGCGGATCCGGTGATGTTTCATCCAGTGTGGTCGAGAGTCATCTAAACGCTAGTTCCCGAATCTGTGATGAAGATAGTTTACGAATCGCCATTCTAATCTGTCTCGGAATTCCAGGTATATCAGTGTTGCAGTCAGTACGTTGAATGCCAGGCTGTCTAGATCTTGAGCAATGCACCCCACGTGTTTTGCGGCGACTTTGTAACCGCCCATCAACGCAGGACTGAACGGCGCGTTGACGAATACGAGCAGCTTCTCTACGCCACGGTCCTTCAGTAGATCCGACAGTAAAGAAGAGTCGGAGCGACGAGGTATGGCTTCCGGCTGTTCGTGGATGAGGACCGCGCACGGTCCCTGCGCTTGGAACATCTGTCCCTCAATGCGAAACGTCTCACCCTCGTCATAGCCGAACTCGGTCATAGCCGGATGTGTCCACTCGTACGTGTAGTGCATGCGTCCCATGCTGAGGCTTGCCCGATCGCCTTGCGGCCGAGGCGACCCTAGCAAGAGTGCTGGATCGAGTCTCTCCTGTTCTTCGAAGCCGTGAACCTCTAGTAGGCGGAGAACGAGGGCCCGGTAATCATCGGGATCCATGGGAGCTAGGGCAGAGCGCAAAGGATCAAACCGATGACCCAGTGGGCGTCCACGCCATGACGGGCCATCGATGCGCATGGATCGATGTCTGAGTAGCAGGCCTAGGCGCTCAGCGTCGAGGATGGCCGCCCGTCTCACATGTAAGGTAACCGACTGCTGGCCTTCGGTGAAGGTGCTTGGGGCGAATAGTCGTTCGCCCCACATTCGATCGACGATGTCGCGAACGTCCTCAAGGATGAACTCACCCGTGGCTTCAAGATAGATAGCGATATATACAGCCTCAGGTTGAGCGTACCAAAACTTCAAAAGCTCAAGTGAGACCGATGACGAGACGATTGTGGCTGATGCGAGCTGATGGGCGGGCAAGGTCTTCGCGTGTTTGCCCTTCAGTTGGAACCAGACCTTGGCGTCAGCGAGCGGACTAGAATACTGGGATGATGAAGGGCCATGAAGGTGTAACCCAATATCGATGCCAGCACGATCTCTCTCGTACTTGATAATCGTGCCGTATTGAGCAACAAGCGCCCGGAACTTTCCAGTATAGACATCCTCAAATTGGTCTTCATTTCCAACGTTAGGCATGTTCTCGCCTTTCAATGACGTAGCTCACGAGACAATCGTACGCGGACGGCCAGCGTTGTGAAAGGTCCTAGGCGCAAGGGACTTCCGTCAATCAGAGGTCGTCTCGTTACGCCGATTGGGAATGAGAACGAGACCGCAGCCGAGAACGGCTGCCAATCGGTCGATACGCCTGGCGGTTGCCGTACGGTCATTTAGGCCAAACTCAACCGAGATGTTCGACTCGCGCAGTACTGAAACCAGCAACGATTCCAGTTCCTCCAATGGCATCGAGCGAGCGTTAGGCTTCTCTATCTCACCGATTGCTCGGTTGCGTGCGCGCCACTGCAACTCCTCCCAATGCACCCGGCTGCGCGGCGATCGAGGAGTTGAGAACACCTGCTCTTTGCCAGTCGTAGGCTCCGTGACGTAGTGGTGTACGCCATCTGCTTCACCAAACTCGCTGGGCGAGACGATGACAGATCGATCGAGCACTTCCTCGGTGATGTAAACTTGATCGAAATCTTCACGTAGATGAAAGATTGGTGCGACGTAGTAGACGTCTCCGAACTCTCCAGCCTCGGTGAGCTTCTTTTCCAATCGGAGCAGCGCCTCGTGTTGATGACCATCTGTGTCGATAGTAACTCTGTAATGCGGCACACCAACGCCACCCCAGGTAGGCGAGCTCGGGTTTCGTCTACTTATATATTCCGCGACCTTGAATTGCATAAAGAGCGCATAGTCAACAGTGGCAATCCTGGCGTCCCAGCCAAGATCTTTCTCCTCTCTCAGCGAGGGCATCTTGGGCGCCTCGTGCTGTCGATATAGCGCGGTGATGACGGCCTCAGCCTCTCGGATCGTCGCATATCCATAGCTGAACTCGGAGAAGTTTGCACGCATAGAGAGCCCTCTGGATCCGGATTGTAGGTTTGGCGGGAGTCTGGCCGACGCCGGGCGCGTCAGTGTTCGTTCAATCGCTCACGCATGTCATAGAGCCGGCTTCCCGATCGCTCGTGCACCCAAAGCCAGCCGTTGATCTGGTGTCCGACGCTTTCGCCTAGGGACGGAGACAAGCTGTCGTAGTCTTTGCCGTTAGCTCGGACCCACCCATCTTCTAGAATCTCGCCATGATGGACATTGCCCTTCCGCTTCTGGCGGTGTACGAGGCGATCCCCGGGGGAGACATAGCCGGCCTCGATCAGCGAGGCGAGGGGGCCCTTGCGACGCTTGGCTCTGGGCTGATGAGGCTGGGCCGCGCCCTGCAGCAGCCTTCGTCGCAGTACGTCATTGGGCGTATCGACGAACGGTTCAGCTTCGCGCTGTAGGAACGCAAATACCTCATCGTCGACATCGATCTTATGCATCCTAACCTCCTGTGCTGCATACCTGACAGATCGCCAGATTAGCAGATGTTGGGCTAGGTGCAAGGGCTCAGGCTGCCTTGCCGTTCGCCAGGTACTCATCGCATAGGCGGTGGCTCTAGCGGCCGACGTTAGATGCTGGGCCTGCGGAACGCAGCTGGATTCCCTTCTCTCGCAGCGCCTTGGCGACCGTCCGATCGCCAACTCCGAAGCGCTCGCCGAGACGGACAGTCGACCATCCATCGCTGTACAGTCGTACACACTCGGAGATTTCCCTGTCGGCGAGCTTGTGCGGTCGGCGCATGGCGACTCCCGCTCGCCGCAGGGCCCAGCCAACGCTGGATGGGTTATAGCCCAGTTGTTTGCCGACGGCAGCCAACGACTGCCCGGATTCATACAGCTCGCGGGCTCTCATGAGGTCGGCACCCGAGAGGCCGCGAGGGCGAAGGGCTACCCCACGAGCTGTTAGCAGGTTGGCAACAGTGGTCTGGGCGAGGTGGTACCTGCGGCCGAGCTCGCTTGGTGAAGCGCCGGCTTCATATGCGGTCGTGAGCTCATTGATCTGCTCGGGCATCAGGCGCTGCGTGACTTTGTGTGGTTTGGGCGTCGATGGATGGCGGTCGCTGGCTGGCCTGGTCACATGGAGCGACTGTTTGAGCCGCAACAAGGGTTGCCGGTAGAGGTCTGGGTTCGAGTAACGTGTTACAAGGTCCACCCAGTAACGCAGGCCGGTCCTCCCCCTAGGGAGACCGGCCTTCTGCTTGTACGACGCTCGCCCACGCGCCTCCTCCGTCGCCGCTCCCACCCACTCCAAGTCCGCAGCGCCGGTTGAGGTTGCTTCTCGCGGGGGAGGCCCTGGCCGAGGCCGACCGGCCTCGACCCTTGACCCGCACCGAACCTGAAGTCGGCAGCTCTTGGGGCGATGCGTAAGACTGATCTCAGTCAGGGTTGAGTGGTGATCTGCTGAGCGACTTCGAGGACGCGTGCGGCCGACAGGGGCGCGTCGTGGGTCGATCCCGGTGGCATGTCCGCGCCGCTGCCGACGTAGACCCAGGTGTTGTCGGGGCGGACCAGCCGGACCTCGTAGTGATGCCCGCCCGCCGCGGTGTAGTTGTGGATGTAGGCGGTCGACCCGTTGGGAAGGCGACAGACCTCGGTGCATTTGTTCACGCCTGGCGTCATGCCGTCGCAGACGGGTGGCACCTGACGCGCCGTGCTGACCTCCACAGAGAGGTTCACAAAGTTCCACAAGTCGCCAACGCGGTATTTCGACGTGCTGTCGGCGCTGAGGTGAGCCGCGGACCCGTCCGGGCTGAGGCGCTCGCCGTTGGACTGATGGGCTCCGGGAATCTGGCCGATCTCCGGTGCGAGGCGTTGCAGTAGGTTTCCGAGCTCCCTGGACTTTTCCGTCGTTTCGCTCGTGAACGCCGGCCCGGCAGATGCCGGCGGCGTCGTGGTAGATGCCGGCGCAGACGACGACGGTGGAGGGGCTACCGGCAGATTGCTCGCGCCGGGGCGCAACGCGAGTACGCCGCCGGTGAGGCCGACCGCGAGCGTGAGGCCTACCGCGCCGAGGGCTGCAGTGCGGATTCGGCTGCGGCGGCGACCGCGGGCGATCAGACGGTCCAGGTCGTCGGTGGGCTCGGGCTGATCCGCTGTCAGATCGTCGAGCAGGCTTCGTACAGTGGTCTTCACAGTGTCTCCTCGAGGTCGGTCGCGGTCATCGCACCGTCGGGCAGCAGCCCGCGGATCGTTTCGAGCGCCCGTGACGTGAGTGTCATGACCGCGCCGCGAGTGCAGCCGAGTATCTCCGCGGTGCGCTCGACCGACAGATCGTCGTAGAAGCGCAACACGAGCACCGCACGCTGCCTGGCGGGCATCTTGGCGAGGAGAAGACGGAGATCGGCACGGCGGACGGTCGCGTCAGCCGCGGTGTCCGTGTGGTCCAACGGCCTGTCCGGCAACATCTCGACCGGAAGTTCCCGGCGCCAGGGCCTCCTGGCCTCATCCAGCCAGGTCCGTACGACGACCTGTCGGGCATACGCGTCCGGGTTGTCCGCGCAGGCGACCCGCCGCCACGCCACGTACAGCTTCACGATCGCGGTCGACACGACGTCCTCCGCCCGGTGCCAGTCACCGCACAGCAAGTACGCCGTACGCAGCAAGGCCGGCCTCCGAGAGCTCACGAACTCCCGGAACCCCCGTTCGTCTGCTGCTTTCACTGGCGCCGCCTCTCAGCCGCTTCCTCTAATACATAGACGAAGCGAACCCGCCCAGAGCTTACGCACGCCTGCCGAGCAATGCCGCCGACTGGGACACGTCCAGCTTCCTCGTGCATGGCAACGTCCAGATCAGAGGGCGATTTCGGATGGCAACTAGGAACGTGTGCATGGTTTGTTTGTCGTCTGTAGCCGAGGGCACCGGCAGGCTACGGCTGTTCCTATGAGCCCCGGCCGGGTTGGTCAGCTGAGGTCCCGGCGTTTTGCCGAATAGCGTCGGGACCGTTCCAACCCCCTGGCTGTACCGCCGTCCGGGGCGCGGCGCACCCGGGTCGGCGGACCGCCAGGCCATCAATCGCCTACCGGAGCCCGCCTGACGCGTACCCGGTGAGCGTGGCGGCGGCCGGGCTTGGCTGGATTGATGGGATGGCGATCCGGTTCGGCGGCCGCGGCTCATCCTTTGGGTGATGGCGGGAGCGGGTGGGGGTCATTCGGTGGGGGATGGGCAGGGGACACGCTGAGTGACAGGGTTGGGGCTTGGGGGAGGGGATGGTCCCGGGGTGATGGCGGCCTGTGTTGGTGGCGGGTACGTCGGTCAATGGTGGAGCGCCCGGATTCAGGGATCCGGGCGCTCCACCATTCCTGCCCCCCAGCAGATGATCCGGTGTCGCCCGCTCGCGCTGTGAAAGATGCAATTGAGGGATGAGCCTCTTTGTCGGGCTGGTCGTCGTTTCAGCGTTGTGGCGTTGACGACTCTTGTCAGCATCATTGTGAATCTGATGACCTCGAAGCCGCACAAGCTGCGAACCGGAACTCTGGTGGGTCTCCTGGTGGCCTCGATCGTGTTGTTGATCGGGGCAACGTTGTGGGAGAGGAACATCGACGCGGCGGCGCACCGGCCACGCAGTACCTGGCGGACTTGAAGCCTCTGTACGGCGATCCGGGCGAAGGCGCGGCGACCATCGGAGGGAACAAGGTGAACTGTGGCCGGAGTATCCGGTTCCAGATCAAACGGGTTCCAGGGCGGGTACACCGCGGAGTACGGCGTCGATGCGCACTCGTCGACGTTCCGGGCGACGCTCGGGATCGACAACAAGACGAAGCCGGGTGCGAAGGTCAGCTTCCTGAACTACCTGGACGGCGCCCTGATCAACGACGGCTATCTGCTGACGTAGTACGACACGCAGGAGCTCAGGGTCAGCGTGAAGGGCAAGTCCGTGCTGAAGCTGGTTACCGAGGTTATCGCGGCCGGGGGCGTCGGTGGGACTGGTAGATCTGTCTGGGGGAACGCGCGCTTCACCGTGTCGTAATTGGATGCGGTGGACTCGCCCGGGTGGGAGAGTCGGGGGATGAGACTCGTCGGGATTGCCTGTGATGAGTCCGGGTATGAGGGCGAGAAGCTGGTCGGCGGGGTTACCGATGTGTTCGCGCATGCCAGTGTGGCGCTGGATGAGGCAGCCGCCGCGGAGTGTGTCGCTGAGTTGCGGCGGCGGATCCGGTCGCCTGCGACGGAGTACAAGGCCAACCATGTACTCCGGTCCAAGAACCGCCAGGTGTTGCTCTGGCTGCTCGGCTCGTCCGGGCCGCTGCTGGGGAATGCCCAGGTGCAGCTGGTGGACAAGGCGTTCTTCCTGGTCTCCAGATTGACCGAGCTGCTCGTCAGCCGACCCGCGAACAGCCTGTACGCCGCGGGCCGGAGTACAGGTGGCTCTGAGTGGGACGGGTTCCTGCAGGCGGCCAACAACCTGATGTGGGCGAGGGAGACGCCTGACGCCGTCGAGCTGTTCTTCAAGGCGCTGGAGCAGTTGCCGTTCGATGACGAGGTAGTCGCGGCGCTGAAGAAGGCCAGGCCATCCGCCGAGGCCTTCCGCGCAGGGCTCGGCGCAGACCCGGCAGCGATCCCGCCGCTCGATCCGCTGTTGCCGGCGATCGTGCGGGCCGTGGCGTACTGGGGTGACGGCCAGTACCCGGTCGCGATCGCTCACGACAGGCAGACGTCGCTCTCACCGCAACGGATCGCGCGGCTGGAGCTAGGCGACCGCTTGGCCGGGCTGGAACTCCTCCACTCAACCGACGACTCGCGCATCCAGGTCGCAGACTTCCTGGCAGGAGTGGCCAGGAAGGTCGCGTCGGACCAGTTGGCGGGTCACGACGATGCGGAGCTCACTGCGCTGATCCGGCCCTACCTGGACCCGCTTTCGGTCTGGGGCGACGACCGGAGCTGGGCTCGGCTCCGCCCGGATCGTGGTTCGGCCCTTGGCAACTGTCCGTAGCCACGGCATAGTGCTCAGTGCTTCGGGGGCGAAGTTGGTGAGTTGGGGGCTGGGGCTACATGGGGGACGGGAAGGCCGTACCTGTGCGCATCGACGCCGGTACGGCGATCATTCTGCGCGAGGCGTATCACAAGATCGAGGCAACATTCCGCGGCAATCATTACGGCCTGTACGACTATGCGCGCGCGGTGGCCGGGAAGTTCGCGCAGGTCGACACGTTCTATGTCGGGTTCCTGCAGGGGTCGAGCCGGGTGCGCTACCCGTACGGGTACGAGGACGGCAAGTACGACGACCCGGCCACGCACAACTTCGGGCCGAACGGGCCGACGGCCTGGTTGCTGAGGAATCGGCAGACCTATCGGTTCGCCTATGACAACGGTGCGGCGCTGCAGGGCGGCGTGCCGTGCGGTGATGTCACCAAGAGGTCGGCCGATGCGGTGATCGTGCCGATGTTCAGGACCGGCAAGGACGACAGCGAACAGTTGTTCGGCATGATGTCGATGCAGAGTTACCAGGACGGCGTGTACGACGACAACGCCGTCCGTGCGTTCGAGTGGCTCACCGGGATGGTCGCGCGGGTGTTGTCCCGGGAGGCCGAGGATCGCGAGGCGCTGCGGCTGTTGCCGGCGGGCGAGGACACTCCCAACCTGCTGACCTCGGACCACGTGATGGAGTACCTGTCCAACCGGATCGCCGTACTGCGCGGCATCGCCGACGAGGCGATGGCCGAGCCGGAGGCGGGGAAGGAGCCGATCCGGGGCCACCTGGCCAGGCTCGTCCGTACCGCGGAACAGACGCAGTCCGAGTTGATCGAGATGATGCTGGACGCGGACGAAGAGCCGGAACGCCGGTTCGGCAGTCTCACCCGGGCCCAGCAGGGCGTCGCCGTACTCCTCGTGCAAGGGCTCGACAACGATGCGCTCGCCGCGGAGTTGGGGATCAGCCTCAACACCGTGAAGTCACACCTCGGCACGATCCTCAAGAAGTACGAGATGGACAACCGCAGCCAGGTCGCCGACGACGTACGCAAGTACCTCGCCCGCTGAGGGGACGGAGTTCATTCGGGGGTGGCGTCTGGTTCATCGAGAGGGCGTTGGGTGGGCTGGATTCCCTTTCTGACTTGGAGTGGTTGTGAGAATTCGCCGCGCGTCTCTTGTCTCTGCCTGTGTTGCGCTGGTCGTCGCGAGTGTGGGCCTGCCGTCCGCCACCGCGACGAGCGCCCGTCATGGCGACGACACCTACACCTTCGCCGTGATCGGCGACATCCCCTACGGGCCGGCCCAGATCGCCGAGTTCCCGCACGTCGTGCAGCAGATCAACGACGACCCGAAGGTCAAGTTGGTCAGCCACCTCGGTGACATCAAGGACGGGTCGTCGCTGTGCACCGACGAGTACTTCGGCCAGGTGAAGAAGGAGTTCGACAACTTCGCCGACCCGCTCGTCTACACCATCGGCGACAACGAGTGGACCGACTGCCACCGCGCCAACAACGGTGGCTACAACCCGCTCGACCGGCTCACCAAGCTCCGCTCGGTCTTCTTCCCGACGCCGGGGCAGACGCTGGGCAAGCACCCGTCGAAGGTGACCACGCAGGCTGCGCAGGGCGTTCCCGAGAACGTCACCTTCACCCGGGCGAACGTAGCGTTCGCCGCGGTGCACATCGTCGGTAGCAACAACAGCCTGGCGCCGTGGACCGGCAAGACCGCGCCGACGCCCGAGCAGAGCGCCGAGGTACTGACCCGTACTGC
Organism: Kribbella qitaiheensis; assembly: GCF_042657745.1. Lineage (GTDB taxonomy): Bacteria > Actinomycetota > Actinomycetes > Propionibacteriales > Kribbellaceae > Kribbella > Kribbella qitaiheensis. Next base: position 57,561 of record NZ_JBHSKE010000043.1, on the reverse strand, counting down.
GGCCGGCATCCAGGAGATCCGCGACACCTTCGCGCAGGCCCGCCGCGAGCACAACAGGGCGGTCGTCCTGCTGACCCAGGCAGACATGTTCGTCCCGACCGACGGCACCCCGTCGTATGCCGACTTCTTCGCCTTCCAGCCGATCGTGCAGGCGATCGCCCAGGAGTCCGCGACCTTCCGCGGTCCGGTGTATCTGCTGAACGGTGACAGCCACGTCTACAACAGCGACCAGCCGCTCGGTGCGGGGTCGAAGTGGCTCTCGCTGTACGGCGTCGCCAAGCCGGTGACCAACCTGACGCGGGTGACCGTGGACGGGTCCACAGGGGTCGACAACTACCTGCGGGTGACGATCGACCCGCGCGACCGGAACGTTCTCAGCTGGACCCGGGTGCCCTTCACCTCCTGAGATGTCGGGGCTAGCCGCTCAGCTCAACTGGTGAGCTGAGCGGCAAGCCAGGGTTCTACTACTGGGAGGATCTGGGCGGCCTGCATTGCTTGCATGTGGTCCAGGTTGTCCAGGATTTGCACTGTCCAGCCGAGGGTTTGGAGGTTTGCGCGGTTGGTGGTGACTGCTGAGCCGATGGCTACGTAGGCGTTGCCCCAGCGGTCGCCGTACTGGATGTTGTCGGCCGAGCCGACGATGCAGAGCTTGGGGCAGGTGATCCTGTCCTGAGCGGTGTGGTCGTCGAAGGTGGCCAGGGCGCGGTAGAGGGTGGCGTACTGCTGGGTCTGCTCTTTGCTCATGGCAACTTCTGTGGAGTCCCAGTCACCAACCTCCACCTCGGCTCCGGTGGTGGGGGCGCCGGCCATCTCGTGGGTGGCCTCGGTGACCTGGAGCATGGCTGCGTACGGGCCGTCGAGGGGTGGGAATCCGCCCATCGCCAAGGCGGTCAGGCGGTTGGTGCGGATGGCGAGCTGCAGGCCGATCATGCCGAGCCAGCTGTAGCCGTAGTACGCGAAGGTCTCTGCGTTGGCGGCGTCGGCGATGGCCAGGAAGTCGGCGGCGACGTTGTCGGGGGTGAGCGTGTCGGGTTGGGGGTGGGCCTGGAGATGGCCCTCGTAGTCGAAGGCGATGACACGGAAGCGCCGGCTGAATCCTTCGACCAGGGTGTGGCCGAGCGCCGGGTCTGCGCCCCAGGCTCGCATCTGTTCGGTCGCGGGGCCTTCGGGCGGGGCGATCGGGTTCACCGGCAGCAACAGCGCCGGACCATCGCCGTGGACCTCGAAGTCGATCGATGCGCCGTCGTGCAAGGCGGTCGCAGTGTGGGTAGCCGCCACGGAAACTCCTTACGTTGTATAGTGTTTTTCGAGAGTAACACTTTACGTTGTAAGGAGAAAAGTGACCGAGTACGCCGGGCAGGGTGATCCGGGGCGGACCTTGGCCCTGCTGTGGGGCAAGGCGGCGGCGCCGAAGCGTGGCCCGCGGCAGGCCACGAGCGTCGAGGAGATCGTGGACGCGGCCGTGCGGATCGCCGATCGCCACGGCCTCGACGGGCTCACGATGCGGGCGGTCGGCCAGGAGCTCGGGCGCACGGCGATGTCGCTCTACACGTACGTGCCGGGACGTGGTGAGTTGCTCGACCTGATGTACGACAGCGTTCACCAGGATCTCGGTACGATCGGGCCGGCGCCGACGAAGGGCCGAGGACGAGGGGCCTATTGGCGGAAGGCCGTCATCCACTGGTGCACCGAGCTTCGTGATCTCTACCTGACGCATCCCTGGTTGCTGCAGATCTCGGCCGCACGCCCGGTACTCGGTCCGCATGAGCAGTCCGCGCTCGAGACCCTGCTGGCGGTCCTTGCCGAGTCGGGTCTGCCGCTCAAGGAACGCCCTGCCGCCACGAGTGCCCTGTTCAGCGTGGTCCAGGGCGCGGCTCGTCAGCGCATCGAGTCCGTCAACGCCCAGGATCCGGAGTGGTGGAGAGCTCGCGCGCAAGCATTGGCTGAGGCGGCGCCCGACTTCGCCGAGCGGTTCCCGCACTCCGTCGCGATCGCAGCCCGGCAGGCGACCCTCGGCGACAAGCCCTGGGAACGCGCCGCCGAAGAAGCCTTCACCGGAGCCATCAACCTCATCCTCGAAGGCATCACCACCCGCACCACCTGACCACCCCTGCCGGCGGTGATGCGCACTTGTCGGCGCGAGAACGACCCGTCTGGCCGATCGGCGCCCCCGTGGTTGTGGGAGCGGCATTGGTTGTGGAGATTTGGGACACCAAATCGGGGCCTCGGACAGCCTATTTCTTGTGCGAGTGGTCGCGGAGGTTCCAGGCGTGGGATGCCTGCCGGGGTGTAGGGCGACTACTTCCTGTCCTTCGGTACGCCAGGGGCTCCCGGGGGTGGTTTTCGCCCCGAGGAGTGGTGGTTGCGGCGATTCGAGGGTTGGCGCCGGCGGGTTGCTCGACCACTGGCGGGTTGTTCGTCCACTGGCAGGTTTGTTGGCCGGTTGGGCGGGCTTGGTCGGCGGCGTGTGGCTCGTTTCGGGGTCCGCTGGCAGGCTGTCCGCTGGCTGGCGGCTTGTGAGGCGCCAGTGGCCGAACAACCTGTCATCGGGAGGCCGACCGCAGATCTGGGGGTCGACGGGTTGCGGTGGTGGGGACACCGTGACTTCGGACACCGTGTGGGGACCTGGGGACCTGTTGCACAATCACCGACCGACCCAGCTCGGTGGGGATCAACCTCTCGATCTGGCCGAAATCTCAGCCCCAGTGAGGGAAGCGGTCCACCTCCGCAGGAAAAGTCGCGGCGTGTCGGTGTGGGCAGAGAGGTCCAAATCCATTTTGCAACAGGCTCGCGAGGTCCCCACTTGTTGTCCGAGGTCCCGGCATGTTGTTCGAACCCATCACAGGCGCTCGCCCGGGCAGACACCTGGGCGGGCGCGATGGCTGGTGGGTGGGTGGCCCGGACGGCCAGCACTCACCAACCACGCCTGAACCCCTGGCACGCGCCTGGCGATCCACGTCCGACCCGCTGGCGCGCCCGCCTGGTGACGCCGGACGCGTGAACGACTGGCGAGGTTGCTGAGTGGTGGCCGTCCGCTGGATCACCAGCCCCATGCCCGCGACCCGACTCCAGAGCAGGCGGCGGCCCGACTGGCAGAACCCCGAACCAGCAACAACCGTCAGCGCTCCGGCGTCAAGTGCCACCAACGTCCTGGCCGACCCGCACCTAGAGCTCGTCGGGGTCGCCGAGGGTGATGTTGAGGGCCGATGCCATTGCGATGGTGACGGCGAGGGTGTCGATGGGGGAGGAGTTGGCGATCGTGGCGCTGGCGAGGCTGCCGATGCCGCGGGTGCCGTCCCAGGTGCAGTCGACGAAGATCGCGCCGGTGGCGGTGACCTGCGAGAACTCGACCGCGGTCAGGTCGCAGCGCCGGAACACCGTGCCGCTCAGGTCAGCCGACACGAAGTCGGCGTTCTGCAGCCGGCAGTCGGTGAACTCGGCCTTGACGAACTTCGCGAACCGGAACGTGCTGAAGTCGAGCACCGAGTCCCTCACGGTCACGTGCTGCAGGCTCATCCCCGGCCCGGCGAACCCGGTCAGCCGCGACGACGTCACCGCCACCCGCATCGCCGACGCGTCGGACCAGCGGGCGTTCGCGAGATCGCAGTGATCCAGCTCGAGGTCGACCAGGATCAGCTTCTCCAGGTCGGACCCACCAAGGTTGCACCTGGTCAGCCGGCAGCCGCTGATCTCGACGTGCTCGGCCTCGACGTCGCTCAGGTCCTGCTCGGTGAGCGCCAGATCGGTGAACCTGGCCTCGTCCTCCACCTCGTCCGCGCTGACGGTCGTCTCGTCGAGCTGGGCGCGTAGCCGGGGCGCGGCGAGCTTGGCGGCGGGTTTACGAGAAGCCATGCCCGCCACCGTAGCGACCCCCTCCGTCAGTTTCCGCCGGTACTGCGGACGTAGTGCGCGGCGGCGCCGATCAGGGCCGAGTGCTCCGTGTCCCGGGTGGCAGCGACATCGAAGGGGAATACCGACGAGACGATGTCGAAAGCGCCGGAGATCGAGCCACCGAGGACGACTCGGGTGGCGCCAAACCGCGAGAGCCACGGGACGAGGGCCCGGGACAACACCCCGAAGGCGTCGAGCAAGACCTCTAGGGCGACGGCCTCACCACCCCGGGCCCGTTCGGCGATCTCCTTCACACCGATCGCGGACTCCTCGGCGCCCACCCGGTCGAAGTACAAGCGGAGGATCGCGCGGGCCGAGATCCAGTCCTCGAGCGGACGGCCGTCGTGGGACACCTTGTAGAGCTCGCCGCCGGGTGGCACGGTGTCGCCGGTTCGGACGGCTCGACCGTCATCGAGAAAGCCCGTGCCGATGCCCGTGCCGATGGTGACGCCGACACAGCGATCCAGGCCGAGCAGCTCGCCGGCTGTCCACTCGCCGACCGAGAACGCCTCCGCGTCGTTCAGGAAGACGACTCGATCGAGCTCGAGCAACTCCCGCAGGCTCTTGCCGAGGTCGTGTCCATAGAGCGAGTCGAACTTCTCCACCCCGCGGTACCAGGCGATCCCGGTCGCGAAGTCGAACGGCCCGGGCAATGCGACCGCCAACCCGCTTGCCAATGGCAACTGCTTCGCCGCGGCGACCAGCTGGGCCACGATCTCGTCAGCCGATCGCTGCGAGTCGACCTTCGCCCGTTCGACCACCTCGATGTCCCAGCCGGCCGGCGACACCACCGCCGCCGTGACATGACTCCCGCCGATCTCCAGCACCGGCACACCCGCACTCATGCGGCCCATCATCCACGACGGGCTACCCAGGACTCCGAACCGGCCGGGGATGTCAGGCAGACTTGTCGACATGTCTGAACTCATCGTGGGCGGTGTGAAGGTCACCTACCACGTGGCCGGCTCCGGACCGGTCTGCCTGGTTCACCCGGGCGGACCCGGGATCCACTACGAGTACCTGCGGATGCCGGAGCTGGAGCAGCACCTCACTATGGTGTACGTCGAGCCCGTCGGTACGGGGAACTCCGACCTGCTGCCCGACGGCGACTACAGCATGGAGAACTACGCGTACTACGCCAACGAGGTGGCCCGCCAGCTCGGCGAGGAGAAGGTGTTCTTCCTGGGCCACTCGCACGGCGGGTTCGTTGCGCTGCAGTTCGCCCTGGACCACCCCGAGAGTCTGGCCGGGATCATCGTCTACGACTCGATGGCGTTCAACGGCCCCGAGCTCGGCGAGGAGGCCGGCCGCAGGGTCGACGAGTACGCCGCTGAGCACGCCGGTGACCCGCTCGCCGACCAGGTCGTCCAGGCCTGGCGGGAGGACGCGGACCTCCCGGCTGACAAGGCTGCCCACCTCGACTCGCTCGGCCGGTTGCTGCCGGTCTACTTCAAGGACTTCCGCGGCATCCAGGACCGGATCGCCGACTGGATGACCGCCATGGACCTCACGCTCGACCCGAACCGGCAGCCCAGCCTCTGGGACGTGCGGAACCGGCTCGGCGAGATCACCGTGCCGACGCTGGTACTGGTCGGGGTGGCCGACTTCATCTGCGGGGAGAAGTGGGCCCGCCAGTTGCACGATGGGATCCCCGGCTCGCAGCTCGTGGTCTTCGGCGAGAGCGGGCACTTCGCGCACCTCGAGGAGCCCGAGGCGTTCTCCGCTGCGGTGCTGGGTTTCAGCTCGGCGCACTGATCGGGAACCACCGGGCGTCGCCCGTACGTAGAGTGGTCTGAAGCGAGGCCCGCCCAACGGTCACGCTGACTTCTCCGAACCGACGAGGGTGACCGGTAGTGCGTGCCGAGACCAGTGCGACTTCCGCCGTCGTGACGCTGAGCGTCGCGGTCGCGGCGGTCGGGCACGTGCTGATCAGCGACGGGTCGATCCCACTCGCGGTGGTGCCGCGACTCGTCGCGCTCGCGGCCGCCTGCTGGCTGCTCGGCGACTACCTCGCCGGCAGCCGCTGGCTCTCGGTCGCGGTGCTCGCCGGGATCCAGCTGATCGTGCACGTGACCCTGGACGCCGCCCATCCAGCAGCCGCGCCGGCAGCGATGCCCACCGGTCACAGCCACACCCACGACATGCCGGGTATGGCCATGCCGATGCCTGAGGCAACCTCACCGCCGCCTATGCACGACGGGGTCGCTGGCGCGTTGACGATGACCGCGGCTCACCTGCTGGTCCTGCTCGCCGGCGTCGTGCTGATCGGCCGCGCGCACCAATGGGCCTCGCGCGTACTGCGGGTCCTGGCGCGCCTGGTTCCGCAACTTCCCGCGGCCGTGGTCCTGGTGGTTCCCACCCTCGCCCGCGGCCTGACCGGCGTACCGGATGTTCCGCAGCTCCGGCAGCGGTGGCTGACCTCGAACGTGTCGCGGCGCGGGCCGCCGGCGGTGGCGCTCCTCATCGCCTCGTCCTGACCGGCCGCGCGCAGCAAGTCGCGGGCCGGCCGAACTGAACCGCCCGCGAAAGGGTCTGCTGTCATGTCCAAGAAGTTCGTCCTGCGCGCTGCCGCGGTCACCGCGGCGTCCGCGCTCGTCTTCGTCGGGGCCGCCAACTCGGCCTCGGCGCACGTCACGGTGTCGTCACCGGATGCCAAGCCCGGCGGCTACGCCAAGCTGGTGTTCCGGGTGCCGAGCGAGTCCGACACCGCCAGCACCACCAAACTCGTCGTCTCGCTACCCAAGGACCGTCCGTTCAGCAGTGTCGGCGCGCAGGTGAAGGACGGCTGGAAGGTGGTCAAGACCACCGAGAAGCTGCCCGCGCCGGTCAAGGTCGGCGACGTGACGCTGACCGAGGCGATCACCACCGTCACGTGGACTGCCGCCGCGGGTGGTGTCCCGCCGAACGACTTCGACGAGTTCGCGCTGTCGGTCGGCCGGATCCCCGAGGGTGTGGACACGCTGAACTTCCCGGCCGTGCAGACCTACAACGACGGCGAAGTGGTCAAGTGGGAGCAGATCGCCAAGGACGGCGCCGACAAGCCCGAGCACCCCGCGCCGTCGCTGAAGCTGACCACCGCGATCACCCCCGTCGCCGCCACCACGGACGCCGAGGATGAAGGTGGAACGGACACGCTCGCCCGCGTTCTCGGTGGCGCCGGGTTGCTGCTCGGCTTGATCGGGCTCGGCCTGGGGCTGCGCGCCGGGCCTGGGAAGGCGACGTCGTAATCGTGCCCAAGATCATGCGCCGCTTGGTAGCTGTATTGGTGGCGTCGCTGCTCACCCTGGTGGTCTCCACCGGGGTGGCGGCGGCGCACGCCAAGCTCGAATCGATGACCCCGGCCGACGGCTCCACCCAGGCCGCCCCACCGACCCAGGTGGTGCTGACCTTCAGCGAACCCGTCGGCAGCACCGGCGCCGAAGTACAGGTCAAGTCACCCAGTGGCGCCAACGTGTCCGCCGGCCAGATCACGGTGATCGACAAGACGGTCACCCAGCCCGTCGGCGCGATGATCGAGGTCGGCAAGTACACCGTCGACGCCCGGATCGTGTCCGCCGACGGGCACCCCATCACGGTCTCCGCCAGCTTCACGATCACCCACGCCGGTCACGCCGCCGTACCGGCGCCCACCCCGGCGACCCCGGAGAGCGGGTCGAACGTGGTCGTGATCGTTGCGGCGGTACTGGTGATGCTGGTGGTCGTCGCCCTCGCCGTGGTGATCGTACGTCGCCGCCCGGGGCCCGAATCGTCATGACGGTCGCGACCGGCTCGCGCGTCTCCGGCAAGGTGCTCGGCGCCGGAGCCGTTGCCGCGGGCCTCGTGGTGATGGTCGTCGCCCTGCTCGCCGCAGGCGGCGCCCCGCAACCGCTGCCCCCGGGCCTGACCGGAGCCGGTACGCCGGTGTCATGGGCCGTCCCGGTACTGCGCCTGCTGGCCGACCTTGCTGCCATCGCGACGGGTGGTGGCGTGCTCGCGGCCGCGGTGTTGCTCCCGGCAACAGACGGGAAGCTCAGTGCACAAGGGCTTCGCGCCTGCCAGGACGCTGCCGTGGCCGCGGGGGTATGGGCGATCGCGAGCATCGGCGGCCTGCTCACCACGGCCACGGTCATCCTCGGGATCCCGATGTCGCAGTTGGCAGCCCGCGCCGGCGACGCGGGGTCGCTGCCTCAGGTCCGGGCGCTCGCGGCAGCAGTCGTCTTGACCGCTCTGCTGGCGATCGTGTTGAGCGGCTGCCGCACGATCGCCGGCGCGCGCCTGTGCCTCGTACTGACGGCCGCGGCGCTCACCGGTCCGTTGCTGACGGGACACGGCGCAATCGAGCGGACCACCTTCTGGTCGCTCCTCGCGACCGCATCTTTGGTCGTGCATGTCTACGCGGCGACGACCTGGATCGGCGGTCTCGGCTCACTGCTCCGGTACGGTCGGGACTACCTCCAGGCCATTGAGACTTTCAGCCGCCTGGCGCTGGTCTGCGCGATCTCGATCGGGATCACCGGTCTGCTGACGGCCGAGATCCACCTCGGCGGCCACCAGGACGGCTGGGGCCTGATCACCCAGTGGGTGACCACCGGGTACGGCGCGCTGGTCTTCGCCAAGACCGTCGCCTTCGCCCTGCTGGTCTGGATCGGCTGGTGGCACCGCCGCGCCACCCTCCCCGCACTCGCCGCGAACCAGCCGGCCGCCTTCTGGCGGCTCGCCGCCGGAGAACTCGTCCTGATGTGCGCCACCGTCGGCCTGGCTGTCGCCCTCTCACGCACCCCTTGAACCCGATCGGACCGCTACGGCTCGGCTCGGTGACATGTCAACAGGTGTACGTATCATGGACAGATGACGGACCCGCGGTGGCTGGATGCGCGCGAGGCGCATCTGTGGCAGTCGTACCGTGACACCTATCGCGAACTGGTCGGTGCGCTGGAGAACAGGCTGATCAGCAACTCCGGCCTGTCCGGAGCCGACTACGCGCTGCTGCACCCGTTGTCGACCGCGGAAAGCGGCGTACTGCGGACGCGGGACCTCGGCAAGTCCGTCGGCTGGGAGCGCAGCCGGTTGTCCCACCAGGTCAGCCGGATGGAGAGGCGCGGGCTAGTGGTCCGGGAGGAATGTGTGTCGGACGCGCGCGGGTCGATGGTCCGGTTGACGGACGCAGGCCGGGCCGCGATCGAGGCGGCGGCGCCGGACCACGTGGACGCCGTCCGGGCTTATTTCCTGGACAAACTGAGCCGTGACGAGCAGGAAGTCCTGACCAAACTGCTGGACCGGGTGTTGGCCGAGCTGCCCGCCAGGGACCTGTACCGCGAGGGCCCCACCTCACCTGCCGGCGGCTGCTGACCGGACACCTTGGTTGACGTGTCATCTTGATCTGCTAACTTTGGTGACACATCACCATCTTGGTCGACGAGCCCCCTCGGACGACCTCCTGCCTGAAGGAAAGACATGCCTAAGATCGCGATCATCCTCGGTAGCACCCGTCCGGGGCGCAACGGCGAAGCCGTCGCCAAGTGGGTGCTGGACATCGCCAAGCAGCGCAGCGATGCCGAGTTCGAGCTCGTCGACATCGCCGACTACCAGCTGCCGCACCTCGACGAGGCGATCCCGCCGGCGGCCGGCCAGTACAGCCAGCCGCACACGCTGGCCTGGGCGGAGAAGATCGGCTCGTTCGACGGCTTCGTCTTCGTCACCCCCGAGTACAACCACTCGACCTCCGGCGCGCTGAAGAACGCCATCGACTTCCTCTTCGCCGAGTGGAACGACAAGGCCGCCGGCTTCGTCAGCTACGGCGCCGTCGGCGGCGCCCGCGCGGTCGAGCACCTGCGCCTGGTGATGGGTGAGCTGAAGGTCGCCGACGTGCGCAACCAGGTCACCCTCTCGCTGATGACCGACTTCAAGAACTTCAGTGAGTTCACGCCGGCGGAGCACCAGGAGGGCCAGGTCAACGCGATGCTCGACCAGGTCGTCTCCTGGAGCAACGCGCTGGCCACGGTCCGCGCCGCCTGACCGAACTGCACCGGCCCGGGTCCCGCCAGCAGGCGGACCCGGGCCGCTGTCGTTCCCGGGCAATTCTGGCGGTGACGACCAGTACTTGGAGGTAGCGATCGGTGACACGCCGTTACGGACGGCGGTGCGGCTCGCCGTGCCGAAGAATGATGAGCGTCGTTCAGATGCGCGCTGGCGACTGTCCGAAGAACCCGCACCTCCGCCCGTGCTGACCAGTAGTGCCGACACGAGGAGCGACCCGCGGTGACCGATCGATGGCCTGCCCGACTGCACGACCATCTGGCGGAGGCGATCAAGGATCCTGACCCGATCCGGGTCGGCGACGACCTGATCTGCCTGCGGTTCGAGACGATGAAGGTGTACTCCGCGCTCGGCGCCGTCCGGCAGCTGCTGGAGACGGGCGCCGTCCGCACCGGGGACACCCTGATCGACAGCTCCAGCGGGATCTACGCGCACGCGCTCGCGCTGGCGTGCCACCGGTACGGGATGAAGTGCCACATCGTCGGGTCCACCACCGTCGACCGGACCCTGCGGATCCAGCTCGAGATCCTCGGCGCGACGGTCGAGCAGGTGCCGTCGTCGAACAACCTGCAGCTCGACCAGAACCTCCGGGTCCGGCGGATCGGCGAGATCCTGCGCGACAACCCGACGTACCACTGGATGCAGCAGTACCACGACGACATCCACTACCTCGGGTACGGCGCGGTCGCGGATCTCGTCGCCGAACTGGTCCCCGCCGGGCCGTTGTGCCTGGTCGGGGGAGTCGGCACGGGTGCCTCGACCGGCGCGATCGCGGAGTACCTGCGGGATCGTGGCCGGGACGTGAACCTGGTCGGCGTGCAGCCGTTCGGCAGCATCACCTTCGGCGCCGCGCACACCCAGGACCCGGAGATGATCATCGCGGGGATCGGCAGCTCGATCGAGTTCCGGAACGTGCGGCACGAGCTGTACGACCGCCTGCACTGGGTGTCGTTCGACTACGCGATGTCCGCGGCGGTGGACCTGCTCCGGACCTCCGGGGTGTTCGCCGGGCTGTCGGCCGGCGCGGCGTACCTGTCCGCCCTGTGGGAACACACCTGCGACAGCAGCCGGACGCACGTCTTCCTCGCCGCCGACACCGGCACCCGGTACGTCGAGTCCGCCTTCGCCCGCCATGCCGAGGCGCGCCCGATGGACACGATGCGACCCCGCGAGATCGAGTCCCTGGACGAGCTCGCGGTCCCGTGGTCGGCGATGACCTGGGACCGGCGCGAGTCGGCCTGGGCCCAGCGCCGAGAATTCCCAGCTGCGACCCCGTCGCATTAAGGTGATCACCATGCCGGCTTCCGTGGCTTCGCTCACTGCTGCTGTTCTCGCTGGGGAATGCGGACCGACGCCCGCTGGGCTGAGCGTCACCAGTGCTTTCTGGTTGCACCACACCACGCGGCTGCCCGGCGCAGACGTCACTTACAAGAACTACTACGTGCTGCTCAGAGTCGCTGAGGTCTTCGGTGCTTGCTCCTTCGAGGTCGGCGAGTTGGAGCCGTCCTACTGCGAGCAGACCTCGGGCCTATCGCTGGACAGCCTGATCGCCGACGCACCACTGCCGGTCCGGATCGCCGCGTTGGACGCCTACTTGGCCTCGGTCGAGCCACATTACGCTGCACCCGGCGCCGAGGAAGTCGTGCTCCCAGCCGGTACGCCGGACGTCCGCGCGCGGGCGCGTGATGCCGCGGTCGCGGGGCTCCTGGATGTCCGTGACGGGACGAAGGTCGCGTTGATCGGGGTGGTGAACCCGCTCGTGGACGCGATCACCGCGCGCGGCGGCACTTGTCTGCCCTGCGACTTCAACCTTCGCCAGACTGCATCTGGGTTGCCGGTTTCCCGCGACATGACGGAGGTTATCGACGCCGCCGATGCCGTCGTCGCGACCGGAATGACCTTGAGCAACGGGAGTTTCGACGTCCTTGTTGATCGTTGCCGTGAGCAAGAGAAGCCGCTGGCGGTCTATGCTCAGACCGGAAGTGCCGTAGTCCGGTCCTTCCTCGGCTCCGGTGTCACCGCCCTGTCGGCGGAGCCTTTCCCCTTCTCCCAGTTCAGCTCCCGCCCCACAAGCCTCTACCGCTACCGCAAGGACGGACCCCCGACACCGTGAGCACTGACCACCGCACCCCGGCGGCCGGAGAGTTCGGTCAGCGGAGACGAGCGGCGCGGGCGTTTAGGTAGCGCTGCTCGGGCGTGCTGGTGGTACGGCGGGCGGCAGTCAGGTAGGCCTCTCGGGCTTCAGCCACATCGCCGGCTAGTTCGAGAAGATGGGCCCGAGCGACATCGACGCGGTGGTGCCGCGCCAGGCGGGGATCGGCCGCGGCGTCCTCCACCAGCGACAGACCCGCACGAGGTCCCTGAACCATGGCGACCGCCACCGCTCTGTTGAGCAGCGCGACCGGGCTGTCGTCGAAGCGGATCAGGAGATCGTAGAGCGCCAGGATCTGTACCCAGTCCGTGTCCTCCGCCCGGACGGCCTCGTCGTGGACGGCGGCGATCGCGGCCTGGAGTTGGTACGGGCCGAGCGCGGTGCGGGTCATCGCCTCGGTGACGAGCGCCGTGCCCTCGACGATCGCGTCCCGGTCCCACAGAGCCCGGTCCTGCTCGTCCAGCCGGATCAGGTCGCCCGCGTCCGTAGTACGGGCTGCTCGTCTGGCGTGGGTGAGCAGCATCAGCGCGAGCAGCCCCGCGACCTCGCCGTTGTCCGGAAGCAGGCGGTAGGTCAGCCGGGCCAGCCTGATCGCCTCTTCGGCCAGGTCGATCCGCTCGGTGCTGGTGTAGCCCTCGTTGAAGATCAGATACAGCACCTGCAGTACTGCGGCCAGCCGCGCGGGGAGTTCCGCCGGCGGAGGCGGCCGGAACGGGATGCCCGAGGTCCGCACGCTCTGTTTGGCCCGGGTGATCCGCTTCTTCATCGTCTCCTCGGGCACCAGCAGAGCCCGAGCGATCTCGTCCGTGGTGAGACCGCCGACCGCCCGCAACGTCAGGGCGAGCTGCGCCGCCCGGTTCAGCGACGGGTGGCAGCACAAGAACAACAAGAGCAACGTGTCATCGGCATCCCGCGGTACGGCGTCATCCGCGGCCGGAGCAGCGAGCGGCACCTCGAGTGCCACGTTGTGCTCGCGCCGCCGCCGGGCCTCCTCGCTGCGCAACTCGTCGGTGAGCCGGCGCGAGGCGACCGTGATCAGCCACGCCCGCGGCTGGTCCGGTACTCCGTCGCGCGGCCACTGCTCGCTGGCCGCGAGCAACGCCTCCTGGACGGCGTCCTCACAGGCGTCGAAGTGGCCGTACCTGCGGACCAGCGCGCCGAGCACCTGCGGCGTGAGTTCCCGCAGCAGGTGCTCGGTGCCGGTCTCGAGCATGGTCAGGAGTCCGCCGAACCGTCCATCAGCGGACGGACCTCGACAATGTCGCCGACCGCGTCGACGATCCGGTGCGCGATCTCGTACGCCCGGTCGGCGCTGACCACGTCGACGATGCCGAAGCTGGCGAGCACCTCCTTGACCTCGGCGTACGGGCCGTCGGCCGCGACGGTGCCGGTCGGAGTCTCGCGGATCGTCCTGGTCAGCGACGGATCACCGAGGCCGGCCGTGTAGACGAATTCGCCACTCTCGGTCAGGTCCTTGCCGAGTTGCTCGTAGAAATCGCACGCCTTCTGGAACTCCTCGGGGTCCCAGGTTCCCTCGACCCAGGTCTGGGCGTTCGTGTAGGCCAGCATGATGAACTTCATGACGCGCTCCCTTGCCAGTTGATTTATCCAGTAGTCGGAGCCCGATCCGCGGCAGGGACAGCTCGGCAGCATCCTTGCGCAGAATTCTTTCGGCGGCATCTGTCCCCGTCGTCCGTCCGGCTCCGACCCAGTGGGTGAAAGGTCCCCACCGACCAAGGAGACGACCATGAGACGAGTCACCGGAGCCCTCACCGCAGCAGCCCTGCTGACCGGGCTGCTCGCATTCCCCGGCAGCGCGGCCGCCGGGACGAAAGCCCAGCCAGGGCGGCAGACCTATACCGGCGTGATCGACGGCGCCGAGTTCAAGGTCGAGACACCTGAGCGCTGGAACGGCACGCTGCTGATCTTCAGCCACCCGTACTACCCGGCGGACATGCCGGTCTTCCCGCCCGGTCACGGCAACCGGGACGACAGCCAGACCTGGTTGCTCGAGCAGGGCTATGCCCTCGCCGCCTCTGACTTCAAGGGCCGGACCGGGTTCGTGGTGAAGGAGGCAGTCGAGGACCAGATCGGAGTACTCGACTGGTTCGAGGACCACGTCGGCAAGCCCCGGCGTACGGTCGCCACCGGCTCGTCGGGCGGCGGGGCGATCTCGCTGCTGCTCGCGGAGCGGTACCCCCGGCGGATCGACGGCGTGCTGGCGATGTGCGCGCCGATCGACCTGTACGGGCAGATGAATCAGTCGCTGGACATCAACTTCGCGCTGAAGATGTTGCTCGCACCCGGTGCGGACATCGACCTCGTCCGGGCGAAGGATCCGGCCGAGAGCGTACGGCGGCTCCAGGCGGTGCTGGCCGAGGCGGCCGAGGCCCGGGCCGGGCGGGCCCGGATCGCGCTGGCGAGTTCCTTCGGCAACGTCACCGGCTGGAACTCGGCCCATGACCCGATGCCGGACTCGGTGGAGGGGCAGGCCCGAGCGCTCGCACAGCTTCACCAATTCGGCACCATCGGGGTCTTCGGCGCGGTCGGTCAGGCGGATCTTTCCGAGCACGCGGGTGGCAACCCGTCGTACAACGTCGGCGTCGATTACCGGCGGCAGTTGGCGAAGTCGGATCAGCAGGACTTCGTGCGGAAGGCGTACCGGGAGGCCGGGATCGATCTGGACAAGGATCTCGCCCGGCTGGCGGCGGCGCCGCGGATCAGCCCGGACCCGGCGGCGAAGCGATGGATGCAGCAGTACGCCGTGCCGCGCGGTACGACGCCTTCACCGGTGGTCACCCTGCACAACACAGTCGACGTTGCTGTCGCCGACCACGAGCACTGGTACGCCGGGCAGGTCCGTGAGCACGGTGATCCGGGCCGCGTGCGGCAGTTGTTCGCCGAGCGGGCGACGCACTGTGCCTTCAGCGTTGCCGAGGAGGCGGTCGCCCTACGGACGCTGTTGACGCGGATCGACACGGGGCGCTGGCCGAGCACGGATCCGGCGCGATTGAACGGCGCGGCGGCAGCGCTCGGCGAGACCTGGAGCAAGGTCTTCGACTTCGCCGCCGGAGGGGACGCGGTCCGGCCGCCGGCGTTCACCGCCTTCCGTCCGAACCCCTTGCTGCGTCCCTCCCGCTGACCGGGTGAATCTCCAGGGTTCTCGGGGGAAGAACCCTGGAGATTAGGACCGGGGTCCGCGTTATCGTTGCGTCCCATGGAGAACCTGCCCGAGCGATCGAACCCGCACGCCCATCTACGCGCCTCCGACACCGACCGCGACCAGGTCGTCGAGGTGCTGCGGGATGCCCTGATGGCGGGCCGGCTCACGCAGGACGAGCATGCCGAGCGGCTCGAGCAGACGCTGCAGGCGCGCACTCTCGGCGAGCTCGAGCCGATCACCCAGGACCTCGCCGTACCGGGTCAGCCGTTCCGTTCTGCCGCCGCGATGCCCGTACCGTCGACGAGCCGGGTGCCGATCGAGGAACCGGCGAATCCGCAGGACAGCTTCGACACCGTGATCGGCATCTTCAGCGGTGGTGAGCGCAAGGGCCGCTGGCGGGTGAAGCGCCGGACGAACGCGCTGGCGCTCTTCGGTGGCTGCGACCTGGACATGCGGGACGCGGTCTTCGAAGGCCGTGAGGTCACCGTCTACGCGTTCGCCGTCTTCGGCGGGATCGACATCACCGTGCCGGAGGGCGTGGAGGTCCGCAACCAGGGCGTCGGGATCTTCGGTGGCTTCGGCGGCCGGGGGACGACGGACATCGACCCCGCCGCACCCGTCGTCATCGTCAAGGGCCTCGCCCTCTTCGGCGGAGTCAGCGGCCAGGCCGCCAAGCCCAAGAAGCGCAAGGACGACAACGGCGGCAACGGCCACCTGGGCCTAGGCCACTAGATCCAGGACTTGAACCACATCCGGCTGAGCCAGGCCGGGTGTGGGAGTACCTCATCGGTCAGGAGCGGCCAGATGTAGGCGAAGTTGAGCACCACCAGGACGACGAATGCCCCGACCACCGCGCTGCCGATCAGCCGGCGCGGGGTGGACGGCTGCATCGCCACCCTGGCCGGGCCGAGGATCTTGCCGAGCACCATGGCGAGCGCCATCACCGTGAACGGGATCATCGTCACGGCGTAGAAGAAGAAGATCGGTCTGTCGTCGAAGGCGAACCAGGGCACCCAGCAGGTCACATAACCCACGATCGGTACGCCGAACCGCCAGTCCCGCTGGCCGACCCACAGCACCAGCGCGGCGATCAGGGCGAGTGCGCCGCCCCACCACAGCAGCGGAGTACCGAGAGCGGAGATCACCGACAGGCACTTCGTCCCGTCCGTGGTGTTGCAGCCCGGCGTACCGGGCTTGATGTCATTGACCGCGTCGAAGCCGATCGGGCGGGCGATGATCGGCCAGCCGGCCGGGTTCGACGAGTACGGGTGGGTGGCGTTCTTGATGTAGTCGCCGGTGTGGAACGCCAGCACTTCCTGGTGGTAGTGGATCAGCGAGCGGAAGTCGTCCGGGACCACCTTCATCACGCCGTGCGCCGGGTTCTTGGACGCGTAGTCGTGGTCGTAGGCGTTGTCGTGCAGCAGCCAGCCGGTCCAGGTCGCCGTATAGGTCACCACTGCGACGAGCACGATGCTGAGGAACGCCGGTATGCCGTCGACGAAGACGGACTTCCAGAACGCGTGCCGAGCGCCGAGCGCGCGGCGGGCGCCGAGGTCCCAGGCGAAGGCGAGGACGCCGAAGCCGGCGATCACCCAGACGGCGGACCACTTGGTGCCGAGCGCGAGGCCGAAGCAGATGCCGGCGGCGATGCGCCACGGGCGGATCAGCAGCCAGCGGCCGACCTTGCCCTGCAGCCCCTCAGGCCCTGCCTTGTCGAGGGAGTTCGCGTGCCGGCGGCGGGTCCAGTCGCGGTCGGCGACCAGGCAGGAGACGGCCGCGACCAGCCAGAACGCGAGGAAGACGTCGAGCAGCGCTACCCGGGACATCACGAAGTGCAGGCCGTCGACCGCGAGCAGCACGCCCGCGATAGAGCCGATCAGGGTCGACCGGCTCATCCGGCGCACGGTGCGGATCACCAGCAGCACCGTCAGGGTGCCGAACAGGGCCGGCATGAACCGCCAGCCGAACGTGTTCATCCCGAACAACTGCTCACCGGCCGCGATCATCCACTTGCCGACCTCGGGGTGCACGGTCAGGCTCGGGGTGTCCTTGAAGACGTCCAGGTTGCCGGCCAGGATCGCCTTGTCGGCGGCACCTTCGGGCTTGTCGATGAACTGCAGCGCGTACCCGTGCTTGAGCAGCGAGTACGCGTCCTTGGCGTAGTACGTCTCGTCGAAGACGAACTTCACCGGGTTGCCGAGGTTCCAGAACCGCAGGAGCGCGGCCATCGCGGTGATCGCCAGGGTCGCGATCCAGCCGCCCTCGAAGTCCCGCGGCATCGGCGGGTAGAGCCGGTCCTTCAGCGGTGGCAACCGTCTTCCGAGAACGTCGCGCCCGAGCGTCTCACGCTGGTCGTCAGCACCCGTCCCGGCCTCGGCCGGCTTCGCGGTGTCGTCATCGATCACGGCAGTCACGCTGGCCATCGTACGGAGCCCCCCGTACCACCGCCCCCCGACTCCACCCCCGCGCGCCGGGCACCGGCTGTGGATACCGCGAATTCGGCTCGTGGACCTTCTACACTCTGTGACATGAGCACGCCACGAGAGGAGTTGCACGCACTGATCGACTCGCTGCCCGAGAGCGCGGCGGCCGATCTGCTGGCGGAGCTACGACTGCAGCGGCTTCGCCCCGACGGTGCGGAGGAGCCGGCTGATCAGCCTTCAGTTGCCTGGCCGCCGTCCTGGTTCGCGGCCGTCGAGGGCAGCCGTCCGGATCTGTCCGAGCACATCGATGACATCCTGCGCACCGAGTTCGGTCGTCGCCCCGCGTGATCGTTGTCGACACCGGCCCCCTGGTCGCAGCCGCCCCTTCCGGTGACTTCGTCGTCGCGCAGGCTGACGCGGCGGCACTCGATTCGATTGCGGAGCTCATCAGCAAGTACGCCGACCTGCCGCTCGGGCTGGTCGACGCGTCCGTGGTGGCTCTCGCGGAGCAGCTTGGAGTTCAGGAGATCGCGACATTGGACAGGCGACACTTCAGCGTGGTCCGGCCTCATCACGTCAACGCGTTCACTCTCCTGCCGTGAGCGGGCGACTGGTGTTGGCGGGGACTCCTATCGGGGACTTCTCGGATGCTTCGCCGCGGTTGGCGCGGGTGCTGGGGGAGGCCGACGTGGTGGCCGCGGAGGACACGCGGCGGTTGAGGCGGCTGACGTCGGAGCTGGGGATCGCGGTCAACGGGCGGGTGACCAGTTTCTTCGAGGGGAACGAGCGGCAGCGGACGGACGAGTTGGTCGCCGCGCTGGTCGAGGGGCAGACCGTGGTCGTGGTCACCGATGCGGGGATGCCGAGCGTGTCCGACCCGGGGTACCGGCTGGTGGCCGCCGCGATCGAGGCCGGCGTCGAGGTCACCGCGGTACCCGGGCCGTCCGCAGTACTGACCGCGCTGGCGCTGAGCGGGCTGCCGGTGGACCGGTTCACCTTCGAGGGGTTCCTGCCGCGCAAATCGGGGGAGCGGACGAAGCGGTTCCAGGAGCTCGCCAAGGAACAGCGCACGATGATCTTCTTCGAGGCGCCACATCGGCTCGCCGCGTCGCTCAAGGACATGGCTGACGCCTTCGGAGCAGACCGCCGTACTGCGGTATGCCGCGAGCTGACCAAGACCTATGAAGAGGTCAAGCGAGGCGGCGCCGCCGAGCTGGCCGAGTGGGCCGCCGAGGGGGTCCGCGGGGAGATCACGGTCGTCGTCAGCGGCGCCGATCCCTCCGCCCGCGAGCTCGGGCCCGAGGAGCTCGCCGCCGAGGTCGCCGCGGACGAGGAGGCCGGCACGCCCCGCAAGCAGGCCATCTCCGACGTCGCCAAGCGCTACAACGTCCCCAAACGCACCGTGTACGACGCCGTGCTCGCTGCCCGAGGCGCCGCCAAGTAGCCGCCTGAGACCCTGGTCATCGGCCCTGGTCCGGAGCACTACCCTTTTCCTATGTCCGAGAAGGCCTTTTACGTCACCACCCCGATCTACTACGTCACGGCCCCGCCGCACATCGGCAGCGCCTACACGACGGTGGCCGGGGACGTCCTGACCCGCTGGCACGCCCAACGCGGCGAGCGCAAGTGGTACCTGACGGGTACCGACGAGCACGGCGAGAAGGTGATGCGCAGCGCCCAGGCGCAGGGCATGACTCCGCAGGAGTGGACGGACAAGCTGGTCGAAGAGGCCTGGAAGCCGGCCTGGGTCGACGTCGACATCGACTACGACGACTTCATCCGCACCACCGAGCAGCGCCACACTGAGCGGGTCCGCGACTTCTGGCAGACGCTCTACGACAAGGGCGACGTCTACAAGGGTGAGTACGAGGGCCTGTACTGCGTCGGCTGCGAGGAGTTCAAGCTGCCGGCGGACATCCGCACCGATGAGGACGGCACGCAGCGGTGCATGATCCACGGCACCGAGCTGGAGACGGTCTCGGAGACGAACTACTTCTTCCGGCTCTCCGCGTACGCCGACCGCCTGCTCGAGCTGTACGAATCGCAGCCGGACTTCGTGGCGCCGGCCAGCGCGCGCAACGAGGTGATCTCGTTCGTCAAGCAGGGGCTGCAGGACCTGTCGATCACCCGGTCCACCTTCGACTGGGGCATCCCCGTGCCGTGGGACGAGAACCACGTTCTCTACGTGTGGATTGACGCGCTCCTGAACTACGTCACCGCCGCGGGCTACGGCACCGACCCCGAGCGCTTCGAGCAGCTCTGGCCGGTCGACGTGCACCTGGTCGGCAAGGACATCCTGCGGTTCCACGCAGTGATCTGGCCGGCCATGCTGATGGCGGCCGAGGTGGCGACGCCGAAGCAGGTGTTCGCGCACGGCTGGCTGCTGGTCGGCGGCGAGAAGATGAGCAAGTCCAAGCTGACCGCGATCGCGCCGAACGAGATCACCGACCACTTCGGCTCCGACGCCTTCCGCTACTACTTCCTGCGGACGATCCAGTTCGGCTCGGACGGCTCATTCTCCTGGGAGCACCTGAGCGCGGTCTACAACTCCGAGCTCGCCAACGGCCTGGGCAACCTGGCCAGCCGGATCGCGGCGATGGTGAACAAGTACTTCGACGGCGAACTGCCCGAGCCGACCGACCACGGCCCGGCCGAGCAGGCGCTCGCGGACAAGCTGGCGGAGACCGTCGCGACGGCGGACAAGGCGATCGACACCCTCGCGTTCCACGACGCGCTGGCGGCGATCAACGACCTAGTCGGCGCGGTGAACGTCTACGTCTCCGAGCAGGAGCCGTGGAAGGTCGCGAAGGACGAGTCCCAGCAGGCGCGCCTGGCGACCATCCTCTACACCTCGGCCGAGGTACTGCGAGCCGTCGCTGTCCTGCACAACCCGACGATGCCGAAGACCGCCGCCAAGCTCTGGACCCTCCTCGGCGCCGAAGCCAAGCTCGGCCCTCTCAAGGACCAGCGCATCCAGGACTCCGGCACCTGGGCCCAACTCCCCGCCGGCTCGATCCTGGTCAAGGGCGACTCCCTCTTCCCCCGCCTCACCGATCCCGAATCCTGACACCCGAGCCCTCTGCGGGGAATACGCCGAGGCGCCTCCATAGTTGAAAGTTGTAGGAGCTTGATTGAGTTCTCAACTACATGCTGGAGGTTCCGATGCGAGCGGTTGTGTTCGAGGAATTCGGTGGTCCTGAGGTGCTCCGGGTCCAGGAGGCCAAGGAGCCGCACGCGGGGCAGGGTGAGGTGCGGATCGCGGTCCGGGCGGCCGGGGTGAACCCGATGGACTACAAGATTCGGCGTGGCTGGTTCGAGGCGATGATGCCGACCACCTTCCCCGCCGTACCGGGGGCCGAGGTTGCCGGTGTGGTCGACGAGGTGGGCGAGGGCGTGACCGAGTTCGCGATCGGTGACGAGGTCGTCGGCTGGGCGAGCAGCGGCGCGTACGCCGAGCACGCGGTGGTCGGCGTGGTTGCGCCGAAGCCGGCCGGACTCCCCTGGGAGCAGGCCGTGGCGCTCCCCATCGCCGGTGAGACGGCCCGTCGCGTACTGCGCGAGCTCGGCCTGAAGAGCGGCGAAACCGTCCTGATCCACGGCGCGGCCGGTGCTGTCGGTGCGGTCGCCGTCCAGCTGGCGGTCGCCCTCGGCGCCACCGTCATCGGCACCGCCTCCCAGGCGAACCACGAGTACCTGCGCTCGCTCGGTGCGACTCCAGTCGAGTACGGCGACGGCCTGGTCGACCGCGTTCGCGCGATCGCGCCGCAGGGCATCGACGCGGTGTTCGACACGGCCGGCCAGGGCGCGCTGCCGGACTCGATCGAGCTCCGGGGCGGCACCGACCGCATCGTCACGATCGCCGACATGACGGGTGGCGAGCTCGGCGTGGCCGTGTCCGCCGGCGGGACGTCGCCGGAGGAGACCAAGGCCGGGCTCGTGGAGCAGCTCCAGCTCGCCGCGGCCGGTGACCTGAAGCTGAAGGTCGCCGAGACCTTCACCCTCGCCGATGCCGCCAAGGCCCAGGAGATCAGCGAGGCCGGTCACGCCCGAGGCAAGCTGGTACTGGTCCCGTAACACTGCCGCGGCGCGCGGTGACGCTTTTCTACAAGACCCAGAGACTGTCCGGCCGTACCGTCGGAAGAGACAGAACCGATGGGAGCTGAACACCATGGCCGACTACGTGGCCACTGCGGAGACCGAGATCAGCGCGTCACCGACCCAGGTCTGGGCGGTATTGACCGACCCCGAGCAGATCAAGAAGTTCATGTTCGGGGCGGAGGTGGAGACCGACTGGCAGCCCGGCAGCCCGATCATCTGGAAAGGCGTGTACGAGGGCAAGGAGTATGAGGACAAGGGCGAGATCCTCGCGGTCGAGCCCGGCCGCCTACTCAAGGTGACTCACTACAGCCCGCTGAGCGGTCAGCCGGACACGCCTGAGAACTACCACACGCTCACCTACGAGCTGGCAGAGAGCGGGACCACCACCCGGTTGTCGCTGAGCCAGGACAACAACGCCAGCGAGGAGGAGGCGGAGCACTCCCGCGGCATGTGGGAGATGCTCGTCAACGGCGTGAAAGAGGCCGCCGAGCGCGGCTGAAGTACTGACAATCCGTCATCATTGACGGGTGATCGGGGTCACTTCACCAGGCATTTCAGCCACCACCACACGGTCGGCATCGGGATCCGGGCTGACCGTGTGGTGGTGGCTGTTCGTGCCTGTCAGCGCCGTCCTGCTGCTCGCCTGGATCGGCGACCCCGGTGGCGAGAGTATCCGCTACCTGTTCACCTGGTCGATCGCGGTCCTGCTGCCCGGCACGCTCCTGTGGCGGGCCCTGGCCGGCGGTCGGTCGGTGGCCCAGGACCTCGGGTTCGGCGCGGTGCTCGGCCTGGCCTGGCAGCTGGCAATCTGGGCCGCTTGTACGGCGATCGGCGTACCGCTGCTCCAGTGGGCCGCTGTCGCGGCGCTGCTCCTGGTCTTCGCTCTCACCCCGGCTCTCCAGCCGCACTTCAGCTGGCGCGGTACGAGCCTGGCGCCTCCGTTGTGGTGGCATCTGCTCCTGGTGACGAGCCTGCTGGTGGCCATCCTCCGGACCGTGGTCGTGCTGCTGCGGCCCATCCCGCTGCCACCTATCGCGGCGGCCCGGCACCAGGACATCTGGTACCAGTTGAGTCTCGTCCAAGAACTGATCCGCGATGCAACGCCGGCCGACCTGTCGGTGCTGGGTGAGCCACTGATCTACCACTGGTTCGCGAACGCCACTATGGCGAGCGGCTCGGTGATGTCGGACGTGCCGCCGCCGCAGGTGCTGATGCATCAGTGGCCGCTCACCATGGCGATCACGCTCGTCCTCGTCGCCTGGGCCGCGGGGGAGTTGCTGAGCGAGCGCACCTGGGCCGGGCCGCTCGCCGCCGCGCTGGCCGGAGTACTGCCGGGTGCGCTGCAGTTGGCGGACAGCCCCTCGGTCAACATGTCCGCCGCGCAGGCCGTGCAGAGTCCGACCGGCACGATGGCCGGGGTGGTGATGCTCGGTCTGGTCGGGCCGACCGTGCTGATCCTGCGGCGACAGGGCAGCCCTGGTGTCTGGGCCGCGATGATTCTGCTGCTGGCTCTGGCCGCCGGCACCAAGCCGACGCTGCTCCCGATCATGCTGGTCGGCTGCGCCTTCGCCGGTGTGGCCGGCTGGGTCTCGGAACGCCGTCCGCCCTGGCGACTCGCTGTGCTCGGCGTGCTGGCCGGAGGGTTCCTGTTCGCCTCGACCTTCGCCCTGATCGGCAGTTCGGGCGGGAGTCGCGTCCAGTTGCTCGCGTCGATGCGGGTCCAGCCGTACTACCAGGCCGTGAGCGGCGACACGACCTACCCGGCCACCGGAGGCTGGGTGCTCGCGTCGTTGGCCGGGGCCGATCCCCGGATGCTGTTGTTCGGCGCGACCCTGCTGACGTACTTCCTGCTGATCGAGGCTCCCCGGCTGCTCACGCTATTCGGTCTGAAGCTGGATCCGGTACGCCGCGACCCGGCGTACTGGTGGATCGGTGGGTGTGTGGCCGCGGGGACCGGGGTGACTTTGGTGTTCTCGCACCCCGGCTACTCCGAGTACCACTTCCTGGGCGCGATACTGGCGCTCGGGATGGTCGGAGTCGTTGCCATCGGCGTCAATCTGGCGCCCGGGACGCGGACCCGAGATCTCGTCGTCGTCGGTGTGGCGGGCGTTCTCACGGCGGTCGGGGTCTATCTCTACTGGCCGACCGAGGCGAATACTCACACGGTGGCGCGAGCTGCCGCCGGGTTGCTCGGGCCGTTCGCCTTGCTGGCCGTGGTGGGGGCCGTCGTCATTTTGGGCATCAACTGGGCGCGGCGGCCGGCGACGATCGCAGTACAGGTGATCGTGCTGACGGTCGCGGCCGGCCTGCCTCTGCAGCTGATCGTGTTCGGTCAAGCGCTGGAGAAGGCCACCCGGCCGTTGCCGTTGCCGGTCGTCGCGTACCGCACCTATCTCACCGCGGACGAGCAGAGCGCGATGCTGTGGCTGCGCGACCACGCCCGTCCCGATGATGTGGCTGTCAGCAACGTGTTCTGCCTGCCGGCGCGCTTTCGGCCGGGCTGCCCTGACGACGCCTACTGGATCTCCGGGCTGAGTGGGGTGCAGTTGTGGATGGGAGGCTGGGGGTATTCGCCGGCCAACCTCGCGGCCACCGACCACAAGAGGAGCTTCCTGCGGCAGCCGTCGCCGTGGCCCGATCGGGTGCTGGACAGCCGGACCGCGGTCGAGAAGCCGTCCGAGCAGCATCTCGCCAAGCTCTCGAGGGACGTCGGCGTCACCTTGATCATCGGCGATCTGCGCGCCGGGCCGGTGTCGCCCAAGCTCGACAAGCTCGCGGACCGGGTCTTCGGCAACTCCGACGTCCGGATCTACCGGCTGCGGTGATCGCGTGCGGATCCACCGCGCGCGGTAAGTAGGCTGGGCACCATGTCTACCGACGGTGTGGAGGTCGAACGCCCGACGCGGGAACGTGCTGCCATCGGAGAGGACGGCCGGTCGAGGGACCGCAGCCGGCCCGCTCTGCCGGACCCGTTGCCGATGAGCGTCGTCGACGCGCACTGCCATCTGGACATCGCCGACGGTGAAGACGGCAACTGGCTGGGTGCGGCCGAGGCGATCAAGCTCGCCTCGTCGGTCGGGGTGACCCGGATCGTCCAGGTCGGCTGCGACCTCCCCGGCGCGCTCTGGGCGGTAGAGGCCGCCCAGCAGTACCCGAACCTCATCGCGGGCGTCGCACTGCACCCGAACGAAGCACCGCGTCTGCAGGCCGCTGGCGAGCTCGACAACGCGCTGGCCGAGATCGAGCGGCTGGCGAAGAGCTCGGACAAGGTCCGGGTGATCGGCGAGACCGGGCTGGACTACTACCGCACCGGCGAGGACGGCCGGGCCGCGCAGCACGAGTCGTTCGCCGCGCACATCGACCTGGCGAAGCGGCTGGACAAGACGCTGATGATCCACGACCGCGACGCGCACGACGACATCCTGGCCATCCTGGACCGCGAGGGGGTGCCGGACCGGCTGGTGATGCACTGCTTCTCCGGCGACACCGAGTTCGCCCGCGAGTGCGTCAACCGCGGGGCGTTCCTGAGCTTCGCCGGCGTAGTCACCTTCAAGAACGCGCAGTCGCTGCGGGACGCCCTCGCCGTCACGCCGCTCGACCGGGTCCTGGTCGAGACGGACGCGCCGTACCTGACGCCGTCCCCCCACCGCGGCCAGCCGAACGCGTCGTACTTGATCCCGCACACGGTCCGGAAGATGGCGGGCGTGCTGAACATCTCGGTCGCCGAGCTCTGCGGCGCCCTGTCCGACAACGCCGACCGGGCCTTCGGCGGCTCGTGGTAACAGTCCTCACCGACGCCGACATCGCCGAGCGCCTCGACGCGCGCTCGGCCGTCGGCTGGATGCGTGAGGCCGTGCTGGCCGCTCACTCCGGCGCGCTGCACACCCCGCCGCGAGTCAGTACGGAGCTCGGCGACGGGCGGCTCGTCTTCACCACCGGCGCCCTGACGGGGGAGTGGTACGGCTACCGCTCCTACGACTCCTTCTCCTTCGACCCGGGTGCTCAGCTGGTCGTCGTGCACGACTGGCACACCGGTGCTGTCAGAGGGCTTGCCGTCGGCAACGAACTCGGTCCTCGCCGGGTGGGCGCGATCGGTGCCGTCGCTCTCGACGCGCTCGCCTCCCCGACGGCCGCCAGCCTGGGTCTGCTCGGCACCGGCACACAGGCGTGGAACCAACTCTGGGCGATCTCCACCGTCCGCTCGCTCACCTCGGTGTCCGTCTTCAGTCGCGATCCGGTACGCCGGAACGCCTTCGTGGCAAGGGTTTCCGGTGAGCTGGGGCTGCCGGTGGACGCCGCTGGATCCGCGCGAGAGGCCGTCGAGGGTAAGGACCTGGTGGTGCTCGCGACGAACAGCCCGGCGCCGGTGGTCGAGGCGTCCTGGATCGCGCCGGGGAGTTACGTCACCACCCTCGGGCCGAAGCAGGTCGGGCGCGCCGAGTTCGGGCCGGACCTGGTCGCTCGCGCGGACGTCGCCGTGACGGACTCGGTCGCCCAGACGTCGGCGTACGACCCGCCCTTCATCCTGACCGGCACCGAGCAGCATGACCGGCTGGCCAGTCTGGGCGCGGTGCTGGCGGGGGAGGCGCCGGGGCGGACGTCGGCGGACCAGACGGTGATCTTCTGCTCGGTCGGGCTGGCCGGGACCGAGACCTACCTGCTGGCTCGATTACTGAGCTGAGTTGCGGGGACTGATAGACAGTCCGGCATGGAGTTCAGTGAGGTGGTCCGCCGCCGGCGCATGGTCCGCAACTACGACGCCGACCGGCCGGTACCGGTGGAGATCCGGGAGCGCATCCTCGAGAACGGCCTGCGGGCACCCTCCGGCGGGTTCAGCCAGGGCTGGGCGTTCCTCACCCTCGAGGGCGACGACCGGGAGCGTTATTGGTCGATCGCGGCCGAGAACCCGGATGAGAAGTATGTGGAGTGGATCACAGGATTGCGCCGGGCGCCGCTGCTGATCTTCGCCTTCGCGCACAAGGACGCGTACCTCGATCGGTACACCGAGCCGGACAAGGGCTGGACCGACCGGGACGAATCGCACTGGACCGCGCCGTACTGGTACGTCGACACCGGCATGGCGGCCCTGCTGATGTTGCAGACGGTGGTCGACGAAGGCTTGGGCGCTTGCCTTTTCGGGCCTCCGGCGGACAAGGTCGGCCGGCTGAAGGCGGAGTTCGGAGTACCCGACGGGTTCGATCCGATCGGGGTCATCTCGATCGGTTACCGGGCCCCGGACCGGCGGTCCCCGTCGCTGAAAAGAGGGCGCCGGACGACCGCCGAAGTGGTCCATCGGGGCCACTGGGGGCAACACGAAGCGTAAGCGCCCCATTACACCTTTTCCGGCTTTGTCGGCGAGGGGATTGGCACTCTCGGGACTTCTTCGTTACTGTCTCGTGATGTTGGCCGGGATCGGGGAAGGTCCTGGAGAGCACGCCCCTCGGCGAAGACCGTGGTTTCCGGGCCCTGCAACCCGGCATTCGCGGCGTTTGCCAGTGCTGTCCCACCCCGTGCCCGGGTAGCTCTACCTGGGAGCGTTAGTGCGTAAGTCCATCATCGCGGTCGTGGGCGCCACGGCTGTGTTCGCCGTCGTGGGCGGCTCTGTGGCCTATGCGAGCAAGAGCAAGACCGTGAGCCTCTCCGTCGACGGCCAGGTGCAGAAGGTTCACACCTTCGGCTCGACCGTGGAGGACGCCCTGAAGGCGGAGAAGATCCAGGTCGGTGAGCGTGACGTGGTCGCGCCCTCGCTGGACTCCAAGCTGCGGGAGGGTCAGGAGATCGCGGTGCAGTACGGCCGCCAGCTGACCGTCAACGCGGACGGCACGAAGAGAAGCTTCTGGACCACGGCCGACAGCGTGAACGAGGCGCTGGCCGACCTGGGCCTGCGGTACGACGGAGCCGTGTTCTCCACCAGCCGCAGCGCCCCCATCGGGCGCGAGGGCCTGGAGCTCGTGGTCCGTACCCCGAAGACCGTCCAGATCGTCCGGCAGGGCAAGGTGGTGGCCGTGAAGTCGATGGCTTCCACCGTCGCCGAGGCGCTGACCGGCGCCAAGGTCGCCTTCGATCGTGACGACAAGGTCGTGCCGGTCCCGACGACGGCTCTCAAGCCGGGCGTAAACCGGATCACCGTGGTCAAGGTCGACGTGAGGACCGTCGCCGAGAGGCAGGCGATCGCCTTCTCCAAGAAGGAGACCAAGTCGGCCACGCTGACCGTGGGCGAGACCAAGACCACCACCAAGGGCGCCCTCGGGACGAAGTCGGTCAAGTACGTGCTGACCTACCTGGACGGCAAGCTGACCACCAAGAAGCTCGTCACCGCCACCGTGGTGAAGCAGCCGGTCGACGAACTGGTCACGGTCGGCACCAAGCCGAAGCCCGAGGAGCCGACCACCGAGACGACGCCGACGCCGCCGCCGCCGAGCGGCAACACCGGCGCGTGGGACCGGATCGCCGAGTGCGAGTCGGGCGGCAACTGGTCGATCAACTCCGGCAACGGGTACTACGGCGGCCTGCAGTTCGACCACGGCACCTGGGTGGCCTACGGCGGCGACGCCTACGCGGCCAACGCCCACCTGGCCTCCAAGGCGCAGCAGATCGCGATCGCGGAGAAGGTCAAGGCCGACCGCGGTGGCTACGGCGCCTGGCCGGTCTGCGGCCAGAGGGCCTGAGCCTGACAGACTGGCGTGTGTGACCAGCGCTGATTCATCATCCACTTCCGCCGGACCGAGGCTTCTCGGTCCGGCGGAAGTGCGTTCGCTGGCCGAGTCGCTCGGGGTCCGCCCGACCAAGCAGCGCGGCCAGAACTTCGTCATCGACCCGAACACCGTCCGCCGGATCGTCCGCGCCGCCGACCTGTCCGACACCGGCGAGACCGTGCTCGAGGTCGGCCCCGGACTCGGCTCCTTGACGCTGGCGCTGCTCGCCGAGGGTCACCGGGTTACCGCGGTCGAGATCGACCCGGTGCTGGCCGAGGCGCTGCCTGCCACGATCGCGAAGTACGCGCCCAACCAGGCTGATCGGCTGACCGTGGTCGAGGCGGACGCGATGCACGTGCTACCGGCCCAGATCGGCACCCCCGAGGCCTGCGTGGCGAACCTCCCGTACAACGTCGCCGTACCGGTGCTACTGCACCTGCTGGCAATCTCGCCGTCGCTGCGGCACGGCCTCGTCATGGTCCAGTCCGAGGTCGCCGATCGACTCGCGGCGCCCCCCGGCTCCCGGACGTACGGCGTACCGTCCGCCAAGGCCGCGTGGTACGCCGACGTCCGCCGCGCCGGGCCGATCGGCCGGAACGTGTTCTGGCCGGCCCCGAACGTCGACTCCGGCCTGGTCGCCTTCGAGCGGCGCGAGCCACCCGCCACTGCGGCGACCCGCGAGGACGTGTTCGCCGTGATCGAGGCGGCCTTCTCGCAGCGCCGCAAGACGCTCCGCTCGGCGCTCTCGCGGTGGATGCCGGACCGCGACCGGCTGGACGCCGTACTGGGGGCCGCGGGCATCGACCCGACGCTGCGTGGCGAGATGCTCGGCATCGCCGAATTCGCTCGGATCGCGGGCGCGGCCTCCGAAGGGCACTAACCTGTGCCAGTGCCACCTCAAGCCCAGGTCACGGTCCGATCGCCGGCCAAGATCAATCTCGGTCTGTCCGTCGGCCCGCCGCGTCCGGACGGGTTCCACCCGCTTGCCACCGTCTACCAGGCCGTCGCTCTGTACGACGACGTCACCGCGACCCTGCGGGACGACGACGGTGTCACGGTCGAGGTGGTCGGCGACTTCGCGGACGACGTCCCGGCCGACGACTCGAACCTCGCGGTCCGGGCCGCCCGGTTGCTGCAAGCGGAGTACGACGTCGAGGAAGGCGTCGACCTCGTCATCCGCAAGACCATCCCGGTCGCCGGCGGCATGGCAGGCGGTTCCACCGACGCCGCGGCGACGCTGGTGGCGTGCAACCGGCTGTGGGGACTCGGGTTGTCCCAGGCCGAGCTGGAGCATGTCGGCGCGGAACTCGGCAGCGACGTACCGTTCTGCCTGGTCGGGCATACGGCGTTGGGGCGCGGGCGGGGTGAGCAGGTCACGGAGGTGATGTCGCGCGGCACGTTCCACTGGGTCTTCGCCATTGCGGAGGGCGGCCTCTCCACTCCTGCCGTCTACCAGGAACTCGACCGCCTTCGCCCGCTGCGCCGGGTGGAGCAGCCCGAGGTCCAGCCGGAGCTGCTCTCCGCGCTCCTCTCCGGCGAACCCACGGCGCTCGCGGTTGCCCTTAGCAACGACATGCAGGCCGCGGCGCTGTCGTTGCGCCCAGAACTGGCGGACACCCTCCAGTTCGGCCTCGACCAGGGCGCCCTGGCCGCGCTGATTTCCGGGTCCGGCCCGACCTGCCTCTTCCTGGCCGCCGACAGCCGCCGAGCCGTGGACCTGGCCGTAGAACTAGCCGAATCCGGCCTCTGCCGAATGGTCCGCCAAGCCGAAGGCCCAGTCCCCGGCGCCCGAATCCACCCAGCCCCCATCAACCGCTAGTACTGCGGCCCACACCGCTCGTCGTTGTCTGTGGGTCCTGGGTGTGATGTTCCCGTTGTGGATAAGGGAAGGACGGCCTCCGATCAGGGGCGGCGGCCCGCGAGGACGCAGAACTCGTTTCCCTCTGGGTCGGCAAGACAGACCCAGCTCTCATCGCCGGTTTGGCCGACGTCGGCGTGTCGAGCACCGAGGTCGAGCAGGCGACGGACCTCTTCGTCTTGGTCCCTGTCGGTTGGGTTGACGTCGAGGTGGAGCCTGTTCTTGATCGTCTTGCCCTCGGGCACGGGCGCGAATGTCAACGTCGGTGGCACCGGGCCGAGGCGGTCCTTGCCTTCAGGCACCCTGGGGGAGCCGATTGTGACAGTTCCGTCGATTTCTTCTTGCACCTCGTAGTCAAGGACCGAGCACCAGAACCGGGCGAGACCGCTGGGATCGGCACAGTCGATCGCCAGTTCGGTGAACTTACTGGTCATGTCAGGATCTCCCAGTCAACTAGCGGGCCCGCCGAACGCCACACGCTGATCGCAGTGCTCGACGGCGAGGTAAGCCGCGCGTGGTGTGCGTTCGTCGAGGGCCTGGTGGGGTCGCAGAGCATTCTAGGCGTGGCGGAACGGGATGCCTCCTGGCCGCGAGACGTCGGGGTGTGACTAGCGGCGAGGCGGCACTCGGCGGCGTAGTCGATGACTGCGCAGATCAGCCAGGTCCCGCCGCGCCGGTCGCGCCAGTTGCCGACCGTCGCCGAGGACACACCATGCCGACGTGCTGCCTCGGCCAATGACAACTCGCCCTTCGACACGGCCCACATGACCTGGATCTGGTCGTCCACCGACAACTGCCGTGAGGGCTTCTGCCGTCTGCTCACCCAGCCATCCTTCCCACCCCTCAACTCAACCCCTGCCAGAAAGTTTGACTCCGCTGGTAACACACCAGCGGCCACCATCAGCGGGTTCGGCCCGTCTGTATATCTCGTCTGAGAGTCTCGGGCTGTGTGAGGTTTCCCGTTGTGGATAAGGGAAAACCGGGTGACAAGAATTCGCGGCGTCTCGTCTCACGGGTATAGAATCGAATGCATGTTCGACATGGATGTGGCCGACCTCGACGCGGCCGAGACGCTCGCCGCGGCCGCGCGGTTGCACGCCATGCAGCGCCGGATCGATTCTCAACTGCTCCAGCTTGCCGCGCACTACGCTGACCTGTTCCCGGGAACGTCCATGATCCCCGGCGACGAGACGATCCCCGGAAGCGAACGCCACAAGGTGTACGGCGGTCCCGGCTGTCCGAGTATCGCCGAGTTCGCTCCCGCCGAGTTCGGCGCCGTGACCGGACGCTCAGCCGCAGCCGCGGCCCGGTTCATCGGTCAGGCGCTCTCGCTGCAACACCGCCTCCCGAAGATCTGGGAAGAAGTGCAGTCCGACCGGGCAACACCCTGGAAGGCATGTCAGGTCGCAACCGCCTGCGTGACACTGTCGATGGAAGCCGCGGCGATCGTCGACCGACGAGTGGCCGGCATCATCGACTCGGTCACGCCGTACCGCCTGAGCCTCATCGTCAAAGCCGCCATCTGGCAGGCAGATCCGGTAGCGGCCCGCAAAGCGGCCGAGGAGAAGGCCAGGGAGCGTGGCGTGTGGACCGGCCGCACAGACGACCACGGCACCACCACCCTCTTCGTCCGCGCAGCCACCGGTGATGTGATCCGCTTGGACGCAACCCTCACCCAGCTCGCCGATGCGCTCGCCGCCCTCGGCGACACCTCGCCCTTGGACCGCCGCCGAGCCAAGGCCATCGGCATCCTCGCCGACCCGAAACTCGCCCACCAGCTGCTGGATGTAGCCCACGTCCTCACCAAGACCGCCCCCACACCTACCACGACCGCGGCACCTGAACCCGACAAGTCATCCTGCGCGAACCACAGTGCTGAGGCTGCCCAGGGGAGCGACGACGCAGGCGACCGGCACGATGCCGACCAGAGCCCACCCCAGCCGATCGCCTCCACCGCCCACGCCCCCGACGCGAACCCCGCTGACAACTGCGTGCCTTCGGCCGACATCTGTGCCAAAGATGCGGGAGCTGTAGAGACCGCCGAGCCCACAGAGGCTATGCAGCCCGAGCGGCACGAGCAGTCCGAGCGTCCCGAGCAGCCCGAGCAGCCCGAGCAGTCCGAGCAGGAATGGCGGATGGTGGCCGCGAAGGTGGCAGCGATCAGACAAGCGGCGTATGCCGCCGGCTCCGCTGGCGCAGGCATGCGCAGAACCGGGCGGACAAACCTCTATGTGCACGTGGCCGGCGAGACTCTGTTCGCAGGCGAAGGTGTCGCGCGAGTCGAAGGTTTTGGCCCAGTGCTCGCGGCTCGGTTGAGCGAATTACTCGGACACGACCAGATCGTCCTGCGCCCGGTCATCGATCTGAACGACAAGGTCAGTGTCGACGCCTACGAGATCCCCCACCGGATCCGCGAACGGGTCAAGCTCACCCACCCGGTAGAGCAGTTCCCCTTCGGGACAGGCGACACCACCTACAGCACCGACCTCGACCACATTCACCCCTACAACCCAACCGGCCCACCACGCCAAACCAGCACCACCAACCTCACACCCCTGCGGCGCTACAGCCACCGGGTCAAGACCCACGGGCACTGGAAGGTCCAGCGCCTCAACGACAACGCCCTGGAATGGACCACCCCCCACGGCTACAAATTCCTCGTAGACCACACCGGCACCCACCCACACCCCACCGAATAGCTCGCCGCGAGTCCGAGGCGTAGTACTAGCCGGTGAGGGATTCGGGGGGTGGGGGTGCCAGGGCGGGGTCGACCTCTTCTATGACGGAGATGCCGGAGGAGCCGTCTAGGCGACGCCAGTTCTCGGTGAGGGTCAGAGTGCCGTCGTCGGTGTAGCCGGGGACGCTGAGGACTCGGCCGGCTGTTACGCCGCCGTCGGTGGCTAGTTGGCAGTAGCTGGCGTCGATGGTGCCGTCGGTGTCGCAGGTACCTACCAGGCGGCCGAAGTGGAGCCTTCCACCGCCGAACTCGGCCCAGATCAGCTTGCCGTTCTGGTGGTAGCGGCCGGTCGGCGCGCCCGGGGGATTGCCGACCGGGCGGAAGATGCGGCCGTCGTAGTTGGGGGCTTCCACGGTCACCTTCCGGTCAGGATCTGGAGGAGCATCTCGGCGCCCGGCGCACTCGCGGCCAGGCCTGTCAGCACCGCTCGTACTGCGAGCGCCGGGTCGAAGCCGCGCGGCCTCAACGCGGCGACGCCACGGGTCACGTCGGCCTCGGCCATCAGCGGCGGCATCGAGCCGTCCTGCGCCCCCTCACCGACATTGTTGCCGCGGGCACCATCCAGCAGCGGACGCACGTAGGCCTCGAACTCGCGGTACGACGAGAGCGTGAAGTCGCTGGCGAAACGGTCCGGCCGGTCCCAGGCGAGGTAGAGGCGGACGATGTCGACGTCCTCCTGGTCGAGGAAGTCGTTCGCCCAGATCGCATGGTTGCGGCTGGTCGAGAACTTCTCTCCGTCGAGCGTGTAGAACTCGTTGACCTGCGCGCCACCGATCGCCTCAGGCGCAACCCCCGCGGCCAGGTAGACGGCCGGCCAGAACAACGCGAAGTAGAACCCGTTGTCGATCCCGTTGAAGTGCCAGAGTCCGGCAACTTCGGACCACGCCGCGGTCGTGTCCTCCAGCCCGAGCGACCCGGGCTTGAGCGACTCCGCAACGCCGTACAGGTTGCTGAGACCGACCTCGGCGTAGACCTCGAGCCGGAGCCCCGAGTGCGGCCCGGTGCCGGCGAGTCCCCAGTTGGTGGGATACGCGATCGGTACGTCGGGGAGCCGGTTCTCCAGGTAGTGCGTGACGATCTGGCGGGCGCGGTCCGACAGTTCGGCGCGCAGCCAGACCTCGATCAGTTCCTCGCGGTAGTCCTCCATCGGAAGCACCGGCACGGTCGCCGTGAAGGGCCGGGGTTCGCCGCCGCAACGGTTGCAGTGCGGGTCGATCAGGTTCTCGGCCGAGGTGTAACCGCCGCAGCCCTCGCAGCCACCTCCCGCGGCCTCGGAGCCGCACCACGCGCACTTACCCACGACGTACGACTGGTGCAGGGTGCGATTGCAGTCCGAGCAGGCGAGCAGGGTGAGCTTGCGCATCGGGAAGCGCCCGGCCGTGGTGAGATCGGCGGCGAGGGTGGTGACACCGCGCTGGTACTCCGGACTCTGCGGGTCGAGGAACACGTCGTACTGGATCCTGGCGGCATCCAGCGCGGCTACGATCTCCTCGCGGAACGAGGCGGCCAGTTTCTCGACGTCGACGCCTTCCTTCTCGGCCCGCGTCAGCACCCAGTTCTGGTGTACGTCGAACCCGGCGGTCGTGACGACGCGTTCACCGCGGGCCCGAGCGGCCCGGGCGGCGATGTCGGCGGCCAGGTAGGGACCGGAGAGGTGGCCGACGTGCATCGGCCCGTTGGCGGTGGCGGGGGGAACGATGACAACGGTGACGCCGGTGGCGGTCGTGGTGGTCATGCGGGGCGGCTCCTGCCCGAGCGGCGATAACGGTCGGTGGACATGCGCCGACCCGGTGACGCTTGCCACCGGATCGGTCGCAGTCCGCGACGTTACTCCTCCGCCTGAACCCTCCGCCAGACGGAAAACCCTTGCAAACAAGGGGTTCTCATCCCGCTGGTGTAAACGAACGTTTGAAGACTCAGAGCTGGTAGAAACAGCACGTGGCGGTGGCCCCGGTAGCCATGTTGACAACGCCGCCGTCGAGCTCCTGCGAGCCGCGGATCAGGAAGCCGCCGAGCCCGCCGGAGACCAGGAACGCGCCCCAGGTGAGCAGCCACTGCTCGCTGCCGTCGTCGGTCAGGAACTCCTCCGGCACCGGCCGAATCCGCCGCTGCAGCACCCACGGGTTGTCCATCGCCTCGGCCAGCCGGTCGGCCCAGGTGGCCTCGTCGGTCTGCCAGCCGAGCAGTACGCCGTCGCCGCCGTGCAGGGCGGTCGGTTTGAGCACGAGTTCCTCGCGGTTCGCGATGGCGTGCTCGAGCAGATCCACCCGCTGCCCGTCCACGGTGACCGGGCCGCTGCGAACCATCCGGGTCCACGGCAGGATCCGGTCAAGCGCGGCGAGTTCGTCTGCGGGGTAGCGGTCGCGGTACGCCTCGTCGGACAGCAGCGCGAGCGATCCCTTGCTGCCGTAGAGCTCGGCGTCCAGCGGCGTGAAGATCGAGACGTGCCCGCGCTCTGAGGCCTGCAGCACCGGCTCCAGCATCTCGACCGCGCCGGGTTTCAGCACGTCCTCGATCATGAACAGCCGGAACACCACATCGATCGCGCGGTCGCCCAGCCAGATCCGGTCGTCGCGGTACTCGAGCGCGTCCACCGGGCAGGGCAGCGCGTCGATCCCCAGTGGGGCCAGCATCTCCGCGCTCTTGTGGAGCTGGCGTTCCAGATCCGGGTAGCTGTCCGGGAAGTCGGCGATCGCCATCACCGGACGTACGCCGGTCGGCACCTTCGCCTCGGTCAGGATGGTCCGGACGACGTCCTCCATGGTCTCGGCGTTGGTCAGCTGGTTCGCCGCCACGAACTCGGCGATGAACGGGTGCTCGAGCATCGCCGCGTTCAGAACCGGGTTGTCGACACCGCCGACGGTGCTGCCCATGTTGATCTCGAGCAGGTGGAAGCCCTGCTCGTCGCGGTACATGTCCGCGCGGCCCATCCGGCTGGGCGCCGGCCCGCGGCCGCGGGAGACGGCTTGAACCTGCGGCTCGGTCAGCCCGACGTACCGGGCGAACTCGGCGAGGTCGCCGCCGAAGACGCGCTCGGGCAGCCGGGTCAGAGCGGAGTGCAGCAGGTCGAGATCGGCCTTGAGTTGCCGGTACTCGGTCGCGCCGAGGAAGGCGGGCCGGCTCAGGCACCGGCCGAGAAAGGTGGTCGCATCGAGCTTCGGTGCGGCCGCCGAGAGGATCGCACTGGCTTTTGGCCCGCGTTCGGCAGCAGCGGCGAGGTAGTCGTCCGTCAGTGACATAGGAGCTCCTTGTTTCTCCCCACGGCGCCCGGAATCCCTTGTTCCGCGAAGTTTTCGAGCAAGACCTGGGCCGCCGTGGGGCGCAGGCTACTGGGCGGGCGGACGCGGTTGGAAGGGGTGGAGAAAAACAGGTGCGTCCGGTAATGATCCGCATTACCATCAACAAACGTTTGTCCCGCGGGAGCCAGTGAGAGGGAGTTCCAGATGCGCCGGGTGTCGATCTACGCCATCACTCCTGATCGCTGCGACGCACCCGCGAGGACCTTTGAACACCCTGACGATGGGCATCTTGGCGCATGTTGACGCCGGCAAGACCAGTCTGACCGAACGCCTGCTGTACGCGGCCGGCGTGATCGACCACGTCGGCAGCGTGGACGACGGCAGCACCCGCACCGACTCGATGGACCTCGAGCGCCGGCGCGGTATCACGATCCGCTCGGCGGTCGTCTCCTTCGAGCTCGGCGACCTGACCGTGAACCTGATCGACACCCCGGGCCACTCCGACTTCATCGCCGAGGTCGAGCGCGCACTGTCCGTCCTGGACGGCGCCGTACTGGTCATCTCGGCGGTCGAGGGCGTCCAGGTGCAGACCCGGTTGCTGATGCGCACGCTGACCCGGCTGCGCATCCCGACGCTGCTGTTCGTGAACAAGACCGACCGGATGGGTGCCCGGTACGACGGTCTGCTCGCCGACATCAGGCGGCTCCTCACACCCAGCGCGGCGCCGCTGTCGACCGTGAGCGACCTCGGGACTCGCGCCGCCCGGAGTCATCCTGTTCCCTTGGACATCCTCGGGGAACTGCTTGCCGACCACAACGACACCTTCCTGGCCGCCTATCTGGACGGCTCATTGGCCCCGGCGGACTACCCGCAGGAGCTCGCCCGGCAGGTGGGGGAGTGTCTCGCACATCCGGTGTACTTCGGCTCGGCGATGACCGGCGACGGTGTTCCCGAGCTGATCGACGGGATCCGTCAGTGGTTGCCACGAGCAACCGGCTCTCCGGCGGAGCCGTTGCAGGGCACGGTGTTCAAGGTCGAACGCGGTCCGGCCGGGGAGAAGATCGCCTCCGCTCGGGTCTTCGCAGGCACCCTGCATGCACGCGAGTACGTCGACCTGCGACGCGGCGGTACGTCGTACAGTGCGAAGCCGACGTCGGTCCGGGTCTTCGAGCGCGGCGGGACGATCCCGGTCGACGCGGCGGAGGCCGGGCGGATCGTGGCGCTGCGCGGTCTGAAGGAGGTCCAGATCGGCGACCAGCTCGGCCGTTCGGTGGAGCGAGCCGGGCAACTCTTCTCCCCGCCGACGCTGGAGACCGTCGTCGAGTCGCCCGACCGCACGAAGTTGTACGTCGCGCTGCAGCAACTCGCCGAACAGGACCCGCTGATCCAGGTCCGCAAGAGCCCGCAGAGCCAGGAGATCTCGGTCCACCTGTACGGCGAAGTGCAGAAGGAGGTGATCGCCTCGCTGCTGGAGACGGAGTACGGGCTGTCCGTCACCTTCGCCGAGACGCAGCCGATCCACATCGAGCGACCGGTCGGCGTCGGTACTGCGGTGCGCATGATCGGCGACCCGGACAACCTCTGGTACGCGGGAGTCGGCTTCCGCGTCTCGCCAGGCGGTCCTGGTATCGACTATCGGCTGGAGGTGGAGCTCGGCGGGCTGCCGAGGGCGTTCCACACGGCGATCGAGGAGACCGCCCGGCAATCCCTGCAGCAAGGTCTGTACGGCTGGGAGGTCCCGGACTGCCGGGTGGACCTCATCCACACGCGGTACAGCGCCCCGATGACCGTGGCCGCGGACTTCCGGCGGCTGGTTCCCCTGGTCCTGATGCAGGCGCTTCAGGACGCCGGGACCCGAGTGCACGAGCCGGTCAACCGCTTCGAGTTGGAGGTCCCGCCCGACGCGGTGTCCCCGGTCCTAGCCAAGCTCGCGGAGTCCCTGGCCACGGTCGAGGACACCACCGTCGCCCCGGACCAGGCACACCTGACCGGCCTCATCCCAGCCGGCCGCCTGCACACCTTCGAGTCCCAACTCCCCGGCCTCACCCACGGCGAAGGAGTCCTCCTCACCACCTTCGAAGGCTTCCACCCCGTCCCCGGCCCCCCACCCCACCACCCCCGAACCGACGGCAACCCCCTCAACCAAAAGCAATACCTCCTCCACCTCAACCAGACCTAGTCAGAGCCGTTACCGGGGCTCAACTAGGCTGGGCGAGTTATGGCCGCTACCCCTGCACCCAACCTTGTCAATCTGGAAGCCGTCTCCAAGGGCTTCGGAACCCGGACCCTGCTCGACGGGGTGAGTCTCGGCGTCGGCCGGGGTGAGCGCATCGGCGTGGTGGGGCGGAACGGCGACGGCAAGTCCACGCTGCTGCGGTTGCTCGCGCGGCAGGAGACGGCAGATGCCGGGCGGATCACGCACAACCGGGATCTGCGGCTCGGGTACCTCGGGCAGAGCGACGACCTGGAGCCGACGCAGACCGTCGCGCATGCCGTGCTGGGTGGTGCCGAGACCTACACCTGGGCCGCCGACCCGCGGGCCCGGTCCGTCATGGAACACCTGCTCGGCGGCGTCGACCACGAGGCACAGGTCGGCACGCTGAGCGGTGGTGAGCGGCGCCGGGTCTCCCTGGCGAAGCTGCTGCTCACCGAGGTCGACCTGCTGATCCTCGACGAGCCCACCAACCACCTCGACATCGAGGCGGTGAACTGGCTCGCCGATCATGTGGTGGATCGTGCCGGCGCGCTGATCGTGGTGACCCACGACCGCTGGTTCCTCGACGCAGTCTGCACCAACACGTGGGAGGTCCAGGGCGGCAAGGTCAGTTCGTACGAGGGTGGTTACGCCGCCTACGTGCTGGCGAAGGCGGAGCGGTCGCGCAACGAGCAGGTCGTCGAGGGCAAGCGGCAGAACCTGATGAAGAAGGAGCTCGCCTGGCTCCGCCGCGGCGCACCGGCCAGGACGGCGAAGCCGAAGTTCCGGATCGAGGCGGCGAACGCCCTGATCGAGAACGAGCCCGCCCCGCGCGACAAGCTCGCCCTCGCCCAGCTGGCGACCTCGCGGCTCGGCAAGGACGTGTTCGACGCCGAGGACGTCAGCCTGTCGTTCGGCAACCGGGTGATGCTGAACCACGTCACCTTCCGCCTCGGCCCGGCCGACCGGATCGGTCTGCTCGGCCCGAACGGCGCCGGCAAGACCACCTTCCTGAAGGTGCTCACCGGACTGCTGCCGCCGGACTCCGGCAAGGTCAAGCAGGGCAAGACGGTCCGGATCGCGAACCTCTCGCAGACTCTCGAGGACCTCGACGGCTCGGTCACGGTGCTCGCGCACATCACCGACATCCGCCGTACTGCGGCCCTGGCCGGCCGCGGCGGCGAGATGACCTCGTCGCAGCTGCTCGAGCGGTTCGGGTTCACCGGCGACAAGCTGACCACCCGGATCAGCGATCTGTCCGGTGGCGAGCGCCGTCGGCTGCAGCTGCTGCGGATCCTGCTCGACGAGCCGAACGTGCTGATCCTCGACGAGCCGACCAACGACCTGGACGTCGAGACGCTCACCGTGCTCGAGGACTTCCTCGACGGCTGGCCGGGCGTCGTCGTGGTCGTCACCCACGACCGGTACTTCCTGGAGCGGGTCAGCGACATGGTCTACGCGATCATGGGCGACGGCAACGTCCGGCACCTACCCCGCGGCGTCGACCAGTACCTGCAAGAACTCCAATCCGGTACCGCGCCGCGGCGCGTCGCCGCCACACCGGCGGTCGAGGCGACGACCGAGGCAGCAGCAGAGCCGGAGCCGGAGCCGGTCGTCGACGCGGCCGCGGCCCGGGCGGCGAAGAAGGACCTGAACCGGATCGAGCGGCAGCTCAGCAAGCTCACCGAGTCCGAGGCCAAGCTGCACGACCAGCTGGCGGCGAACGCGAGCAACTACGAGCGGCTGGCCGAGCTCGACACGGAGCTGCGCAAGCTCGCGGAAGAACGCGCCGAGCTGGAAACCGCGTGGTTCGAAGCGGCCGAGCGCGCGGAATAGCAGCGTAATTCGCCTAATGTATACATGATCAAATCCCACCGGAACTGAGTCGCGGCACACCCTCCGATCCCCTGTGATTGGGAGGGTATGCCGCGACTACCGGGTGAGCGGGCCCCGTTGTGTCGCTGTTGTCCGGGCCCCGAGCCCCGGACACCACCGACCTTCCTCGGCGGGCCACCTCTTGCCGCCGAAGTTCACCGGACGAAGACTTTGTGTAGTTGATCAACCACCGATGGTGAGGACAGTAGTCCGGCCGGTCACTCAGTGTCGATAGTCGTCCGCTGCAGCAATCTCTCGATCTCGTTGCAACCTGCAACGATCGTCGGGGGTATTAAGTGACGCGCCGTCTTTTCGGATTATTCCGACACAATTCGGGCGGGTTTCTTCACGCCCTGCCGGAATGCCGGATCACTGCTTTTCGAGATCGAACGGACCGACCAGTTCCCGCAGTACCCGGGCGATCTTCGCCTGGTCGCGTTCGCTGATCGAGCCGAGCAGTCGCCGCTCGTGCGCGAGCAGATCGGCCATCGCCGCGTCGACCGAGTCGCGGCCGGCGTCGGTGAGTTGCACCAGGACGCCGCGACGGTCCGCCGGGTCCGGAAGGCGCTCGACCAGGCCGCGGGCGGCCAGTCGGTCCACCCGGTTCGTCATCGTCCCGGACGTCACCAGGGTCTCCTTGAGCAGCCGCCCGGGGGAGAGTTGGTACGGCTTGCCGGCCCGGCGCAGCGCGGCGAGGACGTCGAACTCCCAGGACTCCAGTCCATAGGTCGAGAAGGCCTGACTGCGGGCGCGGTCCAGGTGCCGGGCCAGTCGGCTGACCCGGGAGAGCACCTCCATCGGTGCCACGTCGAGGTCAGGCCGTTCCCGGCGCCAGGCCTCGATCAGCCGGTCGACCTCGTCTCTCATACTCCGAGACTATGTCATCAAGACTCTTGACATCAAGACAACTCGCGGGCGTAAAGTATCTCGACATCAAGAGACCTCGAGAGAAGGGTGCGCCGATGCGGACCTCACCGGTCTGGAACCCCCAGCAGTACGGCAAGTACGCCGACGAGCGCGGCCGCCCGTTCGCGGAGCTGATTGGCCGGATCCGGGCCGCCGAGCCTTCGACGGTGATCGACCTCGGCTGCGGTCCGGGGAATCTCACCGCGACGTTGCTGGATCGATGGCCTGCGGCGAACGTTCACGGGGTGGACAGCTCGGCTGAAATGATCGAGGCCGCCCAGCCGCTGGCCTCGGACCGGCTGACCTTCGAGGTCGGCGACCTGCGCGAGTGGACCGCACCGTCGGCGTCGATCGACGTGATCGTCACCAACGCCACCCTGCAGTGGATCCCCGAGCAGCTGGAGCTGCTACCCGGCTTCGTCCGCGCGCTGAAGCCTGGTGGCTGGCTCGCGATCCAGATCCCCGGCAACGGCAACGCCCCGTCGCACGCCATCCTGCGCGAACTCGCCGGCACCGAGCCCTACGCCCCGTACGCCGCCGGCACGTCGCTGCGGGCGGACGTCCCCGGGCCGGCGGAGTATGTCGAGGCGCTCAGCGCGAAAGGATGTTCCGTCGACGCGTGGGAGACGACATACAGCCACATCCTGCAGGGTGACAACGCAGTACTCGAGTGGGTGAAGGG
Source organism: Kribbella qitaiheensis (assembly GCF_042657745.1). GTDB lineage: Bacteria > Actinomycetota > Actinomycetes > Propionibacteriales > Kribbellaceae > Kribbella > Kribbella qitaiheensis. The sequence goes on along the minus strand of NZ_JBHSKE010000043.1, from coordinate 15,633 downwards.
GACTGGCGCTCGGCCGGTTCTCCAGTCCCTGCCGGACGACCTGCGCGCACGGTTCGAAGCGGAGTACGGCGCTCGGCTGGCGGAGGCTTATCCACAACAGTCGTTCGGCACGGTGCTGCCGTTCCGCAGGATCTTCGCTGTTGCCCAGAAGGAGAGCTGATGCGACTCGACCACGTGCAGGTGTCCTGTCCGGCCGGAGGCGAGGAGGTGGCTCGCGCCTTCTACCGCGACGCGCTGAGGATGACCGAGCTGGAGAAACCGCCCCTGTTGGCGGCTCGCGGCGGCTGCTGGTTCAAGGCGGGGACGGCCGAGGTGCATGTCGGTGTCGAGGCGGACTTCCGCCCGGCGTTGAAGGCACACCCCGCGCTGGCCGTCGACGACCTCGACGCGCTGGCGGAAAGCCTGGCCGAGCTGGGCTACCCGGTGAAGTGGGACAACGAAACGATCCCGGGCCGCCGGCGGTTCCACACCGCCGACGGCCACGGGAATCGGATCGAGATCGTTTAGCTACTCGGTGGCCAACGCCCCGGCCGGTGCGACCTTGGCGGCGCGCCGGGCGGGGAGGACCGAGGCGAGCAGACCGGCTACGGCCGCGACCAGCGCGATCGTTACCAGCAGCCGGCCCGGTACGGCGTACTGTATGCCGCCGTCGCCGACCTGGGCGCCCATCAGCGCGGCCGTTCCGGTCCAGCCGTAGATCAGGCCGAGCAGGATTCCCAGTCCCGCCGCGACGAGTGCCATCAGCAACGACTCGACCGCGAGCATGCCGCGCAGTTGGCGCCGGGTGAGGCCCATCGCCCGGAGCAGGGCGTTCTCGCGGGTCCGTTCCAGTACCGACAGGCTGAGCGTGTTGCCGACGCCGACCAGCGCGATCAGCACCGAGACCCCGAGCAGTCCGACCGCGACGAGCAGCAGCACGTCGAACACCTTGGTGTAGAAGCTCCGCTCGGCCAGACCGCCGGAGATGCTCAGGCTCTTCACCGTCGGGAGCGACTGCTTGAGCTCGTCGATCACCTGGGGACCGTCGGCCTTCGGGTCGGAGGCGAGCCAGTAACCCGTCACCTCTGCGCTCGGCGCGAGCTTCTGCAGGTCGGTCTGGGTGACGGTGATCGGCTCCAGTCCCTTGGCCTGGAGGACCTTGAGGGTGAGCTTCTCCTTGCCCGAGACGATGGTGACGGTCGAGCCGTCCTGCACCTCGAGCATGGACATCGTGTTGCGGTCGACCAGCGCCGTGCCGGGCTGCAACTGGTTGACCAGCGTCGGGCTGTGGATCACCGAACCCGCGGTCGCCTGGTCGATCCCGGTGATCTTCAGCGTCTCGGTGCCGGACTTGACCGTCGCGGTCCTGACCGGCACCACCTGGGTGATGCCCTTGATGTCCGCGAGCTGCCTGGCCGCGGTGGCCGGCATCTTCTCGTCGTACACCTTGAGCGTGACGTCGACCGGGTACTCCTTGTCCATCGTCACGTCGAACGTCTTGCGCACCGAGGCGATCCCGACGCAGGTGAGGCTGATCAGCGTGACACCGATCAGCAGCGCCGACGTGGTCGCCGCGGTCCGCCGGGGGTTCCGGACGGCGTTGGCGACAGCGATCCGCGCGGGCACCCCACCGCTCCGCGCGGGCAACACGCCCAGCAACCTGACCAGAGCGGGCACCAGCAGCGAGCCGATGGCGAGGACTCCGAGGAAGGAGCTCAGGCCGCCGGCCACCCCGGCGATCACCTGGTTCGACTGCGCTCCGAGAACCAGCAGCGCGCCGCCGCCGGCCAGCAGGAGGAAGCCGAAGACCAAGCGCACGACGCCGGCCCTGGACTTGGCGACCGGAGCCGCCTCAGGCCGGAGCGCGGCCAGCGGAGCGACCCGGGTCGCCCGTCGCGCCGGTACGACGGCCGCCGCGATCGTCGCGATCGTGCCGATCAGCAGCGGGACGAAGACCGACGCGAGGTCGAGGTGCAGGTCGATCCGCGGCAGGCCCCAGTCGAAGGTCCGGGCCAGCGTCAGAGCGATCGCGGACAGCGCGACGCCGAAGACCACACCGATGCCGGAGGCAACCAGACCGACGACGCTCGCCTCGGCCAGTACCGAGGAGAACACCTGCCGGCGGGACGCGCCGACGCATCGCAGCAGCGCCATCTCGCGGGTCCGCTGGGCGATCACGATGGTGAAGGTGTTGGCGATCACCAGGCAGGCGACGAACAGGGCGATCACGGCGAACATACCGAACACGCCGCCGAGCACGTCGATGTCTCCCGTGATGCTCTTCACCTCGTGGTCGATCCACCCGGTGCCGGTGTAGACCTGCAGGCCCTTGTTGACCACACCGCTGATCGCCACGCTCAGCGCCGTCTCGTTCACCCCGGGGGCGGCCGCGACCTTGACCTGGTTGATGTAACCCTGCGGCTCGAACGTCTTCACCGTCTCGGCGGTGGCGACCGCGTTCGAGCCGGCGATCGAGATGCTGTCGTTGAGCAGACCGACCACGGTCACCGTGAAGGGCTTGCCGTCCCAGGTGGTGAGCCTCAGCTGCTGGCCGATCGCGACCTTGTGCTTGTCCGCCAGCTTGGCCGGCAGCGCGATCTCGTTCTTCGCTTCCGGCAACCTGCCTGACGTGGTGGTCGGGCCGGCGATCTTCGAGGTGTCGTAGCGGGCGGCGATACCCAGGTTGTCGGGGCGAACCTGGCCGGCCCACTGGATCTGCAGGTACGCCGAGGTGTCGACCACGACCGAGGCCGCCTCCGGCAGCTTCTTGATCGCTGCCACGTCGGCGGGGGTGACGGTCTCATGGTCGGACTCGATGACCGCGTCGACCCCGGCGTTCTGCTTGCCGATGGTCTCGTCGATGCCGTGGGTGGCCGAGGCGTGCACGGTCATCGCCAGGGTGCCGAACCCGACACCCAGCACGATCGCCAGGCAGGCGGCGACCAGGCGGCCCAGGTGGGCGCGCAGGGAGGAGAGGATCGAGCGTCGCACGGTCAGGCCCCCAGTTGCCGCAGCGCGCCGAGCACGGTCTCCGGCGTCGGGTCCAGCAGCTCACCCGCGAGCTTGCCGTCGGCAAGCATCACCACGCGGTCGGCGTACGACGCCGCCAGCGGGTCGTGGGTGACCATCACCACGGTCTGGCCGAACTCCCGGACCGAGCGGCGCAGGAAGCCGAGCACCTCGGCGCCGGACCGCGAGTCCAGGTTGCCGGTCGGCTCGTCGGCGAACACCACCTCGGGCCGGCTGACCAGCGCACGCGCCACGGCGACCCGCTGCTGCTGACCGCCGGACAGCTCCGACGGCCGGTGGGTCAGCCGGTCCTGCAGGCCGAGTACGTCGATCAGCGTCGCCATCCACTGCTGGTCGGGCTTGCGGCCGCCGAGTTCCAGCGGCAGCAGGATGTTGTCCTTCGCCGACAGCATCGGTAGCAGGTTGAACGACTGGAAGACGAACCCCACCCGGTCCCGCCGGCTCCTGGTCAGCTCCGCGTCCGGCAACTGGGTCAGCTCGGTCTCGCCGAGCAGCACCTGGCCGGAGGTCGGCGTGTCCAGCCCGGCCAGACAGTGCATCAGGGTCGACTTGCCGGACCCGGACGGTCCCATGATCGCGGTGAACCGGCCGACCCCGAAGTCGACCGACACCCCGTCGAGCGCTGCCACCGCGGTATCGCCCTGGCCGTAGACCTTGCGCAGTTCGTGGGCGCGGATCGCGGTCCGCGAGGTGCCGTCCTGCGGCAGCCGGCCGAGCGGCAGGTCGTCGACAGGCAGATCGCCGGTCTGGATCGTCATCGTTCTCCTCGAAGTGCTCGGGGCGAGACGTTCCCACCCACACTTCGAAAGTTAGTGACGAGCCACCCCGAAAGAGTCGGACCACAGCATGGACTCCGCGTACGACCTGGGTCGTACTAGCTCGCTGACCGCTCAGCTGCGTGGCTTGACGATGCCGGTCTCGTAGCCGAGGACGACCAGGGCGACGCGGTCCCGCAGGCCGGTCTTGGCCAGGATCCGGCCGATGTGCGTCTTGACCGTTGCCTCGGACAACGTGAAGAGCTGCGCGATCTCGGTGTTCGACAGGCCGCGGGCCACCTCGACGAGTACCTCGCGCTCGCGGGCGGTCAGGTCGGCCAGATCGGGCCGCTCGCGCTCCTCGTCCGGCAGCGCTCCGGCGAAGTGCTCGAGCAGCCGGCGCGTAGTACTGGGGGAGACGACGGCGTCGCCCGAGTGCACCTGGCGGATCGCCGACAGCAGGTCGGCCGGCGGCGTGTTCTTCAGCAGGAACCCGGCCGCGCCGGCCTTGATCGCGGCGAACGCGTACTCGTCCAGGTCGAACGTGGTGAGCACGATCACCCTGGGGGCCTGCGGCAACGACTGGAGCTGCCGGGTCGCCTCGACGCCGTCCAGCCGGGGCATCCGGACATCCATCAGCACCACGTCGCTCGCGGTCACCCGGAGCTTCTCCAGCGCCTCGCCGCCGTCACCGGCCTGACCGACCACCCGCATGTCGGCCTGCGAGTCCACCAGCATGGTGAATCCGGCCCGGACCAGTTCTTGGTCGTCGACCAGGAAGACGCGGATCACGTCGTCTGGTTTGGCGTCGGTCACTGATCTCCTCCAGCGGGAAGGTTGTACGGCAGCTTGGCGATCACCTCGTAACCACCGCCCGCCTTCGGTCCGGCGTTCACCGTACCGCCGGAGATGGAGGCGCGTTGCCGCATCCCGACCAGGCCGTGACCCGGGTCGCTGCTCGGCGCGACGCCGGCACCGCGGCCGTCGTCGGTGACCACCACGGTCAGCATCTCGCGGCCGAAGTCGAGATGAACGGACGTCCGCGCCCCCGGCCCGGCGTGTTTCAGCGTGTTGGTCAGCCCCTCCTGCACGATCCGGTACGCCGTCAGTCCCAGCAGCGCGGGCAGATCCCGCGGCGTGCCGGTGACCTGGTAGTCCACCGAGAGCCCGGCGTCGCGGACGTTGTCGATCAGCTCGGGCAGGGAGGATACGCCGGGCTGCGGGCGTGGCTGGTTCGGATCCAGCTCGGGCTGTGCGTCCTGCTTGAGCAGGCCGAGCATCTTCCGCATCTCGGTCAACGAGGCGCGGCCGGTGTCGCCGATGGTGGCGAGCGCTTTCTTGGCCTGCTCGGGGGATGCGTCCGCGGCGTACAGACCGCCGTCGGCCTGCACGATCATGATGGACAACCCGTGCGCGACGACGTCGTGGATCTCCCGTGCGATCCGGGTCCGCTCATTCGACACGGCGAGCTTGGCCTCGCGATCCCGGTCCCTCTCGAGTTGGGCCGCGCGCTCTTCCAGCTGAGCGACGTACAGGCCTCTGGTTCGGCGACGCTCGCCGAACGCCCAGACGCCGAAGACCAGCGCGCCGAGAGCCACCATCATGGTGATCTGCTGGCGCCAGTCGGAGTTGCTGTAGTAACGAGCGGTCGCCATCAGTACGCCGAGGCCGCCGACGCCCAGGGCGATCCGGCTGTAGCGGACCTCGCCGTACACGGAGATCGCGTAGAGCGCGACCAGCAGACCGATGTTGCCGGCTTGCAGGTTGGCGCCGCTGAGCCACTGCAGCACGGCCACTGCCGAGACGCCGAAGAAGACGAGCTCCGGATGGGTCCGGCGCCAGATCAGCGGGACCAGCATCGCCACCCCGAGAAGGCCGGCGAACTGGTCTTGCGCGAGTGACAGGAGCCCGAAGAAGAGTGTCAGGCCGCCGGCCAGCAACAGGTCGAACAGCTTGCTGTGCTGAGCGACGCGGCGGGGCGTCAGGATTCCGTTCAAGGTCCCCGTCATGTCGGCCAGGGTACGGGGAGCCGCCACCCGCCGGGTCATGCCACGGGCGGATGTCGGCGTCCTACCGCGGTCTACCTACTTGTGCGGACGGGTGGAGAGCGTCGGCTTCGCCTCGAGGCCGGACAGGCCGTTCCAGGCCAGGTTGACCAGGTGAGCCGCCACGTCAGGTTTCTTCGGCCGGCGTACGTCGAGCCACCACTGGCCGGTCAGAGCGACCATGCCGACCAGCATCTGCGCGTACATCGGGGCGAACTTCGGGTCCAGCCCGCGGCGCTTGAACTCCTCGGCCAGGATGTGCTCCACCCTGGTGCCGACGTCGCTGAGGATCGAGATGAACGACCCGCTGGACGAGCCAACGGGGGAGTCGCGGACCAGGATCCGGAACCCGTCGGAGGAGTTCTCGATGTAGTCGAGCAGCGCGAGCGCCGCCTGCTCCACCAGTTCGTGCGCACGACCCGCCGTCAGGGACGCGGTCACCGTGTCGAGGAGGCTGCGGACCTCCCGGTCCACGACCACGGCGTACAGGCCTTCCTTGCCGCCGAAGTGCTCGTACACGACCGGCTTGGAGACTTCGGCCCGAGCCGCGATCTCCTCGACCGAGGTCGCCTCGAAGCCCTTCTGGGCGAACAGGCCCCGGGCGATGACGATGAGTTGTTCACGACGCTCGGCACTGGTCATCCGGACCCGGGTCGAGCGCCGGGGTTTGGGTTCCGTCACGTCGAGATCACGTCAGCATCATGCCGTACGTAGGGGGTGACGGGTGGGAGATTAACGGCCCGCTCAGGCTGCCGCTTGGTCCGCAGCGGTCACCCGCCGCGCTTCGAGACGTTCCTTGACCGGCCAGCGGACGTCCGAGACCCAGCCCCTCTTCTCGAAGAACCAGATGCATCGGGCGGAGGTGTCCAGTTGACCCTTCAGTACTCCGTGCCGCGCGCAGGTCGGGTCGGAGTGGTGCAGGTTGTGCCACGACTCGCCCTGGCTCAGGATCGCCAGCCACCAGACGTTGCCGGACTTGTCCCGGCTCTTGAACGGGCGGTCGCCGATCGTGTGACAGATCGAGTTGATCGACCAGGTGACGTGGTGCAGCAGCGCGATCCGGACCAGGCTCGCCCAGAAGAAGGCGGTCAGCGCGCCCTCGATCGACCAGGACCACAGCCCGCCGATGACGGCCGGCGCGAACAGCGAGACGAGCACCAGGAAGGGGAACATCCGCGACACCTTGACGACGTCGCGGTCCTTCAGCAGGTCCGGCGCGTACTGCCGTTGCGGGGTCTGCTCGGAGTCGAAGAGCCAGCCGATGTGCGCGTGCAGGAAGCCCTTGGTCAGCGCGCCGAGGCTGGTGCCGTACTTCCACGGGCTGTGCGGGTCACCGTCGCGGTCGGAGAACTTGTGGTGCTTGCGGTGGTCGGCCACCCAACGCACCACCGGCCCCTCGATCGCGAGCGACCCGGCGATCGCCAGCGCGTACTTGAGCGGGCGGTTCGGCTTGAACGACTTGTGCGTGAAGTACCGGTGGAAGCCGATCGAGATGCCGTGCCCGGCGATCGTGTAGAAGACCACCGCGATGACGATGTCGCGCCAGCCGAGGAACCCGCCCCACGCGATCGGTACCGCCGCCAGCACGGCCAGGAACGGGATCCCGATGAACAACGCGAGCGCGACCTGCTCCCAGGGCCGTTTCTGCTCGCCCCCGCGCGTCCCGGTCTCGACGTCGAAGTCGTCGCCCTGCTGGGCGCGGGTCGGCGCCTCCGGTGCGGCTACGGCGGGTGGGGTCATCGTGGTATCCCTCTGGGTGGAGGACGGCTTACCTACGCAACCGTAACCTACGGCACCGTAGGTAGGGAACCCCTCGCGTGTCGCCGACCTCACCCATGGCAGACTGTCCGGGCGAACATCGCGATCCCCCGTGGGGTAATCGGCAGCCCGCGAGACTTTGAATCTCGAAGATCTGGATCGAAACCAGGCGGGGGAGCAGCAAGAAACCCCAGGTCAGCGCCCTGCTGACCTGGGGTTCGTCGTACACCGGCGTCCGGCTTGCTAACACGGCATCACCGACGCGGGGTCCGCAGCGTGGTCGTCGGGGCCGGAGTGGCCCAGCCGTTCTGCGACCTCGTGGACGGGAACTCCAGCCATGAGCAGGGTCGTCGCGTGGACGTGGCGCAGGTCGTGTAGCCGAGCAAAGGGCGGCGGGTAGCTACCCACGAGGGACTCTACGGGTTGGGTGGATAGCCACCGACCGGCTCAGGCTCAGGGTGGTACCGCTGATATCGAGCTGCGTGGATCCCTTGTCTGGACATGGGCAGACTGCCATGCTTCTGCAATGGGGGCGGTTGTCCGAATTCATCAATCCGCCGGGGATGCTGACCGCGAGTTGCGTTCCTTGCTGGACTGGATGCGGCGCGAACGTGTACCAGAAGTTACCGTTCGGCGTGAGAACCCACTTCCCGCCGAAGGTGAAATGGGTGCTCTCAGCGATGCACTAACTGTGCTTGGACCTGGCGGCGCAGGTGCAGCCGTGGCCGGGGCGATCATGGCGTGGCTCAGAACACGCCGACCTGGTCTGAAGTTGGTCGTTCGGCGGTCCGATGGCGATGAGTACGAGATCTGCACTTCCTCCACCAAGCACGCCGATCAGGCAGTCGCCCGCTTCCTTGACGAGGCTCTGAGTTCTGGCGTGAGTCAGTCTGACGAGCGGCGGTCGCCCGCCGACCGGCCGCAAAGGAATCCCGAGCCGTAGGCTGAGTAGGGACTGGCGATCGTGACATCGCACCGTGAGGACTGGGGAGCGCTTCTGATCGGTACTAGTCGAAGCGAAACTGATCTTGCCGATATCGATGCGGTCTTAAACAATCTGGTCGATGTACGCAAGGCCCTCATTGCCGAAGAATTAGTGGGGATGCCAAGGGCCAATGTGGTGGTCGTTGCCGAACCCGAGTCGCCGGGCCAGATACTCGAGCCGTTGGATCGGCTGGCAGTATCGATGACTGGTGTTCTGTTTGTCTATTTTGCTGGTCATGGTCTGTTGGATGATGGAGGAAATCTCTACCTTGGGCTTGTCACGAGTAGCCGGCATAATCTCAAGTGGAATGCCGTTAAAGCTAGCGATGTGCGGGATTCATTGCGCCATGCTTCGGCGCGCACGAGGATTCTCATGCTGGACTGTTGCTTCTCCGGGCGCGCGTTGGAGGCAATGGCGCCCGCCGAGTCGATAATCGCTGGGACTCTGGACGTTGATGGATTCGTCACAATCGCATCTGCGCCACCAAATGTGGCTGCACTCGCTCCGATTGGGGCGGAATACACGGCTTTCACAGGCGAAATCTTGCGCACAATTAGGTACGGAGATAAAGAGTCTGACAGAGAATATCTCGACCTGGACAGCATATTTCGACGAGCGCGGAACAGATTAGTCCTTCAGGATTTTCCGAGACCGCAGATTCTCAACCAGGACGACGCACACCATATTCTATTCACACGTAACGCTGCCCGCGACAGGCGCACGGCTCAGCAGTTTGTGGACCTGTTCGTGGCGGCTGGGGTGGACGTCGAGCATGGGAGGTTCGTTGAGGCGATCGAGAAGCTCGATCGGATTCTTCGTGAGGATCCGCAGTACCCGGGTGCGGGGGATCTGAGGGGGGTCGCGCAGCGCCGGAAGCAGTTTGTGGACCTGTTCGTGGCGGCTGGGGTGGACGTCGAGCATGGGAGGTTCGTTGAGGCGATCGAGAAGCTCGATCGGATTCTTCGTGAGGATCCGCAGTACCCGGGTGCGGGAGATCTGAGGGGGGTCGCGCTGCGCCGGAAGCAGTTTGTGGACCTGTTCGTGGCGGCTGGGGTGGACGTCGAGCATGGGAGGTTCGTTGAGGCGATCGAGAAGCTCGATCGGATTCTTCGTGACGATCCGCAGTACCCGGGTGCCGGCGATCTGAGGGCGGTCGCGCAGCGCCATCAGCCCTCGGTCGCACAGCCTGATCACCAGCTTGTGGACCTGTTCGTGGCGGCTGGGGTGGACGTCGAGCATGGGAGGTTCGTTGAGGCGATCGAGAAGCTCGATCGGATTCTTCGTGACGATCCGCAGTACCCGGGTGCCGGCGATCTGAGGGCGGTCGCGCAGCGCCGGAAGCAGACGGTCGCGCAGCGCCATCGGCAGCTTGAGAAGCTTTGGGGAATCCTTGTGTTTGCTGCCACCGGCAGTGTTGTCATTGGGCTCTTCTTGCCGTGGCAGGTTGACTATTACATGAAGTCCGGGAGCGTTGACCACGAAGTCCCAGTGACGCTTGTGGGATTCTCACAGACTAATTGGGAGTTCGGCAGAGTCGGTCCGACCCTCTTGCTAGCAGCGGTCGCAGGTCTGACCGTCGGGCTGGTACTTCTCGGCCGCGGCGTCCACATCGTCCGGTGGAGGCCGGTGGCCGGCGGTCTGACTTGCGCGGCCGCATTTCTAATGGGTTGGCAGGCCGTCTGGCAATCCTGGGAATCGCGGAACACTGCGAGTAGAATCTCAGACCTTAAACTCGGGTTCTTCTTCTATGCTGCGGGCGCAGTGATGCTGGTCGTGGCGGCGACCGTGGCTGTCGCAGTTCCGGGACCCAGGCAGCCACGCTTTACATTGAGGCCCCGATATCTTCTGATGGCTGCTGTTCTCGTGCTCGGCGGCGTTGCCCTGCACTTTGTGCAGTTCGCCAGACTTGATCACGCCGCGTGGCGGCTCGACTATTGGCAAATGGTGTCTGTGGTGGCGATTAGCATCATGGTGCTCGCAGCCGGAAAGCACTTGGTTCATCGCAGAACGTTTCTCTTATCCGCCTTCGCGGCGCTGGGTGGCGGCGCTGCGATGATTAGTATTGGTATGTTGCTGTATGGACTGAATGATGTATCTCCCTTCAGGCTGTACGCGGCAGATATGCAGATTGTTGCGGCGGCGGCTATATGGCTGGCGTTTGTTCGGCCAGTTCGCCAACGGCACCAGTGAGGCCGGTTTGGCTGCAGGTGTCCTCACTGGTGCGACGGTGCAGCAACGAGGTAGTTCGCCATTTTGGCTTCATGGACCAAGGTGCGCTAAAGCGGCGGCGGGGCATGCGGCCTGGCGGCGGGCCCTGGCTCGCGCCCATCGCAGGACTCACGTGGACCTGAGAACACCGGCACGGCTACTGGTACCAGGACTCTGCCCCCGGACCCCGTCGTCGCTCTGGGAAGCCACCCCTTAAACCGGCAGGCTGCCTAAACGCATTTGCTATCAGGAGGTGTGGACGAGTACAGATTCGGCGGGACGAACGGCCCGGAATCCGCGCTCGACACGGGTCTGTGAGCCGGTGCGATGGACGCCGATAGACGGCGGACCTGCAACTCTGAATCTCGAAGATCTGGATCGAAACCAGGCGGGGAGCAGCACAAACCCCCAGGTCAGAGCGTGTCTGACCTGGGGGTTCTGCCATGTCATGGACGCCTGCGTCGGTGGCCCGTAGGCTCGCTCTCGTCGAGCCGGGGAGGACCGATGGTGTCCGACGATCGCGAGCATTCTGCGCGCCTACCGCCACGCTGGTTCGTGCGTTTCGCCTGGTCTACGCACCGGGCGATCTGCCGGGTGAGCGGTGGCCGGTTCGGGTTATGGCGCCCGAAGCCCGGTCGCTGGGGAACGGCGCGGCTGACGACGATCGGCCGCCGCTCGGGCCGGACGCACCAGGTGATCATCGGCTACTTCGAGGACGGCCCGAGGGTGGTAACCCTGGCCATGAACGGCTGGGCAGACGGAGAACCAGCCTGGTGGCTGAACCTCCAGGCGAACCCCGACACATCAGTCGAACTGCCCAGTGAGACCCGCCAAGTACGAGCCCGCGCCGCCGAGGGCGAAGAACGCACACGCCTGTGGTCCAAATGGCGCGAGATCGACACCAAACTAGACGCCTACGCCTCCCTCCGCTCCACCGAAACCGCAGTAGTAGTCCTCGACCCCCGCCCCAAGCCCTCGTAAGCCCCTCGCCGACCGGATCCCATCTGTCGCACCCGAGATCGGACGTGGCGTCGGTTGCTCGCGCGTAGTGTGCCCGGGTGATCAGGGTGCCGGACGCTTTCGTGCGGAGCACTGTCGAGCGCGAAGGCGAGCGTGGAGCGGCTTGGCTCGGTGAGCTGCCCGGGATTGTGGATGAACTGCTGGGGTGCTGGGGGTGTGTGCCGGACGGCGAGGTCATGCACGGGGGTGTCGCGGTGATCGTCCCGGTACAACGACGGGCCGAGGAGCCCGGCGTGCTGAAGGTCTCGTTCCCGCATCCCGGCAATGTCCATGAGCCGGACGCATTCGCGGCGTGGGGCGGGCGTGGCGCAGTACTGCTTCATGGGCGCGACGACGAGCGGTTCGCGATGTTGCTGGAGCGGGCCCAGACGTCGACGCTGGCGGAGGAGGAAGACGGCGACGAGGTTGTGATGGTTGCTGGGCGGATCAATCGCCGACTGGCCATCCCCGCGCCGCCCGGCCTACCCCGGCTGCGGGCGCAGGCCGACGCCTGGGAGGAGGAGCTCCGCCGAGATGCTGATGAGCTGACGCACACACTGTCGCGGTACGTGGTGGATGCCGCCGTGGCGACCGTCCGCGAGTTGGGCCGCGTCCAGCCAGACATCCTCATCCACGGTGACCTCCACGCCAGAAACATCCTGCGCGCCGACCGGGAGCCTTGGCTGGCCGTCGACCCCAAGGGGTACGCAGGAGACCCCGCGTACGACGGCGGCACGCTACTCAAGACTCGCGCGGTGGGGCTCCTCGACTCGGACGACCTGCACAAGGCTGTCCACCGCATCCTGGATGTCTTCGCCGAGGCGGCGGAACTCGATCGCGAACGTGTCCAGCGTTGGGCCCAGCTTCATGCCGTCCAGGCTGCGTACTGGGGTCGTCGCCACGGCTTCCGTCGTGCCCGCAGAGGACCACAATTGGACCGATTCATCGAGATGGCAGACCGCTTGGCGAAGCTGCTGACTGAACGCGCTCGGGCCATGAATCCTGCTCAGACCGGCTAATCCTCTGAGGCACCTGAGAACACTCGGAGTACGTGGCCGTCTGGGTCGGCGACGCGGTACTCGCCACCGTCGGCCGTGTAGGGCATCAGGATCTTGGCGTCGTTGGCGACGAGTTGTTTGTAGAGCGCGGCAGGTTCAGTGACGAAGAGGGCAAGCCATGTGCCGGGTTGTCCCTGGCCGTTCTCGCACAGATAGATCTCCTGCTCGCCCCAGCGGATGATGCCGAAGTCGGCTGGCTCTCCGTAGGTGTCAAGAAGCTCGAAGTCGAGGACCTCTGTATAGAACTTGATGCTGGCCTGTAGGTCGGAGACGTTCAGGATCGGATTGATGTGGACGAGCGCACTGCCTGTTGAACTTGGCATTCTCAATCCAGGAACAGGCAGAGTGGGTGGCCGGCGGGGTCGAGGATTACTCGGAGGTCGGGGCGGTGTTGTGGGTCCGCCAAGGTGCCGCCCAGGGAGAGTGCGAGGTTGACGGCTTCTGCCAGGGCAGTCTGGCCGGCGTCCTCGGTGGACTCGGGGCCTGTGTTGACGCGTAGGTCGAGGTGGATCATTTTCTGCTGGTGCTCGGGTTGCTCAGGCCAAGTGGGTGGCTTGTAGTCCTCGGTCTGTTGGAATGCAGGCCGGTGCCGTTGGCTGGATGGCGCATCAGGACCCAGTCTGGTTCGACGGCAGTTGGCTCCCAGCCGAGCAGGCCGCCGTAGAAACGGGCCATTGCCAGCGGATCAGTGCAGTCGAGGTTGACCGTGCGGAGGGTCACTGAGGGCATCTCAGACATGGCGTCCTTCCGGGGGAGTGCAGCCAGTCTGTCGACTCTATGGCAGCCGAAGGCCGTCGGCCGCGTCCAGCCAGCGGCGGTACCGGAGGGCGCAGCCGAGGTGGCTGAGGTACAGCAGCCTGACCGAATGCTCAGGCTTGTAGACGATTGCGTCGTTCTGCACCCAGTACGCGTCCTCGGCCGCGTTGAACTCCTCGTCCGACTCGTACTCCGCTTCCCTCGGCGCTGCGGTGAGACCCACAGTTCGGAAGATTTGATCGGCGCGGCAAGTCAGTGCGGAGCCGAGCCGGCGGTTCTTTCGTGGTCCTCCTCGACGAAGGGGACCTTGCTGACGCAGTGGTGGTATTGCTCGACGGCGTCCTCCATCGAGAGGTGGCCGTAATGGAGCGACGTCATCACCGCTTCCAGCTCGGTATTGCAGACCTCCGCGGCCGCGATGCGGGCGGTCAGGTCGTGCGTCTTGCTCAGATTGGCCGAAATGACCGACACCAGTGAAACGATCAAGGCGGCAATGCAGAGCGGCCGCCATACACCTGCTGCAGTGCTCAACGACAGGTCCTGCTTCATGGTGTCGGTGAACCCCACACCCCCCAGGGCCGGGCCTGCGACGAACACGGCCGCCAGCGCACTGCTGACGATGCTGACGTTGGTGAGCCGGTTGCGGCGTGGCCGGACCTCGTGCAGGAAGGCGGTGATGCCTGCCCGCCGGTCTTCGATCTGGGTCAGTAATTCTTCCCGATTTCTAGGATCATCGGACATCCTGTCTCTCCCCCAAGTTGCTGTCTGCCGGATGGCGATCAACGGCGGGCCCACGGTTGCTGGGGCCAAACGGCAGGGGCGGAGCCGACGACACAAACCCGTCGTCTCTTCTAAAGTCTTGCACTGTTGTTCCATTTTTGCTATAAGCGGCCGCGCTGGCAACTGCATTTCTCCGGCAAATCCGAAAGGTCTCTCACAAAGGCCGCGCGGCAACTTATTGATCGTTCAGCAAAAACCAGTAGTTGGCCGTCGGGCCCTGGGATGCCAGCCCGCCACCCATCGCTTCGTACAGGGATCGGGCGGCGATATTTCGCGCCGGTTGTCAGGAACAGTTTGGTGGCGCCTGCTTGAGTGCCCGCTGCCATGAAGGCCTGGAGGACGTACGGCCGATGCCCTTGCAGCGGTGGTTCTCGTCAACCTTGGCTGATGGAGATAGAGCATCGACGAGCCGTCAGGTCGTACGAGTCGATAGCCCCAGCACCAGCCGTGGATCTCTGAGGCGATGGTTGCCACGAAGGTCAGAGTGCCTGGCACTTCCAACGCGGAGGTGGTTCGCAGCTACGCGGATCCCTTGGAGGGTGCGAGCCGGTTTGGGGGGTGCTCTCGGGGGTGGGGTGTACCGAGCGACAGGTAGTGCCGGGGAGATCGCGGAGGTTCCAGACGTGAGTGGCGCGTCGGGGTGACGGGTGCGGCGACTACTCCCTGTCCTTCCGTACACCAGCGGCTCCCGGAGGTGGCTTTCGCACCGGGGGGTGGGGGTTTGCGGCGATTCGGCGGTTGGTGCTGGCGGGTTGTTCGACCACAGGCGGGTTGGTGGCCGGCTGGCGGGTTGTTCGGCGGCTTGTGGCTCGTTTAGGGGTCCACTGGATGGTTCTTCGCCGGCTGGCGGCATGTTTGACGCCAGCGGTCGAACAACCCGTCATCGGGAGGCCGATCGTCGGGTTGGGGCCCCGAACGGCGTGCGGTGGGTGGGGACCGCGGACACCTTCTCGGGGGTGCGGCAGCCGGATGGCGGTGCGGTTGTCGGGACCTCGGACACCGAGTGGGGACCTGGGACCGCGCATTTCGTGTCCGAGAGCCTGTTGCTTTTTGGGTGACGCGCCTGGGTAGGTCCTGGCTGGGGTCGGGTGGTGTTGGAAAGATCTGGGGATGGCGAAGACGTATCGGCCGGTGGATCGTGCGCAGGAGTTTTTGCTGCCGCCGTCGATGGTGGACTGGCTTGGCGATGATCATCTGGTGTGGTTCGTGATCGGGGCGGTGGAGCGGTTGGACACGGCGCGGTTTCATGCGCGGGCGAGGCTGGGTGGGGTGGGCCGGCG
>NZ_JBHSKE010000042.1:0-209804 GCF_042657745.1 Kribbella qitaiheensis | reverse complement strand
AACGGCACCTCGGGTGCATCGGCAACCCATCCAGAGTTACCGACCAGAGGATGGTGCACCAGTGAGCACATACTTCTTCGGAGACACGGCCGTCCTGACGGGCCGCTCCATGCGTCACGTCTTCCGCAGCGTCGACACCATCATCACGACGGCGATCACGCCGATCGCCATGATGCTGCTGTTCGTCTACGTTCTCGGCGGGGCAATCGAGACAGGCACCGACAACTACGTCAACTACCTGTTGCCCGGAATCATGCTGATCGCGATCGCGTCGGGCATCGCCTACACTGCCGTTCGGCTGTTCACCGACATGAAGAGCGGCATCTTCGAGCGATTCCACTCCATGCCGATCGCACGGTCGTCCGTGCTGTGGGCACATGTTCTGACCTCGCTGGTTGCCAACGGGCTCTCGGTCGTGATCATCGTGCTGGTGGGCTTCGTGATGGGATTCCGCACCTCGGCAGGTCTACTGGCATGGCTCGCTGTTGCCGGAATCCTGGCGCTGTTCACTCTGGCACTTACCTGGATCGCGGTACTCGCCGGCCTGTCAGCGAAGTCTGTGGACGGTGCCGCCGGATTCTCCTACCCGCTGATCTTCCTGCCGTTCATCAGTTCGGCCTTCGTCCCGACGGACACCATGCCGGGTCCGGTCCGCGCCTTCGCTGAGAACCAGCCGGTCACGTCGATCGTCAACACCATCCAGGATCTGTTCGCACAGCAGCCGGTAGACAGCGACATCTGGATCGCCCTCGCCTGGTGCCTCGGCATCCTCGCCGTCGGCTATGTCCTCGCCATCCGGGTCTACCGACGCCAGATCAGCTGAGAAGCGCGCTTGACCAACTGGGCCGTGGTCGACCCGCCCACCAACACCTTCACGTTCGAGACACAAGGAGAAATCTTCATGCCTACATTCGCCACGCAAGGGCCCATCGTCGCGACCGTGGAGGTCGGGGGAGCCCAGGTACGGGTCACCGCGAGCGACCGGACAGACACCGTCGTCCTGGTCGAACCCATCGATGAAGCGAACCGGTCGGATGTGAAGGTGGCCGACAAGACCAAGGTCGAATTCGCCGACGGCCAACTGTCGGTCAAGACGACCGTCTCCGGGAGCAAGACCGGGTCGGTCGCCATCACGATCGACCTGCCCACCGGCTCCAGCCTGGCCGCTTACCTGGCGCATTCGGTCGTGCACGCCGACGGCTCATTCGGCGAGTGCGAGCTGCACATGGCATCGGGTCAGGTCCAGCTGGATCGCATCGACGCGCTGCGGGCGAACATCGCGTCCGGTGAGGTCGCGATCGGCCACATCGCCGGACCCGCCACGATCGACGGCGGTGCGTTCGTACTGCGGATCGGCGAGGTCGAGGGCACGGCCAAGCTCTCGAACTCGGGCGGGCAGGTCTGGATCGGCCATGCCTGGGCCGACGTCGATCTCGGGAGCGCCAGCTGCGACTTCGACATCGACCGCGCGGACGCCCATGTCACCGGCTCGACCGCCAGCGGTGCCATTCGGATCGGCCGGATGACCAACGGTCAGGCGAAGCTGAGGAACGGCTCGGGAAACATCGAGGTCGGCATCAGCGAGGGCACCGCTGCCTCCATCGACGTCAACAGCGAGCGCGGGGCGGTGCACAACTTCGTTTCCTCGCAGGGCGAGCCGGGCCCGTCCGACGCCAAGGTCTCGGTCCACGCCCGCACCCGGCACGGCGACATCACCCTGCAACGCGCGGCAAGCTGATCCTCACGACGCGAGCGTGTCCTCGATCAGCTGGGACCAGCTCGCCGGCTTGCCCTCCTGCGTCACCTCGGCGAACCGTGCTTCGCCGAGGTGACGTCGCACGTCCAGCTCGATCCTGGCCGCATCCGATTGCGAGAGATCCGCCTGCCCGCGGACGCCGACGCTGGCCGCGAGCAACCGCGCCGCCTGTTCGTACTGGCCGAGGCGAACTGCCAGATCCGCGAACCCGACGAGGATCGGGCCGAGCAGGAAGGCGTGTCCCAGCTCGGACGCCGCCTGCCAGGCAGCCACCCGGTGGGTGCGGGACTCTCGGAGATCGTCGGCCAGGTAGCCGTGCAGGTTGTGGATCTGGGCGCGAATGTTCGCCTGCTCCGCGGCATCGCCCAAGAGGGTGGTCGCGAGGCCGAGCTGCCGGCGGGCCTCCTCGGCGTCGCCGCCCAGGCGGGCAAGCCCCGCCTTGGCGAGCGCCAAGGAGACCAGAGCGTACGGCCAGGTGACACCTTCGGCGCTCCGCTCGGCCTCGGCGATGGCGGCAGCGCTGGCGTCGCGATCGCCGTTGAGCCAGTACAGCATGGCCTGCTGGGTCCGCGTCTCGATGACATCCTCGACGGCGCCGAGCTCGGTGAGGACCGCGATCGCCTGTTCGTAGTACTCGCAGGCACCGGCGTATTCACCCCAAAGGGCAAGTTGGCCGGCCAGCTCGGACAGGGCCAGCGAGATCCCGAACCGTTCGCCGAGCGTCCGGAACTCCGCGAGCGCCAGCTCCAACTGCGCCTCCACCTCGGGGCCGCCCTGGCCGAGCATGCTCCGCATCTTGGTGGCCTGCCACCGAGCCATCGCGCGGACCCAGGGGTCAACGCTGTTCAGCAACGACTCGAACGCGGGCAGTGCTTCGTCCGGCGCCTGGAGCAGGCGTTCCAGCGGGATCACGAAGGCCAGCAGCGGGTTGTCGCTCCGGCTGAGCTGGCCGAACTGATACGCCTTGTGGATCCATTCCGCGCCTAGGTGTTCGTCGCCCTGCCCGGAGGTCACGTAGAGCACCACCAGCCCGTACGTCATGGCGCGGATGTCGTCGAACACCTCGCCCGGTAGGTTGGCGGCCGCGATCAGCAACTCGAGGCCTTCGGACCGGCGTCCGCCCAGCCACCAGTACCAACCGGCGGCCGAGGCGAGCCGCATCGCCGCCTGTGCGTCTCCGGCCGCGATCGCCCCCCGCAGCGCGGCGCTGAGGTTGTCGTGGTCGGCCTCGAGCGTAGCGAGCCATTCCAGTTGCTCGGCGCGGCGCAGATGGGGCTCGGCGGTCTCGGTGAGCTCGGTGAAGTAAGCGAGATGTGCCTGCCGGATCTGGTCGGATTCTCCCGCTTCGGCGAGCCGATCCGCGGCGTACTCCTTGATCGTGGTGAGCATCCGATAGCGCGGCGCGCCGTCCCCCTGGGTGACCAGCAGCGACTTCTCGGCCAGCGAGGTGAGTAGCTCCAGCACCTGATCCTGCTCGACCACATCGCCGACGCAGACCTGCTCGGCCGCCTCCAAGCTCGCCCCGCCCGAGAACACCGACAGCCGGCGCAGCACCGTCCGCTCGGCGTCGGTGAGCAACTCCCAGCTCCAGTCGACCACCGCGCGCAACGTCTTGTGCCGCGGCAGCGCGGTGCGGCTCCCGCTGGTCAGCAGGCGGAACCGGTCATCCAGCCGGTTGGCGAGTTGCTCGACGGTCATGGTGCGCAGCCTGGCGGCGGCGAGTTCGATCGCCAGCGGCATTCCGTCCAGCGACCGGCAGATCCGCACCATCAGTTCGTTGGTGTGTTCGTCGATCCCGATGTCCTTGCGTACCGCGCCGGCCCGGTCCCGCAGCAACCGGAGGGCCGGCGAGGACGCGACCTCGGCCAGACCGCCGCCGGTCGGCAGAGCCAGCGGCTCGACCTGCCACAACGCCTCACCTGTGATGCCTAGCGGTTCCCGGCTGGTCGCCAGAATCCGCAGCCGCCGGCATTCCCCGAGCACCCGTTCGGCCAACGTCGCGACCGACTCGATCACGTGCTCACAGTTGTCCAGGATCAGGAGCATCTCCCGATCGCGCATCGCAGCGATCAGCCCGTCCAACGGGTCCGTGCTCGATGACGCGCCGAGCAGAGCATCTCGGAGCCCGAGCCCGGCCAGCGCCGTCTGCGCCACGTCACCGTCGGCGCCGATGGGGGCGAACTCGATCAGCCAGATCCCGTCCGGCAGGTCGCCGATCATCGTCCGCGCGGTCTCCGTGGCCAACCTGGTCTTGCCCGAACCACCCGACCCGATCAGGGTGGTCAGCCGATGCTCGGAGATGAGCGCGCGGACGGCGGCGACATCGGCCTCCCGGCCGACGAAACTCGTGAGCTCCGCACGGACGTTGGTCTTCCGGTGCTCCTCTTGCCGGCCCAACTCGCCCCGCAGCAACGCGACGTGCAAGGCCGACAACTCCGGCGAGGGGTCGATACCCAGCGCATCGGCCAGGGCTTCCCTCGTACCTTCGTACACGAGCAGCGCCTCGCTGTCGCGACCGGCGGCCGCGAGGGCACGCATCAGCGCGGCGACCAGCCGTTCTCGCATCGGATGCGCAGTCACCGCGTCGGTCAGTTCGGGGATCAGCTCCGCACCGTGGCCGAGGCTGACTTCCGCTTCGAACCGATCCTCCATCGCCGTCACCCGCAGCGCCTCGAGCCGCGTCACCGCCGAGTCGAACGCGGCGCTGTCCTCCAAACCGACATCCTGCAGGGCCGCACCACGCCACAAGGTGAGGGCCTCACGCAACAGCCGAACCCGCTGCAGACCCTCCTCATTACGGGCCTGACCGAGGAGGCGTTCGAACCGAAGGGCATCGACAGCGTCGGGTTCCACCGTCAACCGGTAGCCGCCCGGCTGCCCCTCGACCACGCCCCCGGGTAGCGCCTTCCGCAGTCGGGAAGCCAAGCGTTGCAGGGCATTCGACGCGTCGGAGGGCGGGTACTCACCCCAGATCCAGTCGATCAGCGTCGCCTTTGGGACGACGCGGCCTGGTTCGAGGGCGAGGGCGATCAACAGCCCACGCAACCGGGCGCCCGGCACATCGGCGAGGACGCCGTCGTCCGTACGAACCTCGAACGATCCAAGCATCCCGATCTGCACCTGGCTGATTCTGCCATCAGGGTCGCCGAGCAGGCCGGGGACGGTCAGATCACAGAGCGCGCAGCGTACGTCGGGGTCGCGTGCGGGCCTGCCCCTTCAGCGGGGGTTGTCGGCGCGCCAGGCCACGTAGTCAGCGACTGCCGCGGCGACATCGAAGGCCGGTGTGTAGCCGGTGTCGTGGGCGAGACGGGTGGTGTCGAGGTACGGGTTGTCGCCGGGGCCACCCTGGCGTCCAGGCAGGAGTTCGAGCCGCAGGCCGGGGGTGATCGCCTGCAGGGCGTCCGCGAAGTCGCGGTTGGTGAACGGGCGGCCGCTGGACACGTTGTAGGTGTCGTGCCGGAGGGTCTCCGCGGTCACCAGCAGGGCGATTGCGCGCCCGGCGTCAGGTGCGTAGCAACAGTCGCCACCGTCGTCGGCGTACAGCGGCTGAGGTTTCTCACCGCGGAGTACGGCGCTGATGTACGGCGGGATGTAGAAGAACGGTGATTCGGGGTCGACGAGCGGTCCCCAGATGGTCCCGATCCGAAGTACGACCGGCTGGACACCGCTGCCCTGGAGGCTGTGCGTGGTCAGTGGCTCGACGGCTTTCTTGAAGGCGATGATCAGGTGCGGCAGTGCTGTGAGGGGCAGTGCGAGATCCTCGTGCCAGGGGATCTCGGTCCGGCCGATGTACGCGCCGAGGCTGCTGGCGACGGCGAACCTGCGGACGCCCCAGGTGCGGGCGGCGTCCAGCGCATTGAACAGGCCGGCCGTGTCCGTGCGGAAGAAACGGACCGGGTCCTCGTCGGGGATGGAGCCGGCGAGGTGGACGATGTCGCCGATGTCGTGGCGATGGCCGAGGTCGAGGAAGGCGTCCCGGTCGGTGACGTCGAGGGATTCCACCGTGACTTTGCCGGCGAGGAACGACGGGACCTCGGTACGGCGGTGCGCGGTGACGACGACCTCGTGGCCGAGGTCGATCAGTGCGCGGGCGGTGTGGGCGCCGATCATGCCCAGCCCTCCGGTGACGAGGATCATCGGACCACCTCGTAGTGGAGGTGGGTAACGCCGGGAGCCGGGATGACCTCCAGCAGACGGAGGTTCACGTGCTTCGGAACCTGCTGGAAGAAGCTGCGACCGCCGCCCAGCAGGACGGGCACCTGGTGGAGGATCACCTCGTCGACGAGATCCGCGGCCAGCGCGGAGGTCAGCGCGCCGCCACCCATAACGGCGACGTCCTTGTGCCCGGCAACCTCGCGTGCCGCCGCGATCGCGTCCTCGATGCCGGTGGTGACGAGTGTCTGCTTCTCGCTGATCTTGGGAGCGGGCCGGTGGCTGAGGACGAAGAGTGGCGCCGTCGGGTGCGGGCTACCGCCTCCGAAATGGCTGGAATGCTCGTACGTCGTACGCCCCGCCACGCTCGCCCCGACTCGTGCGGAGAGGCTGTCGAAGAACCGGGCGCTCGGCTCGCTCAGCTTGAATCCGTCGAACTCCTGGCTCTGCGTGTCCCCGTCCATGTACCAGTCGAAGAGCATGCCCGCGTCACCGAGACCGCGTCCGAACTCCTCGTCGCCGTCGGGAGTGCGACCGCTGATGTAGCCGTCGACCGATACCGCGTGGGCGCTGAAGACCTTGCTCATGTCTCTCCTTCGCTGGTGATCAGATGGCTTGGGGGAAGTCGAAGAATCGGTGCGGGTCGTAGGCGTTCTTGACCGCTGTCAGCCGGGGGTGGTTGCCCGCGTGGTACGCCGCGGCCCAGTCGTCGAGCGCGAGGTCGGGAAAGTTGGGATAGACACGTCCCGACCCGTCGACGTGGGCGGTCGTCCAGGAATCGTCGACCCAGGGATCGGCCGCCTCGGCGATGTGCTCGAGCAGGAAGCGTTCGCTGCGATGGGCGAATGCGGTGGCGTCCTCGGCGACCCTGTTGTAGGCGCCGCCCATCGCGGTGAAGGTGATCTCCCGTCGGCCCACCGTCCTTGGGGCGCCGAGCTGGGCCAGCAGCGATGCGAGGGTGCGGTGAGCCAGCGAGTGGGAGAAGAACTCCGACCTCAGCCGCACGGCGCGTTCGGGGAGATCCCGCGGGTCGGTAAAGGTGCCCTTCAGGTGGTGGTACGGCAGGCTGCCGCGCAACTCGATCGTGGGTGCGACACCCGCCCGATCGGTGAAGTACAGCAGCAACTCCCGGGTCGATCCCTCGTCGAACCGCAGTACCCATCCTGGCCCCGCCACCCCGGCCCTGAGGCTCAGCTCACGGCCTTCTTGACGAGAGCGATGATCTGCTTCTCCACGGCAGGGGTCAGCTCTTTCAGGGCATAGGCGGTCGGCCACAGGTCGCCGTCGTCGAGGTTCGCCGAGTCGTTGAAGCCGAACGTGTTGTACCGCGCCTTGAACTTCCCCGCGTTCTGGAAGAAGCAGACGATCTTGCCGTCCTTGGCGTACCCAGGCATCCCGTACCAGAGCTTCGGCGAGAGCTCGGGCGCACTGGCTGTGATGATGGCGTGGAGTCGCTCGGCGATCGCGCGGTCCGATTCCGGCAGCTCGGCGATCTTTTCCAGGAGCGCGGTCACGTCGTCGGGCTTGGCTCCGCGTGAGGCCGCCTTGAGCTCTTTCGCGCGATCCTTCATCGCGCCCCGTTCCTCGTCGGTGAATCCCTCGTACGACTTGTCCTTCGAGGCTGAGGTCTTCTTCGCGGTGCGCTTCTGCGGGGGGTTCATTTGGATGGGTCCAATCTGCGTGGGTCGATGTTGTCCTCAGGCTAAGCAGCGACCCGCGGTACCGGCTTCTTCAAAACTGATCGATTTCCCGCCGGACGCTAAACGGGACGTTCGGGGAGGTCCATGGACGCGAGGCGTTCCGGGTCTGTCACTGACAGGATCTCGACGATCCGGCCGTCGACCACGGTGCACGCCATCACGATCCGCGGCTTGCCGCTCGCGTCCGACACCAGGACCCCGGGTTCACCATTGACGAGGACGCTGCGCCCGGTGAGCTTCGTGTGCATCCCGCGCTGCGCCTTGGCAGCCACTTCGGTGGCTCCCAGCCTGACGACCACGCCCCGCGCGGTGTGGGTGCGCCACGTCACGTCCGGATCGAGCACCCGCAGCAGGCCCTCAAAGTCTCCACGCCGCGCGGCCGCGAGAAACGCATCGACCACCGCGCGCTGCTGCTGCGGTTCATCGGTTGAATGAGGCGTGCCCTGTACCTTCCGACGGGCTCGGCTGGCGAGCATCTTGGTCGCGTCGGTGGACCGGCCGATGATCTGACCGATGTCCTCGAACGGCACCGCGAACATGTCGTGCAGCACGAACGCCAGCCGCTCGGACGGGCGGAGGGTATCGAGCACCACCAGCAGTGCCAGCCCAACCGATTCGGCGAGTAGCGCGTCGTCCTCCGGCGCTCCGTCGGCCTCCTCGGTCACTACCAGCTCGGGCAGCCGGTCGTCGTACGACGCCTCGGGCTTGGCCTTGCGCGAACGCAGTACGTCGATGCAGACCCGGCCCACCACGGTGGTCAGCCAGCCGGCCAGGTTGTCGATCGCAGCCGGATCCTGGCGCGCAAGCCGCAGCCATGCCTCTTGTACTGCGTCCTCGGCGTCCGCCCGCGATCCGAGCATCCGGTAGGCCACCGCCACCAGGCGCCCGCGCTGCTCCTCGAAGGCTTCTGCCACGGCTTCCCCCGGACCAGAGCCGGTCATGTTGTTACCTCCCACAAGCGAGTTCCGTCATGGGTGATGACGGGCCCGGAAGGGCCGAGGTAACCGATCGGGAGAAAATCATGAACCTCGCTCTGTGGATCATCGCCGGCCTGCTGGCCGCAGTCTTCCTCTTGGCGGGCACGAACAAGCTGTTCATCCCTCAGGAGAAACTGGCCAGAGCTCCAGGCGGGGGATGGGTCAACGACTTCAGCCCCGGCTTCATCAAGGCTCTCGGTGCAGTCGAGATCCTCGGCGCCGTCGGCCTGATCCTACCGGCCGCCCTCGACATCGCACCGCTCCTGGTACCGCTGGCAGCCGTCGGACTGGCCACGATCATGACGGGCGCGGCCATCGTGACCTCCCGCCGCCAAGAGCCCAAGCACGCCCTACTGAACCTGACCTACCTAGCCCTGATCGCCCTGGTGGCCATCGGCCGCTTCGGCCCCGAGTCGTTCAGCTGAGCTCCGTGGGACTCCGACGCAGCTAGTCCGTAGTACCCGCCACCGCCAGTGGCTCATCCTGTGCGGGTGATGCTCCCCCTTCCCCGGTCGCCTAGCCTCGCGGGTGTTCGGGTCGGCCGTGGCGGTTCGCCGCTGAGGCGCGGCCCTTCGAGGTTGGCGGTGTCGACGATGGCAATCCGCAGTGCCCGTCATGCCTGAAGGGCCGGCGGGTCGAGGCGAAGGAGTGCGAGATGACTGCCTTTACGGTGTGGAAGTTCGACGGTCCGGGCGGAGCCGACCAGGCCGTTTCGATCCTCAAGGGCGCCGAGCGGGACGGGTTGGTGAAAATCCTCGACCACGCGGTCGTTTCCTGGCCGGAGGGCGATTCCCACCCGACCACCAAGCAGGGACACGAAGAGAATTGGCGCGGGACCGGCTGGGGGGCTTTCTGGGGCGTACTCCTCGGGGCTCTCTTCTTCGTGCCCGTGATCGGAGGTGTGGCCGGCGCCGCGATCGGGGCGATCAGCAAGGTGACACAGGACTCCGGCATCACGAAAGCTCAACTGGAAAAGATCCGTACCGAGGTGACACCAGGAAGCTCGGCTCTCTTCGCGGTCACCGACCAGGGCGATCTCGACCGGGTCGGCGAACGCTTCCACGGCTTGCACAGCAAGCTCATAGACACAAACCTCACCGACGCCGAGCGCCAGGTTCTCCTGGACACCTTCGGCGGCCGCTGAGGCAGCAAACTTCAAGGAGTGACCTCACACTCACGAGTGGCCCGGCCGAATCGGTCGGGCCACTCGACTGCTTGCAGGGTCCGCGCCGGCAGCACCAGAGAACCACGGGTTGCGGACGTGATACGTCCGCGTTCGTGTTTACGGTGGCGGTATGGACAGCAGCGAGAACTCGTACGAACCGCCGCTCGCGGGTAGCGAGGCTGAGCATCTGGTGGGGGCGCTGGAACGGCTGCGGGCAACATTTCGGTGGAAGGCTGATGGCCTTGACGAGAAAGGTTTGCAGACGAGGATCGGGGCCTCGTCGCTGACGCTGGGCGGATTGCTCAAGCATCTTGCGCGCGCTGAGGACCAGATGTTCAGCACCAAACTCAGCGGAGCTCCGATGAGTGCGCCGTGGGACACCGCGGACTGGGAGGGCGACCCCGACTGGGACTTCAACTCGGCCGCCGATGACACCCCCGAACAGCTCTACGCGATCTGGGACGGCACCATCGAACGCTCCCGCGAGAGGCTCGATGCGGCCCTGGCCGACGGCGGGCTCGACCAGCTTGTCCATCTCGCCTGGAGCGACGGGAGCCGCCTCAGCCTGCGTCGGCTGGTGTGCGACCTGATCGAGGAGTACGGCCGGCACACGGGACACGCCGACCTGCTCCGCGAGGCCGTCGACGGCCGCGTCGGCGAGGATCCTCCGGCCGGCTGGCGCCCAGCGTCCAAATGACCAGCAAGACCCAATGACCACCAAGATCCAAGTGACCGACAAATCCTGTGGGACGTGAACATGGGGGCGACGATCATGGGGCGGAACATGTTCGGGCCGGTCCGGGGCCACTGGCCGGACGAGTCGTGGAAGGGCTGGTGGGGCGACAACCCGCCGTACCGACGAACCTGCCGACGTGGTCCTGGAGCGGGCGCTGGCGGCGGCCCTCCTGGCGGGCCGCGGGGAGCGCCTCTTCGACAACCTGGGCGACATCTCCGAGAACTACCGGGTGGACGAGGTGGTCAGTACTCCGAAGACCACCCACGCCCGGCTGGTCCGCCGCTGAACCAGCAGCACCGACCGACGCGTACGGTGGAACCGCGCGCAGGGGTGGGGGTGGTGATGTGCTGGTCGAGACCAAGTTGCGTATCCCGCGGCGACGGGGCGTCGTGGGCCGGGAGCGACTGGGGGAGCGGCTTCGGCGTGGGGACAGGCTGACCGTTGTCTCGGGTCCGGCCGGGTTCGGGAAGACGACCTTGGTGGCGGAGTGGGCTGCTGAGAGCGCATGCCCGGTGGCCTGGGTGTCGCTGGATCGGCGGGACAACGATCCCGCGCTGTTCTGGGCGTATCTCCTTGCTGCGTTGAAGATTGCGGAGCCCGGAGTGGGTGACGGGGCACTCTCGTTGCTGGAGTCGGGGAAGCCGCCGATCGAAGCGGTCCTGGGCACACTGATCAACGATCTCGATGCCCTGGCCAACGAGCTCGTGGTGGTTCTCGACGACTATCACGTGATCGAAGCGCTTGAGGTGCAGGAGGGGATGGCCTTCCTGGTCGAGAATCTGCCACCTCAGGTGCGGCTTGTGATCGCTGCCAGGGCTGATCCGGGCTTGCCGTTGGCACGGATGCGGGCGCGTGGTGAGCTGGTCGAGATCCGCGCTGCTGATCTGCGGTTCACGGCGGACGAGACGGCGGCGTACCTCAACGGCGTGATGGAACTGGGCCTGACAGCCGGGGATGTAGAGGCGTTGGAAGGCCGCACCGAAGGGTGGATCGCCGCGTTGCAACTGGCGGCGCTTTCCATGCAAGGGCGCGATGACGTCGGCGCCTTCATCGCGGGCTTCGCCGGGGACGACCGGTACGTCGTCGACTACCTGGTGGAGGAGGTTCTCCAACGACAGCCCGAGGACGTACGGCGTTTCCTGCTCCACACCTCCATCCTCGACAGGCTGACGGGGCCGCTGTGTGACGCCGTCACCGGCCAACCCGGCGGCAAGGCGATGCTGGTGGCGCTTGAGCGGGGCAACTTGTTCCTGGTGCCGCTGGACGACCGACGCCAGTGGTACCGGTATCACCAGCTTTTCGCGGACGTACTGCGCGCGCACCTGCTGGACGAGCAACCCGACCACATTCCAGAGCTCCACCGACGCGCGAGCACGTGGTACGAGAGCAATGGCGAGCCGGCCGTCGCCATCGACCATGCGCTGGCTGCCAAGGACTTCGAGCATGCGGCGGACTTGGTGGAGACGGCGACCCCGGCGATGCTGAGGGATCGACGCGAGGGAGCCTTGCTCAGCTGGCTCGAGGCGCTACCCGACGAGGTGATCAAGGTCCGGCCTGCACTCACCGTCAGGTACGCCGGGACGTTGCTGTCCACCAACCAGACCGAGGGCGTCGAGACGCTCCTGCGGGACGCTGAGCGATGGCTCGAGTCGGACGCGAACAAATCCCCAGAGGCAGACGAACAGGAGGTACGGCGTCTGCCCGGGTGGATCGCCGTCTACCGGGCCGGTCTGGCTCTCATGATGGGCGATCCAGCCGCCACGATGACGCACGCACGTCGCGGGCTCGAGCTTCTCGACCCGGACGATCTTCTCGGGCAGGGAGCGGCGTCAGCGCTGATCGGGCTCGCGTCATGGGGAAGCGGTGATCTCGAAACTGCCCACGAGGCGTACACCGCAACCACGGCGAGCCTGCGCAAGGCGGGGTACATCGCTGACGTCCTTGGTTGCTCGATCACCCTTGCGGACATCCGGATCGTGCAGGGACGTCTTGGCGACGCGATGCGCACGTACGAGCAGGCCCTGCGGCTTGCGGCCGAGCAGGAAGGGCCGCCGCTGCGGGGAACGCCGGACATGTACGTCGGAATCAGCGCGCTCCACCGCGAGCACGGCGACCTCGAGGCGGCCACGCGGTACCTGGTCAGGAGCCAGGAGCTCGGCGAGCACCTGGGGCTGCCGCAGAACCCGCACCGCTGGAGGGTCGCGATGGCCCGGATCCGCGAGGCTGAAGGCGATCCGGATGCCGCGCTCGACCTGTACGACGAGGCGGAGCGGCTCTACGTGGGCGACTTCTCGCCCGACGTACGGCCGGTTCCGGCGATGAGAGCACGAGTGTGGATCGCGCAGGGCCGACTGGGTGACGTCTCCAGCTGGCTGAGCGAGCGCGGCCTGTCGTCGGACGATGAGCTCAGCTACCTGCACGAGTTCGAGCACGTGACGCTGGCGAGGGCGCTCCTGGCGCAGCAGCGGAGCGACGAGGCAATCGGACTCTTGGAGCGACTCCGCCAGGCAGCGGACGAAGGTGGCAGGAGCACCATCGAGATTCTGGTGCTGCAGGCGCTCACGCAGCAACTGCGAGGCGACGTTCCGGCAGCGCTGGTGCCACTTGAGCGCGCCCTGGTGCTGGCCGAGCCGGAGGGCTACTTCCGGATCTTCGTCGATGAGGGCGCACCCATGGCAGCCCTGCTGAAAGCGGCCCGCCAGACGGAGTACGTCGGCCGACTGCTTACCGCTTTCGACAAGACAGAGCTGCACAAAACCACCAAAAAGCAGGCCTTGATCGAGCCGCTGAGCGAACGCGAGCTGGACGTACTCCGACTGCTCGGCACCGACCTGGACGGCCCGGACATCGCCCGCGAACTCATCGTCTCCCTGAACACCGTGCGGACCCATACCCAGCACATCTACGCGAAGCTCGGCGTGAACAACCGCCGCGCGGCAGTCCGCCGCGCCGAGGAGCTCGACCTCCTCACCCACCGCCGCTGACGGGAACGCCGTACCGCGGCGACCACCCGGTACGCCGTACCGCGGCGACCACCCGGTACGCCGTACCGGGGCGCCGGCTGGATCATCACCTCGATCATCACAACTGGTGACGCCACCTCACTACCTCTCCTTCTAGCTTTCGAGTAACGGCGGAAGGAGCACGATGAACGCGACGCAGGCGGCGACTGGCGAACCTCACGAGACCGGTTGCTGCGAGATCCGCCTCAAGGGGCACCTCGATGCCCGCTGGGCCGCCTGGTTCGACGGGCTGACGCTCACCAACGAGAGCGACGGCACCACCCTCATCCGCGGCCAGGTGGTCGACCAGGCTGCGCTGCACGGCCTGCTCCAGAAGGTGCGCGACGTGGGGCTGCCGCTGCTGTCCTTCCGGCAGCTCGACCAGCCCGCTGCGCATCCCAACGAACCTCAATGACTCGTTACAGCACCAAGGAGACCGACATGACCAGCACACTCCCACCCACCACAGCTCCATCGACCAAGAAGCACGGGCTCTACAGGACGACGGCACTCATCGCAGGCGGCCTCTACCTGCTGACCTTCGCCAGCTCGATCCCGGCGGTTCCGCTGCTCGATCCCGTGCTCAACAACGCGAACTACATCATCAGCTCCGGCGCCGACAACCGCGTGCTGTTCGCCTGTCTCCTCGACTTCACCAACGCTCTCGCAGCCATCGGTACTGCGGTCGCGCTGTTCCCGGTGGTCAAGCGACAGAACGAGTCACTGGCCCTCGGGTTCGTCACCACGCGACTCTTCGAGGCTGCCGTGATCGTCATCGGCATCGTGAGCCTGCTGTCCATCGTGACCCTGCGACAGCCCGGAGCCACCGGAGCGGAGGCGGATTCCCTGGTGGTCGCAGGTCAGTCGCTTGTCGCCGTCCGTGACTGGACGATGCTGCTCGGCCCCGGCTTCATGGCCGCCATGAACGCTCTGATGATCGGCACCTTGATGTACAAGTCCGGCCTCGTCCCGCGGATCATCCCGACAGTGGGACTCATCGGAGCCCCGTTGCTGCTGGCCTCCTCGATCGCGACGCTGTTCGGCGTCTTCGGTCAGTTCTCCCCGGTCGCCATGATCCTGGTCGCCCCGATCTTCTTCTGGGAGCTGTCCCTCGGCGTCTGGCTGGTGGTGAAGGGATTCAAGCCCGCGCCGATCATCGAACACGCCTGACAGGCAGGATGGCGAAAGCCCCCACGATCGCGCAGATCCCGGCTACGGCGTACAGGACGCCGTAGCCGGCGCCGTTGATCGCCAGGATGAGCGGCGCGATCGCCGGTCCGACGGAGAAGGGCAGCGCCCCGGCGATGTTGAAGACGCCGAGATCCTTGGCCGTGTTGTCCTGGTCCGGCAGTACGTCGGCCACGAGCGCGAGGTCGACGGCCATGTACAGGCCGAAGCCGAGTCCGCTGATCGCCATGCCGACGAGGAATCCGTTGAAGTCGCTGGCGACGGCCACCCCGAACAGCCCCAGGCCGAACACGATCGACGCGACCATGACGAAGATCTTCCGTCGGCCCGATCGGTCGGAGAGCCTCCCGCCGATCAGGGACGCCGCGACGATGAAGGTGGACTGGGTGAGCGTGCCGAGGAAGATCTGCCCGGGCACGTCCTCCTCCGCGCTACCGAGCTTCTCCAGCAGGTAGTACGCCTGATAGGTGACCAGGAAGGCGTACGCCAGCACGAAGAGGAAGCGTCCGGCGAAGGCCCAGGCGAAATCCGGGCTCGTCCGCGGGTTGACGTAGAAGGTGCTGGCGAACTCGCGCAGCGACCAGGCCGGCTTGTCAGCCCTGGACAGCAGGCGATCCTTCAGCACGATCGCGAAGAGCAGGATGAAGAACCCGCCGATCGCGCACGGAGCCAGGAACATCGCCACCTGGTTGCCAGTGAACAGCCTGACCAGGAAGGTCCCGGTCACCGACGCGATCGGCACACAGATGCCCAGAACCCCGGACACCATGCCGCGTTGGATCGTCGGCACCTGGTCCGGTAACACCGCCACCTGGGCGGCGAGCAGAGCATTGAAGAACAGTTGGGCGATGCACCACCCGACCAGGACAACCGCGATGGTAGGCGCGAGCGCGACGACGAGCACCCCGAGTGAACCACCGACCAGGCCGATGACCATCCACGGCCGCCGCATCCCCAGTGACGACGAGGTGCGGTCACTCACCT
The DNA here is from genome assembly GCF_042657745.1 of Kribbella qitaiheensis. Taxonomy (GTDB): domain Bacteria; phylum Actinomycetota; class Actinomycetes; order Propionibacteriales; family Kribbellaceae; genus Kribbella; species Kribbella qitaiheensis. The sequence goes on along the minus strand of NZ_JBHSKE010000042.1, from coordinate 194,144 downwards.
TGCCGAAGAAGGGGTTTCCGACCATCGCCACCAGAGAGCCGACTCCGGCGACCAGCGACAGACTGCTCGGCGCGCGCTCGATGCCTACGAGCGAGTTGACCTTCAGAGCCAAGGTGACCAGCAGGGGCGCGATCAGCACGAGACAGGTACTCATGTACGCCAAGGCGTACAAAGAGATGAATCCCCACCCCACCCGCCGTACCACCCGCCTCAGCATAGGGCGAAGGAAGCTGTCAGACGCTGGGAAGGGCGATCAGGGCTGCGGCGGCCGAGAGGATGCCCAGGATCAGAGGTGTGGGCAGCCCTTTGTAGTCCTTGGCCCTGAGGTGGAAGAGCAGAGCGCCCAGCATCAGGGCAGCCAGGCCGGTGGCGGCCGCGATGCCGGCCAAGGGATAGAAGAGGCCGGCGATCAGCGCTGCGGCTGCGGCGATCTCCAACCACGAGATCAGGGCGCCCAGTCGCTTGCCCACCCCGACTCGATCCAGGATGTCGGTGTAGAAGCGGACGCCCAGCAAGGTTCCGACCCCACCGGCCGCGAAGCCGAGGGCCAGGAAGGCGAAGAGGATTCGGTACATCATGTTCCACTCTCGTCGTCGGGACTGACGAGAGCCTGTACGAACGGCGACCCGCCGCCGGATCGTCGCGGTCAGCCGTCCAGCGGATCGTCCGTGTGGATGACGGCGCCGATGACGTCGTTGAAGGCCTCGGTCGAGCTCGGGTGCGTGTAGATCGAGTCGCGCAGCTCGGAGGCGGTGATGCCGTGGCGCATCGCGAGGGCGACGGTGTTGACCAGTTCCTGGGCATCTACGCTGAGCAGGGCCGCGCCGAGGATCTGGTCGGTGTCCGCGTCGATGACGAACTTCATCAGGCCGCGGGTCTCCTCGACGATGTATGCGCGCGGCATCGCCACGATGTCGGCGACGTTCTGCCGCGCGACCGTGATCCGATGCCCGGCCGCACGGGCCTGCTTCTCGGTCATGCCGATCGTGGCCAGCGGAGGAGTCATGAAGAGCGTCGCCGGTACTGCGACCCGGTCCGTGGTCGTGCGCTTGCCTTCGCCAGTCAACTGGTCGAGCATGATCCGGCTGTCGTCGAGGGAGATGTAGGTGAACTGCGGGCCGCCGTTGACGTCGCCGAGCGCGAACACGTGCGGCTGGCTGGTCCGGAGGTACTCGTCGACCTTGATCGCGCCACGGGGCGTAGTGCGGATGCCCGCCTTCTCCAGGTCGAGGCCGTCGGTCACTGGTGCGCGGCCGGTGGCGGCGAGCACGGCGTCGACCACCAGGGTGTGCTGCCGGCCGTTCTTCTCGTAGACGACCGTCGTCTCGGTCGCGCCATCGCGAACCTCGAGCACAGTGGAGCCCGGCACGATGTCGACGCCTTCGTCGGTGAGGATCTGCTCGGCGGCCGCCGCGACGTCGTCGTCCTCGCGGACCAGGATCCGGGCCGAGGACTCGAACACGGTGACCCGGGAGCCGAACCGGTGGTAGATCGAGGCGAACTCGATGCCCAGGTAGCCGCCGCCGATCACCGCGAGTCGTCCGGGCAGCGTGGTGTTCCTGATCAGGTCGACGTTGGTGACGAGGCGGCTGCTGTCCGCGAGACCGGGGATGTCGGCGATCACGGGCGCCGACCCGGTGTTGATCAGGATCGTCTCGGCGGTCACCCTGATCCGGTCCGCCCCGGTGCCGACGGCCACCGTGTGCGGGTCGACGAACGCGGCCGCGCCGGTGATCACGGTGATCGTGTCGGCGCCGTTGAGTGCGTCGTAGTTGCCGGCCCGGAAGAGCGAGGTGAGCGACTGCACCTGTCCGATGGCGTGTTCGAACCATTCCTGGGGTGAGTCGTCCGATCGCCGGTTGCCCGAGTGGTGCACCAGTTGCTTGGTCGGCACACACCCGACATTGGGGCAGGTCCCGCCGTACATCTGGTCCGACTTCTCGATCAGAACGACCTGCCGGCCGAGTTGTCCCAGGGTCGCGGCGGCGATCTTGCCGCCCTTTCCGAAACCGATCACCACGACGTCCGCGTGCAGGGTGTTGTTGTCCATGGGGAGTAGCCTGCAACCGGGGAGATGATCCTCACTAGATGTTTTCGTGCCAATTTTCTTCGCGAGAGTCTCAGATGGATACGATCAGCCAGTTGATGGACCTGGCCCGGGTGCAGGCCCGGCTGGACAAGCGCTGCCTGCTCGCGGGCGCGACAGTGATGGACGTGCCGGCGTACGGCGACGCCGAGGCCGCCTTCCACTTTCTGCTCGATGGCGAGTGCACGCTGGAGGCGGGCGGCAAGAACTACGCTCTGAAGGCAGGCGACGCGGTCCTGTTGCCGAGCAGCCCGCCGCACCGCATCCGTACTGCGGGCGCCGGTCGGGCGCAGGGAGTCGTCGAGGCCCAGGGCGACTTCTTCGACACCATTCGTAGCGACTCCGCGGGCGAAGGGGTGATCGACCTCTTCTGTGGGCACTACACGTTCGGTTCGTGCGCAGGGGTGCTGCTCGTCCGCAGCCTTCCCGATCCGCTGGTGGTGTCCTTCGGCGAGGGTGGCGAAATGGTCCGGACGATGAGCGGGCTGATGCGGCAGGAGGCTGTCGCCGAAGGCCCGGGCACCAGCGCGATCCTCTCGTCGATCTGTACCGCGCTGCTGGCGATGGTGCTTCGGCAGTCCACCGGCCGGCTGGCCGAGACCCCGCTGTGGACCGCCGTCGACGACAAACGGATCGCCCTCGTGATCAATGCCGTACTGCGGGATCCCGGTGCCGACTGGTCGATCGAGAGGCTGGCCGGGATCGCGGCGCTCGCTCGGGCCACCTTCCTGCGGCGCTTCGTGAAGAACACGGGGATCACCGTCGGCGCCTTTCTCACCAACGTCCGGATGATGACCGCGGCCGACCTGCTCGCGGATCGCGAACTCACCGTCGCCACGGTCGCGTCGAAGGTCGGCTACCACTCGGAGTCCGCGTTCGCCCGGGCCTTCCAGGAGGCGGTCGGAACCACCCCGGGCCGCTTCCGCCGTACTGTCTGAACCCTGGTGGCCGGTCGTGCATCTTGGCTGAATGCTTGGGAACCGGTAGGGGCGGTGACGTAGGCTCCGAAGGGTCCGTTGTGATTGCAGGGTGCAACTGACGACTGGCCGGTGAGGGTGGTTGACGTGCGGTTTCTTCAGGATCGAGTGTCCGAGCAGGACCTGACGTTCAGTGACGTGTTCCTGGTGCCGAACCGGTCGACGGTGGCGTCGCGGCTGGATGTGGATCTGTCCACCGGGGACGGGACCGGGGCGTCGATCCCGATCGTCGCGGCGAACATGACCGCGGTGTCCGGGCGGCGGATGGCGGAGACGGTCGCTCGCTGTGGCGGGCTGGCCGTGATCCCGCAGGACATCCCGGTCGAGGTGGTCGCCGAGGTCGTCGCATGGATCAAGCAGCGGCACACGATCTACGACACCCCGCTCACGATGGCGCCCAACGGCACTGTCGGTGAGGCCCTGAACCTGCTGCCGAAGCGCGGTCACGGCGCGGTGATCGTGGTCGACGAGGGCCGGGCTGTCGGTGTGGTGACGGACGCGGACTGTGAGGGCGTCGACCGCTACACGCAACTGGACGGGATCATGTCCCGCGAGTTGCTCACGCTGCCGGCCGGGATCGCCGCTGAGGAGGCGTTCGACCAGTTGCACGACGGTCACCACCGGTTGGCGCCGGTCGTCGACGGGGACGGTCGCATCGTCGGGATCCTCACCCGTCAACGCGCGCTGCGCGCCACCTTGTACGAGCCGGCCGTCGACGCGGCCGGGAAGCTGCGGGTTGCCGCGGCCATCGGGATCAACGGCGACGCCGAGCAGAAGGCGAAGGCCCTGCTCGACGCCGGCATCGACGTATTGGTGATCGACACCGCCCACGGTCACCAGGAGCGCATGCTCGAAGTACTGCGTCTAGTCCGCGCGCTGCAGCCGCAGGTCCCGATCGTGGCGGGCAACGTGGTGACAGCCCAGGGAGTCACCGATCTGGTGGAGGCCGGCGCCGACATCGTGAAGGTGGGCGTCGGGCCGGGCGCGATGTGCACGACCCGGATGCAGACCGCGGTCGGCCGGCCGCAGTTCTCCGCAGTACTGGAGTGCGCCACCCGGGCGCGGGAGCTCGGCAAGCACGTCTGGGCCGACGGGGGAGTCCGGCATCCGCGGGACGTGGCGCTCGCCCTCGCCGCGGGGGCGTCCAGCGTGATGATCGGCTCGTGGTTCGCCGGTACCTACGAGTCGCCCGGCGACCCGCACCGCGACAGCAACGGCCGCATCTACAAGGAGAGCTTCGGTATGGCGTCCGCCCGCGCGGTCCGCCTCCGTACTGCGGACGACACCCCCTTCCAGCGTGCCCGCAAGAGCTTCTTCGGCGAGGGAATCTCGACAGCCCGCATGTACCTCGACCCGGAGCGACCCAGCGTCGAGGACGTGCTCGACTCGATCGTCTCCGGCATCCGCAGCTCCTGCACGTACGTCGGCGCCACCAACCTGGAGGAGTTCCACGAACGAGCCGTAGTCGGCATCCAGAGCGCAGCCGGCTACACCGAAGGCAAACCCGTCGACACCAGCTGGTGATCGCCCTCGTAGGTTGGGCGGCATGAGCAACGTTTCTTCATCCGTCATCGAAGACCTCGCGCCCACGGGGACCCTGCGGGTGTCCATCAACCTGGGCAATCCAGTACTCGCGCAGGGCACACCGGACGCGCCGGCGGGTGTGACCATCGACCTGGCTCGCGAGCTCGCGACGCGGCTGGATGTCCCGGTCGAGTTCGTCTGCTTCGACGCCGCGCGAAAGTCTTTCGAGGCGATGGTGGACGGCCTGGCCGACATCTGCTTCCTCGCGATCGACCCGGCCCGAGAGGCCGAGGTGGCGTTCACAGCGCCGTACGTCGTGATCGAGGGTGTCTTCGCGGTGCCGGAAGACTCGGCGATCACTCGCGCGGCGGATGTGGACCGGGAGGGCGTCCGCGTCGGGGTGAAGGACGGGTCCGCCTACGACCTCTTCCTGACCCGGACGCTCGAGCAGGCGACGCTGGTGCGCGGGGACGAAGGGGTCGACGTGTTCCTCGCCGACGGGCTCGAGGCCGGCGCCGGGATCAGGCAACCGGTCACCGACTTCGTCGCCGCGAACGACGGCCTGCGGGTGGTCGAGGACGCCTTCATGCAGATCCAGCAGGCCCTCGGTACGACGAAGTCGCGCCGCCCCGAGACCGTCGACTTCCTGCGGCAGTTCATCGAGGACCAGAAGACCAACGGCTTCGTCGCCGACTCCCTCCACCGCTCCAACCGCCCCGACGCCACCGTCGCCCCACCCGCCTGACCCCGACCTGTGGTGTCGGGGCGGCGTGAGCCGGCAGAGGTGATCAGCTGATCGCGTTCCGGAGGAGCGAGGTGTAGTCGCCGTTGTCCGCGGATCGGAGGGCGGCGAGGTACTGCCGACGCGCGTCCTCTGCCGGCAGCCCGCTGCGTGCGCCCCAGGACAGGTGGTCCGTTCCGAGACCCAGCACATTGGCAAGTGCGTTCGCGGCGAGGCGTGCGTGCCTGCCATTGCCATTCACGAACGGGTGGATGAACACCTGCCGATGATGGAACCGAACGGCGATCTCGGGTCCGGCATAGGTCTGGTGCTCGGTCCAGAACAGGACATCTCCGAGCAGTGCCTGCAGTTGTTCCTGGATGTAGGCGGGTGGGATGCCGATCGTGGTGTCTCGCTGACGGAGCTGACCCGCCCAGCTCCAGACGTCCCCGAACATCCGGCGATGCAGATCGCGCAGGAAGGTCTGGTTGAGCAGCTCGCCGGCTGTCAGTTCCAGGTCGTCGAGCCACAGCAATGCGTCAACGATGTTCGACGCCTCCGCGTCGTTGAGCTCGCCGCGGGTACGGATGAAGGCGAAGGCATCGGTCAGGCACTGCGCGTCGACCGGCGTCTGGCCGTCCTCGTCACCGCCCAGCTCCCGAGTGCTCACGCAGCCGGGCGGGCGAGGCGGTGGGCAACGATCTTGCGGAGTACCTGCTGGAAGCCGTCGTCGGTCAGCGGTTGCGCCTCCAGGGACATCGTCCAGGCAACCTTCTGCGCCTTCGCGATATCGCGCTGAGTCGGCTGCTCCTCCTTCGGGAGCACCGCGATGTCCAAAGTGTTCAGAACGCTCAGGACCTTGTCCGCCTCGAGCCGGGGAGCACCCTTCTCCAGGCGCCCGAGCCACTCCCGCGAGACGCCGGCGCTCGCCGCGACAGAGCCTTGGGACAGCCCCCGCCGGAGGCGCTCGGCGCGCACGGCAGCACCGAGTTCAGCCATCCGCGTGATCCCCATTCCAGCCTCCTTGTGACGGTACTATCACAGCATAGCCATGTGATAGTACCGTCACAACGGCCTGTCTGGTGGGGTCTGGCGAGTCGGGTCCCGTGAGCGCCACCTTGTGCCCAGCCTGAGCAGATTCAGGCGGGCCGAAGGCTCAGTTGGTGCGCAGAGTTGCCCGATCGCCTCGTGCCAAGCCGTCGCCCCCGAACACCACCCCCGACTGCCGCCCCGAGACCCCGAAACCCCCAGCCCCGGCGCCCGACCATCAACCCGGACCTTGAACACCAACTGGCGCCCCGAACATCAGCTCCCGGGCCGATCGCCTCGGGACCCCGGACGCCAGCCGGGACCTTGAACACCAACCGGGGACCTGGGACAGGGTGTGAGGTGTCCGAGGTCCCCAGTTCTTGTTCAAGGTCCCGATTGCTGGCTATTTCGAGGGGCGAGGAGCGGCAGGGAACGCGGGAGTCAGGAGCGGCGGGGAACGCGGGGAGTCAGGAGCCGCGCGGAAGGTGGGGGCAGGAGTGGCAGGGAAGGTAGGGGAGGGGGCAGGAGCACCTTCGGCTTCGCGCCCCGGGTTGCGCTTCTGCGGCTCGGTCGTCCCGGTCGACCGGCGGGAGGCCTGGTTGTACCAGGGACGGCGAGCGGAGGGTCAGGAGACGTCGATCAGGACCTTGCCGGTGGTGCCGGATTCGACGGCTTGGTGGGCTTGGGCGGTCCGGTCGAGGGGGAAGTGGTGCAGTGGCAGGCCGACGTCCTCGCCGACCGGCAGCGCGCCCGCCTCAATGGCGGTGTTGATGTCCTCGGCAGCCGCAGTCAGCTTGTCCCATCCCGCCGTATAGAGCAGCACGAACTGGTACCGCGTGTTCAGGCCCATGTTCTGGCGGACATCGACAGCGAACGGCTTGTCGCCGTTGTTCGCGTAGATCGCGATGGTGCCGAGCGGCCGCAGTACCTCGAGGTCGAGCTGGGCATTGGCGCCGATGGCAACCTCCACCACAAGATCGACGCCATCGGGAGCGAAACCGCGGATCTGCGCACCCACGTCCGGGTCGTTGTAGTTCACGACGTACTGCGCGCCGGCCGCCTCCGGATAACCGGCCTTGGCGGCTGAGCCGACGGTCGCGATGATCGTGGCTCCCGCCCACCGAGCCAACTGGATCGCCGCATGCCCGACGGCGCCGGCGCCACCGGCCACCAGAACCACCTTGCCGTCGAGGGCTCCAGGCGCAAGACGCGTCGGCCCGTCTTCGGCGACGGTGAGAGCGCGGTGCGCGGTGATCGCTGGGACTCCGATGCTCGCGCCAAGGTCGAAGGAAGCATCACCCGGTAGCGGGAAGACCCGCTCGGCGGGAACGACCGTGTACTCCTGCGCCGTCCCGCTCCCAGGCCGAAGGTAGGCCGCCAGCGTGACCCAGACCCGATCGCCGACCGCAAGGCCTTCCACCTCCGGCCCGACCGCGTCGACCACACCCGCGCCGTCCTGGTTCGGGACCGACTCGACCACCTCACCGCCGTACAGGCCGGTGCGGGCCTTCCAATCCGTCGGGTTGACGCCCGACACGGTCACCCGAATCCGTACTTCGCCGGCGCCGGGCTCGGGAACCTCCCTGTCCACCAGGCGGAGTACGGACTCGGCGGGGCCGAGCTGGTCGTGCACGATTGCCTTCATCGGGAGCTCCTCGGAGATGCTGTCTCTGATATCGGCTGCAGCCGACGGCGCTCCCCCTATACTCCGCGCGTCAGACGACCTCCACCAGATCCGCATCGACGGTCTCGCCCCTGGGCGTCGCCCGCCGGTTGTAGAGCAGCCGGAGCACGTCGGGCCGCGAGTAGTGACCGACCGGCGGACGGCCACCACTCAGCAACCTGGTTGGTAGCTCCTGGCTTGGGCGTTGTCCTGCGGCGCGCCCCAGGGTCGAGCGTGGTTGATGAGTGCTGGCGGTCCGGGCTGACCACCAACCCCACCCCCGCCTAGGTGTGGCGGACAGCGACAGCTCGCCGAAACATCTGGCTGGGGTGACGTCGCCGACGTCCTGGCCGACTGCGGCTAGTTGTTACACGCGGGGGTCGCGGGGGGTGTGGCGTTCTTCTTCGATGACTGTGGTGTGGGTGCCGACGCTGCGGGAGCGCTGGCTGTTGAGCAGGAGCACCAGGATCAGACCCAGGGCGCCGGCTCCCATCAGGATGTAGCCGACCATGGTCAGGTCGATGCCGCTGATCCGGTCCGAGACCGCGAACGCGAGCACTCCGCCGACTGCGAGCAGGAAGATTCCCGCACCGATACCCATCGTGCCTCCTCAGGTTGTGGATCACGCCGTACCGGCGGGACCGGCCGGCGTCATCGGCACTCCGGGTGCCCGGACGACCGGCGGAGCAAACGGTCGTTGGAGCAACGGTCGGGGGAGCAGACGGTGGGGTCGGCCGGGGGAGCGAGCGAGCGGTGGGGGCTGGTGGTGGCGGCAGTATCCGGTATACCATCCATGACGAATGCAACGTGCTGTGACCCCGGGCACGGTCCTGATGGACTCGCACGGGTAGGATCGGCCCGTTTGTGGAGGGGAGTATTCCTTCGCGGCAGCGTCGTCATCACGGAAGACCCCCGGCCACGCCGGGACGGCGGTCGACCCGGTGCTGTCGGTCCGAGTCACTCGGGCGGAAGAGACCTCCGGACCCGCCCTTTGTCGTCGTCCGGAGGATCGTCATGGTCTCTGCTGTGCCCACCCACGTGTGGATCATCACCGTCATCGGTCTGCTCGCGATCGTCGCCTTCGACCTGATCGTGATCGCCCGCCGCAAACACACCGTGACGATCAAGGACGCCACCCGCTGGGTGCTGTTCTACGTCGGTCTGGCCGGGCTGTTCGCGGCCGTGCTGTTCCTGTTCAGTCCGGGCGGCGCCTCCGGGTCGGAGTTCGTGGCCGGCTACATCACGGAATACAGCCTCAGCGTCGACAACCTGTTCGTCTTCGTCATCATCATGGCCAGGTTCGCCGTTCCGTCGCTGGCCCAGGACAAGGTGCTCTACATCGGCATCGTCGTCTCGATGCTGCTGCGGGCGATCTTCATCCTGGCCGGTGCCGCCGCGATCGCCGCCGCGAGCTGGGTGTTCTACATCTTCGGCGCGTTCCTGGTCTACACCGCGGTCCGGCTGGCGCTCGAGGGTGAGAATGACGAGACCGACTTCCAGGAGAACGCTGTACTGCGCGGCATGCGCCGGGTCCTCCCGCTGCAGCACGACTACGACGGCGCCAAGCTGATCAGCAAGGTCGACGGCAAGCGGATGCTCACCCCGCTGGTGATCGTGATCGCGGCGATCGGGATGGCGAACGTGATCTTCGCGCTCGACTCGATCCCGGCGATCTTCGGCCTCACCCAGGACGCGTACGTGGTGTTGACCGCGAACGCGTTCGCCCTGATGGGTCTGCGCCAGCTGTACTTCCTGATCGGCGGCCTGCTCGAGCGGGTCATCTACCTGAACGTCGGCCTGTCGGTGATCCTGGCCTTCATCGGCGTCAAGCTGATCATCGAGGCGCTGCACGGCTCGCACATCGACGACATCGGCGCGATCCACCTGCCGCACATCGGCATCCTCACCTCGCTCGGCTTCATCGCCGGCACGCTGCTGGTGACGACGGTCGCAAGCCTGATCAAGTCCGGCTACGACCGCCGTCGCGTCAGCACCGACGAGTCGGTCTAAGCCGCTGTCGCCTCCGGTTCGGCCGGTACTTCGGTACGCCGGTCCGGCCGCAACCGCAGGTAGAGCAGCGGGATCGGCGTGAGGATCAACCCCGACACCACCAGCGCAGTACGCAGGGAGGTCCGGCCGGCCAGGGCTCCCAGAGGTGGTCCGCCGACCACCTGGCCGATGGCGTTCGACTGGGACACCATCGAGATCACCGTCGCGCGCGAGCGGGAATCGACGTTGCGGTTCAGCCAGGCGGACTCGACCGGATAGGCGATGGTGCCTGCCACGGTGCCAATCCACATCGCCGCCAGTGCGAGCCAGAGGTGACCCGCCAGCGCGAACCCGATCACGCCTGCCAGTTGGATGCCGGCCAGCAGCGCCAGCAGTCCATTCGGGTGCAACGAGTTGACCCGATCGGCCGACACCTTGTTGACCACCAGCGAGGCGGCCAGCGCCAGGAACGTGCCGATCAGCGAGAGAGCCGCGAACCAGACCGCCGGGTCCGAAGTACCGAACAGGCTGGGGAAGCTGAAGTCGTTGAGGATCTTCACCGACCACAGCCGGTCGAACGCCTCGCTGGACAGCCCGGAGATCAGGCTGATCAGCACCAGCGTGCGGACCACGGGACGCCGGCGCGCGACCGCGAGTCCGTGCTTGAAGGTGTCGCCCAGCTGCCGGAAGGTCTCGCGCTCGGCCTTCGGTGTCGGGTGGAAGTTCTCCTCCCGCATGAAGATCGCCAGGCCGATGGCCAGCAGCACCATGCCCGCTCCCGACAGGACCATCGGCAGCGGCAGGCTGAGTAGACCAAGCGCGCCGGCCGAGACCGTGCCCGCGATCTTGGCGGTCAGGTTGACCTGCTGCTCGCGGACGAACACCCGGCCGACCCGGTCCTCGCCGATCTCGTCGGTGATCCAGGCCTGGTCGGCGCCGGAGGTGAAGGTGTAGCCGATACCCCAGAGCACCTGGGCGGCCAGGATCGCGATGAACGCCGGCACCAGCCCCTGCAGCAGGAAGCCGGCACCGATCAGGGTGAAGCCGATGATGATCGACAACCGGCGGCTGTACAGGTCGGCAACGATTCCGGTCGGGACCTCGAAGAGGAAGCAGGCCACCTCCAGGGTGGTCCCGACCAGGACCATCTGGAGCGGGCTGAGGCCCACGTCCTTGACGTAGTAGACCATGCTGAGCGTGAAGGTCAGCGCGGACAGGAAAGACCAGACGCCGTTGAAGGCGTAGTAGGTGCGGACCGGATCAGCGGCCCGGTAGGCAGGAAGAGACATCGTCGGGAGCTCCTGGAAGCATCACGTGTGCGGACATGACGAAGCGCGACCGTTCGACTCGCGACGGTCAGGCGCCGGACGTGACGCACGACGGCACAGCTCAGGATGGCGCCGCTCCAGGAGGTGGAGACGGGCGCCGGCCGGTGATGGCGGTGGTGCGCTTTCAGGAGCGACGTTGCATGTGCGCGATGGTAAGTCAGACCCGCCCTTCTCCGCCTCCGAATTACCCGCTTGAGCAGCCCTCGCAGGGGTACCATCGGAAATAGCCCGGCCCGGCCGTTCCCCCGTGATGGTCGGGTCGGGTCTTTCTGTCAGCGGGTGTGTAGAGATCCGCCCGCGAGCTTCGTCGTCTCAGCGACCGCGGCCGCGCGCCGGATGATCGCGCAGGGCCAGGGCGTGATCCTGATGTTGTCGGCGTCCTCGGCGCGGGAGTCCGGCTTCGAGATGGGCGGCTTCAGCCTGGCCTGCGCGTCGATCGAGTGCCTGACCCGTACGTTGGCCGGCGCGATCGGCCGGTACGGCGGCCGCGTCGTCGCCCTCCGCCCTAACTTCACGCCGGAAACCCATCCGGAGTGGGTGAATCTCGAAGACGACAGCCTGAAGTCCGTTGCTGCGAACAACCTTCTCGAGCTGCCGCAGACCATCGTGCACGGCGTCTTCCGGGTCAACATGGTGATGGCCGAGCTCTGGACCGGCAGCCGTACCGGCTCGTTCGACCTGCCCATGAACGCCGGCTCGGCCTGACTGGATCGCCGAAACCCTAGGATCAGCACATGCCTGTCCTCGTTGATCCGGCGTTGTCCAAGGGAACTCTGCAAACACTCGGCCAGCCTCGGTTGGAAGCCGTCGAGCTCGTACTGCGCCCGTGGCGGGCGAGCGACGCCGGCGCAGTACGGACCGCATTCGAGGATCCGGAGATCCAGCGCTGGCACGTTCGCCGCCTGGACAGCCTCGACGAAGCCCAGGAGTGGACCGGGCAATGGAAGCAGCGGTGGGATGACGAGAGCGCGGCCAGCTGGGCAGTCGTCGACGATGCAGACGAACCGCTGGGCCAGGTCGGCTTGCGCAACATCTCACTGGCCGAGGCATCGGCCAGCCTGTCCTACTGGGTGACGCCGAGCGCCCGCGGTAAAGCCACCGCGGCGAGGGCGGTGGATGTCTTGTCCGCCTGGGCTTTCGGCGTGATCGGCTTCAACCGCCTCGACATCCACCACTCGACCGCCAACACGGCGTCCTGCCGCGTCGCCGAGCGCACCGGCTACAGGCACGAGGGCACGCTGCGGCAGGCGATCAAGCACGCCGACGGCTGGCACGACTGGCACCTCCACGGCCGCCTCCGCACGGACACCTAAGCCCGACCAGTCGAACCGCCCGGCTCCAGAGTGCAGGGGAGGAGCTGAGGCGGCGGCATCAGCTCGGGATCCTCCAGCCGATCGATCAGTGCGTCGACCCCGAGCGCGCCGAGCGTGGCACCAGGCGACCGCATGATCGTCAACGGCGGATCGGCGATGGCCGCCATGTCAGGCGAAGTGAACGACACGATCGAAACCTCACCCGGTACTGCGACACCGCGGCTCGCCAGCTCGGACAGCAACCCGAACCCGGCGAACTCGTTCATCACCACCACCGCGGTGCTCCCCTCCAACCGCGGTACGAGCGAACGCCCGCCCACCACACTCGCCTCACACTCCAGCAGCAGCGGCCGCAACCCCCGCTCACCGCACAGCCGCCGGTACGCCGCCGCAGACCGCACCTTCGGCCCGTACTCCGGGAGCGCGTGGCCGGCGCTGACCAGCGCGATCTCCCGGTGGCCGAGCTCCTGCAGATGGTCCAGCGCGATCGCCATGCTCTGGTCGAAGTCGATGTCGACGTGGATCAGCCCGGCCGGATCCGCAGTACGCCCGATCAGTGCGAACGGGGTACCGGAGCCGGTCAGGGCTTCCACTCGCGCGTCCTCGAGCAGCACCTCCATCAGCACCACTCCGTCGACCAGACCTTGGCTGAGGAGCTCGCGGATCTCGTCGCCGTCGGTGTCCACCGGCCAGAGCACCAGGTGGTATCCCCGCGCCCGGGCGGCCCGCGCCGCGCTGGTGACGAAGTCCGTCGTCGTACTCCCGAGCCGCTGCTCCAGGGTCGGGTGGGCGAGGGCGAGGATCCGGGTCCGGCGTGACGCCAGCGCCCGGGCGAGCACGTTGCGGCGGTAGCCGAGATCGGCCATCGCCGCCTCGACGCGATCCCGGGTCGCGGGGGTGACCGGCTTGGTCCCGTTCAGCACGAAGGAGACCGTCGCGATCGACACCCCCGCGCGCTCGGCGACATCCCGGACCGTGGCCACCCGCAGTACTCCCTGAGTCTTGACATGGGCGCCGCTCGCGCGGCTAGGCTCAGGTTAACCGCTTTACCGCCCAAATCGACGCGATCGAACGGACATTCATGGCAGACACCCCGCGCGTTCTCGTCTGGGGCGAGAACCGGCACGAGCACCGCGACCAGCGGGTCGCCAAGCTCTACCCGCACGGCATGCACACCACGATCAAGGAAGGCATCGAGGAGAACCTCGGCGACCGGTTCACGGTCGGGACGACCACCCTGGACGAGCCCGAGCACGGGCTGACCGACGAGGTGCTCGCGAGCACCGACGTCCTGGTCTGGTGGGGGCACATGGCGCACGAGGAGGTGTCCGACGAGGTGGTCGAGCGGGTCCAGCGGCACGTGCTGGCCGGTCTCGGGCTGGTCGTGCTGCACTCCGGCCACTGGTCGAGGATCTTCCGCACGCTGATGGGCACCAGTTGCACGCTGCGGTGGCGCAACGAGCGCGACCGCGAGTTGGTCTGGACCGTCGACCCGACCCATCCGATCGCGCAGGGCGTCCCGCAGCCGATCGAGATCGAGGCCCAGGAGATGTACGGCGAGTTCTTCGACATCCCGGTCCCCGACGAACTCGTGTTCGTCAGCAACTTCAGCGGCGGCGAGGTGTTCCGCAGCGGCTGCACCTTCCGCCGCGGCCACGGCCGGATCTTCTACTTCTCGCCGGGTGACCAGGACTACCCGGTCTACCACCACAAGGACGTCCGCAAGGTGATCGCGAACGGGGTCGCCTGGGCGGTCACCGATCGGCCCGAGCGAAAGGCTCCGACGCTCGAGCGGCACGCGGTGGGGGACTTCAGTGTCTGAGCCGCGGGGGAGGAAGCAGAAGAAGGCGGCCGCGCCGCTGCGGATCATCCAGGTCGGCGCGGGCGCGATGGGACACACCTGGTTGCACACGCTCGGCCGATCCCCGGACACCGAACTCGTCGGCCTGGTCGACCTGGACCTGGAGCTCGCCCGGCGCGTCAGCGAGGAGGAACTCGCCGCGGTCGTCCCGGTCGCGAGGTCGCTGACCGAGCTGGTCGAGCTCGTCGGTGCGGATGCGGTCGTCAACGTGACCGTGCCGGCCGCCCACAACCCGGTGAACGAGGAAGCGCTCCGGGCCGGGCTGCCGGTGCTCTGCGAGAAGCCGATCTCGCCGACGGTCGCCGAGGCCCAGCGGATCGCGGAGGTCGCGAAGGAGACCGGCAGGCTCCTGATGATCAGCCAGTCCCGGCGCTACCTCAACCAGTTCACCGCCCTGCGGGAAGCGGTCGCCGAGCTCGGATCGATCGCGACCGTCTCCTGCGAGTTCGCCCGGGCCCCGCACTTCGGCGGCTTCCGCGAGCAGATGCCGTACCCGCTGCTCGTCGACATGGCGATCCACCAGTTCGACTCCGCCCGCGCGCTGCTCGGCGAGGACCCGGTCTCCGTGTACTGCGAGTCGTACAACCCGGACTGGAGCTGGTTCGCCGGCGATGCCGCGGCGACGGCGATCTTCGAGTTCCCGGGCGGCGCCCGGTTCGTGTTCAACGGGAGCTGGTGCAACCCCGGCCAGGAGACCTCGTGGAACAGTCGCTGGCGGGTGGCCGGTGAGCTCGGTACGGCGACCTGGGACGGCGACAACGCCCCACTCGCGGGGGATCCGCCACGGGAGGTCCCCGTCGACGACGATCCCGAGCAGACGGATGGCTCGCTCGCCGAATTCGTCCGTTGCGTGCGAACTGGTGAGCCTTCCACGACTGCCGCGCACAGTAACGTGCAGAGCCTCGCGATGGTCGAGGCCGCGGTGCGATCCGCCACCGAAAAGCGGCGCGTCACGCTTGCCGAAATAGTCGGTGTCATCTCATCATCCAAGTCTTGACATGATGAGCCGGTGGCAGTTGACTGCCATATAGTTCACAAAGGAAATAAATTCGGGCACCAGTCCGGAGTCGCGGCTCAGAGTGACTCCGGCTGGCGCTGACGACCGCCCAGGTCCCGTGGTGTGCCACGGGATCTTTCGGCGTTTGTTGCCCTGGGCAAATGCGCGGATCGCGTTGTGGTGCAGGCCGGAAGGCCGCTCGGTCAAGGTCCGATATCGACCGTGATGGTGCCTCTTCCGCCCGGCCGGGTTCTGTGTCATCCTCCCGGTGGAGGAAGCCGAGATCCTATCGGATATCGGTTTGGCTCCAGGAAGTGACAACTCGTCACAGCATGTGCACGACACCTGACCAGGCGGTGAGGTGAGTGCGGATTTGTACCGAAGGGATGCAGGTGTGAGCGGAACGATCGAGGTGAAACCGGCGCCACCCGCGCCGGTGGTGAAGCAGGCGGTGGCATCCACCCGGATCCGGCGGCCGAGCCGCTGGACCGAGGCCCGGCGCAGCTTCCGCCGGCACTGGCAGCTCTACCTGCTGATCATCATCCCGCTCGCGTACTTCGTCATCTTCAAGTACATCCCGATCTCCAACGCGGTGATCGCGTTCAAGAACTACAGCCCGATCAAGGGTCCGTGGGGCAGCGACTGGGTCGGCTTCAAGAACTTCGAGCTCTTCTTCCAGAACCCGGTGTTCTGGACGCTGGTGAAGAACACCTTCCTGCTCGCGGCGTACACGGTGCTGGCCAGCTTCCCGATCCCGATCATCCTGGCGGTCGCGCTGAACGAGATCCGGCAGGGCTTCTTCAAGAAGACCGTCCAGCTGGTCACCTACGCGCCGTACTTCATCTCCACCGTGGTGGTCGTCTCGATGACGATCCTGGTGCTGTCGCCGCGGATCGGGTTCGTGGACGACGCGATCGGGTTGTTCGGCATCCCCTCGATCGACTTCCTGGGCGATCCGAACTACTTCCGCCATATCTACGTCTGGTCCGACGTCTGGCAGACCACCGGGTACTCCGCGGTCATCTACCTGGCCGCGCTGGCCGGCATCGACCCGGCGCTGCACGAGTCGGCCAAGATCGACGGAGCCAGCCGGATCCGCCGGATCATGCACGTGGACCTGCCCGGCATCATGCCGACCGCGGTGATCATCCTGGTGCTCGGCGTCGGCAACATCATGTCGATCGGGTTCGAGAAGGCCTTCCTGCTGCAGAACCCGCTGAACCTGGCGCAGTCGGAGATCATCGCCACCTACGTCTACAAGACCGGCCTGCTCAACGCGGACTTCAGCATGGCCACCGCGGTCGGCCTGTTCAACTCGGTGATCAACCTCTTCCTGCTGCTCGGCGTGAACTTCGCCGCCAAGCGGATCACCGGGAACGGACTGTGGTCATGACCGCGAGCTCGAGCTATCTGTCGGAGGAGAACCGATGAGCGTCACCCTGCAGCCGTTCAAGGCGCGGCTGAACAAGCCCGGTGCGCAGGTGGAGAAGTCCACCATCGCCGAGACCCGGACCGACCGGATCTTCCTGATCGGCATCAAGATCATGCTGACGCTCGCGCTGATCGCGGTACTGATCCCGCTGATCTACGTGGTCGCCAACTCCTTCAGCAGCGCGAGCGCGGTCAGCGGCGGCCGGGTGTTCCTCTGGCCGGTCGAGCCCAGCCTGCGCGCGTACCGCGAGGCGCTCAGCGATCCGCAGATCCTGAAGGGCTACTACAACTCGCTGATCTACGCCATCGGCGGGACGTTCATCAGTGTCACCCTGACGATCGCGATCGCCTACCCGCTCTCGCGCAAGACGTTCTTCGGCCGCAACGTGATCATGAGCGTGCTGCTGTTCACCATGCTGTTCTCCGGCGGCCTGATCCCGACGTACCTGGTGGTCCAGGACCTCGGCCTGCTGAACACCCGCTGGGCGATGGTGATCCCGAGCGCGATCGGCGTCTGGCAGGTCATCATCGCGCGCACCTTCTTCCGCAGCACGATTCCCGACGACCTCTACGAGGCGGCGGTGCTGGACGGGGCGAGCGACCTGCGCTTCCTCTGGTCGGTGGTGCTGCCGCTGTCCAAGCCGGTGATCGCCGTCATCGCGCTGATGTACGCGATCTTCCAGTGGAACACCTACTTCGACGCCCTGGTCTACCTGAAGGACCCGGGCCTGTATCCGCTCCAGATCGTGCTGCGGAACATCCTCATCCTGAACTCCACCACAGGATCCGCCTCCGACGTCGCCCAGCAGCTCGAACGGCAGCAGCTGGCGAACGTGCTCAAGTACGCGCTGATCGTCGTCTCGAGTCTGCCCGTACTGATCATCTACCCGTTCATCGCCCGTCACTTCACCAAGGGCGTCATGGTCGGCGCTGTCAAGGGTTAGTAAGTAAGTTCCAGAAGGGAAACAGGGAAAAATGCGCTCAACCAAGAGCAGGGTGGTGGCCGCACTGGTGGCAGCCACCGCGCTGGCTGTCGCGGGCTGTAGCTCCGACAAGTCCGATGACGGTGCGACGAACGAGGTGAGCTCTGACGGCAAGGTGGTCATCGACACCTTCTCGCCGCAGGGCCCGGACGACAAGCTGGACTCCAACGCGGTCACCAAGATCATGAGCGACAAGTTCAAGATCCAGTTCCGCTGGCAGACCACGACGTACGACGGCGGGCCGGCCAAGGAGAAGCGGCAGATCGCGCTTGCCAGTGGCGACTACCCGGACCTCTTCATGCTGATCCCGTGGGTCGACGGGTTCACCCAGGCGGAGGTGCTCAAGCTCGGCACCCAGGGCGTCGCCCTGCCGCTCGAGGACCTGATCAAGGACAACGCGCCGAACATCCAGAAGGCGCTGGACTCCAACAAGACCTTCAAGGAGATGTCGACCGCTCCCGACGGTCACATCTACGCCCTGCCGCAGTGGTCGGACTGCTTCCACTGCACCTACCCGGACAAGCTGTGGATCAACAGCACCTGGCTGAAGAAGCTCGGTCTGCAGATGCCGAAGACGACCGAGGAACTGCGCACCGTGCTGCAGGCCTTCAAGACGAAGGACCCGAACGGCAACGGCAAGGCCGACGAGATCCCGATGACCACCGACCCGCAGGACAGCAGCCTGATCGCGTACCTGATGAACGCGTTCGCCCACGACCCGGTCGGCGCCAACAACGGGGTCCGCTCGCTGATCACGCTGGACGGCGACAAGGTCGTCACCCCGGTGAGCAAGCCGGAGTTCAAGGAGGGCCTGAAGTACATCAACTCGCTCTTCAAGGAGGGTCTGATCGACCAGGCCGCCTTCACCCAGAACGCGCAGGCGCTGCAGGCCCAGGGCAACAACCCGAAGGCCGTCACGCTCGGCTCGGTGCCGGTGCTGTGGCCGGGCATCTTCGTCCAGCTCGGTTCCAAGGACGGTCGCGACAAGCAGTACGACGCGGTGCCGCCGCTGACCGGTCCCGAGGGCAAGAACTACACCGGCTACAACTACCCGAGCTCGACCGGCTACACCTTCATGCTGACCAACAAGGCCAGCAAGGAGGCGCAGGTCGCCGCGGTCAAGATGCTCGACTACATCTACAGCGACGAGGGCCGCGAGGTCAGCCTGATGGGCCCGGAGGGCGTGGGCTGGCGCAAGCCGCAGGCCGGCGACGTCGCGCTGGAGGGTGAGCCGGGCTGGTACCGGTTCTCCGGTGACAAGGCGAAGAAGAACATCGCCTGGGACGCGATGGCGCAGTACAACATCACCCTGGCGTTCCGGAACGCGCAGGTCGTGCCGAAGGACATCTACAGCTCCGATGGTCTCGAGCGGCGGCTGTTCCAGGCGACCAAGCAGTACGAGGGTCACGAGGACAAGGCGCAGTGGTTCCCGGGCACGTCGGTCTGGCCGGACCCGAGCCTCGGCTCCGAGCTGGCCACGCTGCAGACGAACCTGAACAGCTACGTCTCGCAGAACCAGCTGGCCTTCATCACCGGCACGAAGAACATCGACACCGGGTGGGACGCCTTCGTCAAGGGTCTCGACTCGACCGGGATGAAGCGGTACCTGGAGATCCAGCAGCAGGCGTACGACAAGTACAAGTCCGGCAACAAGTAACCCGTCGGCCGTCCCCTCCGGCCGCACCCTCCCCGGCCGCGCCGGGAGCCACCGTCCTGGCTCCTGGCGCGGCCGCCACTTCGTGAAGGAAGCGCCCGCATGTCGCACGAACTGTGGTTCCGTACCCCTGCCGCCGACTGGTTCGGGGCGCTTCCGGTGGGCAACGGCCACCTCGGCGCGAAGGTCTTCGGCCGGGTCTCCGACGAGCGGATCGCGCTGAACCTCGACGACGTCTGGTCGGGCGACGGTCCCCGCACCCTGGAGGTGCTGGACGGCCCGCAGGTATTGGCCGACGTCCGTCGGCTGTTGCTGGAGGAAGGCGACCAGCTGGCCGCTACCGAGCGCACCCGCGCTCTGCAGGGACCTCTGGTCGAGTCCTACCAGCCGCTCGGGGACTTGCTGATCACGTCTGGCGACACTGCGGAGAACTACCGTCGCAGCCTCGACCTGCGGACGGGCATCGTCTCGATCGACTACACCAGTGCGGGCGTGCGCTACCACCGCGAGACCTATGTCTCGACGCCTGACCAGGTGATGGTGTGGACTCTGACCGCCGACGCTCCGGGAGCCGTCGACGTACGGGTCGCGCTCTCCAGTGAGCATCCCGTCGAGGACTCGGTCGTCGACGCTACGACGGTGGCTGTGGCGGGCCGCGCCCCTTCGGACCTGACGATCGAGTACCGGACCAGCCCGGACCCGATCCAGTACCGCGAGGGTCACGGCATCGGCTTCGGCGTCGTACTGCGGGCCTTCGCCACTGGGGGCATCGTCCAGACCTCCGGGCCCGGGATCACCGTGGAGGGGGCGGACTCGCTCACCCTGGTGTTGTCGGCGGCAAGCACTTTCGCCGGCTGGTCCGTGAAGCCTGGCGCGGATCCGTCGATCGCCCTGGCCGACGCTGTCCGGCTGGTGGATGCCGTTGCCCTGGACAAGGTTCGGCAGCGTCATCTCGACGACCACACGACTCTCTACGACCGCGCCGAGCTGGCTCTCGGGACGCCGGTCGACCTGCCGACCGACGAGCGGATCCGGGCGGTCGGTGCCGGAGGCAACGACCCGGACCTGGCCGCGCTGGTGTTCGGCTTCGGGCGCTACCTGCTGATGGCGTCGTCCCGCCCGGGCACCCAGGCGGCCAACCTGCAAGGGATCTGGAACCAGGACCGCCGCCCGATGTGGGCGAGTGACTGGACCAACAACATCAACACCCAGATGAACTACTGGCTCGCCGACGTCACCGGACTGCGCGAGTGCTTCGAACCGCTCGTCGGCCTGCTCGAAGGTCTGGCCGAGTCCGGCGCGGAGACCGCTCGCATCCTGTACGACGCGCCGGGCTGGGTCTCGCACCACAACTCGGACATCTGGCGAGCCAGTTGGCCCGTGGGCGAAGGTGGCGACGACCCGGTCTGGGCGATGGCGGCGACGTGCGGGATCTGGCTGTCGGCGCACCTGATGGAGCACTACAGGTTCCACCCGGACCTGGAGTACCTGCGGGACAGGGCCTATCCGGTGCTCGCCGGTGCGGCGGAGTTCGCGCTGGCGATGCTGGTGGAGGACCGGGATGGGCGGCTGCAGTTCATCCCGTCCACCGCTCCCGAGCATCACTTCATCCTGCCCTCAGGTGCGAAGGCGTCGGTCGACCTGACCACGACGTACGACCTCTGGGTGCTGCGTGAGCTGTTCGGGAACGTCCTGGAGGCCGAGGAGGCGCTCGGGTTGTCGACCGACCTGGCCTCGCGGATTCGCAACGCTGTCGGGAGGTTGCCGGAGGTCCCGATCGCGACGGACGGACGGTTGATGGAGTGGCCGACCGATTGGGAGCCCTCAGAGCCGGATCACCGCCACCAGTCCCACCTCTACGGTCTCTACCCAGGCGCGGAGATCGACCCGGCCCGTACTGCGGACTGGGCGGCCGCCGCGCGCGCCTCACTCGCAGTACGGACGTCGACGGGTGATCCGGGTGGGTGGACCAGCGCATGGTGGATCGCGTTGTGGGCGCGGCTGGGGGAGTCCGAGAAGGCAGCGTGGGTGGTCCGCAACTACCTGAGCAAGCTGGCGTCGGAGAACCTGTTGTACCGCACCGGCGACATCTTCCAGATCGACGCCAACCTCGGCATGACCGGCGGTATGGCCGAACTCCTGATCCAGAGCCACACAGACGTCATCCGCCTCCTCCCCGCGCTTCCCGCCGAGTGGCCGGACGGCTCGTACCACGGTCTTCGGGCTCGGGGCGGGCTCTCCTTCGACGTCACCTGGTCAGCGGGCACCCTCACCACCGCCACAGTCACGGCAGACCACGCGGGCACCTTCGCCATCAGCGGACCCAACGGTCAGGCGTTCTCGGTCAGCCTGGAGGCAGGGGAGACGCGCGACCTGACCAGCGAGCTCGGCGGCTAGCGTCGGCCGGCCGCGGCGGCCGCCTGTCCGCTTCTCATGGTGCCCGCGGTAAACCTGTACAGGAGTACGGAATGCGAGACCGGTTAGGTATGCCTACCCAAAGTTGTTGTAATCTCAATCATCGATCTACGAGAGGGAATGATTGTGATGGGATCGGCTCGCCGGCTGCTCGCGGGCGCGGTGATGATGACCGTCCTGCTCGCGGGGTGCGGCAGCAACGACGACAACAAGTCCGCCGACACGGGAGTGGGTGACACCGAGGTGGCCACCGGCGGCCGGTTGTTCTCGACCGCGGACGAGGCGACCGCGAAGCTTGGGTCGGACGCGAGCCCGGGGGCGTTCCCGCGCACGGTGAAGCACGCGCTCGGCGAGACCAAGCTCGAGAAGAAGCCCGAGCGGATCGTGGTGCTCGACAGCGGTGAGCTCGACGGCGTGCTGGCGCTCGGCATCACTCCGGTCGGGATGGCCACCACCGCCGGGCAGAACGGCGTACCGAGCTACCTGTCCGACAAGGCCAAGGACATCAAGACGGTCGGCGGGATCAGCGAGCTGAACCTCGAGGCGATCGCGGCGCTGAAGCCCGACCTGATCCTCGGCAGCAAGCTGCGCGCCAATGACCTGTACGACAAGCTGAGCGCGATCGCGCCGACGGTGATGAGCATCCGGCCCGGGTTCCCGTGGAAGGAGGACTTCCTGCTGCTGGCGGACTCCCTCGGCGAGGAGAACAAGGCGACCCAGCTGCTGAACGACTACCAGAAGCGCGCCGACGAGGTGAAGAGCAAGGTCACCGGATCGCCGACGATCTCGCTGGTCCGGTTCCGCCCGGGCGAGATCCGGCTGTACGGCAACCTGTCCTTCATCGGCGTCATCCTCGAGGACATCGGGCTGCCGCGGCCGAAGATCCAGGACGTGCAGGACCTGGCCGTCGAGGTCTCGCAGGAGAACATCAGCAAGGCGGACGGCGACTGGATCTTCTACTCCAGCTACGGCAAGCCGGAGACGACCGCCGAGAACACCGTGGTCAACGGCACCCTGTGGAAGGCGTTGCCCGCGGTCAAGGCCGGCAAGGTCGCCCGGGTGAACGACGAGGTCTGGTTCCTCGGCCTCGGCCCGATCGGCGCGATGGCCACGCTGAACGACCTGGAGAGGCTCCTCGGCGCCAACGGCTGATCAGTCCGGGACGCGCCCCCGGTCGGTGACGGGGATGTGGGGCGCGTGCCGGCGGACGGCCTCGACCAGGTCCTCGAAGGGCAACGGGCGGCCGAGGAGCTCCGTCGTACCGGGCCAGCGCCGCGACGGCCCCCACGACTTCGAGCTGCGCGCCAGCTCCGTCTCCGGATGCTTGAGCACGACGAGATGCGGGAACCAGCTCTCGCCGTCCTCGGTGTTGGCGTCGCAGCGCTCGACCCGGCAGATGCCGTGTACCTCGGTCCACGGCAAGGTCTGCGGCTGCTCGCCGCCGAGGTAGACGCCGTCCTGGTCGATCGCCAGGGCGACGAGTTCGGCGTCGGCCTCCCGCCGTGACTCGGCGGTAGTGACCACGCCGACCAGGATGAGTACCGGCAACCCGACCGCGAAGATCAACGGCATCCCGGACCAGGACAGCCAGACGGCCTCCAGTGGTCCGCGGACCGGCTCGTCCTTGACCAGCGCGACCACCACGCAGACCAGCGTGAGCATCACCATCAGCGCGAAGACCAGCCCACCGAGGTACAGGATCGACGTGGTGGTCTCGAACCGCCGCTTCCGTACGACGAACGGCTCCGCGGTTGTTGTGTCCGGCATGTTCCGCATTGTCGGCGTGGACGGGGTCCGGCACCAGGTTTCAGGAGTACTCCGGCCGGGTTGCCGGAAGTTCTCCGGTCCGAACGGTAACGCCGAACCCCTGCACGGGGATAGTCAGGCGTAGGGCGATGTGAAACCAGGGAGGGTGCATCGTGGGGGCCAAGTTCGAGGTGTTCAAGGATGGGCGGGGCGAGTACCGGTTTCGGCTGAAAGCGCCGAACGGTCAGATCATCGCCAGCTCCGAGGGGTACAAGAGCAAGGACTCGGCGCTGAACGGCGTCGCCTCGGTCAAGAAGAACGCCGCCGACGCGATCGTCGACGACCAGAGCTGAACGACGATCGGAGCTGAGGGGGATGGAACGCAGGCGGTGTCACGGGGGCGCCGGCGGCGGGGTGGTGCTCGGGGGAGTGCGGGGGACCTGCCGGAGCGAGCGGCTCGGAATCGGGCTCGTCAGGCGGGGCGCGGCCGGACCAGCAAGGTACTGCTGGCTGTCGCGACGAGATCTCCCGCACTGGTGGTGACGTTGCCTTCGGCAAATATCACCCGGTTGCCGCCCTTGATCACCTGACCGGTCGCGGTCAGCGGGCCGGTGTCGGCGAGCACCGGACGCAGGTAGTTCACCTTGATCTCGACCGACGTGTAGCCGACGCCGGCGGGCAGGGTGCTGTGCGCGGCGCAGCCGGTCGCGGTGTCGAGCACGGTGCAGACGAGTCCGCCGTGCACCATGCCGATCGGGTTGTAGTGGGCGTGAGACGGCCGGCACTCGAAGATGACCTTGCCGGACTCGACGTGCACCGGCTGGAACTGCATCAGCACGGCGATCGGTGGCGGCGGGATGGTCCCGTCCCGCATGCGTTCCAGGTATTCCAGCCCGGTCAACGTGGCTGCCTCCGCCAGCAACTGCTCCGGATCCACCCAGCTGAACACCTGCGACGTCTCGCTGAACTCCACCATGCCCGGACCCTATCCGACCTGCCCAACGCCGTACCGGCCAACGGAGACGGGTGTGGACGGCGGTCCTCACTTCGGACGGAGCTGTCGTTCCAACGGATGAAATCGGACGGCCGCCACGCTTACGCCAGCGGACGGATGTCGGCCCAGACTTTGGTCCGGGGCCGCTGTCCGCAACAATCACTCCATGTCGGACCGCCAGACAGCCGTACGTAGCCGGAAGCCGAAGCCCGCGCGCACCACCGCGCGGCGTCAACGCCGCTCCGGCAAGTGGCGTCGCGGCTGGGTGATCGCCGTGCTGGCGATCCTGACGGCCCTGCCCCTGCTGTTCCACCGCTGGGTGCCGAACTCGGTCGGCAACCTCGGCAGCCTGCTGGACACGTTCCTGCCCTGGGTCGGTGTCGCGATCCCGGTCCTCGCCATCGCCGCCTTGGTACGCCGGTCCGCCACGGCCGGGGTCGCTCTGCTGGTGCCGCTGGCCGTGTGGGGGCTGATGTTCGGGCACCTTCTTGTTCCGGGCAAGGGTGGCGGTCCGTATGACCTGCGGGTGCTTTCGCACAACGTGGACGCGGCGAACCCGGACCCGGAGAAGACCGCGCAGGACCTGATCGATGCCGACGCCGACGTGGTCGCGCTGGAGGAGATCACCCCGGCCGACCTGAAGATCTACAAGGCCCGGTTCGCCGCGACCTACCCGCACGTGGTTGCCCGCGGCACGGTGGCGTTGTGGTCGAAGTTCCCGGTGGAGGAGAGCGAGTCCGTCGACGTCGGGTTCGCCTGGACCAGGGCGTTGCGGGCCGAGGTGAGCACGCCGGAAGGCAAGGTCGCCTTCTACGTGGCACATCTGGCCTCCGTCCGGGTCGGCGCTAGCGGCTTCACCTCGAACCAGCGCAACGACACGATCGAGCAACTGGGTGAGCAGATCGCCGCCGAGAAACTGGCCGGCGTCGTGGTGATGGGCGACTTCAACGGCACCGCGAACGACCGCAGCCTCGCCCCGCTCACCGCCGGCCTCCGCTCCGCCCAGGGTGCCGCGGGCCACGGCTTCGGCTTCACCTGGCCCGCAAAGTTCCCGATGGCCCGCATCGACCACATCATGGTCCGGGGCGTAACCCCCACCAAAGCCTGGGTCCTCCCCTCCACCGGCAGCGACCACCGCCCCGTAGTAGCCGAAATCCGCATCTGACCCAGCCCCACAGATTGGGTAGGGGAGGCGCCTGCCTCAGCAACGTTGCCGTCAGCAACCAGCTGGACAGCGTCTGATGACGGTTGTATCCGGCGGACGTCATAACGCGGCAGTGGGCGCCCGATGTCGGGTTGTCCGGCCGCTGTCGCCCTAGAAGCCGCCAGCGACCAGGAAACCTGCCAGCCGCGACCCGCCACTTCACGCCCGCCAGCCGCGCCCGCGCGCAAGTAGACGGGGTTGCCTGTCGCTGTTGTGCCTTACCTGATGTACCGAGCGACAGGTAGTGCTTGCTGCCGTGGCGGCTCTCGCAGCACGGCGCACCCCGGGCGTGGCGATCTGCCTGGTTCTACCTGTCGCTCGGTACTGGCCGCGCTCAAACTAGCCAGCCGACCCGCGGATCAGCGTGCGGCTGGGGCAGCTCGGGCTCTGAACGTGTCCGTTTGACGAACATCGGCGTCCGGGCTGGTCCTGCCACCCGGGCGCCGCTCTTCCTAGGCTGAATGGTGTCCACTCGACCTGGAGGAAAACGATGACGATCACCAGTACGACGGAGTTGTCGGAACTGGCCGGGCACTACGCCGAGCACGGGTTCGTGCTGGTGAAAGGCCTGCTCAGCAAGGAGGAGGCGGCGTCGTACCGGGAGACGAGCCACCGCTTGCTGGCGCGGCTCAACCGGGACGACGACCCCACCTGGCAGTCCGCGATGGGGATGTCCGACGCGAAGACGCGGCTGCAGCACCTGCACGACGCGCAGTTCTACGACGCGGCCTTCTCCCGGCTGCTGGTGGACCCGCGGTTCACCGACGTGGCCGCTGCGGTGATGGGCGTCGAGAACGTCCAGCTGCACCACACGAAGCTGTTCGTGAAGCCGCCGGAGAACGGTTCGCCGTTCCCGCTGCACCAGGACTACCCGTTCTTCCCGCACCGGGACCACCGGGTCGGCGCGGCGATCTTCCACTTCGACGACGCCCCCGAGGAGAAGGGCTGCGTGCGGGTGATCCCGGGCAGCCACCTGGCCGGCCCGCGCGAGCACGACCCGGCCGGGTCGTACCACCTGCCCGACGTACCGTTCGACTCTGCCGTACCGCAGCCGGCCGAGGCGGGTGACGTGCTGTTCTTCACCTACCTCACCGTGCACGGCTCGGGGGTGAACGTCAGCACCGAGCCCCGGACCACCTGGCTCGTGCAGTACCGCGATCCGGCCGACCCGCCCACGGTGAAGACCCACGACCACTCGCTCGGTCAGGGCATGATGCTGAGGGGAGTGGACCCGACCGGCAGGAGTAACGCTTGAGCCTCGCGTCCGTAGCGACAGCGGATCAGTTCGTCGACCTCGCGGGACTCCTGGGGTCCTGCGAGGTCGCCGGCTTCCACGCCGAATTCGTCAGCTGGGGGCACTACCGCCCGGAGTACTGGCGGAACTACTGGCACAACCACTCCTTCCACGAGGTCTGCCTGGCCTTCAGCGGCGAGGGTCGCTTCAACCTCGGTACGGCGCAGTACGACGTGGCCGCGGGTGATCTGTTCCTGGCCCGCCCGGGTGACGTCCACGAGATCGAGTCGAGCCGCTCGTCGCCGCTGGGGATCGCCTTCTGGGGGTTCACCTTCCGCCCGGTAGAGGCTGTCGCCGGCACCGGCTGGTGGTCCGGGCTGACGCGTGCCGACGGGCCGGTGGTGTCCACTCGGCTCGGTGGCCTTGCCGCTGCCATCTCGGCCCTTGCGCACGAGGCGAGTGCGCCCCAGTCCGGCTACGAGTCGTCCCTGGCCTCCCACGGGGCGGCGCTGGTCCTGGACACCGCCCGGGCGTTCGCGCTGCCTGAGGACCTGGAAGTGGAGCGCCCGGCCCGCGATCGGGGCTCCTACGCCGTCGAGGCGATGCAGCGGCATCTGTTGGACAACCTGTCCCGGCCAGTGGCGGTCCGGGACGTGGCGTCGGCTGCCCACCTGTCCGAACGGCACGCCGAACGGTTGTTCCGGCAGAAGACCGGCGCGTCGCTGATGGCCACTCTGCGGCTCATGCGGCTCGACCTGGCAGCGCAGTTGCTGCTCGAGGGGAACGCCACGGTGACCGAGGTCGCGCGGGCGTGCGGCTACTCCGACGTCCGTCCGTTCAGCACAGCGTTCCGGAGCCGTCACGGTCAGTCTCCGACAGCTTTCCGGGCGACCGGGGGCACCCAACATCACCTCGCCTCCGAAGGATGACCCTCGCCTTTTGCTCGAGCTCTGGACCGCCCTTCCCGCATGGTGTTGCACTGCGATGGCGCAAGAACCGTGATCCATCCCCTGGAGATGACATGAGTCGACTAAGCCGTACGCTCGGCGCTGCCCTACTGGCTCTCGTGGTGGCTCTGTTGCCGGCGCTGCCGGCCAGCGCGATCACCGGCGGAGAACCGGACGGCAACCGGCACCCGAATGTCGGGTTGATCCTCTTCTACTCGCCGGACGGACGCTTCCGATGCAGCGCGACGCTGGTCTCGCCGACGGTCGTGCTCACCGCGGCCCACTGCACTGACGGCACCCTCGGCAAGACCCTGGTGACCTTCCAGTCGGTGATCGCCGAGCAGCCGCCGTCACCCTTCCCGGTCGCGGCCAACCCGGCTGCCGGCTACACCCAGGCCGAGTTGGAGGCGGCCGGTTACCTGTCCGGCACCGCGTACACGCATCCGGCGTACTCGAACTTCACCGACCTGGACAACTGGAACGACGTCGGCGTGATCGTCCTGGACCGGCCGCTGACGACGATCACGCCCGCGCGGATCGCACCGGCGACCTACCTCGACGGCTTCGGCCAGCCGACACTGAACAAGACCATCTTCACCTCGGTCGGCTACGGCACCGAGGTCCGCAAGCCCGAGTCGGGCCCGCAGAAGCCGCAGCCGATGACGTACCCGCTGCTGCGCCGGTTCGCCGAGGAGCTCGGTCAGAAGCTGACCGACCAGATCCTGCAGGTGAACGGCAACCTCAACGACAACCGCGGTACCGGCGGCACCTGCTTCGGTGACTCCGGCGGGCCGACGTTCCACGGCGGTTACGTGGTGACCGTGACCAGTTACGGCTACACCAGCAACTGTCGCTACCTCGGCGGCCTGCAGCGGGTGGACATCCCGGTCGTGCAGACCTGGTTGGCGACATTCGGCGTTACCTTCGGCTGAGTGCCCGGGGTCTTCTGAACTGCTCCTCCCGGCGTTCGACCGCCGTGAGGAGCAAGTTCAGCCGTCCGCGGTCGCCCACCGCCAGTATCGGCGGCACGTCGTTCCGGTAGAAACCCGGTCACGGTCAGCTGGCGGCATGCGCTAATCTGGTGATATGCGAGTGACCCTGCTCCTTATCTAGCCGTACTGGCAACCTGGCGCCTCTGCGCCGGTCAGTACGGCGACCCCTCCTGCGCGAGGGGTTTTTTCGTTTCCCAGCACCTTTCTGGCAGGGTTCCCATGACATCTCGAGAACGCAGGAGTACGACGGTGAGCGAGCAGGTGGAGCACGAGGCGGACGCCCCGATCGACCGGGGCGGCTACGACTTCCATGCCATGCAGGCGAAGTGGCGGCCGGTCTGGGAGAAGCTCGACCCGTTCAAGGCCCGCGACGACGGGTCCGCGGAGCGCCGCTACGCGCTGACGATGTTCTCCTACCCGTCCGGTGACCTGCACATGGGTCACGGCGAGGTCTTCGCGCTGCACGACGTGCTGGCCCGGTTCTGGTTCCAGCAGGGCTACGACGTGCTGAACCCGATCGGCTGGGACTCCTTCGGGCTGCCCGCGGAGAACGCCGCGATCAAGCGCAACGAGCACCCGGCGACCTACACGTACGCCAACATCGAGACCCAGGCGGAGTCGATCCGGCGGTATGCGCTGAGCTTCGACTGGTCGCGTCGCCTGCACACGTCCGACCCGGAGTACTACCGGTGGACGCAGTGGCTGTTCCTGCGCTTCTTCGAGCGCGGCCTGGCCTACCGTAAGGCGTCGTTCGTGAACTGGTGCCCGAACGACCAGACCGTGCTGGCCAACGAGCAGGTCGTCCAGGGCCGCTGTGAGCGCTGCGGGCACGAGGTGACCAAGCGCGAGCTGACTCAGTGGTACTTCAAGACCACCGACTACGCGCAGCGCCTGCTGGACGACATGGACCTGCTGCAGTGGCCGGAAGAGATCCTGCTGCAGCAGCGGAACTGGATCGGTCGGTCGGAGGGCGCGTTCGCCAACTTCCAGGTCGAGGGTCGCGACGAGCCGATCAAGGTCTTCACCACCCGGCCGGACACGCTGTTCGGCGCCACCTTCATGGTGGTCGCGCCGGACGCGAAGCTGGCCGAGGAGCTGGTCACGCCCGAGCAGCGCGGTGCGTTCGACGAGTACCTGACCGTGGTCAAGTCGTCCACCGAGATCGAGCGGCTGAGCACCGACCGGGAGAAGACCGGCGTCTTCCTGGGCTCGTACGCGATCAACCCGGTGACCGGCGAACGGATCCCGATCTGGGCGGCCGACTACGTGCTGTCCGACTACGGTACCGGCGCGATCATGGCCGTGCCCGGTCAGGACTCGCGGGACTGGGAGTTCGCGGAGAAGTTCGGCCTGCCGATCGTGCGGACCGTGCAGCCGGAGGAGGGTTTCGACGGCAAGGCCTACACCGGTGACGGACCGGCGATCAACAGCGCCAACCCCGAGGTCGACCTGAACGGTCTGCCGATCCCCGAGGCCAAGGCCCGGATCATCGACTGGCTGCAGGACAAGGGCCTGGGCGAGCGGACGATCAACTACCGGCTGCGCGACTGGCTGCTGAGCCGGCAGCGCTACTGGGGTGCGCCGATCCCGATCATCCACTGCCCGTCATGCGGCGAGGTGCCGGTGCCGGACGACCAGCTGCCGGTGGAGCTGCCCGACCTGCGGGGCGCCGCTCTCGCTCCCCGGGGTATCTCGCCCCTGGCGTCGGCCCGTGACTGGGTCGATGTCGCCTGCCCGAAGTGCGACGGATCCGCTGAGCGGGACACCGACACGATGGACACCTTCGTCGACTCGTCGTGGTACTTCCTGCGCTACGTCTCGCCGGAGTACACCGAGGGCCCGTTCGATCCCGAGGCGGCCCGCCGCTGGATGCCGGCGTACCAGTACGTCGGTGGCAAGGAGCACGCGGTCCTGCACTTGCTGTACGCGCGCTTCTTCACCAAGGTGCTGCACGACATGGGCATGCTGGACACGGTCGAGCCCTTCACCCGGCTGCTGAACCAGGGCCAGGTGATCAACGAGGGCAAGGCGATGAGCAAGTCGCTGGGCAACGGCGTGAACCTGGGCGACCAGCTGGACAGCTTCGGCGTCGACGCGATCCGGCTGACCATGGTCTTCGCCGGTCCGCCGGACGACGACATCGACTGGGCCGACCTGTCCCCGGGTGGTTCGCTGAAGTTCCTGCAGCGGGCCTGGCGGCTGAGCGGCGCGGTCGAGGCTCCGGTCGGCGTGGACTTCAGCACGGGCGACCTGGCGCTGCGCAAGATCACCCACCGCACGGTGGCCGACGCGACCGAGCTGCTGGAGTCGTACCGGTTCAACGTGATGGTCGCCCGGGTGATGGAGCTGGTGAACGCCACCCGCAAGGCGATCGACTCCGGCCCGGGTGCGGCCGACCCGGCGGTGCGCGAGGCCGTCGAGACGGTGGCGATCCTGCTGAGCCTGGTCGCGCCGTACACGGCCGAGGACATGTGGGAGAACCTGGGGCACGAGCCCACGGTGGCCAAGGCCGGCTGGCCGAAGGTCGACCCGGCGCTGCTGGTCCAGGACTCGGTCACCTGCGTGGTCCAGATCGCCGGCAAGGTGAAGGACCGGCTGGAGGTGTCGCCCGACATCACCGACGCCGAGCTGGAGCAGCTGGCGCTGGCCTCCGACGCGGTGCAGAAGGCCCTGGCCGGCCGCGGCACGCGCAAGGTGATCGTCCGCGCGCCGAAATTGGTCAACATCGTCCCGGCCTGAGACCCTGACCGGATGCGCTCAGAGCTGATCGACGTCGGGACCGGTTCGCAGGAAGTCGTCTTCGACCTGACGAGCAGGTGCGAGCAGTTCGTCGCCGCTGAGGCCCACCAGGCCCAGGGCGACGGACTGCTGCATGTGTTCGTGCCGCATGCGACCGCCGGGATCGCGATCCTGGAGACCGGCGCCGGCAGCGACACCGATCTGCTGGCCGTGCTCGAGGAGTTGCTGCCGCGCGACTTCCGCTGGCAGCACAAGCACGGTACGGCGGGCCACGGGCGCGACCACGTGGTGCCGGCCCTGATCCCGCCGCATGCCTCGATCCCGGTGATCGGCGGGCGTCTCACGCTCGGGACGTGGCAGTCGATCTGTCTGGTGGACACCAACGTCGACAACCCGCGCCGGCAGGTCCGGCTCTCCTGGCTGCCTAGTTGAAAGCCAAAGCGGTTAAGGGACTACCGGGTAACCGATGAATTCCGCACTTTGGTGACTTATCGCGATGTTGCCGATTGCGTTACGCATGCGAAACACGTCTCCGCTTGAATACTTCGCATGGCAGCCCTGGACATCCTGCGTGAACGCTGGCTCGGTCTCGGTACCGAGTTGATCGTCCGCGCCACCCGGAGCATCTGCGACGGCAGCGTGCTGAACGCGGAGACCGGGCGCGCCGTCACCAGCGCGCGGATCGAGGACTGGGTTGGCGTCCTCTCCCTTTACGAGCCCGCCCCGCTTTACGACGCGACGCATTTCGATCCGCAGAATGAGCCGCGGGCGGTTCGCGCCAGCGCCTGACGCCGCCATTCTTGCGCTGTCAGGAATTCATCGGGGAATCCCGCCCCGGTAACCCGTTGCCGGGCTAGAATCAGCTGTTTGTCCAGCCCGTGGCGGAGCCTGTCCCGTACTGCGGTCACTGGGTGCGTACGGTATCCATCGAGCTGTCACGCTATGTTGTGCGAGGACCTGTGAGGCTCTGAAGGGGTGGCGGGCTTGTCGGACGCGGATGGCCAGGCTGAGGGACGGCGTGGGTTTGCCGATCTCCTGCTCGACCTGAGGGTCCAGGCGGGGCTCTCCCAGGAAGAGCTGGCCGACCGGGCCGGGTTGAGCGTGCGCACGATCCGTGAGCTCGAGGCGGGCCGGGTCGCCCGCCCGCGGAAGGACTCCGTCCGGCTGCTCTCCGAAGGACTCGGGCTGCGCGACGGCGACGCCGGCAAGTTCCTGGCGGCGGCCGGCCACGCGACCGTGCGACCTGTCATCGCGGTGGCGGACCCGGCCCCGACCGGTCTGCGCTGGCGTGGCACCCGGCCGATCCCGGACGGGCTGGTCGGCCGCGAGAAGGAACTCCTCGAGCTCGAGAAGCTGTTGCGGCAGAACCGGCTCGTGACCCTGGTCGGCCCCGGCGGCGTCGGCAAGACCGAGCTCGCCCTGGCGGCAGCCGACCGGGTCTCCAGCGTCGACACCGCCGTGGTGGTCGTGGACTTGACCACGGTCCAGCGCGACGCCGCAGTACCGTCCGCGATCCTCGACGCCTTCGGAACAGCCCCCGGTACGTCGGACCTCGACGACGTGTTGTCCGGCCGGAAGCCCGGCGACCTGGTCATCGTGGAGGACAACGCCGAGCACGTCCTCGACGGGGTCGCCACCGTCGCCAACCGGATGGTGCGGAGCTTCCCGGGGATCGGCGTACTCGTCACCTCCCGGATCCCGCTCGGCCTGCCGGATGAGGTCGTACGCCGCGTCCAGGTGCTCGGCGTACCGGCGAACGACACGGATTTCACCGACATCGCGGCGAGCCCCGCGGTCGAGATGTTCTGCCGGCGGGCGGCGCGGGTCCGGCCGGACTTCGAGCTGACTCCGGAGAACGCGGCGATCGTGGCGCGGCTCTGCCAGCGGCTAGACGGGTTGCCGCTGGCACTGGAACTCGCCGCCGCTCGCGCGGGATCACTCTCGGTGGAGACGATCCTGGCGGCTCTGGACGACCGGTTCCGGTTGCTGTCCGGGCCGCGGCGGTTCGGGGCTCCGCACCAGCGCACGTTGGCCGACACCATCGCCTGGAGCGTGGACGCGCTGTCCGACCCGGCTCGGCAGTTGCTGTACCGGGCTTCGATGCTCGGGTCGCCTTTCACCCTGGACGCGGTGGTCGGGGTGTGTACCGGTGCGCCGATCGAGGCCGCGGACGTGCCGATGCTGTTGGCCGAGCTGGTCGACAAGTCGCTACTGCAGCCGGTGCTGGAGTTCGAGGCGCTCTACGGCGCGCGGTACAAGATGCTGGAGACGATCCGCGAGCACGCGTATGCCGGGCTGTCCTCGCAGGGGAGTGACCTGACCGAGTACCGGGACCGCTCGGTCGCCTGGTGCGCGAAGTACGTGGTGGGCCTCGACGGTGCCTGGTCCAGCCCGGACCGGGACCGGCGGTACAGGGCGGCCAACGCGAACTCGGCCACCTTCGAGGTGGCCCTGGAGCGCGCGGCGGAGCTGGGCGAGTGGGACACGGCCGCACAGATCGTGCTCGGGTTCCGGATCGCCTGGCAGTACCAGGCGAGTGTTGCCGAGAGTGGCATCCAGTGGGCGAGCGTCTGCGCGGAGAACGTCGAGGACAAGGAGATCAGCGGCCGGCTGCTGGCCATCGCCGGGCGGCTCTCCAACCTGACCGGCGACGTCCGGGCGGCTCGGCGGCACTACGGCGAGGCCCGGACGCTGGTCGCACCCGAGTCGGAGATGGGCCTGATGGCTCGTGGCGGCTGGGTGTCGTCCGGCTCGCTGCTGCTCGACACCCAGAGTCTGGCGGAGATTCCGACCCTGGTGGCCGACGCCCGAGCGCACGGTGACGTGCAGCGGTCTGCGACGGTCCAGGCGATCTCCGGGCTGGCTCTGGCGCGCTGGGGTCGGTTGCCCGAGGCAAAGGAGCTGCTGCTCGCCTGGGAGGCCGCTCTGGTGAACCCGGGCGTCTACCCGGACGAGATCGCCTACATGGCGCTCAGCCGGGTCGAGCTGGAGCTCGGCAACCTGGAGGAGGCCCGCCGGTGGGCGGAGCTGGCCCGGGAGGCGCAGGCGTCGGACGACCCCGAGCGGACCAAGGTGGCGGGCTGCCTGGCGATGGTGGAGTTGCAGGCGGGCAACTACGAGCTGGCCGGGGAACTGCTCGACGAGGCCGACGCGGACATCCGGGGCCATCGCGGCTACTTCGACTATCTGGTGATGCTGTACCGGAGCCGCCTGGCCCGGCGTACCGGTGACCTCGAGCAGGCCAGGCTCTCGATCCGGGACGCGGTGAACCGGCTCCAGGTCGAGGGACGCGTGGTGTACCTGCTGGACGTGCTCCCTGAGGCGGTGGCGGTGCTGCACGGGCTCGAGAAGTCGGAGCAAGCGGATGAGCTCTGCGGGAAGCTCCTGGCCTGGCAGCGGACGATGGATCCGCCCATGCTCCCGACGGCCTGGGCGGTGCTGCAGGAGTCCTGCGAAAGGGCCGACGTGGCGGAGGGCTGGCCGCAGGCCGATCCTGCCGCGGCCGTGCAGCGCCTCGCCGACGACGTCCTCGCCGCCCTTTCCTGACCCCTTCCGCCCCGCGTACGGCGTACCGGGTGGTTCTGCTGCGCGGCTCTCACCTTCCGGCGGGGGCCTCCTCCTGCCGTCTGTTGGCGTGGCTCGGGCCGACGGCGCAGGTGACGTTTCGTGACGGCGATCGGCGGAAGCTGCCGGGAAGCTGCCGGGTTTTCTGCCTCGTCGGGACATACCCGGCGGAACCAGAATTACCGCCGTAGGGCAGGTTCCACGAGACAGAGATCCGAGACCGGGTTCGAGTAACAAGGGCAGAGAATGGGGGCGGTGATCGTGACGAGGCAGACACGATGCACCGGACTGCCGGGAAACACTTCGAGCTCGGAGCAGGCGACGCGGAGGACATCCGACGGCCGGACGGTGGGGGCACCGAACAGCTGTCGAGATCTCCGGGGTGCTGCCACGTGCGGGTCTGTCCTACCTCACACCGGGGGCCGTGCACCGTCAGGGCACGCGACCCGGGGCGGGGCCCCAGCAGCGACCAGGCACGCGACACAGGGGACGAGTGCCGGTCCGGTTGACACGGGAAAGCCGGCGGGTTTGGTCACCCGCCGGTGGGTCAGCCGCTGGGGCCTCCCGGGGGGATCGGTGGTGAGCCGCACAGGGGACGGCTCGTCGCTATGCCGGTACCAAGCGTAGGGAGCTGACACCGAGGGGGAGTCAGCTCTACCGGCGAGGTGGAGGCCAGCGGAGGGGTTGGCCGCCACCTCGCCGTGGCTTACGCGCTTTACTTGTCGGCCAGCACGGCTGCCTTGTCGAAGGCGTAGCCGACCATCCAGCTCGGCTCGAGCCGGCAGTAGACGATCTCGTCGCCCCAGCTCGACGGGGAGCTGCCGTAGTGCGCCACCAGGTGCGCCTCGATCGCCGGGAAGTCCGGGTGCTCCGGCTCGAGGAACTCCACCTGGCCGTGGCTGAACACACCGATCCGCTCGCCGTCGACGTACGAGATGCTCGCCGCCGGCCGGGCCCGCAGGTGGCGCGCCTTGGCCGCCGTACCAGAGGTGGTGAACACCCACCGGCCGTGCAGGAAATGACCGTCGACCGCGCTGATCCTCGGCTCGCAGTTGGCCGTGACGGTGGCCAGATTGAGCGTGCACATGCCGGTCAGGACGTCCGCCAGCTCCGCCGCGGACAGCTTGCGGGAGTCGGTGATGATGTTGCGCAGATGCTCGGTCGAGCGATCGTAGGCCGCGTCCAGCAGCCGCTGCAGTTCGGTGACTTCCTCCTCGGTCTCCTTCATCTGCTGAGTCTGACACCGGGCGCCGACGAAAACTGTCCGGTAACCTCGCTTCATGTCAGCCCGCGTGCACGTCGTCACCGACTCCACCGCGGGTCTGTCGGCGCACGAGGTGCTCCGGCACCCGCTGACGGTGGTCCCGCTCCAGGTCGTCATCGGCGGCACGTCGTACGACGACGGCGCGACCAGCTCCGACGCGGTCGCGGAGGCGCTCAAGGCGTTCACCCCGGTCTCCACCAGCCGGCCCGCTCCGCAGTCGTTCGCCGACACCTACGCAGAGATCGCGGCGGCCGGGGCCGAGGCGATCGTGTCCATCCATCTCTCCGGGGACATGTCGGGCACCTTCGAGGCCGCGATGATCGGGGCGAAGGAATCGCCGGTGCCGGTGCGAGTGGTCGACTCCCGGTCCTTGGGGATGGGGCTGGGATTCCCGGTGCTCGCCGCTGCCGCCGCGGCCGCCGCCGGCGAGGACCAGGCTGGTGTGGAGGCCGCCGCCCGGGCGCGGATGGCCTCGATGTCGGCGTACTTCTATGTGGACACACTCGAGTACCTGCGGCGAGGCGGGCGAATCGGCGCCGCCCAAGCCCTCCTTGGTACTGCGCTCGCGGTCAAGCCGCTGCTCACCATCAGCGGCGGGCGGATCGTCCCGCTCGAGAAGGTCCGTACTTCGAGCCGCGCGATCGCCAGGCTGGCCGATATCGCGGTGCAGCGTGCGGGAGACGGTCCGGTCCAGATCGCGGTGCACCATCTGGCGAATCTGGACAAGGCGCACACCCTGGCAGATGGTCTGGCGGAGCGGCTGCCGCAGGCTGAGGAGATCGTGCTGCGCGAGGTCGGCGCGGTGATCGGCGCCCATGTCGGGCCTGGATTGCTTGCTGTGGTCGTCGCACCGCGCTAGTTGTCTGCTTCGGACCTAGTCGGGCTTCAGACCTAGTTGTCCCCAGGTTCTCGGATGGATCCGTTCTGCCGGTCCGAGGCTCGTACTTTCTCTGGCGTGAAGGTCACACGCCGTACTCCAGCACCGCCCGATCCGGGTGATCGCCTGCGCTCCCTGGCGAGGCTCAATGCCGCCTCGCCTGGGTCTGCGCGAGGCGAGAAGTCATTGGGTGTGGGTGCCTCACCGCCCGGAGTTGTGCCGGACGGGGAGCTGCTGGACGGTGCCGAGGAGGTGCGAGGAGATGAGGAGGTGCGCGGTGGATGGGTTCCGGAAACGATGCTGCCCGACCGGTTGCGGGGGAGCAGGTTCGCGTTGTCCCCACGTCATGTCGTGGTGGTCGCCCTCGTGCTGGTCATCGGCCTGGCCTGGGCCGGCTGCTCAGTACTCCGAGCCCGCCCGCAGGTCGTCCCGGACCCGCAGCCCTCCGCCGGCCTCGTCCCTGGCACCCCGGTGCCCGCTCCACCAGGTGCTTCTCCGTCGGCAACTCCGTCATCGGGATCTGTCGTGGTCGTTCATGTGGCGGGAAAGGTGCGGCGGCCCGGCCTGGTCCGCGCGAAACCCGGCTCCCGAGTTGCCGACGTCCTCGCGATGGCAGGCGGCGCTCTCCCCGGGGTCGA
This sequence comes from Kribbella qitaiheensis, assembly GCF_042657745.1. GTDB lineage: Bacteria > Actinomycetota > Actinomycetes > Propionibacteriales > Kribbellaceae > Kribbella > Kribbella qitaiheensis. Next base: position 155,974 of record NZ_JBHSKE010000042.1, on the reverse strand, counting down.
CCTGACCACACTCAATCTCGCCCGGCCGGTCACCGACGGGGAACAGATCCTCGTCGGCGTCTCCGGGGCCCCTCAACCCAGCGGCACACAAACCGGCTCACCCACGACCTCGGGCACCACGACTGGAGAACCCCTCAACCTCAACACAGCAACCCTCGCCCAGCTCGAATCCCTTCCCGGCGTCGGCCCGGTCCTGGCCCAGCGAATCCTCGACTGGCGAACCGAGCACGGCCGCTTCACTTCAGTAGACGAACTCCAGGAGGTCACCGGCGTAGGCGCCAAGAAGTTCGAATCCCTCAAACCCCATGTCCACGTCTAGTCCACCCACGCCCGGCCCAGGCGCCTCCGACCCAGCCGCCCCCGACCCACCCGCCACCGACCCGCCGGCGCCTTCCGAGGAGCTGGCGCCTTCCGAGGAGCAGGCGACTCGAGAGCGGCCCGACCTGCGGTTGCTTGTTCCTGCAGCTGCCGGCTGGCTGACTGCAGTTTGGCTCGTTTCCCAGGCACCGGCGATCTCGGTCCTTGTGGCAGCGGTGGCCCTGGCCGCCACGATTGGCTTGATCCTGCTCCACCGGCAGCGGACTCGGACTCGGCCTCAGGGGCTGGCTCCCTCCTCCGCTGTCCGGGTCACGGCGGTTGGAGTCGGGGTTGTCGTGGTGGGCATGGCTTTGGCCGCGGGCCTCCAGGTGCAAGGCCTGAGGGCTGGACCTGTCATGGACTTGGCCTCGTCGGGCGCGGCAGTGAAGGTTCGTCTGAAGATCGACAGCGATCCATCGGTCCGCAGCGGATCAGGCACCCGGCGCCCGCCCTATGTGGTGCTCAAGGCAACGATCGAGGAGGTGACGGGCAGAGGCACGACAACCCAGGTACGCACGCAGGTCCTGGTCATCGGCTCGACGAACTGGCAGCGGCTGCGATTCGGCCAACATATCGAGGCGACGGGGAAGCTCGAGTCGGTTGAAGGCGGCTCGGACGTGGCCGCGATGCTGTCGTCCCGGTCGACCCCGCGAGTGCTCGACGAACCATCCTGGTGGCTTCGAGCCGCCGAGCAGGTCCGCGCAGGTTTGCGGGAATCAGTAGCCGACGAGCCGGAAGCAGTCCGCGGCCTGGTACCCGCGTTGGTGATGGGGGACGAGTCCACCCTGCCACCGGAGCTGGTCGAGGACTTCAAGACCACCGGCCTGACACATCTCTCCGCAGTCTCCGGAACGAACCTGACCCTCCTCCTGGCATTCGTCCTACCGCTCGCCCGACTGCTCGGAGTACGGGCTCGCGGGCTGACCGTCGTGGGCCTCGCGATCGTGGTGATCTTCGTAATCCTGGCCCGACCTCAACCAAGCGTGCTCCGAGCAGCGGCGATGGGTTTGGTCGCCCTTGCGGCAATGACGGGAGGTGGGCGACGGGCGGTGCGAAGCCTGTCCGTCGCGGTCATCACTCTGCTGTTGCTGGACACCTCACTCGCCAGATCCGCAGGATTCGCCCTCTCAGTCCTCGCGACCGCAGGCATCGTCCTCCTCGGACCAGCGTGGCGAGACGCCTTGGCGCGCTGGATGCCTGACCGCCTGGCGGAAGCGATCTCGTGCCCGTTGGCCGCGCAGCTCGCCTGCACACCAATCGTTGCGTGGCTCTCCGGTCAAGTCTCCCTGGTTGCCGTAGCAGCGAACCTCTTGGCAGGCCCTGCTGTCGGCCCAGCGACAATCCTCGGTTTCGCAGCTGCCGGGATCGCCTTGCTGAGCACGAATCTGGCCCAACTCATCGGCTGGCTCGCGGGATGGCCGGCTCGCTGGATCATCCTCATCGCCCAACAGGGCGCAGATCTCCCCGGTGCCACGAATGCCTGGCCGGCCACGGTGATCGGCGTAGGCGTGCTAACCGTCCTATGCCTGGCCCTGACCTTCAGCCTTCACCGCATCCTCGCCCGCCCCATCGCCATGCTGGTGGCCCTCGCCATCCTGGCGGTAGTCGTACTCCGTCCAGTCGGCTCAATCGGCTGGCCACCCGACGACTGGCTTATGGTCGCCTGCGACGTAGGCCAAGGCGACGGCATTGCCTTGTCCGCCGGCAAAGGCTCCGCCGTAGTCGTCGACACCGGCCCAGATCCCACAGCCATGGATCGCTGCCTACAAAACCTGGGCGTCAAATACATCCCAGTGCTCGTTCTCAGCCACTTCCACGCCGACCACGCCGGCGGCCTGGCCGGAGTACTCCGCGGACGAAAGATCGGCGAGATCGAGGTGACTCCGTACTTCTCCCCACCAGCCGAGTACAAGCGCGTAACCGACCTGGCCACCCAGCACGGAATCCCCATCCGCACTGTGACCCTCGGCGAACGCCGAACCGCCGGCCTCATCACCTGGACCACCCTCTGGCCGGCCAAGGTCCCGGCTCTCCCGGAATCAGGCAAATCGTCGGCAACCCCCACCGACGAAGGCTCCCCGGAGAACAACGCCAGCATCGCCATGATGGTTGAAACCAGTGGCCTGCGCATCCTCCTTACCGGAGACCTGGAACCCGAGTCCCAACGAGCAGTCCTGGCAAGCGGCGCCGACCTCCGCGCCGACGTCCTCAAGGTCCCTCACCACGGCTCGGGCCAACAAGACCCGGCCTTCATAGCCGCCACCCACGCCCGCCTGGCCGTGATCTCCGCCGGCCAGGACAACGACTACGGCCACCCCGCCCCTCGAACCCTGGACCTACTGACCCACCAAGGCATGAAAATCGCCCGCACAGACACTACCGGCACCCTCTCCCTATCAACCCCCAACAGCCACCTCTCCCTAACCACCCACCCCACCCCCTAGCCCCACCGACCACGCAACCTCAGCGTCCGGTACGTGCTACCCGGTGGGTAGGTCGTGGTGGCGGTGGGGGAATGTCGGTGGGGCATGGCATGCTGGCGGGCGTTATGGCTGCTCGAAAGAACTCTGCGCCCAAGCTCGGCGACGTGCTGCTGGTCACCGGTTCGGAGACGTTCCTCGCCGACCGGGCCGTTCGTTCCGCGATCGCGGCTGTCTCGAAGGGGACTGCCGACGTCGAGGTCACCGACCTCGGCGGAGCGGACCTCGACGTCGGGATGTTCGCCGAACTGACCGGCCCGTCCCTGTTCGCGGCTGAACGAGTGATGGTCCTGCGAACCCTCGAGAACCTCCCGTCCGAGATGGTGCCGCACCTGCTCGACTACGCGGCCTCACCGTCCGAGGACGTCCTCGTCATCCTGGTCCACTCAGGCGGCCAGAAGGGCAAGGCCACTCTCGACAAGCTGCGCAAAGCCTCCGTCAACGAGGTGGTCGCCACCGCCCCGAAAACCTGGGAGCTCCCGCAGTTCGTAGTCGGCGAGATCCGCCTCCTCGGCGGCAGCATCGACGAGCGAGGCGCCGCCGCCCTGGTGGACGCCGTCGGCCACGATCTCCGCGCGCTGGCCGGCGCTTGCTCCCAGCTGGTTTCCGACTCCGGCGGCCAGCCGATCAACCCCGACCTCATCGGCCAGTACTTCGGAGGTCGCGCCGAGGTGACCAGCTTCGCCGTGGCGGACGCGGCGATCGCAGGACGTACCGAGCCCGCGCTCGAGCAGTTGCGCTGGGCCCTCGATTGCGGAGTAGCCGCGGTACTGGTCACCAGCGCGATGGCAGGTGGCCTCCGCGGACTAGCGAAGTACACGAGTGCTCCCACCGGGCTCCGCGAAGCTGACCTGGCCCGTGAGGTCGGCGTACCGCCTTGGAAGCTCAAGACCCTCAGGCAACAGGCCCGCGGCTGGACCGCCGGCGGCCTGGCGACCGCCATCAAGGCGGTAGCTCAAGCCGATGCCGACGTAAAGGGTGCCTCAGGCGACGCCGGCTATGCCCTCGAACGCATGGTGATAACAGTCAGCAACGCCCACGGCCGCCGTTGACCCGGCCGCGCATAACTCGCGAGCAGGCGGTGTCGTACCGGCTGCGCGTGAATCACCTGATGGACCGGCTGCCGGCGGGCTCCTATGAGGAAGCGGCGTACGTCGGCCTGCAGGACACGGCACCTCGTGACGCACTCCTGGGCCTCCACGCTCGAGTCGCGAACTGCGAGCCGTCGGGCTGGGAACACCCGTCGCTGATCCAGACGTACAGTCCACGTGCGGCGGTGTTTGTCCTACCCCGCAAGGACTTCGGAGTCTTCACCATCGGTCGACTCCCGCTCGACGCCGACGCCGTTCGGGCCATCGAAGAGGCCGCAGACAACGTGTGCCGGGCGCTGGACGGACGCGAGCTCCGCGGAGGGCTTCCCGATCTGCGCCTCGCCTGCGCAAGCGGCAGGATCGCCCTACGGTGGACCACCAGCGCGCTGTGGGTGCGCGAAGTTCCGAGGCCGGAGGTCGATCTCGACGAAGCTCGCAAAGAGCTTTGCCGACGTCATGTTCACCGGTTCGCTCCGACGGCACCCAAGGCGTTCGCCTGGTGGGCAGGGCTCCCCGCCGCGGATGCCCGCCAGATCTGGAACTCGCTGTCCGGGGAACTGCTCGAGGTGGACTTCGAGGGCACTCCCGCGTGGGTACCGCGAGCCGCTGAGACCTCCTTCGACGAGGCGACGACCCCGCGCGGAACGCGATTCCTGGTCGAGCCGGATCTCCGGCTGCTCGGCCGGGACCGGGACGGACTCTTCATCGCCCCGGGCAGACGGACTCTGACCCCGGCCTCGGACACGTTCCACCCCAACGGCATCCTCGTCGACGGCCGGATCGTGGGTGCCTGGGGTCGAAAGGGCAGCCGACTAGACATCAGACTCTCCGAGCAGCTAACTCCCGCCCAGCACACAGCTCTAGCCGCCGAAGTCTCGACCTTCCCGTTCCCCAACGCGCACCTGTCCACGCCGCCCGAGTCGTTTGCCACCTGACCTCAGCGCGGCGCGTCCAGCAGGTTGTTCCGCACGTTCCCGATTGGCAGCTCTCTTCAGTCGCTGAGGCGTCCAATCAGTCGCCGAGGGCGTCCAGGATGGCTGCTTCTACGGGGTAGGCGGCGTTTCGGTCTGCGAGGGGAAACGGCTCCAGCAGGTGGATGCCCGGCTGGGTGATGATCCGTGGGCTGGTGCCGCGGTGCGGCCACGAGGCTGCGTGGACCAGAAACGGGTGGCAGAGGTAGACATCACCTGCGGCACCCGTCGCCTCGGTGACCGGTCGGTCGGCGCTTGCTTCTACGACCAGCGGACCCGCCTCGGCCGGAGCGAGACCGTCGTCGCCTGAAGGAGCCAGTACGCGAGCGGCGTCGACGTGCGAGCCGACGCGGATCCGGGTCGGGGCATCGTCGGGGCCGACATCGGTGAGTAGGAAGATCGCCAGCAGTCCTCGCTCGCGACTCCGAATGTTCGCCCGCCAATCGGTGCCGTTCGAGTAGCTGGTCTCGATGTGCCAGCCCGCGTCCTTCGGATCAGCGGGATGCGGGAAGCGAACGGGAATCGTCCCGCCCATCCCTTCACGCTTCCACCACTTGTCCGGCCCGATCAGCTGGTCGTACGCCTCCCACAACACCTTTGCTGTACCGGCCGCCGCGAACGGCCGCCCCCTGTCGCCTTCCTCCGGACTGTCGATCCGCGCAACGGGTGCCGTCCAGGACTCAGCGTCATGCCGTCTGACGCCTCGCCCCTCCAACTCCACCCAGATCACGTCCACACATGCGTCCACCACTGGGCGGGGTACGGCGCCCCGAACCACCACGAATCCATCCCGCACAAACGACGCGACCTCAGCATCCGACAACATGCCAAGCACCCTTTGCCACCCACCCCTCACCGTCAACCCAATTCCCACGCTCCTGAAGGCGGCGTTAGTCTTCGAGAAACTCTCGGGAACCTGTCGAACGGTGACGAGCCCGTTCGTAGCCAGGGTGAGAGACCGGCAACGGGTCGGTCGGTTCACCACCGGAGGTCACCATGACCCGTCATCCTCAACCTCTGCTGAAGGTCACTCGCATGGAACCCATCGCGCGCCGCCTGTGTCAGCAGCTGCTGGAACCGATCCACCTCGTCAGTTACATGTCCGCCGAGCCGACCGAGGCACTCCAGGCCCTCGGCTACGAGGGCTACTGGCCGGGCTACTTCGCCGCGCGGTCCGCACCGCTGGGCCAGGTCCCGGCCGAGGTGGTGGATGCGCTCTTCTACAACTTCGCCCCCGGCGAGGTCGCCGCCTGCATCCCGAGCGTCTGGGACATCGCCACTCCCGAGGCCGTGCTCGCTGCCCGCCAGGAGGGCAGCGTCGCAGCGCTGCGGCGCATCCTCGGCGATCTGGCAGACACCCCCGCGCTTGCCCGGGCCGCCGACCTCGCCACCCGGGTGGCGATCAGTGCGCCGATGGAGGGACGGATCCTGTACGCCGGCCTGCGGACGCTCCCCGTGCCTGACGAGCCGGTCGCGCGGCTTTGGCACGCGGCGACGCTACTGCGCGAGCACCGTGGCGACGGCCACCTTGCCGCGCTGGTCTCCGCCGGCATAGATGGGCAGGAGGCTCACGTGCTTCACGCGCTCTCCCTGGGCATGATGCCGGAGGAGTACGGGAGGCTGGACCCGCTCACGCCGGCGCAGCTGGCCGCGGTCGTGGACGGTCTGCGCGCTCGCGGCCTCGTCGACGTCGCTGGCGCGTTCACCGCCGCCGGGCGCGAGACCAAGGACCGCATCGAGTCGGTCACCGACGCCCTCGCCGCCCCCGCGTACGACTGCCTGACGCCGGAAGAGGTGGACCAGCTCACCGCCGACCTCGAGCCACTCGTGGCAACGATCGACTCCGTCGGCTACTAGATGTACGAGGTTCTGGGTACGCGAAAACGATCGGCCGGGTCCGGGGGACTGGCCGATCGTTTGGGCGGTGTCAGAGGGAAGCGGCCTTCTTGAAGATGGACGACTTCCGGTTGGCGGCCTGGTTGGCGTGGATGACGCCCTTGCTGGCAGCCTTGTCGAGCAGGCGGGCGGCGACGCGGGCCTGCTCCTGAGCCTTCGCGGTTTCGCCGGCGTCGGCAGCCTCACGGAAGCGGCGAACAGCCGTCTTGAGGGTCGACTTCACCGACTTGTTGCGAAGCCGCGCAGCCTCGTTCTGGCGGTTGCGCTTGATCTGGGACTTGATGTTCGCCACGGATGCAGAGCCTCGATCAGAGATTGGGATCAGTACAGGAAAGGTGGTGCGTGCACGGGTGAGTACCAACGCACACGCGCGAACAGACAGATTAGCAACAAGCCACCGTCAGCACCAAACCGAGAGATTGCCGGAACAACTGCCCTGAACCTGCTCTGCGGGGTGCTTTCAACCGACCTTCCACCTGTTCCTCCCGGTATCGCGGTGATTCCTGGTGACACAGGTGTGACTGAGCGTGACATCGGGGGAGGGTGACGGCATACTCGGGCCCTCGTGGCGCTGATCACCGTGGGGGTGTGTGCGGTCGTCACACCGGTCACCCGGCTCCGTCCCCGCCTGGAGGAACTTCGTGTCAGCTCCCGCCCGCCGCCGCTTGAGGGTGCTCGCCGTCGCCGGCACGACGGCCACCGCCCTGGTGGTCGCCCTCGGCAACCAAGCCACCGCCACCACCAGCGCCACAACCAGCGCTGCCGAAACCGCGAAAGCCTCGGCAACCACCGGAGCCGCGACAGGGAGAGACAACCCCGCCGCGAACGAGGTCAAGGAATCACCCACCGGCGCGTACATCGTCCAGCTCGACGACGCCCCCGTAGCGGAGTACGACGGTGACATCGCGGGCCTCCCCGCCACCCGGGTTCTCCCGGGCAGCAAGCTGCTCCGAAGCGCCGGCCAGGTCGTCTCCTACGTGCAGCACCTGGGCCGCGAGCGGAGCCAGCTCCTCGACGCGATCCCGGACGTGAAGAAGCTGTACGACTACAACTACACGTACGCCGGCTTCTCCGCGCGGATGTCGCACGACGAGGCGGTCAAGCTCGCCAAGTCGTCCGGCGTGAAGAGCGTCGAGCCGAGCGAGATGCAGCACCAGGACACCGTCGACACCCCGCGGTACCTCGGCCTCTCGGGCAAGGGTGGCGCCTGGCAGCAGGCAGGCGGCATCGACAAGGCCGGTGACGGCGTGATCATCGGCATGATCGACTCCGGGTACGTCCCGGAGCGGGCCAGTTTCGCGCCGATCAAGACCACCAAGAAGTCGGACGCCCTGATCGCCAAGAAGTGGAAGGGCACCTGCCAGGTCGGCACCGAGGCCCCGGTCGCCTGCAACAACAAGGTGATCGGCGCGCGGTACTTCGACGCCGGCATCGGCAACCGCCCGATCCCCGGGGAGTACCGCTCGCCGCGGGACTACGGCGGCCACGGCACCCACACCGCCAGTACTGCGGCCGGCAACTACGGCGTCGACATAAACGTGCTCGGCCGGGACTACGGCAAGGGTTCGGGGATCGCCCCGCACGCCAGGCTCGCCATCTACAAGGTGCTCTGGGCGGTCGACGCCACCGGCGGCGGCTCCGGCACGGACGCCGACATCGTGGCGGGCATCGACGCGGCGGTCGCCGATGGCGTGGACGTCATCAACTACTCGATCTCCGGCTCCGGCTCGACCTTCGTGAACGCGACCGGCCTGGCCTTTCTCCGGGCGGCCAAGGCCGGCGTCTTCGTGGCGACCAGCGCGGGCAACACCGGCCCGGGCGTCAGCACGGTCGGCAAGAACTACCCCTGGGTCACGACGGTTGCCAACGGCACGCATGACCGCGATATCCAGACCACCGTCACCCTCGGCAACGGCAAGTCCTACAGGGGTGCCGGTATCGGAGCCGGTACGCCGAGCGCACCGGTGATCCTGGCCAAGGACGCGGGCCTGCCGGGCGCCAACCCGACCAACCTGGTGCTCTGTATGCCGGGCACGCTCGACACGGCGAAGGTGACCGGCAAGATCGTCGTCTGCGATCGCGGCGTCAGCGCCCGCGTCGACAAGAGCCTGCAGGTGAAGAACGCCGGCGGCATCGGCCTGATCCTCGTCAACCCGACTCCGGGCACGCTCGACTCCGACCTGCACTCCGTGCCGACCGTCCACCTGGACGACGTCGCCGCCCCCGAGATCAAGGCGTACGTCGAGGGTGCCGCGTCCCCGACCGCGCAGATCGGCGCGGCGCAGACGGTCCGGGTGAACGCGCCGAAGGTCGCGAGCAGCTCGAGCCGCGGCCCGTCGCTGGCCGGCAACGGCGACCTGCTCAAGCCGGACGTGATGGCACCGGGCACGAACGTGCTCGCCGCGACCAGCGCGTTCAGCGCGGCAGGCGGTCAGTACGCGTTCATGAGCGGTACTTCGATGGCGTCCCCGCACATCGCCGGAGCCGCGGCGGTGCTCAAGAGCAAGTACCCGACCTGGTCCCCGATGGCGATCAAGTCCGCCCTGCTCACCACGGGCACCTCGCTCGACACCAGCGGCAAGCCGATCCAGAACGACGCCGGCTCGCCGGGAAACCCGTTCGGGTACGGCGCCGGCCTCGTCCAGCCGAAGCTGGCGATGGACCCGGGCCTCGTCTACGACTCGTCGTACGACGACTGGGCCAGGTTCGTCTGCGCCTCGGGTCAGGTCGCCGAGACGCACGAACTGTGCGCGAAGGGCAAGATCGACCCGAGCGACCTGAACTACCCGACCATCGCCATCGGGGATCTGGCCGGCAAGCAGACGGTCAAGCGGACCGTGCGCAACGTCGGCAAGCTCCCGGAGGCGTACTACCCGAAGGTCGAGGGCCTGGCCGGGGTCAAGGTCACCGTCACGCCGAAGCTGCTCGTCGTACTGCCGGGCCAGACCGCGACGTACCGGGTGACCTTCGAGCACAACGGGGCGCCGCTCGAGCAGTACTCGTTCGGCAAGCTCAACTGGCGTTCCGCCCGGCACGTGGTCAGCAGCACGCTGGCGATCCGGCCGCTGACGGTCAAGGCGCCGATCCAGGTCAACGGGACGGGCACCAGCGGCTCGGTGCAGGTACCGATCACCGCCGGCTACACCGGCACCCTCTCGACCACGGTGAGCGGGCCGACGGCCGCGACCGTCGGCGAGGCCACTCTGCGGAACCCGGGCGGAGTGTCCTTCCCGACCACCAACCCGGCGGCCAACGAGCACGTCGCCAAGTTCAGCGTCAACGTGCCGGCCGGAACCAAGCACGCCCGGTTCTCCACCTTCGACGCGGACTACCCGGCGGGCACAGACCTCGACGTCTTCGTCTACAAAGCCGGTACTACGGCTGTGCTCGGCAGCAGCACGGGTGGTTCGGCAGAGGAAGTGGTCAACCTCCCGGCACCGGCAGGTGGTTCCTACGACGTCTACGTCGATCTGTTCGCCGGTGCAGCCGAGCAGGCGGTCAAGCTGAACCACTGGGAGCTCGGCGACGCGGCAGGCAATCTCACGGCGACCCCGGCCTCGCAAGCGGTGACAGCCGCAGGCCAGGTCTCCGTCACCGCCGCCTGGACCGGCCTGACCGCCGGCACTCGCTACCTGGGCCGCCTGGGCTACTCCGATGGCGCCGACGGCTCCGGCTCCACCATCGTCCGTGTAGACAGCTAACAGAAACGTTGACTGCCGGGACCCCCGAATCCAGCGGGGTTCCCGGCAGCCGCACCAGGCATCAAGACAGGCGTTCGCGCAGCCAGTCGAGGTGAACCAGTGCTGACTTCCGCTGCCAGTCGCGGATCGTGGGGAGGCCACAAGGCACCGGCTGGCTCGCGCCCCACCAGAGACCGCCCGCGATGCCTGCGAGGAAGCCCGTGATGCCGTCGTCCTCTGGGAGGTCAGGCAGGTCGACCGAGCCGCGCATATCGGCGTGCAGGATGACGGTGTCGGCCCAGGAGGCTGCCTGCGCCGCGTGAGCCCAGTCGATGAAGACGACGCGGCCCTCGGTCAGCAGGATGTTGTCAGCGCGCAGATCCCAGTGCGCGAGCCCGTCGCCCTTGGCGAGCGCGTCCAGCCCGACCCGCGCCAACTCCGCGAACTCCTGCTCCCGCCCAGCCGCCCAAGCCGGTACTGCGAGCCCGTCGGCGATCACGTTGTCCCACCGGCTCAGAAACGCCTCACTCCGTACTGCGGCCACAGGTGCCTCCGGCCACGGCGACGGCTGCAAAGACTCCGTCAGCTCCGCCAGCGCATCGAGCACCCGGGCCGCGTCCACGGGATGCCACGGATGCGGCGGCAGGTATCCCTCGATGTCCTCGAGCAGGAGAGCCACCCAGTCCCCGTCGTCGTACACGTCGTACAGGAACGGGGTGTGCGGCAGCGAGTGCGCGGACAGGCCCTGCACGGCGGCGATCTCGTTGCGGAAGAGGCGAGGCGTATCGGGGTTCAGCTCCGAGCCGACCGCCTTGACGAACGCGCGCCGGCCGGACGCGGCGACCAGGCGCGCGGCGACACCGGGGGAGAAGCCGCCCTGCTGCGTCGAGGCGGAGACGACCGATGAGCCGAGCGAGCGCTCCACCCAGGCCTGCACTCGCGCGGGCACCTTCTCATAAGCCAGCCGAACCCCAGCAGCGTGCGCCATACCTCCCGAGGGTAGAGGTGGACCGGTCCGGAGCCGCAGCCATTTTCACCTATCGACCGAGACCGGCCTAGACCACTTGGCGCCTCAGGTAGGAGTACTCCGACGATGGATGCGGAAAGGTGTGGCGGACCATGGGATGATTGAGGAGTTGCCCCGCTCCCAGTGAGCCACCCTGAGACGAACTGGAACCCTCCGTGCCCGTAGGCCCCACGACCGTGCCGCAGCCGGGTCGCACCGACCCGTCGCTGATCCGGAACTTCTGCATCATCGCCCACATCGACCACGGGAAGTCGACGCTGGCCGATCGGATGCTGCAGATCACCGGTGTCGTCGACGGCCGTCAGATGCGGGCCCAGTACCTGGACCGGATGGACATCGAGCGTGAGCGCGGCATCACGATCAAGTCGCAGGCGGTCCGGCTGCCGTTCGCGCCGAAGCCCGACACCCCCGGCGGACTGCTCGCGCCGGACGGCACGACCTACATCCTGAACATGATCGACACCCCCGGCCACGTCGACTTCACCTACGAGGTGTCGCGGTCGCTGGAGGCGTGCGAGGGCGCCGTACTGCTGGTCGACGCGGCCCAGGGCATCGAGGCGCAGACGCTGGCGAACCTGTACCTCGCGCTGAACGCGGACCTGCACATCATCCCGGTGCTGAACAAGATCGACCTGCCGGGCGCCCAGCCGGAGAAGTACGCCGCGGAACTGGCGCACATCATCGGCTGCAAGGAGTCCGACGTACTGCGCGTCTCGGCGAAGACCGGGCAGGGCGTCGAGGACCTGCTGAGCGAGATCGTCGCCCAGGTCGACCCGCCGAAGGGCGTCAAGGACGCGCCGCCGCGGGCACTGATCTTCGACTCGGTGTACGACACGTACCGCGGCGTCGTCACCTACGTCCGGGTGGTCGACGGCGAGCTGACCCACCGCGACAAGATCAAGATGATGTCGACCGGCGCGGTGCACGAGATGCTCGAGGTCGGGGTCATCTCGCCCGAGCCGATGAAGTCGCCCAGCATCGGCGTCGGCGAGGTCGGCTACCTGATCACCGGTGTGAAGGACGTCCGCCAGTCCCGGGTCGGTGACACCGTCACCTCGTCCGTGCGCGGCGCGACCGAGGCCCTCGGCGGCTACAAGCACCCCCAGCCGATGGTGTACTCCGGGCTGTTCCCGATCGACGGCGACGACTACCCGACGCTGCGCGACGCGCTGGAGCGGCTGCAGCTGAACGACGCGGCCCTGCAGTACGAGCCGGAGAGTTCGGGCGCACTCGGGTTCGGGTTCCGCTGCGGCTTCCTCGGCCTGCTGCACATGGAGATCGTCCGGGAACGGCTCGAGCGCGAGTTCGACCTTGACCTGATCTCGACCGCGCCGAACGTGGTCTACCGGGTCGAGATGGAGGACGGCAAGGAGTTCGTCGTCACCAACCCGAGCGAGTTCCCGGAAGGCAAGATCGACGAGATCTACGAGCCGGTGGTCCGCGCGACGATCCTCAGTCCCAAGGACTACATCGGCGTGATCATGGAGCTGTGCCAGACCAAGCGGGGCAACCTGCAGGGGATGGAGTACCTGTCCGAGGACCGGGTCGAACTGCGCTACACGCTGCCGCTGGCCGAGATCGTGTTCGACTTCTTCGACCAGTTGAAGTCGAAGACCAAGGGCTACGCGTCGCTGGACTACGAGCCGACGGGCGAGCAGGCCGCGGCGCTGGTCAAGGTGGACATCCTGCTGCAGGGCGAGACGGTCGACGCGTTCTCCGCGATCGTGCACCGCGACAACGCGTACTCCTACGGCGTCGCGCTGGCCGGCAAGCTGAAGGAGCTCATCCCGAGGCAGCAGTTCGAAGTACCGATCCAGGCCGCGATCGGGTCCCGGATCATCGCCCGCGAGTCGATCCGCGCGATCCGCAAGGACGTGCTGGCGAAGTGCTACGGCGGTGACATCACCCGGAAGCGCAAACTGCTGGAGAAGCAGAAGGAGGGCAAGAAGCGGATGAAGATGGTGGGCCGGGTCGAGGTCCCGCAGGAAGCCTTCATCGCCGCCCTCAAGACCAGTGAATCCCCGGGGGAGAAGGCCAAGAAGTAGTGCCGGTCGAGATCCCTGAGGAGTTCCGCAAGGTCGCCTCGCGTGGTGCCGACTGGGCCGCCTGGCTCGACGGCTTGCCACGCCTGGCGCGCGATCTGCTGTCCGAGTGGGAGCTGCGGGTCGACGGCGTCTCGGCGTACGGGAACTGCTCGCTCGTCGTCCCGGTCCGTACCGCGGACGGGACGCCGGCGATGCTCAAGGTCCAGTTCCCGCACTGGGAGGCCGAGACCGAGCATCTCGCGCTGCGGATCTGGGACGGCAACGGCGCGATCCGGCTGCTGCGGGCGGATCCGCGGCGGTTCGCGCTGCTGCTGGAGCGGGCGCTGCCGCAGGATCTGACGGGGCTCGACGCGATCGAGGCGAGCGAGATCATCGCGTCGCTGTACAAGCGGTTGCACGTGCCGGCCGGGCCGCAGTTCCGGACGCTGTCGGGTGAGTCGAAGCGGTGGGCGGCGGAGTTGCTGGAACTGCCGGCGTCGGCTCCGGTGCCGCGGCGGTACGTCGAGCAGGCGGCATCGTTGGCGCGGGACTTCGCAGCCGATCCGGAGACGGACGGGCGGCTGATCCACACGGATCTGCACTACTTCAACGTGCTCGCGGCGGAACGTGAACCCTGGCTGGTGATCGACCCGAAGCCGCTCTCCGGCGATCCGCATCATGAGGTCGCGCCGTTGCTGTGGAACCGGTGGGACGAGATCGCGGGTGCGCGCGATCTGAGGTTCGCGCTGCGGCGGAGGTTCTACGCGATCGTCGACGCTGCCGGGCTGGAGGAGGACCGGGCACGGGACTGGGTGATCGTCCGGCAGATGGTCAACGTCAAAGGCGCGATCGCAGACGCCGGCGCCGACGAGGTCCTCCCCCAGGACTGGCTGACCCGCAACATAGCCATCACCAAGGCAATTCAAGACTGACCCGTACTCCGCCCCGCCGTGCTGGCCTCGCTTGTCGGCCACCACCGTGCGAGCTGGACGCGGACCTGTGCCGCGGCGGCTGAAACCCAGTGGCACCTGGCGCCGAGGCGGGGGAGGATGCCGGGTATGCGGGTGTTGACGGTGAACGTGGTCGAAGAGCTGATTGCGGGGCCGAAGAAGACTGGGCTGACGGCCATCGACAAGCGGCCTCAGGGGCTGCGGGTGCCGGTCGGGTTGCTTGGACTCGAAGGGGATCGGGTTTGTGACACCGAGAGCCACGGTGGGCCTGATCAGGCGCTGTACGCCTATGCGCGAGAGGACTCCGCTTGGTGGGCCGAGCAGCTCGGGCGGGAGATTCCGGCAGGGTTGTTCGGGGAGAATCTGTCGACCGAGGGGCTCGACATCACCAACGCGCTGATCGGCGAGGTCTGGCGGCTGGGGGACGAGGTCGAGGTGATGGTGCGGGCACCGCGGATCCCGTGCATCACGTTCCAGGCGCGGATGGGGATTCCTCGCTGGGTGAAGCGGTTCCACCAAGAGGGCAGGCCCGGCGCCTACCTCAAGGTGTTGAAGACCGGGACGATCGGCGCCGGCGATCAGATCGACGTGATCAGCAGGCCGGACCACGAGGTCACCATCGGCGTCATGTTCGCCGCGCAGGACTCGGCCAAGATGCGAGGCATGCTCGACTCCGACGCGGATCTGGTGGACGAACTCAGGGACGAAGCCCAGCGCATCGCCGCGCGCGGATGAGAATGCTGAAGTCGACCACGCCATCGAAGCCGTCGGACATCCGGCTGTGAAGGGGTTGCTACCTGCGCCCGGACCCCTGAGACCGTTGGCCTTGGCAACGTTGCTCAGTCGGGTCGGCAACGGGTTGCTGATGACTGTCAGCGTGCTCTACTTCAATCGGATCGTCGGCTTGTCCATCGCACAGATCGGCGTCGGGCTCACCATCGCCGGCCTGTTCGGGCTCCTCTCGGCGGTGCCGCTCGGTCACCTGGCCGATCGCCGCGGGCCGCGCACCCTGTTCGTCATCCTGAGCCTGCTCGTCTCCGGCCTCTCCCTGCTCTACCTGCTGGTCGACACCTTCTGGCAATTCCTCGCCGTCGCGACCGTGCTGACCGTGATCGACCGCGGCGCCGGTGCCGTCCGCGCCGCACTGATTGCGGCAGTCACCCAGGGCGCCGCAGGCCGAGTCGCCGCCCGCGCCTACCTCCGGGCGATCACCAACATCGGGATCATGCTCGGCGCCGGAATCGGTGCCCTGGCGCTGCACTTCGACACCGGTACGGCGTACCGGGTGATGTTCGTGCTGGACTCGTTCCTCAGCATCGTCGCCGCGTTCGTCGTGTTCGCGGTACCGCGGGTGGAACCGCAGCCGAAGAAGGAGGATGGCCCGGTCTGGATCGCCCTGCGGGATCGGGGCTACCTGGCCGTCGCGGCGCTCAACGCGGGGATGTCGATCCACTACGCCGTACTCGATGTGGCGATCCCGCTCTGGGTGGTCGACCACACCGAGGCACCCCGCTGGACGGTCGCGCTGCTGCTGATCATCAACACCGTCGTGATCGCGCTGTTCCAGGTCAGGTCGAGCCGCGGGATCGCCGATCCGTCCAGCGCCGCCCGGGCGACCAGGACCGCAGGATTGTTGCTGCTGGCATCGATGGTGCTGTTCGCCGGCGCGTCCGGTGGTGGCGTGGTCGTCGCCGTCGCCCTCCTCGCCGTGGGAGCGCTCGTCCAGGTGATCGGGGAGTTGCTGCAGTCCTCGGGCTCGTTCCTGCTCGGCTTCGACCTGGCGGCTGACGAGGCGCAAGGTCAGTACCAGGGCGTCTGGAACACCAGCATCTCGATCAGCACGATGGTCGCGCCGACAGTGCTCGCGCTGCTCCCACTCGGCCTCGGAGTCCCGGGCTGGATCATCCTCGGCGTGTGGTTCGCGGTGGTCGGCGTCCTGTTCGTACCAGTGGTGCACTGGGCCGCGGCCCGCCGTACTGCGACCCTGGTGCCGGCCGCCTGAAGCGGGCCGCCCAACCAAGCGGCACGGCTCAGTTGGTCGGCTCCATGTAGCCCAGGGCAGCGGAGATCTTGCGGGCGGCTTCGATGGCGGCGGGGGCCATCAGGGCGACCTGGGCGATCGACTGCTCGAGGGACAGCGTCGAGATGCTGACGGCGGCGATCGCAGTACCGGTGTGGTCGTGGATGACGGCGGCGACGCAGCGGATACCGGGCTCGTTCTCCTCGTCGTCCAGCGCGTACCCGCGAGCCTTCACCTGCGCGAGATCCGCCTTCAAAGCGGCAGCAGTGGTGTGGGTCAGCGGCGTCCGAGCGGGCAGCCCGGTGCGGGTGACGAGCGCGTCGAGAGCTTCCTCGTCCTTCTCGGCTAGCAGCGCCTTGCCGATTCCCGTGCAGTGCAGCCAGAAGGCCTTGCCCACCCGCGAAGGCATCCGGTACGGCTTGGGTCCGTCGAGCCGCGCGACGTAGATCGCCTCGTCGCCGTTGAGCAGGCCGACGTGCACCGTGCAGCGCGTCTGCGCGACCAGGTCGGCCAGTACCGGACGGGCGACGGTCGCGAGATCCACGTTGGTGAGCGCGTGCCCGGCGAGCCGCAGCGCCTTCGGGCCGGGGTGGTACGAGCCGTCCTCGGCCTGCGCGACGAACTCGTGCTCGACCAGCGAAGCCATGATCCGGTGCACGGTCGACTTGGCCAGCCCGGTCGCCGTCACCACGTCGGTGAACCGCGAGTGCTCGAGGACGGCGTCGAGCACCATCAGCGTCTTGTCGATGGCCGAGGGCGAACTCATGTCCCTCATCCTGTCACTTCTCCCGTTCGCGCCGTTCGCGCCGTTCCCGCTCGTTCGTCACGTGCCGTCTGTCTTCTACCCGCCCATCGGGCCAGCCAGCCACCGTCGACGGCGAGCACATGCCCGTTGACGTACGCCGAGGCGGCCGAGGCCAGGAAGACCGCGGCGCCGACCAGGTCCTCCGGCCTGCCCCAGCGCCCGGCCGGGATGCGGTCGCGGATGGCCGCTTCCCGCTCAGGGTCCGCCCTTAGGTCGGTGGTGTTGTCCGTACTGATGTAGCCCGGGGCTATCGCGTTCACCTGCACGCCAGCAGGCCCCCACTCGTTGGCGAGAGCCTTGGTGAGGCCGGCGACCGCGTGCTTGCTGGCAGTGTAGGCCGGGACGGTGATACCGCCCTGGAAGCTGAGCAGCGACGCGATCGTGATGATCTTGCCCTCGCCGCGCGTGACCATCGCGGCGCCGATCGGCCGGGTCACGGCCCAGGTGGAGTTCAGGTTCACGTCGATCACGTGCTGCCAGTCGACCTGACTGGTCGAGGCGGCCGGCGCGCGCCGGATCGTGCCGGCGTTGTTGACCAGGATGTCGATGATTCGGCTGTCGGACACCTCGCCCGCGGCCGCTTCGACAGCGGCGGGATCGGCGAAGTCCGCGGTGATCACCGTCGCCTCGCGGCCACCGCTCTGCTTGATCGCCTCGAGGGTGTCCTCGAGCGCGGCGTCGCGAGCCATCAGGATCAGGTCGGCCCCGGCCGCCGCGAACCCCGCGGCGATCGCGGCCCCGATCCCACGCCGCGCCCCGGTGACCAGCGCGGTCCGACCCTCCAACGACAACCCCTGCGGGGCAGCGGAAGACCCTTGCGAGGCAACGGACGGCCCGTGCGAGGTGACGGAATGCCCTGGTGGGCTCGACGTCACCGCAGATCCTTCACGTCGACGCCGTCCATGTCGCCGAACGCCCGGTTCTCGCCGGCCATCGCCCAGACGAAGCTGTACGCCGAGGTGCCGGCGCCCGAGTGGATCGACCAGCTCGGGGAGATCACCGCCTGGCGATCCGAGACCAGCAGGTGCCGCGTCTCGTCGGGTTCCCCGAGCAGGTGGACGATCCGCTCGGACTCCGGCAGGCCGAAGTACAGGTAGCACTCGGTACGGCGGTCGTGGGTGTGCGCGGGCATCGTGTTCCAGGTGCTGCCGGGGTGGAGTGTGGCGACGCCGAGGACGATCTGGCAGCTCCGGACTCCGTCGGCGTGGATGTACTGGTCGATGGTCCGGCGGTTCGCGGTCTGCTGGTCGCCGAGCTCCAGCCGGTTCCCCTCGCCGGGCTGGACCAGCGTGGTCGGGAAGTCGGTGTGGGCCGCCGCGGAGAAGATGTAGAACGCCGCTTCGGAGCCCTCGAAGACGACGTCGCGCGCCCCGCGTCCGGCGTACAGGCAGGCTCCGGTGGTCAGCTCGAACTTGGTGCCGTCGACCGTCACGGTGCCGGGCCCACCGACATTGGCGATGCCGGCCTCCCGGCGCTCGAGGAAGAACTCGCTGCGCAGCTCGGGCCAGGTCCCCAGCGTGAGCGGACCGCTGGCCGGCCGCGCTCCGGCGAGCACGATCCGGTCGTGGTGGGTGAGCACCGCAGTGATCGAGTCCGGGCTGAAGAGGTCCTCGACCAGGTAACTGCCGCGCAGTGCGGCGGTGTCGAAACCGCGCACCTGGTCATTTGTGGAACAATGTTCCGCACCACAGAACCGAAACGTCTGCTGAGGAGCCTCTGAGATGCCCAACATCACCGTCGAACTCCTGTCCGGCCGCACCCTCGACCAGCGCCGCGAGTTCGTCGCCGCCGTCACCGACTCCGCCATCGCCATCCTCGGCGCCAAGCGCGAAGCCGTCCGCATCGTCTTCCAGGAAATCGAGAAGTCCGACGTAGCCAACGGCGGAGTCCTCGTCTCCGACTCCTGACCCGCACTCCATAGGTCTGTCAGTGGCTGAGCGGGTCGCCGGGTCGCCGCCCGCTCAGCCTGAGCACGCGAGCAAGCTGGCAGCAGTGGTGAAGGTTGGATCCTGGACAGCGGGCTTGAGGGGCGGAGCCCTCCCACTACGCTTGAACCATGCGAGTAGGTGTGTTCGGAGCCACCGGCCAGGTCGGTGGCGTCATGCGGCAGTTGTTGATCGACCGTGAATTCCCCGTCGACGAGATCCGGTACTTCGCGTCCGCGCGCTCGGCGGGCAGCCGGCTCCCCTTCGGCGACGAGAAGATCACCGTCGAGGACTCGGCGACCGCCGATTTCAAGGGCCTCGACCTGGCCCTCTTCTCCAACGGCAAAACGGCGTCCAAGGAGTTCGCCCCCAAGGTCGCCGCGGCCGGCGCGATCGTGGTCGACAACTCCTCCGGCTGGCGGATGGACCCCGACGTCCCGCTGGTAGTTGCCGAGGTCAACCCTTCCGACCTCGACCACCTCCCCAAGGGCATCGTCGCGAACCCGAACTGCACCACGATGGCCGCGATGCCGGTCCTCGGCCCGCTCCACCAGGAAGCCCGCCTGACCCGCCTGATCGTCTCCACCTACCAGGCCGTCTCCGGCTCAGGTGGCGTCGGCGTCCGCGAGTTGGAGGAGCAGACCAACGCCCTGGCTGACGGTTCCGGCCGGCTCGCGCACGGGACCGAGGGCATCACGCTGCCGCAGCCCCAGGTGTACGCCGGTCCGATCGCGTTCAACGTGCTCCCGCTGGCCGGCTCGATCGTTGCCGACGGCACCGGTGAGACCGACGAGGAGCAGAAGCTCCGCAACGAGAGCCGCAAGATCCTGCACATCCCGGACCTGCTGGTGGCGGGGACCTGCGTCCGCGTCCCGGTCTTCACCGGTCACTCGCTGAGCATCCACGCCGAGTTCGCCGACCCGATCACCCCCGAGCGCGCGACGGAACTCCTCGCGAAGGCCCCCGGTGTGGAACTCGCCGACCTCCCGACCCCATTGCATGCCGCCGGCAAGGACCCGTCGTACGTCGGCCGCATCCGCCAGGACCAGTCCGTCCCCGATAACCGCGGCCTGGTTCTCTTCGTCTCCAACGACAACCTCCGCAAGGGCGCCGCCCTCAACGCGGTACAGATCGCCGAACTGCTCCAGTAACACCAGCACTGATATCTCTCGACGTCAAGAAAGTTGACATAGAGAGACATGCCGCAGCAGGATGCGGGCATGGACGACCTGACGTTGCACGCCTACGACCACGCCGCGACGGCCTTCGCGGACGACTGGGACAGCCAGCCGGCCGGCACCGACCTGCAGGAATGCGTACTGCGCTACTTCCGCCGGCCTGGGCTGGTCGCGGACATCGGGTGCGGGAGTGGCCGCGATGCGGCTTGGCTGGCGGCGAACGGGTTCGACGTGGTCGGGTTCGAGCCCTCGGAGCAGTTGCTGGCCGAGGCGCGCCGCCGGCATCCGGAGGTCGACTTCCGGTCGGCCGCGCTGCCGGAGCTGGCGGACATCCCGGCGGAGTCGTTCGACAACGTGCTGTGCGAGACCGTGATCATGCACCTGGATCCCCGCAGCGCCGTACAGGCAGCCGCGAGGCTGATCGACATCGTCAAGCCGGGCGGAACTCTCTACCTGACCTGGCGAGTCACCGAAGGCGAGGACCAGCGCGACGACTCCGGCCGTCTGTATGCCGTCGTCGACGCTGCCGGCGTCAGGAACGCACTGGTCCCAGCGGAACTGCTGCTGGACGAAGAGGTGACGAGCGGCAGTTCCGGCAAGACGATCCGTCGGGTGATCGCCCGCAAGCCTCCGCAGCGCTAGTAGTCCTTGGTGCCCGAGGCGGTCGAACTGGACGCCCCTTCACCGAGCCGCTAGAACGGACAGTAAGACGAGTGCCACAGACCGTGCGCGCATGTTGCGGAAACGTGATCGAGATGGTGCGGACGGGCAAGCGAGGACCATGGCCACCGCTGCCTTCAGCCCATTACTGTTCGGTTACTTGACCCCCCATGGAGGCCAGACATGAAGCCCGTTGCCGACGGTCCCCAGCTCGCGTTGCTGAGCAACCGCAAAGAGCACCTCGCACAGATGTTCCTCGACCGCGTCGACGCGACGCCGAACCGGGAGGCGTTCAGGTATCCGGCCGGCTCCGAGTGGAAGTCGGTGACCTGGCAGCAGACCGAAGACCTCGTACGCCGTCGCGCCGCCGGCCTGATCGCGCTGGGAGTCGAGCCCGAGCAGCGGGTGGGAGTCGCGGCGAGCACCAGGCTCGAGTGGGTCCAGTGCTACCTGGCGGCGGTGCTCGCGGCGGCCGCCACGACGACGATCTACCCGACCACGATGGCCGCGGACGTCTCGTACATCGTCGCGGACGCCGAGGTACAGGTGGTGTTCGCCGAGGACGCCAGCCAGGTCGACAAACTGCGGCAACACAAGTCGGACACCCCGTCGCTGCACAAGGTCGTGCTGATCGACGGTGAACCGGAGGAGCGCGACGGCGACTGGGTGATCAGCCTCGCCACGCTCGACGACCTCGGGGCCAAGCTTCTGGACGAGAACCCCGCGGCGATCGACGAGCGGATCGCGCAGATCCGGCCCGAGCACCTCTGCACGCTCGTCTACACCTCCGGCACGACCGGCCGGCCCAAGGGCGTGCGGTTGCCGCACTCGGTGTGGACGTACGAGGGTGCGGCGGTGGAAGGGATCCGGGTGCTCAGCCCGGACGACCTGCAGTTGCTGTGGCTGCCGTTGTCGCACGTGTTCGGCCAGGTGTTGCTGGCAGTGCAGTTCCAGATCGGCTTCGCGACGGCGATCGACGGCCGGGTGGACAAGATCGTGGAGAACGCCGCCGTCGTGCAGCCCACCTTCATGGCCGCCGCGCCCCGCGTCTTCGAGAAGGCGCACGGCCGGATCGTGACGATGATGAAGGCCGAGGGCGGGGTCAAGGCGAAGCTGTTCCACTGGGCCTTCGGGATCGGCACGCAGGTCTCCAAGTTGCGCCAGCAGGGCAAGGAGCCCAGCGGAGTACTGGCAGCGCAGTACTCGGTGGCCGACAAACTGGTGCTGTCGAAGATCCGCGCGCGCTTCGGCGGCCGGATCCGCTTCTTCGTCTCCGGGTCGGCCGCGCTGGACAAGCACCTCAACGAGTGGTTCCACGCGGCCGGGCTGCTGATCCTCGAGGGTTACGGGTTGTCGGAGACGGCCGCGGGATCGACGCTGAACCGGCCCGACCAGTACCGGCTCGGGAGCGTCGGGCCGATCTTCCCGGCGTCCGAGTTCAAGATCGCCGAGGACGGCGAGATCCTGATCAAGGGTCCTGGCGTGATGAGCGGGTACCACAACCTGCCGGAGCAGACCGCCGAGGTGATCGACGCCGACGGCTGGTTCCACACCGGGGACATCGGTCACTTCGAGGACGAGTTCCTCTTCATCACCGACCGGAAGAAGGACCTCTTCAAGACCTCCGGCGGCAAGTACGTCGCGCCGCAGGTGATCGAGGGACGCTTCAAGATGATCTGCCCGTATGCCAGCCAGTTCCTGGTGCACGGCAACCAGCGGAACTTCGTGAGCGCGCTGATCACGCTCGACCCGGACGCGATCCAGGGGTGGGCCGAGCAGAACGGTCTCGGGGGGAAGACGTACGCCGAGATCGTCACGTCGGACCAGGCGCAGAAGCTGGTGCAGGGTTACGTCGACGAGCTGAACGCCGGGCTGAACCGCTGGGAGACCATCAAGAAATTCACCATTCTCGACCGGGATCTCACGGTGGAGTCCGGCGAGATGACCCCGAGTCTGAAGCTCAAGCGCAAGCACGTGGAGACGACGTACGGCGATCTCCTGGACAAGATGTACGACTAGCCCTCGCCCGACAGCCACGTGCTCGTCCGAACAGCTGTCGGCAACGGTTAGGCTCCACCACTATGTCCGACCTGACTCCTCTCACCGAGGGCACGCCTGGCCTTGGTGGTTCATGACAGACCGGGCCGGCAGGTCTACCTGGCCACCGTTCGTGGGTGCGCTCGTCTGGCTGCTTCCTGCGGCGACCTTGTACTGGGTACTAGCAGGCACGGGGGTGGGGGACGGCGACATTCTCCGCTACTCGGCCTACTTCGCAGGCTGTGTGGTGCTGCCGGGAGTGCTGCTGCTGCGAGCCTTCGCGCCGGGCCGGCGGACGTGGCCGGAGGACGTGGGCATCGGCATCGTCGTGGGGCTCTCCTTCGAGCTGGCGGGGTGGGCCTTGTTCACGGCCGCTGGGCTGCAGCAGTGGTTGGTGGTGTGGCCCGCGGCGGTGCTGGTCGTGTTCGCCGCGGTACCGCGGTTGCGGGGCTGCTGGCGGGCGCAGGACGCGCCGCGGCTGCCGCTCGCCTGGGGCGCCACGCTGGCGCTGCTCCTGTCGGCGACGCTGCTGCTGTTCTACGGGGGCACGGTCAGCGCCTCGCCGGTCCCCAAGTACGGCGGCGACTACTACCAGGACATGTTCTGGCACCTGAGCATCGTGCACGAGCTGGGCCGCTCCGTCCCGCCGCAGATTCCGCAGGTGGCGGGCGAGACGATGCAGTACCACTGGTTCGCCGACGCACACCTGGTGTCGGCCGCACAGATCACCGGGATCGACCCCCGCTTCGTGCTGTTCAGGCTGTGGTTCGCCCCGATCATCATCGGGCTCGTCCTCGCGGTGGCCGCACTCGCGCGCCAGGTCAGCGGAGCCTGGTGGACCGCCCCGCTCGCGGTCGCGCTGACGACGATCGTCCAGCGGGTCGCGATCTGGAAGTTCGTCGGCGGCCTCGGGGCCTCACCACTCGTCTTCCTGAGCCCGTCGCAGTCCTTCGGGACGACGATCAGCGTCGGAGCCGCGGCACTGCTGATCGGCGTCTTGTACCGCGGTGCCCCGCGACGGTCCTGGGTGATCGTGCTGCTGGTCGTCTGCGTAGCCGCCGGCTCCAAGCCCACCGCTTTGCCGCTGCTGCTCGGCGGGACCGGCCTGGCGGCGCTGTACCTGCTGGTGCGGAACAGGCGCATCCCCTGGCTGACCGTCGGCTTGGGCGTCGTACTGGTCGGCGTGACGTTGGCGTCGATGCTGACTGTGTCGGGCAGCACCGCAGGTACTCCGCTGCGGCTGTTCGGGGCTTTGCGGGCCTTCCAGGGATACGCCGCTCTGACCGGTGACACCGCCGTTGCCGCGCCGGGTGGATGGATCATCGAAGGGCTCCGCGACGCCGACCAAGAGACGTTGACCTGGGCGATCGCGATCCTTGTCTCCGTCGTGTTGAGCAGGGCGGTGTGGGTCGTGGCGTTCCTGGGCCTGGGACAGCGCCGGACCCGAACCGATCCGGCGCAGTGGTGGCTGGTCGGCACGCTCATCGCCGCCATGCTCGGATTCCTGGTCGTCGACCATCCGGGCTTTGGTCAGTTCTACTTCCTCGGCGGCGCGCTGCCCTTCGCTGCCGTCGCCGCGGGATACGCGATCCACGGCGCGGTCACCGGACGCCCCCGCGTGGTCCGCCGGGTGATCATCGCCGGTGGCCTGCTGGCCGGTGCGGCGCTCGCTCTGGCGATCCGGGCGTTCGGCAACAGCAAAGCCCGGCCTGTCTCCCCGGCGGAGATCACGCGGGCGGTCACTGTGCCGATGCTGTGGCTTGCGGCGGTACTCGCGGTCGGGCTGCTCGGCTGGCTCGTCCTTCGCTCCGTCCGTCCGCAGGTCCGTGGCCTCGGCCTGGCTCTGCTGATGTGTGTCGCGGTCGGCCTCGCCTTGCCCAGCCGGCCCTGGTCGGAGTGGCGCAGTGCGGCCGACGGGCTCACCGGGGAGCCGCCGCAGATCCCGGTCTCGGCGTCACCCTTGTACACCACCGACGAGATCCAAGCCGCGCTGTGGCTGGAGCGCAACGCGGGACAGTACGACGTGGTCGTGACGAACACCGCCTGCCTGGCGCGACCACGTCGTCCGGCCTGTGACGCGCGTGGCTACCTGGTCAGCGGTGTCGGCGGTCGCCGAACGCTGATGGAGGGCTGGGCCTACACGCAGCAGTCGCTGGCCAACCAAGGCGAGGCGAACGGCAACTACAGGGAACTGCCGTCGCCCTGGCCCGACCGGGTGGAGCTGACGACGAACGCACTCACTGCGCCGACGCCTGAGCTGCTGGAGACCCTGCGCCGCGATCACGGCGTCCGTTGGATCTTCGCGGACAAGCGAGCCGGCAGCGTCGCCGAGGGCACGCTCGACCAGCTCGCCGACCGGAGGTACACCCGAGGGCAAATCATCATCTACGAGCTGAGGGACTGAGCGAGTTCGTTTGACTTAGCGTGTCGAGACACTGAAACATGGGCAATCCCCGGACCGAGGAGATCCCCATGGAGGGTCTGAAAGGCCTTCTCAGGCATGTGCCCGCCTACGTGCTGCTGCAGCGCATCGTCGGCGCCGACCGCTTGCGATACCGCTGCATAGAGGAGATCCAGCCGGGTGAAACCGTCCTGGACATCGGCTGCGGCCCTGCGTACTACTTCCCGCGTCTGCCCCAGCCGCTGAACTACCACGGGTTCGACACGGATGCGCCGTACATCGACTGGGCCCAGCAGCGCTTCGGCGGTGAGAACGCCAGCTTCCATTGCGGCAACTTCGACGAAGCCGCTGCCCGGTCGCTGCCGCCGATCGACGTGGTGCTGCTGCTCGGGCTGCTGCACCACATGTCGGACGAGCAGTGCACAAGTCTGCTCAACCTGGCCGCGAGCGTGCTGAGTCCCGGTGGCCGGGTGATCAGCGTCGACACCTGCTTCGAGCCGACCCAGGGCCGGATCTCGCGGTGGATGTCGGAGAACGACCGCGGCGAGTATGTCCGGGAGCCGGCGGCGTTCGAGAAGCTCGCCCTGCAGTCCTTCGGCCAGCTCGACGGCCAGGTCATCAACGATGCCACCCATGTTCCGGCCAGCTACTGGATGATGAGGATGACGGCGCCGAACGGATCCTGGGCCGAATAAGGCCTACGGCTGGGTGAGGACCTCATCAGTTGGATCGGTCAGAGGTCGGACGTAGGTCACGAGGCTGATGAGGGTCTTGCCGGGTTCCTCGAACGGGATCATGTGGGCGGAGTTCTCGAACCACACGCCGCGCTTGTACGGCGCTTCGACCGCGTCGAGCCAGGCTGCGGTGGGGGCTGACGGGGTGGTGTAGTCGTGCCGTCCCATGAACATCAGCACCGGGATCGGGAACTCCCGCACACCGGTGAAGTCGACGTCCAGGAATTCCGGCAGGATCTTCGCCAGGGTGAATTCGTTGCCTTCGCCAATGGCGTCGATGTCCTCCGGGGCGTATTCGGGGGACAGCAGCGGTGCGTAGAAGTAGTACGAGGAGTCGTCGCGGTACGCCGTCAGGCCGCCGTAGTACTGCGGCCACTTCCGGGCGATGATGATCCGCTCCCGGGTGACCGGCGTCTCGCCCGGGTACGGCGCGATCGACTCCATTTCCTGGACGGCTTCGGCGTTGTTCGTCTGCCGGGCCTGCTCGAGGCCGTAGGTGAAACTGAGTTCTTCGTTGGTCCTGGTGTTGATGATCTGGCCGATGCCCAGATAGGCATGGAAGAGGTCCGGCCGGGCGAGCGCCGCCTGGAAGGCGATGACCGTTCCCCAGCTGTGTCCCAGCAGCACGAGCTTGCGGGCGCCGTACTTCGCGACGATCGACTCGGCGATCTCGATGGCGTCGCTCACGTACTGCGCGATGTGGATGGTCGCCGCGATCGACTCCGGGTCGGAGGCACGGTACGTCTTGCCGGCGCCCCGCTGGTCATAGTTGACGACGGTGAAGTACTCCTCCCAGGGCCGCTGAAACTGCCACAGGGTAGGAGTCAGCGGCGAAGCGGGCCCGCCGTGAACGAAGAGGATGATCGGGTTGTCCAGGTCCTGGCCGCGGACGCAGATCCACTGGTCGATTCCGCCGATGCGGGCCAGGTAGGACTCCTGTACTCCCCGCGGACTCGTGATGCGAGTCAGATCAGCGATGATCTCGCGCGGATCGCCGCCGTCGTCGTCCTCGTGGTTCTCGTGGTCCGATCCGGGGCCGTCGTCCATCGGGTCATCGTACGAGCGTCGCGGGGCGTCGGTGTTCTCACGTTCGCCCACAGCGAGGAGGCTCGCAAGTTTGGCGGAACCGTGCTGGACTTCTGGCGCGGCACCGATAACCCCTGCCACTCACGGAGGTCCCCATGAACCAGGAATCCCAGGCCATCGATCCGACGGTCGCGCCGAGCGGGAACGGGTGTGTCGAGTGCGAGCTGGCTGGCGGCTGGTGGTTCCACCTGCGACGCTGTGCGGCCTGTGGACACATCGGGTGCTGTGACGACTCGCCTGAGCAGCACGCGACCGGCCATGCCGAGCAGACCGGTCACCCGGTGATCCAGAGCTTCGAGCCGGGCGAGGACTGGTACTGGGACTACCGGAACAAAAGCTTCGTGGAAGGCCCCGCCCTGGCGCCGCCGAACCACCACCCCGAGGACCAGCCGACGCCGGGTCCCGAGGGCCGCGTACCGCCGAACTGGCCCTCGAAGCTGCACCAGTAGGGAGACCCAGTTGTGACCACGTTGTCGGAGGCGGCTGCGCTAGCGAGTGAGGACCAGGGCCTCGCGGTTGTCGCGACGCGACGGGCCGACGGGACCATCCAGTCGTCGGTGGTGAATGTCGGGGCGATGGCTCACCCGAGCGACGGTGAGCAGGTGCTCGCCTTCGTCACCTACGGCCAGGTGAAGCTCAAGAACCTGCGAGCCCGCCCGGAGTTGGCGGTGACCTTCCGGCGCGGCTGGCAGTGGGCCACGGTCGAGGGCACCGCCGAACTCGCCGGCCCGGACGACCGGCCGCAGTGGCTGACGGACGACGAAGTACTGCGCGTCCTGCTCCGCGACATCTTCACCGCAGCGGGCGGCACCCACGACAACTGGAACGAGTACGACCGCGTAATGAAAGCCGAAGGCCGAACCGCAGTACTGATCCGGCCCCGCCGCGTCTACACCAACCCTTCCTGACCCATATCCCAGGCAAGCGGTGAGGCGCTCGCTGACGAGCCACCTCCCCAGCGTGGGGGCCCGACGTACAGCGTCAGGCTCCCGTGAGGGCGGCGTGTTTGCCGGTGGTCAGGGCGTGGCCTCGGTCGATCATCTGTTCGGCGATTCGGTCTACGGCGGCGGAGAAGGCGGGGGCACTATCGGCGTCCCAGTCGTCCAACCGCGCCAGGATCCAGACTCGGTAGGCGCCGACGAAGCGCTGGAACATATCCAGACCGCGGGTGGTGAAGCGGTAGTGGCCGAGGGTTTCCGAGAGGTAGCCGTCGGCAACCAGTTGGGCGGCCAGCGGTTCGAAGACGCCCGGTGGGACCCTGAGGTCGCCGGTGATCTCCTGCAGGGTGGCGGATCCGTGCTCGGCGCCGCCGCGGAAGACGCGCAGGATCATCCAGGCTTGTGCGATCGAGAGTGGGATGCCTGACTCGACCAGTACTTCGGGGCCGGGGTTGCGCTTGTGGTTCTGGACGACGTAGGCGAACAGCTTCTGCAGTTCCTGCTCGGAGTCGGCCGAGGCCGGTGCGGCAAAGCTGTCGCCCACGCCTGAGTTCCCGGTCACCGACGTCCGGGCGGTGTCGCGCAGCGGAACCTCCTTCAGCAGCAGGGCAACCACGAACCCCAGGACAGCCACCGGTACTGCGGCCAGGAACACCACGTGCAGCGCGTCGGCATACGCGGCGGTGATCGAGTCCCGCGCCGCCGCGGGCAGCGAGTGGACGCCTTCGACCGACTGGGCAGCGCGTGGATCGACACCAGGAGGAATCGCGCCGGCCAACCGCTCGGGCAGCTGCGCGGCGTAGACCGAGCCGAACACCGCGACCCCGAAGGAGCTGCCCAGTGTTCGAAGGAAGCTCACCCCGGACGTCGCGACCCCGAGATCCGAGTAGTCCACCGTGCTCTGGACGACCACCGTCGGTACCGGCATGCAGAGACCGACGCCGAGCCCGAGTACCAGCATCGATCCAGCCGTCTGGAGGTAGCTCGTCTGGTTGCCCATCAACGACAGCAGGTACAGGCCGCCCGCGATCATCACCGTGCCGACGATCGGGAAGATCCGGTAGCGGCCCGTCTTGCTGATGGTCTGGCCGACCACCACCGACGCGACGAGCAGACCCGCGACCAGTGGCAGCATCTGCAGCCCGGACTCCGTCGCCGAGGCGCCGTGCACGTACTGCAGGTAGGTCGGCAGGAAGGTGACCCCGCCGAGCATCGCGAAGCCGATGATGAAGCTCAGCGACACGCAGACCGAGAACACCCGCGACCGGAAGAGCCGGATCGGCAGCAGCGGCTCGGCCGCGCGCTGTTCCACCAGCACGAACAGGATCAACGCGATCACCGAGCCCACCGCCATCGCGATGATGATCGGCGAGGTCCAGTCGTACTGGTTGCCGCCCCAAGTGGTGACGAGGGTCAGGCCGGTCGCCGCGAGACCGATCAGCAGGATGCCGAGGTAGTCGATCGCCGGTTTCACCGCGGCCTTCACAGCGGGCAGGGTGTACCCGGCGACGATCAGCACGACGATGCCGAGCGGGATGTTGACGTAGAACGCCCACCGCCAGCTCAACTGATCCACGAACAGCCCGCCGAGCAGCGGACCGGCGACCGTCGCGACACCGAAGACCGAGCCGATGAAGCCCTGGTACTTGCCGCGCTCGCTGAGCGGTACGACGTCCGCGATCACCGCCGTCGCGGTCACCAGCAGGCCGCCGGCGCCGAGACCCTGGATCGCGCGCGAGCCGACCAGCCAGAGCATCGAGTCGGCCGCTCCGCACAACGCCGAGCCGATCAGGAACAGCACGACGCTGATCAGGAACATCCGCTTGCGCCCGTACAGGTCGCCGAACTTGCCGACCAGCGCGGTCATGATCGTCTCGGCCAGCAGGTAGGACGTGACCACCCAGGACAGGTGGTTGGCCCCGCCCAGGTCGCTCACGATCGTCGGGAGTGCGGTCGCCACGATCGTCTGGTCGAGGGCAGCGAGCAATATTCCGAGCAGGATCGCGACCACCACGGCGTTCTGGGTGGCCCGTCCGACGGGCGGGGCCTCGGTCTCCATGACCTGAATCTAGCGATCCCAGAACAGGCCACCACCCCGGAATCACCGCGATCCTGTCTCGGATTGCGCGGAACGTACGATGGGTGGGTGCCATCGACACTGCCCGAGGGGGAGGTTGCGCCCCGGGACGGGTCGCTGCCGGAGTCGGCTGTCCGCGAGGCGGCCGGCCGTCCGTTCGGCTTCTACCTGCACGTCCCCTTCTGCGCCGCGCGTTGCGGGTACTGCGACTTCAACACCTACACCGCCAAGGAACTCGGCGGCGGTGGTTCGCAGGCGTCGTACGCGCAGACGGCCGTGGAAGAGGTGCGGATGGCCCGGCGGGTGCTCGGTGACCTGGACCGGCCGGTGGACACGGTGTTCTTCGGCGGAGGTACGCCGACGCTGCTCCCGGCGGAGGACCTTGGCCGGATGCTGGCCGCGGTACGGGACGAGTTCGGGCTGGCGGCGGACGCCGAGGTGACCACGGAGGCCAATCCCGAGTCTGTCGATCCGGCCTATCTCGCCGCGATCCGGGAGGCCGGGTTCAACCGGGTCTCGTTCGGGATGCAGAGCGCGACGCCGCACGTGCTGCAGATCCTGGATCGCAAGCACACCCCGGGCCGCGCGCTGCAGGCGGCGAAGGAGGCGACGGCCGCGGGCTTCGAGCACGTGAACCTCGACCTCATCTACGGCACGCCGGGGGAGTCGCTCGACGACTGGCGGACCTCGCTGGAGTCGGCGCTGTCGGCGGAGCCCGACCACGTGAGCGCGTACGCGTTGATCGTCGAGGATGGCACCCAACTGGCCAGGCGTGTCCGCCGCGGCGAGTTGCCGATGCCTGATGACGACGACCTCGCCGACAAGTACCTGCTCGCCGACGAACTGCTCAGCGGCGCCGGCCTCAACTGGTACGAAGTCTCGAACTGGGCCCGTACTGCGGACGCCCGCTGCCGGCACAACGAGCTCTACTGGCGCGGTGACACCTGGTGGGGCATCGGCCCGGGCGCGCACAGCCACGTCGGCGGCGTCCGCTGGTGGAACGTGAAGCACCCCAGCGCGTACGCCGATCGCCTGGCCGCGGGGGACAGCCCGGCGTACGCGCGTGAGGTGCTCGACGAGGAGACCCGCCGGGTGGAGCGGGTGCTGCTGGAGATCCGCTTGTCGGCCGGACTGCCGGTCGACGTGCTCGACAAGCCCGGCCAAGATGCGGCACGCCTTGCCATCGCCGATGGACTGCTGGTGGAGTCCGCGGACCGCCTCGTCCTGACCCAGCGTGGTCGGCTCCTCGCCGATGCTGTTGTCCGCGACCTGCTGCCCTGACGCTTTCCGAAACGGCGACGTACCGCTTATCGGTGATTTCCCGGAAGGTTTCGGCTCCAGCTGCTCACTGCCTGTGCTCGCCCGGACGCCCGGTCCGAGTTCGTAAGTTGCTGACCCGGGTCAGGTCAATTCAGGAAAAGAGCAGAAAATGCAGCCCTGTGTCACCGGTTTGGTTCACACCGTGACAATCCCCGCTGCTATGTACTGACCTAGTCGGTGTCGTGTCCCAGAGTGACGGTGTGGTCCTTGACACACTCCGTTGAAACGCTCGAAACTCAGGTCACTTTTACATCATCAGAGCGCTCTCAACCCGTCCTCAGTAACAGGGAGCATTCCAATGCGGCCCAGTGCCCGCCAATGCAGTGCCGTCATTGCCCTTGCTTGCAGCCTCACTCTGCTGGCAGTCGGCTGCGGTGGAAACGATCAGGAGAGCTCCGGCGGGTCCGGCGACGACGACGGCCCGAGGGTCGAGCTCACCATCGCGACCTTCAACGAGTTCGGGTACAGCGACCTCTACCGGGAGTACGAGGGTCTGCACCCCAACGTCAAGATCACCGAGCGCCGGGCCGAGACGGTCGACGACCACGTCAAGAACCTCGAGACGAATCTGGCCGCCGGTTCCGGGATGGCCGACATCGAGGCGATGGAGGTCAGCTGGATCTACAAGTACCTGGCCAAGGCCGACAAGTTCGTCGACCTGCGGCAGTACGGCGCCGACGACCTGAAGGAGCGCTGGCTGGACTGGAAGGTGGCCGGCGCCACCACCAGCGAGGGCAAGATCATCGGGTACGGCACCGACATCGGGCCGGAGGCGATCTGCTACCGCAAGGACCTGTTCGCCAAGGCCGGCCTGCCGACCGACCGGGCCAAGGTCGCCGCGCTGTTCCCCGACTGGGCCTCGTACTTCGCCGTCGGCCGGCGGTTCAAGTCGAAGGTGCCGAACTCCGCCTGGTACGACTCCGCGGTGCTCACCTGGGAAGCCATGCGCAACCAGTTGATCCAGGCCTACTACTCGAACCAGGACCGGTACCTGGGCGAGGAGAACCCGCTGCTGAAGAAGACCTGGGACCAGATCGTCCGCGGTACCGACGACGGGCTGTCCGCGAAGCTTCCGGCCTGGAGCGAGCCTTGGACCAAGGCCTTCCGTACCGACGCCTTCGCGACGATGGCGTGCCCCGGCTGGCTGCTCGGCGTGATCGCGGACAACGCCGGCAGTTACGGCAAGGGCAAGTGGGACGTCGCCAACGTCTTCCCCGGCGGCGGTGGCAACTGGGGCGGCTCGTATCTGACCGTCCCGACCCAGTCGCCACAGCCCGAGGAGGCCGCGAAACTGGCCGCCTGGCTGACCGCGCCCGAGCAGCAGATCAAGGTCTTCAAGAAGGTCGGCTCGTTCCCCTCCACCGTGGACGCGTACGACGCGCCGCAGGTGAAGAGCCAGGTGAATCCGTACTTCAACAACGCGCCGGTCGGCAAGATCTTCATCGACCGCGCGAAGAACGTGATCCTCAAACAGCACAAGGGACCCCGCGACGGTGAGATCAACCAGGTCTTCACCGAGGCCCTGGCCCGGGTGGACGAAGGCAAGCAGAAGCCGGAGGACGCCTGGAGACAGGCCCTCAACGCCAGCGACAAAGCCGCCAACACCCGCAAGGGCGGCTGACCGCGCAACCACTGAAGGGCAACGAGTTCGGCTGATGCGGAACTCGTTGCCCTTGGGTGGTGTTGAGCGCGGTTGGCGGCATCTTCGTACTACGGTGTGAACGTCACAATCAGCTCGGGAGGTCCGTTGTCTATGCGAGGTCAGGACAGTGGATCTCCGACGTTGGAGCAGGTGGCCGCCCTCGCCGGGGTTTCGCGGGCGACGGTGTCCCGGGTGGTGAACGGGTCGCCGAAGGTGCTGCCGCAGACGGTGGCCGCGGTGGAGCGGGCGATCGGCGAGCTCGGGTATGTGCCGAACCGCGCGGCCCGCGCGCTGGTGACCCGGCGGACGGACTCGGTGGCGCTGGTGGTTCCGGAGCCCGACAGCCGGGTGTTCTCGGACCCTTTTTTCGCCGGGATCCTGCACGGCGTGAGCATGACCCTGGCTCCCACCTCGTCGCAGTTGGTGCTGCTGATCGAGCCCGCGGAGGGTGACGACCAGCGCCTGTTGCGTTACCTGCGCGGCGGGCACGTCGACGGCGCGATCATCGTCAGCCACCACGGTCGCGACAACGTGCTGCAGGAGCTCGCGCAGTTGCCGCTGCCGATCGTGTTCAGCGCCCGCCCGCTCGGCGTCGAGGTACCGGTGGCGAGCGTCGACGTCGACAACGTCGCCGGAGCCCGTACCGCGGTCGAGTACCTGGTGTCCATCGGGCGGCGCAGGATCGGCACGATCGCCGGGCCGCTCGACATGACCGCCGGGCAGGATCGCCTGACCGGGTACAAGGAGGCCGTCGCCGAGGCGGGAGTGACCGAGGCCGTTGCCTTCGGCGACTTCACCGCGGACGGCGGGGAGCAGGCCGCGACGCAGTTGTTCGACGCACATCCTGACCTCGACGGGGTGTTCGTGGCGAACGACCTGATGGCGACCGCCGCGCTGCGGGTGCTGTCCCAGCTCGGCCGGCGGGTGCCGGACGATGTCGCGGTGGTCGGGTTCGACGACTCGGTGGTGGCGACCACGACCACGCCGAAGCTGACGACCGTGCGGCAGCCGGTGGAACTGCTCGGCGCCCGGCTGGCCGAGATCCTGCTCGCCAAGATCGGCGGCGCCCAGCTGACCAGCCCGGAGATCTTCAACACCGAACTGATCATCCGCGGCTCGGCCTGACGCAGGGGACTAGGGCGGGTCGTTCTCGAACTGGAACTGCACCCGGATCGAGTTGTCCAGCGGTACGACGAGCGTGGTGTTCGACGCATTCCAGTTCTGCGGGACCAGGAACAACCGGTTCTGACCAACCACCAGGAGCCGGAGCCCGCGGTACCGGTAGTGGAAGGTCTGCCCGGATCCCGGCCGGAGCGCGGTCTCCTCGAGCCCGGGCGAGCGGAGTTGCAGTTTCTCCTTGGTGTCGAGGATGACCACCGGGAACTGGTCGAGGTTCTCCGCGTCCGACTTGGCCAGCCCGCGTCCGGAGTACTGGGCGGTGGTCGCGGTCGCCCAGAAGGCGCAGGTGATGGTCACCACCGCGAGCAGCCCGAGCAGGACGACGTGCGGTCTGCGCTGCTCCAGCTTGGTGGTGAGGTACGAGAGGTAGGCGAGCGCGGCCGCCGCCAGCCCGATGACCACCGGTACGACGAGCGCGTAGAACGGCAGGTCACCCAGAAACGGATAGCCGAGCAGGCCGACCACTCCGAGCAGCAGCACGACGATGGCGACCCGGCGGGCACGGATGATGCCTGTCAACGTCGGCTGGATCGCGTTGTGCAGCAGGACTACGGCGACCGCGATCAGGGCGAACACGAGCAACGGAACCAGCAGGGGCTGCGGGCTGCGCATCACGTAGTCCTGGGTGCTCAGACCGATCGTGTCGACGTCGATCCCGAAGTACTCGTACTGCGACCGCGCGGAGACGTAGCCGAAGTAGAACAGCAGGCCGCTGATCAGCGTCACCGGCGCCACGATGCCGGCGGCGAAACTCACCCAGCGTTCGGCCTGGGACCGCTCATCAGCCATTCGACACGAGATCGCCCGGCGCGAACGAGATCTGGCTGCCGGGGGTGTCGCCGGCCAGGCTCTGGCAGTCCGCCTGGGTCTCGCAGGTCGCGGTCACGGCGATGATCAGCTTGGCGGCCCGGTCGCCCCGGGCGACCTGGCGGGCGCCGACGTAGCAGGGCGTGAAGCTGGTCGTCTGCCACGTCACCTCCGTGCACGGCCGCAGATCCGTGTCGCACGCGTCCTGGTAGAGGTCGAAGAGGTCGGTGGGATCCAGGCTCGCCTCACCGAGCTGGATGGTCGTGCCGGCCGGGATCGGGTTGCGGCCCAGCCAGTTGACCTCGGCGCACTGGTCCGCGCCGTCGGTCTGGACGTTGCCGCCGATCGGCGCGGACGCGATCTGGATGGAGGGCTTGTCCCGGGTGGCCTGGGTCGACTCCGGATCGGTCGGCTCCACCGACGGCTCGCCGGTCGACGTCGACGACTCCGACGGCGTCAACGTGGTCCCTGGATCGGCCTCGTCGCTCGACCCGCCGCAACCCACCAACAGCATCAACAGCACCACGCAGATCGGCGCCGCTGTCCGCCACGAATTCATGACGACCACCCCCACCACAGGATGACGCTGCGTGCTGCTCCGGACAACAGTTCGGCTGCCTCTTTGTTCACTCTCCGCTGCGATGACTGTCGGAGCCGGTCACGCCCGTGATATCTGTGATGCCTGACAAGGGGGGCTTTCTGCATGTCCGACCATGAGATCCGGATCGCGCTGGTGCTGAACGGTGGTGTCAGCCTCGCCGTCTGGATGGGCGGTGTCACGCACGAGCTCGACCTGATCCGCCGCGCGTCCGGCTCCGGTACGGCGTCCGCGCAACCGTACGACGAGGTGCTCGCCAAGAGGTGGCGCGAACTCTGCCATCGCGGCGGCGAGCGTCGCCGGGTCGTCGTGGACGTGATCGCCGGGACCAGTGCGGGCGGTCTCAACGGGTCACTCCTCGCGACCGCGATCTCGCACGGCTCGACGCTCGACCCGGACGGCGACCACGGACCGTGGCTGCGGCAGCGCTGGGTCGGCCTCGGCTCGCTCGAGGTCGGCAAGCTGGTGCCGGCCGTCGGCGTGCCGTCCACCTCGGTCCTCGACGGCAAGTACTTCCTGAACGAGCTGAACAACCTGCTGGAGGGTGTCGCCGACGCGGGCAAGTCGGAGGACTCCGAGCCGGTGACGTTGTTCGTGACCGCCTCAGGCCTCGGAGTCCAGCAGTTCGAGGCGAAGGACGCGGCCGGCCAGCGGTTCGTCGTACCGGACCATCGCTACCTGTTCGCCTTCACGAGTGAGAAGGCGGCCGTGTACGACGGCGCGACGCGGAAGTTCTCGGTCTCGGAGAAGAACGGGCTGAAGGACACCAAGTTGCTCGCCCGGGCAGCTCGCGCGTCCGCGTCGTTCCCGGCCGCCTTCGGGCCGGTACTGGAGACGCCGAGGCTGGCCGCGTCGCCGCCGCGGATGCAGCCCGGTCCCTACCAGGCGGACTCCGGCGCGTGGCTCGTCGACGGCGGCGTCCTCGACAACGCGCCGTTCGGCCCGGTGCTCGACGTCGTCGCCCGCCGCCCCGTGACGGGTCGCGCCAGCCGGTACGTCCTGTACGTCGTACCGTCGGCCGGAATCGGGTCCGCCGAGACGCGACTGGTGGATGCGACCGAGCCCAACTGGCGGGTGTCGGCGCTGTCGGCCGTGCAGTTCCCCCGAGAGGTGGACTTCCGGTCCGACGTGGAGCAGCTCGAGCGGTTGCTGCTGGAGGCGGACGCGTCCTGGTCCGACTCGCAGCGCCTCTTCGATCGTTGCGTCGAGCAACCAGTCGAGCGAGGGCGGCTGCGGAAGGCCGCCGAACTGCTGCAACCGGCGTACTCGCGCGGCCGGGCGGCAGGTGGCGTCTGGGAGGCGGTGACGATCGCGACGCACGACCAGTCGACCGTGCTCGACGCCGCCACGGCATTGTCCGAGTCGGAGATCGACGACATCCTCAACACGGACC
This sequence comes from Kribbella qitaiheensis, assembly GCF_042657745.1. GTDB lineage: Bacteria > Actinomycetota > Actinomycetes > Propionibacteriales > Kribbellaceae > Kribbella > Kribbella qitaiheensis. The sequence continues at coordinate 118,698 of NZ_JBHSKE010000042.1, read as the reverse complement.
ACCCATGGGTGCCGGGGCCGGACGGCTCGACCGCGCCGCTGCGGACCGATATCGACGAGAACCCCTGCTGGGACTGGGGGACGGGCGCGGGCGAGCGCGTAGTACGGCTCGTACTCCGGTCGCTGCGCACGCGGATCGACAAGGCTCAGCCGGCGGACCGGCCGGAGCTGGAGCGGCGCCTGACGGCGACCAGCGACAGCCTGCAGAAGGTGCTGGCGGTCCGGGACGCCCTGTCCGAGAAGCTCGCCGAGGCGGACCTCGACCTGCAGCCCGCCGGTGGGGCCGAGGCGGTCGCGGTCGCGCTGAACGACATCTTCGAAGCGCTCCAGGTGCGGCGCGCGCTCGGCGACGAACTGGACGCGCTGATCACGGTCGTCGGCTCGGACGTGGTGGAGACCGCGCTCGAGGTGGAGATCGTGTCGCGGTGTACGTCGGCGCGGACTCCGCAGCAGCGCAGTGCTCCGTTCCAGTTCCTGCGGCTGGGACCGGACATCCCGCTGACGTTGCTCGACGACCTGCCGGAGGGGTCGATCGCCAACGACCTGAAGGACCGGATCCTCTACGGGACCCAGGTCGGCCACTTCGGCGCCTTCGGGGCGGCGGACTGGCGGCGCTGGGACTGGCTGATGGGCCGGCTGCACTGCGTCGCCCACCTCGGCGCGATGCTCGGCGCCGACCCGGACTGGATCCGCGAGACCCAGCGGCAGGTGCTCGAGGCCGAGGAGTGGAAGGTCGACAAGGTCGCCGAGCGGGTGCAGCGACTGGCGGTGGACTTCCCGGTGGAGGCCGGGCTGGGCGCGCTGACGACGATGCGGAACGAGCTGAACACCACCAAAGAAGGCATCGCGACGACCAAGGGTCTCGCCGACCGGATGGTCGACGTGTCCGGTGGGTTGAGCCCGCAGGTCGGCGACTGGGTCAAGGCGATGGCGGCCCGGAAGAACGAGCCGGACTCCTGGTTGCTCAAGGTCGCCCGCTGGCTCACCGAACCCGCCCGCTACAGCCTCTGGCATCGGCTGGTGAAGAACGTCGACCTCAAACCGGCGGCCCGGCCGCTGCTGTTCCAGCAGTGGTTGCCGATCGCGTTCGTCGGCGCAGGCGTTCTGCTCCTGGTCGTCGCGGGCGTGGTCGACGCCGCCGGAGTGCGGATCATCGCGTCGCTGCTCGCCGGACTCGTCCTGACCGTCGGAGCCGCTTTGTTCGCTGGTTCGTGGTACGTCCGCCGCCAGCGGCGCCGGATCCGCGCCTGGATCGAGAAGCGGATGCCGCCGATCAGTCCATCGTCACGAAATCGATGAGCTCCTCGACCCGGCCGAGCAACCGCGGGTCCAGGTCGGCGTAGCTCTTCACCTTCGACAGGATGTGCTTCCAGGCCGCGGCCACGTCGGCCTGGTCGGTCGCGGGCCAGCCGAACGTCTGCAGCACGCCCTTCTTCCAGTCCTGTCCGTGCGGGATCCTCGGCCAGGCCGCGATCCCGAGCGAGGACGGCTTCACAGCCTCCCAGATGTCGATGAACGGGTGCCCGACGACGAGCACATGCCGGTTCGTCACCTGCGCCGCGATCTTCGACTCCTTCGACCCGTCGACCAGGTGGTCCACCAGGACACCCAGCCGCCGGCCAGGTCCCGGCTGGAAGCGGTTCACAATCGCGGGAAGGTCGTCGACACCCTCGAGGTACTCCACCACCACGCCCTCGATCCGCAGGTCGTCACCCCAGACCCGCTCCACGAGTTCCGCGTCGTGCCGGCCCTCGACGTAGATGCGGCTGGCGCGGGCGACCTTGGCTCGTACGTTCGAGACCGCCACGGAGCCTGACGCAGTACGGGTGTTCTTGGCCGGCGCCGCCTTCTTGGGCGGCTTCAGGGCGACGGGTTTCCCGTCCACCCAGAACCCGGGGCCGAGTGGGTAGGTGCGGATCTTCCCGTGCCGATCCTCGAGATCGACCACGCCGTGCTCCCACCGCACCACCGCGCCGACGAACCCGGACGACGGCTCCTCGACGACCATGCCCTTCTCCAGCTCGACCTCGACGGTTCGCCCGTTCTTGGGCTTCCGCCAGTCACCAGACAACACGTCATTCCCATACCGATCAGCCACCCCCACACCGTAATCGGCTCACCGTCCCTTCCCGCTCAACCACACACCCCCAACAAGGCCCCTGAGAGGGTGGGTTGCCTGCTCGGATCCGGCGGGGCGGACCCACCGTGGCAGGGGTTGACCCTCGAAGGTGGGGTTTGCGTGCTGGGAGGTGGGTGGGCTAACCACCGTTCGAGGGGTTATCCCCACGCGAAGGGGTGGGGACCGTGGATTCCAGAGTGTGATGCGACAGCGTGGGGCTTGGAGGTGGAGCGGCTGACCGGCGTTTCAGGGGGTGTGGCCGCGGTGGTTCGTGGCATGGGCCGGCAGAGCTGCTCGGGCTACCCCTGAGTTGGGTTGCCTGCTCGGATCCGGCGGGGCTGACCCACCGTGGCAGGGGTTGACCCCCGAAGGTGGGGTTTGCGTACTGGGAGGTGGGTGGGCTCACCACCGTTCGAGGGGTTGTGCCCACGCGAGGGGTGGGGACCGTGGACTCCAGAGTGTGATGCGACAGCGTCGCGGCTTGGAGGTGGAGCGGCTGACCGGCGTTTCAAGGGGAGGCCACGCTGAAATCGGAGAGGGTTAGGGGCAGGTCTTCTCGTACGGGCGGCTGCCGAACGCTTGGGTCCACTCGTCGTGGGTGAGGTTGCGGCCGGCCATCTCGCAGGCGTAGGCGAGGGTCTGTTCGATCCGGGTGTCCCAGCGGTAGGTCCTCCCGTCGTACGCCGCGATCGTGACGATGTCGCTGCCGTCGGTAAAGTGCGGGATGGCGCCGACCGGCTTGTTCTCGGGGGAGATGGAGACCGTACCCAGGAGGTCGAGGGTGTGCGCATCCCAGAGGCTGACTGTGCCGTCCTCGGCTCCCGACACCAGCCGTGACCCGTCGGGGGAGAACTGGACGAACAACCCCTCGTCGCCGTGTCCGACCTTCGCAGCGCGCTTGATCAGACCGCGCTGCACGTCGATCGTGACCACCTCGCCGCTGGCTCCGGTACCGGCTACCAGCTTTCCGTCCGGGGAGAAGGCCGAGTGGTTGAGATCCACGGGCAGATCACCTTCCAGGTCGACCAAGCCCGTGTCCGTGCTGATGATCCGCCAGTGTTCGCCGGACCCGTCCGGGAAGTCCTCGAAGAGCACCGCGGACTGGCCGTCGGCAGAAGTCGCCAGGCAGCAGTCCGCCGGCCACCATACGTCCTGTCCCTCGGGCCAGAGATCGTGGTCGTAGAAGACGATGCCGTTCGTGCTGCCGATCAGGAGGCGCGCGCCGTTGTCGACATAGCTGATCGAGAGGACGTCCAGGTTCTCCTTGAACTCGAGCACCTTGCCGGTCCTGGCGTCCACGGTGGTGATCGCATCGGAGTCGTGGACAGCGAACTTCCGGCCGTCCGGGTGCCAGGCTGCGGGCGACCACGGTCCTGTTTCGAGATCGACGCCGAGACGGATGGGCGTCGTACTGCGTCCGGTGGCTGTGTCGGCGAAGTTCACCCACGAGCCGTTGGCGTCCCGCCACAAGTAGGCGGTCGTCTTGCCGTCAGCAGAGGGGAGGACGTGGAGGTACTGGCGGGCTTCAACGCCGGGCGTCGCACGAAGATAGCGGCGCTGACCGGCCAGGTCGTAGGCTCGCAGGATCCCCTCGTCGCCGGCGGTGTAGAGCGTCCGTCCGTCCGAGCTGAAGGCGACGCCCCAGGACACTTCTGAGGTCTCGATGCTCTCGCGCCGAGTACCTGTGGCCAGATCCCAGATGACGACCTCGCCATCTTGTTCAGCCGCCGCCAACAGTTTGTCGTCCGCGGAGAAGGCGAAGCCGCGGGTGAAACCGAACTGACCGGGCAGCACCTTGAGGGTCCTCCCGGTGCGCGCATCGATCAGTGAAAGGGGCGCACTGTCCAGCCGGTTCAGCCTCAGTTGCTGGACCGCCAGCACATCGCCTGATCTGCTGACCTCGAGCGAGTTGTCCCCGCGCAGTCCGGCGTGTTGCCACTTCTGCTTGCCGGTGGCTACGTCGATCGCAGAGAGCGGCCAGGTGCTGTAGAGGGTGCTGCCGTCGGGACTGAGAGCCACCCCTTGGTGGTCACCTGAGAGCGCGACCTTACGTGGTGCACGACCAGTCGCCCGCAGATCCCAGATCAGCGCGAACGGCGCCCGAGCAGACACATCTGTGTGCAGGCTTGCAGCCAGGTAGCGGCCATCCGCGCTGAAGGAGAGACTGTTGAACCAGGTGTTCGCGGTTCCTGTCTCCCTGGGGATCGTCGGCTGTGGAGTCACCGGTTCCAAGTTGTCGGCGCGCAGCAACTGGATCGGCCATTGCGGATCGTCGAGATGCCACAGGGCGCTGCCCGCGATCGCGGCGACGAATCGGCCGTCCGGGCTGAACCGTGGCCAGGTGTAGATCTGCCGGCCTTCGGGCGCTTCCCCGAAGGTATACGAGTCGAGTACCTGGCCCGACTGAGCGTCGTACACGTGGAAGGTCGAGTTGTCGTCGCCGGCCACTATTCGCCGGCCGTCGGGCGAGAGCTCCAGGTTCTCGGTGCGGCCCAAGGGGGCGGGCATGGATCGGAGGAGGTTGGGGCGTTTGTTGATTGCAGCAAACAGGTTGGCTCGTGTCTCCGGCGAATCCTCCAGCCGGACGCCGTGGGCGGCGAGCAGGATCGAGTGGCTGATGCCCTCGGTCAGTAGTGCGCGGGCCCCGACCTGACGTGCCAGTTCGCTGACCACCGCCTGCTCTGCCCGGTCGGTCTGGCGTACTGCCGCGAAACCGGCGATCAGGGCGCCGACCAGCAGTAAAGCGCCGGCGGCGAGGGCGCCACGAAGCCGCCGGTTGACGCGGACCTGCTGGCGGGTGCGCTCCTCGGCTGCTCTCAGCTCTACTTGCGATGCACGCTTGCTCGCGGCCAGGAACTCCTCTTCGGTTGGCGTCAGCGTTGAGGTCCTGCGTTCCTGCCAGTCCGAGGCCTTCGCCAGCCGCACACCGCGGTACAACTCGTTGTCTGGGCGGCCGAGGCTGTCCCAGGAGTCGGCGGCGACTGCCAGGTGGTGCAGGATCCGCTGACCTTCGAGATCGTCCTCGAGCCAGCCGCGCAGTCGTGGCCAGGCCCGCGCGAGTGACTCGTGGGCGAGCCCGACCACTCCGTCGTCGCTGGTCACCAGTCGCGAACTGACCAGCCGGTCGACCATCGCGTCGTCCTCGGCGCCGGTGATCACGAGCCGTCGCGGCAGCCGGCTGCGGATCGGTTCACCCTCCGGCCCTGGCGTGACCAGGCGCAGCAGCAGGTCATGCAGTACCGGTCGTTGCTCCGGCGGGGTGTGTTCGTAGACCTGCTCGGCCGACTGGGCGACCGCGCCGCGGATCCCGCCCGAGGCGTTGTAGCCGGCCACGGTGAGGGTGCGGCCCTCGCGACGCTGCCAGGTCTCGCCGAGTGCGTGGGACATCAGCGGCAGGGCGCCGGGTTGGTCGGCCACCTCGTTGACGAGCAGGTCGACCAGTCCGGGTTCCACGATCAGCGACGCGAGCCGGGCGGGCTTCTCGATCGCGTCGCGCAGGTCGGTCTCAGTCATCCCGGAGAGCAGGTAGAGGCCGGGCTCGATGGTGCGGGCGAAGACCGGATGGGCAGAGATGTCGGCGATGCGGTCGGCGCGGAAGGACAGGATCAAGGGCGCCACCGCGTGATGAGCGGTCAGCGCGGTCAGAAAGGCGTCGCGCTCAGCTGCATCACCGCACAGGGAGAACACCTCTTCGCACTGGTCGACCACCAGAGCCGGCGCCGAGCCGGTCGTCGGCATGGTCGCGGCCAGCGCCGCGACCGGGTGAACGCCCGGGGTCATCACGACGACGCGCTGCCCGTCTCGTTGCAGGGAGGCCGCGACTCCGGCTCGTACGAGCGAGGACTTGCCACAGCCGGACGGTCCGATGACCGCCAGCACCGAGGCGTCGGTCAGCTTGCGCAGGCAGGCGGCGATGTCGGCGTCGCGGCCGAAGAACGTGTCGGCGTCGTCCAGGTCGTACGCCTTGAGACCCGGGTACGGGCAGACGCGGTCCGGCTCCGGCATGGCGTGCTCGGCCACGAGAGAGGGGTCCTGACGAAGGATCGCCTGCTCCAGCGCGTCGATCTCCGGATTCGGGTCCAGGCCGAGCTCCCGACTCAGTACGGCGCGCAGCCGGTGGATCGTCCGCAGCGCCTCGCTCTGCTGACCCGCCTGGTACTGCGCGGTGGCGAGCAGGATCCACCGGCGTTCGCGGAGTGGCTCTTCGTTCACCAGTGACCGGGCCTTCGCCAGCACCTTGTCGTGCTGTCCTGAACTCAGCGAGGCCTCGACGTACAACTCCTCGGCCGCATGCCGCAGCTCGCCCAGTCGTTCCACTTCGATCCGGGCCATGTCCCAGCCGTCCAGCTCGGTCAGCGGGCGGCCGCGCCACAACGTCAACGCGTCCGCGAGTACCACCGCCGCCCGCTCGGCCTCGTCGGCCGCGAACAGTGCACGGGCGCGACCCATCGCCCGCTCGAACCGCTGGGCGTCGATCTCGTCCAGCGGTACGGCGAGCCGGTAGCCGAGCGGCAACGTCTCGATGGAGTGGACGCCGAGGATCTTGCGAAGCCGGACCACGCAGCCCTGGATGACTTTCGGCCATGACGAAGGGAGCTGCTCGCCCCAGACCACCTCGGCCAGCTCTTCGGAGCTGACCACGTGTCCAGGACGAACGGCCAGTGCTGCGAGCACGACCCGGTCGCGTCGACCGAGAACCTGCGGTTGCCCCTGGTCTCCCTCGATCGTGAGCGGGCCGAGAACGGCGATACTCACGTCTCGACTGTCGGGTACCGCGGACAGTCCGTCAACGGCGGTGATACCGCGGCGATACCGGGACAGACCGGGGCGATACCGCCCGGCGCGACAAAGGGATCAGCAAGCGTCAGGCGTTACCCGGGTCACCACCAGCGATGGCTCCGCCGGACGCGAGAACAGGAGCACCGGGATCATGTCCGCACACACCACCGCAAGGAAGTCTCTGGCAACCCTGGCAGTCGGCGGCGCAGGAACCTGCCTGCTCCTGATGGCGACCACCATGCCTGCAAGCGCGACCGAACCCGCCCGTCCTGCCGAGCCGGCCGCGACCGCGATGTACCCGGACCCACCCAACTACCCGAACTACGCCCCGCAGTACGAGGTCCCCCCGGTCGCCACCAGCCAGGCCGGCGGTGGACTCGACGCCACCTCCATCGCCCTCGGCGGCATCGCCGTCGGCAGCGCAGTCCTGGGCATCGCCCTCATCGCCGGCCACCGCCGCGGCCATTTCGTCGCCCGCCCGACAACCCACTAACCCCCGTACGCCGCCCGCCCCGGGCGGAGGGGCACCGGGGCAGGCGGCGTACGGCCCGACCTCCAACCGCCGATAGCGTCTGCGGAATGACCGCCGAGGACAGCTAGGAACTCACCCGCTGGAAGATCCACGGCGAACGGGTCGTAGACGACACCAGGCGCCTGACCCTCAGCATCGCGTCAGTCGAACTGCCGGACGGCGTCACCTTCGAGCAATACGTGCTCCGGATGCCCAAGGCCGCGATCATGGTCGTGCTCGACGGCCTCGGCAACGTCCTGATGATGTGGCGGCACCGCTTCATCATCGACCGATGGGTCTGGGAACTACCGGGCGGCTACGTCGACCCCGACGAGGACCCAGCGATCACCGCTGCCCGCGAGGTCGAGGAAGAGACCGGCTGGCGCCCACGCGACGTCCGGCCGCTCGGCTCCTTCCAACCAAGCGTCGGCACGACAGATGCCGAGAATCTCCTGTACGTCGCGATGGGCGCGGACCACATCGGCGACCCGGTCGACATCAACGAGGCCGAACGAGTTCGCTGGATCCCGCTCGCGTCGGTCCGCGACCGGATGGCGCGAGGCGAAATCGTCGGCGCCGCCTCACAGGTCGCCCTCCTCCACGTCCTCGCCTACCCGCCGACGTGACCGGCGCTCCCCGACGGAGGAGCGGCGTGCTGGGGTGGGCGGGTGGATGCGCCGACGGAGGAGGGGCGGGCGAGTCGTAGTACTAGGTGGTGGGGGCGGCGTGGGTGGCGGTTGGTTCCCGGATGGGGGAGGTAAGGGTCAGGGCCAGGTAGGCCAGGAAGCCGGCGATCAGGCCTACCACCCAGGAGTAGTCGTAGAGGGGTTGGAGGAAGGGGATCAGGCCGTCTTCGGGGAAGGGGCCGGCGCCGGGGGCCGAGTAGGCGCCGCCGACCGCGAGGACGGAGCCATCCCCATCCACAACGCCGCATAGTTGTACGTCGTCCAGCGGCGTTCGGGTAGTCGCGTCGGGGCGAGTTCGGCATTGCCGTAGGGACTCGCGGTGATGGCGTCCGGATCGCTCAGCTCGACTCGGCCGTCCGGGTGGGTGATCTGGTCAACTGATGGTGCCGTCAGCGTCATGGTCGCCACCTCGTCCGCAGTCGTTTCGGACCAAGGTGCGGGATACGGGACGCTATGTCAACGGATAACCCCGCAGCGTCACAATCGGTACGCGTCGGCGGTTCGGGCGACTACTCCGATTTGCCGGGACCGAGCAGCGGAAGCGTCGGCCTCCGCGGCGTCCCCAGTACTGCGTACCCGCGCCGTACCGCCTGCTCCACGTGCGTCACCGGCCAGGGCCAGTCGTCGGTGTGCGCGAGCGCGGCCTCGAGCGAGGTGCCGTTGTGGTGCAGGCCGGAGATCGTGTTCGCGACGGTGCCGAGGTCGCCGGCCTGGTCCCGCGCGAACTCCGCGTCGACCACCGCGCCGTGCCCGGGGACGACCTTCGAGGTCGCGGTCAGCAGCCCGATCAGCCGGTCGAGCGTGTCCGGCCACTCCAGCGGGAACGAGTCGTCGCCGTACGACGGCGGCGCCGACTCCTCGAGCAGATCGCCCACGAAGTACACGTCGGCATCCGGTACGACGACCACCAGGTCGCCGTCGGTGTGCGCGTTCCCCAGGTGCAGGAGTTCCACCCGGCGGTCGCCCAGGTCGATCACCTTGGCCACCGCGAAGGTGTTGTCGATGGCAACGATCTTGGTCGCCGCGAGACCGGCGATCACCTCGGCGGCAATCTCCGGGTACTGCGGGTCCGGGGCGGGGTTGTCGCGGTAGTGCTGCTGGAGTGCGGGTCCGCGCTCGGCGAGCGCGGCGGCGGCGTTCTCCTGGGCATAGCTGGTGGCGTCGGCGAAGACGCCGTTGCCGAAGGTGTGGTCGAAGTGCGCGTGGGTGTTGACCACCCAGCGGACCGGGGCGTCGGTGAGCTTGCGGATCTCGGCCAGCAGTTCCTCGGCCTGCGCGGTGGTGGCGCGGGTGTCGATCACCAGGGCGCCTTCGGAGCCGACGACGAGGCCGACGTTCAGGTCCCACTCCGGATACCGACGGACCCAGCACCGATCGCCCAGCTCGGCCCATGCGCTCATGCCCCGACCTTAACCGCGCCCCACCAGCCTCTTCCAGCGGGAGAGGGCCGTACACGGTGGTCAGTTGGTGATGGTGTCGCCGCGGCGGAGCAGGTCCTTGGGGATGCCGTCGAGGAGGAGACCGCGGTGGACCCGGCCCGGCGATCACACCGGTAAGCCCTATCCAGTCGTCGGGACGGGACTTGAAGGGCCCGGTCCGGCCGCCTAGGGTCGCCTAGGCGACGGTGATTCATCCGATCTCTGAGATCGCCGGGCTCATCTTCCGGAACGACGCGAAGGGCGGACGGCGTGACGACACGACGGGCACTGGTGGTACGAGGCGGCTGGGACGGGCACAAGCCGGCCGAGGCGACCGAACTGTTCATCCCGTTCCTGCGGGACAACGGCTTCGAGGTCGTGGTCTCCGAGAGCACCGAGAGCTACCTCGACCTGGACGGCACCGACCTGGTGCTGCAGTGCATCAGCATGGGCGAGATCACCAACGAGCAGGTCAAGGGACTCGAGGCCGCGGTGCGCGCGGGCACCGGGCTGGCCGGCTGGCACGGCGGCATCGTCGACTCGTTCCGCAGCAACAGCGACTACAGCTTCATGACCGGCGGCCAGTTCGTCTCGCACCCGGGCGGTTTCGTCGACCACCGGATCGAGGTGGTGGCCGACGACCCGATCGTCGAGGGCATCACCGGTTTCGACCTGCACACCGAGCAGTACTACGTGCACGCGGACCCGACCAACAACGTGCTCGCGACCACCACCTTCCGGGCGCACCCGGACTTCCCGTGGATCGAGGGCGCGACGATGCCGGCCGTCTGGACCCGCACCTGGGGTACGGGCAAGGTGTTCGTCTGTACGCCGGGCCACAGCCTCGAGGACCTGGACGTGCCCGAGGTCCGCACCATCATCGAACGGGGACTGCTGTGGGCGAGCAAGTGACCAACATCGGCATCGTCGGCACCGGTGTCATCAGCGGCACCTACCTCGACCACCTCGCCAAGCTGCCCGGCGTCGACGTGGTCGCGGTCGCCGACCTGGACCTCAGCCGGGCCCAGGCGATCGCCGACCAGCACCAGGGCATCCGGGCGCTGTCATCCGAGGACCTGCTGGCCGACCCCGAGGTCGACATCGTCCTCAACCTGACCATTCCCGCGGCCCACGCCTCGGTGAATCAGGCCGCCCTGCAGGCGGGCAAGCACGTGTACGGCGAGAAGCCGCTCGCGGTTGATCGTGCCGAGGCTGAGCCGCTCCTGAAGCTCGCGGCCGCCGGCAACCTCCGGATCGGCTGCGCTCCGGACACTGTGCTCGGCACGGGGACCCAGACCGCACGAGCCGCCCTCGACCGGGGCGACATCGGCGTACCGACCGCTGCGACGGCTTCGTTCGTCACGCCTGGGCACGAGCTGTGGCACCCGGCTCCTGAGTTCTACTACCAGCCCGGTGGCGGTCCGCTGCTCGACATGGGCCCGTACTACGTCAGCAGCCTGGTGACGCTGCTCGGACCGGTACGCCGGGTCACTGGGCGGGCTGGGCGTGCTCATGAGCAGCGGAAGGTCCACACCGGTCCGCGAGCAGGGGAGACCTTCCCTGTGGAGGTGCCGACCCACGTGACCGGCATCCTCGAGCACGAGTCGGGTGCGCTGACGACGGTGCTGATGAGCTTCGACGTGTGGGCCGCGCGACTGCCGCGGATCGAGGTGCACGGGACCGAGGGCAGTCTGTCGGTGCCAGACCCGAACAACTTCGACGGCAAGGTGGAGATCGCCACCGCGACCGCCCGTGACTGGACGGAACTCCCGGTAGCCGGCGGCTACGCGGGGGCTGGCCGGGGCGTCGGTGTGGCCGACATGGCGCGCGCGATCCGGACCGGTGGCGACCACCGGGCCAACGGAGCCCTCGCGTACCACGTGCTCGACGTACTGGAGTCGCTGCTCGAGGCGGCCGCCCAGGATCAGCCCGTGGACGTGGCGAGCACGGTCGACCGCCCGGCCGCCGTACCGTTGGGGGCGTCTCCCGAGTCGGCCTGAGACGACTCCTGCGCGCGTCTGAGACGCGTCCCACGCCGCTACGCGGGAGTAGGTGTCGCTACGGCTCGGTAGACTGGCACTCGAATCGCGGGAGTGCCAAGGGTGCCCTCAGTGGGATGCCCTGCGCTGGGTACCGGTGTCGACGTGGAGAGAGGGTGGTGCACGTGCTGGACGAACGCAAACTGGACGTGCTCCGGGCCATCGTCGAGGACTACGTGGCCACCCACGAGCCGGTCGGCTCGAAGTCCCTGGTGGACCGGCACAACCTCGGCGTCTCCCCGGCGACCGTGCGCAACGACATGGCCGCGCTGGAGGAGGAGGGGTACATCACCCAGCCGCACACCAGCGCCGGCCGGATCCCGACCGACGCCGGCTACCGGCTGTTCGTGGACAAGCTGAGCACCGTGAAGACGTTGTCGCCGGCCGAGAAGAAGGCGATCTCGTCCTTCCTGGCCGGTGCGGTCGACCTGGACGACGTGGTCCGCCGTACCGTCCGGCTGCTGGCGCAGATCACCAGGCAGGTCGCGATCGTGCAGTATCCGACCCTGACCCGGTCCAGCGTGCGGCACGTCGAGGTGGTCACCATGACGCCGCGGCGGCTGCTGCTGGTGCTGATCACCAGCACCGGGCGGGTCGAGCAGCGGATCGTGGAGACCCAGCACGACGTCGACGAGCACCTGATCGCCGACCTGCGCTCCCGGATGAACACCGCGCTGGTCGGCCAGCGGTTGACCGACGCGGCGACCTCGCTGGCGAACGTCACCGAGACCTTCCCGCCGTCCGATCGGCCGCTGGTGGCCGCCATCGTGACGTCGCTGCTGGAGGCCTTCAGCGATGACGGCGAGCAGCGGATCGCGGTCGGCGGCGCCGCCAACCTGACCCGCTACGGCGACGACTTCGAGCGCAACGTGAAGCCGGTGCTGGAGGCGCTCGAGGAGCACGTGATCCTGCTCAAGCTGCTCGGCGAGGCGACGCACCCGCAGACCCTGACGGTGCGGATCGGGCACGAGAACCCGTACGAGGAACTGGCCACCACCTCGGTGATCGCGACCGCGTACGGGTCGAAGTCGGAGGCGCTGGCCACGCTCGGCATCGTCGGCCCGACCCACATGGACTATCCGAGCACGATGGGCGCGGTCCGCGCCGTCGCGCGTTACGTCAGCCAGATCCTGGCCGACTCATGACGACTACCACCGACATTTGGTCTGGAGTATGAGCACCGATTACTACGCCGTCCTGGGCGTCAGCCGTGACGCCTCACCGGACGAGATCAAGAAGGCCTACCGCAAGCTGGCCCGCCAGTACCACCCGGACGTCAACGACTCCGAGGACGCGCACAACAAGTTCCAGGAGATCGGCCGCGCGTTCCAGGTGCTGAGCGACCCGCAGAAGCGGCAGCTGCACGATCTCGGCGGCGACCCCTTCGCCAGCGCGGCAGGAGGGGGTCCCGGCGGTGCCGGCTTCGGCCAGGCGTTCACCTTCACCGACATCATGGACGCCTTCTTCGGCCAGACCGGCGGGGCGACCCGCGGTCCGCGGCCGCGCACCCGGCGGGGCCAGGACGCCCTGATCCCGCTGCGGATCGACCTCGGCGAGGCGGCCTTCGGCACCACCCGCGAGCTGAAGGTCGACACGGCCGTGCTGTGTCCGACCTGTTCGGGATCCGGCGCGGCCGCCGGGTCCGAGCCGGTCACCTGCGACATCTGCCACGGACGCGGCGAGGTGACGCACACCCAGCGCTCGTTCCTCGGCGAGGTCCGGACGATGCGTCCCTGCCCGAACTGCCGCGGCTTCGGTACGACCATCCCGAACCCGTGCGTCGAGTGCGCCGGCGACGGGCGGGTCCGCTCCCGCCGTACCGTCACCGTCAAGATCCCCGGTGGCGTCGACAGCGGCACCCGGGTGCAGCTGTCCGGCCAGGGCGAGGTCGGCCCCGGCGGCGGCCCGGCCGGCGACCTGTACGTCGAGATCGAGGTCGAGCAGCACGAGATCTTCACCCGCAGCGGTGACGACCTGCACTGCACGGTCACGCTGCCGATGACCGCGGCCGCGCTCGGCACCACGATCGACCTGCCGACGCTCGAGGGCGAGACCACTCCGCTGGAGATCCGCCCCGGCACCCAGTCCGGTACGGCGATGACGCTGACCGCGCGGGGTGTTCCCCGGCTCCGGCACGCGGGTCGCGGTGACCTGATCGTGCAGGTGATCGTGGAGACCCCGACCAAGCTGGACGACTCCCAGGCCGCGCTGCTGAAGCAACTCGCCGAGGCACGCGGTGAGGAGCGTCCGCAGGGTCAGGTCCAGGCCGCGCACAAGGGTGTCTTCGGACGCCTGCGCGACGCTTTCGGCGCGCACTGAAAACGCCTACGGCCGCGCGACGATGGGACTCGCCGTCTTCTACCTGCCTGACCTGTCCGGCTCCGAACTGGTGCTGGACGGCGGCGAGGGTCGCCACGCGGCCGTCGTACGACGGATCGCACCGGGCGAGCGGATCCGTCTGACGGACGGGCGCGGGTCCTTCGCGGAAGGGTCGGTGACGGCTGCCTCCAAGACCGGGCTGACCGTCGCCGTGGATCACCGCGGCGAGGTCGCTCCGGCGAGCCCGCGACTGGTGGTCGTCCAGGCGCTGCCGAAGGGGGAGCGGGCGGAGCTCGCGGTGGAGATGCTGACCGAGGTCGGCGCGGACGTGGTGGTCCCGTGGAACGCGGAGCGCAGCCAGTTCCGCGCCAATCCCGAGCGGGTGGCGAAGACGCTGACCAAATGGCAGGCCTGGGCCTTCGAAGCCAGCAAGCAGTCCCGGCGCTCGTGGTTCTGCGAGGTGGCGCCGATCGCCTCGACCGCGGAGGTCGCCGAGCTCGTCGGAACAGCCGGCCTTGCGGTGGTGCTGCACGAGGAGGCGAAGGTGCCGTTGGCGTCTCTGGAGGTCCCGGCCGAGGGCGACGTCGTCATCGTCGTCGGTCCCGAGGGCGGCATCTCGCCCGCTGAGCTGGAGGCTTTCGAGGTGGACCCGGTCCGACTCGGCGACTCCGTCCTGCGAACCTCCACCGCCGGCGTGGCCGCCGCGGCAGCACTCCTCGCCCGCTCCCGCTGGACCTGACTCACCGCAGGGAACTGACCCACGTTGGACTCGCGCTGGTATCGAGGAGGACCTGGATGGATTCGACGGACTGGCTGGAGTGGCACACGCCGTACGAGGACGAGACGTCCGACCTGAGCGGTCGGCTGAGATCGGTCCAGCGGAGCATCCGTGCGCATCTCGACGCCCGGCCGGACGGCCCGATCCGTTCGATCAGCGCCTGCGCGGGCCAGGGCCGCGATCTCATCGAGGTGCTCGCGACCCATCCCGCCCGCGACCGGGTAACTGCTCGGCTGGTCGAGCTCGACCCCCGCAACGTCGCGGTCGCCCGCGCGGCAGCCACGGCCAACGGCCTGACCAGCGTCGAGGTGATCGAGGGTGACGCGGCCGCGATCGACAGCTACGCCGACGCGGTACCGGCCGACCTGGTGCTGTTCTGCGGCGTCTTCGGCAACATCGTCCCGGCGGACGTAGAACGCACCGTCCGTGCTCTCCCGCAGCTGTGCACCCCGGGCGCGACGGTCATCTGGACCCGCGGCCGCCACGAGCCCGACCTCCGCGACACCATCCGCGCCTGGTTCACCGACGCTGGCTTCGAAGAACTCTCCTTCGACGCCCCCGACAACGTCGGGTGGTCAGTCGGCACCAACCGCCTCACCACGGCCCCCCACCCCCTCGAACCAGGCCGGACCCTGTTCACCTTCACCCACTGAACCGCTCGACGGCTACTTCACGAAGATGATCTTCGAGTCGGTGTCGGTGATGTGGCCGTCTTCGCCGGAGAGCATGAAGACTTCGAGTTGCCACTCGCCTGGGGCGAGCTTGGTGGTGAACGTGAACGGGGAGAACTTCTGGCCCTCCTTGGTGTTCGTGTAGTTCTTCACGACCGTCTTGGTCTTCAGGTTGGTCGCCTGCCAGTTCACCGTGGCCTCGTACGCCGCGGCGGTACCGCGCACGGTGACCGGGCTCCGGACCGTCGCCTTCTGCTCGGGAGACTCGATCCACACCAGCGCCTGGACGTCCATTGCCTGAGCGCGGCTCAGCGGTTGCCCGGACAAGGTCTGGCCGAACAGCTCCCGGGTGGCTCGCCCTTGCTCGGTCACCAGGATCTTCCTGCTGGAGTCACCGAGCACGGCCTGCACCGTGTAGACGAGTTGCTGGGTGGCGATGTTCGCAGCGGCCGGGTCGAGCTTCGCCCGCGGCAGCAGCTTGAAGTCGACCGTGACGAGGTCGTCGTCGGACTTCGTCACGGAGCTGACGACCGAGCCGATCCAGGGCGAGTAGTAGTCCGGGTCGGAGGCCTTCTCGCTGGTCATCGTCCGGACCGCCTCCAGGGTCGGCTGACCGCTGATCCAGGTGAAGGTCCGGTAGAGCCGCACGCCGGCCCCGGTGTCGTTTCCGACGGTCTTGCCGACCCAGTAGACCGGGACCGCCCTGGCCTTGACCTCGGGCTCGGGGACGCCGGCTGTCTTCGGGGGCTCGGTGGACGAGTTGACCGTCTGCGACGGCTTGGCGGACGGCATCGAGGTGGGTGGGGCCGACGGGCTGGCGGAGGCCTGGGTGCTCGGCTCGATCGTCGCGCTGGCCGTCGTGCTGGGACTTCCGGCGACCTCGGGCTGGTCGGCGTTCCGGGTGTTGTCGTCGAGCACCGCGAACGCGCCGATCGCCGCGGCAGTGCCGACCACGGCGGCGCCGACGGTGAACGCCCAGGGCCTCCGGTTGACCGGCTTGCGCTGGTCCCGGACGCGGGCCTGGATCTCGTGCAGTCCGTCAGCCGGCTCGATCCGGTCGGCCTCCTCGGCCAGTGCCCGGCGCATCAGCTCGTCGAACCGGTCGTCAGGGTGATCGTTCATAAGCTCTGCTCCAGGACCTGGCGCAGCGATTTCGTCGCCCGCGCGGCATGGCTCTTCACGGATCCCCGGCTGATCCCCATCGTGTCGGCGATCTCCGCCTCCGAGAGATCCCCGTAGTACCGCAGCACCATCACGGTGCGTTGCTTCTCCGGCAGCGTCCGCATCGCCTCGATCACCCTGTCCGTCTCCGCGGTCCGCAGTACCGCCTGCTCCGCGCTGGGCTCGTCCGGCAGCGTGCGTGGTGTGTGCTTGTCCACCACCACCAGGTGCCGCTGCCGGGACCGGCAGCGGTTCACCACGGCGGTGCGCAGGTAGGCGAGGGCCTTGTGCGGGTCGCGCAGCCGGTGCCAGCGGCCGTGCATCGCCACGAAGGCGTCCTGCACGATCTCCTCGGCCGCGCCGGTGTCACGCAGCAACAAGGCGCCGAGGCGGACCAACGACGTGTAGTGCGCCGTATAGACAGCCGTCAGCGCCTCGTCTGCATCCCACGAGGACTCATGTGCCACGCACTCGTCATACACCACAGCCGGTTGTGCCACGTGACAGAGACGCGGAGGCGGCGTTCCAGGTTGACAACATCTCTGACCCCCCACCAGATGGTCGGCGAGGCAGGATGAGGCAGCACGGCGGGAGGACTCGGTTTACGAGGGGGACCCGACAGCTCGTGCAGTCACTCCACGTGTTCACGCCCGGGTATCTGGTCGGAATCCACGACGGGAGGAACACCCACGCCGACGAGTTCGACTTCCCCCGGTGCGGTCCCGGCGGGGGCTCGCCGGGGGTGCGCGGCGGTTTATCGGGTGGTGCTGTCGGAGCGGGCGGCTAGCATGGTCGGACACGAACACCCCGGCATCAGGAGGAAAGGCTGTCCAGGCCACGCAGTATCGAGCCGTCGCACCCGACTGCGGCGCGCGCTGACCGCAGCGCAGCAGACGCAGGTCACAAGGCGTCCCACAAGATCGTCGTGCCGAACAGCATCGACATGGTGGCCCTGCTCGGAGCCCGGGACGAGTTCCTCCGGATCGTCGAGAAGGAGTTCGACGCGGACATCATGGTCCGCGGCAACGAGATCACGCTGAACGGCGAGCCGGCCGAGCTGGCCCTGGCCGAGCGGCTGATCGACGAGCTGATCGCGGTCGTGCGGACCGGCCACGGGCTGACCGCGGACTCGGTCGAGCGCAGCATCGCGATGATCAAGGCCGCCACGGTCGAGAGCCCCGCGGACGTGCTGACCCAGAACATCCTGTCCAGCCGTGGCCGCACCATCCGGCCGAAGACGCTGAACCAGAAGCGCTACGTCGACGCCATCGACAAGAACACGATCGTCTTCGGCATCGGCCCCGCCGGTACCGGCAAGACCTACCTGGCCGTCGCCAAGGCCGTGCAGGCGCTGCAGGCCAAGGAGGTCAACCGGATCATCCTGACCCGGCCGGCGGTCGAGGCCGGTGAGCGGCTGGGATTCCTGCCCGGCACCCTGTCGGAGAAGATCGACCCGTACCTGCGGCCGCTGTACGACGCGCTGCACGACATGCTCGACCCGGAGTCGATCCCGCGGCTGATGACGGCCGGCACGATCGAGATCGCACCGCTGGCCTACATGCGCGGCCGGACCCTGAACGACGCCTACATCATCCTGGACGAGGCGCAGAACACCTCGCCGGAGCAGATGAAGATGTTCCTCACCCGGCTCGGCTTCGGCTCGAAGATGGTCGTCACCGGCGACGTCACCCAGGTGGACCTGCCGACCGGGACGAACTCGGGGCTGCGCGTGGTCCAGGACATCCTGGAGGGCGTCGAGGACCTGACCTTCTGCCGGCTCACCTCGCACGACGTCGTCCGGCACAAGCTGGTCGGGCGGATCGTCTCGGCGTACGAATCGTTCGAAAGTGACGCTGAGCTCAAGAGATGAACGTAGAGGTCAACAACGAGTCCGGCGTCGAGATCGACGCACACGGGCTGATGCGGCTGAGTCGCTTCGTGATGTCGTCGCTGCGCCTGCACCCGGAGTGCGAGCTGTCGATCAAGCTGGTCGACGAGGACACGATGGCGCGCTACCACGTCGAGTTCCTGGACCTGCCGGGACCGACCGACGTGATGTCGTGGCCGATGGACGAGCTCCGGCCGGGCACTGGAGACTCAGAGGACGACTCTGATGCTCCGCTCGGCCACCTCGGTGACATCGCGCTCTGCCCGACGGTCGCCGCCGCGCAGGGCGCGAAGGCCGGCCACGGCACCTGGGCCGAGCTCGAACTGCTGACGGTGCACGGCATTCTGCACTTGCTCGGCTACGACCACGCCGAACCGGCCGAGAAGGCAGAGATGTGGGACGTCCAGGGCCGCCTGCTGGAAGCATGGCGTGCACCGGGAAACAGTCTCGGACAGTGACACCCAGGGACTCACAGGCTCGGACAGGGATGATTCCCCAGTGACCTACGACGACGGCGTTCTGCTGGTAGTGGCCGCGGTGCTGGTGCTGCTCGCGGGCCTGTTCGCCGGCGCCGAGGCCGCGCTCTCGTCGTACTCGAAGGTGCGGGCGAACGAGCAGGTCGAGCAGGGCAACCTGCGCGCGGTGAAGCTGCGCGACCTGTTGTCCGACGCGCCGCGCTACCTGAACACGCTGCTGTTGGTCCGGCTGACCTGCGAGATCACCGCGATCGTGCTGGTCACCCAGGCGCTGTCGAACGTCTTCACGGTGACCTGGCAGCACATCCTGATCACCTCGGTGGTGATGGTCGTCGTCTCGTACGTGATCATCGGCGTCGCTCCCCGCACGCTCGGCCGGCAGCACTCCGACCGGTTCGCGATCCTCTCGGCCGGCCCGATCATGGCGCTGACCAGCGTGCTCGGGCCGCTGCCGAAGCTGCTGATCCTGATCGGCAACGCGCTCACGCCGGGCAAGGGCTTCGCGGCCGGCCCGTTCGCGACGGAGGCCGAGCTGCGGGCGCTGGTCGACCTGGCCGAGCAGTCGTCGGTGATCGAGTCCGGCGAGCGGCGGATGATCCACTCCGTCTTCGAGCTGGGCGACACCATCGTCCGCGAGGTGATGGTGCCGCGGACCGACATGGTCTACATCGAGCGGCACAAGAAGCTCCGCCAGCTCACCTCGCTCGCACTGCGCAGCGGCTACTCGCGGATCCCGGTGATCGGCGAGTCGCTGGACGACATCCTCGGGGTGGTCTACCTGAAGGACGTGATGCGCCGCGTCTACGACAACGCGCAGTCGGAGTCGACCGAGCGGGTCGAGTCGGTGATGCGGCCCTGCATGTACATCCCCGACTCCAAGCCGGTCGACCAGCTGCTGCGCGAGATGCAGGCGGCCCGGATGCACGTCGCGATGGTCGTCGACGAGTACGGGGGCACCGCCGGCCTGGTCACCATCGAGGACATCCTGGAGGAGATCGTCGGCGAGATCACCGACGAGTACGACGAGGCGCCGGAAGCGGTGCAGGCGTTGTCCGACGGGGCGTACCGGGTCTCCAGCCGGTTCCCGATCGACGAGCTCGGCGAGCTGTTCGGCGTACCGCTGGACGATGACGACGTCGACACCGTCGGCGGGCTGATGGCGAAGCTGCTCGGCAAGGTGCCGATCCCCGGCGCCCAGGTCGAGATCGAGGGCCTCGGGCTCTCGCTCACCGCGGAGCGGCCGTCCGGTCGCCGCAACCAGGTCGGTACCGTGCTGGTCCGGCGCGGAGAGCTCGCCGACCAGTCGCAGGACAGCAACCACCAGACCGCCTGACTCCCAAGACCGCCGATACCCAGACCGCCGACACCCCAGACCGCTGACACCCATGACCGCGATTCCGAAGGATGTGACCTTTGTCCGCTGACCTCCCGGCCGAGGACGCCAAGCTCGTCACCCTGGCGCGTGCCGCCCGGGCCCGCACCCGGGCCGCGGAGGGCGCCTCGGTGCGCGACACCGACGGCCGCACGTACGCCGCCTGCACCGTGCAGCTGGACACCGTCCGGCTGAGCGCGTTGCAGCTCGCGGTGGCGATGGCCGTATCGTCAGGGGTGCAGGGGATCGAGGCCGCCGCGGTGGTCACCGAGGCCGATGAGGTCGATGTCGAGGTGGTCCGCTACTTCGGCGGCGCCGCTCTTCCGGTAGTCGTTGCCAATGGCAACGGAGAGGTTCGTGATGTCGTCCACACCTGAGCAGTCCCCGGCGACCGGCGGCGAGTTCCGCTCCGGTTTCGCCTGTTTCGTCGGCCGGCCGAACGCGGGCAAGTCCACCCTGACCAACGCGCTGGTCGGTCAGAAGATCGTGATCACCTCGTCGAAGCCGCAGACCACCCGGCACGCGGTCCGGGGCATCGTGCACCGCCCCGACGCGCAGTTGATCCTGGTCGACACCCCCGGTCTGCACAAGCCGCGCACGCTGCTCGGCGAGCGGCTGAACGACGTGGTCAAGACGACCTGGGCCGAGGTCGACGTGATCGGGATCTGCCTGCCGGCCAGCGACAGGATCGGCCCAGGCGACCGGTTCCTGGTCACCGAGGCCGCCAAGGTGGCCAAGACCCCGAAGGTGGCGCTGGCGACCAAGGCGGACCTGGTCTCGCCCGAGCGGATGGTCGAGCACCTGTCCGAGATCCAGACGCTGGGGGAGTCCGTCGGCATCGAGTGGGCGTCCGTCGTCCCGGTGTCGGCCACCTCGGGGTACCAGGTCGACACGGTCGCCGACGAGCTGGTGAAGCTGCTGCCGGCCGGCCAGCCGCTCTACCCGGACGGCGACGTCACGGACGAGCCTGAGGAGATCCTGGTCGGCGAGCTGATCCGCGAGGCCGCCTTGGAAGGCGTCCGGGACGAGTTGCCGCACTCGATCGCCGTCACCATCGACGAGATGGGTCTGCGCGAGGACCGTCCGGACGACAAGCCGCTGCTCGACATCTACGCGAACATCTACCTTGAGCGGGACAGCCAGAAGGGCATCGTGATCGGGCACAAGGGCGCCCGGCTGCGCGAGGTCGGCGCGAACGCCCGCCGCCAGATCGAGGCCCTGCTGGGGACACCGGTCTACCTCGACCTGCACGTGAAGATCGCGAAGAACTGGCAGACCGACGCCAAGCACCTCCGCAAACTCGGCTTCTGATGGACGTGCCGATCAACCCGGCGTACCACGCGCTCGCCGGAGCGCACGCCGGTCTGGCCGAGGTCAAGGGGCGGGCCCGTCGCTACCCGGCGGAGGTGGCGCCCTTCCTCGGGCTGCCGGATGACGTGACCGACCAGGACTGGGCGGACGCGGCGGCGCTGGTCGGCACCGGGAACAGCGCCGCGCTGATGCGCCCGAAGCTGCCGGTTCCCGATCCCTTCGAGGTCGTCCGCCTCTTCGACGTCGTGCAGCTGGTGGCGCCGGAGTCGTTCGGCGCCGTCGACCCGGATGCCGTCGGGCTCGGTCCCGACGACCTCGCGGACATGGTCGCCCTGGCGGCTCTCACCGACCCGGGGCCGTTCCGGTCCCGGTCGATCGAGCTGGGTGGGTATCTCGGCCTGCGTCGTGGTGGCGACCTGATCGCGATGGCCGGCGAGCGGTTCCGCCCGCCCGGGTACGTAGAGATCAGCGCCGTCTGCACCGATCCGAGGTACCGGGGTCAGGGGCTCGCCGGCCGGCTGACGCGAGCGGTTGCCGCCGGCATCGAAGCCGAGGGCAACCGCCCGTTCCTGCACGCCAGTAGCACCAACGTCAACGCCATCCGGCTCTACGAGAGCCTCGGCTTCACCGTCAGCAACCAACTGTCGGTCACCGTTGTCGAGCCGCTCTAGCAACTCGGAGCAGCGCCGTCAGAGCGCCTTCTGGTAAGACATCGCGCGGGCGACGATGCGGTAGCCGAGCTGCTCGTTGATGGCGATCATGTGGTTGTTGGACTCGGCGTTCCACGTGTCCAGCTGCGCCAGCGCCGGTTCGGCCTCGCGCATCCAGAGCAGCATCCCGGTCTTCACCAGCGCCCCGAGGCGGTGACCCCGGTGTGCCCGGTCGACCGCGGTGTCGTGCTGCTCGCCGATGTGCGGACGCTCCCGCTCCACCGTGACTGTCGAGTGCCCGGCCAGCGCTCCGGTGGCGCGCTCGCGGGCGATCACCCGGTACACGGTCCGCTCGTGCGCGAGTTGGGCCTCTTCGTAGGCGCGCAACCGCTCCGGGCTGAACTCGTCGTCCTCGATATCGAGGTCGTCCTTCGGCGCATCGTTGATCGAGGCGGTCAGCGCGACCATGTCCTCGAGCATCTCCTCGGGCAGGCGACCGGTCACCCGGACCAGCTCGTAGCCGGATGATGCCCGGACCGCCTCGTCGTACAGCCTCTGTACGACGGTCCAGTCGAGGCCGGCGATGTCTTGCCGCCGGTTCACCTCGATCGCCTTGCGCTCGAACCCGTGCCGCCGGGCGAACGCGTCCGCCTTCGGCAGGTCCCACTGGCTCAGGCCCATGGAGGTCCGCCCGGCGCCCCGCGCCAGTTCCTCGGCGTACCCGACGAGCTCTCCGCCGATGCCGCGGCCACGGTGATCGGGATGGACGTCCACCCCGCACCACGCCAGGTGGGTGTTGTCGTAGGTCGGCAGGTGGACGGTGACCTGGCCCACCAGGACGCCGTCATCGTCGCGCGCCAGATAGGCCTTGCCGGGGTTGCCGTCCCAGCCGTACTTCAGGTGGGCCGCGTAGCCGCGTGGGGTCGGCTGCAACGACTCTGGGCAGTCAACCTTCTCGGCGGCGGTCATCAACGCCACGGCGTCCGCACACCCGACCTCGTCGTCGGGGGAAAGTCTCTTAGTGTCCACGAGCACAGGGTGGACCAGAACAGGCGATCACGGCGAGTCATTTACCGCCGGTGAAGAAGTTCCTGGCCCCTGCCGGCGTCGCTGCTCAGCCGGCCATGCCGTACAGGTGGTCGATCGTCATCGTGAACAACAGCCGCCGATCGGCCACCATCGCCCGCCGGTAGTCGTCCCAGTCGGGGTGCTCGCCGGCCGCGTCCCGGTAGTAGGTGACCAACTGCTCGACCACCTCGTCCTGCTCGTCCGCCGCCACCGCGGTCAGCTCGGCCTTACCCTCGACCACCACGTACGACCGCCCGCGCGGCCCGTTCACGTACAGACTCGCCCGCGGATCGCGCCGCAGGTTCCTGGTCTTCGCCCGGTCGTCGGTCAGCGAGATCCTGATCAGCTCCCCGTCGTACAGGTAGGTGATGTTGGACAACTGCGGGCGCCCGTCCCGCTTGATGGTGACCAGTACACCCAGCCCACTGCGCCCGAGAGTGCCAAGAAGATCTGAAGTCATGCCCCAAGCCTAGGAATCCGGCCAAATGGCTCGTGGGCGGAGTGAATATCTCAGGGCCGATCGCTGTTGTAACCCGAGGCGGTACCGCCTTGAGTTCGAATCGGAAGGTTGTCAATGAGTACCCGCAGTGATGCGTTGGTCATCTTCGGCGTCACCGGAGACCTGGTTTCCAAGAAGCTGTTTCCCGCCCTGTACCAGTTGGCCCGCCGCGGCCGGCTCGGCGTACCGGTGGTCGGTGTGGCTCGATCGGCCTGGGATGACGAGCAGCTGGAGACGGCCGCCCGGAAGTCGATCGTCGAAGCCACTGGTGGAGACGTCGACGAGGACGCGTGGCGCGAGGTGGCCGGGGCGTTGAGCCTGGTCACCGGCGACTACACGGATCTCGCGACCTATCAGCGGATCGCGCAGCGGCTGGAGACGGCCGAGCGCCCCTTGTTCTATCTGGCGATCCCGCCGACGGTGTTCGGTGACGCGATCACCGGTCTCGGCGCTGCCGGTCTCGCCGCGCGCGGCCGGGTGGTCGTTGAGAAGCCGTTCGGCCGCGATCCGCAGTCGTCCCGGGAGCTCGACGCGATCCTCCGGTCGACCTTCGACGCCGAGCGCATCTTCCGGATGGACCACTACCTCGGCAAGGAGGCGGTCGAGAACCTGCTGGTACTGCGGTTCGCGAACGCGTTGTTCGAGCCGTTGTGGAACCGCGACCACATCGCCAGTGTGCAGATCACGCTGGCCGAGGAGTTCGGCACGCAGGGCCGCGCCGGGTTCTACGACCAGGCCGGCGCGATCCGCGACGTCGTGCAGAACCACGCGCTCCAGATCGCCGCTCTGCTGGCGATGGAGCCACCGGTGGCCGACGGCAACGATGCGTTCCGGCAGGCCCAGGTGGCCGTGCTCCACCAGATGCGCGCGATGACCACGGACTCGACCGTGAGAGGCCAGTACGCGGGCTACCTGGACGAACAGGGCGTCGCACCGGATTCCACCACCGAGACCTTCGTCTCCACCCGGCTGACGATCGACTCCCCTCGCTGGGAGGGCGTGCCGTTCTACCTGCGAGCCGGTAAGAGCCTGCCCGGTACTGCGACCGAGGTGGTCGTCGAGCTGAAGCAGCCGCCGCGCGGGTTGATCCCGAGCCACCTCGAGGTGCCGGACGCCAACCTGCTGCGCTTCCGCCTCGGACACGACAGCGGCGTCGCGATCGCCGTACAGGCCAAGACGCCCGGACCGCGCACGGAGAGCCAGCCGATCGACCTGCTCGTCGACTTCGCCACCGCCCTCGGCCCGCAGCAGGAGGCGTACGAGCGACTCCTCGACGATGCCATGGACGGCCGTCCCGAGCGGTTCGTCCACGAGGCCCTGATCGATGAGCAGTGGCGGATCGTCGAACCGGTCCTCGACCTCCCCGACCAGCCCACCTCGTACGAGCGCGGCACCTGGGGTCCGTCGGTCGACGACACCACCTGGCACTCGGTCCACCTGCAGAACAAGCGCCGCTAGCTGCCTATGACCCAGAAGCCTCACATCTTCGCCGGCTCGGACGTTCAACAGGTGAGAGCTGATTCGAGGAGAGGATTCGAGGTCATGAACAACCGCCACGCGGTGGTCGAGACCGAGTTGGGCGAGCTCACCCTGGTCGCGTCGGACGGCGCGCTCACCGGTCTGTACTTCCCGCACCACTGGGTCAAGCCGGAGCGCGCGCAGCTCGGCGAAGAGGTTGCCGTCGACACCGATGTGCTGCTGTCGGAGGCGGCGCGCCAGCTCGCGCAGTACCTGGCGGGCGAGCGCACCACCTTCGACCTGCCGATTGAGCTCGCGGGCGATGAGTTCCAGCGGCAGGTCTGGGCTCTGCTGGACGAGATCCCCTTCGGCGAGACCACGACTTACGGGGAGCTCGCGGAGCGGTTGGGCGACAAGTCGCTGGCCCAGGTGGTCGGCCAGGCGGTCGGGCACAACCCGGTCTCCATCATCGTGCCCTGCCACCGGGTCGTCGGGAAGGACGGCAAGTTGACCGGCTACGCGGGCGGCCTCAAGCGCAAGCAGAAGCTGCTGGAGCTCGAGGAGCCGGAGGCAGTCAGGTCCGAGCGCCTCTTCTGACGACCGTCGATAATGCTCGGAGAGGTGAGCAGCAACTGACGCCGACCTGAGGAGCTGGATGAGGCCGCCGTACATCGACGAGTCCGAATTGAGGTCGCTCGTCTCATGGAGTGACGCGATCATGGCGATCGCGGACGCGCTGTCCGCTGGGATCGCGTCAGGGCCACCCAGGAGCTCCCTGCCCGCAGCGGGCGGGGAGCTCCTGTTGATGCCGGCCGCCACCGCCGAGGTCGTCGGGATCAAGCTGGCCGGCATCGCACCGGACAACCCCGCCGCCGGGCTGCCGAGGATCCAGGCGGTGTACGTTCTCTTCGACGCCGCCACGATGACGCCGCAGGCCTTCATCGACGGTACGGCGCTCACCACGCTGCGGACGCCGGCCCAGTCCGCACTCGCCGTGCGTGACCTGGCTGCGGCGGACGCGGAATCGCTGGTGGTGTTCGGCTCCGGGCCGCAGGCGTGGGGACATGTGGGGGCGATCCGAGCGGTGCGGCCGATCCGCAAGGTCACCGTCGTCGGTCGCAACTCGGAACGCGCCCAGGCACTCGTCGACCGGATCCGTGCCGATGACCTGGTGGCCGAGGTTGGTACCGCCGAATCCGTTGGTGCGGCCGATGTCGTGGTCTGCGCGACCACAGCTCGGCAACCGGTCTTCGATGGTGCCCTGCTCGCCGACCACGCCTGCGTCGTCGCCGTCGGGTCGCACGAGCCGGACGCCCGCGAACTCGACGACACCGTCTTCCGCCGCGCCGGTCTCGTCGTCGTGGAGGACCGCGCGACGGCACTCCGCGAAGCCGGCGACATCATCCAGGCCATCGCGGCCGGCGCACTCGACGAGAACCGGCTCGTCGACCTCGTCGACCGTCCCCCGAGCCCACCCGCCGACGGAATCACCGTCTTCAAAGGCGTCGGCCTGGCCTGGCAGGACCTGGCCGTCGCCGCCGCGGCGTACTCGGCCTGGCGTTAGTTACTAGGAGAAGTGCGTCACCGGCCTGGTCAGTGGCTTGCCGTCGATGGTGAGGTCCACCTTCTCGTTGTAGAAGGCGATCAGGCCGGCGATCGGTTCCAGCGCCGCGGTGGTGAAGTCGTAGGCCCAGGCCAGGTCCTCGTGGAGGACGTCACCGGAACGGACCGACCAGTACCCAGTCGTCTTTCCCTTGTAGGGACACGCCGTGACGGTGTCCGACCACTCGAGGTGGCTGAAGTCGACTTCGGTGCGGTTGAAGTAGTACCGGGTCGGGAGGCCCGTCTCGAAGACCATCACGGTCGAGGACGAATCAGCGAGCACCAGGCCGTCCAGCTCGACCTGCACGTGCCTGGTGGAGCGGAGCGCGTCGACCCTGGTGTAGGGATTGCGAGGATGGACGAAGACCTCCTCGTCCTCCTCGTACCAGGCGTCCAGCGCGCTCCACTCGAACCGCACGGTGCCGGACAACCCGGTGACCGCGTCGTCGCCGTACAGGCGGGCCGCCTCCGGGCGGTGGATGTCGCCGACCCGCAAGGCCTGCTGGCGAGCGGTACCACGCTTCAGCTTCTGGACATGGTCCTCGTCGACGAGCACGCCGGGTTTGACGTCCTCCACCGGGATGTAGAACTGCGGGTAGTTAGGCCACTCCCACACGTACAACGCCCGGGTCGTGTCGATCACCACCTCGTCGCCGATCATCGCCCGCACCCGCCGGGGCACCGGCTCCACCCGGTCGACCGCGGCGCTCATCGCTGGGTAATCCTGCATCGGTCACTCCTAATGCCCTGCGTCGGATGTTGCTCGGAGATTTGAGGTCCTCCTCGATGATCACACCGCCGCCATACCGGTTCACCAGCGGCTTCGGGGCGTCGACCGCGGGTTGAGTCGGGAGGCGCGCAGGTGGAGGTAGCGCTGTTCGGGGAGGCTGGCGGTGGTCCGGGCGGCCCGGAGGTAGTGGTCGCGGGCTCGGCCGGTGTCGCCGGCGAGTTCGTGAAGGTGGGCCCGGACGGCGTCCAGGCGGTGGGTGGTCTGGTCCTCGTCGCTCAAGGTGTCGAGCAATTCCAGGCCGGCCCTCGGACCGTGGACGTTCGCGAGGGCGACCGCGCGGCTGAGGGTGACCATCGGCCCGGGCGCGACATGCTCCAGGGTGGTGTAGAGCGCCAGGATCTGCGGCCAGTCGGTGTCGGCGGCCGTCGGTGCTTCGTCGTGTACTGCGGCGACCGCGGCCTGGATCTGGTACTGGCCGACCGGGAACCGTCCGAGGGTCTCGGTCAGCAACGTGATGCCCTCCTGGATCGCACCCTGGTCCCAGAGTGAGCGGTCCTGGTCCTCCAAGGGGATCAGCGAGCCGTCGGAGTCGGTCCGGGCCGGGCGGCGCGCGTCAGTGAGGAGCATCAGGGCGAGCAGACCGGCCACCTCGCCGTCGGCGGGCAGCAACCGGCGGAGCAGTCTGGTGATGCGGATGGCCTCGGTGGACAGGTCGACCCGGTGCAGGGTGGGCCCCGAGCTCGCGGTGTATCCCTCGTTGAAGATCAGGTAGAGCACGCTGAGCAGTGCTCCCAGTCCGGCGGCGAGATCCTTCGGGCGCTCGAAGGTGTGGCCGATACTCTGCTTGGCCCGGCTGATGCGCTTGGCCATGGTCGCCTCGGAGACGAAGAAGGCGCCGGCGATCTCCTTCGTGGTGAGACCGCCGACGGCCCTGAGCGTCAGCGCGATCTGTGCGGCGGGCGCGAGGGTCGGCTGACAGCAGAGGAACAGCAGGGTGAGCGTGTCGTCGGCGTCCGCCGGTCGCTCGTCCGCACCCGGGACCAGGAAGGCGCGGGGCTGTGAGTTGCCGGCCCGCTCTTCACGCTGCCGACGGGCGCTCTCACGGCGCCAGTGGTCGACGAGAGATCGCCGGGCGACGGTCAGGAGCCATCCGCGCGGGTGGCTCGGAACACCCTCGCCCGGCCATTGGGTCAGGGCGGCGAGCAACGCCTCCTGGGTGGCGTCCTCACAGCTGTCGAGGTCCCCGTACTGCCGGGCGAGCGTGGCGAGAACCTGCGGAGCGAGCTCGCGCAGCAGGTCCTCGACGGGTCGCTCCATGGTGGATCGTCACAGCTCCGGGGGCTGGTCCATGATCTGGCGGACCTCCATCGGGAACTCGATGAAGTCGACCACGGTGGAGGCGATCTCCAGCGCCCGTTCCTCGGTCGCCTCGATGATCCAGTAGCCGGCCAGGGACTCCTTCACCTCGGCGAACGGGCCGTCGGTCGGGGCGGCCTTCGACGCGACGTACCGGACCGTCTTCGCGGCGGCGGGGTCCATCAGCTTCTGGCTGTCGACGAGCTCGCCGGACTCCCGGAGCTCCGCGTCGAGACCCATCAGCAGCTTCTGCATGTCGCTGATCCACTCCGGCGACCGGTCCTGCAGGGTCTCGCCCATGCCGCCGAACATCATGATCATGTACTTCATCGGTCATCTCTCCTCGGGCTGCGTCCGGTCACGGTGTACCGGCTCGCCCAGTGATCGGAGCTGACAACCGATTCTGGACAGATCCCGGCGAATTGGCCAGCCGCCGCTATAACGCCTGGGGGTCCTGCCGGCACTGATCCTTCAGATACCTCCGCACCGCGGAGTCGAGCAGCAACCAGCTGTCGGAGTGGGACGCCGGCTGCCGGTTCGACTTCGAGAACCCGGAGTACCGGTGAGCGCACGGTAAGGATGAGAGTCGGGCTCCAGGTGAGCGCGGTCCGGTACGGTCGGGCTGTGCGAGATCTACCTGGACCAGATGCGCCGCACTATCACCGAGGTCGGCAACCTGCCGCCGGAGAGCCTGTCCGACGAGACGCGGGACCGGTTGCTCGACACCTTCCGCCATTTCCCTCGGGAGTAGCGACCCGGGAGTAGCGACCGCGGGGTTGGTGTAACGCCGCTGGGGCGGGCGGAACCGAAGCAGTGAAGGCGTTGCACCGCACGCCTTGTCGGGAGGGGCCGGAGATGCCGGAAGTCCATTTCGCCAACCTGTTCGCGGTCGTGCTGATCGCCCTGCTGGCGCCGTTGCTGCTCGGCCTGGTCCCCGCGCTGCGGGTACCGGCGGTGGTGCTGGAGATCGTGGCCGGCATCGTCGTCGGGCCGCACGCGCTCGGCCTGGTCGACGTGGATCTCCCGGTTGAGATCGTCTCGCTGCTCGGGCTCGGTTTCCTGTTGTTCCTAGCCGGTCTGGAGATCGACGTCCATCGGCTCCGCGGCCGGGTGCTGCAGTTGGCCCTGCTCGGTTACGTCATCACGCTTGTACTGGGCGGACTCGCGGGGCTCGGGTTCTCCGCGGCCGGCTGGGTGCACAGCCCGCTGCTGCTGGCGGTCACCCTCTCGGCCACTTCGCTCGGCCTGGTGGTCCCGGTGCTCAAGGATGCGGGCAAGGCGGCCGGCGAGGTCGGGCAGTCGACGATCGCCGCCGCCTCGGTCGCGGACTTCGCTGCTGTCCTGGTGTTGTCCCTGGTCTTCTCGACCGAGGGCGGCAGCACGGGGGAGCGGCTGGTGATGGTCGTCCTGTTCGCCTTGCTGGTCGCCGTCGCGGGAGTCGCGGTGTCGACTGCAGGTCGCTCACAGCGGATCGGGGTTGCGCTGGTCCGGCTCCAGGACACGACCGCCGAGATCCGGGTTCGGGCGGCGGTGGTGTTGCTGGTCGCCTTCGTGGCCCTGGCCGAGCAGTTCGGCCTGGAGACGATCCTCGGCGCGTTCCTGGCCGGTGCCGTGGTCGGACTGGTGGACCGGGACTCCACATCGCACCCGCAGTTCCGGGTCAAGCTGGCGGCGCTGGGCTACGGATTCCTGATCCCGGTCTTCTTCGTCGCCAGCGGGCTGCGCCTCGACCTCGGGGGTCTGCTTGACGATCCGGCGGCTCTTGCACGGGTGCCGCTGTTCCTGCTGGCGCTGCTGGTGGCACGCGGCGTACCGGCGTACCTGTCCGTTCGTCGTCTCGGTGCGAGGTCGACCGCGGCGATGGCGTTGCTGCAGGCAACTTCCTTGCCCTTCATCGTGACGGCCACCCAGATCGGCCTGACCACCGGCCTGATGGCACCCGTCACCGCCGCCGCCCTGGTCTGCGCCGGACTGCTCTCGGTCCTCATCTTCCCCGCGATCGCGCTGGCACTCCTCAACCAGGAGTCCTCAGGTGCCGAAGCCGCTGGTCAGTCCTCTTCGTCGGGGCGGGGTGGCAGCGTCGGGTAGTCGATCATCGGGTAGAGACCGACGGTGAAGCCGTAAGTGGTGTCGCCCGAGCGGGGGAGTTTGTCGAACTCGTGAATCACCGCATCGACGCGCTTCCAGAACTCGGCTGCGCGTTCCTCGGGGATCCGGGCGTGCCGGATGAAGGATCGGAGCTGAGCCAGGTTGTAGGCGGTTGCTGACTCCTTCGCGGCGACTTCGAAGTCGTTGAAGTCCTTCGGGAGCTCCTTGCCGTCCGAGGGCCGCCGGCCCAGGCCGACGTAGAACATCCGCGCGGCGCGTCCGTAGTACCGCTCCTCGATGGCTCTGACCCGCCTGGTCCGCACGACGCGCAGCAGACCGGCGTCGGCGAGCACGTTGACGTGG
Organism: Kribbella qitaiheensis; assembly: GCF_042657745.1. Classification (GTDB taxonomy): domain Bacteria; phylum Actinomycetota; class Actinomycetes; order Propionibacteriales; family Kribbellaceae; genus Kribbella; species Kribbella qitaiheensis. Next base: position 87,357 of record NZ_JBHSKE010000042.1, on the reverse strand, counting down.
TGGGCGACGGTGCTCTTGGGCCGCTTGACCGCGGCGGCCAGTTCGGTCACGGTCGCGGCGCGCTCGTGCAGGAGGCCGAGGATCGTCGTCCGGAGCGGGTCGCTGATCGCCCGCACCTGCTCGGCCGTGGTGAGCTCGACGGTGTCCTCGAGGTCGTAGTCCGGGACCGGGGGATTGATCGCCATGATCGGATTAGACTAGCATCATGGTTCGTTCGAGATATTTGGATCATTCGCCCGGAAAGAGAGCAGACCATGGCCGAGGTAGTGCTGTACCACCACGCGCAGGGACTCACCGAGGGGGTGCGGGCCTTCGCCGACGAACTGCGCCAGGCCGGTCACACCGTGCACCTGCCTGACATGTACGAGGGGAAGACCTTCGACACCCTCGACGAGGGGCTGGACTACGCGCGGCAGACCGGCTTCGGCAAGGTCAACGAGCGCGGGATCGCCGCAGTCGAGGGGCTTGGCGACGCACTGGTCTACGCGGGCTTCTCACTCGGCGGTATGCCGGCCCAGCAGCTGGCCCAGACCCGTCCGGGCGCCAAGGGAGCACTGCTGTTCCACTCCTGCGTCCCGGTCTCGGAGTTCGGCGAGGCCTGGCCCGAGGGTGTTCCCGTCCAGGTGCACGGGATGGACGCCGACCCGTTCTTCACCGAGGAGGACGGCGACCTGGCCTCGGCACGCGCTCTCGTTGCTTCCACCGACCAGGCAGAGCTCTTCCTCTACCCCGGTAAGGAGCACCTCTTCACGGACGCGTCCCTGCCGGCGTACGACAAGGACGCGACCACGCTCCTGATGACCCGGGTGCTCAGCTTCCTCGAGCCGATCCGCTGACTACTTGAGGAAGGTCGAGAGGACCTCGGCGGACTTCCGGCCGTCGTGCAGTTCCCTGACGTACTGCGGTCCGGCGGCGGCTGCTTCCCGGGCGGGTCCTCGCTGGCTGACGAGTTGCTCGATGACGTCGCCCAGGGTGTCCGGGGTCGCCTCGACGATGGGGAGCTCCAGCGGGAGCAACTCCCGGACATGCTTGGCGACGTGGCCGGCGGTGATTCGTCCGGCGGCCATCGCCTCTACCGCGAAGGCGCTGTAGGCGCCGAGCAGCAGTTGATCGACGACGATGTCCGCGTCCCGGACCAGCTTGGTCAGCTCGGCGTGGGAGACACCTTCGACCCGCTGGTACTCGATCAGGCCCTTCGACTGCAGTTCCGTGAGGACGGCGTCGATGCCGTCCGTCCCCTTGAGAGCTGACCTGGACAGCGCGTGCAGGACCACCGGCTTGTCGCGTTCGAGGACTGGCTGGGTGGGAGCGTCGTCATCCAGCTCCACGACCGCGGGCAGCCAGACGCTGTCTTCGACGAACTCGAGGAGGTCGGGGGTGGCGACGAAGCGCGGCCCGGCGTAGTCCTTCAGATGGGCCTGCGCCAGGTCGACGGCGACCTGCAGCTGGGCCGTCGCCTTGTCATCGCGGTTGGTGAACGGCGAGTGCGGGTAGATCTCGCTGTGCCGGCGCGGGTCCCGCACCTCCGGGCCGTGGAAGATCACGCCGTGCTTGATGTCCGCGGAGTCGAGCACGGGCAGGTCGTTGCCGAACCAGGCGTCGGACGACTGGCCGAGGATCGGCCTGCCGCTCTCGAACAGCACGTGAGAGACGTTGTGCAGCAGGTAATCCGCGGTCTCCGCCCGCCAGGCGGCGCTCGACTTGTACCGCTCGCGCTTGACAGTCCAGTCGGCCGCGAAGTCCTGCAGGCCGGCCTCGATCCGCATCGAGACCGCCGAGATGTCCGGGTTGTTGCGCTGGATCGCCTTGGCCCACTGGCCGGCCTGGCCCGCGGTGTTGGCGGGGCCGATGAAGACCTGCCGTGCGGCCGGCTGTGCGGCATCCACCGGCAGTTCTTTGCCGACGAGGTCGGCGTACAGGTTCCGCAGCTGGTCGGCCTGGCCCTCCCAGGAGACCTCGCGGCGAAGCTCGGCGTCGCTCGCGCGTTCCCGGTACGGCGCGGGGTCCGCCAGGATGCGGGAGACCTTGGCGGCCAGGTCGGTCGGGTTCTCGACCTCGAAGACCTCGCCGATCTTCGTCTCGTTCACGAACTCGGTCAGGCTCGGCATGTTGCTGGTGACCACGGGCAGCCCGGCGAAGATGTACTCGAACACCTTGTTGGGCAGGGCCATCTCGTGGCTGGGGAACCGCAGGATCGGGATCAGCCCGATGTCGGCGGTGCGCAGGAACGAGGTGACCTCGTCCGGCCCGACCGGCTCGACGTAGTGCACCCGGTCCTCGACGCCGAGCGATTCCGCCAGCGTCCGCAACTCGTCGACCGGCCTCATCTTGGTGGTCGGCACACAGACCACCGCGAGGTGGACACCGGGGAGCAGGGGGAGCGCCTGGACCGCGGTCTCGACGCCGCGGGCGCGGGTAACGCCGCCGCTGTAGACCAGCAGCGGAACCTCGTCGGCCAGCCCGACCTGGCTGCGCAGGTCGCGGACGTCGGCCGTGCCCTCGAACTGGCTGGGCGTGTTGATGATGACGGTCGGCTCCCGGTCGAGCCGGTGCTCGCTCTGCAACCTGCGCGCGATCGCCGGGCTGACCGTGATCACCCGGTCGGCGTCGCGGATGTACTCGCGCTCGTGCTGGGCCCAGGCGGCGATGAAGCGTGGCGTCCTCGGGTGGTACCTGGACAGGCCGGGGACGTATTCGTGCGCGTCGTAGACGACCTTCATCTTCCGGCCCCGCAGCGAGGCGCGACCGGCGGCGCGGGTGGCAACGCCGATCAGGTGCATGTCGTGGGCGTGCAGCACGTCCGGGGCCAGTTCGTCGAGCACCGAACCGAAGATCTTCTCGTAGTCGTAGGCCTCGGGCACGACCTTGCGCCAGTTCACCGGCCGCTCGGTCTTGGCCTGGAGGTCGTCCCAGGTCTTCCAGCCGGACGCGAACAGCTTGTTCTGCCGGCGGGTCAGGCCTTTGCGAACCGTGATGCTCTGCTGGCCGAGCCGCAGTCTCCGCTGCCGCAGCCCGCGGCCCACCACTCCGAGCTTGTAGCCCAGCGCACCGGCCGATCCTGCCTTGCGGTCCGCGGCAGCTCGCCCGGACTCGGCCTTGAGATCGGCCAGTTGGGCGTCGATCCGGATCTGCTGCACGACCGAGTCGGAGGTGAGGCGGTACCCCACCAGCGGCAGCCGCCGGGCCCGCCGCTGCTTCCGCCGCCGGGTCCGATCGTCCCGCAGCGGGAATGCGCCCTGCAGCCGCATCATCACGACCCGGTGGTCGAGGGAGTCAAGGTTGGCTGCGCTGCCGGCCGGGGCCACGCCGAGCAGGGTGACCCGCACATCGGTCTGCGCCAGCGCCACTGCTTCCTTGATCACCCGCGCGTCGTTGCTGATGTCGTTGGCGACCATCATCACCACATGCGGCTTGGCCGGCGTCGACTTCTCGGACACCCGGTTCCCCTCGATCGTCAGACACGGTTGACCCGGGTCGGTTCCGGGTCCAGACCGGAAGATGGTAGCCGAGAGTCCTCGCCCGGTCGCGGTCGTGACCTACCTGGCCGCCGCCAGCGCCTGGACGATGAGTTCGTTACGGGCGTTCTGCCCGGCCGGGACGGTGGTGTGGACGCCTGACCGCAGGTACACCGTGAGGCGGGTGGGCTTGGCGGCGAGGTATTCGGCCCAGCGCACGATGCGCAGGTTCGGGTGGCGTCGCTGCGCCTCGCACAGTTGCAGGTTGATCCAGGCGCCGTTGCGCTGGTCGGCGACCTGAACAGCCACCGGCTGGGCGGTCCGGGCGATCTGCACGTTGACCCAGACCACGGTGCGGGTGCGGCCCACGATGGCCATCGTCCGGTCGACCTGGGCGGCGAAGACCGGCGGGGTGAAGATGTCGTTGGTCCCGGTCGCCATCAGGATCCGGCGGGGGAGCCCGTAGTTCCGGGCCCACTGTGCCAACACGTCGACGGCGGGGGCGGTCGGGCGGCCGGACCAGTTGTGCACGGCCAGCGGATCGCCGGTCCGTCCGGCCAGCCGGGTCGCCAGGGACCTGCCGTCCTGGACCGAGATGCTGTCGCCGAACATGAAGACCCCGTTGCGAGCCAGGACGCTCCTGATGATCGCCTCTGACGAGATCGCCCGGCTGAACCCCTGCCAGTTGACTAGGACACCGGATCCGTAACCTCCGGCCGCGCTAGCCGTCTCGGTGGCTGCGACAGTCGAAGCCGCGACGAGAGTGCCGGCCAGGAAGACTTGTCGTCGGCTCGGTCTGATGGGTCTCGAACAATTCCCCACATTACGGACTGTGACTGTCATCCGGCCGGAGTGCAAGTCCCACAGCCGGAGCCGCAGTACTCAGGGGTACTACTCCGGGTGACGGATCTGTCTCGGTTGGCGAGACCCCCGGTTCGACCTCTGGATGGGGTTGTGCATAGACTCGCTGGCATCATGCGGCACCAGCTTCTTCTCCTTCGCTGCCGCGGCGAGGCCTGACGTAGGCCGGTTCCCTCGCCGCGGAGTTTCGTCGTACGCCGGTCGCATCCCGACCCCGTAGTACACGCTTCCCGCGAGGAGAACCCGCATCATGGCACCGAAGAATCAGCCCAAGCCCGTCCAGCAGACCTCTGGCATGCCGGTGCAGCGCTATAGCGCGTTCCCGCCGATCCAGCTGCCGGACCGGATCTGGCCCACGAAGTCCGTCGACCGGACCCCGCGCTGGCTGTCCACCGACCTGCGCGACGGCAACCAGGCCCTGGTCGAGCCGATGTCACCGGCCCGCAAGCGCCGGATGTTCGATCTGCTGGTCCGGATGGGCTACAAGGAGATCGAGGTCGGCTTCCCGAGCGCCAGCCAGTACGACTTCGACTTCGTCCGCAGCCTGATCGAGGGTGACGCGATCCCCGAAGACGTCACCATCTCGGTGCTGACACAGGCCCGTGAGGAGCTGATCGAGCGGACCGTGCAGTCGCTGCAGGGCTCGCCGAAGGCGACGATCCACCTCTACAACGCGACCGCGCCGCTGTTCCGCCGGGTGGTCTTCAACGTGGACAAGGCCGAGTGCCGCAACATCGCGGTCCGCGGCACCGAGACGGTGATGAAGTACGCCGACGAGATGCTGGGTGACTGCGAGTTCGGCTACCAGTACAGCCCGGAGATCTTCACGGGCACCGAGCTGGAGTTCGCGCTCGAGGTGTGTGAAGCGGTCAGCGACGTCTGGCAGCCCGCCGAGGGCCGCGAGATCATCCTCAACCTGCCGGCCACCGTGGAGATGTCGACCCCGAACGTGTACGCCGACCAGATCGAGTGGTTCGGCCGCAACCTGACCCGGCGCGAGCACAGCACGATCAGCCTGCACCCGCACAACGACCGCGGTACGGCGGTGGCCGCGACCGAGCTCGCCCTGATGGCCGGGGCGGACCGGGTCGAGGGATGCCTGTTCGGCCACGGTGAGCGGACCGGCAACGTCGACCTGGTCACGCTGGGGATGAACCTGTTCAGCCAGGGCATCGACCCGCAGATCGACTTCGCCGACATCGACGAGATCCGCCGCACCGTCGAGTACTGCACCCAGATGCGCGTCCCGGAGCGCCAGCCGTACGCGGGCGACCTGGTCTACACCGCCTTCTCCGGCTCCCACCAGGACGCGATCAAGAAGGGCCTGGAGGCGCTCGACAAGCAGGCCGCGGCCGAGGGCCGTCCGGTCGGCGAGATCGCCTGGGAGGCGCCGTACCTGCCGATCGACCCGAAGGACGTCGGCCGGTCGTACGAGGCCGTGATCCGGGTCAACTCGCAGTCCGGCAAGGGTGGCGTCGCCTACATCATGAAGTCGGAGCACCGGCTCGACCTGCCGCGCCGGCTGCAGATCGAGTTCAGCCGGGTGATCCAGCAGCACACCGACTCCGAGGGCGGCGAGGTCGGCCCCCAGCAGATGTGGGACATCTTCGCGGCCGAGTACCTCGCGCCGGGCAAGCTGTCGCTGCTCACGGTCAACTCGACCTCCGGCGAGGGCCAGGGCGACCAGCTCCGCGTCCAGGTGTATTCCGGCGGCGTACCGCATGAACTGGCCGGCGAGGGCAACGGCCCGGTGTCGGCGTTCGTGGACGCGCTCCAGCCGCTGAACTACGACGTACGGGTGCTGGACTACCACGAGCACGCTCTCTCGGCCGGCGGTGACGCGCTCGCCGCGGCGTACGTCGAGTGCGAGGTCGGCGACGAGGTCTACTGGGGTGTCGGCCGCGACGCCAACATCCTCACCGCGTCGCTGAAGGCGGTCGTCTCCGCCATCAACCGCGCCACCCGCTGACTGCGCTGACTCCGCTGACGACAGGGTCACCCGCCATATTCAGTGGCGGGTGGCCCTGTCGTTTGGTTGGGTCGGGCGGGTGATCACCGTGCGCGAGATCGACCCGTCCGACGAGACCCTGTTCGACAGCTGGTACGACGTCTACCGGGCCGGCGCGGTCGCCGACCGGCCGGCCGCGATCTTGAGCAGCCACGACGCCCTCGCGTACTCGTTGCGCACCCCGAACGTGCTGAAGCAGCGGCTGCCGGTGGCCGCCTTCGCCGGGGACCGGGTCGTCGGCGCGATGCTCTTCGAGACCTGGACCGAGGGCAACCTGGACTCGATCGAGCTGGAGATCAACGTCCCACCGGCCGAACGTCGCCGCGGGATCGGTACGGCGCTATGGGGTTGGGCGAGGTCCCGCGCTGCCGTGGTGGAGCGCACGATCTTCCAGTGTGAACTGGGCGTGCCGGAGGGGTTCACGACCGAGACCTGGCCCGGGAGCATCTTCGCGGCCAAGCTCGGCTTCACCGTCGAGCACCTCGAGGACCACCTGGTCGTGCCGCTGCCGTACGAGGGCTCCGTGCAAGTGGAGGCACTCGACGGATACGAGCTGACCTCCTGGGCAGGCCCGTGTCCGGAGGAGCATCTGCAGGCGTTCGCCGATCTGCGGACCGCGATGGACCGCGACATACCGACGGGTGGCATGACCAAGAACCCCGCGCCGTGGGACGTCGAGAAGCTCCGTGCGCAGGAGGAGCGGGTCGACAAGACCTGGCTGTCCCTGCTGACGCTGGCGCGCACGTCCGACGGGCAGCCGGCCGGTTACACCGCCCTCTACCTGCCGCGGACCGACCCGGACACCGCGCAGCAACTCGACACCCTCGTACTGCGTGGGCACCGCGGCCACAACCTCGGCGCCCACCTGAAGCTCGCGAACCTCGACCAGTTGGCCAAGCATCGGACCACGCAGAAGCTATTGCACACCTGGACCGCCGAGACGAACACTGCGATGCAGAAGGTGAATGCGCGCTTCGGGTTCCGGCCGGTGGAGAAGCTCGTCGAGTGTGAGCTGAAGGTCCCGGTACCACGCCTGCGCCCGGCCGCGCGGGCCGTAGTACTGGATCAGGACGACCGGATTCTGTTGCTGCGGTTCGAGTTCGACGACCGCCCGACGGTGTGGGCCGCGCCAGGTGGTGGCGTCGAGCCGGGAGAGTCGACCCATGACGCTCTGGTCCGCGAGCTTCGCGAGGAGGTCGGCCTCGAAGCTCCGGCCGACCCGCCGCACCTCTGGCACCAGGTAGTAGTCGCCGACGGCCACGCCAACGGCTACGACGGTGTCATCAACGACTACTACCTCGTCCGCATCGACTCCTTCACCCCGTCCGGCGCCTTGAGCCCCGAGGAACTCCGCGCCGAGAACGTCCACGGGCACCAGTGGTGGAGCGTGTCCGACCTCCAGTCCTACACCGGGACCGCCGTCTTCTCGCCTCGCGCGCTCGGGACCCTCCTCGAATCCCTGCTGACCGACGGACCACCAGAGCGCCCTGTCCAACTGGCGCTCTGAAGGGTGTTTGAGAGTGTGAGAAATGTGTGGGAAGTCTGTGAGAGAAGGCGGCCGGGGGTGGATCGCGGCCTAGCGTCGGTGGTGTGAGAGTCGCCGATCGCCAGGAGAATCGATGAGCGTTCCGTTATTCGTGCCCACCCGGGTTGCCAGCGCCGCTGATGTGGCGGCGATTCAGTTCGGGCGGCGGCCCGACGGGGTCCGGGTGGGCATCGCGTTCAGCAGTATGGAGTTGTTGCGGGCGGCAACCGGGCCGCGGCAGGAGTGGATCCGGATGCACGAGTCCGTACTGCGGGAGCTGCTGAGCCCGTTCGGGATCAGCATCATCCAGCTCGACCCGGTCCTCGTGGGCCCGGACGTCGGTACTCCGACTCCAGCGTCGGCTCCAGCGTCCGCTTCAGAGACGGCTGCAGCGTCCACCGCAGCCCCGGCCCCGGCGCCGGTCGAGACGGCGGCGCGGGATTCGGTCTTGGTAGGTCACGGTGGCCGTTGAGCCTTACGACCCGCATCCGCACAAGACGCGGCGGCAGCGCTTCGACCCGGAGTTCGTCGCGATCGTCAGGATCATCGTCGTGATGGCCGCCCTTTCAGTCCTGCTCTACATGCTGGACTAGAGCCGGCGTTCCCAGCTCAGGCGGCCTTCATCCATGGTCGCGTGGCCGTCGGCGCCGGCGGCCACGCTCGGGTCGTGCGTGGCGATGATGACGGCGGCACCGCGGTCCGCCTCGGCGCGGAGCAGTTCGAGAACGCGCTCTCTGTTGGAGCTGTCGAGCTCGCTGGTCGACTCGTCGGCGAGGATCACCTTGCCGCGCTGGGCCAGTCCGCGCGCCACCGCGACCCGCTGCTGCTCACCGCCGGAGAGCTCCTCGACCAGGTGGTCGCCGCTCTCCTCGAGCCCGACCGCGGTGAGCGCGCTCTCGATGATCCGGTCGACGGACTCCAGCGCCTCCTCGCGTTCGACCTCGTCCGCGGACAGCTTGCGGTCGGCGAGCAACGGGAGCGACAGGTTCTCCCGCGCGGTGAGCACCCGCGCCAGGCCGTTGCCCTGCGGGATCAGCACCACCCCGTGAGCCGCGGCCGCCGGACGCTCGGTGATCGTCAGACCGTCCACCTGTACCTCGCCTGACTTCACCGGCACCGCTCCGGCGATTGCCCAGAGCAACGAGCTCTTGCCCGGGCCGGACGGCCCGCTGACCGCGAGGACGTACCCCGGCGGGACCTGCAGGGACACCTCCGCCACGGCGACCAGTTCGTCGTACGCGACGGTCAGGTTCGTCACCGAGATCATGCTTGGCCTTCCTGCTCGACCGGAGTGAGGCGGACGTCGCCGTTGTCGGCGGTGGTCACGCGGACCAGCGTGCCGGGCGGCAGCAGTTCTGCGACGTGCGGTGGCAGCGGCAACGACCCGTCCGTGGCGACCACCGCGAACTCCTCGCCAGCGCGACCTTCGGACGCGATCCGGCCGTCGCGGATGGTGATGGTCCGGGGGAGGACCGCCGCGACCTCGGGGTCGTGGGTGATCAGCAGCACGGTCATCCCGGTGGTCGCGTTGATGGTCGAGATCGCGGCCAGTACCTCGTCCCGGGCGTGGTGGTCGAGCTGGGAGGTCGGTTCGTCGGCAAGCAACAAGCCGGGGAAGGTCGCGATCCCCACGGCAACCGCGCAGAGCTGGATCTGCCCGGGCGTGAGCGAGCCCAGCGGAGTACGGGCTTGGTTGCTCAGGCCAACGAGTTCGAGAACCTCGGCGGGGGACGGCAGGGTCCGGTCGCGGGGAGCGGCGCCCTGGGCGTAGCGGACGTTGTCCTCGGGCGTCAGGTACGGGACGAGGTTGCGCGCGGCGCCTTGCAGCACGATGCCGACATCGCCGGCCCGCATCCGGTCGAGCTCGGCCTCGGTCATGGTGGCGACGTTGTGCTCGCCGATCTGCAACCGCCCGGCGCTCGGCGTCAGCAGTCCGCCGCACAACTGCAGCAGCGTGGACTTCCCGGCTCCGGACGGTCCCAGCAGCCCGACCAGCTCGCCGGGCCGCACAGAGATCCCGATACCGGACAGAGCCGCGACGTCATGCCCCTGGCTGCGGTAGATGTGCACCAGGCCGCTCGTGCTGATCGCGAGCCCGCTCACGACAGCTCCTCCCGGATCCGGCTGTACTGCGATCGCCGGTTGACGCCGGTGCCCAGCAGCAGTGTCGTCGTGGTCAGCACCACGGTGCCGATCAACCACAGCACGAGGGCGACGGTCCAGTTCGTACTCAGCTCGAGCGGAATCGGTGAAGCCTGCAAGGTCTCGGCGAACAGCGGGATGAGCGGCAACGCGATCTGCGCGCCGACGATGCCGCAGACCGTGCCGAGCAACGTGGCCAGCGCGACAGGCCCGGTCTGCTCCCAGCGAGCGGCCCGCCCCGTAGTGCCCACCGGTACGCCGGTCAGCCGCAGGCTCGCGTAGTCCTGGGCGCGTGATCGCCACGAGGTCACCACCATCAGCAGGAGCACGATGATCGCCAGGGACCAGCCGGCGACGCCCACGACCGGGGTCAGCTGCAGGGCGAGCGAGCTCGCGGATCGCCCGTAGCTGTCGGTCCGGTCGGAGCGCTTGTCGATCAGGCTCGCGGTGACTCCCGCGTCGGCGAGCCCCTTGGTGATCTTGTCGAGGTTCGCCAGGCCGTCGGCGTTCAGCCAGAGCTGGAAGTCCGTGCTGCCCGAGTCGAGCGAACCACCCAACCGCCGTACCGTCTCCAGGTCGACGACGGCGGTCTTCTCGGAGTACCGGTTGACCGGGCCGCGCAGTCGGTCGATCTTCTGGATCAGCATCGCGCCGCCGTCGACGCCCGGCGTCGAGGTCGACTCGTCGACGGAGTACTCCGGAGTGACGAGCGCGGGCATCGTCGGCGGCACGGTGCCGTACTGCACGAACTGCTCGGCGGACAGGCTGGTCACGTCGAGAGTGAGTCCACCGGCCGGTCCGTCCTTCGTCGCGAGGGCGCCGAGGTCGCCGCCGAGCTGCCGGATCGGCTTCCAGTCGGCGGCCTTGCCAAGTTGGAGCGACGGTTGCTGCGGCGTACCGAGCTTGCTGATCGCGATCTCGCCGCGGACGCCGGCCGAGTCGTTCACGTCGCGGCCGATCCCGAGGCGGAGCAACCGGCAGCCGCCCAGGCAGTCGATCGAGGTGGTCAGGGTGAATGTCTTGCCGGTGACCAGCGGCATCGGGTCGAACCGCACCAGGTACCGCGCGCCGTTGCGGAGGCTGACCACGTTCGCCTCGATGATCACGGACTTCGCGGGCGGTTGCGGGGGAGGTGTTTCGCCGTTGGCACTCCGCGGCAGCACCGGGGTCATCTTCCCGGGGGTCGCCGTGACCTGCAGCCGGTCGCTGCGCAGGTCGATCGAGCCGAGGCCGGTCGGCGCCTTCAGTTGCTGGAATCCCTCCGCGTCGGTGAGTTGGTCACCGCGGAAGGCGATTCGCTGGAAACTGTCGGGCTCGATCATCAGCGTCCGCAACGCATCCGGTGACGGCGGCCGGCCGAACACCACCGGGGTGAACCAGTGCCGATCCGGGTCGATCTTGTCGATCGCCCGGGTGAAGTCGCCCAGGTCGAGGAACTTCATGGCGAGGATGCCGTCGGCACCGGTCTCGTACCCGGCTCGGACCTCCCGGTTGTGGCCGGCCACCGACGAGGCCTGACCTGCGAAGGACACCAGGGCTGTCGCGACCGCGACGACCGCGACGATCCGGGTCACGGCTGGGCGGCGAGAGACCTGCAGCGCACCGAGCGCCAGGCCGACCCGTCCATTGCGCAGCGCCTGCCGGCTGACCAGGCCGGCCGCCGGCAGCAGTAGATGGGCGAAGGTCAGGCCGACCGCCAGCGCGAGCAGAGTCGGCGTGAGCACCGGCAGTGGACCCCGGCCGCCGCCGGTCAGAGCAGCGACGAGGCCGGCCGAGGCCAGCACGATGATGGACAGGTCGATCATGCCGATGGCCCGACCGCGGCGGCGTGGCGCGACGCGGCGCAACAGGGTGGAGATCGGCTGCCTGACGACCGTACGGACCGACCAGGCGACCACCGCGAGCCCGACCACCGCGGCCACCGCGAGTGCGGCCGGCACTGTCCAGGGGAACTCGAGCGGTGCGCCGTCGTTCAGCCAGGTGGCGCGAACGATCAACAGCAGGCCGAAGCCCGTCACGATTCCGGCCAGCGTGCCGATCAACACCGCCGCGCCGAGCTCCGTGAAGAGCGACCTGCCGGTACGCCGTGCGCTCGATCCGCGCAGGCGGGCTACGGCGACCTCGGGGCGTCGCTGGTCGACCACGGCGCCCAGCGCGAGGGCGAGGACGACCACGCCGAACAGGGCGACCTGCACCATCACCAACGGGATGATCGTGGTCGCCTGCTTGCGCTCGGCCTGGATCGTGTCGATCAGGCCGTCCAGCCCCGTGCTGTTCTGAGCCTCCAACTCCAGCTCGGCCGCGTCGCCGTCGACCTGGTTGGTGACCGCCTTGATGCGCTCCAGATGATCCGCGGTGGCGACACCCGGAATCGGCCGGGTGTCCATGGTGGAGCGGTATCCCCAGACGCCGCTGTTGAATGTGTCCCGCACGGTGAGCAGGTAGTCGGAGGTCGCCGGGGTCTTGTCCGTGGCCGGACCCGAACGTCCGATCGGCCCTCGCCCGAACCAGTACGGCGCGTTCTGGTTCACTGGCCGGTAGAGGCCGACGACCTTCAGCGTTCCGCCCCCGGCGTAGTTGTCGGAGGTCGCACCGAGCACCGCGCCCGGTTTGGCGTCGTAAGACTTCTCGTCGACGGTCGACGCGACGACCTCGCCGGCGGCCTGGGGGCAGCGGCCCTGGACGATCACGAGCTGGGCGCAGTAGCCGTCGCGCCAGATCACCTTGGTGCTGATCTCACGGTCCTGGCCGCGGAGTCCCCAGAGGACGTCGACACTCAGGCCGTAGGCGGGCGGGGTGAAGAGAGGCTTGAGGTCGGCCGGGATGAGCTGAGCCAGGTCCTCGGGCTGCTTCGGGGTGCTGGCGCCGACACTGTTCGGCGGTTTGGCCTCCACCCGCCAGGCCGCCGAGAGGTTCTGCTTGCCGAGCGTCTCGGTGGTCACCGTTTGTTCCACCGCCCGCGCGAACCACGGTGCGAAGGTCGCGCAGGTCCCGATCAGGAGGCTGACTCCCGCCAGGACCAGAACCTGGGACCTCCGGTAGCTCAGCGCTCGCCGCAGGAACATACGTGACAACCCCCAGCCGCCGTGACTTCTTGCCTCCGGCCGAACCTACGGATCGTGAGGGTCGTCGTCAGGGAGTCGGCTGACAACGATGCCTAGTTGTTGTTTGCACCGGCTTTGGCTGTGGCGGGCTGGTATCGGGCGGTCGCTGACGGTGAACTCGTGGCCCTTGCCCCTTCGACTGCGGCTGGTCCGATCGACGCCCCTCCGACCGCGGTCGGTCCGGCGAAGGTAGGTTCGGAGTATGCGTGAATCCCACCTCGGAGAACTGACCGTTTCCGCCCTCGGGCTCGGTTGCATGGGTATGTCCCAGTCGTACGGCGTCCAGGGTGACGACACCGAGTCGATCGCCACCGTGCACGCCGCGATCGACGCCGGCTGCACCTTCCTCGACACCGCCGACGTGTACGGCGATGGTGCCAACGAAGAACTCGTCGGGCGCGCGCTGGCCGGACGCCGGGACCAGGTGGTGCTGGCGACCAAGTTCGGCTTCCAGCGCTCCGCGGCCGGCGTCGCCGTGCCGAACGTGGTGAACGGCAGCCCGGAGTACGCGCGGACCGCCATCGACGCGTCGCTGCGGCGGCTCGGCGTGGACCACGTCGACCTCTGGTACCTGCACCGGCGCGACCCGGAGGTGCCGATCGAGGAGACCGTCGGCGCGATGGCTGAGGCCGTCCAGGCGGGCAAGGTCCGGTATCTCGGCCTGTCGGAGGTGTCGGGTGACACCGTCCGCGCCGCGCACGCCGTACACCCGATCAGCGCCGTGCAGAGCGAGTGGTCGCTGTGGACGCGTGACCCCGAGACGGGCGTGCTGCCGACGCTGCGCGAGCTCGGCATCGGGTTCGTCCCCTTCAGCCCACTGGGCCGGGGCTTCCTGACCGGACAGCTCAAGTCGCCCGACGACTTCGAGCCGGACGACATGCGGCGCGGGCTGCCGCGGTTCACCGGCGAGAACTTCCAGCGCAACCTCGACCTGGTGGCCAAGGTGCAGGAACTTGCCGAGAGCAAGGGTGTGCTGCCGAGCCAGCTCGCGCTCGCCTGGCTGCTTGCGCAGGGCAACGACGTCGCACCGATCCCGGGGACGAAGCGGCGCAAGTACCTCGTCGAGAACCTCGGCGCGGTGGACGTGACGCTGACCGCGGAGGACCTTGCCGCGCTGGATGAGGCGTTCCCTGCGGACGCGGTGGCGGGGGACCGCTACGCCCCGGGCGGGATGAAGATGGTCGGCCGATGAGCTTCGAGACCGATCCCGAGCCTGCTCCGGGGTCCTGGCTGCCCGGGGATGAGCCCGGGCTGATCGGGGTCACCGGGGCGACTGGGCAACTGGGCTCGCGGATCGCCCGCCTGCTGGCGGATTCCGCAGTACAGCAGCGGTTGCTCGTGCGGGATCCGGCCCGCGCTCCGTCGTTGCGGGGCGCGGAGGTGGCCCAGGCGCCGTACGGGGAGAAGCATGCGCTGCTGGACGCGTTCGATGGGGTGCACACGCTGCTGATGGTGAGCGCGTCCGAGACCGCCGATCGGGTTTCCTTGCACAAGGCAACGATTGACGCAGCGGTGGCGGCCGGCGTACGGCGGATCGTGTACACGTCGTTCGTCGGCGCTTCGGCGGGGGCGACGTTCACCTTCGCGCGGGACCACTGGCACACCGAGGAGTATCTGCGGGCCAGCGGCATCGACTTCACCTTCCTGCGGGACAACATGTACCTGGACTTCATCCCGGGGTTCGCCGGTGAGGACGGGGTGATCCGCGGGCCCGCCGGGGACGGCCAGGTCGCCGCCGTCGCCCGGGATGACGTGGCCGCGGTCGCGGCTCGGGTACTGACCTCGGACGCGCACTCGGGGATGACCTATGACCTGACCGGGCCGACCGCGTTCACCTTGGCGGAGGCCGCCGCGTGGATCTCGGAGGCCCAGGGGCGACCGGTGCGGTACGAGGCGGAGACGCTCGACGAGGCGTATCGGTCGCGCGAAGGATTCGGCGCCCCGGCGTGGGAGGTGGCCGGCTGGGTCACGTCGTACGCCGCGATCGCGAGCGGGGAACTCAGCGTGGTGACGAGCGCCGTCGAGGACCTCACCGGGCAACCGCCGATCGGGCTGCGCGACTATCTGTCCGCGACCTGAGAGACCGAGTATTCGTGCGCGACCTGAGAGAATGGGCCAGTGCCGCTCTACCGTGACGAGGCGATCGTGCTCCGCACCCAGAAACTGGGCGAAGCCGATCGCATCGCCACGCTCCTGACTCGCGGCCACGGCAAGGTCCGCGCGGTCGCGAAGGGCGTCCGCCGTACGTCGTCCCGCTTCGGCGCCCGGCTCGAACCCTTCAGCTACGTGGACCTGCAACTCGCGACCGGCCGGACCCTCGACGTGGTCACCCAGGCCGAGTCAATCGCGGCGTACGGCGAAGGCATCGTCGGCGACTACGCCCGCTACACCACTGGCACGGTCCTGCTGGAGACGGCCGACCGCCTGGTCGTCGAGGAGAAGGAACCCGCCACCCAGCAACACCTCCTCCTGGCCGGCGCTCTGCGCGTCCTGTCCAGCGGTGAACGCACACCCGGCCTGGTGCTCGACTCGTTCCTGCTCCGCTCGCTGGCGATCTCCGGCTACGCCCCGTCCTTCGCCGACTGCGCGAAATGCGGCGAACCAGGCCCCCACCGAGCCTTCAACCCAGCAGCCGGCGGCATGGTCTGCAGCACCTGCCGCCCCCCAGCCTCCGCCATGCCGGCCCCCACCACCGTCACCCTCCTGGCCGCCCTCCTCTCCGGCGACTGGCCCACCGCCGAATCCACCGACCCCCGAACCCGCCGAGAAGCCTCCGGCCTGGTCTCAGCCTTCGTAACCTGGCACCTAGACCGCCAACTCCGCTCCCTCCCCTACTTGGACTTAACCCCCAAACCAGCCCCCGCCACCGAAGCCTGACCGCCCCGACCCGACCACCTGCCGCCATCCGAACCCGCTAGAGGTATCGCGCCGCGTCCGGGTTCCCCTCTCCCCGCAGGGGCAGCAGGCCTTCCCCAAACCGGCACTTTGTGCACCGCCTGAGCAGATCCCGACGCTCCAGACGCTCACCCGGTGCACAAGGTGCGGCCCCGAATATCCTGTCCCAGATCCCCAGGGAGTGTCCCCGGCCCCCACAACCGCACAGCCTCGGCTCCAGGCCGGCGATCCAGCCGCCCGATGACGGGTTGTTCGGCCGCTGGCGCCTTAGATGCCGCCAGCCTTCGAACAACCAGCCAGTGCTCGACCAAGCTGCCGGCACCAGCCCCTGACCCGGCGCAACCCACCACCCACCGGGCGAAACCCATCCCTGGGACCGTCGGCGTACCGAAGAACAGGAAGTACCCGCCGCGCAGATCCCGCCGACGGCCGGCTCACGACCGGAACCTCAGCAAACAGCTCGGTACCGACTGTCGCTCGGTACGCCCCACTCCGCGACCTTCAACCCGCTCCGCCTCAGACCTCCCCGCGGGCTCCGCCGAATGCATCTTCCTCGTCTCCCCGAGGACTGAGGCGCTGGTCTCCCGCTGGCGGACGGAGTACTGGCCGTCGTCGAAGTCGGTGCACCAACGAGCGAGCGGCAGAACGTGCTGACCTGCCAGCTGATCAGCATCCGGCAGACTGGCTCGGCTGACTGACCCGATCCCCATCCGGATCAACAAGCACCGGGATAGCTTCACCAATCTGCATCTGGGTCGCGGCCTGCTGCGTCATCGCGATCTGCCCGGTGTCCCCAAGCGTGCTCTGCCAGGTGATATCCCACTCAGCCGTAGCAGTCACCTTGTACTTGCAGTCGGCCTGCTCCCGCGAAGTCTTCCGATACCGATGCCCACAGTCCGGCGAGTCCTTGACCCCCATCGCCTTGCTGTACGCCGTACCGGCCCCCTCGCAACGGATCGTCTTACCGTCCCCCATATTCCAGTTGATAGCCCTAACCTGCGCCCTGGCAGTAACGGTCAACCCCGGCACACTGGCTTCCCGAACAATCGGCCCATAAGTGTTCTCGGACTTCACCACCCACAACCACACAGGCATATTCACCAACCCCACCTGCCCGACCCCCGGCGCCGACCTCACCAGCGGCGGCTTGAAGTTCATCGTGGCCACGGCTCGGTACGCCAGTGTCAGGGGATCTGTGACCACTGTGTCCGGCGCTCCCGGCAGCCACACCCACCTGGTCACCAAGTGTTCGCCATCGTCATATCCCTGCTGCCGTACGCAGGCCCAGACGGAGCCGTCCGTATGTCCCTCCCACCGAGGATCCCCAGGCGGCGGCTGAGGCTCCCAACGCTGCATATAACACTGCTGGCTGTTGGACCAATTGCCGAAGTCAGAGGTGCAGGCTTGTGCGGCGCCGCCGAACTGGCAGACCTGCTTGACCTTTTTGCCGGGTTGCTTCGCTGGATTCGTCTCGGTCGAACCGTCCTCGCCCATCACGTTGCTCGCTACCCAAGCGCATTCATCGAGGGAACCGAAGCACTTCCACTCATAGTTCGGGCCAGGCTTAGGCGGCCGGGGATCAGCAGCAGCGGGACCGACTGACGCGAACGCCGAGCTGGCGAGAATCGCCGTCACAATCAGCACTGTGCGAGTTGTCAGGTTCAACATGCTCCTGCCGCCTTGTCCTCTATCAGGAACCAGATTCTCGGCCCACCCGTCGAGGGCGATGCGTAAACCAGTTGAGACTTGAACCTGTGGCGCTTCCCGTTGCCCGGTCCCATCGGAACGGGTTTGTTGTCCTTCCGGAACCGCGTCACGACCGCGGAAGTGTCGATGCAGTTCGTGAGCCGTACCTCGGGCTGCGAGTTGTCGAGCTTGACGGAGTCCACCTGAGTCGACGGGATCTTGACCCGGCCCGCCCGGTACCAGCCAAAGGACTTCAGGCTTGACACATCCTGCGTGACGGCGAGGATCCAATTGCCGCCGACGCCCGCCTTCACCAGCGCAGCACGGTTGAAGTTGGTCGGGTTCGCGAATGCGTTGTCCACCGCCGCGCGGGCGGCGACGTACCGGGCTTTGGCGGCGGCGATGGCTGCTTGTTCTTCTGCCGTGTAAATCGGAGTGGTGGGCGCCGTCGGGGTGGCGGTCGTAGGGGTGCTGGGTGGGGTGGCGTCCGGTCGACCGGCTTCGGGGGAGTTGTTGCAGGCGGCTAGGGCGAGGGTGGCGCACAGGGCCGCGGCGGGAAGAAGCGGTCGGCGGATCATGCGGGAGGGACTCCGTTCGCTGGGTGTTGCAGGCCGTACAAGGTTGCCATACGGAGGGTGTTCGACCCGAGGGTTGTCCACAGGCTGCAGGTAGTTGCAGGAGAGTCAGGGGAGGGTGCGTCGGGGGACTATCCAGCGGGTCGGTTGGGGCGGTGTGGCGGGCCATCAGGTCGAAGTCGGCGTCGCATGGACGAGCGTGACGCCGTGGCGTTCGGCGACTGCGGCGATCAGGAGGCCGGGGGTAGAGGCCGCTCGGTGGTTCGCCTTGGCGGCGAGGAGGCCCTGGACCTCGATCGCGCGCCGGAAGTCGGCGTCTTCGGTCGCCAGCCATTCGAGACCGGACTCGAGTTCGTAGCGCATTTGCTGATGAGCGCTCTACGGCCATGCGCCTGCCGGGGGGTTGCTGGGGTAGGACGGCGATGAGAGAGGATCTGGGTATGTCGCCTATTGGTCGTCGTCGGAGCGTGGTGAGGTCGGGTCGCCGGGGGCCCGTGGTGGCGCCGGAGGTGCATCCTTCGGGGGCCCGGGCGCCGGCGATTCCGCTGGAGTTGGTGCCCAGGCACGTGGCGATCGTGATGGACGGGAACGGGCGCTGGGCGAAGGCCCGGAATCTGCCGCGGACCGAGGGGCACCGGGCGGGCGAGGCTTCCCTGCTGGACGTGATCAAGGGCGGGATCGAGATCGGCGTCAAGTACATCTCGGCGTACGCGTTCTCGACCGAGAACTGGGCCCGTTCGCCGGAGGAGGTCCGGTTCCTGATGGGGTTCAACCGGGACGTGATCCACCGGCGGCGCGACGAGCTCGACGCGATGGGGGTGCGGGTGGTCTGGTCGGGGCGGCGGCCGCGGTTGTGGAAGAGCGTGATCTCCGAGCTCGAGTACGCCCAGGAGCGGACCAAGGACAACGACACCATCACGCTGCAGTTCTGCGTGAACTACGGCGGGCAGGCGGAGATCGCCGACGCGATGAAGTCGATCGCGGCGGAAGTTGCCGCGGGCAAGCTCAAGCCGGATCGCATCAACGAGAAGACGATCGCGCGGCATCTCTACGCGCCGGACATCCCCGAGGTCGACCTGTTCGTCCGGTCGTCGGGTGAGCAGCGCACGTCGAACTTCCTGGTCTGGCAGCTCGCGTACGCCGAGATGGTCTTCCTCGACACGCTGTGGCCGGACTTCGACCGCCGCGACCTCTGGCGCGCGATCGAGCTCTACGCCCAGCGCGACCGCCGCTACGGCGGCGCCATCCCCAACGAGGTCAAGCCCGCCTGACCGGTACTACGTACGGCGAGCGCACTCGCGTGTGCCGCACGCTCGGACGCCAGTACTGCGCAAGCAGTCGCAAGCTCGCGTAGGGCGTTCCGCGAGGGCGGATCTGGTGGGAACGCCGATGGACCGGGGGCCGTCTAGGCTCGTCGGGATTGTTCAGCGTCATCGAGAGGAAGGGCCGAGCGTGCAGGATCAGCCGACGGAGCCGATGCCCGGAGTACCGGACGAGCAGGCGCCGGACCCCAATCTTCGAGCCGCGCGGAAGGAGATCCGCGACGTCGAGTCGATGCTGCGGAAGGCGATCGCCGAGGACGACGAACTCGCCGAGCACGAGGACGCGGGACGATGAGCACTCAGCAAGAGCAAGCCGCCGCCCAGCTGACCGACGAGACCGCGAGCGCGCTGGTGACGGCGAAGACCGCGCTGACGCTGGCAGCCGACGCCGCGCACGACGTCGACGCCGGCTTGCGACGGGCCGAGGACGAGATCGGTGAGCTCGCCGGCCAGGCCAACCGGATGTACGACTCGGACCTGCCGGATCGTCAGATGATGTATGCCCAGGAAGCGGCAGGGGAGATCGGCCGGCGGATCGGGCGTGGGCACGAGGGGCTCGACGAGGTCCGGCGACAGTTGGGCCGAGCCTCCAGCGCGCTGGAAGCCGGGCGGCAGTCGCTCGGGCAGCTCGAGCAGGTGCCGGGGCAGCAGGGTGAGGCGACGGCGCGGTTGCGGGGTCGGCTGGATTCGCTGAGCCAGGTCGTCGAGGCGGCTGGGCGAGGTACTGACCGCGCAGCTGAGCGGCTGGCGGAGACGGGCCGGGATCTCGACAGGCTGCGGCAGTCGCCGGAGCGCGTGCAGGATCGCGAAGAGGCGGCCGACGCGATCAGGCGGGCCGGGCGGAACGTCGACGAGGGCGTGATGGACGTCCGCGGCGGGTTGCGCGGTCTTCAGCAGGGCCTGGAGGATGCCGGCTCCGAGGCCACCACCGCCGCCCGGGAGAGCGTCGAGCTGGCGACGGCGGCTCGTGCCGGACTGAACCCGACGCCGGCCTCTGCGCAACGTGTCAGCCAAGGCGCCGCCGAGCAGGACCTGAGGCACCGGTCCGCCGGCCCGACCCAGGGCGCGGACCGCGACAGGTAGAACCTCTAGCGGCGGGGCGACGGCAGTAGGCCTCGTTCCAGAGCGACCGTCACCGCGCGGGTGCGGTCGTCGACGTCGAGTTTGGTGAAGAGGCGCTGCAGGTGGGTCTTCACCGTGGCCTCGCCGATGAAGAGTTCCCGGCCGATCTCGGCGTTGCTCAGGCCCCGGGCGACCGCGGCCAGGACCTCCAGTTCGCGCGGCGACGGTTGTACCGCGGCGGGCGCGGCCGGAGTACGGAGGCGGCTCATCAACCGGGCTGCGACCGGTGGTGCAAGGACAGTCTCGCCACGGGATGCGGCGCGGATCCCGTCCAGGAGCTCAGTGTGCGGGGTGTCCTTCAGCAGATACCCGGCAGCGCCGGCTTCGACCGCGTGCAGGATGTCGGTGTCGGTGTCGTACGTCGTCAGCACCAGCACCTTCGTCGCGGGATAGCCCGACACGATCGCACCGGTCGCGGAGACGCCGTCGCGACGGGGCATCCGCAGATCCATCAGGACCACGTCCGGCCGGGTGGACTCGACGAGGGCAAGAGCCTCCTCGCCGTCGCCTGCCTCGCCGACCACCTCGATGTCGTCCGTGACGGCGAGCATGCCGATCAGTCCGGAGCGAACCACCGGGTGGTCGTCGACCACCAGCACGCGTACGTTGTCCGTCACGAATCCTCCTGACCTGTGGCTGGGATGAGCACTTGTACGCGAGTACCGCGGCCCGGGGCGCTGTCGACCTGGACCGTGCCGCCGGACTCCTCGACGCGTCCGCGCATGGCCGCGAGTCCGTACCCGGAAGCCGGCGCCAACGGCTCGAACCCGGATCCGTCGTCGCTGATCTCGATCGCCACCCCGTCGGCCGACATGCCCAACGTGATCCGTACCCGGGTGGCTCCGGCGTGCTTGCGGACGTTCGCCAACGACTCCTGCGCCGCCCGCAGCAACACCACCTGCTGTCCCTGCGGCAACGCGGCCACCTCATCGTCCGGCATGTCGAGAGACACCTGTACGTCGACTCCCGTCTCCGCGGTGAAGCGTTCGGCCTGCCGGCGCAGTACTTCGGTCAGCGTGGCGCCGGACAACGCCACCGGGGTGAACGCGGCCACGAGCGCCCGCGCCTCGGCCAGGTTCTCCCGGGCCGTGTCCTCGATCGCGGCGAGCCTGGCGGCGGCGGGATCGGTGGCTCCCCGGGACAGCTCCACGGCCGCGGTCTGCGCGAGCATCACGATCGACGTCATGCCCTGCGCCAGGGTGTCGTGGATCTCGCGGGCCATCCGCTCGCGCTCGGCCATCACACCCGCCGTGTGGTGCGCGTCAGCCAGCTCGTCGCGGGCGGCCTCGAGCTCCTCGATCAGCTCGGCACGCTGCTGGCTCTGGGTGATCACCTTCTCGATCCAGATGCCGAGCAGGATGCTGACCACCAGGCTGATCAGCATCCACGGCAAGATCTCCCAGAACGCGTCGAGAGTCCAGCCGGCCGACCAGAGCTGGGCAGCGCCGACCGTCGCGAGCACCAGGAAGCTGAAGAAGATCGCGTCGCGGACCCGGTTGCTGAGCAGCCAGATCTGCGGGGAGACGATGAACAGGATGAACACCGACTGCGGGTAGATCGCGACCGCACCGGCCACGCAACCGATCATCAGCAGGCGATACAGGTACGACGGCAGCAGGCGGCGGGAGCGCATCGCGGGCTTGGCGACGAACTCGTAGCCGAGCCCGAGCGTAGCCAGCAGGCCCAGGTAGATGAGCTGGTCCCGGTTGCTCAGATCCGAGACCAGCGACGCGATCGCGGTGACGCTCAGCAGTGCCCAGAAGACGATGTGCCAGGCAACCAGCGTGCGGATCCAGACCGGCTGGTCGATCTTGTCGCTCGTGGGCTCCATAGCCACTATCTTGCTCCAGTACCGCCACCGCTCGCTCATGACGGTCAGCCGGCGTCCCGACGGGTCCAGCGGAAGACCCGCTGGGCGATCAACAGTCCGGCCACCAGCCAGATGCTCAGCACGATCGCGCCGGTGCCCAGCTGCCAGGAGCCGCCAGGCTCGTTCGCCTCGAAGCTGTCCGGCAGGAACACCGACCGCATGCCCTGGGCGAGCCACTTGAGCGGGAAGATCTCGGCGACCGTCCGCATCCAGACCGGCAGACTGCCGTAGACGAAGTACACGCCGGACATGAACTGCAGCAGCAGGACCACCGGGGTGACGACCGCGGAGGCCGCCTTGCCGGACTTCGGTACGACGGAGAACGCGATGCCGAGCACGGATCCGGACGCCGTACCGAGCACGAAGATCCACACGAAGTTGATCCACTTCACTGGCTCCGTCGGGATGTCCACCCCGAGCGCGAGCCCGGCGATCACCAGCAGCAGCGCGAACTGCATCACCGACGTCGTCAGGACCAGACCGATCTTGCCGATGAAGTAGGACTGCGGCGACATCGGCGTACCGCGCAGCCGCTTGAGCAGGTCCTCGTCGCGTTCCATCGCGATCGTGATGGCGAGCGACTGGAAGCTGGTCAGGAAGATGCCGGAGGCGATCATCCCCGGCGTGAAGTAGGTCGCCGCGTCCACGCCGTCGGCGAACTCGGTGCCGCTGAAGACGGCGGAGAAGATGCCCAGGAAGATGATCGGGAAGAAGAAGGTGAAGATCAGCTGCTCCTTCTCCCGGAAGAACTGCTTCACCTCCAGCCCGGTCCGCGACAGGCCGACCTTCAGCGGCGTCGGCAACGGCTTGGCGGTGCGCGTCGGCGCGGTCGTGGTGGTCAGCATGCTCATCGGACGGCTCCTTCGAGAACAGCGGGCTCGGCGCCCACGGAGGCGATCAGTTCCAGGTAGATGTCTTCCAGGCTCGGCCGGCGCACCTCGAGCTCGGGCACCTCGCCGTTGAACCGCGCCATCAGCGCCGCGACCTCCGCGGCCGGCTGGTCGGTCCGTACTTCGTGCGCTCCGTCGGCGTCCAGCCAGGACACCCGCGCGGTGCGAGCGCCGCGGCCGCCGAGGGTCTCCGGCGTACCGACCTCGACCATCCGGCCGTCCGCGATCACGCCCACCCGGTCCGCCAGGTGCTCGGCTTCGTCCAGGTAGTGGGTGGTCAGCAGGATGGTGGTGCCCTCGGTCCGCAGGTTCTCGATCAGCGTCCAGAACTGGCGCCGAGCCTCGGGGTCGAACCCGGTGGTCGGCTCGTCCAGGAACAGCAGTTCCGGGTTGCCGATCACGCCGAGCGCGACGTCGAGTCGGCGGCGCTGACCCCCGGACAGCTTGCGGGTCCGCGTCTTGCGCTTCTCCTGCAGCCCGACCCAGGCGATGACCTCCTCCGGGTCGCGCGGAGAGGGGTAGTAGCCGGCGTAGTGGCTGATCAGTTCGGCGACCGACAGTTCCGCCTCGTCCCGGGAGGACTGGGCAACGATGCCGATCCGGCTGCGCCAGTGCCGGTCACCCCGGGCCGGGTCGATGCCGAGCACGCTGATCTCGCCCTCGTCCGCCCGGCGGTACCCCTCCAGCACCTCCGTCGTCGTGGTCTTGCCGGCGCCGTTCGGCCCGAGCAGGGCGAACACCTCGCCCCGGTGGATGTCCAGGTCGACGCCCGCGACGGCGACCTTGTCCGGGTAGCGCTTGACGAGTCCGCGGACCCGCACTGCGTTGTCGTTGTCGGTCATGGGTCAACCTTCCCGTCCGCGCACCCCCGCCCGGGAGCGCCGAACGACGGACCGGCTGTCCACCGGTCGGGGGACAGACACCTGTACTCCGATCCGCCTCCTTCCCGTACTGCGAGCTGCCGCGCGCTGGAGATCCGCCGAGCGGCGGTCCGGAGTACAGGGCGCGGGCGGTCCGGAGTACAGGGGGCGGGCGGTCCGGAGTACAGGGGGCGGGCGGTCCGGAGACCGGGAAATCCGCGGCACGACGCGCGCTGGGGCAGACGAGAGGTGGCGGCGCCGGTTAGGTTCGGGCACATGAGCCAGACCGTGCGTGGAGTAGTCGCCCTGAGCAAGGGCGCACCGGTGACCATCGAAGAGATCACGATCCCCGATCCGGGCCCGGGGGAGGCGGTGGTGAAGGTGCAGGCGTGCGGCGTCTGCCACACCGACCTGCACTACCGGGAGGGAGGCATCAACGACGACTTCCCCTTCCTGCTGGGCCATGAGGCGGCCGGTGTCGTCGAGTCCGTCGGCGAGGGCGTCACCGACCTCGAGCCCGGCGACTTCGTAGTACTGAACTGGCGGGCGGTCTGCGGCAACTGCCGGGCCTGCCTGCGTGGCCGCCCCTGGTACTGCTTCAACACGCACAACGCCAAGCAGAAGATGACCCTTGCCGACGGCACCGAGTTGTCGCCGGCACTCGGCATCGGCGCTTTCGCCGAGAAGACCCTGGTCGCCGCCGGTCAGTGCACCAAGGTTGACCCCGCCGTCAAGCCCGAGGTAGCCGGCCTGCTCGGCTGCGGCGTGATGGCCGGCCTCGGCGCCGCCGTGAACACCGGCAACGTCGGCCGCGGTGACACCGTCGCCGTGATCGGTTGCGGCGGCGTCGGTACTGCGGCCGTCGTCGGCGCGCGCCTTGCCGGAGCTGCCCGGGTGATCGCGATCGACCTGGACGAGCGGAAGCTCGACGTCGCTAAGGAGCTCGGCGCGACCCACACGGTGAACTCGAAGGGCCTGGACCACGACGGTGTGGTCGAGGCCGTCCAGGGGCTCACGGGTGGTTTCGGTGCGGACGTGGTGATCGACGCCGTGGGCCGTCCGGAGACGTGGAAGCAGGCGTTCTACGCGCGCGACCTGGCCGGGACCGTGGTACTGGTTGGCGTGCCGACGCCGGAGATGCAGCTCGACATGCCGTTGCTGGACTTCTTCGGCCGGGGCGGCTCGCTCAAGTCGAGCTGGTACGGCGACTGCCTGCCGACCCGCGACTTCCCGCTGCTGATCGACCTGCACCTGCAGGGACGGCTGCCGCTGGACCGGTTCGTGTCCGAGACGATCGCCCTGGACGAGGTGGAGGCCGCCTTCGACAAGATGCACCGCGGCGACGTACTGCGCTCGGTGGTGCTCTTCTGATGCCGGCCCGGATCGAACGCCTCATCACCTCGGGAACCTTCAGCCTCGACGGCGGGACCTGGGACGTCGACAACAACGTCTGGCTGGTCGGCGACGACGACGAGGTACTCGTCATCGACGCCGCCCATGACGCCGACGCAATCGTCAAGGCGGTCGGTGGCCGCCGGGTGGTCGCCCTGGTCTGCACCCACGGCCACAACGACCACATCAACGCGGCCGGCGGCTTCAGGGACAACACCAAGGCCCCGATCTGGCTCAACCCGGCCGACCGGATGCTGTGGGACACGCAGTACGAGGTGGCGCCCGACCACGACCTCGAGGACGGAACGGTCTTCGAGGTCGCCGGTACCACGCTGCGCGCGATCCACACCCCCGGCCACAGCCCCGGCAGCACCTGCCTCTACGCGGAGGAACTCGAGGCCGTCTTCACCGGCGACACCCTCTTCCACGGCGGCCCGGGAGCCACCGGGCGCTCGTACTCCGACAAGCCGACCATCCTCGAGTCGATCCGCACCAAGCTCCTCACCCTCCCCACAGGCACAGTCGTCCACACCGGCCACGGCGACACCACCACAATCGCCGCAGAATCCATCAACATCAGCTGACCCTTAGCGGGCGGCGACGGTGCACCGGACCTGGAGCCGGAGCCGGACCGCCACCCCATCAATCGAGCCTGCCCCGTCGGCCGCCACGCTCACTGGCCACCTGCCGACGGGGCTCCGCCGGGCGAATGATGGGCTGGCGGTCCGCGGGACCCTCGCCGGTCCGCGGGCGCTGGCCGGTCCGCGCTTGCCGGTCCGAGGTCGAGTGGCGCTGCCTCGGACGGGGGCGGACTGCCACCACTCACCAACCTCGTCGAGTGCGCCACTGCCAGGCTCACTCCCGCGTATCACCGGCCCGGAGCGGAGGCTTGGTGAGTGGTGGCCGTCCGGGGGCTCCCTGCGCCGAGGGGCACCGACTCGCCTCGGCCACCAGCAAGTCCCTAGCGGGCGGCGGCCGCGCCGCAGTACTAGAGCCGGACCGCCACCCCATCAATCGAGCCTGCCCCACCGGCCGCCACGCTCGCCAGCCAGGTACCGACGGGGCTCCGCCAGCCAATTGATGGGCTGGCGGTCCGCGCGCGCTGGCCGGTCCCGCGGGCGCCTGCCAGTCCGGGGCCGGGGTGGCGTCCCGCCTCGGACGGGGCGGACCGCCAGCACTCGCCAACCTCGTCGAGGGTGCTCCTGCCACTCTCACCCCACTTACCACCGGCCCGGAGCGGAGGCTTGGTGATTGGTGGGCGTCCGGCAGTTGCCGGACCGCCATCCCACATCAATCTGGTCGGCTCGCTCGGTGTCACGCTCAGCGCCGAGGGTGCGAGGGCGTTCCGTTGGGCGATTGATGGGCTGGCGGTCCGCGGGCACTGGAGATCTGGCGGGTTGCGGCCGCGCCGTACTGGGGAGCCGGACCGCTATCCCACCAATCCAGCCGGTCTCAGCGCCAGCCACGCTCGCTGGCAAGGTGCCGACGGGGCTACGTCGCGCGATTGATGGGCTGGCGGTCCGCGGCCGCTGGCCGGGCCGCAGTCCTGCTCGGAGCCGCCTATGGCATCGCGGTCGTCTCTGGCCTGCTCGAGATCCAGCGCATCGCCGCAGCGAACGGCGGAGCCGATCTGGCCGGGCTGACCGGCGTCTACTCGGTCGCCTACGTGGGGTCCTGCTGCCGTCGATCCTGGTCGCGATCGCCGGCCTCGCCCCGTACGCCGTACTGCTGGCCGGGGTCGCTCTGATCACGCTGGCGTGCACCGGCGTGGTCGTGGCCTCGTCCCGGCGGCACCTGCCCGCTTGATCAGGCCTTGCCGGGCTGTTGGCACTCGGCGCAGGTGCCGAAGATCTCCAGGGTATGGCTGATTTCGGCGTAGCCGTGCTCGGCGGCCACCTTGTCCGCCCAACGCTCGACTGCCGGGCCCTCCACCTCGACGGTGCGACCGCAGTTGCGGCAGACCAGGTGGTGGTGATGCCCCTTGGAGCACCGCCGGTACGCCGTCTCGCCGTCGGCCGTGCGCAGTACGTCGACCTCGCGGGAGTCGGCGAGCGCCTGCAGGGTCCGGTAAACCGTGGTCAGGCCGACGGCCTCGCCCGCGCCCCGGAGCTCCTGGTGGATCTCCTGGGCGGTCCGGAAGTCGTCGAGATTGTCGAGCGCGGAAGCGACCGCTGCGCGCTGACGGGTCGAGCGTGTTCCGATGGCCACCGTTCCTCCTGTCATTCCGTCACCGCGATTTCCCCGGCAACCCACCAATTCTCTCAGAACTCAACAACTGAGTGCCTCGGGCTCTAGTGCTCATCCCAGTGGTCTCCGTGCGCTGCGTGCAGGTGTCCGTCGTGGACGTAGTCGACGTGGTCGCCGTGCTCGACCGCTGGGTGGCCGCACTTCTTGTCGTGGGCGTGTTGGTGGGCGGTGCTCGTGACGTGCGGCGCGGGCTCCGGTACGCCGATCTCGGGTTCCTCGTCGGCGAGGGGCGCGAGGACGCCACGGCGTCGCCGTACCAGGGTGCCGGCGATGGCGGCGACCACGAAGCCGGCCAGGGCCAGTACGACGATGGTGGCGCCGGGGGCGACGTTCGCGTTGTACGAGGTGATGATCCCGGCCAGGCAGGCGGTGACCCCGATGGCACAGGCGGTCATGAACGTCGTGCGGAACGACCGCGTGAACTGCTGCGCGGTAGCCACGGGAACAACCATCAGCGCGCTGACCAGGAGCAACCCCACGGTCCGCATCGCGACGGTGACCGTGACCGCGGCCATCACCGCGATCAGGAGGTTCAGCAGCTGGACCCGCAGTCCGGTGACCCGGGCGAACTCCTCGTCCTGGCACACCGCGAACAGCTGCGGCCCGAGCCCGATCGCCACCACCAGCACCGTCACGGCCAGCCCGACCACGACGTACAGGTCGGAGGGCGACACAGTGGTCAGCGAGCCGAAGAGATAGGTGTTCAGCGTGGCCGCACCCTGCCCGGCCAGACCTATCAGCAACACACCGCCCGCGATACCGCCGTAGAAGAGCAGAGCGAGCGCGACGTCACCACTGGCCTTCCCTCGCGCCCGGACCAACTCGATCGCAGTGGCACCCGCGATGGCAACCAGTACTGCGGTCAGCACCGGCGCCGTCCCCGTCAGGAGCCCCAGCGCGACACCGGTGATCGCGATGTGGCCGATGCCGTCTCCCATCAGGGACAACCGGCGCTGCACCAGGTACGTGCCGATCGCCGGGGCCGACAAACCCGTCAGCAGACCGGCGATCAGCGCCCGCTGCATGAACTCGAGCTCGAACATCGTCATGACAGCCACCCCGGCTCGTCGTCAGCGGACCCGTGCGGGTGGACGTGTGCGTGGGTCTGGGAGGCGTGCGGCGCTCCGTCGTACACGATCCGCCCGCGGCGCAGCACCACCGAGCGGTCGATCAGCGCATCCATCGGGCCGAGGTCGTGGCTGACCATCACCACGGTGGTGCCGCGGGCGACGCGTTCGCGGATCGCCTCGGCGAAGATGCCCTGGCTGGCCAGGTCCACCCCGGCCGTCGGCTCGTCCAGGATCAGCAGGTCCGGGTCCGACACCAGCGCCCGGGCGATCAGCACCCGCTGCTGCTGGCCGCCGGACAGCTCGGCGACGCCGTCCTTGCGCCGGTCCGCCATGTCGACGATCTCTAGCGCCTCCTCGACGGCAGCCCGGTCGGCCGCCTTCAGCGGCCGGAACAACCGCCGCTTGGACAGCAACCCGGACGACACGACTTCCTGCACGGTCGCCGGTACGCCGCCCGCCGCGGTGATCCGCTGCGGTACGTAGCCGATGCGCTGCCACTGGCGGAACCGCGGCACCGGAGTACCGAACAGCTTGACCTCGCCCCGGGCTGCCGGGAGCAGGCCGACGATGGTCTTGATCAGGGTGGACTTGCCGGAGCCGTTGGTGCCGAGCACGGCCACCACCTCACCCTGGCGGATCTGCAGATCGACGCCCCGGAGTACGAGGCGACCGCCCAGGTCGACCGAGAGATCGGCGACCTGGACGGCCATCGCGGAAGAGCTCGGTTCCTGTGTCACGCGCAGCTGTTCGCCTTCCGGAGCTCCTGCAGGTTCTCGCGCATCAGCGAGAGGTAGGTCTCCTGGGAGTTCGCGTCCGAGAGCCCCTCGATCGGGCTCAGGACCGCGGTCTTGACGTGGACGTCGCGGGCGATCGACTCGGCCACCTTCGGGCTGACGAGCTCTTCGTAGAAGATCGTGGTCACCTTCTGCTCGCGCACGATGTCCTGGACCTCCTTGATCCGCGACGGGGTGGGCTCGGCGTCCGGGGTGAAACCGGCGATGCCGACCATCGTCAGACCGTACCGCTTCGCGAGGTAGGCGAATGCCTCGTGGCTGGTCACGAACGTCTTCAGCTTGCAGTCCGCCAGACCGGTCTTGTACTCCGTGTCCAGCTTGGTCACCTCGCCGAGCAAGGTGGTCGCGCGCTGCTTGTACGCCTCCGCGTTCGCGGGGTCGACCTCGACCAGTTTGTCGGTGACGGCCTGGACCACCCCGGCGTACCGGACCGGGTCCAGCCAGAAGTGCGGGTCCAGGGCGTCCTCGGTGTGCGCCGCGGCGTCGGTGTCGGCGGCCGGCTCGACGTACGCCGCGGGCTTGGCCGTGCCGGTCGGGGTGGAACCGCTCGGGCCGGCCGCCTCGCCCTCCTCGTGCTCCTCGAAGTTCGCGCCGGTGGCCTCGAGCTTGGCGGCAGGTGCCACGTCGAAACCGGCGTCCTTCGCGTTCTGGTCGACGGCCTCGTCCACGGCCGGCTGCAGGCCCTTCTCGAACACCACCAGCTTCGCCTCGGCGATGGTCCCGACCTGCTTGGGGGTGAGCTCCAGGTCGTGCGGCTCGACACCCGGCGCGGTCAGCGTGGTGACGTTCACGGCGTCGCCCCCCACTGACTTCGCGATGAACTCGAGCGGGTAGAACGAAGTGACGACGTCGAGCTTGCCGCCCGAGCCGCCTGCGGACGAGTTGCCGCAACCTGCCAGAGTGATCGTGGCAAGGGCGGCGAGGCCGGCGACGACGGCACGAGTACTAGATCTCATGACAATCATTTTCATTTAAGTGGGGATGGTTGTCAAAACAGGGAGTTGACGGATGGCAAGGCGGAACGTCGGGCGCAGGCGAGCCGACACCAGGTCGAACCGCGGGCGCCGGATCGAAATTCCGCACGGTCACGGGCATGGACACGGACACGGTCACGGCGATGCGGTGGTCGATACGTCGGTGGTGGACTCGGATGCGGTGGTCGCCAGACGTGTCCGCATAGTGGTCGCGGCCCTCCTGATCCCCCTGATCACCGCCGCGGTGGTCGCCATGATCGTGATGTGGCCGGGCGGGGATCTGAAGGTTCCCGCGGCCGAGCAGACCGGGGCGAGTGGCACGGTCGTCTCGCTCAAGCCGTGCACCGAGACTCCGGCCGACTGTGATCTGGCGACCGTGAAACTGCGCAAGGCGCCCGGCTCGGACAAGGGACTCGAAGTACCGGTCGAGGTGCCGAAGGGCAAACAGGCCGCGGTGCCGATCGAGATCGGCGAAAAGGTGCTGCTGGGCGTTCAGAAGGGCGCGCCGCTGGAGAGCAGATACCAGTACGTCGACCACGACCGCTCGATCCCGCTCATGCTGCTGGCCGGTATCTTCGCGGTCGCGGTGATCGCCCTGTCCCGGTGGCGAGGCGTCAGTGCGCTGATCGCTCTGGGCGTCACGGCGCTGACACTCACGCAGTTCATCCTGCCGGCTATCCTCAAGGGCTCGAATCCGCTGCTGGTGGCCGTGGTCGGGGGCTCGGTGATCATGGTGATCGCCCTGTACCTGACCCACGGCATCAACGCCCAGTCCTCGGTGGCGCTGGCGGGCACGATCTCCGCACTGGGGCTGACGGCATTCCTCGGCTGGGCCTTCGTGAAGGTCGGCGACTTCTCCGGCCTCGCCACCGAGGGCGCGTCGGCGATCAAGAGTTACGTGCCTGGTCTCGACCTCACCGGCCTGCTGGTGGCCGGCATCGTGATCGGCGCCCTCGGTGTACTCGACGACGTGACGGTGACGCAGGCGAGCGCGGTCTGGGAGTTGTCCGCCGCGAACCCGTCGGCCGGCCGCGCGAGCCTGGTCGGCGCCGGCCTGCGGATCGGCCGGGCGCACGTCGCGTCGGTCGTCAACACCTTGGTGCTCGCGTACGCCGGAGCCGCGCTGCCGATCCTGATGACCTTCGCGATCGGCGGGGTGTCGACCGGCTATGTCATCACCACCGAGATCGTGGCCCAGGAGATCGTTCGAGGCCTGGTCGGAAGCCTCGGCATCATCGCCGCCGTCCCGCTCACCACGGTGCTCGCCGCGCTCGCCGTCGCAGACCGCTCCCGCGACCTGGTCGGCACCGTGGAATCCGTTCCGGGCGGGGCTGAATCCGGCGCGGAGAAGATGCTCTGATCCTGACCCGATCGCTGGGTCTCAGGCAGATTCGCGGATGACGAGCTCGGTGGGGAGGTCACGACATGCCCGGGCATGATGACCGAGCCCGAAATAATTGCCCTAGGCAACGCGAGTGGGCAGGCCTTCGACCTGCTCTTCGAGAAGAACCTGAAAGAACACCTCGACCAGTCGATCGTGGTAGCCCGCAGCATCGCCACGGCCGGCAAGGAACCCGCGGTGAAGAAGCTGGCCGCCTCCATCCAAACCAGTCGCTGGGTCCAGCTCAAGCAGCTCGCGGCGCTCTGACGAGGTCGCTGTAGTCGGGGAGTGGTAGCGAGTCGAGGGCCTTGCCGACGCCGTTCTGGGACCAAAGCTTGCGCTGTAGCCAGAGAGGTAGGTGTGGCAGGACGCTTGCCGCGATCGGGACGGCTCGTAGGGCGGTCGCGCTGTTCGGGATGATCGAGCCCATCACCTTCGGGCCGACTGCGCGGCTCAGATCGACGAAGCGCCGGATCTTGTTCTCGTAGTTCCGCAGCCCGGACGGCAGATCGGCGCGGGCCGCCGCCAACTCACCCGCCAGCACGTACGCCGTGACGACGGCGAGGCTGGTGCCACCACCGACGGCCGGGCCCGGGCAGTACCCCGCGTCGCCGACCAGGCCGATCCGCCCGCGCTGCCAGGAGTCGAGGGTGATCTGGGTGATCGAGTCGAAGTAGAAGTCCGCGGCCGCGTCCAGGTGCTTCAGCAGGCGAGGCACCTCCCAGCCGTAGTCGCGGAACTCGTCCGCCAGGATCCGCTTCTGCTGGTCCTTGTCGCGGTAGTCGTACCGCAACTCCTCCCGGCGGCGGAACATGAAAGCGGCCCGGGCCTGGCCTGTCTGGTGCACGCCGTAGGTGCTGGCGATCCTGCCGATCTCCATGTGTACGAGCATCCGGTTGCCCAGTGCGAGCTCGTCCGGCATCGAGTACACGCCGAGGTAGCCGCCGAGTGGCCGGCGCATCGACTCCTCCGGTCCGAATGCGAGCCGGCGGACCGTCGAGTGCATGCCGTCGGCACCGATCACCAGGTCGAACCGGCGGGGCTCGCTGTGCTCGAAGGTGACGTCGACCCCCTGGCCGTCGTCGTTCAGGGTGGCGATGGAGTCTCCGAAGAGGTACTCGGCGCGGTCGCGCGTCACGCCGTACAGGAGGCTGGTGAGCTCGCCGCGGAGGATCTCCACGTGGCGGTCGGAGATGCCGGAGCTGAGCTTGTCGACGTTGATCTCGACCGGCTTCTTGCCGTTGCGGAACAGCGTCATCAGCTCGGTCCGGGTCCGCGCCGCCTGGACGGCCTCGCCGATCCCCATCCGCCGGGCGACTTCGACGCCGGAGCCGAACAGGTCGACCGCGTGGCCTCCGAGCCCGTGGCGCAGGGCCGGCGTGCGTTCGACGATCGTCGGCTCGAAGCCGTACTGCCGCAGCCAGTAGGCCAGCACCGGCCCGGCCACGCTCGCGCCGGAGATCAGCACCTTCTGCATTGTGTCCACCCCCTGATGGATTTGCTTACTTAACGGAAGGTAAGCAATCGCGAGCGGCCTTGTCAATGGCTTACTTAACGGTAGGTCAGCTAAACTCCGCGGCATGCCGAGAGCGCGGAGCGGGGACACCAAGGCGAGGATCCAGGCGGTGGCGCTGGATCTGTTCGCCGAGCAGGGCCTGCAGCAGACCAGCCTGCGGCAGATCGCCGACCGGCTGGGCGTGACCAAGCCCGCGCTGTACTACCACTTCGCGTCCCGCGAGGAACTGGTCAGCAGCCTGGTGACACCGCTGTTCGACGACTTCACCACGTACGTCGAAGAGCAGGAGGCCGCGGCGTCAGCGGATCCGCGTGCGCTGCTCGAGTCGTACTTCGACCTCGCCTACAAGCACCGGCGGCTCATCCAGGTCGCCATCAGCGACATGACCGTGCTGCACCAACTGGACCTGGCGTCGAAGTTCATCGACTGGCGGCAGCGGTTGATCGCCCTGCTGATCGGCCCGGATCCGTCCCTGGACCAGCAGGTCCGCGGCATGGTCGCCCTCGGCGGTCTCTCCGACTGCGCGGTGATGTTCGAACACGTCGACCCCACCGACCTTCGGGCTGCCGCTGTCGGAGCCGCTGTGGACACTCTGCAGGCCTGACTTAGCCGGCACCCAGCTGGCTCCGACTCGGTTGGTGTCGCTCAGCCGTTGGCGATGCGGGAGACGCCGAAGAGCAGAATGACAAGGACGGAGAAGACACGGATGGCGCGCTGGCCGTTCGACACCACCGGCCACGACAGGAAGCCGAGCCAGGCGAGCAGCAGCGCGAGCAGGATCAGCGCGGGGACGCCGGCGGCGACCGGCGCGAACACCCCGATCAGGGCGAGCACCAGCGTGATTCCGGGCAGCGTCAGCTTCGGCATTTCGTGCAGCTTCGCCACCACCGGGTAGCTCAACTTGGTGATTCGCGTCCGGAGCGGACTCGACGGCTGACTGCTGGGAGATGCGCTGCTCATCTCCACAGTGTTCCAGCCCCCTGGTCGACTGTGGATAGTCGCCTCCGCGCGGACCGCGTTTGGTTACAGTCTGTGGATGAACGGTTTGCCATCAGTCGACGACATCAGCCGCGACCTGCCGGGGGTCCTGAGCCGGTTCCGCGAGGGATCCACCCGTGCCTTCAGCTTCGGCGACGAGGTGCCGGAGGCTGTGGTGCTGTCGACGTCGCAGTACCGGTTCCTCCGCGGCGACGACGAGCCCCCGGCCGGCGTGGTCGACGACCCCACCAAGCGCACCTACAACACCGAGCCCCTGCCAGACAGCAGACCCTTCAGTCTCGACGAGATTGCCGCCCTGATGGGCCCAGAGGCCGTACAGGATCTGAAGGATCTCCGCGGGACCATGTGACGACAGGCAGCCGGGCCTGAACCGATTCGGCGATCGCCCCGCCTCGTCCGTAGGCAATCAGGCGCAGCGGCCGTACCGGGGCGGTGTGGATCGCGCTGCGTGACGCCGTACGCTTGCGCGCGTGTTCGTGGTGATCAGGTTCCGGGTCGACGAGACCGCGCAGCCGGAGTTCTTGGGGCGGCTGGAGACGGCTGTCGAGGTGTTGTCGCGGCAGAAGGGATTCGTCGCGGCCCGGACCGGGCGGAACGCGGACGACCCCGAACTCCTGGCGCTGAGCATGGAGTGGGAGAACATCGGCAGCTACCGCCGCGCGCTCTCGCCGTACGAGGTGAAGCTGGCGGCGGTGCCGCTGCTGTCGCAGGCGATCGACGAGCCGACCGCCTACGACGACCTGAGCGAGTTCGCCCCGCTGCGCTGAGCGGCGATCGATCGTCGCGAGCGCGGATGCGACGAGGGCCCTTCCGGCCCGATAGCCTGGACCCTTCCCGTACCACCAAACTGGAGTCGAAAAGTGCCCGTGGATACCGTCGATGCCGTCGTCAGCCTCAGTAAGCGGAGAGGCTTCGTGTACCCGTGCGGCGAGATCTACGGTGGTACCAAGTCGGCCTGGGACTACGGACCGCTCGGTGTCGAGCTGAAGAACAACGTGCGCACCCAGTGGTGGCGCTCGATGGTGACGAGCCGCGACGACATCGTCGGGCTGGACTCGTCGGTGATCCTGCCGACCAAGGTGTGGGAGGCCTCCGGCCACCTGTCGGAGTTCGTCGACCCGCTGACCGAGTGCCAGTCCTGCCACAAGCGGTTCCGCGACGACCACCTGCGCGAGGACTACGCCCGCCGCAAGAACAAGGACCCCGAGGACGTCAAGCTCGCGGAGATCGCCTGCCCGAACTGCGGCAACAAGGGCACCTTCACCGAGCCGCGGATGTTCAACGGCCTGCTGAAGACCTACCTCGGCCCGGTCGAGTCGGAGGAAGGCCTGCACTACCTGCGGCCGGAGACCGCGCAGGGCATCTTCATCAACTTCGCCAACGTGATGGGCACCGCCCGGAAGAAGCCGCCGTTCGGCATCGCCCAGGTCGGCAAGAGCTTCCGCAACGAGATCACCCCGGGCAACTTCATCTTCCGGACCCGCGAGTTCGAGCAGATGGAGATGGAGTTCTTCGTCGCGCCGGGCAGTGACGAGGAGTGGCACGAGTACTGGCTGAAGGCGCGCTGGGACTGGTACACCGGGCTCGGCCTGAACCCGGAGAACATGCGGCTCTACGAGCACCCGAAGGAGAAGCTGAGCCACTACTCGAAGCGCACCGTCGACATCGAGTACAGGTTCCACTTCGGCGGCAAGGAGTTCGACGAGCTCGAGGGCATCGCGAACCGGACCGACTTCGACCTGTCCACCCACTCCAAGCACTCCGGCGTCGACCTGTCGTACTTCGACCAGGAGAAGGGCGAGCGCTGGACGCCGTACGTGATCGAGCCGGCGGCCGGCCTGACTCGCAACGTGCTCGCGTTCCTGCTCGACGCCTACACCGAGGACGAGGCCCCGAACGCCAAGGGCGGCGTGGACAAGCGGACCGTACTGCGCTTCGACCCGCGGCTGGCCCCGGTCAAGGCGGCGGTGCTCCCGCTGTCCCGCAACGCAGACCTGTCCCCGAAGGCGAAGGACCTGGCCGGCGAGCTGCGGAAGAACTGGAACGTCGACTTCGACGACGCCGGCGCGATCGGCCGTCGCTACCGCCGCCAGGACGAGATCGGTACGCCGTACTGCATCACCGTCGACTTCGACACCCTCGACGACCAGGCCGTGACGATCCGCGAGCGGGACTCGATGAAGCAGGAGCGAGTCGCCCTCACCGAGGTGACCGGCTACCTCGCGCAGCGTCTGGTGGGTTGCTGACGATGAGTGGACGGACGCTGCGGGGACTTCTGACGCCCGGCCACACTAAGTTCGGCGTGGCCGTATTCGGTCTGAGCGCACTGGTGGTCTTCCTGGTCGCCGGTTGCTCGGACTCACCTCCGGACAACAACGCCGCCGGCACCCCGTCGGCGTCCAACCCGACCGCGCCGGGGTCTACCGCGCCGATCCCGACCGCCTCGACGCCGACGCTGAAGCCGTTGCCGACGCCCTCGAAGCCGTGGCCGACTCCTTCGGTGAAGGGTGAGCCGGCCTCGGATGCTCCGCTGGCTCAGCGGATCCGCTTCGCGATCTCCAAGAAGGCCCAGATCGCCGCAGGCAAGGCCGCCACCACGACGGTGAACTGCCCGGGGATAAACGACGCTGAGAAGCCGGGCACGCACAACCTGACCTGCACGGTCACCTATGCGGGCAAGTCATACCCGGGCAAGCTGACGATCGAGGCGAAGCAGTACAGCGCGTCGTACAAGTTCACTTCGGACTCGCTGGCGGTCGTGAAGGCGAAGGTCGTTGACGCGGTGCAGCGGACGGTCGCCGGAGCGGCCAAGGTGACCTGCACGATGGACGACGTCGCCGTGGTCAAGCACACGTCCGAGGGGATCTCCTGCGACGTGACGACGACCGCCAACGCAGTACAGCCCTACAAGGCGCAGGTATCCGGCAACGGCCAGATCCTGGTGACGACGGCCTGAGCAACATGTTGAAGCTCGGCGACCTGACGATCGATACGCCGGTGGTGCTCGCGCCGATGGCGGGGATCACCAACGCGGCGTACCGGCGGCTGTGCGCGGAGCAGGGCGCCGGGCTGTACGTCTGCGAGATGATCACGTCGCGCGGCATCGTCGAGGGGGACCAGAAGAGCCTCGACATGCTCACCTTCGACGAGCGCGAGACGGTCCGGTCGGTCCAGTTGTACGGCGTCGACCCCGTGTACGTCGGGCGCGCGGTGGAGCTGTTGTGCGCGGAGTACGGCGTCGCGCACATCGACCTGAACTTCGGCTGCCCGGTGCCGAAGGTGACCCGCAAGGGCGGCGGCGCGGCCCTTCCCTGGAAGCGGAATCTGCTCGGCGCGATCCTGCAGTCCGCGGTCAAGGCGGCCACGCCGTACGGCATCCCGGTGACGATGAAGACCCGGATCGGGATCGACAGCGCGCACCAGACCTACCTCGACGCGGGCAAGATCGCCGAGGAGTCGGGCGCGGCCGCGATCGGGCTGCACGGCCGTACTGCGGCCCAGGCGTACTCGGGGCAGGCCGACTGGGGCAAGATCGCCGAACTCGTGGAGCACGTGAGCATCCCCGTGCTCGGCAACGGCGACATCTGGGAGGCGTCCGACGCGCTCCGGATGGTTTCCGAGACGGGTTGTGCCGGGGTCATCGTGGGGCGCGGGTGCCTCGGCCGGCCGTGGTTGTTCCGCGACCTGGCGGTGGCGTTCGCCGGTGGTGAGGCGCTCAACCTGCCAAACCTGGGCGAGGTCGCCACGGTGATGCGGCGGCACGGCGAGCTGCTGGCCGACCTGATGGGCGAGCAGCGCGGCCTCCGCGACTTCCGCAAGCACGTCCCGTGGTACCTGAAGGGCTTCCCCGCCGGCGGCGAACTCCGCGCCGCCCTCGGCATGGTCGACTCCCTGGCCCACCTGGACGAACTCCTGGCCCAACTCGACCCGTCCGCCCCGTTCCCCGTCCAGGAACTCGGCTCCCCGCGCGGCCGCCAGGGCAGCCCCCGCGACCACGTCGTCCTCCCCCACGGCTGGCTCGACGACACCGATGGCCTCAACACCGACCTGGCCGACGCCGAAATCGGAGTCTCAGGCGGCTGACCGACCGCTGCTACTCGCCTACTGTCCTTCCTCTTCAAGTCTACAAACGAAGACGCGGCCGACCCGCGAGTCATCCACAGGCGGGTGAGCTCTGATTGCCCGTAGTCTCCTGTCATGGCGAGTAAGCCGGATGAGACGCGTGATGGGGTGCCGCTGACCAATCTGGATCAGCCGCTGTTCGATGGGGCGGGGGCGACCAAGCGGGATCTGGTGGACTACCTCGATGCCGTGCACGAGCGGATCCTGCGCGAGTTGCGGGAGCGCCCGTTGTCGGTGATCCGGGTGCGCCCGGGGCAGCAGCCGTTCATGCAGAAGAACGTTCCGAAGTACACGCCGGAGTGGGTGCGGACGGTGCCGATGTGGGCCGAGGCGTCCAAGCGCGAGGTCTCGTACGCCGTCTGCGACGATCGCAAGACGCTGCTCTGGTTCGCGAACCAGCGTGCGGTGGAGTACCACCCGACGCTGGTCCGTGCCTCCCGCTGGGATCGCGTCACGCAGTTGGTGCTCGACCTCGACCCGCCGGAAGGGGAGACCTTCCAGCTCGCAGTACAGGCGGCGCATCTGGTGCGGCAGGCGCTCGCGGACATCGGGTTGAGCGGGGCGGTGAAGACCAGCGGCGCCAAGGGCGTCCACGTCTACGTCCCGATCGACGACCAGGCCTCGATCGAGGACGCGGCAGCCGCGACCCGAGCGATCGCGGCCCGGGCGGAGCGGATCGACCCGGCACTGGCGACCACCGCGTACGTCAAGGAAGAGCGGCACGGCAAGGTGTTCGTCGACTCGACCCGCTCCGGAGGGGCGACGGTGGTCGCGGCGTACAGTCCGCGCATCCGGCCAGGTGCAACGGTGTCGTTCCCCGTCGGCTGGGACGACATCGATCAGGTGACACCCAAGGACTTCACCCTCCACACGGCTCCCGCTCTGCTAGGCGATGGCGACCCGTGGGCCGAGCAATTGCCGACGCCTCAGACGCTGCCCGCCGAGCTGATCGAGGAGGGCCACACGATCCCGATCGCCCGCGTCGTCGCCATGCACGAAGGCAAACGACGCAAGGCCGCAGCCCGCCGCGCCGCCGAGTCAGAGGGGGAGGCCGCGTCGCAGGGTGAGGAGAAGGGCTAGCTTTCGGACGCCGTCACCAGATCCAACGCCAGGTGGCGGACGTCGGGAGCGGGATGGTTGCGGAGTTCGGTCAACTGCATTCGCCAGCGGCGGGGCCAGTTCGAGCGCCGACCGGCCGCCGCCGTCAGCGACAGCGCCAGTAGGCCATCGACGGTCCTAGCGCTTGCAGCAAGCCTGGCAGCGGCATCTACCAGGTCGTCGGGCGTCCAGTAGGCGTGCGAGTTGTTCAACCTCGTGCTGACGAGTGCCCCAACATCGATCATCGCCATCGGCCGATCCACGACCAGGCTCGCCAGCGCCGCCAGTTCGTCGTACAGCACGTCCCACTGGAGCGAGTTGACCAGCAGCTGCAGCTGAGAGCGAACATACTCGGGCGCAGTGACCTCATCGGCGACCAGGCGCAACACCTGCCGGGCTTCGGTCGACTTCGTGCTGAAGGCCGCAACCAGGCTGTCTCCCAACGTCTTCAGCCGCTGCCGGGCAGGGTGATCCCGGTCCGCCGTGGCGTTGGGGACGTTCGGATTGGTCTCCAGCCGGACCAGCAGTCGGACCACCGAGAGCAGCTCTTCCTGGGCGAGCTGCGGGTCGGTAGCAAAGATGGCGACGAGTGCGTTGGTCGCGTCGATCCAGTTCCTGTTCCGCACGTTGAGGTCCGTGATGAAGGCGGCGCACACCGGCACGGCGGCGGGGTTGAAGCGCGCCCAAAACCGCATCGACAGCAACGCGAGGCGGACGACCTCCGGCTCGGACCTGTTCGTCACGGCGATCAGCAGGTCCGCGTAGTGCGAGCGGTACTTCGAGGCCATCATGGACGGCGATCGCTGGGCCAGAACCGTCGCAGTAGCAGGCGAATCGTGCACGGCCTCCTGCAACAGCGCCCAACTCGCCGGCTCATGCAGCAGGTACTGCGACGCCGCACTGGTGATCGCCGCCTTCACATCCCGATGCGCGTCAGCCCAGGCTTCAGTCAGTACTTCGCTCGCCCCGGGCGCGCGGAGTTCGCCGAGGAGCCGCGCGGCCTCTTTGCGCGAGGTCACCTTGACGCCCTCACCAACCAGCACGGGC
Organism: Kribbella qitaiheensis; assembly: GCF_042657745.1. Taxonomy (GTDB): domain Bacteria; phylum Actinomycetota; class Actinomycetes; order Propionibacteriales; family Kribbellaceae; genus Kribbella; species Kribbella qitaiheensis. The sequence continues at coordinate 46,402 of NZ_JBHSKE010000042.1, read as the reverse complement.
CGGAACGTCTCGGCCAGCAAGCTCGGCCTGACGAACCGTGCGGCCCGGGTGGCTGCGTAGAGCGCGACTCGGGCGCGGTCGTCACCACCGTGGCGCAGCAAGACAGGCAGTACTTGTTCGGGCCGATCCGTCCACGCCAGCGCGGCCAGTGCAGCCTCCTGGAGAAGCACCGCGTCGCTGGTGAGGAATGGCTCGACTGCGGCTCGTCCGACGCCGGGGATGCGCCCGAGCGTCGACACCGCCGCCGCACGGGCCCACTCGGGCATGCGGGAATCGTTCGCGGCGGCGGCCACCAGTTCGGCGTACCGGCGGTGCTGGCGGGGGAGCCAGCGGCGCAACGCGCGGTCGGAGATCTGCCAGGCGGGGTGGTTGCGGCTGAACCGACGGATCCGGTCGGGCTTGGCGAGCACAGGATCGAGGAGGTCGGTGCGGTATTCGGTGACGGCATCCCAGACGGGATGCCAGCGGGCCATGCCGACATCGCGGCCGATGATCCGGCCGGTGCGCTCGGAGCGGGTGGTGGTCGGTTCGAGCCAGAGTTGGGCGGCTCGCTCGACGGTGTACTCCTGGTTCGACCAGACGGCCTGTTCGAGGACCTCGTAGAGATGGTTGATGGTCCAGCCGCGGCGGCCGAACGCGCCGGCGATGGCGAAGGCGAGGTCGAACTCCCGCCGCTTCGCCGCGCTTTCGACGTACGGGCGCAAGGTTTCGTAGATCGCGACCTCGCGGCCGCGGGGCAGGCCGTCGATCAGACCGTAGAGACTGACGGTGCCGCGGCTCTCGGTCAGCCTGGCGTGTGCATCGAGTCCCCACCGGAGCAACCCTTGATGGTTGCCTAGGGCACCTTGTCGGACGGCGAGCTCGGCAAGCTGGTTCAGCGCGGAACGGGAGCTCCAGGACGTGTCGCGAGCCTCGAGCGCGTCGGTCAGGAGGGTCTGCAGCGCGGCGACGTGCTGATCGGACAGCAGGGATGGCGGGAGTCCGGCCGCGGCTAGCAGGACGGTGTTGCGGACCTGGTCCCGTTCGTTGCGGATCCGGGTGGCCCAGGTCAGCGCCTGCTCGATCGAGCCCGGCTCCAGGGAGAGCCCGGCGGAGTTGATGACGGCCCGGTACACAGCAGAGCGGTCGTCGGCGTCCGGCCGGCGGACCTCCGGCTCGAGCAAGGCGAACGCCTCCTCGAACGGCAGATGGCTGGTGACCTCCCAGCTCCGCCGATAGTCTTCGCGGATCTCCGGCATGGTGAGCATCCGGCGGGCCTGCTCCTGCCGCACGGCCAGCGGGAGAACGCGAAGGACAGAACCAGGAAGCGTGGTCTGGCCGAGCTCGATCGAGCTCGTCACCTTCTCGAAGACGACACCCCGTCGAGCCGGCGGCAGTTCCGACAGCACTCCGCCTACGGCCGGCCAAAGCAGTCGGCCCAGTGCAGCGAGTTCGTCGCCGGAGAACCGGTGCAGCCGCCGGCGGACAGCCGGCGTCAGCGCCTCCCGTACTGCGGACGCCCGCTCCGGCGTCGTCAGGATCGCCAGCACACCACTCGGTTCGAGATCAACCAGCCGGCCAAGGATCCCGATCACCGCGGATGGCAGTTGATCCGGTGAGAGCGCAACCTTCAGCAACGCGAATACTCGCGCCGCGTCGTGATCGAAGGCGCCGACCACCCCGAAGCCGACCCCGCCCCACCATTCCTCCCGAGCCCCTTCGTCGCTGGGCAGAGTCCGGGTCGCGTAGTCGAGCACCGATTCCGGGTGCCTTCGGGCCAATCGCTCCCACATACCGGCGGTGAGGCAGTAGGCGAGTTCCGGAAGGAGCCGCTCGACGGTGGACCGGTCGGTGCTGCTGAGGAGCGCACTCGCCGCCTGGTCGCCCCACCGGTCGCGCTGGTCGTCGATCAAACGGGCCGCCAGGTCTTGCCGACCCGTCCGGCGGATCACCGATAGGAGCCTGGTACGAAGGGCGGCCGGCGCATCGTCGTACAGAGCACGCAGAGCGTCGTCGGAGACCGCGACGCCGCGACCGGCCGCCGCGAGGGCGCGTGCCTGGATGAGCGGATCGGGGTCCGCGAGCAGCCGGGCCACGTGGTCGGTTTCGCCCGCGATCTGCGCGAGTTGCAGACCGAGTCCGCGCTCGTACGGCTCGCCGCTGTCGAGTTCGGCGATCAGCTCCGCCAGGCCCGGAGTACTGCGCAGCCGCCTCGCCTCCTGCGCGATCAGCCGGGCGCGTTCGCCGTACGGGAGTCGATCGAGAGCGCTCAGCAGATCGGTCGCATGCATCCCCACATCCTGCCCAACCGAGGAGTCAGGCGGGCAGATTAGGACGCTTCGTTCGACACCGCGTCGTACCGCGAGCTCGCCGAGAGGTACTTCCTGCAGCGCGATGCATTTCTAGAGCGGGGAGCTGGCAGCTTTCAGATCCGCGAAGGCGGCGGCGAGTTTCGGGAGTGTGTAGTGGGCGTTCAAGCCGCTGGGGTTCGGCAGGATCCAGACCTTGGTCGTACCGATCAGGCGATCCTGCCGCCCCATCGCCGCCTTCTTGTCGCCGAACGCGTCCCTGTACGCCGTGACGCCGACGACCGCGAGCCACTCGGGTTCATAGGCGAGGACCTTCTTCACCAGGTTCTCGCCACCCGCGGCGAGATCCGCCCGGCTCAGCTCGTCGGCCCGGGCTGACGGCCGGTCGACGATATTGGTGATCCCGAGGCCGAGCTCGAGAAGTTCCTTCTGCTCGTCGGGCCGGAACTGCCTCGGTGTGAAGCCCGACTGGTGGAGTGCCGGCCAGAAGCGGTTGCCGGGCCGGGCGAAGTGGTGCCCGGTCTCGGCCGACACCAGGCCGGGGTTGATCCCGCAGAACAGCACCCGCAGTCCGGGCGCGATGATGTCGGGCAATTCCTGCACCCCGGAACCCTAACCGGACCGCCACCACTCACCAACCCCGCTGCACGTGTACTGCGTCCGCCTGCCGAGCGTGCTGGGGGATGGCGTGAGCTGGTTGGTGAGTGGTGGCGGTCCGCCCACCGGCTGGTCCCTCACGGATCCGTCCGGCACGAGTGCTGAAATCGTCAACCCAGGGTTGACGGCCAGATTGCGTCAACCTAGGGTTGACGCATGACTCCCGGACCCGATCTGCAACAACTCATCGACACCATCCGTGCGGACGCCGGCACTGACGACGTCCTCGACCAGCTCGGCACCGCCGCGAGCACGATCAGCGAACTGACCAGCACCAGCGACGCCGCGCTCGGCTACTTCGTCGACCGGGCCCGCGGCGCCGGCAAGTCGTGGGTCGAGATCAGCACCGTGCTCGGCGTCAGCAAGCAGGCCGCGCACAAACGCTTCGCCGAGTCGTGGACGAGCCGGCCCGCCTTCGAGCACTACACCCCGCGCACCCGCGCGGTCGTCGAGGCGGCCACCGATGTCGCGCGCGGCCTCAGCCACTCGTACGTCGGTACCGAGCACCTGCTGCTCGCCTTCTACACCGAGCCCGAGGCCATCGCCACCAAGGTGCTCGTTGCCCACGGCGTCACCGAGGAGGCGGTGTCCGAAGCGGTGAACGCCGCGGTGCCCGCTGGCAAGGGACCCGTGAACGAGGAAGAGTTGCTGTTCACCCGGCGCGCCTCGCACGTCCTGCAGGGTGCCGCGGGCGAGGCGCTTGCGCTGGGCCACAACTACGTCGGCACCGAGCACCTGCTGCTCGCGTTCTACCGCGACCAGGCGGGCGTCGCGACCACAATCCTGCAGGGGCTCGGCCTGGACGAATCGGCCGCCTGGACTGCGATCCGGGGTCTGCTCAATGAGCTGGAGAAGGCCAAGTAACTTAGGCGTCATGCCTGATTGGACCTCGCGCCTGGAATCACTCGCCGCCGACGCCGGAGTGCCCGGCGCAGTACTCGGGATCTGGGCTGACGGTGAGCAGACCATCACGCCCTACGGCGTCCTGAACCGGGGGACCGGCGTCGAGGTGACGGCCGACTCGGTCTTCCAGGTCGGCTCGATCACGAAGGCGTGGACCGCCACGATGATTGTCCAACTGGCTGCCGAGGGCCGGCTCGATCCCGACGACGCCGTGGTGAAACTGTTGCCTGAGGCACCGATCGACGCACGGATCACCGTCCGGCAGTTGCTCACCCATCAGAGCGGCATCGACGGCGACCTCTTCACCGACACCGGCCGCGGCGACGACTGCCTCGAGCGGTACGTCGCGCTGCTCGCCGAGGTGGATCAGTTGTTCGCGCCGGGGACGGCGTACTCCTACTGCAACGCCGGTTTCGTCGTCCTCGGCCGGATCATCGAGGTGCTCGACGGTCGGTCCTGGGACGAATCCCTGCGGGCGCGCCTGATCGAGCCCCTCGGGTTGCCGGCGACCGTCACTTTGCCGGAGGAGGCGATCCTGCACCGATCCGCCCTCGGGCACCTGGCGGACGGCTCCCCGGTCCAGACCTGGAACCTGCCGCGCTCCATCGGCCCGGCCGGACTCATCACCCAGAGCGCCGGCGACCTCCTCCGTTTCGCGCAACTGCATCTCGACGACCCCGACGGCCTGTACGCCGGGATGCGCGATCCGCAGGTGTCCTTTCCGGGCGGCGCGAACGGGGTGGAGGCGATCGGCCTCGCCTGGCGGCTGTACGACTGGTCCGGCCGGAAGCTCTTCGGCCACGACGGCACCACGATCTCGCAGCTCGCCTTCCTCCGGATCGACCCCGATGCCCGGCTGGCGGTGTGCCTGCTGACGAATTCGGCATACGCCCCGGCCCTCTTCGACGCCATCGCCTCCGAGGTCTTCACCTACTACGTCGGCGCTGCGGCGCCGCTTCCGCCCAAACCCCTCGAGAACGTCCGGGCGGGTGACGAACACATCGGCGTGTACGAACGGGCCAGCGCTCGGCTGGAGGTCCTCCGCCGCGACGACCAGCTGGTAATGACCTACCAGGCGACGGGCGACCGCCTTGCCTTCGCCGAGGAACCGATCCAGGAATACGAACTCCTGCCGACCGCCCCGGCCGACGGCAACCACTTCGTCACCCGCAGCGCACCGAACCAGCCCTGGACCCCGGTCACCTTCACCGACACCTACCTCTTCACCAGCGGCCGCGTCACCCCGCGCACCACCTGACCCCGTGAAGCGTGCAATCTCCATTGGCGGAAGACCGGGACTCCTAGCCTGGTGGAAGTAGCGGCGTTGGCCGAGCGGCTGGGGGTCGGGCGACCACCAGTCGAGCAGGGGCCGCCGGGTCGTACTTGATCGGGACTCGCTGTCCGGTGAGTGGCAGCGGTCCCGGTACGTCGTACCGGACGTCGTTCTGGATGAGCGAGGTCCCTACGGTGAAGCGGACTCGTAGGAAGACGCGGTCTCCGGCCCGGAGTACGGAAACCACCTCTGCGTTCACCCGGCGCCAGTTCGCGCACTCGAGGTACTGGTCCTCTTCGAGTCGGCTGAACCAACGGACCATGATCAGCAGGCCCACGCCGGCAGCCACTGCGGCGAGGATCATCAACTGGATAGCCATCACCGGTCTGCACCCCCTTTTCGCGCCGAGCCGGCTAGTCGGCCAGGGTGCGGCGGCGGCGGTAGAGCCACATGCCGCCGAAGGCGAGAGCAGCGCCTCCGAGAGCTGAGGTCCCCATCTGGGCGCTTGCGGACCAGGTGACGTCTGACTTGGCTGGCGGGGTCGTTGCCGCGACAGGCTCGAGCTGCGGCATCGGGTGCGAGTTGCACGCCGGATGGCCCGGATAGGCGCAGCTGGTGGGCTCGGACTCGGGGTATCCGCTGCCTTTGCCCGGCCAGTCGTCGATGTCCCCGGTGTAGGGAGCGAACGCGCCGGTTGGATCCCTGAGCACTGCTGATGCCTCGGTGGTCGTGAGTACGACGGTGCCCAGCGCGAGTGCGGACAGGGCGAGGGCTGAGTACGTGTGGTTCATGGTGTCTCCTGGTGAGCTGAGACGGCGGAATTGCCGCCTGTTCTCACGCTCGGCTCCCAGGTACCTCGGCCACATCGGGCGCACCCCCGCAGATAAGGCGCTGAACCCCTTAGATCCGCAGAGAGACAAGACACGGCCCCAGGCGGTGGAGGGGGTCGCCTGGGGCCGTTGGTGCGGAGGTGCTGCGTGGTGGGGCTCAGTCGGTGCCGAACTCCATCGCGGCCCGGTCGAGCATCTGGTCGTCGTCGGAGACGTCGCCGCGGGAGGCGATCGCCTCGGCGCCGCCCTGCGGCATCGCGCCGATCAGGCCGGTCGAGGCGGCCTGGGCCGCGCCGATGATCGCCGGGTGGTTGGTGCCGATCATGCCCAGACCGGCGTACTGCTCGAGCTTGGCGCGCGAGTCGGCGATGTCGAGGTTCCGCATCGTCAGCTGGCCGATCCGATCCACCGGGCCGAACGCCGAATCCTCGGTCCGCTCCATCGACAACTTGTCCGGGTGGTAGCTGAAGGCCGGGCCGGAGGTGTCGAGGATCGAGTAGTCCTCACCCCGCCGCAGCCGCAGCGTCACGTCGCCGGTGATCGCGGTACCGACCCAGCGCTGCAGGGACTCCCGCACCATCAGGGCCTGCGGGTCGAGCCAGCGACCCTCGTACATCAGCCGGCCGAGCCGCCGGCCCTCGTTGTGGTAGCTCGCGACGGTGTCCTCGTTGTGGACCGCGTTGACCAGCCGCTCGTAAGCCGCGTGCAGCAGCGCCATCCCGGGGGCCTCGTAGATTCCCCGGCTCTTGGCCTCGATCACCCGGTTCTCGATCTGGTCCGACATACCCATGCCGTGCCGGCCGCCGACCGCGTTCGCCTCCATCACCAGGTCGACCGCGCTGGCGAACTCCTTGCCGTTGATCGTCACCGGCCGGCCCTGCTCGAATCCGATCGTGACGTCCTCGGTGAGGATCTCGACGTTCGGGTCCCAGAACTTGACGCCCATGATCGGCTCGACGGTCTCGATGCCGGTATCGAGGTGCTCCAGAGTCTTGGCCTCGTGCGTGGCGCCCCAGATGTTGGCGTCGGTCGAGTAGGCCTTCTCGGTGCTGTCCCGGTACGGCAGCTCGTGAGCGAGCAGCCACTCGGACATCTCCTTCCGGCCGCCGAGCTCGGTCACGAAGTCCGCGTCGAGCCACGGCTTGTAGATCCGCAGCTGCGGGTTCGCGAGCAGGCCGTACCGGTAGAACCGCTCGATGTCGTTGCCCTTGAACGTCGACCCGTCGCCCCAGATCTGGACGTTGTCGTCGAGCATCGCCCTGACCAGCAGGGTGCCGGTGACCGCACGCCCGAGCGGGGTGGTGTTGAAGTAGGCGCGACCGCCCGAGCGGATGTGGAACGCGCCGCAGGCAAGCGCCGCCAGCCCTTCCTCGACCAGCGCCGCGCGGCAGTCGACCAGCCGCGCGATCTCGGCGCCGTACGCCGCCGCGCGCCCGGGCACCGAGTCGATGTCGGGCTCGTCGTACTGGCCGATGTCAGCCGTGTAGGTGCACGGGACGGCGCCCTTGTCGCGCATCCACGCGACCGCCACCGAAGTGTCGAGACCGCCTGAGAAAGCGATACCGACCCGCTCACCGATGGGAAGGGAAGTAAGGACCTTGGACATAGGAAGAGTATGCACTCTCCTGAATGATTATGCAAAACGTCTGCAGTGGCCTGGCCCTGGCGCCTGGGGGCCCTGGGAAGACAGGTGCAGCTGAGGTCGCCGGCGGCCGGTGGCGGGGTGCCCGGCCGCTGGCGCCTTACAAGTGGTGAGCGGTCGAACAACCGGCTAGTGAGCGGCGTTCGGCTAGTTGTGCGGCAGGGGTCGGCGGAGCCGACAGGGGGTGAGATATTGCGTGTGGGGGTTGGGGTGGGCGAGCTAACGTCTGCAGGGTGACTAGTGCACCTGTTGAGCTTCCTCGTAAGGCTGGTGAGCTTCGCGCCGCCGGATTCCTTCCCCGCACGATCAAGGCCGAGATCCGCGACAACCTGTTGACCGAGTTGCGCGCCGGCCGTGATCCCTGGCCCGGCATCGTCGGGTTCTCCCGCACTGTTATCCCCCAGATGGAACGCGCCCTGCTCGCGGGGCATGACGTAGTACTGCTCGGTGAGCGCGGTCAGGGCAAGACCCGCCTGCTGCGCACGTTGGTCGGCCTGCTCGACGAGTGGACGCCGGTGATCGAGGGCGCCGAGCTGCCCGAGCATCCGCTGGAGCCGATCACGCCGGCGTCGAAGCGCCGAGCGGCCGAGCTCGGTGACGATCTGCCGGTAGCCTGGCTGCACCGCAGCCTCCGGTACGCCGAGAAGCTCGCGACGCCCGACACCTCCGTCGGGGACCTGATCGGTGACGTCGACCCGGTGAAGGTGGCCGAGGGGCGCAGCCTGGGTGACCCGGAGACGATCCACTTCGGCCTGGTACCGCGGGCGCACCGCGGCATCGTCGCGATCAACGAGCTGCCGGATCTTGCCGAGCGGATCCAGGTCGCCCTGCTCAACGTGATGGAGGAGCGCGACATCCAGGTCCGCGGGTACACGCTCCGGCTGCCGCTCGACGTGTTGCTGGTGGCAACGGCCAACCCGGAGGACTACACCAACCGCGGCCGCATCATCACCCCGCTGAAGGACCGCTTCGGCGCCGAGGTGCGGACCCACTACCCGCTGGACATCGACGCCGAGGTGGACGTCGTCCGGCAGGAGAGCCACCTCACCGCCGAGGTCGGCGAACCGCTGCTCGAGGTGCTGGCCCGGTTCGTCCGGCACCTGCGCGAGTCGAACGCGATCGACCAGCGCTCGGGTGTCTCGGCCCGGTTCGCGGTCGCCGCCGCCGAGACGGTCGCGGCCGCCGCGCTCCGCCGCAGCGCGATCACCGGCGAGGAGCCGGCCGTCGCCCGCCCGGTCGACCTCGACGCGGTTCCCGCCGTACTGCGGGGCAAGCTCGAGTTCGAGCCGGGGGAGGAGGGGCGCGAGACCGAGCTGCTCGAGTACCTCCTGCGCAGGTCCGTCGCCGACACCGCGCGCGAGCGGTTCGCCGGGCTCGACCTGACCCCGCTCGCGGATGCCGTTGCCAACGGCCACCTTGTCACCACGGGCGAGCGGATCCCCGGCCGCGACGTGCTCTCGGCCCTACCCGAGCTCCCCGTCCTCCACGACGTGGCAGCCCGGGCAGGCGTCGAGCCGGACGACTCGCCAGGCAGGATCGCCGCGGCGGTCGAGCTCGCCTTGGAGGCGCTCTACCTGTCCAAGCGATTGGCCAAGGACGCCGACGACGACACCACGATCTACGGGATCTGACATGACCGCCGCAATACCCGAAGGCTGGTTCTACGGCCCGTGGCACGAAGGGCCGGATCCGCTGGCGCCTCCGGTGGATCTGCGGGACGCGCTCGACGAGCTCGGCCGGGACGTGATGGCCGGGTCGTCGCCCAGGTCCGCGCTGGAGGAGTTGCTCCGGCGCGGCACCCGCAACACCCAGGGTCTCGACGACCTGACTCGCAGGTTGTGGGAGCGGCGTCGTGAGATCCAGCGACGCCACAACCTCGACGGCACGCTGCGCGACGTACAGCGGCTGCTCGATGAGGCACTCGAGGCCGAGCGGCGTGAGCTGTTCCCGAACCCGTCCGACGATGCCCGGTTCCGGGAGGCGCAGCTCGACGCGCTTCCTGCCGGTACGGCGGCCGCGGTACGGGAGCTGGCCAACTACGACTGGCAGTCGGAGGAGGCTCGGCAGAAGTACGAGGCGATCCGCGAGACGCTCGGCCGGGAGCTGCTCGGGTCGCGGTTCGAGGGCATGAAGGAGGCCCTGCAGAACACGACACCGGAGGACATCGAGCGGATCAACGAGATGTTGTCGGACCTCAACGCGCTGCTGTCCGCCCACGCGCAGGGTCATCCGCAGATCGACCAGCTGTTCGACGAGTTCATGGCCAAGCACGGCGAGTTCTTCCCGGAGAACCCGCGCAACGTCGACGAGCTGATCGACGTACTGGCCGCACGAGCCGCGGCCGCGCAGCGGATGCTCAACTCGATGACGGCAGAGCAGCGAGCTGAGCTGGCCCAGCTCTCGCAGCAGGCGTTCGGCAACCCGCAGCTGTCGCAGCAGCTGGCCAACCTGGATGCTCAACTCCAGGCGCTCAGGCCGGGGGAGGACTGGTCTGGGTCCGAGCGGATGAGTGGTGACGACCCACTCGGTCTCGCCGAGGGTGCTCGGGCGATGTCCGATCTGGCGGAGCTGGATGCGCTGGCCGAGCAGTTGGCCCAGTCGTATCCGGGTGCCAGGCTCGAGGACATCGACCTGGACGCGCTCACCCGTCAGCTGGGCGACGAGGCGACGGTCGACGCGAAGCGGTTGTCTGAGCTCGAACGGCAGCTGCGCGACCAGGGTCTGCTGGAGCGAGCGCCCGACGGCACGCTGCAGTTGTCCCCGAAGGCGTTGCGCCAGCTCGGCCAGACAGCGCTCTCTGACGTTCTCCGGACGGCTCGCGGCCAGTCCGGTGAACGCGACGCAGCATCGGCCGGAGCGGCCGGCGAGCTGAGCGGGTCCAGCCGGGCCTGGCAGTTCGGCGACACCCAGCCGTGGGACGTGTCGCGCACGGTTCGCAACGCAGTACTGCGTACTGCAAGCGCCGGGCGAGGTGGCTCGGTGAAGCTCGACGTGTCCGACGTGGAGATCGCCGAGACGGAGCACCGGGCCCGGGCCGCCGTGGCGCTGCTGGTGGACACCTCCTGGTCGATGGTCCAGGAGGGACGCTGGCTGCCGATGAAGCGGACCGCGCTCGCCCTGCATCAGCTGATCTCCACCCGCTACCGCAACGACGCCCTCCAGCTCATCACCTTCGGCCGGTACGCCGAGGTGGTGGAACTGCCGCAGCTGATCGGCATGGAAGGCACCTGGGAGCAGGGCACCAACGCGCACCACGCGTTGCTGCTCGCGGGCCGGCATCTGCGGCGTCACCCGGACGCCCAGCCAGTGGTCCTGATGGTCACCGACGGGGAGCCCACGGCTCACCTCGAACCGGACGGCACGGCCGAGTTCGACTACCCGCCGCGGCCGGCGACACTGCGCAAGACCGTCGCCGAGGTGGACCGGCTCGCCAAGCTCGGGGCATCGCTGACGGTGTTCCGGCTCGGAGACGATCCGCGGCTGAACGCGTTCGTCGATCTGCTCGCCCGCCGCAGTGGCGGACGGGTGCTCGCCCCCGACGCAGACGGCCTCGGCGCAGCCGTCGTAGGCGACTACCTGAGAACCCGTCGCAGGCTCTGACAACGGCCCGTCTCGGGCGCTGACAGGCGCTCATCCGGCAGGGAGTACCCATCTCGAAGGTGGGTTACTCCCTGCCTTTGCGTTTCCTCGGAAAAACCTGCCGTTGTCCATGGTTGTCAACGGGGTAAGGGTTTTCCGGCCATCGACATGTGGGCAGCGTCACCATCTCATCGTGAGACCAGTGTTCAACTGGACTAGTTTTTGGGCTTACTCTGAAAAGACGCCCTCGCCACTGGAGTCGTCGGGCCAGCGGTCACCACGCCGCGACCGGACAGAGCGACCACTCGCCGCCCATATCCTCAGGGAGTCACCGTGCCGAAACTCGTCTACGACTTCGCCGAAGGCAACAAAGACATGAAGGAGTTGCTGGGCGGCAAAGGGGCAAATCTCGCCGAGATGACCAATCTCGGTCTGCCCGTGCCACCTGGATTCACCATCTCCGCCGAGGCCTGCAAGGTGTTCCTGGCGACCGGCTCGGTGCCGCCCGAACTGGCCGACGAGATCGACCACCACGTCGACTCGCTGCAGCAGAAGATGGGCAAGAAACTGGGCCAGGCGGACGACCCGCTGCTCGTGTCCGTCCGCTCCGGTGCGGCCGTGTCGATGCCCGGCATGATGGAGACGGTGCTCAACGTCGGCCTGAACGACGACTCCGTGAACGGCCTCGCGCACCACTCCGGCAACCCGCGGTTCGCCTGGGACGCGTACCGCCGGCTGATCCAGATGTTCGGCAAGACCGTGCTCGACATGGACGGCGACGTCTTCGAGGACGCGATCGAGGCGGCCAAGAGGGCCAAGGGCACGAAGAACGACCTGGACCTCGACGCCGACGACCTCAAGGCGTTGGTGGGGACCTTCAAGGCCGCCGTCCAGGAGCACACCGGCCGCGAGTTCCCGCAGGACCCGCGCGAGCAGATGGACCTGGCGATCGAGGCGGTCTTCGGTTCCTGGAACTCCCAGCGCGCCATCCTCTACCGCCGCCAGGAGCGGATCGCCACCGATCTCGGCACGGCGGTGAACATCTGCTCGATGGTGTTCGGCAACCTCGGCATGGACTCCGGCACCGGCGTCGCCTTCACCCGTGACCCGTCCAGCGGCCAACCCGGCGTGTACGGCGACTACCTGCAGAACGCGCAGGGCGAGGACGTCGTCGCCGGCATCCGCAACACGGTCCCGCTGGCCGAGATGGAGCAGCTGGACAAGAAGTCGTACGACGACCTGATGGCGATCATGGCCAAGCTGGAAGGCCACTACCGCGACCTGTGCGACATCGAGTTCACCGTCGAGCGCGGCAAGCTCTGGATGCTGCAGACCCGCGTCGGCAAGCGGACCGCGGGCGCCGCCTTCCGGATCGCGACCAGCCTGATCGACGAGGGCATGATCGACACCGACGAGGCGCTGCGCCGGGTCAATGGCGCCCAGCTCGCCCAGTTGATGTTCCCGCGGTTCGACAGCGACGCGGACAAAGACCTGGTCACCAAGGCGATCGGGGCCTCCCCGGGCGCCGCCTCCGGCAAGGTCGTCTTCACCTCCGCAGCAGCGGTCGAGGCCGCCGACCGGGGCGAGAAGGTGATCCTGGTCCGGCGCGAGACGAACCCGGACGACCTGCACGGCATGATCGCCGCCCAGGGCATCCTGACCAGCCGCGGCGGCAAGACCTCGCACGCGGCGGTAGTTGCCCGAGGCATGGGAAAGACCTGCGTCTGCGGGGCCGAGGAGCTCGACGTCGAGGTCGCCGCCGGCAAGATCACCGTCCACGGTACGACGATCGCCGCGGGTGACGTGATCTCCATCGACGGAACCACTGGCGAGGTGTTCCTCGGCGAGGTCCCGGTGGTCCCCTCCCCAGTGGTGCAGTACTTCGAAGGCTCGCTGGCTCCCGATGCCGGTGACGAACTGGTGGCCGCGGTGCACCGGCTGATCACCCACGCCGACGAGATCCGGCGGCTCGGCGTACGGACGAACGCGGACACTGCCGACGACGCGAGCAGAGCCCGTCGGTTCGGTGCCGAGGGCATCGGTCTGTGCCGCACCGAGCACATGTTCCTGGGGGAGCGACGCGAAGCGGTCGAGCGGTTGATCCTCGCCGACGACGCGGCGGAGCGCGAGGCCGCGCTGGCCGAGCTGGAACCCTTGCAGCGTGGGGACTTCCTAGAGCTGCTGACGGCGATGGGCGGGCTGCCGGTGACGATCCGGCTGATCGACCCGCCGCTGCACGAGTTCCTGCCGTCGATGGAGGAGCTCGCGGTCAAGGTCGCGATCGCCGAGGAGCGGGGCGAGGACCCGGGCCGCAACAAGGCCTTGCTGGCCGCAGTCGAGCGGCTGCACGAGCAGAACCCGATGCTCGGTCTGCGCGGGGTGCGGCTCGGGCTGGTCGTACCGGGGTTGTTCGCGATGCAGGTCCGGGCGATCGCCTCGGCGGCGGCCGAGTTGCGCAAGCAGGGCAAGGATCCGCGTCCCGAGATCATGATCCCGCTGGTCGGCGCCGTCCAGGAACTCCAGCTGGCCCGCGACGAGGTGGACGCCGTCCTCGCCGAGGTCGACCGGTCGACGGAGGCCGACGGCACCGGCGGGGTGGAGTGGAAGACGCCGATCGGGACGATGATCGAGCTGCCGCGCGCCGCGGTGATCGCGGACCAGATCGCCGAGGCGGCCGACTTCTTCTCCTTCGGCACCAACGACCTGACCCAGACCACCTGGGGCTTCAGCCGGGACGACGTCGAGGGCGCGTTCTTCTCCAGCTACCTGGAGAAGGGCATCTTCGCGGTCTCGCCGTTCGAGTCGATCGACCGGGAAGGGGTCGGCGCGCTGGTCCGGACCGGTGTCGAGCGTGGTCGCGCGGCCAAGCCCGACCTCAAGCTCGGCATCTGCGGCGAACACGGCGGCGACCCGGACAGCATCCACTTCTTCCACGAGGTGGGCCTGGACTACGTCTCCTGCTCGCCGTTCCGAATCCCGGTGGCGCGCCTGGAAGCCGGCCGGGCCACCCTGCTCTAGTCCTCGACGGGCACCGCCCCGGCCCGATCGATCGGGCCGGGGCGGTACGCCGGTAGGGGGCGTTCGTCCGGGTATGGGTGCGGGTGGTTCCGCGGGCTCCGCTGCGTGATGGTGCTAGTCGTGCTGGTGTGCGTCAAGAGCGCCTTCGGCGTCCCTTCGGGATCGGAACAAGTTCCGACTCTTGACCCACCCCATCCCGACCAGGGAAGGACGCAGCTACGCGGATCCCGCGGGGAGGTCTGAGCCGGGTTGGGGTGGTGTTTTCGGGGGTGGGGTGTACCGAGCGACAGGTAGTGCTGGGGGGGGTCGCGGAGGTTCCAGGCGTGGGGTGCCTGCCGGGGTTGTGGGTGCGGCGACTACTACCTGTCGGTCGGTACGCCAGCCGCCTCCGGAGTGGGCTTTCGCCCCGGTGGGTGGCGGTTTCGCCTGCGCGGGCGGTGGTTGTGCCGATTCGGAGGCTGGCGCTGGCGGGTTGTTCGGCCACTGCCGGGTTGTTCGTCCACTGGCGGGTTGTTGGCCGGGTGGGCGGGTTGGTCGGCGGCGTGTGGCTCGTTTCGGGGGTCCGCTGGATGGTTGTTCGACCACTGGCGGCTTGTTTGGCGACAGCGGCCGAACAACCCGTCATCGGGCAGGCCGATCGCCGGCCGAGCCCTGATGGCGTGCAGTTGTGGGGACTTGGGACACCTCGCGGGGACCGAGGACACCTCCTAGGGGCGCGAGGATCCGGTGGGCGGTGCGGTTGCGGGGACCTGGGACACCTCGAGGGGAGTTGGGACAGGCTGTTTCGTGTCCGAGGTCCCGCGTTGGTGTCCGAGGTCCCGTCTTCGTTCGGCATCCAAATTCATCGAGCTGCGGGCCGTCATGCACTAGCGTCCACCCCATGAGCCGGCAGGAGTTGCGCAAGACGTTCGGCGAGGACGCGGAACTGTACGACCGGGTCCGGCCGGTCTACCCTCACAAGTTGTACGACGACCTCGACCGGCTGCTCGGGAATCCGACCCGGCCGAGGGTGCTGGAGATCGGGCCGGGCACCGGCCAGGCGACCGCGCCGATGCTCAAGCGCGGCTGGTCGGTGAAGGCGGTCGAGCTGAGCCCGGACCTCGCCCGGGTCGCGCGGGCCAAGCTCCCGGACCTGGAAGTGATCACGGCCGACTTCGAGAGCTGGCCGTTGCCGGCGGAGAGGTTCGACCTGGTGCTGTCCGCGACGGCGTTCCATTGGATCGACCCGGACATCCGAGTGCAGAAGGCGGCCGAAGCGCTGCGCCCGGGCGGGATGCTCGCGGTGATCTCGACCGAGCACATCGCCGGTGGCAGTCACCAGTTGTTCGTCGCCTTCGAGGACTGCTACCAGCGCTTCAACCCGGACCCTCCCGGCGAGGGCCTGCTCCCCGCGGACGCCATACCGGCTGACTCGGCGGAGTTCGACTCGAGCGGGCGTTTCGGGCCGGTGGAGTTCCGTCGTTATGAGTGGGAACGGCGCTACACGACCGCGGAGTACCTCGATCTGCTGTCGTCGTACTCGGGACATCGGGCCTTGACAGATGAGGCTCGTGACGGACTGTACGGCTGTGTCAGCGCTCTCATCGACGCGGCGGGTGGCTCGATCACGAAGCGTTACCTTACTCAACTGGCTGCAGCAAATCTCCTTAACCAACCTCTTGCATCCAGCTGATTGAGTGGTCAAGATATCCGAGCGGGAAGGGCGATCACTCGTCGACTTTCGGGTCTGACCTGAACCAGCCGCTGTGGCGGCTCGTGACTCCCTTCCCGCACCAAACTTCTCCTCGCGAGCCGCGAGCCTCCCTTATAAGGTCGACGGCATGGCTCTCTTCGCACTCCAGCTGACCTTCACCGACACCGACCGGCGGATGCAGATCCGCCCGGCCCACCGGGAGTACCTGACCACGTTGCGGGAGGCCGGGAAGCTCCTCACCGCAGGGCCTTTCGCCGACCAGAGCGGCGCGCTGCTGATCTACGACGTCGCCGACGAGGCCGAGCTTCGCGAAATCCTTGCCAACGACCCCTATACGCCGGCAGACGTCTACGAGATCGCGTCGCTGCAGGAGTGGCAGCCGCTCTTTCCGGTCAAGCCCGAATAAGGGCCGGGCGGGTCGAGCTCAGACTTCGGTCGGCTCCAGGTCGAGGAAGTCGACATACGCCCACAGCCACACGAGCGGCGCAAGCACCATCTCGGCATCGCCCTGGTCGTCGGCTACGAACAGCATCGACCCGTCGCCTCTGGAGATGTCCTCGAGCACCGTGCCGCAGACCTCGACCGCCGCCTCGAAGGTCCGCACCTGCGGGCCGCTCTCCCACAACGGATGGGGGAGCGGCAGCACCGGCGCTTCGTCGGTGCCGTCCAGGTCCACCGAGACCTGCTGCAGCATCTCGTACAGGTCGTAGGAGATCAGCCCGGCGAACGGGTTCCCGTCGACGCCGATCAGGTACGGGTCGTCGGCGCCGTCGCGGAACGCCTCCCGCACCAGCGGCAGCGCGGCCGCCAGATCGGACATCTCGATGTACGGCGCCTCGTGGGCCTCCTCGTCCTCTTCCTCGAGCTCACCGCTGCGCATCTGGTCGAACGAGTGGAGCAGATCGCTCAGCTCGTGGTAGGCGCCGCTGCCAGGAGCAGCCTGGGCGCGCTTCTCGAGATCGCGCAGGTGCTCGACCAGGTCGTCCTCGAAGTGCAGGTCGAACCGCGGCAGGCCGGGCTCGCGGCCGGCGTTGATCTGCGCGACGAGCTGGGTGGAGATCGGCCCGAGCCGCTCGGCCAGCACCTCCAGCGGGGTGGTCGGCTTCTCCTCATCGTCGGCCACGCAGGAGTCGTCGTCGGTCTTGCCCTCGTTCTCCATCGCCAGCAGCACGGAGAAGGCCGGGAACGCGATCAGCGCCGCGCTGGCGAGCATCCCGTCGCCGATCAGCATCAGTGGGTTGCCGCCCGCCTCGGTCCGGCGCAGATGATCGGGCAGCAGTACTGCGGCCTGCTCGACGTTGACCTGACTCGCCAGCGAGGACAGCCCGTGGTCCGTGTCGACGCCCAGTTGCTCGACCAGCGTCTCGGAGCTCATGTCGAAGTTGGAGCGCAGGTAGTACCGCAGCCAGCCGGCGTCGACCGGGTTGCCGAGCAGCTCGGCGATCCGGGCGCGGAAGTCGGCCAGGTCGGCGATCGCCAGCACCACAAGGACGGGCTGGTCGCCGTCGCCGATCACCAGCGGCCGGGTGTCGCCGTTGTGGAAGCCGTCGATGACCGCGGCCAGACCGTCGGCCGCGGCCTCCAGCGGCCAGGACTCCGCCTCGAACTCGGTCACACCTGACGAGGTGCCGACGTCGTCGGGCATCTGCTGGTCCTCTCCGGGCGGGGCGGGGTGGCGTCTACTGTAGGGGGCCGCGGTGTGACCGGGGGTGCCCGGTCGGTGCGGCGTGACATTGGCTACGCTGTGACCGGCGGGTCGATGAAGCGATATCTCACATGTGAGATAACGTGCGGCGCATGACTGACGACTACCTGAGCCGGATCGGCAATCTCATCCGGGACGCCCGTAAGCACCGTGGCTGGACACAGACCCAGCTCGCTGATGTGCTCGGCACCAGCCAGAGCGCGGTGAACCGGATCGAAAAGGGTCATCAGAACCTCACTCTCGAGATGCTCGCCCGGATCGGCGAAGCACTCGACTCCGAGATTGTCTCTCTCGGTGGCGGCCCGGTCCACCTCCGTGTCGTAGGCGGACGCCGGCTGTCCGGATCGATCGATGTGAAGTCCAGCAAGAACGCCGGGGTCGCGCTGCTGTGCGCCTCGCTGCTGAACAAGGGGCGGACCACGCTGCGCAAGGTCGCCCGGATCGAAGAGGTCAACCGGCTGCTCGAGGTGCTGAACTCCATCGGCGTCCGAACCACTTGGCTGAACGACGCCGGCGACCTGGAGATCGTGCCGCCGGAGCACCTGAATCTGGCCGCGATGGACGCCGAGGCGGCCCGTCGTACCCGCAGCATCATCATGTTCCTCGGACCGCTGCTGCACCGCGAGGACACCTTCCAGCTCCCGTACGCCGGTGGCTGCGACCTCGGCACCCGAACGGTCGAGCCGCACATGTCGGCGCTGCGCCCGTTCGGCCTGGACATCAAGGCGACCGGCGGCGAGTACCACGCGCTGGTGAACCGGGCCGTCACGCCGGGCAAGCCGATCGTGCTGACCGAGCGCGGCGACACCGTGACCGAGAACACGATCATGGCCGCGGCCCGGCACGACGGCGTCACCGTGATCCGCAACGCGAGCTCGAACTACATGGTCCAGGACCTCTGCTTCTACCTCGATCTGCTCGGCGTGAAGATCGACGGCGTCGGCAGCACCACGCTGACCGTGCACGGCAAGCCGGAGATCGACGTGGACGTCGACTACGCGCCGTCGGAGGACCCGATCGAGGCGATGAGCCTGCTCACCGCCGCGATCGTGACCGGCTCCGAGATCACCATCCGGCGTGCGCCGGTGGAGTTCCTCGAGATCGAGCTCGCGCTGCTCGAGGAGATGGGCCTGGACTACAGCCGCTCCGAGGAGTACCTGGCCGAGAACGGGCGGACCCGGCTGGTCGACCTGACCACCCGGCCGTCCAATCTGCACGCGCCGATCGACAAGATCCACCCGATGCCGTTCCCCGGCCTGAACATCGACAACCTGCCGTTCTTCGCGGTGATCGCGGCGTCCGCGACCGGGCAGACGATGATCCACGACTGGGTCTACGAGAACCGCGCGATCTACCTGACCGACCTGAACAAGCTCGGCGGCCGGGTCAAGCTGCTCGACCCGCACCGGGTGATGGTCGAGGGCCCGACGCACTGGTCCGGCGCCGAGATCATGTGCCCGCCGGCGCTGCGCCCCGCGGTGGTCACGCTGATCGCGATGATGGCGGCCAAGGGCACCTCGGTACTGCGGTCGGTCTACGTGATCAACCGCGGCTACGAGGAACTGGCCACCCGGCTGAACTCGCTAGGCGCCCAGATCGAGACGTTCCGCGACATCTGAGTCCACGCTGAGTGAGTCCTGAACGAAGGCCACGGCCTCGGTGATCACCTCCGGATCGGTCATGATCCGGCGATGACCGAGGCCGTTGGTCTGCAGGAAGTGCGCCCGCGGCCCGTACTTCGCCAGCAGCACCGGCGCCTGGGTGGGATCCACGACGTCGTCCTCGTCGTTGTGGATCGCCAGCAGATCGACGTCGCCGGCGGCCACGGAGTACCTGGTCCAGATCCCGTCGTCCCCGTCGAACAGCCGGCGCTCGATCGAGCGCCGCAGCGACGCGTTCGCCTTGGCTCCGAGTCCGAGCTCCCGGCAGAAGGCGTCGGCGAGATAGCCGAAGTCGGCGAGGCCGCTGATCGTGACCACGCGCTCGACATAGACACCCTCGCGGATCGCGTACAGGACGAAAGGCACGCCGAGGGAGTGTGCGATCGCGCCCTCGAACCGTCCGTGCCGGTCCTGCAGACCCCGGATGATCCGCTGGTGATCGAGGATCGTGCCCGCTGGGCCGGGGGAGTCGCCGTGCCCGGGTGCGTCGTACGAGACCGGGCTGTAGCCGAGCTCGACCAGGCGCGTCACGAACTTGTGGAACCGGGATGCGCGGGAGCGCCAGCCGTGCACGAGCAAGACCGGCCGGGCGCCGTCGCCCCACGCGTAGGTGACGACTTCATCTACCACCTCGACCGTGGCTGCCTCGTGGACCTCGCGTTCGCTCTCGCGCACCTGGCCGCGCTTGAACGGCCGTCGCCACAGCTCGAACGCGACCCGTCCCGCGATCGTCGGCGGCAACACCTTCAAGCTCGCCCGCACCACCTCGAGGATCATCGCGCGCTCCACTTCGGGTCGCGCCCGACCAGCCCGAGCAGCCGCTCGCTCGCCGGAGCGTCCGCATCCACCGGTACTGCGGCCGCGAACGCGCCGCCCGCGGGTCGCTCGACCGGGAACAGCGGACTCAACCGCAGGGCGGCTTCGGCCAGCTCGTCGGGAATGGGGTCGGGCCGTCCGATCGCTCGCGCGACGTCCCACGCGTGCACCAGATAGTCGACGAAGTGCATCGCCACGGCGACCCGGCCGGGGAACACCCCGAACTCCCGAACCTCCACCTGCCGCTCCAGTACGTCGTACTCCGCGAAGGCAGTGGTGACCTTCTCGACCGAGGCCGGGAACTTCGCCAGCGTGATCTCGTCGGGTGGTCCGGGCTTCCACGCGACGCGATCGATCACGCCCGTCGCGTTCGCCGCGAAGCCGCGGTTCTCCGCGACGAGGTGAGCGATCAGCTCGCCAAGATTCCACTCCGAGCATGGCGTGGGCAGCTCGAGTTGGTTCGGCCGGACGGCGGTGGCTGCGGCCAGGCAGAGGGCCGTGGCGGTCTGGTCGAGGGTGCGGGGATCGAGGTCGCTCAGCACTGAGGTCATGAGGGTCCGTTCCTGGCAGCTAGGGAAGCTTTATGGAAACTATACGAACGATCGTATTATTAGTTTGTGTCTGTGCTCCCGTCAACCGAACTAAGATCGCCCGAACAGGAGGTGGCGGTGGAGACGCGTGTCGACGGACGGCTGGTGCGAGGCGACCAGACCCGGCGGGCCGTACTGCGCAAGGCGGTCGACATCGCCTCGGTGGACGGCCTCGAAGGGTTGTCGATCGGCCGGCTGGCCAAGGAGCTGGAGATCAGCAAGAGCGGCCTGTTCGCGCACTTCGGCTCCAAGGAGGAGTTGCAGCTGGCGACGATCCGCGCGGCCCGGCGGATCTACGCGACCTCCGTCGTCGAGCCCGCCTTCGCGGTCGAGCCCGGCCTCGGCCGGGTCTGGGCGTTGAGCGAGAGCTGGCTCGAGTACTCGAAGCGCCGCGTCTTCCCGGGCGGCTGCTTCTTCGCCAAGGCCTCCCACGAGTACGGCGCCCGCCGCGGCCCGGTGCACGACTTCCTGGCCGAGGTGAACCGCGAGTGGATCCAGCTCGTCGAGCAGACAATTACCGAAGCGGTCGATCGCGGCGAGCTCGCAGCCGATCCGGTGCAGCTGGCCTTCGAGCTCAACGCCTTTTACGACTCCGCGAACATGGCATCGCTACTACGGGACGGCGACGGCCGGGTCTATGCCCAGGCGCGTCAGTCCATCCGTGCCCGACTCGAAGCCGCAGCCACCGCCGGTACTGCGCTGCCGTGGTGATCGGGTAGATCCCGCGCTCCCCTGATCGGGGAGAAAAGCAGGATCAGGCCGGCCAGGGGGACACCAGCGGTGGTGATCCACAGCGCCGTACGCAGGCCCAGTACTTCGCCGAGGGTGCCGCCGAGGACGGCGCCGAGGGGGATCGTGCCGAAGTTGAGGAACGACGCGCTCGCTGCGAGGCGGCCACGGAGTTCGGGTGGGCAGTAGGACTGGTGGAAGGTCGCCTTGATCGTGTTGCCGCCGACCACTCCGACACCAACGCAGAATCCGCCGACCATGTAGAGGGTGAGTCCTGCGCCCTTGCTGGTCAGGGGAATCAGGAGGGCCGCGGTCGGGAGGATCAGCTCGAACAGGAGGGTGGCGCGCGCAGTACCGACTCTGGCGGCGATGCGGCGGGCTGCGAAGGCGCCGGCGACTCCACCGCTGCTGGCGACGGCGATCATCGCGCCGACCACACCTGCCGAGACGCCGACCTCGCGGACCAGGAAGACCACGATGATCGACTGGTAGCCCATCAGCGCGAGGTTCGAGACGCCGCCGAAGATCGTCAGGGTGCGGAGCCAGACGTCACCGGCGACCAGCCGAAGCCCGGCGAGGACCTCCTTGGCCAGGGCTGGGTGGTCCGCCTTGTGGATAGGTGGCTCGCGGTGGCGGATCAGGGTCAGGCAGAGCAAGGCGATGAGGAAGGTTGAGGCGTCGACGAGTATGCCGTTGACGGCTCCGGTCAGCTGGACAATCAGGCCGCCGCAGCCGACTCCGGCGATCTGTGCCGCGGAGGCGCTGCCGTGGAGCTTCGCATTGCCTTCGGCCTGGTCCTGTGGCTCGAGGAGAGTCGGGAGGTAGGCGGTGTAGGCGGTCTGGAAGAGCACGGCCGCGACGCCTGTCAGGACCGAGATCGCCAGCAATAGTTGGACTGTGAGCAGGTCCGCTCCTGCTGCGAGGGGAACGGTGGCGAAGAGGAGCAGGGAGGCGGCCGAGGCGACCTGGATGAGCGGGCGGCGGGGGAGGCGGTCGACCCAGGCGCCGACCGGCAGGCCGATGACAAGCCACGGCAGCCAAGCGGCGGCGCTCAGCAGTCCGACCTCGAAGGTGGTTGCCTGTAGCACCGATACGGCGATCAGTGGGAGCGCGACGGTTGACACCGCACTGCCGAACCTGCTGACAGTCTCGCCCGTCCAGAGCAACCGGAAGTCGCGATGGCGGACCAGCAGGCTCATGCCGGCCGCCGCGGGAATGACTGCAGCTGCACGACGACAGGCATAGCCCTCTCGTCCCCGGTGCCTTCCTCTGCTAGGGCTGTCCTGTTCTCCTCGGTGTGGCGGTCGATTACCGCTGTGAGGTCGTCGTTAAGTGCGATCAGTTGCTCCGGAGTGAGCTTGAGGTCTCGCCAGTCGGAGAGTGCCGCCGCGTGCTGCCACTCGCCGGGCCAGTCCTCGGCGACATACCGCCGCACGCGCTCGAAGTACTGCTCCACCAAGTGCCGCAGGTAGACCTTGAGTGCCCCACTGGTCTCGGGGTCGTCGCGGAAGTCGGCCGGGTTCAGCACGGTCTGCCTCTGCGGCACCTGCCACCAGCGTTCGCGTTTGGTCCCGCGGTCGACCTCTTCCTCGATGTAACCGTGCTCCGCGAGCAGCCGCAGGTGCCAGCTGATCGTGCCCGTGCTCTCGCCGAGCCGCGCCGAGAGGCCAGTCGAGGTCGCCGGTCCGTCGAGCTCCAGCAACTCGAGGATCTGCATGCGTAGGGGATGTGCGAGTCCGCGGAGGCTGCGCGCGTCGATCCGGCGCATCGGTCGGTCCATGGCTCTCACGGTAACTTGCCAAGAGTTCTCTGCAAAGGGTCCTCTGGAAGTCTTCTGTCGGTGGCGATCTCTAGGTTCAGGGACATGCGGCCTCATGTGGTGGCTCATCTGGCGGTCTCGATCGACGGTGCGACAACGGGGTTCGAGGCCGATCAAGCGCGCTTCTACGCGATGGCGACGCTGTGGCAGGAGGACGTGACGCTGGTCGGCGCGGACACGATCCTGGCCCAGGAGAGCGCGGTCCGAGCCGCCGAGCGGCCGGGTCCACGCGCCGCCGGCCCAGTGCTCGCGGTGGTGGACAGCCGCCACCGCGTCCGCTCGCTGGAGATCCTGCGGGAGCTCGGCCACTGGTCGGACGTGATCGCGCTGTACGCCGACCAGACCCCGGCGCGGGAACCGGACAGCACGATCCAGGAGCTCGTCACCGGCTACGACCGGGTCGACCTCACCGAGGCCCTCGAGTTGCTCGGCCGGAGGGGCGCTCAGGTCGTCCGCGTCGACAGCGGCGGCGCGCTGGTCGGAGTACTGCTGGAGTTGGGGTTGATCGACGAGGTCAGCCTGCTCGTGCATCCGGTCGTGGTCGGCTCGGCTCCCCGGTGGCATGGGTCGTTCGGCGATCGCCTGGACCTGCGGCTCGCCAACAGCGAGACCTTCGAAGGCGGCGTCGTCTGGCTCCGCTACTGCACCGCCTGATCCTGTCCTGCGGGCTCGCTTTGAGGTCCGGGGGTTTGAACGGCTGATGTAACTGGGTACACTGTACGAAGTTTGGTTCTCGACCGTGTGGAGGAGTTCGTTTGAGCGAGACGCAGAGCATGCCCAGCACGTCCGGGTTCGTGCCGGACGCGGCGGATCTAGCCGGCGTCCAGGCCTGGTTCGAGCGGTACGACGGGCTGGCGGCGGCGCAGGACTACGAGGGGATGGCCGATCAGGCGGTCTTCCCTCTGAACGAGGTGACCGACGACGGCAAGGGGCACGCGAAGGCGGAGCAGTTCGACCGGCTCGGCTTCGTGGCCCAGATGGCCGAGGTGATGGGCGGCGGCGGTGACGTGACGATGGAGACGACCCGGACGCCGCACTTCCTGTCCGACAGCCTGGTCTTCGTGATCACCGACGGCACGATGACGTACGGCGGCCACACCCAGCCGATCCGGTACGGCGACCTGCTGCTCAAGGTCGACGGCGAGTGGCACTTCCAGACGATGGTCCAGGGCGGCTGGGGCTGACCGTCTGCTTGCGTCCGAAGAACCGCGGAGACGGCTCGGCAGTTCTTCGGACGCAAGCCAACTGGAGTTGGGGAAAGTGTCGGTCGGGGTGGTTAGTGTGGGCCCTGATGAGGAAGCAGCATGAGGGGTATGACGAGCACGACGCGGAGCGGTGGGTGGCGGAGCCGGTCAAACGGCCCGGCCGCACAGCCTTCGCGCGCGACCGTGCCCGCGTGCTGCACAGCGCCGCGCTCCGCCGGCTCGCCGCCAAGACCCAGGTGGTCACGGCCGGCAGCGACGACTTCGTCCGGAACCGGCTGACTCACAGCCTCGAGGTCGCCCAGATCGGCCGCGAACTGGCGAGCACCCTGGGCTGCGACCCCGACATCGTGGACGCGGCCTGCTTGGCGCACGACCTCGGCCACCCGCCCTTCGGGCACAACGGCGAGCGGGCGCTGGACCAGTTGGCCGAGGAGATCGGCGGCTTCGAGGGCAACGCCCAGACCTTGCGACTGCTGACCCGCCTTGAGTCGAAGACGTTCGACCCGGCCGGTCGCAGCGTCGGGCTCAACCTCAGCCGCGCGACTCTCGACGCCGCCACCAAGTATCCGTGGCTCCGGCGTGACGGGGAGCGCAAGTTCGGCGTGTACGACGACGACGCCGAGGTGTTCGACTGGTTGCGCCGCGGGATGGATTCCGACGCCGGCCCGGGCCCGCAGTACCGGCGGTGTCTCGAGGCGCAGGTGATGGACTTCGCGGACGACGTGGCGTACTCCGTGCACGACGTGGAGGACGGGATCGTTGCCCACCACATCGATCTCGACGAGGTCCGCGCCGAGCGGGCGCCGTACTGGGACACGGTGCGGCGGTTTTACTTGTCCGAGGCAACGGATGCGGAGCTCGACGAGGGCTGGCGGCGGCTGACCGGGCTGCCGTACTGGCCGAGGGCGGCGTTCGACGACAGCCGGCGCTCACTCGGCGGCCTGAAGGACCTGACCAGCCAGCTGATCGGCCGGTTCTGTACTGCGGCCGAGCAGGCGACGCACGCGCAGTTCGGCAGGTCCCGGCTGATTCGCTACGAAGCCGACCTGATCGTGCCGGACGGGATCCGCACCGAGATCGCGCTGCTCAAGGGCATCGGCATGTTCCACGTGCTCAACTCGCCGGAGCGGCAGGCTCGTCGCGCGGTCCAACGTGAACTGCTGACCGAACTGGTCGAGGCGCTCTGGAAGACGGCGCCGCGTCACCTGGATCTGCCGTTCGCCACCGACTTCACCGAGGCGGCCGACGACAACGCCAGGCTCCGCGTGATCATCGACCAGGTCGCCTCTTTGACCGACCCCTCAGCCCAGGCCTGGCACGCCCAACTCGTCACCCGCTGACGGGGTCAGAGGGCCGGCTCACTCGCAGGACCGCACCACGCGCGGGCCGATTCCCGCGCGGACCGCGTCCGCAGGGGGTCTCCTGCCGTCCGCATCTCCGGATGAACGCGCCCGAAGACGCTTGAAGGATTAATGTCTTGCCATGAGCGACTCAGAGCGGATGGTAATCGTCGGAGCGAGCCTGGCGGGCGCGACCGCGGCGGAGACGCTGCGGACCGAGGGCTGGACCGGACCGATCGTGCTGATCGGGGAGGAGAACGAGCTGCCGTACGAGCGGCCCCCGTTGTCCAAGGGCGTGCTGCTCGGCAAGGACCAGCCCGAGGTCGCTCAACTCCACGACCGCGCTTGGTACGACGACAACAACGTGGAACTGCGCCTCGGCTCGAAGGTGACCGCGATCGACACGGGCGCCCGCAAGGTGACGCTCGCGGACGGCTCCGAGGTCGAGTACGACAAGCTCCTGATCGCCACCGGCAGCCGCGTCCGCAAGCTCGACGTACCGGGAGCGGACCTGCCCGGCATCAACTACCTGCGGACCGCAACGGAGTCCAAAGCCCTCACCGACGCGTACGCCGCGAAGCCGCGGGTGGTCGTCGTCGGCGCCGGGTGGATCGGCCTGGAGGCGGCCTCGGCTGCGCGCGAGCGTGGCTCCGAGGTCACCGTGATTGAGCCGCAGTCGACCGCTCTCGCGTCGGTGATGGGGGAGCAGGTCGGGGAGCTGTATGCGGACCTGCACCGTCAACACGGTGTCGACCTGCGCTTCGGTGTCGGCGTCGAGGGCTTCGAAGGTG
Organism: Kribbella qitaiheensis; assembly: GCF_042657745.1. Lineage (GTDB taxonomy): Bacteria > Actinomycetota > Actinomycetes > Propionibacteriales > Kribbellaceae > Kribbella > Kribbella qitaiheensis. The sequence continues at coordinate 19,863 of NZ_JBHSKE010000042.1, read as the reverse complement.
AGGACCACGTGACCGGAGTGCGCACCTCCGCCGGCGACGTGCTCCCGGCAGACCTGGTGGTGGTCGGAGTCGGCGTGCAGCCCAACACCGAGCTCGCCGAGGCCGCTGGCATCGAGGTCGCCAGCCCCGAGGACGGCTCGGGCATCCTGACCGGGCCGGACCTGCGCACGTCCGTGCCGGAGGTCTACGCCGCCGGCGACGTGGTTCGTTGGGATCACCCGCTGCTCGGCCACTCGATCCGCGTCGAGCACTGGCAGAACGCCAAGGACAGCGGCAAGGTCGCCGCCAAGTCGATGCTCGGCCAGAAGGTGACCCAGGACGCGCTCCCATACTTCTTCACGGATCAGTACGACCTGGGCATGGAGTACGCCGGCGACGTACCGCGCGGCACGTCGTACCACGTGGTGCTCCGGGGCGACCCGGCGTCGGGCGCGTACCTGGCGTTCTGGCTCGACGACGACAACCACGTGCTGGCCGGCATGCACGTGAACACCTGGGGCTCGCTGGACGCGGTACAGGACCTGATCCGCTCCAAGAAGCAGGTCGACCCCGATCGTTTGGCCGATTCGTCCGTGGAGCTGTCGGAGGTCTAGGGCCAGTGGTCCCGATCGTTGCGGCTGGACCGTAGACTCACCGCGTGGCAGGCAGGATCAAGGAAGAGGACATCGCGCTGGTGCGCGAGCGTGCTCGGATCGACGACGTGGTCGGCTCGTACGTGACCTTGAAGAACGCCGGCGGTGGGTCGCTCAAGGGGTTGTGCCCGTTCCACGACGAGAAGTCGCCGTCGTTCAACGTCACGCCGGCCCGGGGCTTCTTCTACTGCTTCGGCTGCCAAGAGGGCGGCGACGTCATCGACTTCATCCAGAAGATCGACCAGATCAGCTTCCACGAGGCGGTCGAGACGCTGGCCGCGAAGGTCGGCATCCAGCTGCGCTACGAGGACTCGGGCGCACCGATGCCGCGGTCGCAGCCGAACCAGCGGCCGCGGCTGGTCGAGGCCCACAAGGTCGCCGCGGAGTACTACGCCGAGCAGCTCTTCGGAGCGCCGGAAGCGATGCTCGGCCGGCAGTTCCTGGACAAGCGCGGCTTCGACCGGGACGCGGCGGCGCAGTTCGGCGTCGGGTTCTCCCCACGCGGTGGCGAGGCGCTGACCGCACACCTGCGCGGCCGCGGCTTCTCCAACAGCGAACTCGTCGCCTCGGGACTCGCCGCGGACGGTCAGCGCGGGCTGTACGACCGCTTCCGCGGCCGGCTGATGTGGCCGATCCGCGACGCCGGCGGTGACGTGATCGGCTTCGGCGCGCGCCGGCTGTTCGACGACGACAAGATCGAGGCGAAGTACCTCAACACGGGTGAGACCGCGATCTACAAGAAGTCCAAGGTCCTGTACGGCGTGGATCTCGCGCGCCGGGAGATCGCCAAGGGCCGCCAGGCCGTCGTGGTCGAGGGCTACACCGACGTGATGGCGTGTCACCTGGCCGGAGTACAAACCGCTGTCGCGACGTGCGGTACTTCTTTCGGCGAAGACCACGCGCGGGTGCTCCGGCAGTTGCTGCTGGACCACGACCAGTTCCGCGGCGAGGTGATCTTCACCTTCGACGGGGACAGTGCCGGTCAGCGGGCTGCTCTGAAGGCCTTCGAGGGCGATCAGGCGTTCGCGTCGCAGACCTACGTGGCGGTGGAACCGGACGGGCTCGACCCGTGCGACCTGCGGCTGCAGAAGGGTGATGCGGCTGTCCGCGAACTGATCGGGCGGCGGGTGCCGCTGTACCGGTTCGTGCTGTCCAACGTGTTGTCGAAGTACGACCTCGACCGGGCGGACACGCGGATCGACGCGCTGCGCGACGCGGCTCGCCTGGTGATCTCGATCCGGGACCGGTCGAAGGTGGACGCCTTCACGCGCGAACTGGCCGGGCATCTCGGCATGGAGGTCGACCAGGTTCGGACCGAAGTACACCGCGCTGCTTCTCGTCCCGCGCCGGCGCCGTCCGCTCCTGACCGCGGGCCCGTCCAGGTGACGACCGAGGCGCCCCCGCCGCCGCGCGTGGACCTGCCGTCGCCGCGGGACCAGCGGTTCGTGATCGAGTGGGACGTCCTGAAGATCCTCATGCAGCACCCGCGGCTGGTGGGTGCTTCCTTCGACGAACTGGACGACCAGGACTTCACGCATCCCTGGCTGGCCGCAGTACGCACCGCCATGGCGAAGGCGGGTGGGCCGGCGCTGGCTGCACCGGGGGAGACGTGGGTGGTCGCAGTACGGGAGGCCATGGGCAACGATCCGGCCGCTGCTGTGGTGAGCGCCCTTGCGGTGGATCCGCTGCGGCTCGGGCGTGAGCCTGATGAGCAGTACGCACGAGCCCACGTTGCTCGGCTGCAGGAGCTCACCTGCCTGCGCCGCATCGCTGACCTGAAGTCGAAGCTCCAGCGCACCAACCCGATCGACCGGGCCGACGACTACAACCGCATGTTCGGCGAACTCATCGCGCTCGAGCGCTACCGCGCCGAACTCCGCGAACAAGCCATCTCCGGCGCCATCTGACGCTTTGATGCGCAGCTTCGAGGATCTGGTCGCGGAAGGGAACTCCGTACCGACCGAGGGGTGGGACTTCTCCTGGTTCGGGGGGCGCGACTGAGCAGCGGCCCTCCTGGGCATATCAGCGGTTGATCGGGCGAGCGGCTGGCGGGTCTCGAGTCGGCGCTCGATCTGCAGACCGGTGGCGGTGAGGTGCTCGCCGGGGTGCCTGTGGCGCCGCCTCGGCTTGTCGCGACCGAGTCGTCGGCGCCGAATTTGGAGATCGCTCGCCGCAATCTGGCGCCGCATGGCGCGTCTGTCGTCTCAGTGGAGGATTGGGAAGACCTGCCGTTCGACTCTTCGTCCTTCGATCTCGTCATCAGCCGACACCCGACGGTGACGATGGGGGCGGGCTCGAGGTGGTGGAATTGCGGCCGGAGAGCCTGCGGCTCGAGTTCTTCGACATCGCGGCCGTCGTGGACTTCCTGCGCAAGGTGATCTGGATCGTGCCGGGCTTCACAGTCGAGGCGTACGGCGAGCAGTTGCGCGCGTTGCACGAGCAGATCGAGGCGGACGGGTCGTTCGTGGCGACCACCGAGCGGTTCCTGATCGAGGCTCGCAAGCCCGCAGGGTAAGGCATATCGGGTGGTCGCCGTTGGCGGTCATCCACAGGCTGTCTGTTACTTCGCGGTTACTTGGTGTGGTTGTCCACCGATTCTGAAGTCGTCCGTTCCGAGCGGATGAATCGCGGCAGTATCCCTGGTGACAGAGGGGAAACCGACATGGCCGAGCTGGACTGCGACTCCGCCGATGTGAACGCGCTGGTGGCGTATCTGCGCGGGATCGGACGTCATGAACTACTGACCGTCGAGGAGGTCAACGAGCTTTCTTACTGGATCGAGGCGGGTCTGCTGGCCGCCGAGCGCTTACTCGAGGCTCCGGACCGTCCGAGTATCGCGGACCCTTCGAGTAGCGCGGACCCTTTGAGCAGCGCGGACTCTCCGAGCAGCGCGGACCTGGAGGCGGTTGTCCTGCTCGGCGAGGCGGCGCGGCAGCGAATGATCGAGGGGAACCTCCGGCTGGTCGTCTCACTGGCCAAGCGCTACACCGGGAAGGGGATCTCGCTGCTCGACCTGATCCAGGAGGGCAATCTGGGGCTGATGCGGGCGGTGGAGCGGTTCGACCACAGGCTGGGAAACCGGTTCTCGACGTACGCGATCTGGTGGATCCGTCAAGCCATCGGCCGCGCGATCTCCGACCGGTCGCGGCTGGTCCGGATGCCGGCCCAGGCGTACACCGACGCCGGCCGCGTCACCGCGGTACAGCGCGAGCTCACTCAACGGCTGGGCCGCGAGCCTTCCACCGCCGAACTGGCCGTCGGTGCGTCCTTGACCGTCGCCCGGGTCGAACGCGCGCACGCCTGGAAGGTCCGGCCGGAATCCCTCGATCTGGACGAGACCGACCAACTCGTGGACGACGAGGCAATCGTCCTGCGAGCGGCCCTGCGGCGTGACCTGCACTATCAGCTCGAGTTCCTGGACGACCTCAAACAGGCGATCCTCGGGCTGCGCTTCGGCCTGCGGGGTGTGGCGGAGTCCACAGTCGAGGAGACCGCGGTGATCCTCCGGCTCGATCCTGACCGTGTCCGCACCCTGGAGGCCGAGGCCCTCCGCGAGCTCCGAAGGAGGTGCCGCATCGGTTTGCGGGAGTACGCCGCCTGACGCTTGGACCCGACTGCGATCATGGCGCTGTGCTGAAACTTCGTCGTACGTCGTGGCCGCGGGAGCTCACCGAGGCGGTCCAGGTCGCTTCCAGGCACTCCCCGGGCGGCAAGGAGGACATCCTGGCCGCAGTACAGCTCACCGACGGCCAGTGGGTCGCCGGCGGTCGTGCGGCGGTGTATCTCCCGACCGGTACGGAGGGTACCGTCCGCCGGGTCGGCTGGGAGAAGATCGAACGCGCCGGCTGGGACTCCGAGGCGTCCGTCCTGCACGTCTACGAGACCACCGCCTTCGGTACTCCGCTGCGCGCCACCGAGCTCAAGGTCGACGACCCGGGCCGCTTCGGGCAACTGCTCCGCGAGCGCATCGACGCGAGTGTCCTGATCCAGCGTCACGTCCCCCTGGCCGGCAAGAAGGGCGTCCGTGTTGTCGGCCGCCGCAACCCGGCCGACCCGAACGACACGGTCTTCTGGAATTTCGTTCTGGACAAGGGATTGGAGCCCGATCAGCCAGGTGTCGTCGACGGCGCCGAGGCGGCTCTCGCAGCGGTCCGCGACGAGTTCGGAATCTGACCCGGAAGCGACCCCAGACCCCCGGTCCGGCAGGCGAATCCCGTTTTTGTAGTTCGCCGACCGCCTGCTAACCTACTCAGGTCTTCGGGGATCGAGGGCAGGGAAGTAGAACGATCCCGCGTAGCTCAATTGGCAGAGCAGCCGGCTGTTAACCGGCAGGTTACTGGTTCGAGTCCAGTCGCGGGAGCAACCAAGAAGGCCGGTTCCACTCAGGAACCGGCCTCTTCGCCGTCCAGGGGCCCTGTCAGCCGCGATTCTCCTTGCGCTTGTCGATAGCCCGCTGAATCCGGTGCTGCGGCTGCCCGGTCAGCTTCGCGATCAACGGCACCCGATACTTGTATGCCGCCACCGCACCCACAATGAGCACGAGCAGAATGAACCAGCCCATCAGACTTTCCCTTCGTAGGACCTGACCCCCATCATCCCCCACCCCAGGCCCACACCCGGTCCGTCATCCCCCTGACCCACCCCTGGTTTCCCCGCCCCGGCCCCCCGCAGTACGGCAAGCCCTCTCTCCCCACCCCCACCAAACCCGATACCATCTGCGAGCGCATCCTTCCGCGCACGGGGGCGGTAGCTCAGCCGGTTAGAGCAGGGGACTCATAATCCCTGGGTCGTGGGTTCGAGTCCCACCCGCCCCACAACGAGACATTGCAGGTCAGGGCGGTGTTCGGCACTTCTCGCCCCCACTGTTCAACGGTCCGCGTGGTGCGGCTCATGGTGCGAAAAGCGTAGGATGCCTGTCATGACCGGTGGTGCGGCGCCTCGCCGACGGCAGCGTGGAGCAGTAGAGAAACTGCCGTCCGGGTCTCTACGCGTCAAGGTCTACGCCGGCCAGGACCCGGTTACGAAGAGACGTCTCTACCTAGACGAGGTCGTATCGCCCGGTCCGAAGCAGGCTCGGGAGGCGGAGCAGGCGCGAACCCGCCTGCTCAACCAGGTCGACGAGAGACGCAACCCCAAGACCCGTGCGACGGTCTCACAGCTCGTCGAGCGGTACTTCGAGGTCATCAACGTCGACGTGCAAACGATGAGGGGATATCGCTCGAAATACGACAACCACGTCGCGCCGCTGATCGGAGCCCTGTCCCTCGGCAAGCTGGATGTCGAGGTCCTCGATTCATTCGGCGCCGTACTGCGGACGTGCAGAAAGCACTGCGGGGGACAGAAAGGGCTAACCGACCACAGGACGACCCGAGATGGGCACGTCTGCGACGAGCACCGAGGTGAGCCATGCTCGCCGCCCAATCCCGACGCGTGCCGCGCCTGCCGTCGAGCCTGCAAACCCCATGTCTGTAAGGGTCTTGGAAGCTCGACTATCCGCGAGATCTACTCAATCCTTAGTGGTGCGCTCGACCGGGGAATTACGTGGAAGTGGATAGCTGTCAACCCTGCCGATAAAGCCGACAGACCATCACTGCCGCACCCGGACCCGCGCCCACCAACTGCCGCCGAGGCAGCTCAGCTCATCAACTACGCCTACAGCCGCGACCAGGACTGGGGAGAGTTCGTCTGGGCCAAGGCCAACCTCGGCACCAGGCGCAGCGAGCTCTGTGCGCTCCGCTGGGAGCATGTTGGCCTAGAGCCTGGCAAGCACGTAGTGGAGATCCGTCAAGCGCTCTACAAAGACGATGATGGCGTGTGGCGGGTCAAGGACACCAAGACCCATCAGCAACGGCGGATCGTGCCCGACATCGAAACCGCACACATGCTGATCGAGCGACATGAGCGCAAGCGGGCTGAAGCTGCCGCGGCCGGCATCGTCCTTAGTCCGAAGGCCTTCGTCTACTCACCGATGCCGGACGGCCTCACGCCGATGAACCCGGACACGATGACGCAGCGATACGACCGCATGGCCCAGCGTTTCGGTATCGCGACTGGCTTGAAGCACTTACGGCACTACAACGCCACCGAACTCATCGCCGGCGGCGTCGACCCTCGGACAGTCGGTGGCCGTCTCGGCCATGGTGGTGGTGGAACCACAACCCTCAGGGTCTACACGGCGTGGTCGGCAGAGGCGGACCAGCGAGCAGCGGCAAACGCACCTGTCCGTATGCCGCCGCGACCCGGCAGTAGAACGGAGAGCGGTGAGATCGTGGCCGCCGCGGAGGTTCGAGCGCTGACGGAGGCGCACAGCGAGCCTTACCGTCGAATAGCCGCCGATATCCGCGGCGCAATCAGCAGCGGGATCCTGCAGCCTGGCGACCCGATCCCTTCTGAGAAGGAGTTGGCCGCGCGGTACGGCGTCGCCAAGAGCACGGCACATCGTGCCCAGGCTCTCCTGATCGTTGAAGGTTTGGTTCTCGGCGAAGCCGGGAAGAGGCGCACCGTCGCCCCTGCCGACGGGACGGGCGGCGGAGTTAGCGGCCAGCGCGAAGGCGTCGAAGCCACGAATCATGTCCTGCGCTGATTGGCGTAGTGCTGCTGCCAGTGCCTCGGGGCTCCTCGTCGAAGAGCAGGCCCAGATCAGCGCGGAGTGCCGCGCGAAGCTCGTTCTTGCGCAGCCAGATCTGGTGCGTGGCCTCCGAGTACTCATTACCGTTGGCAGGAGCGTCACTCACCAACTTAACAGCGCGCCTAAGTTCTAGAAGGCAACGATGTGCGCGGGCTGACAGCAGCAGGCCGAGTTCGCCGGCATGCGCGTGATCAACCCTGGTGATCGCCTCGCGCAAATGCTCCGGCAGATCTGGTGCGCTAGCCATCTTCGACCGCCGCAGCGCGCTGGTCGCCGCAAACAAGGCCGGATACGTGGCCACGCGCCGGTCGTACAACCGGTCGGTCATCCTGCGCCGAAGCTCGACCTGGTGACGCTCACGTTCCCGTCGAAGCGTTGCTCGCGTCGTCACGACAGTGAGCGTGACCGTCGCTGCAGCCACAACCAACGAAACAGAACCTGCGATTAGAGCTGCCGTTACATCTGTCGACACAGTTATAGGCTACGGCGGATGGTCGGCCTGTTGGCCTCGAACGCAAGCTGCGGATTAAAAGGCTGCGCGATGGCATGAACTCTGCCATCTTTAGGCGTCGGGAGTACCGCCCGCCGCCGACGCCTCTGGACGCCTCTGCCAGCACGAGTTGACTCCAGTTCGCGTCATGAACCGTGTCACGGGATGCCGGGGCGGCCGGCAGCTCGGCAACATCCCTAGGTGATCGACTAGCCCAGCGCGCTGGGCGCGCGAGAGTCAGCCCAGGCGAGGAGGCAGCTGTAGGATCTCCGGTCAGGGCATCCGAGTGCGCCTAGCCGTTCATGGCTTGGCGACGCCGGTAGATCCAAACTGCACCGAGCGCGATGCCGGCGCCACCGAGTGCAGATGCGCCTGTTTGCATGGTCTCGGCTCCGTTGTCGTCCGATGCGCTGCTGACCGTTGCAGCCTCGACGCGGGGCACCTCGTACCTCGGGTCGTAGTTCGGGTGGTTGTAGTCGGGACTCTTCGCCTCGGAGCCTGGATAGCCGGAGCCTTCGTCCGGCCAGCCATACATGGCCGTCTCAGAGGCCGTCGGTGCGTTTCCGGGCCTGGGCACGGGGACCTCGTGGCACACGGGGTGGTAGGCCCAGTGGCAATCCGGCGTTGTTGTGTATCTGGCTCCCGGCTCCGGGCCTGGTTGTGCCGACGCTTGGGTCGCGCTGAGCGCGGCCGCGCTCAGTGCGAGTGCGGATACGGCGATGGTTGTGCGTGCGTGGTTCATGACTAGCCTCCTGGACGAAGGTCCGGTTCGGGTCCGGACGCTTTCGACGCTAGGTTTGCCGGCCGGCGGGCTGGAATACGCGGTGTCGCGTATGGCTCGGGACGCGGCGACGGCGTAGCGTCGCAAGCGGAGGCGCTCATGGCCGACGGCATCAGCGGACGGGACCTGGACGCGCTGCGCGGTCTGCTCGCCTTGAACATGGACGATCCCGGCCCAATGCTGCCGTGGGAGCTGATGGAGTGCCTGCGCGACCTGTTCCACAGTGACTTGTTGCAGCTCGCCCGAACCCGGCCCGCTCTGGAAGCGTTCGTACTCGAACAAGCTCTGGGCGAGACCCAGGAGGTTGAAATCGGCGGGGCTCCGGACCCGCGCTACTGGGAGCTGTACCGGTCGGCAGACGCCTGTAGCTACGCCGACCGCACCGGCGACATCGTCAACGTGGCAAAGCTGAGCGACTTTGTCTCCGACCGCCAGTGGCGGGCCAGCCCGATGAGCATCGACTACGCCTCCGGGCGTATGCGTGCATTGATGGCCTACTTACCCGACGAACCCGGCCACAGAACGCGGCTGTATCTGTGGCGCGGCTCAGGCCGGGACTTCGATGAGCGCGACCGGCTGCTGCTCATGCTGCTGCGGCCGCACCTGATTGCCGCCTTCCGCGCCGCCGAGCGCCGCCGCCAGGCACCCGCGGCACTGACCCCACGACAGCTCGAACTCCTGCAATACGTCGCCCAGGGCTACACCAACACACAGATCGGCCGACGGATGCGGTTGTCCGAGGGAACCGTACGCACGCATCTGAACCACATATACGAGCGCCTTGGGGTCACCAGCCGGACCGCGGCCGTCACGAGGATGAGCACCGCCGGGCTGGAATAGCCGCTCAATCGGCGGGCGACAGCTGGTCGCGGACTCGCCCGTCGACGATCGCGGTGCGGCTGGAGCTTGTCGACCTCTGCACCAGTCTTGCAAGGGCGGGACCGACCTTTGTCTGCAGAGCCCAAGGCTGAGCGTTGGAGACCGAATCGCACCGCTGACCGACGGATTAGAAGGTCGACGGACCCCGTCAACAAGCGGCAACTTGAGCGTGGTCGGGCATCTCCAGTTCAGGTCTCGTCGACTCCAGCATCGCTCGTAATCGCCAGTTCGTTCCCCAGACTGTTCCCCGTGCGGGTGGTGTCCGCTGCCAGATGAGCTGGGCCTGCAACTCGCGAGTGTGTCAGTGCGACTGATAGTTGCGTCAGTGGGCGCGGCACGGTCGCTTTGGTCGTGCTCACCAATCCTGCAGACAGTGCAGGGTGATGGGCGCAGACTGGACGCTGTGGGAGGGGCTGCGGTCACACGCTCACCCGGTGTAGCCGGTCGGATCGAGGAACGGGGGATCCTCGGAGCGGCGATCGGGGGAGCTGTCGAAGGGCGACCGTGTTCGGTGTTCGTGCAACTCATCGCTCCGAGACCGCGATGGCCAACTCACCTCGGGTCGCCGACGCAGCCGAGGTGACCGACTCAGCCTTTAGGAAACCGACGCAGCCCACCGACATACGCATCTCCGGGCGTGTCTGGTCGACTCCAGTTCGGCCCATCTTGACTGCAGTTGACTCGGATTGAGGCTTCTTGTTCCCACGCTGACCTGTTGATCGTGCAAAACCCGCCGGTGGTCGGCGTCGACTGAGCTATGTCCGCTCGTCGGTGGCAACGAGCGGCCGGCGGTGATGGCAGGTGCCGACCTTCCGGGTCGCCGTGCGGGGCCGTCCCGGAAGGTCGGCGGCGTCGGTTAGTCGGCTGTGGGGTCTGCTATTGCGATTCCCCAGATGTCGGTGTTGCCGAATGTCGGTGGGCAGGCGGTTGCGGGTGCCGGTACGGCGATCGGCGTACCGCTGACGAGGGACTGGCGGTAGGCGTCGATCGCCGGGCAGTCCGCACCTTCGCGTACGTCGTTCCAGACCGCGACACCTGAGGCTTCCGTGGCGACCGCGTAGTTGTAGTCGCCGAGGAACTCGCTGGTCAGGCCGTTGGCGCTGGAGGCCCGGGCGTCACCGACCGCACCGCGGTGCAGGGTCGTGAACGGGCCGGTGGAGGAGTTCGCGTGCCGAACGACGCCCAGCATGGGGCGCGGTGCCGCCGTGGTGGTCTGCCACGGCGCGAGGAACGCGTTGTAGGTCAGGTAGATGTCCTGACCGTCCGGTGAGATCGCGACGGCCGGCTGGTTGGCGCGATCGCCTGCCTGACTGGCCACCGTGCGGCCGAGGTAGCTGGTGCCGCCGTTGGTCGAGTGGATCAGGTAGGCCTGTTCGTTGTTCGTTCCGGCGGAGTCGTCGGACCAGGTCACGACGATCTCATCGGTGGCACCGGCGCCGTTCGGTGCGCCGTTGGCGATGTCGATGCTGGGGAAGGTGTTCGTCCTCGCCCCGGCCACGCCGTCGATGGTGAATCGGCCCTGGACCGGGTCGAGCTGTCCGATGTTCGTCACCACTGTGATCGCCCTTGGTCGCTCGAAGGTCCGACCGCCGTTCTCGGAGCGAGCCTGGAAGAACACGCCCTGCCGGGTCCGGATGTCGGTGCCGACCCAGACGACGTACACGGTGCCGTCGCTGTCGGTCCGGATCGCGCAGCCTTGCCGCCCGCCGGTCTGCGCGTTGTTGGTTGCCGGTGAAAGTTGCTTGGTGCGCCAGGTTTGGCCGGCGTCGCTCGAGGCCGCGAAGAGCACAGGCTCCGGCGCCCCGGCACCGACGCCGCGGAAGCCGACGTTGCAGACGTAGACGTTGCCGAAGAATCTGCTGGAGGCCGCGTTGTCGGCCCAGACCTGTTCCTTGTCGGAGAACAGCGCGGTGTTCTGCTTCGAGACGATGACCGGGTCGGACCACGCCGAGTTCACCCCGGCGAGCGCGTCCGCGAGCCGGTTGCCCGGGCCGGTGGCGTCCAGGTAGGAGATCGCGATCGCCCCGGCGCCGGGGAATCCCGGGTTGCCCGGGAACGGGGTGGCGATGTTGGTGTAGTACAGCCTCGAACCGTTGGCCCACGAGAACGTGCCGCTCGCTCCGCGACGCGGACCGAACGCCAGCTCCGGGTCACCGTTGGAGACCATCCCATTCTCGAAGTAGTTCGGCAGTGTGCCGATCGGGCCAACCCTCGGTACGCAGGCCGCCGGGCCGAGGCAGTGTCGCGCGGACCAGCCGGTGTAGGTCGGCTGGACCCAGCTCTGGCCGCCGTTCGTCGAGAAGGTGACGCCCGAGACCCCGACGCCTGGGGTGAACGGGCAGGTGGTCGGGTCGCCCGCGGCGCAGCCCTCCAGGTCGATGTTGTCGTTGGCGCCGGAGGCGAGCAGCGACGGCTGGTGCGCGTCGACCGCCAGGCCCGGTTCGTTCTGCTTGTTTTGGGAGAAGGGCGTCGACGGACTGCCGACGGTGACCTCCGTGTCTGCGCCCGGCTGTGCGGCGGCGAGACCGGTCCCGGTCAGGGATAGGCACGCAACCGCAGCCAGGACCATGGCGTGTGAACGCCGCATGGCCCCTCCTGAGGTCCGAGACCCCCGAGCGATAGGTAACTCCGACACAACGCCTTCACCGGACCGATCACAAGGTCTCGCGCCGCCTGATCATCGACGCGGTTGCTTCCCGCCTCTCCCGATGCCGTAGCAGGACGCAGCAGCCGCCCTCGGCCGGTTCGAGGTGGGCGCGCAAGTGCACGTTGGTCGGGCATTGCCTCGACGTGGTGCCGGGCGCACGCTGGGTGGATTGGAGATGGGTTGGGGGACCCGGATGAACCTGTGCGCGTTGGGGTGTCGAGGACCGTCGGTCGCGCCGCGATCTGCCGGGAACCGCCTCAAGTCCGAGGCCAGAGGGTCGCCCAGCCGCTCTCGGCAGCGAAGTCGTCGGCATTCGAGCCGCTGCCTGATATCCATCCACCGCTGGCGCGGTGCGCCGGCCGAAGCGACAGGAATCACCTCGTGACCAGTTCACAGCGACCTATCCGGAACCAGCGATCTCGTCTTGCCATCGGCCTCACCGGGCTTGCCTCCATTTCACTGATCGCGGCGACCACCGCCACGGCGACAGGCCCGCCGGCCTCGACTGCCGCGCCGTACAGGGTCAAGACGCTGACGACGGTCTCGGGGCCGAGTCCGTTCGCGGCGGGTTGCCCCGGTGGCTTCCACGATGAACTGAAGATCACCGGCCTCGTGGTCGAGCCGGCGATCGCGGTCAACCCGCGGAACCCGCGCAACCTCCTCGCCACCTGGAAGCAGGACATCTCGCCGGCTTTCAATGCTCGGGACGCTGTCGTGGCTTCGTCGTTCGACGGCGGCAAGACGTGGCGCCGGACTACCATCCCGGGGCTCACGCGCTGCACCGGCGGGACCTCCGATACCGCGAGTGATCCGTGGGTCTCCTTCGGCGGCGACAGTACGGCGTACTTCGGTGGGCAGGCCGGACTCACGTCCACCGCCCCTCCGGCGATCGCGATCGTCGCCAGCCATTCCAACAACGGCGGCCGTCGATGGGCTCCACCGGCGACAGTTGCCCCCAGGCTCGGGGGTAACGAGCAGCCGGCCATCACCGGCAGCCCCACGCGACCGGGCCATGCCTACATGACCTGGTCCAACTTCCGCCTTGACGTCGACCCGCCGTGGACAAACACCGTCTCCTTCTCGCGCACCCGCGACCGCGGCGTCACGTGGTCGCCTCCGGTCCTCGTGGACCAGGCCGGCCCGTTCGCAATCGACCAGGCCCCGCGAATCCAGGCCCTTCCGAACGGAACCCTGCTCGCGATCTTCGCCCGCGGCGACTTCGAGACCCAGCGTGCATCCATTCAGGCCGTGCGCTCACTCGATCAGGGTCGCACCTGGCTGCCGCCCGTCGAGGCCGGTTCCAAACCGCTCACCGGAGAGTTCCACGACCCCGAAACGGGCGACATCCTCCCGCAACCGGGCTACCCCAGCTCGACCGTCGGACCGGACGGCGCCGTCTACGTCGCTTACGAGAACAGCACGTCCCCCACGTCGGGCGGGATCGGAGTCGTGAAATCGCGCGACGGCGGCCTCACCTGGACCACGATCACGCTGCCCGGCGTGATCGCCTTCGCCTTCGAGCCCGCGATCGCGGTCGACAAGCACGGCACGGTCGGGGTCATCTGGTACGACCTGCGCAACGACCGAGCCGGCGACACAGCGACAACAGCCGACCTGTGGTTCTCCTCCTCCAAGGACGGCGGCGCGACCTGGCAGCAGATCCACGTCGCCGGGCCCACCGACCTCCGCACCGCGGCGCCCGCCGCGCAGAACAGGTTCGGGGAATACCAAGGCCTGGCAGGACTCAGGACCGGCTTCGCCGCCATCTTCGGTCTCGCAGCCCCACAAGCGCGGAACGGACCCACGGACATCTTCTTCGCACACATCGCCCCAGGCAGATGAGGCCAAGTCCCTACTCGGGGGTCCATCACGCGACCGGCGTGGCTAGATGCGTAGCGTCCACCGACGTCTACCAGCTTGCCGCATGCAAGGAGTTGGTCTGCGGATAAACCCGGACGGGGGAGACAGCCTGTCGGGCAAGCTAGGGCTGTCGCCAGTCGCGGCCGGGACCACTCGAGGGCGTGGCCGCTCCCGCACAACGTCGAGGCACGAGGTCCTGCGAGAAGGCAGGTCGATGGCGCGGGCTTACGCCGGTGCTGAGCGCCGTGGCCTGGTGGTTCCTGCGGCTCCTGCCGTCGGATCGCCGGAAGCCCACAACGACTTGGCCGAATGTGTGTTGTTGCGCTGATCTGCGGGTTTGGATGTCCCGGTCCGGGTTACCGATGCGGCTAGCGACGAGGGAGGCCTCAGGTGATCTCGATGAACAAACTCCGTGGTGGCGGTACGAGCAAGGGGCGGCCGAGTGGTAGGAGCAAGGGGCGGCGGAGCGGTACGAGCAAGGGGCGGCGGAGCGGTACGCCCAAGCGGCATCCGGTCTGGCTGCTGGTCGGTGGCGGAGCGCCCAGGCGGCGGCCGGTGTTGTTGCTGGTGGGCGGCGCACTGGGTGCCGGCGTGGTCGGCTTCCGGATGTTGCGATGGAAGAGGGACGGAGCTCGCGAGATGTCCGAGCGGGAGCAAGCTTTCGGCAGCCCGGTCGACGCTGGGAGCACGGCAGCGGCGGCTAGCGAGGAGCAGGTAACGGCGAACGAACGCAGCGACGGTGTCCGCAGAACCGGTGACGACCGCCTGGTCCAACGGGTGGCGGGAGGGGAGAGCGATCCTGACGCGGCCGCGGACCCGACGATCGCGTCTGACAGCGCACCGGGCCAGCCGACGGGCGTGGACTCGCCGAGGAAGGACGCCTGACCTGAAGGGAGGCGGACGCCATACCCGACTCGCCGAGGGAGGTCAGTCGCAGCCTGACCGCGCGCAGACCGGATCGACTGAGCGTCGGATTAGAAGGTGGACGGACGGCGTTGACGCGCCTAGCAAGGCGGAACTCTGGCCCACTTCAGTGCGCTCGCCGTCGACTCTGGTTGACGCCAGTGGACGGGGCTGGATTCCCAGAGAGATTCCCAGCGGGCGCAGCCTTCGGCGCGGGGCGGGCGAGCCCATGCGGTCTGCCAGCCGAACCTCCCCCCGCGGAGATGGACCGAGCATCTTGTTCGCACACCATACTCGGCGCGATCCGGGTCGCGGTGTCTGATTGCCGGTTCGTCCCTCCCCAGGACCGCTCGATTGTCCGGCCACCACGACCCACGTCAAGAGGGGCTGAGGATTGTTCCCAGGACGCCGATGACGCCGCCCACCGCAGCGCCGACGATTGCCGATCTCGATGACCATTGGAGGATGGCGAGTTGTTGGAGCTCGACTGATATGTATGGGGCATGAGGGATAAGTCGGCGGAGCCAGCTTCATCGCGTCGGACACGGTTCCGTCGCGAATGTGACCGCCTGAGACGACATCCAGCGTCCTTTGACGACGGGATCGTGTACTTCCAGTTCGTGTTCTCAGGACATCCGATGCCCCTCGATCGCGTGGCGGACCGGCTCCTCGAGGCAGAGGTCGCCGAGACCGTATCGTCGCCTGTAGACGGCCTCGTGCGCATGTCACCGAGGTACGGGGAGCTCGCAAAGCACTTGACCAAGCTGGAACGCTTGGCCGCGCTCAGCCGTGAGCTGGAAGGTGGACCGAACCTCGGGATGCTATGGCGTCATCCAGTTCTTGGTTGGATCCGGCTCCGCGTGTTCATTCAGAGGATCCTAGGACGCACAGGCGTACCGGCTGCTCGGGGGGAGCCTGTCGCCAGCGATGACGGCACTGATGCGGCACGCACTCGGACCGAGTTGGCCGATGAACTGGATCAGACTCAGCAGGAGATCAAACTCTCGGTCGCCAAACGGCAGGCGCACAGTGCGATCCAGCATGCTCGAGAGCAGGACCTCTACCAGCCAGCTTACCTAGAAAGCGAGCCCTATGTTCGGCTGTCGCTTCGGGCACTCAGATATGCGATTGAAGACCTAGATGTCGCCGACGAGCCCGGCCAGGACGCCGATGTATTGCTCCTGGCGCACCGATCCGGCGTCTATGAGGTACTCATCCCGTGTCGTCTCCCACCGGGGATAGAGACCGATGAGCTCATTCCCAGGACGCAGGCCTCGGGCGTAGTGCTCGACTGGGTCGAAATGGCGGAACCGGTCCTCGCGGCCGCCCAAAGGAGTGCGCCGGAGCCGATGCGGCTATCGGGCGAGTGGTTGGAGGACACCGCGGAGGGAACGCGCTGGCGCCGCTTTCAGCATGAGCACGGCACCCTCGTAGACATCTTCCACATATACCTCGATGCGATCCAAGAGGTGGTGGGCTTCAAGATGCGGGGTGATGCTTGGTTCTGCTACGCGTCTACGTTTCTGACGCCCGCCTGTTGCACCGGCGAACGCACCTGGAGGCGCGCCCACGGCAATGAGCTTCTCGGCATCGTGGCCAGACACACTGCCTACCGCGGACTCCGTAAGAACTCGCAACCTGGCATTGCGAAGGACTCCGCCATCACGGCAGGCCACTCGGCCTGGGTCGGGTCCGCAAGTGCCACAGTGATTAGCTGGGAGGACGTGCAGGACCGCAGTCAGTTCGACTCGCACCTGTGGACGTTACTACTGGTCGAGTACTACCTCCTCCAGAACTGGCAGATCCGCACACTGCTGGCTGAACTACCGTCTGCACAGAGCGACCCCAAATCCGCCAGAGACTTACAGCGAAGGCTCATCCATGGGCTTGGCGAGTTCTACTCGTCCGACCTCAGTTACGGAAGCGCACAGGACATCATCAACGACCTGCTCAAAGAAGCCGGCGTCGACCGGATGCACAACCACCTCGTTGCACGGATCGATCAACTAGCGAACCTGACGGCCGCGGAACGGGCCGAACAGGCGTCCACGCGTGGACTAGTCGCAGCGATTCTTGCCACCGCCGCGACCGCAGTGCTGGCGTTGCCGGCGTTGACCCAGACTCTTGACGCCGTTCGAAGCCTCCCGGAGTCCGGGGTCAGCGGTTGGTTCGCCACACCGTTGCGTGGACTCTCGAACGCCGGCGAGGCAGGGGCGTGGCTCGCGTATCTAGTGCTCCTTGGTGTCGCTGGCAGCGCCTGGGCCTTCACGGCGGTCCGCCTCGCGTTCCGACGCCGCAAGCATCGAGTGAAGACGGTCACCTGGCGACCTTTGGGACTCGACTGGATCGGCGGAAGCGTGCGGATCGAGCGGCGGCCACCAAAACCCTGACGTTTCGAGACAACTCGGTCCCAGCGTGGCTAGGAGTCAGGCCGCTACAGGTCCACGTGTCGCGAAGATGCTCTCGCCTCGTCACAGCCGCATATTTTGCTGCTGCATTGAGCGACTGCCGCCTGGGCTGTCAATCGGGCGCCGAAGTGCACAGCCCCCATGTGCCCGTCGACGGCGGCGTGGACATAGCCAGCTCATCGGCATGTCCGTTACCTGTCAGCAGCAGATCCGGTAGTTAATGTGGCTCCCCAGCGGCGCGTGCGGCATCATCCGGGTAGGGATGTGGCATGCGTCGGCCGCCGAAGCCACACAAGCACGGCGACCTCAGCATCTGTCCTTGGCGTTGATCCACACTCCCCGGACGGCTGTAGCAAAGGACATGGCGATGCTCAACGGGGCGTCCCCTTCGACCACGCATCCCGCATCGACGTGGTCCGCAACGATAATGGCAATGCCAGGCGTGAGACGCTGACGGCGCTCATCGGAATCTCCCCAGACCTGCTCACTGAAATTCCCACCCGTGTGGCTCCGTCCCAAGGGCGCGTTCATCGGTCTCGTCGTGCTGGGGCGCGTCCTCGTCGTCGGGCCTGCCCGCGCCAGTAGGTGTTGGTCTGTCCATAGCCCACCTGCGCATCGCGTCGGCCTTGTGCTGCCGACCCTCGGTTAGCCGGATGGCTCATACCAGTCGCGGGGATCGCGCATCAATGCAATCCCGGGGAGAAGGCGATACTCCGGCAGCCACGGCCCATTGGCGGTATAAGTCGGAGGCTCGTCAAAGGTGATGAAGCTACCAGGATGCTCCGAGGCGGACTCCAGGTGACGCGAGACGTCGCCTGTAACTTCGGCAGCTCGAGCGAGGCGGTATCGCTGGTGGTGCTCGACCCAGTAGGTTCGTCCCGACTGGGTGACCACGAGCATCACACGCCCGGGCTCGCGCGGCGTTCGCCGCTGGTCTGGGGGGAGTCGCAGTTCCGCCATAGCCGAGTGCCACCGCCCGAAGACGCCCTGCAGGTCGAGTTCGTCGGCCTCAGTCGCCGCTGCCCGCATCTTTTTCGACCAACCTCCGCGCGCCTCAAGCACCGACCGGCTGCCCACAATCAGGCACGCCATGGGGTAGCGATTTCGTGTCCTTGGTGCGCACAGCCGATCAAGCAGGAATCCGAAGAAGGCGAACATCGCGTCGCACACATCATGCGCCAGATGGGGCCGAGGAATGTCCCCGCCATGGATGACGCGGTTCCTGCTAGAGGCGACCAGATTGCGCCAGTCGCGGTAGGCCAGGTCCTTCTTGACGTCCCATGAACCGCCGAGCTTGCGGGCGAGTTGATTGGCGACGCGCTCAGTCACCGCTCGGTAGCGATCTAGCTCTTCGGCACCCTGCTCCGGTGTCAAACCTTCTTCCCATGCGATTGCTGCAAGCGTCAGGTCAATCATGGTTTCGCATGCTGCGGCCGCCATCACCACCGCCGTCCTGCTGTCGCCTGTGCGGCGCGAGGCTGCCACCGCCGCACGACGGAGATCAAACACCAGCATCTTGGGCCGACGGATGGCCACCTCAAGTTCGGCCGCCGCCAACGCTTCGAGCGCATCTGTGGAAAGCTCACGCGGCGCTTCTGTGAGTTGCTCGCTGAGCATGTAGGCACCGATCGGCCATTCCGGCTGCGTACCCTCAGGCGTGACAATCTCCAGTGCAACGGCGATGCCCATCCGCGTCGACTCCGCCGTCGGCAGGACCAGGCTGAGCCCCTCGGTAGCGTGCAACGCTTGATGGGTCGTATGCACGAGATCGAGCCCCTCTTCGAACGCCTCCGACGTCTCCGCGCCATCCGGCGACGCACTGACCGCAATGATGAAATGCGCTAGCGTCGCGGCGCCGAGGAGTTCCGTTTCGTCGGTGGGTTCCGGCTCATGGGGTGCTTCATGCGGAGCGACAAATCCGATACCCCATGACGGTGTTGGCAACTCAGGATCCGAGTGACCCGGTAGCAGCTCCGCAGCGGCCTTCGCAGCGGCCTCGAGGTGATCAGCTGGGCGCGGTACACGGCTGTAGCGGACCTGTATGGCAAAGTCTGCCGACCTCGCGCCAGCAATGTCTTGTTCGACCGTACTCGTCTGGATGAAGTCACCTTGCTCTGAGAGGATCCGTCGGCACGTCCACCCATTCGGCAACGGCAACGCAGGCCCGTCGAGAACCCAAAAAAAGTCGCCCGGGGCCGGCCAATGCTGTCATGACTTTGGTTCTCCTAGCCGAACGCGTCAGAACCACTAGGTGCTGGTGGTCAGGAGGTTAGCGCGTCGAAGCAGCGACACGTTCACCATCGGTTCCAAGCCCGCAGCGGACGCAGGCGAGTAGAGGGGGAGAACTCATTCAGTGCTTCGCCGGCACTGAGCTGGGGAGCGCGTGTATGGACGGCCTCCGAGCTAGGGAACCGGTGGCTCACCGCTGTCCGCGACCCTGCGCGCAAGCTGTGCTCGGCCCTAGTACTCCAGCCGTAGTTCGTGATCAGGCGAGTTGGACGGTCTGACGGCGGTGGTGGCTGTCGCGTGCGCGGGCTTGGTGGCGGCGTCGCCATCGTGACCAGTGGAGCAGGTGTCGGATGCCGTGTTGGGTGTGGTTGACGAGTCGGGTGAACAGGTGGCGGATCTCGTTGGC
>NZ_JBHSKE010000041.1:0-123688 GCF_042657745.1 Kribbella qitaiheensis | reverse complement strand
GCTCACTTACCAGCGGCTACAGGCACCGAGTCTGCCAGCGACCGACCCGATAACACCCATTAGGAGGTGCTGCGTTCCTTCTGCGCCTCAACCGCCTCGGCACGCGTGGGGGTTGACGTCGCGAGCGACGACTTCCTGTCGTTCGGTACAGCCCGAGTCGCAGGCCGCGTGACCACCTTGCAGCTGCCTTGCAACTACCCCGGGCCTGTCCGGTGACCATGTCACTCCACCGCGACCACCTAGCATCCGCAGAGCGGCGAGCCAAGGGCGCATGGGAGCGAGCGACGTAGGACCTGGATCGGGCTATGGCCCGGTTCCGGAGTCACTCCCGTGTCTCGGCTGCGCCGGGCTACGGATAACCCTCGTACGGCACCGCCCGCCTGCTGCGGCGACCAGCTCGTTGTTGCCGCAGCAGGCGACGGAGGAGCGGCCTGGGCGAGTGGTGGCCGAGGCCTGTTGCCTGCGCGTCCTGTACGCAGAGCGCCGCGCTGGCTTGGAGCCAGCGCGGCACTCGACCACCTGCTGTTGTAGAGCGGCGACGTAGGAGCCGCGTGGGGCGGAGTACTAGCCCTTGATGGCGCCGCCCAGGGCGAACGCGCCGCCGAGCTTCCGGCTGAGGAGGAGGTAGAGGATCAGGACGGGGAAGGTGTAGATGAGGGAGTAGGCGGCTAGTTGGCCGTAGTTGGGTTCGCCGTACTGGCCGAAGAAGGTGAAGATGCTGACTGAGGCGGGGAGGCGCTCAGGGGAGAGCAGGAGCATGAAGGGGACGAAGAAGTTCCCCCACATGCCGATGAAGGTGAAGATCAGCACGACCGCGATCCCGGGCCACATCAGCGGCAGGACGATGCGGTAGAGGGCCTGCATGCTGCCGGCGCCGTCGACCCAGGCTGCTTCCTCGAGCGAGATCGGTACGCCGTCCATGAACGTCTTGGTCAGCCAGATCGCGAACGGGAGCGAGGCTGTCGCCATGAACATGATCGTGCCACCGAGGGTGTCGATCAGGTTCAGCTGGACGAACAATCCGTACACCGGCACCATCACCGCGGTGATCGGCAGCCCGGTGCAGAACAGCACGGTCAGCAGGAACGGCCGGTTGAACTTCGTCCTGAACCGTGACAGCGGATAGGCCGCGAGCACCGCGCAGATCATCGTGAGCAACGCGGCACCGCCACACAGCACGATGCCGTTGAAGACCGGCCGGTACGTCGTGTCGGTGTTGAGCACGGCGCGGAAGTTCTCGAAGGTCGGGCTGGTCGGGAGTTCGACCCGCAGTCCCGCCGTCCGGTTGATCGACGCGAACAGCACCCACAGCAGCGGCAGGACGAACAGGATCCCGATCGCCAGCAGGATGAGGTTCGCGGTCAGCTTGCTGACACGGTCGCGGGCGATCATGCGGCCTCCGAGTTCAGTCCACGTAGATAGATGAGCGAGAACACCGCGCCGATCGCCAGCATCACCAGCGCGATCGCGGTGCCGTAGCCGATCTGCGAGAAGCTGAACGCCTGTTCGTACATGTAGAGCGGCAGGGTCTGGCTCTTGGTCCCCGGTCCACCGCGGGTCATCGCATAGATCAGGCCGAAGACGCTCAGCGTCTGCAGCGTGATCAGCATCAGGTTGGTCATCACCGCGCGGGAGATCATCGGCAGCGTCACCCAGAGCAGCCGCCGCCCGCCGGAGGCGCCGTCCATCTCGGCGGACTCCTCGATCTCCTTCGGTACCTCGCTCAGCGCCGCGGAGTACACCAGCATCGAGAACGCCGTACCGCGCCAGATGTTCGCCAGCGAGACGGCGATGATCGGTGCCGCGTACAACCAGTCCTGGCCGGGTAGTCCGACCCTGTGCAGGATCACGTTCAGGGTGCCGTCGTCGTTGAAGAAGGCGCTGAGCAGGTAAGCCGCGACCACCTCGGGCAGCACCCAGGCGCCGATCACCGCGGTACCGACGAAGTTGCGCACCACCTTTGTCGACCGGCGCATCAGCAGGGCGAGTCCGAGCCCGAGGGTGTTCTGGCCGATGATCGCAGAGACGAGCGTGAAGACCAGGGTGAGCCAGATCGAGTTGGTGAAGGCCGAACTGCCGAAGGCCTTGCGGAAGTTGTCCAACCCGACGAACTTCACGTTCGCCGCTCCGGTGCCGGTCAGCGCCATGTTCGTGAACGCGGCGTAGATGCAGTACAGGATCGGGCCGGCCAGGAAGACCAGCATCAGCCCGATGGCCGGTGCCAACGGCAACATCTTGACGGTCTTGGCGAAGCGCGGCGGACCGCTCCGTCCGGCTTTCTCGCCGGACGGAACGGCCACCGCAGTAGCAGACGTCGTCACAGGGGAATCCCTTCGAAGGCTCTGCTTACTGGCTCTGGCTCTCTGTGGTCGTCTTGTCCTTGCCGACGATGCCTTCGACCGCCTCGTCGTAGTTCTTGGCTGCTTCCTCCGGCGACGACTGGCCGGTCATCACGGCCTCCATCGCGGTGATGATCTCGTTGGAGACCTTCGGGTACTCCGGCAGCGCGGGCCGGTAGACGGTCACGCCGACCAGGTCGGTGAAGAACTGGGTGCTCTTCGCGGATGACTTGTACCCGGCGTCGGCGGCGACGTCCTTGCGGACCGCGATCTGCGCGCCGTTGGTGGCGTACTTGGTCGCGTTCTCCTGCGTCTGCAGGGTCTTGATGAAGTTCCACGCGGCATCCGGGGCCTTCGACTTGGCCGGGATCGCCCAGGTCCAGCCGCCGGAGAGGCTGACCTTGCCCTTGCCTTCGCCGCCCTGGGTAGGCATCGCGGTCTGGCCGAGTACCTCGGTCCACTGCGGCCACGGCTTCGCGCCGGTCTTCTGCCAGTTGTTGTAGAGCCAGGAGCCGTCGAGCGCGATCGCCAGCTTGCTGTTCGGCAGCAGGTCGCTGCCGACCTTGTTGCCCCAGTTCGGGTCGAGCGACTGCTTCGGCTGCGGGGCCAGGCCTTCGCTGAAGACCGTCTTGATGAAGTTCAGCGAGTCCTTGAAGCCCTGGCTGCCGACGACCCACTTCGACTGGTCGAAGTTGTAGAGGGTGTCCTTGGTGCCGTAGAGCAGCATCTCGAAGCCCTGCATGGCGGACGCCTCACCCATCGGCTTGCCGGAGTAGACGTTCAGCGGGATCACGCCGGGCACCTTGGACTTGATCGTCCGGGCGGTGGTGAGCACGTCGTCCCAGGTCTTCGGCTGCCAGTCGGCCGGCAGCCCGGCCTTGGCGAACAGCTGCTTGTTGTACCAGAGCGCCCGCGTGTCGGTGCCGTCCGGTACGCCGTACGTCTTGCCGTCCTGGCCCTTCGCGGCACCCTTCGCGGTGTCCTCGAACTGGGACCAGTCCGACCAGCCCTTGATGTAGTCGTCCAGCGGCTTCAGGTACCCCGCGGTGATGTCGGAGTTGATCAGGAAGGTGTCCTCGTAGACGATGTCCGGCGCCGTGTTCGGCGACCGCATCATCAGCTGGAGCTTGGTGTAGTAGTCGTTCTCACTCGCCACGATCGGCAGGATCTCGACCTTCGAGCCGGGGTTGGCGGCCTCGTACTCGGCCTTCGCGCCGGTGAGGAAGTTCTTCATCACCGTGCCGGGCCCCCATTGCTGGTAGGCGATCTTGATGTTCGCCGGACCGGCGCTCTGTGAGCCGCCCGCCTCCGGTGTCTTGGTCGTCGACCCCTGGCTGCAGGCCGAGACCCCCAGCAGGAGCGCGCCGACGGCGAGTACACCCGCCCGCTTGAAACCGTTCTTCATGGCCATTGCATCCACCTTCGGGCAATCGTTGTCATCCCGGTCCGACAGCCCGATCTAGCGGGCTTTCCGGTGACGGTAGGAGTCCCAGACCAGTGAAGTCAATGGTTGACAGACAACGTTGTCCC
Source organism: Kribbella qitaiheensis (assembly GCF_042657745.1). Lineage (GTDB taxonomy): Bacteria > Actinomycetota > Actinomycetes > Propionibacteriales > Kribbellaceae > Kribbella > Kribbella qitaiheensis. The sequence continues at coordinate 119,819 of NZ_JBHSKE010000041.1, read as the reverse complement.
CGTTCAGGCGCTGCTGCGCGGTGACCGGGTCGTAACGATCCGGTCACCGCGCCGTCATCTCTCAGACGGTAACGGGTGACGCCTCGTGACGAGCAGGTACGACGCGCCGGGTGCGGCTGCGCATCGCGCCGAGGCCGCAGAGCACCAGTCCGGCGACGAACCAGCAGGTGAGGACCAGGAACGGCCCGGCGGACCCGGCCCCGTCGAAGAAGCTCACGGAGCGCAACGCTGTACCGGCTGCTCCGGGCGGCAGAAGCTGCCCGAGCGCACCCCAGCCGCTCGGAAGCATCTCCGGTGCGCTGGTCAGACCTGAGAGCGGGTTACCGAGCAGCATCATCGTCGCGGCGCCCACTGCAAGCCCCACCCGGCCGAACAACCACTCCAGGCCCAGCAGCGTGAGGCTGATCGCACCGATCGAGAGCGCGATCACGCTCGCGTTGACCCAGTAGTTCCCCTCGAGCGAGCCGAGCCAGTACTGCAGCACGGCGGTCAGCGCCAGCCCTCCGGTGACCGCGAACGTGACCGCTCCGGCCATCCGACGACTTCCACCCTTGACCAATTGGGTCAGCAAGGCGGCGGCGATGATGCCACCGAGCACGAGCGGCAACGCCCCGGCCGCCAGACCGGCACCCCGCGGATCGTCCTGCGGCAGCGGTACGACGTCGGTCACCTTGGGCGCGGCTTCCTGGTTCTGAGCGGCCATCCGCGACGACAACTGGGTGAGGATCTGCGCGACCGCTGGTCCACCGGCCGAGGCGGTGAGCACCTCGGGGTTCTGCGGGTCGAGCACGATCGCGCCGTACACGTCGCGGTTCTCGATCGCCTTGACGGCGGCAGCGCGATCCGGCACGGCGGTCACCTCGAACCCACCGGGCATCGCCTGCTCCAGCCCGCCCTGCACCTGCGCGACCGCCTGCTGGGGTCCTGCCACGGCGATCGGCAAGTCGCGCGGCTCCGAGCGCGCGGCCGGCCAGGCGAACGCGATCAGCAGCACCGTGAGCAACGCGGTGAGCAGGGTGACGACGGCCACCACCGGGGGCCGCCGGCTCTCCTCGGCGACGGTTTGGTCGGACATCTCGGGTCAGCTCCTCAAACAAAAGGAATGAACGTTCTTTATTGATTCGAGCCTGACCTTGATCGGCCGACTTGTCAAGAACGGGCATTCGTTTTATGTTTCAGCCATGCCCAAGGTCTCCGACGAACACCGGCTCGCGCGCCGTCAGCAGATCGTCGCCGCGGCCCGGACCTGCGTCGCCGAGCAGGGGTTCCACAAGACGACGATGGCCGACGTGATCCGGGAGTCCGGCCTGTCTGCGGGCGCCGTCTACGGCTACTTCAAGAGCAAGGACGAGATCGTCGCGGCGATCGCCGACGACGCGCTGAGCTCGGTGGACCGGCTGTTCGAGGAGATCCTGGCCCGGGAGGAACCGCTGACCCCGCTCGCCGCCCTGGAGGCGGCTGTCGAGCACGTCGCCTTCGTCGCCGGTCAAGCAGGTGGCGACGTGACGAAGGTCGGGATCCAGGCCTGGGCGGAGGCGCTGCACAACGAAGCGATCAAGGCGATCGCGAGCGAGAAGTACCGGATGCTCCGCGGCCACTTCGTCGAGGTCGCCCGGCGCGCGCAGGCCGACGGCACGGTCGACCCGGACACCGACCCGGAGTACATCGCGCAGGTCCTCTTCGGGCTGATCCCCGGCTTCATCCTGCAGCGGCTGATCCTGGGCGACGTGACTCCGCAGAGCTACACCGCCGGCCTTGCCGCCCTCCTCCCCCGTTGACCACATCATCAACCGGAGCGGGAACACCGCAGCGGCGACAGACGTCGTCCCCGGTAGGAGGTCTGACCGATCGACGAGATGTGGCGGCCCATCGGCGCCGAGTCCCACATCGAGCTACAGATCCAGTCCGAGCGCACGAAACCCCTTCCCTCCCCCGAGGACCTTTGATGAGCAACAAGCGGCAACTGGATCGTGCGGGCCTCGACGACCTGCTGGCGGAAGCCGGCGTAGGTCCCGCAGACTCCTCCGAAGAGCTGACCGAAGGAACCTTCAACACGGTCTACCGGATCGGCCGACCCGATGGAGACCTGATCCTCAAGCTCTCCCCCGACCCGGATGCGCCAGGGCTCACTTACGAGCAGGACCTGATTCACACCGAGGCCGAGTTCTACCGCGCGGCGCTCGGCAAGGCCCCTGTCCCCGAGGTCGTGCATGAGGGCGAGGACTACCTGCTGATGACCGCCCTCCCCGGTACGACGTTGCAGAGCGCGGGGGCCGCCGCCGGAGTACGGGGTGAGCTCGGCGGGATCGTGGCAAGCCTGCATGAGGTGACGGGGACCGGCTTCGGCTACCCGCAGAAGGGTCTTGTGCAGCGGTGGAGCGAGGCCTTCCTGTCGATGGTGGACGACGTGCTCGGTGACGCCGAGCGGTACGCCGTACGGCTGCCACGCCCGGCCGAGCAGGTCTGGCAGGCGGCCCTCGACCACAAGGAGCTGCTGGACGACGTACACACGCCGCGGTTGATCCACTTCGATCTGTGGGACGGCAACGTCCTCGTCGAGGACGGGCGGATCACCGGGCTCGTCGACGGGGAGCGGGCGTTCTGGGGCGACCCGGTGGCCGAGTTCGTCTCGCTGTCGCTCCTCGGCACCCTCGACGAGGAGTTGCTGGCCGGCTACGGCGCGGACGTCGACCGCGAGAAGCTCTCGCTGTACCGCGTGTACCTCTACCTGATCATGCTCGTCGAGGGGACGCCCCGCGGATACACCGGCGCTCGGCATGAGGGCTTGGCGAAGCTGGTCGAGGAACACCTGCTGACCGAACTGGGCGCCCTCGAACAGGGGAGTTAGCACTACCCCGATCGACTGCCCAACTCCCTGGGGAGGCCGCTTGCGCGTCCGTAGCGTCGTGCTCGTCAGTCGGAGCACACGAGGGGTTGGCCATGAGGCGCAAGCAGCAAACCATCAGCAGGACAGGCGATTCGGTCGTCCTGCACGACGTACGCCGGGTCTACGGCCGGGGTAACAACGCCGTCGTCGCGCTCGACGGGATCAGCATCAGCTTCGCCCGCGGCACCTTCACCGCGGTGATGGGACCCTCGGGTTCCGGCAAGAGCACCTTCCTGCACTGCGCCGCGGGGCTGGACCGGCCGACCTCCGGCACGGTGACGATCGACGACCAGCCGCTCGCCGGGCTCAACGAGAAGCACTTGACCGAGCTCCGGCGCGAGCGGATCGGCTTCGTCTTCCAGTCGTTCAACCTGCTGCCGGCTCTCACGGTCTGGCAGAACGTCACGCTGCCGCAGCAGCTCGACGGCCGCCGTCCGAACCGCGCCGCCGTCCGCGACGTGCTGGAACGTGTCGGCCTCAGCGACAAGCAGAAGAATCGTCCGGGCGAGCTGTCCGGTGGACAGCAGCAGCGCGTCGCGATCGCCCGCGCGCTCGTCGCCCGGCCCGCGGTGATCTTCGCCGACGAGCCGACCGGCGCACTGGACACCCAGACCGCGGCCGACGTCCTCGAACTGCTCCGCGAGCCCGTTCGCAGCCAGGGGCAGACCGTGGTGATGGTGACGCACGACCCGGTCGCCGCGTCGTACGCCGACCAGGTGGTCTTCCTCGCCGACGGCGTCCTCGCGGGCAGCCTGATCGCGCCGACGGCCGAGCAGGTCGCCGACCGGATGACCCACCTCGGCGCCCGCGCCGCCTCCGTCGCATCGCTGGCCAGGGCGGCCGGCCGATGATCCGCCTCGCTCTGCGCACCCTGCGCTACCGCAAGGGCGGTTTCATCGCGACCTTCGTCGCCGTGGTGTTCGGCACCGCGATCGTGCTGGCCTGCGGCGGCCTGATGGAGACCGGTATCCGGTCGAACGTTCCGCCGGAGCGACTGGCCGGCGCCCCGATCGTTGTCTCTGGCAAACAAAGCCACCTGCGTCCGGGCGCCGAGGACGCCACTCCGCTGGTCGAGCAGGTCGGCGTCCCCGCAACGGTGGCGGACAAGATCCGCGGGCTCGACGGAGTCACCGATGTGATCGGCGATCTGACCTTCCCCGCACCGGTACTGCGAGGCTCGGTGCCGATGTCCGCCGAGGGCCACAACTGGGAATCCGCCCGACTCGGGCCCTTCACCCTGCAGTCCGGTACTGCGCCCCGCGCCGACGAGGTGGTTCTCGATGCCACCACCGCCGGTCAACTCGGCGCACGAGTCGGCAGTAAGGTCCAACTCCTTGCCCAAGGCAAGCCAACTTCCTTCAGGGTGGCCGGAATCGCCGCTGGACCGGCAGGTAACACGTTCTTCTCCGCGGCCGACGCGACCCGCATCGCCGAGCGCCCCGAGCAGTACTCCGCCCTCGGAGTACTGGTTGCTTCGGGCACCGACCTGAAGGCGCTCCGGAAGAGTATCGAGAAGGCCGACGGCAGCGTCTCCGCCCTGTCCGGGATCGATCGCGGGCTGGTCGAGCATCCGGACGCCGCCCAGGCCAAGGTCACCTTGATCTCGGTCGCCGGCTCGTTCGGCGGGATCGCGGCGATGACGATGATGTTCGTGGTCGCGTCGACGCTGGCGCTGTCCGCCCAGCATCGGCAACGGGAGTTCGCCCTGCTGCGCGGGATCGGGACCACGCCGGGCCAGGTGCGCCGGATGATCCTGGGCGAGGCGATGGTGGTCTCGCTGCCCGCAGTACTGGTGGGTTGCGTGCCTGGTGTGCTGCTGGGGCGCTTCCTGTTCGACCGGCTGGCCGCGAACGGCGTGGCCTCCCCCGACGTCACCTTCTACCAAGGGCTGATCCCCTTCGCGGCGGGTGCCGGGGCCGCAGTACTGGCTGCAGTCGGGGCGGCGCTGATCGCAGGACGGCGCTCGGCCAAGATCCGCCCGGTCGAGGCGCTGGTCGAGGCTTCGCTGCAGCGGAAGTGGTTCAGCTGGGTGCGGTTGCTCTTCGGCCTGCTGTTCCTGGCCGGTGGACTCGCACTGGTAATCGTCACCGGCGCCGTGATGAGCGGGCCACTGGCGGGTGCCACTGCCGGGCCGGCGGTGCTGTGCTGGGCGATCGGCGTCGCGCTGCTCGGTCCGGTCGCCACGAAGGCCGTCCTCGCCGTACTGCGCTGGCCGCTGTACGCCGTGAGTCGGGTGAACGGGCGGCTCGCGATCCTCAACGTGACGGCCCGATCCGTCGCGATGTCGGCCGCAGTGATGCCGGTCATGCTGGCGGTTGGAATCGCCACCGCGAACATCTACATGCAGACCACGCAGATGGACGCGGCCTCGAAGGCGTTCACCAAGGACCTCCGGGCCGATGCGGTGCTCGCGTCCACCGGAGCCGGGCTGTCGCCTTCGCTGCTCACCGAGGTGCAGGGCATGCCGGGCGTGGCGAGCGCGTCCGCCTACGTCACCAGCGTCGGCGTGATCGACGAGCCGCGGAACGCGCCCTTCGACGAGGATGGCGCTCCGCTGCAAGGCATCAGCGCCCAAGGGTCTGACGGTACTGCGCCGGTGCGGTTGACCTCGGGTTCCCTGGCCGGGCTGACCGGCTCGACCGTGGCATTGCCGGATCGCGTCGCTTCGAAGATCGATCGACGAGTCGGTACGTCGATCAAGATGACGCTGGGCGACGGTGCCTCCGTGGACCTGCGGGTGGTCGCGACGTTCGCGGCCGAGCGTGGCTACGAGAGTCTGGTGCTGCCCGCCGAGCTCGTCGCCGCGCACACCACCGACAAGTTGGCGAAGCAGATCCTGATCCGGACCGAACCGGGTGCTGACGTCAACGCCTCGCTGGCCAAGTTGGCAGCGGCGAACCCGGGTGTGCAGGTGGCCGACCGGGACGCGTTGATCGATGGCAACAACCAGGACCTGCAGACCCAGGCGTGGGTGAACTATCTGCTGGTCGGAATGCTGATCGCGTACACCGCGGTCTCGGTCGTCAACACGATGGTGTCGGCCACGGTCCGCCGGCGCCGGGAGTTCGGTCTGCAGCGGCTCACCGGATCCACCCGCGGCCAGGTCCTCCGCATGCTGACCACCGAAGGCGTCCTGGTCGCCTTCGCCGGCATCACCCTCGGCACCCTGGTAGCCCTGGCCAGCCTGCTCCCCTTCGCTGCCGCAGTCTCGTCCTCGGCATTCCCGAGCGGCCCGATCTGGATCTACCTGGTCATCATCGCCACGGCCTTCTTCCTGACCCTCTTCTCCACCCTCCTCCCGGCCACCACGACCCTCCGAACCCGCCCCGCCGAAGCCGCCGCCCGAACCGACTAACCACCCCACCCCCAGCGCGGGCCGGCACCCCGGCCCGCGCTCTCCCCTGTCCCGGACGTGCTCTTGCAGCTGACCTCCTGCTCGGCGTTCCGCGTCGGCGTACCGGCTGTCAGAGGTCGAGGTCGCGGTAGAGGCTGCGGTAGTAGTCGGCGACGCGGACGAGGTACTTGCCGCGGTCGCCGCGGCAGGGATCCGACGGAGGCGCGGCCTTGATCTCAGCGAGACTGCAGTCGAGCTGGACCCGGTGTTCGTAGTGGTCGACGTACTGCACGGTCCCGACCGGCAGCGCGATCCGCTGCGCCGCCACCCAGGCACTGGTATCGACGATCAGCGCCTGCAGCCCGGCGAACGCCAGGAACCCGTCCACCTCGCCGACCTCGCCCTCAGTGGCCAGAACCGAATAGCCGATCAGCCTCGTCGGCTCGCCGCAACCAACACCCAGCCGGAACTCCCAAGGCTCGAACGGACTCCTCGTCCCAGCTTCCGTTCTCGCGGCATCATGCATCATCCGGTCGATGGTGCGGCGGATCCCGGACGCCGTGACCGTGGCGTTCTTCAGCCGCAGTACGAGCCGCTCGGCAACCAGATTCAGTTGCATGTTGTACTGCTCGGCGTACCACTTCAGCAGCGCGACCGCGGCGTCCGCGCTCATGCCGTACGCGAGCATCAGCGCACCCTTCGCCTGCTCGATCGCCGCCCGGTTCTCCAGCTCGGCCCGTACGACCTCGGTCCCCACCGGGAGCGCCTGCGATGGCTCGGCGTCGGTGAGGTCGATCGCGTATCCCTCGACCCTGCTGACCGTCTCGGCAGCGTCACGCGCGGTGGTGCCGATCACCACGATGTTCCGGCTCCGCCCGGTGGTGTCGACGATGCGATGCGGGAAGCAGAACGGCTCGCCCTCACTCAGCACCTTCTCCAGCACTTCCCGCGGCGGGATCAGGTCATCGGGATGCTTGAACGCCAGCAACATCTCGGTAGTGACCCGGGACCCGGCCGGCAGCCCGTGCATGGCGCAGGTAGCCGGCGACAGCCACCAGGTGTCCTCTGCCACCAGATAGCTGAAGGTTCCAACCTGTTCGGCCCCCGTGATCACGCCTCCGGCAAGGGAGGGTGTGCCGGGTTCGATACCGGACATCCTTCAGGATTACCCCACCGACTCTCCCGAGGGAACCGTCGACCGATCCCCAACCCCCCAACCGTCCGCTCAGCGTTCGCCAGTACTCCGAACACCTGCACGACCGCAGTACTCGCGATCAAGCTGGAATCACCCCGGCCCACCAGCCCGAGCGCACTCCCGCTACCGCACCCGAGACCAGACCAGACCCACCACGAGCCAGGTTGGATTCTTGCGGCTGGACCTCGGGTCGGCTGCACTACTGGGCTGGGGTGGGTTCTGCTACTGGCTGGAGGGCGATAGTCGTTGCCTGGACCAGGCCGGCGTTGTTGCGGATCCAGGCCGAGACCGGCAGTTGCAGGTCCTCGAAATCGCGCTCCTCCAGCGCCACGGGCGGCGTCGGCACACTCGCACCGAGCTCCGCGAGCACCGGGCGCAGGTGCAGATCCGCCAGCAACTTGTGACTCGGCGCGGCCGACACCGTCACCGGCACCACGACCGACCCAGCCAGCGCCTGCGGTGGCAGCACATCCAGGAAGCTCTTGAGCAGCCCGGTGTAGCTGCCCTTGTAGACAGGCGTCGCGAGCACCAGCAGAGACGCGGACGACGCCAGCTCGATCGCGCTGTCCAGCGCCTCCCGATCCTCCTCCGAGGCGGCTTCCCCCTGGAAGATCGCCGACGCGAACGTGACCAGATCCACCAGCTCGTCGATCCGGTACGGCGTACCGAGCTCGGAGGCGAGTAGTTCCGCGACGGAGGCGGCCGCGGCGGCGGTCCGCGACGCCGCCTTGGGGTTACCCACCACGGTGACGACGGACTGCGGCCAGACGGGCGGGTCCGGCACGATCCGTGGCTCGAAGGCGACTGAGGGCATCGGGACGCATCTCCCAGGGTTCGGCAGTGAGATCTCGAGCCTAACCAAAGTCGAGCGGACTACTGGACATTCTCAGATGGTGAACGCCTGGCTCTGAGCTTGACCACAATGAACCACACCACCGCCAGCACAGCCGCCGCCAGGACGACCCACTGCAGCACCCCGACATAGGACTCGACCACGTTCCACTTCTCGCCCAGCAGGTAGCCCGCAATGATCAGCGCTGAGTTCCACACCAGGCTGCCGATCGCGGTCAGCGCCAGGAAGAGCGACAACCGCATCCGCTCCACTCCGGCGGGGATCGAGATGAGACTGCGCACCACCGGCACCACCCGGCCGATCAGCACCGCCTTCGCGCCGTGCCGGGCGAACCAGGCCTCGGCTTTGTCGACGTCCTCCAGTTTCATCAGCGGGATGCGTGCTGCCAGCGCCCTGGTCCGGTCGCGGCCGAGGATCGCGCCCACGCCGTACAGGGCGAGCGCTCCGACCACGGAGCCGAGAGTGGTGAAGAAGATGGCGCTGACGAGCCCGAGGTCGCCGCGGTTGGCGGCGAAACCGGCGAGCGGCAGGATCACCTCGCTGGGCAGCGGCGGGAACAGGTTCTCCAGCGCCACCGCGAGACCGGCACCCGGGGCTCCCAGCCTGTCCATCAGGTCGACAGCCCAGCCGGCCACTCCACCGGTCGGTTCCTGTGTCGCTTGTGCCAGCGCGGTCATCATCACCTGGTTCGTCGAGATCATGGCGTCGACGCTAGGTCTGCGAACACTGCTCGCACCCTGCGGTCGACCGTAAGATTTCCTCGGCTTTTCCACAGTACAGAACTGCGGAAAACCACAGTCCGCTGTCCTTCGGTGCCCACTAACCTTGCGGACATGCGAGAACGGGGACTGGCCGAGAAGCGCGACGCGACTGATGTCCGTCCCGCGCAGCATGGGCCTGTGCGGAAGAGTGCGAACCTCTTGGCGGGCGTTGCGCTCGGCGCGGTGCTGGCGGTCGCCGAGTTCGCCTTCCTGCTGGTGTCGAGTGTCGGTCTGGTGCCGATCATCGCGGCGCCGCGGTCACGCGATCGAGTGGTGGGTTTCGTTCATCGTTGCTCACGGCAACTCGTCGTGCTCGAGCAACGACGCCTGGCCCGCTTCCACGACATCGAGGACCTGGGCCCGTACTCCGATCGCAACGCCTTCCGCTACATCGCCAGACGCTGGCCGGTCGGTGGGCTCGGCGGGCTCGTCCTGCTGCTGCTCCTGTTCGGCCTGGTCGTGGCCGGCTCCATGGTCACCGCCTGGATCACCGGGGGGAGCTGGGCCCTGATCGAGGACGGTGCCGACCGCATCAGCACCGCGACCGTCATCGTCGCGGCCATTCCCGGCGCGCTGCTGCTCTATCTCAACATCATGGGCATCGTCGGGATCGCCGGACTGGACGAGCGCCTGGCCCGCCGACACCTGGCACCCTCAGCGGAGGAAGTACTGGCGCGTCGCGTCTCGGAGCTCACCTTGAGCCGCGCCGAGGTGGTCCAGGTGATCAACGACGAACGTCGCCGGATCGAGCGGGACCTGCACGACGGCGTACAACAACGCCTGGTCGCGCTCGGGATGTTGCTCAGCCGCGCACGTCGGACCGACGACCCGGACCACGCGTCCGCGCTGGTCAAGCAAGCGCACGAGGAGTCCCAGCAGGCACTCGACGACCTCCGCCAAGTCGCCTGGCGCGTCTACCCGACCGTGCTCGACCAGCAGGGCCTGCGCGACGTCATCGCCGTACTGGCCGAGCGATCGAGTATCCCGGTCACCTTGCACTACGACTTACCCACCCGCCCACCGGCGACGATCGAGACCGTGGCGTACTTCGTCGTCGCCGAGGCCGTCACCAACGCCGCCAAACACTCTGGCGCGACCCAGATCGACATAACCCTCCGCCTGCTGGCTTGGCCCCCACCCTCTGCGACCGCCTCGTCGGCGACGTCAGGGGCAGTCGGGGCCGCCGCGAGAGTCGAAGCGGCCAAGGCGGCCGGGATAGTCGGGGCGGTCGAGGTATCCGGAGTTGCCGGGGTACCGGGAGTGTCCGACGCGGCCGGAGTGGCCGAGGTATCGGGGGTGGCCGGGGCAGTCGGAATGGCCAGGGTGTCCGCGGCGACTGGGACGACCTCACTGGCAGGAATGAGGGCGGCGCCCGAGACGACATCGCCGACGGGAACGTCGTGGGCGGCGGCACCGACAGGGGCCGCGATGACGGGGGTGCTGGTGACTGTGACGGACGACGGACGGGGTGGGGCGGACCCGGCTGGACGAGGACTCAGCGGACTGGCGGGCCGGGTCGCGGCGAGTGACGGGAACTTCAGCGTTCACAGCCCGGTCGGCGGTCCGACCACCATCAGAGCGGAGCTACCGTGCGAGTGATCCTGGCCGAGGACCACGCGTTACTGCGGCAAGGGATGATCCTTCTGCTGGAGGAGGAGAAGCACGACGTGGTGGCTGCCGTTGGCGACGGGGACGCGCTCGTCGCCGCAGTGGAAGCCTGCGGAGAAGACCTTCCTGATGTCGTCGTGGTCGATGTGCGGATGCCGCCGACGCACACCGACGAGGGCATTCGCGCCGCGCTGACCATCCGCGAACGCTGGCCGGCCGTCGGCGTCCTGGTGCTCTCCCAATACGTCGAAAAGGTCTACGCCACCGAGCTGATCACCTCACAGCAGGACGGCGTCGGGTACCTCCTGAAGGATCGGTTGTCGGATGTCGGGGAATTCCTCGCCGCTCTGGAACGCGTCGGCGCGGGCGGTGTGGCCTTCGACCCGGACATGGTCCGCCAACTGCTCGCGCGCACCACCCACACAGACCCGCTCAGCCAGCTCACCAAGCGGGAGCAGGAAGTCCTGGCCGCAATGGCCGAGGGTCACACCAACCCGAGCATTGCCGAGCAACTCTTCATCTCCCAGAGCGCCGTCGAGAAACACATCAACTCGATCTTCGACAAGTTCGCCCTCAACCACGTCACCGGCTACAGCCGCCGAGTCCTAGCCATCCTCCGCTACCTGGGCACCTGACCCTCCATCAGCAGGTGGGACCGGCTGCGGGTCGATCAGACCTGCCCGCATGCGGGGTGGTCGGGCCTGCGCCGGGTAGGGGTGGTCTGGGCTGGGTGCCGGGGTTAGGAGGAGGTGGGGTGAGGGGTGGGTAGGCCGGGTCCGGATAGGTGGGAGTGGGCTGGGGTGGGGCGGTTGGTCAGGAGGAGCAGTAGGGCAGAGATGGGGCCGCGGATCTCGGGGCCCTGGCCGACGGTCCAGGTGATGTCGGTGGCGACCAGGCGGACCCCGGCCAGGCGTTTGCGGGCCTTGAACGGGAAGGACTTCATCCAGATGCGGTCAGCCGCGACCCTGGCTGCTTCTGGCGGCATCTCGCGGTGGCGACCGAGCGGTACGGCAATGTCCTGGCCGTGGATCAGCACGTCGAGCAGCGGATCCGCCGGCGTCGTACCGAGTGGGTGGCGGCGCGATCCGGCGTACTGGTGGAACTGCGCGACGATCTGCTCGGGTGAGTACGACGCGGCCGCGCGCTGGCCTTCCTCGAGGATGAGCCGGTTGAAGTCGCCCCTGGTCCGGATCAGCCCGACCACTACCGGCCAAGCGCGAACCTGCGGCGAGGAGATCACGTGCGCGGCGACCGCCTGGACGGTCCAACCCGAGCACAGGGAGGGTGTAGTCCACTCGGTGGCGCTCAGCCCGGACAGGAATTCGGCGAGACTCGCGCGCTCGGAGTCGACGTACCGCCAGATCTGCTCAACTTCCACATCTGCCCCCAGATATTCGCGACGATCTAGTAAGCCTCTCTGACCATATTAGACAGCTTCTCTGACTACCGGTCAAGATGGGGAGGTGCCGGACGACCTGAATCTCGGATTGCTGCTGTTCATCCCGTACCGCGCGCTGGAGAACCGGGTGTTCGATGCACTCAGGGCAGCGGGGTTCGACGACTTCACCCCGGCGCAGGCGCGCATCTTCCAGCGGATCGGTCAGGACGGCACGCGGCTGACCGAGCTCGCCGAACAGGCCCGGGTGACCAAGCAGACGGCCGGATTCCTCGTCGATCAGCTTGAGCGCTCGGGCTACGTCCGCCGTGTCCCGGACCCGACGGACGCCAGGGCCCGCCTGGTCCAGATCGCTGAGCGGGGACACCGGACGATGCCCGTCGCCGACGCAGTCGTCGCCGAGGTCGAAGCCGAATGGACCGCCCACCTCGGTGCCGCTCAAGCCGCCCAGCTCCGCAAAGCCCTGACCTCCTTGCGAGAGATCACAGACCCGTACGCCTAGCCACCCAAGCCGACTGCCCATCGGCCACCCCGCCCTCGCGCCGCAAGGTGATCTGGATGGGTCACGAGCAGCTCAGGCGGTTATATTCCTGGTATGGCAACTACGTTCGAGGTGCTCGCCGAGCCGCGGCGGCGGGAGATCCTCGACCTGCTCCGCGGGGGCGAGCGGCCGGTCGGGGAACTGGTCGAGCAACTCGCGCTCAGTCAGCCCGCCGTGTCGAAGCACCTGAAGGTACTGCGCGACGCCGGGCTGGTCGACGTACGTCAGGACGCCCAGCGCCGGTGGTATCGCCTCCGGCCGGCGCCTCTCGCCGAGATCGACGCCTGGCTGGAGCCGTACCGCGATCTGTGGCGCGACCGCCTGGACGCGCTGGAATCCCACCTCGACCGGATGAGCGACGACCAGTGACTCCTGAAGAACAGCGCGCTCGCCGATGGTGGGTGCGGGGCCGCCGGGTCGGCTCTGTGCAGAGAGCCGGCAAGTTCGTGGAGGACGTCGGCTTCGCGCTGCTCTTCCCGGCACCGCGGCCGATCGGCCCTTCTTTGTGGGAGGCCGTCGCCGGCGAGGATGACGAGCCGTTCGGCACCGGCATGGGCGAGAACGAGCAGAAGGTCTGGAGCTGGAAGGACGAACTCCCCCGCCGCGGACTGGCTTGGTACGGCGCTTACCTCGGCGGGCGGGGCTCGTTCCTGTCGCCCGCGCTCCTGGCCGTCCTCTATCCGGGAGCGGGCGAGCTCGACGACCACGAGGAACTCGAGTTGTCACCAGCGGCGCACGAGATCGCCGCAGCCCTGGCGGTGGAGCCCCTCTCGAGTGCCGCCCTGCGATCCCTGCTCGGCGACCGCAACAGGTACCAGCGAGCGATCGCTGAACTGCAGCGCAATCTGCTCGTCACCACGGCGGGCGTCGACGAGTCCAGCAACGGGTGGCCCGCCGCGCTCCTGACGCTGACCTGCGAGCAATTCGACGTCGGCGGCCGCCGCGATCACAGCCAGGCGACCGTGCAGTACCTCGACACGATGCTCGACACCTCCCCCGCCGAACTGGCCCGCGCCTTCCGTTGGTCCACACCGCAGGCCCGCGAGCTCCTCGACGAACTGGTCGACACCGACCGCGCGACCTCAGACGGCCGCCGCTACCAACCCATCACTTCCTGACGCCGGTCCACCGCCACCAATCCACTACTTCCTGACGCTGCACGGCCGCCCCTACCAGGCCGGAAGTACCTGACGCGGCGGGCCGAAGTGGGGTGCCCAGCGCGTCAGGGAGTCAACGGATCCGTCAACGAGTCAGCGGATCTCGGCGAGGTCGAAGACGTTGCCTTCCGGGTCGGCGAGGGTGACCCAGTGCGCGCCGTACTCGTCGTACTCGCCGACCCGCTTGGCGCCCAGCCCGACGATCCGGTCCACCTCGGCGGCCCAGTCGGCGGTCGCGAGGTCGAGGTGCAGCCGGTTCTTGCCGGCCCGCTCCTCCGGTACCTGGATGAACATCAGCGCCGGTCCGTCGCCCGCCTTGTTCACCGTGGCGAAGAACTCGTTGCCGTCAGCATCGACCTGCTGGGACATCACCTGGGCCCAGAAGCCGGCCAGCGCGGCGGCGTCGGCGCAGTCAAAGGTGACGTGCTCGAGAATGATGGGCATGGGAATCAACCTTTCGGAGTGGGGATCCGCTGGATCGGCCAGCAGATCTCGGTACGGAAGTCGTCGGGGCTGGCGTTGTCGCCCGGGCCCACGACGTACAGCTCGCGGATCGGTCCGGGCGCGATCTCGCAGTACTCCGCGACGTGGCTGCCGAGGGCGCCGTAGGTGCGGTCGAAGTCGGTGAACGGCCCTTCGTGCACGGTCACCGCGAAGAACGAGGCCGGCAGGTCGACCAGCCCGACGCGCTCGATCGCCGGCTGGTTCGGCGCCACCGGCAGGAACCCGACCACCTCGCCGATATCCTCGGTGAAGAACTCGTCGCTGTACGTCGCTCCCGCCGTCGCCGTGATCCCCTGCGTGCCGGCGATCTCGCCCAGCAGGCCGAAGGTGGTCTCGCACCACTCGTCGATCCGCGTTCTCTCCACCCGCTCGGACAAGGAGTACGCGCGGAAGGCAGGTACGAACCGGTACTCGACGGAGAAGTCCGAGATCGGCAACGTCAGCATCGACCGGAGCGACGCGACCACCTCGCGGGTGTGGACGAGCTCGTGCTCCATCTGGTCCAGGTGTTGCCGCAGCGCCTGATCCCGGGATGCGACGTCTGGCGCCTCGACCACTGAGCGGACCTGGGCCAGCGGCATCTGCAGATCCCGGAGCCGGCGGATCAGCTGCGCGGTCGGGACCTGGGTGGTCTCGTACCGTCGGTACCCCGAGGATGGGTCGATCCGGGCCGGGGCGAGCAGGCCGATCTCGTGGTAGTGATGCAGCGTCTTCACGCTCAGATGTGTGAGCCGGGAGAACTCACCGATGGTCACCGACGCGGTCATGACCACAGCCTCTACCCTCCGGCGACCGGAGGGTCAAACCCCCTCCCGAAAATCACCCGGCCGGACGCGGATCGACCGCCACCGGGGGCGCGGTGACGGTCGATCCGGAGGTGTCCCCGTGCGGACACCCGGTCCGTGGGTGGTCAGACGTTCCACTTCTGGTTCGCGGCGCCTGTGCAGGACCAGATCTGCAGCGGCGTGCCGTTCGCGGAGTTGTTGCCGGTGACATCGAGGCACTTGTTCGCCTGTGGATTCACCAGATCCCGCCCACTCGTATAGGTCCACTGCTGAGCAGCACTGCCGTTGCACGAGTACAGCTGCACCTTGGCGCCGTCGGCGGTCGAACCGGCGCTGACGTCGAGGCACTTGCCGAGCGCGCGGACCGTGCCGTCACCGGGCCGGGTCCACTGCTGGGCCACCGTACCGTTGCAGTCGTACAGGTCGACAACGGTGCCATCGGCGCTGTTCGCTCCGGCGACGTCGATGCACTTGCCGGCCAGACCGGTGATCTGACCACCGCCGCCACCGCTCTGTTGGCCGGACCAGGTGAAGGTCGCCGAGGTCTTGGTGGGCAGGGTGTAGACGAAGGACTGGTTGCCCCAGTTCACCCGCACCGACTGCGAGCCACCGGTGGTGTTGTAGGCGATCAGCGCCTTCGACCCGTCCGGGTTCTTCCACGCCACGTTCTTCACCGAGTTGTTCGCGTCGGACTGGATCCGCGCCGCACCGGGCTTCACGAACTTGGTCAGGTGACCCATCGTGTAGTACTCGACGGTCTTGTCGACTTGGCCGGCCCGGGCGCCGCCGCGCTGGATGGTGACGAGCCCGGTGCACACGTTGCACCCGGCACCGACGTACGGAAGCATGTTCTGGTCCTGGCCGAGGCTCCACTTGACCCAGGACTTGCTCCAGTTCCGGGTGTAGTCGATCAGGTTGTTCATGTCCTCGGTCTGCTGGTTCGCGATCCAGGTGCCGCCGGAGTGCTCGGTCATGTAGTGGTTCACGGCCGGGTACTGGTTGTGCACCGTCGTCTGCAGGTTCACGTCACCGCCGTACCCGTGCCAGGCGATACCGCCGAACAGCGGGTCGTTGCGGAGCCCGGCATCCGCGAGCGGGACGGAGCCGAGGTCGTTGTAGTTGCCCCAGTTGTAGTCGAGGATCAGCACCTTCGTCGTGATCCCGGCCGCCCGGAAC
This sequence comes from Kribbella qitaiheensis, assembly GCF_042657745.1. Classification (GTDB taxonomy): domain Bacteria; phylum Actinomycetota; class Actinomycetes; order Propionibacteriales; family Kribbellaceae; genus Kribbella; species Kribbella qitaiheensis. Next base: position 103,622 of record NZ_JBHSKE010000041.1, on the reverse strand, counting down.
GCCGGGATGAGGTGGTTCTTGGTGAAGTTCAGCAGCCCGGCGCCGTTCCAGTTCATCGACGCGTAGCCGGTGTCGTCCGTACCGCAGCAGGTCGGCTCGTTCTGCACCGACACGTAGTCGATCTTGAGCCCCTGCGCCGCGTTCTGCTGGACGTACTTCACGAAGTACTGCGCGTAGAGCGGGTAGTACTCCGCCTTGAGCCAGCCGCGGTTGGTGAACTTGTTGTTGTCCTTCATCCAGGCCGGCGCGCTCCACGGCGCGCCCTTGACCTTGAGCGCCGGATTCAACTGCTTCGCCTGCTTGGTCAGCGGGACCACGTCCGCCAGGTCATGGTTGATGCTGAAGTCGTTCAGGTCGCAGCAGGTGTCGTCGTAGGAGTAGTTGAACCGAGCCAGATCCGAGGCCCCCATCGGGTTGCGGGTGAAGGCCAGGCCGATGCCGTTCACCGGGTCGAACAGGTCCTTCATCACCTGGTTGCGGGTCGCGGCGGTGATCGTGTTGCTGCTGTTCAGCAGCCAGGCGGCGCTGTCGGTGAAGGACGCGCCACCACCCTCGAACGTTTGGTACGTCGTGTTCTCGTTGACGTTGACGGTCTGGTTCGCGCTGCCGCCGGCCGGGCCGAAGTTGACCGGGGTCTGCTGCTGCAGCCCGCGCGTCACGTTCCGGCCGCCGGCGTCGTTCGTCGTGGTCAGCCAGACGTTCACCTGCTCACCCGCGGCGTGCGCGGGCTGCGAGGTGCCGATGCTCAGACCGGTCGCGGTCACGCACAGGGTGGCGAGCCCTGCCAGGGCAGGAAGAAGGCGTCGGCGGCGAGTGCCGCGGCGTGAGGTCCCGTTCGGGGGCATGGCGGAATCTCCCTTTTGCTCAAGGGCTTTCACAGGGCGGATGGGACCCCGTGTGTCGGCGTCTGCCCGCGCCGCAACAGGTGGTCACCACGAGGTAACCATCGGTACAGGGCGGTGTCAACGCCACGGCGAGACTTTTTTCACGTCTTATATTTATGCCTGGTCTTGACGTGGGAGCGTTCTCACACCAAGCTGCCTCCCAGCGATTCCCTGTCTCGTTCCAGTCCCGCCCCCGCCCCCACGGCCGGACTATCGACCGTCCGGCCGAACGAGAAATGAGGCACGCATGAGGTTCCAGCGTCCCCGATTCCGAACCACCGCCCTGCTCGCGGCCGGCGCCGCACTGCTCGGCACCGCTCTGCTCCAATCCTCCGCAACTGCCGGTACTACGGCCGCCGATTCCGCTCACCCGGGTGTTCCGATGGCTGCCACGGCAGTGGGTCCGACCATCTGGGAGGACAACTTCGACGGCCCGTCCGGCCAGGCGCCGGACTCCAGCAAGTGGCGCTACGACATCGGTGGCTCCGGCTGGGGCAACGACGAGCGGCAGTACTACACCAACAGCACCCGCAACGCCGCCAAGGACGGCGCCGGAAACCTGGTGATCACGGCGCGCCAGGAGAGCGGCGGCTTCACCTGCCACTACGGCCCCTGCCAGTACACGTCGGCCCGGCTGCTCACCGCCCAGACCTTCACCCAGACGTACGGGCGTTTCGAGGCGCGGATCAAGATCCCCGGCACCCAAGGGGTCTGGCCCGCCTTCTGGATGCTCGGCGGCGGCAACTGGCCGACCGACGGCGAGATCGACATCATGGAGAACATCGGCCGGGAGCCGAACATCGTGCACGGCACCATCCACGGGCCGGGCTACTCCGGCGCCGGCGGGATCGGCGCGGCGTACAACTCGCCCAACGGACAGCCGTTCAGGAACGGGTTCCACACCTACACGGTCGACTGGGAGCCGAACTCGATCACGTGGTACGTCGACGGAGTCCAGTACCAGCGGCGTACTCCGGCCGACCTCGGCGGCAAGACCTGGGTCTACAACCACCCGTTCTTCATGATCATGAACGTCGCGGTCGGCGGCTACTGGCCGGGCTACCCCGACGGCAGCACGCAGATGCCGCAGACGATGACGGTCGACTACGTCCGGGTCAGCAGCCTCAGCGGAGGCGGAGGTGGTGGCGGCCAGATCACGGCGCTCGGCAAGTGCATGGATGTCGCCGCCGCGAACTCGGCCGACGGTACGCCGGTCCAGCTGTACGACTGCAACGGCTCCGGCGCCCAGCAGTGGACCCGTCCGGGTGACGGCACGATCCGCGCCCTCGGCAAGTGCCTGGACGTCGCCGGAGGCGGAACCGCCGACGGCACCAAGCTCCAGATAGCCACCTGCAGCGGCAACGCGGCCCAGCAGTTCACCTACACCGGCGCCCACGACCTGGTGAACCCGCAAGCCAACAAATGCGTAGACATCCCGTCCGGCAACGCCGCCAACGGCAACCGCCTACAGATCTGGACCTGCAACGGCTCCCCAGCCCAGAAGTGGACCATCTAGCCCTTCCAGCACCCCAACCCCGTTCGGCCTCCTCTCGGGGGTAACCCCCGAGAGGAGGAGGTGGGTGGGTCAGGGGGCGCGGTGGGTTTGAATCAGGTTGGTGTAGGTCTTGCCGCTGGTTTTCATGACGCGCTTGCCGGTCGGGTAGTCGACGTGCGCGAGGCCGAAGCGTGGGGCGTACCCGTAAGCCCACTCGAAGTTGTCCATCAGGGACCAGGCGAAGTAGCCGGCCAGCGGGGCGCCCTGTTCGACGGCGCGGACGCAGGCGGCCAGATGGCCTTCCAGATAAGCGGTTCGGTCGGTGTCGTCGACGTTGAAGGACGCGTCGGGTGAGTCGACCCAGGCGGAACCGTTCTCGGTGATGTAGATCTTCTCGGCGCCGTACTCCTTGGTCAGCCGGAGGATCAGCTCCTCGAGACCGGCCGGGTGGACCTCCCAGTCGAGCATCGTGTGCTCGGGATTCGGGCCCTCGACCTGGCTGAATCCCAGCACAGGAACGGATTCGTCGGCCTTGATGAGCTGGCGGAAGTAGTAGTTCAACCCGACGAAATCCGTCGGCGCCGCGATGATCTCGGCGTCACCCGGCTGCTCGGGAAGCTCCACGCCGTACGCCTCGGTCATGTCCGCCGGGAAGCCGCGGCCGAACAGCGGGTCAAGCCACCAGCGGTTGATGTGGCCGTCGGCGATCTGCGACGCGCGGATGTCGGCGGCGCCGGCGCTCGCCGGCTCGCACGGGCTGAGGTTGACGACGAGCCCGACCGACGGGGGCTCCGGCGCGGACTCGCGCAGCGCTGCCACTCCGAGACCATGCGCCAGCATCAGGTTGTACGACGCGCGCACCGCGATCGCCGGGTCCTTGATGCCCGGCGCCATCCGCCCTTCCCAGTGGCCGATCCAGGCCGAGCACAACGGCTCGTTCAGGGTCACCCAGTCGCGGACCCGGTCGCCGAGCTTCGCGCCGACGACCCCCGCGTACTCCGCGAACCGGTAGGCCGTGTCGCGGTTCTCCCAGCCGCCGAGATCCTGCAACGCCTGCGGCAGATCCCAGTGGTACAAGGTGACGAACGGTTTGATGCCCTCGGCAAGCAGATCGTCGACCATCCGGTCGTAGTAGTCCAGACCGGGCGCGTTCACGGCGCCGGAGCCGGTGGGGATCACCCGCGGCCAGGCGATCGAGAAGCGGTACGCGTCCACCCCGAGCTGCTTCAGCAGGGCGAGATCCTCCGGCCAGCGGTGGTACGAGTCGCACGCGACGTCACCGGTGTCGCCGTTGTCGATCGCACCGGGCACCCGGCAGAAGGTGTCCCAGATCGACGGCAACCGGCCGTCGGCGTCGATCGCGCCTTCGATCTGGTACGCCGACGTGGCGGTACCCCAGACGAAGTCCTGCCGGAGCGGGGAGAGCTCGACCATCGGTGACCCCCAAGGGGTAGAAGTAGGTTTCTTCAAAGGATAGTTGAAGTCCTGAACCCGCAGAAGCAGACAGCCGCGTTCCGGGACGAGACGACCGCCGTCAGCGGCCGGCGCGGCGCTTAGCGGGAGGCGGGCGGCCTGAGCGGCGGCGTGGCGTCAGCGGGCTCGGGCGATGAGGCCTGGTTCGCGCGGGGTGGCGCCGCCTTCGCGGAGGAGGCGGAGTACCGGCAGGGTGGCGGCGCCCATCGCCACGGCGTCCCGGCCGAGCTCGCACAGCTCGATGGTGACCTGGGCGTACGGCTGACGGAGTGCGTGCTTGCCGACGGCCTCGCGGAGTTGCGGGAGGTACCGCTCGCCCAGCAACAGCCCGGACCAGCCGCCAAGCACGATCCGCTCCGGGTTGACGAGGTTCACCAGGTTGGCGAATCCCGCGCCGAGGTACCCGATGGTGTCCTCGACCACCTTGGCCGCGACCTCCGACGTACCGACCGAGTCGAGCAGGCCGATGAAGGCCGCCTCCTCGTCGCCACCCGGTGCGGGCTGTCCGCCGTTGGCTAGCTGGAACCGCTCGAGCACGCCCTCGGCGCCGACGTACGCCTCCAGGCATCCTTCGGCACCACACCTGCACTGGCGACCGCCGTACACGATCGTCGTGTGGCCCCACTCGCCGGCGCTGCTGCGGGTGCCGCGGTAGCTGGTTCCACCCGTGACAAGGGCCGCGCCGACGCCAGAGCCGACCAGTGCCACCACGGCATCGGTCGCACCGCGGCCGGCGCCGAACCACATCTCGGCCTGGCCGAGGGTGTTCGCGCCGTTGTCGACCTGGATCGGGATGTCGGTCCCGGCGGCGAGCATCGCACCCAGCGGTACGGCGTCCCAGCCGAGCGTCTGCGCGTGGACGACCGCATCCGCGGGCCCCTCGACAACACCCGCGACCGCGACCCCCATGCCGAGGACCTGCCCGGGCGAGATTCCCACCTCGCCGATCACCGCGTTGAGGCCTTGCAGCACGTACTTCACGGCCAGTTCGGGAGCAGGCTTCGCCGTCTCGATCGGGTAGACCTCTGTCGCGAGCACCTTCATCGCAAGGTCGAAAAGCTCAACCCGGACGCGGGTCTCCCCCACTTCCGCCCCGACGACATACCCGAAGGTCGGGGCGACCCGCAGCAGTACGCGCGGCCGACCGCCGTCGGACTCGACCGACCCGGCCTCCTCGACGACACCTTCGTCCAGCAGTTCGCCGACCAGGTTGCTGACGCTCGCGGCGCTCAAGGAGGTCTGGTGGCCCAGTTCGTAACGGCTGAGCGGGCCGTCGCGGTAGATGCTGGTCAGGATCACGGAGCGGTTGGACCGGCGCATGTCGCGCACAGTGGTCCGACGTACATCCATTTCGTGTGACCCCGCCCTTGAAAGTGCCGCCGACAGCTCGTGCGGACCGCTGAAATCGATCCCGCATCCCGAAGTCCATCATGCACCAGGACCGGACCGGAAGGGCTGGAGCACACCAGCGCGGCGGACTTCCTACAAATCGTGAACTTAGGCCTGGTTTCGTTATCCCGCCGTGATTGACGTGACCTGACTCACTCCGCTTCACTCTACGGAACCGCTTCCGAAACCGGTTCCGAACAGCGCGTTCACACACCGGCAACAGAAGGCCCGCCCACGCCCCGACCGCCCGAGGGGAGCTGAAGTGTCGATCACCATCGCCGACGTCGCGGCCCGAGCCGGAGTCAGCAAGACCACCGTCTCGCGCGTCCTCAACGGCAAGGGCGAGCTCGACCTCCGCACCGCCGAGCGGGTTCGCCAGGTGATCGCGGAGCTCGGCTACGTGCCCAGCGCCCGCGCCGTCGGCCTCGCCCGTGGCCGGACCCGGATCGTCGGGATGCTGGTTCCCTCGCTCACCTGGCCCTGGATGGGCGAGGTGCTGCAAGGCGCGGTGGATGTGGTCGAGTCCGAGGGCTACGGCCTGCTGCTGTTCACCTGCAACCGGGGTGAGGAATCCATGCAGCAGTTCGCCTCCCAGGTCTCGGCGCAGTCCTTCGACGGCCTGCTGGTGATCGAGCCGGAAGGCGCGCTCGCCTACATCGAACAACTGCACTCCCGCGGGCTGCCCGTCGTACTGATCGACGACCGGGCCAAGCAGCCGTTGTTCCCGTCCGTCGCCACCACCAACCGCGCCGGCGGCGCGGCCGCGGCCCAGCATCTGCTGGAGCTCGGCCGGCACCGGCCGCTGGTAATCACCGGCGTGGGCTGGTTCGGCTGCACCCACGAACGTCTGGACGGTTTCCGCGATACCTATGCGGCGGCCGGCATCGAGCTGGACCCACGGCTCGTCTTCGAAGGCGACTTCACCCACGACTGCGGCCGCCGAGGCGTCCAGCAGGCACTCGACGCAGGCCTGAAGTTCGACTCGATCTTCGCGCACAACGACCTGTCCGCCGGTGGCGCCATCCAGGCCGTCCGGGAGACCGGGCGGAACGTTCCGAACGACGTGTCGGTGGTCGGCTTCGACGACATCCCCTACGCCCAGCACACCGAACCGCCGCTGACCACGGTGCATCAGCCGATGCGCCAGATGGGTCAGGCGGCGGCCCGGATGCTGATGGGCTACTTCGGCGGCCAGCCGCTGTCCGAGGAGCCCAAAGTGCTGCCGACGACGCTGATCGTCCGCAGCTCAACCGCCCCCGCGTCCGCCCGCCCAGCTCAGCACACCTAGGACCCCGGCGGCGGGGTAGCTGCCCCTGCCCCGCCGCTCGGACAAAAGACACCGATACCGATCTGTTAGCGCCGCCGATATTCCCATGAGAGCGCTTTCACGGCACGATGCGAAGGCCCCCCAGGCTCCACCCGACAGTCATCCGACAGTCATCCGCCAACCAGTTGGACGAAACACAGGAGGAACGATGCGAGCTCGACGCTCAGTCGCGCTAGCCCTCACGGGCCTGCTCGCGGCAGTCACACTTGCTGCCTGCAGCAACGGGGATGGAAACAACGAAACCGCCGGCTCAACCAGTACCACCACGGTGCTGAACGTGGGCATGCCGAACGGCCCGCAGACGGAGAACCACAACCCGTTCCTCAGCTCGTCGTCGGGCGCGTCGCTGGGTTACCGCTGGATGATCTACGAACCGCTGGTGATGATCAACGGCATCAAGCCGGCCGAGGCCGGCAAGCCGTGGCTGGCCACCGAGTGGAAGTGGGCCGACAACTTCACCAAGCTCTCGCTCACCATCCGCGACGGCGTCAAGTTCACCGACGGTACGCCGATGACCGCCGACGACGTCGCCTACTCGTTCCAGCTCCGCAAGGACAACGAGGGCCTGAACGGTGACGCGATCCCCTACGGCACCATCACCGCGTCGGGCAACAAGGTGGACCTGACCTTCACCCGGTCGCAGTTCGTGAACCAGAACAAGGTGCTCACCGTCTTCGTGGTGCCGAAGGCCCAGTGGTCCACGCTCAAGGACCCGACCCAGGACACCATCAAGAACCCGATCGGCACCGGCCCGTACAAGCTGAAGTCGTTCACCCCGCAGACCACGACGCTCGAGCTGCGCGACTCGTACTGGCAGGAGCTCCCGAAGGTCAAGGAGCTGCGGTACACGTCGTACAACGACAACAACGCGCAGACCACCGCGCTGGCCAACGGCGCCTCGGAGTGGAGCTTCGTCTTCGTCCCGAACGTCAAGGCGGTCTACCAGGACAAGGACCCGGCGCACCACAAGCTCTGGTTCCCGGCGAACCTCGGCATCCACGGTCTGTGGATCAACACCACCAAGAAGCCCTTCGACAACCCCGCTCTGCGGCGTGCGATGGACAAGGTGATCAGCCGCGACGACATCTTCGTGCAGGGTGAGGCCGGCTACTTCTACCCGAAGGTCGAGTCCGTCACCGGTATCCCGACCCCGGCCGGTGAGTCCTTCATCGCGCCGGAGTTCAAGGACAAGTTGCACTCGGTGGACGTGGACGGCGCCAAGGCCGAGCTCGCCTCGGCCGGCTTCAAGCTCGAGGGCGACGTGCTGAAGGACCCGTCCGGCAAGCCCGTCACGATCACGCTGACCGACCCGGCCGGCTGGTCCGACTACATCACCGACCTCGAGATCATCAAGGACAACCTGTCCACGATCGGGATCAAGGCCACCGTCGACAAGGCGAACCAGGACGCCTGGTTCAAGGCCATCGACGAGGGCAACTTCGACGCCGCGATGCACTGGACCAACGGTGGCTCGACGCCGTACGACATCTACCAGAACATCATGGACGGCAAGATCCTGAAGCCCGTCGGCACCGGCAAGGTCAGCGGTAACTACGGCCGGTTCAGCAACGCCGAGGCGACCAAGGCGCTGGACGAGTACGCCAACGCCACCGATGACGCGGCTCGCACCGCCGCGCTGAACACGCTGCAGAAGATCATGGTCGACCAGATGCCCGTCATCCCGACCTCGGCGTCCAACGTCGGCGGCCTCTACAGCACCAAGAACTGGGAAGGCTGGCCGGACGAGCAGAACCAGTACGCTCCGGCCCAGCCGACGCAGCAGAACGCACTCCAGATCGTCCTGAACCTGAAGCCCGCAGGCGCCTAGCCAGATGGGCCGGGACTCCGTGCGTTGGCTCCGCCGTCCAGGTGGGTGCATCGCAAGGCGGAGAAGCGTCCTCGATGCGGAGCATCGTGGACGGTTCTCCAACGCAGCGAGGTGCCTGCCTGGGCGGGGGAGACGACGTGCGGAGGCCCGGCGCATGTGGCTTCAGGAATCGTCGCGGCCGGGACTCCTCCACCTGGGGGTCCCGGCCGCGGTGCCGCGATCAAGCTAGGAGTTCCCAACGTCATGACGGCGACCCAGACAGACCCGGTGACCACCGGCGACGTGGTACTCGAGGCCGAGGGCCTCACCAAACACTTCCCCGTCCGGCGGGGCCTGCGCGACCTGTTCACCAAGGAGCGCAAAGCGGTGCACGCGGTGGACGACATCCGGCTGACGCTTCGCCGGGGCCGGGTCACCGCGCTTGTCGGCGAATCCGGCTCGGGCAAGTCCACCGTCGCGCGGTTGCTGGCCCAGCTGTACTCCCGCACCGACGGCGACATCCGGTTGCACGGCAAGTCGGTCACCGTGCACGGCGGGCGCAAGTTCCGCGCGTACTGCCGCCAGGTGCAGATGATCTTCCAGGACCCGTTCGCCTCGCTGAACCCGGTCCACACGGTGCGCTACCACCTGACCCGGTCGCTCAAGATCCACGGCCGCGCGGGCAAGACGTCCGCCGAGCTGGAACAGAACCTCAACGACCTGCTGCTGCGCGTGCAACTCACCCCGCCCGAGCGCTACCTGGACAAGTTCCCGCACGAACTGTCCGGCGGCCAGCGCCAGCGGGTGTCGATCGCCCGCGCGCTCGGCGCCGACCCAGAGGCACTGCTCGCCGACGAGCCGGTGTCGATGCTGGACGTGTCGATCCGGCTCGGCGTGCTGAACCTGCTGCGGGACCTGAAGGAGCGGCTCAACCTCGCCATCCTCTACATCACCCACGACATCGCGTCCGCGCGCTACTTCGCCGACGAGACGATGGTGATGTACGCCGGCCGGATGGTCGAGGGCGGCGACTCCGAAACGGTCACGCAGAACCCCGCCCACCCGTACACCCGGCTGCTGATCGAGAGCGCGCCGGACCCCGACCGGCTGGACCGGGTCGGCGATCCGAAGGACGCGCCCGAGGACGGAGCGGGCGGTGAGCCGCCGAGCCTGATCGCGCCGCCGACCGGCTGCCGGTTCCACCCGCGCTGCGTGCACGCGATGCCGAAGTGCTCCACCGACCTGCCGCCTCGCTTCGAGCTCCCGGTGGTCGACTCCGGTACCGAGCACTGGGCGGCCTGCTGGCTCTACGAGGAAGGAGCCGCGAAGTGAAGTTCCTGCTGCAGCGGATCGTGTTCTACCTGTTCACCGCGTGGGCCGCGATCACGATCAACTTCTTCATCCCGCGGATGATCCCGGGTGACCCGGTCACCTCGCTGATCAACAAGTTCCAGGGCCAGATGAGCACCGAGGCGATCAACTCGCTCTACGTGCTCTTCGGCCTGGACAAGAACGCCAGCCTGTGGAGCCAGTACGTCGACTACTGGGGCCAGATCTTCCACGGCGACCTCGGGTTGTCGTTCACCTTCTTCCCCACGCCGGTCTCGGAGATTCTCAAGCAGAGCCTGCCGTGGACGATCGCGCTGGTCGGCATCACCACCTTCGCCAGCTTCATGATCGGGACGTCGCTGGGCGTGCTGGCCGGCTGGCGGCGTGGTTCCTGGCTGGACGGGTTGTTGCCGGTGACAACGTTCCTGTCGTCCATCCCGTACTTCTGGCTCGGGCTGCTCGCCATCACCCTGTTCGCCGGCCCCGACAGCTTCTTCCCGTCCTCGGGCGGTTACGAGCCCGGGCTGGTGCCGTCCTGGGACCGCGAGTTCATCGCCAGCGCGATCCAGCACAGCCTGCTGCCGGCGATCACCATCCTGATCTCCTCGGTCAGCGGCTGGATCCTCAGCATGCGGAACATGATGGTCACGGTGGCGTCGGAGGACTACATCACCGTCGGGCACGCCAAGGGCCTGAGCGAGCGCCGGGTGATGGTCAGCTACGCCGCCCGCAACGCGCTGCTGCCGAACGTGTCCGGGTTCGCCCTGTCGCTCGGCTTCATCGTCGGCGGGACCCTGCTGGTGGAGATCGTCTTCTCCTACCCCGGCATCGGCTACAACCTCTTCCAGGCCGTCGGTTCCAAGGACTACCCGTTGATGCAGGGCGTCTTCCTGGTCATCACGATGTCGGTCCTGGTCGCCAACCTGGTGGCGGATGTCGCGTATCTGCTGCTCGATCCCCGCACCCGCAAGGAGGGCTGACCGATGTCCGCACCAGCCACCACCATCGTCGCGGCCACGCCCGACGGACCCGTCGACGCGGCCGCCGCGGCCAAGCGCCGGCGGCTGCGGTTCGTCGCCAACCCGAAGGCCGCCACCGGCCTCGTCGTGCTCGGCTTCTTCTGCCTGATCGCGATCATCGGCCCGTGGATCGCGCCGTTCGACCCGTCCGCCCGCAGCAGCGACCTGATCCAGAGTCCGTCGGGCAAGCACTGGTTCGGCACCACCCACCTGGGCCAGGACATCTTCAGCCAGGTGCTGGTCGGCACCCGCGGGGTGATGTTCGTCGGCCTGCTGGCCGGCGTGATCGCGACCGCGCTGTCGGTTCTGATCGGGGTCAGCTCCGGCTTCCTCGGCGGCGCGGCGGACGAGAGTCTGTCCGCGTTGTCGAACGTCTTCCTGGTGATCCCGGCCCTGCCTCTGATCATCATCGTGGCCTCCACCATCCCCAGCGCCGGCGACCTGATGGTCGCCCTCGTCATCGGCCTGACGTCATGGGCCTGGGGAGCACGCATACTCCGGGCCCAGACGCTGTCGCTGCGACGGCGGGACTACGTCGAGGCGGCCCGCGCCACCGGTGAGAGCACCTGGCGGATCATCACCGTCGAGATCCTGCCGAACCTGACCGCGATCATCGCGTCGGGCTTCGTCGGCACCGTGATCTTCGCGGTGATGTCCGAGATCACCCTGGCCTTCATCGGGATCTCGACCATCTCCGAGTGGAACTGGGGCACCATCCTCTTCTGGGCGCAGAGCCAGCAGGCCCTCGCCCAGGGCGCCTGGTGGTGGTTCGTCCCGGCCGGTCTGGCGATCGCGTTCCTCGGCACCGCGCTGTCACTGATCAACTTCGGCATCGACGAGTTCGTCAGCCCGCGGCTGCGCAGCAGCGGGCACACCAAGGTGAAGACCACGGACGGCCACACCGTCAAGATGCGGGTTGGCTTCACCCCGGTGCTGAGCACGACCGGCAAGGACGCCCCGGTCACCCCGGTCGTGCGCAAGACCTCCGAGAAAGCGAAGGGTGCCGCCTGATGCAGACCTCAAATCGAGTGAAGGCTCCGGTACTGGAGATCAAGAACTTCAACGTGGACTACGGCCTCGGCGACGAGGCGGTCCAGGCGGTCCGTGACGTCACCCTGACCCTGCACCGCGGTGAGGTGCTCGGGCTGGCCGGCGAGTCCGGCAGCGGCAAGTCCACCCTCGCGTACGGCGTCACCCGGCTGCTCCCGCCGCCCGGCGTGATCAGCGGAGGAAGCGTCGTCTACCACCCGCCGACCGGCGATTCGTACGACGTGATGGGGCTGACCAACGCCGAACTGCGAGCGTTCCGCTGGGCCGAGACCTCGATCGTGTTCCAGGGGGCGATGAACTCGCTGAACCCGGTGCACAAGGTCTCGACCCAGATGCTCGACGTGATCCGCGCGCACGAGCCGCAGCTGAGCCAGGAGGCGCGGGTCGCCCGGGCCAAGGAGATGCTCAAGCTGGTCGGTATCTCGGCCGACCGGATGGACGCCTACCCACACCAACTGTCCGGCGGTATGCGCCAGCGGGTGATGATCGGGATGGCGCTCGTGCTCGAGCCGCAGGTCGTGATCATGGACGAGCCGACCACCGCGCTGGACGTGGTGATGCAGCGCCAGATCCTGGCCCAGCTGGTCGAACTGCGCGAGCGGCTCGGGTTCTCGGTGCTGTTCATCACCCACGACCTGTCCCTGCTGGTCGAGTTCTCCGACCGGATCGCGATCATGTACGGCGGTCGCATCGTCGAGGAGGCCCGGTCGGCAGATCTCTACAAGGACTCCCTGCACCCTTACAGCGAAGGGCTGCTCAAGTCCTTCCCCGCCCTGCGTGGCCCCCGCCGGCAACTGTCCGGGATCCCCGGGTCGCCGCCCGACCTGCGCGGCATGCCCAGCGGCTGCGCCTTCCACCCGCGCTGCCCGCACGCTTTCGACCGCTGCTCCACGGAGATCCCCGTCCTAGGTGTTCCCGAGGCCAGGAACGACCCGGACCGCTCGGTGGCCTGCTGGCTGCCCGGTCGCGTCCCGGTCGCCTGACCCTCGCCTCGCCACCGCCCCTCTCCAGCGCCGTCCCGAAGGGAGCCAGTACGGCGCACGCCCACCGGCGCGCGCCGTACGTTCACCATGAACACAACAGCTGTCCCCACCACCTCAACTGTCGCGTTCACCGCACAGGCGGCCGAGCAGGAGCTGATCGCCGGCCTGCCGTCGGACTTCCGCTGGGGCGTCGCCACCTCCGCCTACCAGATCGAGGGAGCCGTCGACGTCGACGGCCGGACCCCGTCGATCTGGGACACGTTCTGCCGGGTCCCAGGCGCGATCGACAACGGCGACACCGGAGACATCGCCTGCGAGCACTACACCCGGATGCCCGCGGACGTTGCCCTGATCAAGGACCTCGGCCTGGACACGTACCGGTTCTCGGTGTCCTGGCCGCGGGTCCAACCGCACGGCACGGGCCCGGTCAACCCCGCCGGCCTCGCCTTCTACGACCGCCTGGTCGACGAACTCCTTGCCCAGGGCATCGACCCGTGGGTGACGCTGTACCACTGGGACCTGCCGCAGGAGCTCGAGGATGCCGGTGGTTGGCCGGTACGCGACACGGCGTACCGGTTCGCCGACTACTCGATGCTCGTGTTCGATGCGCTGAGCGACCGGGTGAACACCTGGACCACGCTGAACGAACCGTGGTGCTCGGCGATGCTCGGTTACGCGTACGGCGCCCACGCGCCCGGCCGGAAGGATTACCCCGCAGCCGTGGCGGCGGTGCACCACCTGCTACTCGGACACGGCCTGGCCACCGAGCGGATGCGCGCGGCGGCTCCCCGCGCCATCGACATCGGGATCACCCTGAACGCGGCGACGGCGTACCCGGCGAGCGACGCCCAACCCGACCTCGAGGCGGCGCGGCGCGCGGACGGGATGGGCGCACGGCTGTACCTGGACCCGTTGGTGCACGGACGCTACCCGGCCGACGTGATCGCCGACCTCGCGGCCGAAGGTATCGAGATCCCAGTGCAGGAAGGCGATCTGCCGACGATCTCCGCGCCGATCGACGTCCTCGGGGTCAACTACTACTTCAGCCAGAAGTTCACCGGGTTCGACGAGAACGGTCGCACGGTCGGTGACAACGGGCTCCCGATCAGCCGGACGCTGCCGCTCGACAAGCCGCGTACTGCGATGGACTGGGAGATCGTGCCGGAGGGCTTCACCGACCTGCTGGTCCGGATCAGCCGCGACTACCCCGGCCTCCCGATGGTCGTCACCGAGAACGGCGCCGCCTTCGACGACACCCCCGACACCAACGGCTACGTCGTCGACGACGGCCGCACCGCCTACTTCTCGTCCCACCTGGCCGCCGTCGCCGCCGCGATCAAGCAGGGCGCCGACATCCGCGGCTACCTCGCCTGGTCCCTCCTCGACAACTTCGAATGGGCCTACGGCTATGAAAAGCGCTTCGGCATCGTCCGAGTCGACTACGACACTCAAGCCCGCACCCCGAAACAAAGCGCTCTCTACCTGCGCGACCTCATCCAACAACACCGCACCAACTGACTCTGGATGAAGGCGAAGCGGTCGGCCGCTGAACTGACTGGCCATCCCGCCTGAATGCCGAAGCGTCGCGATCTACTGGTGATCGGTGTACCGACCGACAGGAAGTGGTTGGTGGTGGCAGGACTTGTTGCGCTGAGGTCGGCGGTGGGTGCGCCTCGCTCGCGGAGCATTTCCTGTCGCTCGGTACGCCATTGCGAACGACCTGCAGCCGACGGGCACCTTCAGCCAGCACCACGGGTTCGTAGTACGGGGCGTCATGGCTGGATGTTGTGGGTTCGGTGGAAGACGTTGGTGGGGTCGTACTGGCTTTTGACGGTGGTGAGTCTGGTGAGGTCGGGGGTGGAGTAGACGCGGCGCAGGGCGGCTGTGCCGGCCTCGGCCAGGGTGTTGACGTAGGTGCCGCTGGCGAACGGTTCGAGGCCGGCGGCGTAACGGCGGGTGGTCTCGATCCTGGCTTCGTCCTCGGTCGGGTCCGTCCAGCCGGCCGAGGTGGTGAACTCGACCAGTGCGTCGCGATGGCTGTACGCCGACGCTCCGGGCGGCACGTCCGCGATCGCGCCGTGGTTCATGGCCAGCCGGGCGCCTCCTTCGTTGCCCAGAGCAAGGAAAGCGTCGATCGCGGCGTCGGGGAGTTCGCGCAGGTAGTGGCCCTCGCAGTAGGCCTTCGCGGGATTCGCTGAACTCTGGTGGGCGCCGTACGCCCACGCGGCCGGGGCTGAGCTCGCAGTCGTCGCAGGTCTGCCCGATGCCGAGCGCTGGCTGGCGGCCGCTGCCCCGACCGCCGCCGAGAACGACTGGGCCGAGGCATGCCTGACTCGCGCCACCGCCCGATTGTCCGGTGATACCGCCGCCATGCTTGAGGCCGCCGACGGTTTCGCCCGGATCAATGCCCGGTTCGAACACGCCTGCACCCTGGTACTGATCCCCGACCGCGCCGACGAAGGCCTGGCCGCTCTCTCGGAACTAGGCACTCCGCCGGAGCTACTGGCTGAGCCCGGCCTGGGTTCGCCGCGCTCACGCGGTCAGGTAGTGCAGGGCCAGGACGGTGAAGACGCCTAGGGCGCAGGCGATGGTGACGTTGCGGGTCTGGTAGGCGACTGCGGTGATGATGGCGGCGGCTGCCAGGAGAGCGGTGGCTTGGGTAGGCGAGGCACCGCGGAGCAAGGTCACTAGTTCTACGGCCACGATGGACGCCAGTACGGCGGGCGCGAGGTGGTCGAGGGCGGTCTGGAAGCGGGTCGGTAGGCGCTCGGCGGGTAGCAGGGTGATGAAGGCGATGCGGAATACCCAGGAGACCGCGCCGAGGATGAGCATCGACAGTAGTGCGGTCATCGTCGTACTGCCGATCCAGCTACGACGCCTGCGATCGCTCCCCCGAGGATGCCGAGTTCCGGGCGCACGAGGCCGATGGTGGCGGCCACCAGTCCTCCCGTCACTGCGGCCGTGACGGCGGGGCGGTTCGTCAGGCGGGGTGCCAGCATGCCCAGGAACATGGCGGTGCCGACGAACACGAGGTGAGGCAACTCGGGCAGTGCGGGCCCGGCGAGGATGCCGACAGCCATCGACGACGACCAGAACACCAGGACGAGGAAGCCGAGCCAGAGCCAGTACCGCCGGAACGTGCGTGGGTCGAGATCAGGGCGGGCGTTCGACAGCAGGTACGTCTGGTCGACGATGAAGTGCGGGGCCAGCCAGCGGAACCAGGTCGGCTGCTCCCTGAACCGCCGCGACAACGACGCGCCGTACAGCATCAACCGCGAGTTCACGATGGCGGCCGACGCGACGACGACTGCGAACGCGGCGCCTTGATGGACCAGCGTCACGGCGGTGAGTTGCGCACTTCCGCCGTACACCACTCCCGCACCGACCAGACCCGGCAAGGTGCCGAAGCCGAGCGCGGAGATCGTCACGCCCAGCGTCACGCCGAACGCGGCCAGGCCCGGTGCGACCGAAGCGACGTCGTGCAGGGCCATCACCTGCGGCGGCGCTGTCTTGCCGAGAAGAGACCTCATGACGCAACCGTCCTGCTGATCGCGTACGACGGCTTGGCGGCCAGGCGGTGGAAATGTGGAGAAACGTGGCGACTGGTCCTCCACCCCGCCTCCACCTCGTCTCCAAGCTTCTGGCGGCGACCCCACCGCAGAGTCGTCGTGACGAAATGGGGCGGAAATGAGCAGGTACGACGTTGTGGTGGTGGGCGCACGGTGTGCCGGAGCCGCGACCGCGATGTTGCTGGCCGAGCTGGGCCACGACGTCGTGATGGTGGACAAAGCGCGACTGCCGAGCGACACGCTGTCGACCCACGCGATCGCTCGAGGCGGTGTCGTCCAGCTCGCGCGGTGGGGACTGCTCGACCGGATCGGCGCGCCGCCGGTCAGGAACGTGGTCTTCGACATCGAGGGCAGCGCGATAACCCGCCCGATCAAGGACCGTGCGGGTGTCGACGCCCTGATCGCCCCGAGACGCCACCTGCTCGACGGTGTCCTCGCTGACGCTGCACAGCAATCCGGCGCCGGCCTTGTCACGGGCCTGACCGCGACCGGCGTACTGCGGTCCAGCGAAGGTCGGGTCACCGGCATCACCGCCCACACCTCGAGTGGCGAATGCCTGGAAGTGCCCGCGCGGTTCGTGGTCGGTGCGGACGGACGCCAGTCGCGGATGGCCGGGTTCATGGGTGCCGAGACGCTGGAGCACTTCACCCCGACCTGCTCGACCTACTACACCTATGTGGCCGGTCTCGGATCGGACAGCTTCGAGTTCCATGTCGCGCCCGGTGCCTACGCCGGGGTCTTCCCGACCCACGACGACCTGGCCTGCGTCTGGCTGATCCAGCCGACCGATGCGCTGGATTCGGTGCGTACGGCGGGTTCCGCGCGCATCCCGGCGTTCCTCCAGGCACTCGAACAGCTGGTGCCCGGCCTCGGGCGTCGCGTGCGCGCCGGTCGGGTGACAGCGCCGGTCCGCGGTGCTGTCGAGCTGCCGAACTACCTTCGCCGACCGTATGGTCCAGGGTGGGCGCTGGTCGGTGACGCCGGCTACCACCGCGACCCGATCACCGGACACGGCATCACCGACGCGTTCCGTGATGCGGAGTTGCTGGCGACCGCCCTCGATCACAGCCTCCGGGACCCCACGGTCGAGCGGGCCGCCATGGCGTCGTACCAGGACGTCCGGGACGCGATGCTGCGCGAGGTCTTCGACCTGACCCGCGCCCTGACCGCCTTCCCACCGATGGACCGCTTCGTCGAGCTGCAGATCCAGCTCAGCGTGGCACTCGACCGCGAGGCCGAACAACTGGCCGGATTCCCCGGCCGCAACGACCTGATCGCTTGTTGAAGGGAACAGAACCATGACCACCACCACGACCGACAACCGCCGCAACGGCGTCGACACCGCGACACTCTTCGCGACGCTCGACGCGGTCAAGGCACAGCCCGAGATCGCCCGGTTCCAGTTCCGCGCCACCAACAGGTGGATCAGCGGCACGCACAACCGCGGCGTGATCAACGGGTACTACGGGGCCGGGCAGGAGAACACCCGCCCGGCGGACTTCACCTTCGACGCCGACCACCCGCCGGTGCTGGTCGGCGGCGACAACGGTCCGACGCCGGCTGAGCACCTGCTGCATGCCTTGGCCGCCTGCCTCACCAGTGGTCTGGCCAACATCGCCGCCGCCCGCGGGATCCACCTCGAGGAGGTCTCGTCGACAGTCGAAGGCGACATCAACCTCCTCGGCATCCTCGGGCTCGACCCGGAGGTTCGCAACGGGTACGAGGGGATCCGCGTCGTCTTCCACGTCAAAGGCGACGCCGACGCCGAGAAGCTGGCGGGCCTGGTCGAGCAGTCCCGTCGGCGCTCAGCGGTGTACGACGTGATCACGCACGGCGTGCCGGTGACGATCGACGTCGCGACCGCCTGATCACCCCCCACAGACCGGTCTGCCCTTCCCCGGGCAGGCCGGCCTTCATTGCGCGGCGACCGCCAGGAAAGCCTCGAAGCCATCAAGAGGTTCAGTCACTACGCCCGAACCGGCGATCAGATCACACACCGCCGACGAGAGCCACAACGATCCCGGCGTCGCCAGATCGGCCAGCGTGATCGCGAGCTGAACGCCGTGCGCGTCGAGCTTGGTCTCGTCACGCGGTACCTCCGCGATCGCGACTCCAAGCTTGTCGCCGGCGCGCAGCTGGGCGAGTCCGGCGCGCACCGCGGTCGCGGGACCATCGAACAGCACCACTTCACGATCCCCGGGACCCGAGCACAGGCGACCACCGGCCGCGGCCAGCCCGGACGCCAGATCACCGGCCCGCGGTCCAGCCGGCGCGGCCGCGGCAGCCAGCGCGAGCGGGCGGTCTACCGCATCGGGCAGGTCTGCCACGAACCGCTCGATCGCGTCGACGATCTGGTCAGGATTCCCCGAGACGAAGTGGTCGTCACCTTCGAGCAGTTCCAGCCGGGCGCCGGGAATGCGCTCGGCGATGAACTGCGCACCCCCGACATCGACGAGCGCATCGCCGACCCGGTGCAGCACGAGCGTCGGAACCCGTACCGCCGGCAACGCGTCCCGCACATCCACCAGCGAGTTCATGTCCATCAGCGCTCGTACGGTCGACGGCGTCGCGGCCGCTCGCATGCGCTGCGCCCACCACCGCTGCATCGGCCCGTCGGCCGACGGGCAGCGCATCCGCATGTCGGCCTCCCAGTCCCAGCCGTTGACGAGCCGGTCCGTGTAGGCCTCGCGTTCCTGCTGTTTCTGCGCCCACGGGTAGTCCTCGGACCAGACCCGCTTGGCGTACGTGCCGTACAGCACCAACCCCGCGACCCGCTCGGGATGAGCCGCCGCGCACAGGATCGCCATCGGCCCGCCTTCCGAGTACCCGACGAGTACCGCCCGGCGGGAGCCGACGGCGTCCATGACGGCCAGTACGTCGTGCATCCGCGTCTCGACATCCGGCAGACCGGACGGCCGGTCCGACATCCCGGTGCCCCGCTTGTCGAACCGGATCAGGCGTCCGTACGACGCCAACCGGTGCAGGAAATGCGCGTGCCGTGGATCCGCCCAGTCCAGCTCGAGGTGCGACACGAACCCTGAGATCAGCACGATGTCGAGCTCACCGCCGCCGGTCACCTGGTAGGCGATGTGGAGTCCGTCGCTGACGGTGTACCGGATCGGCTCGATCGACCGCTGCTCAGCCCGCGCCTCGACCGGCGCGACGAACCGGTAGCCCCGGCCGTGCAGCGTCCGGATCATCCGCTGACTGTGGCCGTCGTCGCCGAGAGCCCGCCGGACCTGCTTGATCCGGCTGGTGACGGCCGTCTCGCTGACGAAACGGCCGCCCCAGACCCCGTCCATCAGTTCCTCTTTCGGAACCACTCGATCACGGTGCGACACGAGATAGGCCAGCACATCGAAGGCCTGCGGCTCCAACGGCACCGCAACCCCACCCCGCCGCACCTCGAACAAGACCGGGTCGAACTCCACATCCCCACCGAACCCAAGCACCACACCTCGACTATGCGCCTTCGATCGTCACGAGGCGAGCGGGCGGATGTCACTACCGAACGGCGAGTCGGCAAACTCGGTAGGAATTTGTCGCGGGAGCGCTGTGCCCAAAGAGTTGAAGTTCTGATCAAATAGACGAAGTGGTGGTCGGTGTTCCCGCGAAGTCACCGACCACCACCTCAAGCACACTCCCCCGGCCGCAACTCAGCGTCGACTGCAGGGACCTTGCCGACTGGTGGCCTCAGCTGTAGAAGCCCCCCGAAGCGTCAGCAGGTGGCCGTGGGTGCGGCCCAGTCGGCGCGGTCGTTGTAGCCGCCGTCACCCGCGTCGCCGACCATCAGGTCGAGCACCCGGACGCCGGTCAGGTCCACGTCGACCTGCTTCGGGTTGTCCCGGTCGACGGTGCCGCTGTCGTACAGGACCTTGCCGTCGCCGATCACCTGGAAGGTCGACGTGCCACCCTCCGGACCGACGTTGCGGACGGCGTCGTCGATGCCGACGGTCGCGATCAACCGGCTGCACTGCTGGCCGAGGTAGTACCGGACCTGGGACGGCGAGGCGACCCCGATGCCGGTCGGGTAGGTCTGCCCGACCAAGCTGATCGGTGATCCACCGCCGACCGCCTCGTCGATGGTCGGCGACATCCAGCCACTGGTCGCGGTGATCCACTGGTGGTGCGACAGCGCCGAGGTACCGTCCGGCGGCGCCGGCGCCACGATCAGCGGCGAGACCGTTGCCTGACGCAACCGCCCGTGCCCGATCACGTCGTACGACGTGGTCGCGGTGAGGGCGGCGTTCCCGGCGGCGGCGCCGGCCGGGAGCTGCACCTTGAAGACCAAGGTGGTCTGCTGCCCACCGGCGAGGAGCGCTGGCGCCTTGCCGACCGGGGTCACCGTCCAGCCCGCAGGTGCGGTCAGCGCGACGGCCGGCTTGAAGACCGGGAGGAGACCATCATTGCGGACGGCAACCTCGGCACGGAGCTCGTCGCCACCGGCAACTACCGGTGCGGTGCCTTCGGGCAGCACCTGGCTGCCGACCTGGGTGACCTGCGGGATCCCCGCGGTCACATGCGGGATCCCCGGCAGACCGCGAGCGGGCTCGATCCGGAACAGCGCCGTACCGTGCGCGGGAACCGCCGCGCTGATGGTGCCCGCGCTCTCGGTGACGGAGTTCGTCCATGCGTTCTTCAGGGTGAAGCGGGCGCCGTTCAGACCGACGGCCGACGCCGTGGTGGTGAGAGTCTTCGCGCTCTCACCCCGGTTGAGCAGTACTACGGCACGGCCGCCGTCGGCGAGCCGCTTGACCCACGTCTCCGTAGTACCGGCTGCTCCCACGCGCACGGCCTGGACGGCGGCCTGGTCCTGGTTGATCGCGATCACGTCCGGGTCGGTCAGCATGCCGACGGTGGTAGCGCTCAGCTTGCGGATGTCGCTACCGACGACCAGCGGCGCGGCGGCCACCGACCACAGCGTCAGCTGGGTGCGGAACTCCTCGTCGGACATGCCCAGCTCGGGAGCGAGGTAGTCCGGGTCGCTGAACGCCCCGGGCTTGACGACCTCCGGGTGCCTGGCGTTCGCGTCGTAGTTGCGCAGTACATCCTTGAACTTGATGTCGCCCTGGAAGCCGACGTCGGTGTACGTGCGCCACGACTGCGCGATCCCCGGCGCGTAGGTCCAGGAGTTGATCGACTGCTGCGATTCCGGGTAGTTGCCCCAGTCGGGCGAGGTGACCGGGTTGCAGAGGTTGAAGATCATCGGCCGGTGGCTCGCGTTGTTCCGCAGCGCCTGGGCGAACTCGGTGAACACCGTCTTCGGATCGAGGTCCGCCGCGATACCGCAGAGGTAGTCGACCTTGACGGCATCGAAGCCCCACGCGGCGAACTGGTCGGCGTCGCGCTGGTAGTAGCCGCCGCTGCCGAGCCCGCACCTGCCCGGGATGTAAGGACCGGCGTCGGTGTAGATACCCGCCTTCAGGCCCTTGCTGTGGATGTAGTCGACGAGAGGCTTGAGGCCGTTCGGGAACTTGGCCGGGTTCGGGACCAGATCGCCCGCGTCACTGCGCGACTGGTCGGCCTGCCAGCCGCCGTCCAGCCAGACGATGTCGTAGCCGGCCTTCTTCAGGCCGCGGCTGACCAGCGAGTCGGCGACCGAGCGGATCGTGTCCTCGGTGAAGTCGCCGCCGAGACCGTAGTACGTGTTCCAGCCCATGTACGGCGTGGGGCTGATCACCTGCGCGGGAGTGGTCGGAGTGGCGGAAGCGGGAGCCGCGGTGGTCCCGAGCGAAGCGGTCACCAGGACCGCCGCGAGGAGACCGCCGAGCAAGGCGGATAGTCGTTTCACGTCGTCTTCCTTTGCTGCCGGTGATGGGCGGATCAGGCGTCGAGGGCCTCGACGACCAGGCAGTTCGAATCGGTCGTGCCGTCCCAGCGGACGCCGACCTGCAGCAGGTAGCTGCCCGGGTGGACCTCATCCCCCACCCGGTAGTTCTTCGTGGGATCCAGCTGGACCAGCGGGATCGCTCGGGGTCTCGTCGGCAAGGTGCCGCGGACGTTGGCGTCACAGGTGTTCCAGAGGAACACGACCGACCGATCGCCCCCGACGTACTGCGCGCCGACAACCGGCCCGTCGCTCAGCCAGTGGAGCTTGCCTTCAGCAATGGTCTGCCGGATCTCGCGGTACTGCGCGACGTGGCCGGCCGCGATCTCCAGCTGCTCGTCGCTCCACCGCGACAGGTCCGCGCCGATCCCGAGGCCGCCGGCCATCGCGACGTGGAAGCGGAAGCCGAGCGAGCGTTCACGCCCGTCATGGGTGCCTTCGGCATCCGTCACCCACGAGCTCATCAGGTGCGGCGAATAGCCGGTCAGGAAACCGCGCTGGATCTTCAACCGGTCGAGTGGCGCGGTGTTGTCGCTGGGCCAGAGGGTGTCAGCACGCGCGGCCATCCCGAGGTCGACGCGCGCTCCTCCCCCGGCGCAACCCTCGACGAATACGCGTGGGTGATCCGCCCGGAGCCGGTCGAGGATCTTGTAGAGGTTGGTGACGACGCCACCGTCGAGGTCCCGCCGCTGGTCACCCGCGTCGAGCCGTGAGCGGTTGGCGTCCCACTTGAGGTAGCTGATCTCGTACGACGACAGCAACCGGTCGAGCGTCTCCCAGATCCAGTCGGCGACGTCGTCGCGGCTCAGATCCAGCAGCAACTGGTTGCGAATCTGTACCGGCTCCCGGCCGTCGGTGCGCAGGATCCACTCGGGGTGTTTGGCGGCCAGCTCCGATCCCGGGCTGACCGACTCGGGTTCCACCCAGAGACCGAAGCCCAGGCCGAGATCCTTCAGGTTCGCGATGAAGGTGCCGAGCCCATCGGGGAAGGCGGCCGGATCAACCTCCCAGTCGCCCAGCCCCGCGGTGTCGTCGGTGCGACCGGTGAACCAGCCGTCGTCGACCACGAAGGTCTCGACCCCGGCCCGTACTGCGCGCCGCGCAAGCTCGAGCTGGTGGTTCGCCCGAACGTCGAACTCCGTCGCGAACCAGGAGTTGTAGAGCACCTTCCGCTCCAGCCCGAGCCTCTCCCCCGCCAGCGATCGCTGGTAGGCGTGGAAGACGCGAGCCAGTCCATCAGGTCCTTCGGTGCTGCACGCGCCGACGGCCACCGGGGAGACCCAGGACGCCCCAGGGGGAAGGGCGAGGCCAAGGGTGGACGGACCCCTGCCTGCTTGGACCCGGGTCTGCCCGGTGGTGTCGACGTCCGCGCTCAGCTGCCACGAACCGGACCACGCGAGCTGTACGCCCCACGTGGTACCGGTCGCGTCCGCAGCGTCCGCGACGGACAGGAACGGTGAGTAGGAATGCCCGGTGATCCCCTGCCGACTGTCGATGGTGAACCGCCCACGCCGCAGGTCGAGCTCGCCTCGCTGGAACTCGCTGTTCCACTCACCCCAGAGGTACCGGACGATGGCGCCGTTGGTCGTGGGGATGACGAACCCGGCGGAGTCGTGCTGGTGCAGTCGCAGCTGATCGGACCCGTCGTTGTGCGCGGAGACCCACCGCTCAACCACGTCGAGGTCGGCAGGCACGCGGTAGTGCAGCACAACCCGAAGCCCCCGCAACTCGTCTGCGAACGTCAACTCCAGCGAGTCGCCGCCTCCGGTGGCGCCGGTGAAGGTTGGGCGGAGTTCGTCGGAGCCGTCCGGGCCTGAGACCACGAGCTCTGTGGGGCTGGTGTAGCGGACGCCTCGTACTGCGTACTCGAGGGGTTCCACGTCGGCTCGGGGGAGGAAGTGTTCCGTGCCGACGGGGGCGATTGTGGAGGGGCCATCGGCGACACCGTGTGGGCCCCAGGCAACCAGGGCCGCCCACAGGCCGTGCTCAGGGATCTCCACCACGTAGGAGGTGGTTGCCCCACGCAACGTCCAGCGATTCACTTGACGGCTCCGATGGCCAGACCCGAGACGAAGTGCTTCTGGAACTTCAGGAACACCGCCAGCGTCGGGATCGCCGCGATCACCGTGCCGGCGGCGATCACGTTCCAGGACGACACGAACAGCCCTTGCAGGCCGAGCAACGCGGGCGTCACCGGCATCTTCTCGCCGGACCTGATCACCGTGATCGACCAGAGCAGGTCGTTGAAGATCCAGGTGAACGACAGCGCCCCCAGCGCGGCCATCGCGGGCCGGGTCAGCGGCAGGATCACGCTCGCGTAGATCTTGCCCGGCCCGGCGCCGTCGATCGTGGCGGCCTCCTGGATCTCCTTCGGCAGATCCCGCATGAACCCGTGCAGCACGAACGTGTAGAACCCGAGCCCGAACCCGACGTGGACCGCGATCAGCGCGTACAACGTGTCGTAGTACCCGGTCAGCTCCACGAAACGCGAGATCGGGATCAGCAGGATCTGCGGCGGCAGCAGATTGCCCATCAGCATCAGCAGCAGCACCGTCCGCCGGAACGGGATGTTGTACCGCGCCAGCCCGTACGCCGCCATCGAGGCGAACCCGAGGCTCAGGATCACCGCCGGGATCGTCACCACCAGCGAGTTGACCAGCGCCCGGAACTCGTCCGCGTCCTCCCAGGCCGACTTGTACGTCGAAAAGGTGAACGAGTGCGGCAATGACCCCAGGCCGTTGGCGGCGACGTCGTCGAAACTGCGGAACGAGATCACCACCACCCACAGGATCGGGGCGATCCAGAGGAAGGAGACGATGCTCATGGCCACGTGGTAGCCGGTACGACGGATCACGTCTCCTCCCGGAAGGCGCGGATCAGATAGCCGAGGATGACCGCGAGGGCGAGGATGAAGATCACCACGGCGATCGCGGACGCGTAGCCGAGCTGGGTGGACTGGAACGCGGTCGAGTACATGTAGGTGCTGAGCAGCTCGGACGAGTGATACGGGCCGCCCTTGGTCATCG
This sequence comes from Kribbella qitaiheensis, assembly GCF_042657745.1. Lineage (GTDB taxonomy): Bacteria > Actinomycetota > Actinomycetes > Propionibacteriales > Kribbellaceae > Kribbella > Kribbella qitaiheensis. The sequence goes on along the minus strand of NZ_JBHSKE010000041.1, from coordinate 78,444 downwards.
ACCAGACGATGTCGAACGACCTCAGCGAGTCGATCACGATCACCGACAGCACCACCGCGTTCACGCCCTTCAACTGCGGGATCGTGACGTACCGCGTGCGCTGCCAGGCGGAGGCCCCGTCCATCCGGGCCGCCTCGTAGAGAGCCGGGTCGACCGCCTTCAGGCCGGCCAGGTAGAGCACCATGACGTAGCCGATCTGCCGCCACAACGCAGGCAGGATCACGGCGTACAAGGCGGTGTCGGGATCCGCGAGCCAGGGCCTGATGAAGTCGCCCAGCCCGACGCCCCGCAGTACGGAGTCGACCAGGCCGTCGGGCTGGTAGAAGACGCGCCAGATCAGCGCGGTGACCACCAGCGAGAAGACGACCGGGGTGAACAACGCGGCACGGTAGATGCCGACCCCGCGGCGCTCCTTCTGCAGCAGCAGGGCCATCCCGAAGCCGCCGGCGACACTCAGGCCGCCGAACAGCACCAGCCAGATCGCGGTGTTCTTCAGCGCGGTCTTGAAGATCGGATCCGAGAACATGTCGCCGAAGTTGCCGAAGCCGACGAACTCCGGCGCGGACAGCCCGTCCCAGCTCGTCAGCGACAGCCAGAACCCTTGCAGAGCAGGCCAGAACACCCAGACGGCCTCGATCGCGAACGGAATGAAGACGAACGCGAGGATCAGCGGCGACACCCGCCACGGACGCTTCTCCGTCCGCGCGCGGGTTCTCGTCTGGATAGCTGTCGCGGTCACGCCTTAAATACCTTTTCCGCCGCGGCCTGCCAGTCCTTGAGGATCTTGTCGAGCTGGTCGGGCTTGTCCAGGAACTTGGTGAGCGCGGCATCCGCGGTCGGCTGCAGCGCGTCGCTGGAGTCACGGTTGAAGAACTGGGTCAGCTCCTCCGCGCTCTCGACCATCGCCTTGCCCTTCTGCACCAGCGGAGTGTCGGCGGACTTGCCCTCCGGGTTCGCGGGGATCGCCGTACCGGAGGAGCTCTGCACGTAGATCTCCTGCGCCTCGGGCGTCGCGAGCCAGGTCAGGAACTTCTTCACGCCCTCGGGGTCCTTGACCTTCTTGCTGGCGAAGTAGCCGTCGACGGGGGCCTCCTCGGCCACCGGTACGGCCGGGTCGATGATCGGGAACTGGAAGAAGTCGATGTCGTCGAGCGCGTCCTTCGGCGCCGAGTCGGCGAAGAAGGTGCCGATCAGGAACATCCCGGTCTTGCCCGCCAGCAACGCGGAAGTCGCCTCCTGGAAGGGGAACGACTTGCCCTTCGGGTCGAAGTACGGCAGCGCCTCCTGCCACTTGGTGAAGACGGCCTTCACCTTCGGGTCGTCGAAGCGGCCCTCGCCGGCCAGCAACTGACGGTGGAACGGCGCGCCGTTGATCCGGATGTTCAGGTAGTCGAACCAGGCCGACGCGACCCACGGGGTGTCGCCGAGACCGATGCCGATCGGCGGGACGCCCTTGCCCTGGATGGTCTTGCAGACCTGGAGGAACTCCTCCCAGGTCTTCGGCGGCGTGACGCCCCACTTGGCGAAGTTCGACTTGCGGTAGAACATTCCCCACCAGTAGTAGCTGGTCGGCACGAAGATCTTCTGGCCGTTGCTGCTGGTGGACAGCGTCTGCATCGACTGCGGATAGTTCTTCATGCTGTCCCAGACGCTGGAGACGTCCAGCAGCAGGTCCTTCTTGGCGTAGGAGTCCGCCACCGACCCGGCGTACCAGGTGTAGACGTCCGGCGGGTTGGCCGAGGTCAGGTACGTCGGGAGCTGGGTGCGGAAGATCTCCGAGGCGACGGTGTTCAGCTTCACCGTGGCGGCGCCGGACTTGTTGTAGGTCTCGACCAGCTTCTCCATCGCGGCCTTCGCCTGCTCCGAGGAGAGGTTCGACTGCAACGAGAGTGGCCCGGTCGAGCCGGTGCTGCTGCCCGACCCGGGTGAGGGTGTCGAGGTGGCACACCCCGGCACCAGGGCCGCGGCCCCGAGCACTCCGAGCCCTTTGAGGAACGTCCGCCGATCAGCTGCCAGACCCGTCATGCCGTACTCCTGAGAATCTCGGCACCGGCGGTGACCGCCGTGCCAGTCGATTGAGTGGTTCGTTCTGCGGAGGATCTTGCAGCCGTTGGCTCGGACGTGTCAATATTAATTCCTAAATTACGAGCAAATAGCTTGACGTGGCAGAGGGCTCACGATCAACTGGTGCCTCGTTCATCGTTGGAGACCCTTGCGGAGGCTTTGGTGCGTCTGGCTGATCGCGTCATCGTGGTGTCCGGTGCGGCTACCGGCATCGGTGCCGCCTGTGCTCAGCGAGCGCTCGACGAGGGCGCCTCGGTGGTGCAGGTCGACCTGCAGCCGTGCAAGGAGACCCCGGGCCGGGCGATCGCGGTACAGGGTGATGTGTCGTCTGCAGACACCTGGGACGAGGTGTTGTCGCGAGGGCGCGACGAGCTCGGACCGATCGACGGATTCGTCAGCAACGCCTTCACCGTCGACGTGCGGCCGGCTCACGAGCTGACCCAGGCCTCGTGGCAACGCCAGCTCGACGTGAACTTGACCGCCGCCTTCCTCGGCTTCAAGACCCTGTACGCCGATCTGTCGGCGCGCGGCGGGTCCGCAGTACTGGTGTCGTCCGTGCACGCGCTGGCCGGGATCCCCGGGCATCCCGCGTACGCCGCGACCAAGGGGGCACTGGTAGCACTCGGCCGGCAGCTCGCGGTCGAGTACGGCGGGTCGATCCGGGTGAACACTGTGCTTCCAGGCCCGGTCGACACCGCCGCTTGGGATCGGGTCACCGCCGAGGGCAAGGCCCAGAGCGCCCGGGCCACCGCGATCGGGCGGCTCGGGCTGCCCGACGAGGTAGCAGCTGTGGTGACCTTCCTGCTGTCGGAGGAAGCTTCGTTCGTGACGGCTGCCAGCCTGGTGGTCGATGGTGGCTGGTCAGCGGTCAAGGACTCGGCATGAGGGTGATGGGGAGAGCGGCGTGACGGGGATTCAGCGCGGGGTGTCGCGGGGTTTGCATGGCCAGATCGTGGAGGTGATGGCGCAACGCATCCTGTCGGGGCAGATCCCCGAAGGATCGACGATCAACGTGCCCGATCTGCAGGCGGATCTCGGGGTCAGCCTGACCGCCGTCCGCGAGGCGCTGAAGGTGCTGACAGCCAAGGGGCTCGTCGACGCCCGGCAGAAGCGCGGCACGTTCGTGCGGCCGCGGTCCGACTGGAACCTGCTGGACGCGGACATGATCCGCTGGCACTTCGATGACGACGTCCGGCCCGAACTGCTCGAGGAGTTGCACGAGGTACGCGGCATCGTCGAACCGGCCGCCGCCCGGCTGGCCGCGGTACGGGCCTCGGATGCGCAGGTACTCGCGCTCGATGAAGCTTTGGCCGCAATGTCCTCGGCCGCCGACGATCTGGCTGCCGCTGAGGCGGATCTCACGTTCCACAAGGCTTTGCTCGCTGCGACCGGCAACGAGTTGCTCACCAAGATGGAGGTCATCATGGAGACCGGCCTGGCCGATCGCGACCGGCTGGTGCACCGGGTGAAGCCCTCCGACGATTCGGTACCGAGCCACGCGCGCGTGGTCGAGGCCGTCCGGGCGCACGATCCCGAAGGAGCCGAACTGGCGATGCGCGAACTGCTGGCGAAGGCTGCCGAGGACTTGTCGGCAGTGCGCGACTCCTCGGGCAGGCCGTCAGCCAACGGAGACGTGCGCAAACCCTCCGGCCGGGGTCGCAAGTGAAGATCGAACGGATCGAGACCTTCCTGGTTCCCCCGCGGTGGCTGTTCTGCCGGATCGAGACGAGCGACGGTGTCGTCGGCTGGGGTGAGCCTGTCGTCGAGGGCCGCGCGGAGGTGGTGCGGACCGCGATCGAGGTGCTCTCGGAGTACCTGGTCGGCCAGGACCCTCTGCAGATCGAGCGGCACTGGCAGATCATGTCGAAGGGCGGCTTCTACCGCGGCGGTCCGGTGCTGAGCAGCGCCGTCGCGGGGCTCGACCACGCGCTGTGGGACATCGCGGGCAAGGTGTACGGCGCTCCGGTCGCGTCGTTGCTCGGTGGCCGGGTGCGGGATCGGGTGCGGGTCTACGCGTGGGTCGGCGGGGACGAGCCGGCCGAGATCGCGGACCAGGTCGCAGCGCAGGTCGAGGCCGGGATGACCGCCGTGAAGATGAATGCGAGCGGCCGGATCCAGCCCTCACCATCGCTTGCCGAGATCAACGGGATCGTCTCTCGTCTTGCGGCCGCCCGTTCTGTACTAGGTGATTCCCGGGATGTCGCGATCGATCTGCACGGCCGGGTGGGTGTTGCCGCGGCCCGGCGGATTCTGCGCAGTGTCGAGGAGTTGCATCCGCTGTTCGTCGAGGAGCCGGTGCTGCCGGAACATCTGCATCACCTGCCGGAGGTGATCAGTAGTTCCACCGTGCCTGTTGCCCTGGGCGAGCGGTTGTACAACCGGTCGGAGTTCGTTCCCGCGTTGGACGCCGGAGTTGCCGTGGTTCAACCCGATGTGTCGCACGCCGGTGGAATCTCGGAGTTGCGGCGGATCGCAGTACTGGCCGAGACGCATGGGGCGTTGCTCGCTCCGCACTGCCCGCTGGGGCCGATCTCGCTGGCCGCCAGCCTGCAGGTTTCGTTCGCGACGCCGAACTTCCTGATCCAGGAGCAGAGTCGCGGACTGCACTACAACGGTGAGAACGACCTGATCTCGTATGTGACGGATCCGGCGCCCTTCACCTGGGTGAACGGGCATGCCGAGTGGAATCCCCTTCCTGGGTTGGGGATCACGGTCGACGAGGACGCCGTACGTGCGGCCGACCAGAAGGGGCACAGCTGGCGCAACCCGGTCTGGACCCACGACGACGGGTCGTTCGCCGAATGGTGACGGATCTGCCCGAGAACGAGGTCGTGCTGGATCTCGAGGACGGTGGCCGGTGGACGTCGTTGCGGATGGCCGGCCGCGAGTGGCTCTGGCAGGGACCCGGTCTCGTCTCGGGATCCCGCGAGGGCATGACCTCGTACGTCGATGTCGGCGGCCTCGACGAGTGCTTCCCCACCGTGCGGGGAACGCCCGACCACGGCGGTCTGTGGAACCAGCCGTGGTTGCCTTTGGAGGGTGACGAGGACTGGGACGCAGTTCAGTACGAGGATGCAGTGCTGCTTCGCCGGTTCAACGGCGGGGACGTGCCGGACAGTACGGAGACCCACACGATCTGGGCGGACTATCGACTGATCGCCCCGGCCGGCTTTCGCTTCGTCTGGGCGGCTCACGCCTTGCTCGACTGCTCGGTCGGCGCCTTCCTGGATGTCGCGGACGGCACGACTTGTCGCCTCTACCCAGAGGCCGCTTCAAAGCTGGACTGGCCCGAGGGAGCTCCCTGGATTGCGGCGAGCTGGCCTACGCCTTTTGGGGTTGACTTGGCCACCTACGGGCCTTCCGACGGGACCGCCATCGGAGCCGTGCTGGTCGACTGCCCGGCTGCTTCCGTGGTGGACGGCGCTCTCGAGCTCACCTTGTCTCTGAGTTGCCCTGGGCAACCGGTGTCCACCGCGCTGTGGCGGAACCTCGGCGGGTTTCCGGTCGACTCGCCGTACCGGAGTCTGGGTGTGGAGCCGATGCTGGGGCGAGTGTTCGATCTGGCCGAGGCGGGACCTGGTGACGCCGCGGTGGTGCCGGAGTCGGGTGAACTGATCTGGAGGCTCGTGGTCTCCGCCAGAACAGTTTGAGCTGATGCCTCGATTGCCTCGCGCCCTCGGCCAGAACCCCGTCCTATCTCATCGGTCGAGCACCTCCGCGAGGTCGTCCGCGCGCGGTGCAATACGGTGAACCCGTCTCTGAAGGAGTGCACATGGACCTGCTTGCCGACCTCAGCCAGCGCAAGGTGCTCGCGATCATCCGGGCCGACGGACCGGACCGGGCCCTGGAGTGCATCCGCACTCTGGTGACCGCCGGAATCACCATCCTCGAGGTGTCTCTCACGACGCCCGGCGGCGCGGAGGCGATCGCGAAGGCCCGCTCGGAGTTCGACCCCTCGGTGCTGATCGGCGCCGGCACCGTCGTCAGTGCGGCCCAGGCCGACGAGGTCGCCGCGGCGGGAGCCGGCTTCGTCGTCACCCCGGCCATCACCCGCGGCGCCCACCGCAGCGTTGAACTCGGCCTGCCGCTGCTGTGTGGCGCGCTGACCCCGACCGAGGTCGTCGGCGCCCTCGATCTCGGCGCACTCGCGGTCAAGATCTTCCCGGCCAAACTGCACGGCCCCGGCTACTTCCGCGAACTCCGCGCTCCCCTGCCGAACGCCCCGCTGATCGCCGTCGGCGGCGTCGACGCCGCCTCGACCCCCGAGTACCTCGCCGCGGGTGCCTTCGCCGTCGGCATCGGTTCTCCCCTCCTCGGCGACGCCGGCACCGGTGGCTCGCAGGCCGACCTCGCCGCCCGCGCGGCCGACTTCCTCAGGGCGGTTGCCGATGCCTGACGTTCTCACCTTCGGCGAGGCGATGGTCTCGATCCGTACCCAAGCACCGATGCGCCTGGGCGGTGCGGCGCACTTGTCGGTGGCCGGCTCGGAGAGCAACGTGGCGATCGGCCTGGCCCGACTCGGCCACCACCCGGCCTGGATAGGTGCCGTTGGCAACGATGAACCGGGTCGCCTGATCCAGCGGACCCTCCGCGCCGAAGGCGTCGACACCAGCTACCTCCGCTTCTCCGACGACTCCTTCACCGGCTTCATCGCCTTCGACCAGCCGGCCCACGACATCACCCGCGTCAGCTACCACCGCCGCGGCTCGGCCGCCTCCACCCTGACCGGCGAGGAATGCGTCGCCGCGATCACAGCAACTCTTGACCAGGCGGCTCCGCGGCTGCTGCACGTCACCGGGATCACGCCTGCGATCTCAGAGTCCGCTCGCGCCGCGACGCTGGCCGCAGTACAGGCTGGTGCTGCGGCCGGGCTTGGGGTGTCTCTGGACGTCAACTACCGCGCTCGGCTGTGGTCTCGCCGCGAAGCGGCCACCGCCCTGCGTGACCTACTTCCTTACGTGACAACGGTTTTCGCGTCGGACGACGAGCTCGACATCCTCACCGACGCCACTGAGCCCATCCCCGATCTGCTCTCGCGTGGTATCGCCGAGGTCGTCGTGACAGCCGGCGGTAAGGGCGCTTGGTCGCACTCCATCGACGGCACCATCCACCGCCCGGCCCTACCCGTCGCCGTGGTCGACTCCATCGGAGCTGGCGACGCCTTCGTCTCCGGCTACCTCTCCGCGACCCTCGACAACCTCACCACCGAAGCCCGCTTGGACCGCGCCACCTCCTCCGGCGCCTTCTGCGTAGGAGCCCACGGCGACTGGGAATCCCTCCCCACCCGCGAGGACCTGACCCTCCTGACCCACACCCACGGCACCGCCCTCCGCTGACCTCCGTCCGCGAAGGCGACTCAGCAGCTCTGGCCTGGGGCCGACGACTCGACGCCGCCGCCACTCTGCTGTCCTGAGCCTGCGCCTACAGCAGGTCGCCCTGGGCGGCGACCTCGGATTCGGGGTCGATGGGGAGCACGATCTTGAAGCGGGTTTCGCCTGGCTTCGACTCCACTCGGAGGTCGCCGTGGTGCTTCTTGACGACGATGCGCCAGGAGATGTCGAGGCCCAGGCCAGTGCCTTCGCCGATCGGCTTGGTAGTGAAGAACGGCTCGAAGATCCGGTTGCGGATCTCGTCGGGGATGCCCGGTCCGGTGTCGCCGATCTCGACCACGGCGTAGGCGCCGTCGCGCTTGGTGCGCAGCGTCAGGGTGCCGGAGCCGCTCATCGCGCCGACCGCGTTGTCGATGATGTTGGTCCAGACCTGGTTCAGCTCGGCCGCGTACGCCGGGATCGGGGGCAGCTCGGGATCGAAGTCCTTCACCACCGTGATGCCGTCCAGCTTGCTCGACATCATCACCAGCGTCGACTTCAGCAGCTCGCGCAGATCCACCACCTGGAAGGGCGCCCGGTCGATCTGCGAGTACTGCTTGGCCGCGCCGACCAGGGTGGAGATCCGGGTCACGGAGTCGTCGATCTCGTTCATCAGCGACTCGGTGTCGATCGTGTACATCAGCCAGCGGACCGCACCCTCCAGGTACTCCGGACCGACGGCGGTCAGCACCTCCTCCATCCACGGCACGTCCAGGCCGACCGCGGCCAGCACCGGCGCGACGTCCCAGCTGTTGCGCACATCGTGGTCTTCCAGCCAGTCGGTCAGGGAGTCCTCGGCGTCGCTGAGCTCCATCGGCGAGAGCTCCCGCGCCTTCGCCACCCGCTCGACCGCGTCCTCCTGGATCGCGACGAGCTGGTGCAGCTTCGTCGTGTCAAGGGTGCCGTCGGCAAGCATCGCCAGCTTGCTGCGCATCCCGGCGACCCGTTGGCGCAGGGTCGCGGCAGCGCGGACAGCGGCGGCGGCCGGGTTGTTGAGCTCGTGCGTGAGGCCGGCCGACAAGGAACCGAGGGCGAGCAACCGCTCGCGCTGCCCCATCGTCTCGTTGGTCCGGCGCATCCCCATCACGAAGCCCTCGATCAGGTGCACCGCCATCGGGAACCAGGTGTTCATCATCGTCGCCATCGTGGCGGCGTCGATGACGAAGAACTCCGACGGCTCGAGCACGTACATCGACGCCGTGTAGGCCTTGCGGTCGTCGGCGCCGAAGAACGCGTTGAAGGCACCGGAGTACACGCCGCGCTGGGCGGTCCGGTTGATCTCCACCTCTTCGCCCTGGAGCAGCTTGCACATCCGGATCGAGCCCGAGGTCATGATGTAGCAGCAGCTGGCCTCGTCGCCCTCCCTGAACACCCGGCCCTCGTCGACCTTGATGACGTAGCCCTCGCGGGACAGCCAGTCGAGCTGGTCGTCGTTCAGGTGCTCGAACAGGAACAGGGTGCGCAGCTCGTCGCGACTCATCCGGAGGGTGTCATCGGTCGTCGTCATCAGAGCATCTCCAGGTATCGGTGCACCAAGGTCACTGCCATCGCTCCGTCGCCCACCGCGGAGGCGACCCGCTTCACCGACTCGGCCCGGACGTCGCCGGCCGCGAAGACTCCCGGCATGCTCGTCTCCAGGTGGTACGGATCGCGGTCCAGACTCCAGCCCGGCGGCCGGCCCCGCAGGTCCGGCCCGGTCAGGACGAAGCCCCGGTCGTCGCGCAGCAGGTCACCCGGCAGCCAGTCGGTCCGCGGTGCCGCTCCGATGAACACGAACATCCACTCCGTGTCCACCTCCCGGCTCTCGCCCGTCGCGCTGTTGGTCAGCGTCACCCGTTCCAGGTGGTCGGAACCCTTGCAGGAGACCACCTGAGTGCAGGTGTGCACCTCGATGTTGTCGATGCCGTCGATCTGATCGATCAGGTACGACGACATGGTCGCCTCGAGTGAGGGACCTCTTACCAGCATATGCACGCGTTTCGCGTGTTTCGAGAAATAGACCGCGGCCTGCCCGGCGGAGTTCGCGCCGCCGATGATGTAGACCTCCTGGCCGGCGCAGCTCGGGCCCTCGGTGGTCGCCGAGCCGTAGTAGATCCCACGGCCGCAGAGGTCGTCCACGCCGGGAGCATCCAGGGTCCGGTAGGAGACGCCGGTCGCCAGGATCACCGAGTGCGCGGAGATCTCGCTGCCGTCGGAGAACTCCAGCCGCCGGGCGGATCCGATCGTCTCCAGCCCGACCACCTGCCGGGCCGTGAGCAGCTCGGCGCCGAAGCGGATCGCCTGCCGCCGGGCGCGATCGGTCAGCTGAGCCCCCGACACCCCGTCGGGGAACCCGAGGTAGTTCTCGATCCGGCTCGACTGGCCGGCCTGGCCGCCCGTCGCGACAGACTCCACCAGTACCGTGCGGAGTCCCTCGCTCGCGCCGTACACCGCGGCTCCGAGCCCGGCGGGACCGCCGCCGACCACGACCAGGTCGTAGAACTCCTCGGCGGGATGGGTGGACAGCCCGACCTTGTCCGCGAGCTCGGCCTCGCTCGGGCGGATCAGCACGGTACCGTCCGGGGTGATCACCACGGGCAGGGTCGCCCCGTCCACTCCGGCCGCCTCGAGCAGGCGCTTGCTCTCGTCGTCGTCGACGCCCATCCAGCGGTAGGGCACGGCATTGCGGGCCAGGAAGTCCCGGGCCTCGAACGACGGGGCCGACCAGCGATGACCGATCACCCGGGTCTCGTCGGTGGGCAGCTCCGGGGTCGACCGCCAGAGGTCCAGCATCGAGTCGACCACCGGGTAGAGCTTCTCCTCCGGCGGGTTCCACGGCTTCAGCAGGTAGTGGTCGAGGTCGACCACGTTGATCGCCTGGATGGCCGCATCGGTGTCCGCGTACGCCGTGAGGAGGACTCGCCGGGCGAGCGGGAACAGGTCCATCGCGGCCTCGAGGAAGTCGATCCCGGACATCCCGGGCATCCGGTAGTCCGCCAGCAGCAGCGCGACCGGCTCGCCCCGCAGCTTGAGCTCGCGGAGTGCCTCGAGGGCCTGGTCCGGCGCTTCCGCCCGGACGATCCGGTTCTCCTCGCCGTACCGGCGGCGCAGGTCGCGGGCGATCGAGCGGGAGACCCCCGGGTCGTCGTCCACGGTCAGGATCACCGGGCGGGCAGATGACGTAGGCATGCTCCTTTCATACCAGCGCGGGGCGAATTCCGGCGCACGTTAATCCACAGGCGTAAGCCGACTCCCGGCAATCGGACGTCACGGCAGGGCCGCGAGGTACGGCGCGTGGCTGTTCTGGAACTCCCAGTCGTAGTACCGGTCCCAGTTGATCGACCACGTCATCAGTCCCCGGAACGATGGGGACGAGCCGCCGCACGCATGGATCCTCCAGCGGTGGGGGTGCATTTAGTAGAGAGGTTCCGAAACTCCCGGTCAATGCGTCGCGCTGTCGGAAAGCCGACGGTGTGGGAAAGCCGCCGCGGGCCGGTGGCAGTTTTTCGCCAGCGGCCAGTTGAAGCCAAAACGGTGAACAGGCGGTGACTTGTGCGGGACGCTCTGAGACGTCCGGGCTCGGGGGCGGGCGACCGGGGCGACAGCCGCGGTCAGGACACGAGGGACGCACATCCGCCCGTCCCTCCAGCACTGGAGGAATCGCGTGAACCATCTGTCCTTGCGTCGGAGGACCGCGTTGATCGCGGCCGCCGTCCTCAGCACCGCCGCCTTCGCGGCCCCGGCCGGGAACGCGGTACTGCCCGCGGCTTCTCCGGGCTCTCCCCCACCGGACGACCTCGCCACCTCGATGCGGCTGCCCAAGTTCGCGCCCGGCAAGTACGTCGTGACGCTGGCCGACCAGCCGCTCGCAACCTACCAGGGTGGGGTGGCCGGGCTGAAGGCCACCAAGCCCGCCAAGGGCCGCAAGGTCGACACCGCGAGCCCTGACTCGAAGGCCTACCGCGGCTTCCTCGACGGCCGCCACAACCAGGTCGCGGCGAAGGTCGGCGCCAAGGCGACCCGGCACTACTCGACGGCGATCAACGCGTTCGCGGCGAACCTGACGAGCGCCCAGGTCAGCCAGCTGAGCAAGACGCCGGGTGTCGTCGCGGTGACGCCGGACCAGTTGCACAAGGCGCTGGACGACAAGAAGCCCGCGGACTTCCTCAAGCTGTCCGGCGAGTCCGGTGTCTGGTCCGCCCTGGGCGGCAACGCCGAAGCCGGCAAGGGCGTCGTCGTCGGCGTCGTGGACACCGGCATCTGGCCGGAGAGCGCGTCGCTGTCGGGCCCGCAGCTCGGGACGAAGCCGACCGCGGCGGACCCCTACCAGCCGTACCGCTCCGGCGACACCATCGTCATGCACAAGGCCGACGGGAACGACTTCACCGGCGCCTGACAGGCCGGCGAGAACTTCACCGCCGACCTGTGCAACACCAAGCTCATCAGCGCCAAGTTCTTCGGCGACGCCTGGCTCGGCGCGACCCCGCCTGCGGCCCGGGACGACTGGGCCTCGCCGCGTGACGGTGGCGGCCACGGCACGCACACCGCGACGACCGCGGCCGGCCGGGCCGGGGTGGACGTCGCAGAGGGCGGTATCAACTTCGGCACCATCTCCGGGATCGCCCCGGCGGCCAAGATCGCCGTCTACAAGGCGCTGTGGACCGGCAAGGACGACGTCGGCTCGGGCGGCTACACGTCCGACATCCTCGCGGCGATCGACCAGGCCGTCGCGGACGGCGTCGACGTGATCAACTACTCCGTCGGCTCGATCTTCGAGTCCTCGCACACGGACCCGGTCCAGCTCGCCTTCCTGTCCGCTGCTTCGGCCGGCATCTTCGTATCAGCCGCGGGCGGCAACTCGGGCCCCTACGAGTCCACGCTGGACAACACCTCCCCCTGGGTGACCACCGTCGCCGCGAGCACCGTCGCGCCGTACGAGTCGACTGTTGTCCTGGGCAACGGTGAGGAGTACGCCGGGCTCAGCACCAGCGTCGCCAGCTCGGTCAGCAGCAAGCCACTGGTCACCGGCGCGGCCGCCAGGACCGCCACCAGCACCGAGTACGACGGCTCGCAGTGCCTGCCGAACACCCTCGACTCGGCCCAGGCGGCCGGCAAGATCGTGGTCTGCGATCGCGGCGTCGGCGCTCGCGTCGACAAGTCCGCCGAGGTCAAGCGTGTGGGCGGCGTCGGCATGGTCCTGCTCAACCTCACCGACCAGGACATGGTGGCCGACTCGCACTCCGTCCCGACGGTGCACCTGAACACCCCGGGATCCCTGTCCGTCAAGACCTACGCCGGTACTACGGGCGCCACGGCACAACTGATTCCGGGCAACCTGACCACCAAGACCACGCCGTACCCGCAGATCGCGGACTTCTCCTCGCGTGGTCCGTCCCTGTCCAGCAAGGGTGACCTGCTCAAGCCGGACCTGGCCGCACCGGGCGTGAACGTCCTGGCCGCGGTCGCGCCGCCCAGCAACGACGGCCACAGCTTCGCCTTCTACTCGGGCACCTCGATGGCGGCTCCGCACATCGCCGGTCTGGCCGCGCTCTACCTGAGCAAGCACCCCGACTGGACTCCGATGATGGTCAAGTCCGCTCTCATGACGACCACCAGCGACGTCAAGACGGCCAGTGGTGCTGTCAACGACGACCCATTCGCTCGTGGTGCCGGCGAGGTCCAGCCGTCGAAGATGCTCACCCCTGGGCTCGTCTACGACTCCGGTGACGCCGACTGGCTCGGCTACCTGGAAGGCACCGGCGTCAACACCGGTACCGGCGTACCGGCGATCGACCCGAGCAACTACAACACCCCGTCGATCGCGGTCGGCCAACTGGTCGGCACGCAGACGATCACCCGCCGGGTGACCGCTGTGACCGGCGGTCTGTACCGGGCGACCGTGTCCGTGCCCGGGATGAAGGCCGTCGTCACTCCGTCGATCCTGAACCTGCAGGCGGGCCAGACGAAGTCCTTCACCGTCAAGCTCACCCTGGACACCGGGTTGTCGAACGTGAGCACCACCGGTTGGCTGACCTGGCAGGGCGCCAACACGTCGGTCCGCAGCCCGATCGTCGTCAAGCCGACCTCCGTCGTCGCGCCGAGCGCGGTCTCGGGTTCCGGGGCGACCGGTAGCGTCTCCTTCGACGTCACCGCGGGCAAGGCCGGCGTACCGATCAAGGCCAACGGCGTCGTCTCGGCACCGCTGGTTCCGGGCTCGGTCCCCGCTGGTGCGGCGGATGCCGACCTGCCGAACTACCCCGTCACCGTGACTGCCTCGACGAAGGCCGTCCAGTGGAACATCAAGACAGTGGACCCGGCGGGCAGCATCTGGCTCGTCCTCTACAAGGTGGTCAACGGTCAGATGCAGGCGTTGTCCTTCGAGGGCGACGGCTCGAACCAGGCGTCCGCGACCTTGGCCGCGCCCGAACCCGGCGTCTGGGGTGTCCTCGCGATCACCCTCTCGAACCCACCGGGCGCCGACACCACGCAGTACACGATGCAGACCAACGTGGTGACCGGTGGCAGCGGGCTGACGGTGACGCCGTCGGTCACGCCGGCGGCAGGCAAGCCCTTCCAGGTCACGGCCTCGTGGTCCGGGCTGCCGACGAACCAGCGCTCCACCGGCTTCGTCGAATTCCCGAACCGGGCCGGCACGGTCGTGACGATCAACTAGCACCGCGGAGCTGAACCGCCCATGGGGCAAAGGGCGGTTCAGATCCAGCGGCGGCGTGCGGCTTGCACGCCGGCCTGGAACCGGGTCTGCGCGCCGAGGGATTCCATCAGCGCGCGGACCCGGCGCTGGGTGGTCCGGGGACTGATCCGCAGGTGGCGGCTGATCTTGTCGTCCGTGGCTCCGCCGGCCAGCAGAAGCAGGATGTCGCGGTCGGCGGGCCGCAGGCTCGTGAAGTCGCCGCTGAACGGCAGGGCCGGCATCGGGATCGAGAGTGCCCAGAGCATCTCGAAGGTCGCGATCAGTCCGTCCAGCAAGCCCGACGACCGGATCAGCAGGTGGTAGTCGCCGACGGCCCGCTTGGTCAGCCCGATCAAGGCGGTGTCGTCATCACCGACCGCCATCTTCATCGGCACCTGGGCGAGGACGCGACTCACCTCCCCCGCCGACTGCAACTCCGGCAGCACCCCCATGATGTCCAGGCTCTCGAAGACCTCCGTGCCGTAGATCGCCCGATAACAGACCCCGGCCCGCAGCCGATCCAGCTCCAACTGCTGCTGGTTCGACGGCGGAGTCACGTAAGGCGGCCGATCGAGCACCCGTACTTCGCGCTTCGCGTCCTCCTGCAGCCGCTCGTACGTCCGGAGCAGGGTCGGGCCGTCCTCGATCAGCTCGACCTGGTTCCCGGTCAGCACCGCCTTGCCGCGGGACCCGCGCAGCTCATCCGCCACGCTGCGCAACCTCGACAACTGCGCGTCGAGCTCGTCCAGCGGATCCGCGAGAGTCTCTTCGTCCTCCACTACGCGTTCATCCTGCGCTGCCTGGTCGTCGTACACCGCCGGCCTCTTCGTCCGCTCGCCATCACCCACAGAGGGTCAGAGTAGACCGCCTCACAGTGAGCTGACACCGTTGTCTCAGCGGGCATGCAGCCCGACCGCTCCCTACGGCCCACAGCTGAGGCACGGCCAGAGCTGCCCGCACCGGACGCACAACCCGTCCGCACCGGCCGCCGGAATCCACAACGCCCCCTGCGCCGAGTCCTGTCGCAGTGTCTTTCCGGCGGCAGGTCCCAGCGCAGGAGCACTGCGGGCGGTTGGCGCTGGGCTTGGGGTTGTCGTTGGGTTTGGACTTGTGGTTGGGAGCCAGCGGATCGTGGTGTCACCGGTCTGGCCGTGAGCAGCCAGCACTGCTGCGACTCCACCACTCCACACCGACACCGCCGGCCACTGCCCCAGCCACCGCAGCGTCACCGCCCCGTCCGCCCACTCGACCCCCTCAGCCACCGCCCCGAGCACCAGCCCACCTGCTCCTTCAATGCGGTCTACTGCAACCCCAGCGCCCGGAGCAGGGCGGAGCAGCTGGAAGAGTCTCGGCTCCCGCTGCGGCGTGGTCTGCTGGTTCACCTCTGCAGGCTGACCGGTGCGGGGGCGTGGTCACCAGGTGTGAGCTGTGGGCTGTTCGGACCGCCCACAGGCCGCCACAAGTGCTTGTGGGCTTGCGATGCCGGGCCGGACGCCGCTGCGTCGTGTTCTGTCGGTAGGCCCTTGTAGCGTTCCCGGTACGCACCGCAACCACCAGGCGTGACCAGTGGGCCGGCCAGCCCGGCCCGCAGCTCGAGCGGGGGAGGATCCTGTGGCTGAGGCAGCGTTCGGCGTGCAGTTGAGGCGGTCCCGGCAGGCGGCCGTTCTGAGCTTGCGGCAGCTTGCGACCCGGGTGGGCTACGACCACAGCTACCTGTCCCAGGTGGAGCGCGGGCAGCGGCCGGGGTCGGCCCACCTGGCCCGGCTCTGCGACCGGGAGCTGGGAACAGGCGACACCTTGGCGACCGCCTACGCAGAGGCCCGCCCACTCCCCCGGCCGGCCGGTCCCCCGGCGCCCACCCTGCTCAAGACGCCGACGGCCGGAGTCGACGTGCTGGAGGCCGTACGGCGCGGCCTGGCCGGCTCGGTGGGCAAGGTGCTCCACGCCGACGAGTGGAGCGCGGTGACCACGAACCACGCGCGCGACTTCCTGGTGACTCCGCTGGTCGAGCTCCTCCCAGAGCTCACCGGAGACCTCCAGCTCCTCCGGGCCGAAGCAACGGAGACGTCGGCTGCGGCCGGGTGGACCTCCCCGGAGCTCGCAGTCCCGACCGCCGAGCTGAGTGTGCTGATCGCGCTGACCCTGACCGGAATCGGCCGCCTCCGGGTCGCGGAGAGATGGTGGCGGACCGCCCGCGCCGCGGCTGACAATTCCGCTGAGCCACGGGTGAGGAGCCTGGCGCGCGGCTGGGAGGCGATCAGTGGATTGTCCGAGCGCCGCCCGCTCGCCGACCTCCTGGAGCTGGCCGAGGACGCGCTGGCTCTGGCCGATCGCCCCAGCTGCAGCGCCCGCGCACTAGCGGCCCGTGCCCAGATCCTGGCGCAGCTCGACCGAGCGGAGGACGCCCGGCGAGCCCTGCAGGATCTCCTGGCGGTGACCGACGATCTGCCGGTCCAGCCCGTCGGAGCCACCTCGCTGTTCGACTGGTCGGAGTACAAGACGTCGTGGGTGGAGGGTCTCGTGCAGGCGGCGCTTGGCGAGACGGACTCGGCGTATGTGGCGCTGGATCGCGCGCTGGCGTTGTGCCCGACCGGGAGTCTGCGCGAGCGAGCCGAGGTCGAGTTGGTGCTCGCACGCTGCCTGGTCCTGGACGGCGAGGTTGCTGCCGGGCTGGCGGTGGCAATGCGCGTACTGGTCGAACTGCCGGACCAATGGCACACCCACTACTTGTACGAAGCCGCCGGGCGCGTGCTGTCCGCAGTACAAGGCAAGGACCTTGGCCGGGCTGCCGTGCGGGACTACCGCGAGCTACTGGTGCGCAGGCCGTACCACAACCGGAGTGTGGGCAGCGGGTCGAGCTATGCCTAGCCGCAGGGGTAGCGTGCCGAGAGTGACAGTCGAAAATCGGGTAGCGACGGTGTCAGGCGCGTGGGACTTCGAGGTCGAGTTGAGGAGCGACCCGGCGACGACGGAGGCGCGTACCGCAGTACTGGACAAGCCAGGCTTCGGCCAGGCCTTCACCGACCACATGGTGCTCGCATCGTGGACCAGCGACCTCGGCTGGCATAACCCGAAGGTGACCGCCTACGCGCCGCTGCGGGTCAGCCCGGCCGCCGCGGTGCTGCACTACGCACAGGAGATCTTCGAGGGTCTGAAGGCGTTCCGGCACCAGGACGGCTCGGTCTGGGCGTTCCGGCCCGAGGTGAACGCCGCACGGTTCAGCAGGAGCGCCCAGCGACTCGCACTCCCCGAGGTGCCGCAGGAGGACTTCGTCGCGGCTTTGCGTGCACTGGTGACCGTCGACGAGGTCTGGGTGCCGCCGGCGGGCAGTGGTGAGACCAGCCTCTACCTCCGGCCGTACATGATCGCCACCGAGGCCGCACTGAGCGTCCGGCCGGCTCGTGAGGTGCTGTTCGGCGTCATCGCGTCACCTGCCGGCCCGTACTTCAACACGGGCCCGAAGCCGGTCTCCATCTGGCTGACGACCACCTCGATCCGGGCGACGCCGGGTGGCACGGGTGCGGCCAAGTGCGGCGGCAACTACGCCGCGAGCCTCGCCGCGCTGGCCGAGGCGGTTGCCAACGGCTGCGACCAGGTCGTCTACCTCGACGCGGTGGAGCGCCGCTGGATCGAGGAGAGCGGCAGCATGAACGTCTTCTTCGTGTGCTCCGACGGCCGGATCGTGACGCCTGAGTTGTCCGGCTCGATCCTGGAGGGCGTCACCCGCGCCTCGGTGCTCGAGCTGGCGGAGGACCTCGGCCACAAGATCGAGGAGCACCGCATCTCCGCGGACGAGTGGCGCGAGGGGGTGCGCAGCGGCGAGATCACCGAGGCGTTCGCCTCCGGCACGGCCGCGGTGATCACCCCGATCGGCCGGCTCGCCTGGGCCGAGGGCGACCTGACCATCGGCGACCACTCCGTCGACCACGGCGTCGGCCCCGTCACCGCCTCGCTCCGCGCATCCCTTCTCGACCTGCAGTACGGCCGCGTCCCCGACCCCCGAGGCTGGCTCACCCGCCTCGCCTAGGAGCGAATGTCCCCCGGGGCGGTTAGGTTGGCGGCATGGCAGAGTCCAAGGCGGCCAAGAAGAAGACGCCGGCGATCGAGATCCAGGTCGGGGAACGCACGGTCCGGATCTCCAATCCCGACCGGGTCTACTTCCCTGCACGCGGCGAGACGAAGCTCGATCTCGTCAACTACTACCTGTCCGTCGGCGACGGGATCGTCCGCGCGCTGCGCGAGCGCCCGTGCATGATGCACCGGTTCCCCGAGGGTGTCGCCGGCGAGAAGGTGCACCAGAAGCGCCTGCCGCACGGCGCTCCGCCTTGGATGGAGACGGTGCGCGTGCACTTCCCGCGGTACAACCGGACAGCCGACGAGTTGTGCGTCACCGAACTCGCGCATGTCGCCTGGGCCGTGCAGATGTCCACGGTCGAGTTCCACCCCTGGAACTCCCGCCGCGCCGACACCGAGAAGCCCGACGAGTGGCGGATCGACCTCGACCCGATGCCCGACTGCCCCTTCGACCGGGTCCGCCGTGTCGCCCATGTGGCCCGGGAGGTCCTCGACGATCTGGGCGCCACCGGGTACCCGAAGACCTCGGGTGGTTCCGGCATCCACATCTACGTGCGGATCAAGCCCGAGCACGGCTTCTCCGACGTACGCCGGGCGGCGCTGGCCTTCGCGCGCGAGGTGGAGCGCCGCGCACCCGAAGATGTCACCACGACCTGGTGGCGCAAGGACCGCGACCCGAAGAAGCTGTTCGTGGACTACAACCAGAACGCGCGCGACCACACGATCGCCAGCGCGTACTCGGTCCGCGGCAACCCCGAGGGCACGGTGTCGACGCCGATCCACTGGGACGAGATCGACGACGTCGACCCGAAGGCGTTCACCATCGCCACGGTCCCCGCGCGGTTCGCCGAACTGGGCGACCTGCACGCCACCATCGACGACACCGCCTACTCCCTCGACACTCTGCTCGAGTGGGCCGCCCGAGACGAACGCGAAGGCGCCGAAGAACCCCCACCCCCGGACGAGTGACCAGCATTCGCAGGGGGTAACCCCCGAGATGTGTCGCCACCACCGCCTCAGCGATGGCGACCCGGGGTTTCGCTGGCGGGTCGTTCGGCCACTAGCGCCTTCTAAGCCGCCAGCCAGCGCACAACCCGCCAGCGGTCAAGCACTCCGCCGGCACCAGACCCCGAAATCGGCGCCGGGCACGGGCCGGAGTACCGGACTTGGCGTTGACCTCCTCTGCGTCGTCGCGGTGGCGCTGTCTCCTACCGGCCGGTGAAGCCGTGGTGGAGGAGGTTGGTGAGGAGGGTGATGGCTTCCTCGTCGGGGATGGTCTGGCCGGCGGCGGGGTTGACCACCAGCCAGGTGTAGGCGAAGCCCTCCATCAAGGAGTTCATGGCCGAGATCTGGAGCAGAGGATCGGGCTGCGGGCTGGGCAGGTGGGAGAGGTGCTCGACCATGTGGGCATCGTCGTCAACCATGATCTGCTGCAGCCGGCGGCCTAGGTCGGGGTTGACCATCGCCGCCTGCTTCAGAGCGACCATCTCCGGGATGTGCGCCCGGTAGAAGCGCCAGAAGGCGGCGACGTGCCAGCGGATCGACTCGATCTTGCTGAAGTCCGCGTCGTGCGCGGCGTCGACGAGGACGGCCTCGTCCGCCTCGGCGAGCATGTCCTTCAGCAACGCTTCGAGAATCTCCTCCTTGCCGGCGAAATGGTTGTAGAACGACCCCGTCGCCCGGCCTGCCGCAGCGGTGATGTCGGTGATCTTGGTGTTCACATAACCGCGCTCGGCGAACACCTCCCGGGCAGCCTGCTTCAGCGCCGCCTCCGTCCCGGCCGCCTGCTCCCTGCGAGTGGTCGTCACGACACCTCCTCCTTGACAGAGCACCCTAGCGAGGTTCATCCTGAATCAAGATTCAGTGAACGACAATTCAGTCAAGAGGAGAACCGGATGAACGTGCTGATCGCGGGAGCCGGACCGACCGGCCTGACGCTGGCCATCGACCTGGCCCGGCGCGGCGTCGGAGTACGGCTGATCGAGAAGGCGGCCGACTACTTCAACGGCTCGCGAGGTGATGGGCTCCAGCCGCGCACGCTGGAGGTGTTCGACGACCTCGGCGTGATCGACCAGGTCCTCGCGCAGGGCATACCGATGCCGGTGATGCGGATCTCGATCGGCGGCAAGTTCGTCGGCGAGCGCCGCATGAGCGAGCCCGCGGACCCGACGCCGGACGTGCCGTACCCGAACGCCTGGATGCTCGGCCAGTCGCGCACCGAGGCGATCCTCCGCGCCCGGCTCGAGGAGTTCGGCGTCAAGGTCGAGCTCAACACCGAGCTCACCAGTTTCACCCAGACCGACGACGGAGTGACGGCCGGGCTCTCCACCGGGGAGACGGTCGAGGTCGACTACCTCGTCGGCGCGGACGGCGGCCGCAGCTTCGTTCGCAAGACCCTTGGCATCGCCTTCGAAGGCACCACCGACGAGTCGATCCGGATGCTCCTGGGCGATGTCTCCGCCGACGGCCTGGACCACGATTACGGCCACTGGTTCGCAGGTCCGGGCAACCCAATGGCCGGGATCGCGATGACCCCGCTGTCCGGCGGCGACCAGTTCCAGTTCGGTACGCCGCTCGACGACGACCAGGTGGATCCTTCGCTGGCAACGCTGCAGGAACTCGTCGACCGGTTCGCCGGCGAGGGAGTCGCCAAGCTGCGCAACCTCACCTGGTCCACGATCTGGCGACCCAACGTCCGTCTGGCCGAACGGTTCCGGGTGGGACGGGTCTTCATCGCGGGCGACGCCGCGCACGTCCATCCTCCGACGGGTGGCCAGGGCCTCAACACGGGAGTCCAGGACGGCTACAACCTCGGCTGGAAACTCGCGGACGGACGCGAGGAGGTCCTCGAGACCTATGAGAGCGAGCGCCGCGCGAACGCAGCCAGAGTCCTCGGCATCAGCGAAGACCTGATGCAGAAGCACCGCGACGGCGACGAGCGAGCCCTGGAACGTGGCGAACAGACCCGCCAGCTCGACGTCAGCTATCGCGCGGCCGACGACACCGCCCCGCTTACCTCCGGCGATCGAGCTCCGGACTCGCCGCTGATCGATGCCCAAGGCAATCACCTGCGCCTCTTCGACCTGTTCCGCGGCCCGTCGGAAACCCTGCTGCGGTTCTCCCCCACCACCCCGACGACCCACCCGCACGCGATGGCCGTAGTACGCAGTACTCGGCCGGATGCCTACACATCACCTGAAGCCTTCGAGTTCTACTACGCGTCAGACGGCGACGAGATCCTGATCCGCCCGGACGGCTATCTCGCCTGACCAATCCTGGCCGGGGCCTGACAAGATCTCGGGGTGCAGCTGAATCGAGAGACCGCCCTGACTCGCGCCATCGCGCTGGCCACCAGTGGCCGCCGCGCGATCCTCGGCATCACCGGCGCGCCCGCGGCCGGCAAGTCGACGTACGCCGAACAGCTCACGGCCGACCTGGTTGCCCGGGGCCACCAGGTCGCGCTGGTTCCGATGGACGGGTACCACCTGGCGCAGGCGGCGCTGGAATCACTCGGGCTCGCCGCGGTCAAGGGTGCGCCGCAGACTTTCGACGGGTACGGGTTCGTTGCCTTGCTCAAGCGACTGAAGGAGTCTGCCGACGAGACGATCTGGGCGCCACGGTTCGATCGGGAGCTCGAGGATTCCATCGCCGCCAGCATCGCCATCGCGCCGGAGGTGTCGCTGGTGGTTACCGAGGGCAACTACCTGTTGTTCGACGAGGCGCCCTGGGCAACAAGTCGGGCACTGCTGGACGAATGCTGGTACATCGATCTCGACGACGACGTCAGACATGAACGCCTGCAGGCCCGGCACATGCGTTACGGCCGATCCGCCGAGGAAGCCCGGCAGAAGACCTACGGGAGCGATGAGGCGAACGCCTTGCTGATCGCTGCGACGGCCCCAGCCGCCGACGCGATCCTGAAACTGTCCTAGCCGGTCATCCGCGCGATGAAGCCGGCCACCCCGTCCAGGTAGAGCTGCAGCCCGAAGTCGAAGTCCGCGTCGGCATCATCGGTGAATGACGACGCTGACTCGTCGAACACCCCGGCCGCGAGCACCGCCGCGAGCGCCGGAAGCTGGCGCGGATCGACCACCCGCGCCAGCGTCGCGCCGTACCGGCTGAAGGCGTCGGGGTTGTCGGCGTACCCGGCGGCGAGGTCCGAGCTGAGGCGCATCTCGCCCTGCACGTACGTCATCAGGCCCATCACCACGCCGACCTTGCCCTCCTCGGTCAGGCCGGTGTCCTTCAGCGCGCCGAGTGCCGAGTCGAACCAGGCGAGGTTGTTCGGCCCGGCGGGCGGCCCGGAGATCGGTAGTTGCGCGTACCAGCGGTGGGCCCGCACTGCGGTCATCACCCCGTGCGCCCAGAAGACCAGCCCGGTCCGCCAGTCGATCCCCTCAGGCAGCGGCTGGGGACGCTCGAGCGCGGCATCGGACATCAGTACCAGCAACTCGTCCTTGCTTTTCACGTGCCGGTAGAGGGCCATCGTCGAGTTGCCGAGCCGCTCCGCCACCCGCGCCATCGAGACCGCGCCCAGCCCCTCGGCGTCGGCGATCCCGATCGCGGCCCGGGTGATGTCCTCGACCGACAGCGACGGCTTGGGGCCGCGCTTGGTGACGGCCTGCAGCCCCCACATCAGGGCGACGTCGGCCGGCAGGTCGGGCTGCTCGCTCATCTCCACCGCCTCAGTCTAGAAACCTGTACTGCGTACCTGCTACGCTAATTAGCGTAGCTAATACGCAATGCGGAGGGGGACCCATGATCGTCGAAGCAGTGGAGCTGCGGAAATCGTTCGGGCCGACCTCAGTTCTGGAGGGCGTCGACCTCTCCGTACCCGAGGGGTCGGTGCTCGCCCTGCTCGGGCCGAACGGCGCGGGCAAGACCACGATCGTCCGGATCCTGACGACGCTGGCCAGGCCGGACGCGGGGCACGCGACGATCGCCGGGTACGACGTGGTCCGCGAGCCGGCCAAGGTCCGCGGGGTGATCAGCCTGACGGGTCAGCACGCGGCGGTCGACGACAACCAGACCGGCCTCGAGAACCTCGTGATGGTCGGCCGGCTGATGCATCTCGGTCACCGCAGGGCGCGGCAGCGCGCGTGGGAGTTGCTCGAGCAGTTCGAGCTGACCGGTGCGATGAACCGGCGCGCCAAGACCTACTCGGGCGGGATGAGCCGGCGCCTCGACCTGGCGATGAGCCTGGTTGCGCGACCGCGGGTGATCTTCCTCGACGAGCCGACCACCGGCCTCGACCCGGCCAGCCGGCTGACCATGTGGGACGCGATCGGCGACCTCGTCCGCGACGGCACCACGATCCTGCTCACCACCCAGTACCTCGAGGAGGCCGACCGCCTGGCCGACCGGATCGTGCTGCTCGACAAGGGCCGGATCACCGCGTCCGGAACGGCCGATGCACTGAAGACCCAGATCGGTGGCGAACGGATCGAGTTGTACTTCGCCGACGAGGTGGCGGCCCTCAAGGCGGCCGGGTTCCTCGGTGGTCTGGCGGACGGGCCACTGCTGAACCTGCCATCGGACGGGACCGCCGCGCACCTTCACCACGTGCTCGATCAGCTTCGCGACGAGGGGCTGCTCCCGAGCCGCGTCTCGTCCCACCGCCCGACACTCGACGACGTCTTTCTGACCCTTACCGCCCAGTGTCCTGCGTCGGGTGTTGTTTGAGTGATTGCGGTGGTCAGGTGCGTGCATCGCGGTGCTGGACGAGCGTCCTCGATGCGGAGCATCGTGGACGCTTGGCCAGCGCCGCGAGGTGCGTGCCTGGGCGCCACAAGCACTCAAACAACACCCGACGCAGGACACTAAGGAGTGGCAGTGACCCACGACGGCTTCGGCGCCGCGGCGAGCGACACGGCGACCATGATCGACCGCAGCATCCGGCTGACCCGGCGCAACGTCGACACCTTGTTCGTGTCGATCCTGCTGCCACTGCTGATGATGGCGTTGTTCGTCTACGTCTTCGGCGGCGCGATCAGCACCGGGACGGAGTACATCAATTATGTTGTCCCCGGCATCTTGTTGCTGACCACCGGGTACGGCGCCTCGAACACCGCGATGGCGGTCGCCGACGACATGACGTCCGGCATGATCGACCGCTTGCGGTCGCTGCCGATCCGCAGCTTCGCCGTCCTCACCGGACACGTGACGGCGAGCGTCGCGCGCAACGCGATCTCCACCGCGATCGTCCTGCTCGCGTCGCTGGCGATGGGCTTCCGCCCGAACGCCGGTCCGCTGGACTGGCTGGGCGCGACCGGCTTGCTCTTGCTGTACGTCGTCGCGCTCTCCTGGCTGGCGGCCGCACTCGGGGTGATCGCCAAGTCGGTCGAGTCGGCGAGCACGCTGAGCTTCTTCATGCTGTTCGTGCCCTACCTGAGCAGCGCCTTCGTCCAGGTCGAGACGATGCCCGCGTTCTTGCGACCGATCAGCGAGCACCAGCCGATCACACCCGTCATCGAGACCGTGCGCAGCCTCCTGACCGGTACTAGTCTGAATGGCACCGGGTGGGTCGCCCTGGCCTGGTGCACTGGTCTATTCCTGTTCTCGTTCACGTTGGCGACGGTGCTCTTCCGTCGTCGTGCAAGGGCCTGAACGACCCATTGAGCGCAGGCTCCGAACCGCTTAGCGGACAGATTAGTGAGAATCGCCGGTCTCGTTCCGTGCTGACCCTGGCGCCGAGATAAATTTGGAGTCCCCCCACGTGTGGTGGTCCCACTCCCCCCGGGACCCGCACGGGCGAGTGCCCCGGTCGTCGATCGGGGCATTCGTTTGTCCGGACGCCTTCGGTTGAACGCGCAAGCTGCCAAGAAAAAGCCCCAGAAATCTTCGCGACGCGTGTCTATTTCGGTCGACCTGATCCGACGTACCAGTAAGAGCACAACCAAGGGAGAGGGTCAGGATGTTCGAGAACAGCACCAACCAGATGATCGTCACCATGCTGGCCGAGGGGAACCCCGTCTGGTTCGTCGCCGCGATGGTGAACATGCGCAGCCACGACGTCTACATGATCGGCAGAGCCGCCGGCTATCCCGACAAAGCCCAACTCCGCCGAGCCGTCTGGGCGAACCGCAACCGCACCCGCGCAGCCGCTTGATCCGCTGCTTCCAGCGACCTGTACAGCATCGCCTCTTCCTTGGCCCCGGCCAACTGCGGACTTCGAACTCCGCGGCTAGCCGGGGTCGCGGACGTAATGGCTAGGCCGACGTGTCGATCAGGCCGGCGAAGTAGCGGGCGACCACAGGGGTGACGGACCGGCCGGAGTGGGCCACGCCCTCGACGATATCGAAGGTGACGTCCAGGCCGTGCGCGAGGTAGTTGCGCTCCAGCGTCCGCAACCGCTCGATCCGGGTGGTGCCGGTCTTCTCGGCGCCGTCCATCCAGTTCGACTCACCGCGGTTCATGATCTCCCAGGTCTCGGTGTCCTCGCTGCCGACGACCATCTGGATCGGCACCTTGCGCAGCGCGGGGACATCGATCGCCTGGCCGAACCTCTGCTCGAACCCCTTGGTACCGAGCCACCAGTCCAGGCTGTCGTCCAGTTCGGTGATCCGGCCCGGCGCGCCGATCGACAGCCCGGCCAGCCGCTCGGGGTGCAGGTAGAAGAACCGATGGACGAACTGCCCGCCGCCGGAGAACCCGTGCAGGTAGAACTGCGCGGACTCGACCGGGTACCGCTCGGCCACCTCGTCGATGATCGCGAGCAGCATGTGGTCGAACCGGATGCCCTCGTACTCGATGAACTTGAAGTTGTGCAGGTCGGTCGGATCCACCAGTCCCGCCGGGAAGATCGGGGTCAGGATCACCACCCCGTGGTCCTCGGAGAACTGCTTCCACTCATCGCGGTACTTCGTCGCCGACCGGGCGGTGCCGTGCTGGATCACGACCAGCGGCGCCTTGTCCTCCGGGGCCACGTTCGCCGGCACGTACAGGCAGTAGTGCAGTCGCGGATCGGCCTGTGACGCGAAGATCGGGGTCGAACCACGCTGGTAGAACGTCGAGGTGTGGGTCATCAATGTCCTTCGGTGAGTGCGGGGGACATACCATCTAGAGCAGAACCGCCTACTACAGAACTACGAGCCTTGAACTGTTCGTTACAGCTCGATGGGATCGGATGATACACAGATGATCGATGACGTAACAGGGGTTACCAAGAATGCGGCGATCGTCGAGCTGCGATCCCGGATCCGGGAGCACTGGGATGCGTTCACCCCGGCCGCACGTTCAGTGTGCCGGTCCCTTTCGGAGATCTCGCCCGAGCGGCTGCTCTACCTGTCCGCCCAGGACCTCGGCGTGGAGAGCAAGACGAGCAACGCGACCGTGATCCGGACGCTGCAACTGCTGGGCTACGCCGGACTGGCCGAGCTGAAGGACATGGTCGCGGCACCGTTCACGCAGGCTCATCGCGAGGAGCGGCTGCGCAACCGGATGGAGATGACCGGCGGCGACCCCAAGCACGTCTGGGACCGGGTGATCAGAGAGGCGATCGAGCGGATCGAGTTTCTGGACGAGCACCTGGCGATGGACTCGTACAAGGAAGCGGTCCGGCTGATGCTCGAGGCCCGCGAGATCACCACCTACGGCTTCGGCGCCAACTACGTCGCCGCCGAGCACCTGACGCTGAAGCTCCGCCGCCTCGGCCGGCGCAGCCGTTGCATCCAGACAGCGGGCTTCCGGCTGGCCGACGACCTGCTCGCGATCGAGCGCGGCGACGTCGTCATCGTGATCGCGCCGGGCCGCCTGATCATCGACGCCCAGACGGTGATCGACCGGGCCCGGGCCGTCGGCGCCGGCATCATCCTGCTCAGCGAGCAACTGGTCGCCGAGAAGCTGGCGAACGACGTCACCGTCGCCATCCACGTGCCGAACACGGTCACCGGCATCACCGCCGAGGTCCTCACCACCATCGTCGTGACCGACGCCCTGGCCCAGGCCGTCGCTGCAGCCGACACCGAGCAGACGCTGGAGTCCGCCCACACCCTGGAGACGATCCGCCAGCAGCTCGGCTTCTGAGGCCCTGTAGCGTTGAGTACGGATCCCCGTAACGGTGTAGTATCCGCTACAACCACGCTCTGAGAGGGGACTCCCCGATGGTCTCTGACAGCTCGACCACCCTGGCGTTGATCGGCGGAGGCAACATGGGCTCCGCGATGCTCGCTGGCCTCCTGGGCGGCGAATCCCCGCCGTACACACCTGACCGGATCCTGGTGGTCGAGGCGTCGCCCGAGCGAGCGGCGTACCTGACCAGCACCTTCGGCGTCGCGACCACCACGCTCGACGAGGCACCGCGGCGAGCCGGGACCATCCTCATCGTCGTCAAGCCGTACCACGTGGCCGCCGTACTCGCCGAGCTCTCCACGAACCTCACCGACGACCACCTGATCATCTCGGCGGCGGGTGCGATCGGCATCGCGCAGATCGAGGAGACGCTGGGCGGTAAGAACCCAGTGGTGCGCTGCATGCCGAACACGGCCGCCTCCGTCGGCGAGGGCATGATCGCCATCAGCGCCGGCACTCATGCTCAGCCGGCCGACCTGGACAAGGTTCAGAGCCTGATGGAATGCGTGGGCCGCGTCGTCCGGGTCCCCGAGAGCCAACTGGACGCGGTCACGGCGCTCTCGGGCAGCGGCCCGGCGTACTTCTTCTACCTGGCTGAAGCGCTGATCGACGCCGGCGTCCTGCTCGGGCTGTCGCGGCCGCTCGCCGTCGAACTTGTGAACCAGACGGCTGTCGGCGCCGGCCTCATGCTGCGGGAAGCGGGCGACGACGCGGTCCGGCTGCGGGCTGAGGTCAGCAGCCCCGGCGGTATGACGATCGCGGCCATCCGCGCCTTGGAGAGCGGTGCTGTCCGGGCGGCCGTGATGTCAGCCGCGGAGGCAGCTCGCGACAGGTCCGTCGAACAGAGGAGCGCGTGATGCCGGAGCCCGTGACCGTCACCGACTACCACACCGCCGGCGAGCCCTTCCGGATCGTCACCGAGGGCTTCGGCGAGATCTCCGGCTCGACCGTTCCCGAGCGCCGTGAGTTCGCCCGATCCTCCGCGAAGGTCGATTCGATCCGGCAACTACTCGTGAACGAGCCCCGCGGACATGCCGACATGTACGGCGGGTTCGTTGTCCCCGGCAACGACGACGGCGCTGACTTCGGCGTGCTCTTCTGGCACAAGGACGGCTACTCGACCGCCTGCGGACACGGCACGATCGCGCTCGGCACCTGGGCGGTGGAGACCGGACGAGTCGCCGCGTCGGCCGACGGCGACACCGAGATCGTGATCGACGTACCCTCCGGCCGGGTCGTTGCCCGGGTCACCTGTTCCGGCGGCGTGGTGCAACGCGTCGCCTTCCGCAACGTCCCCTCGTACGTCGTGACTCGCGCGGCCAAGGTGATGACGCGATGGGGACTCGTCCTGGCCGACATCAGCTTCGGCGGCGCGTTCTACGCATCGGTCCAGGCTTCGTCGGTCGGCCTCGCGGTGACGCCCGAGAACTACGCCGACCTGATCGCGCTCGGCCGCGAGGTGAAGTGGGCGCTGAACGAAACCCCCTGGGCGCGCCATCCGAGCGACAGCCGCCTGGACGGCATCTACGGCACCCTCCTGTACGACGACCTGGGCTCCTCTGACGAGGGTGGTCCGCACCAGCGCAACGTCGCGATCTTCGCCGACGGAGAGGTCGACCGGTCGCCGTGCGGCTCGGGTACCTCTGCCCGGATCGCGCTGCTCGCCGACGAGGGGCGGCTGGGGCCGGGTCAGGTGCTCCGGCACGACTCCATCGTCGGCACCACCTTCCTCGGTCGCGTGGTCGAGGAGGTCGTCGCGGAGGACCGTGCCGCGGTGATCACCGAGGTCGAAGGCAGCGCGTACCGCACCGGCACGGCCACCTTCACCCTCGATCCCCGCGACCCACTTGGCACTGGTTTCACCTTGCGCTGAGTGGTTCCGCCGTACCGGCTGGCCTACTGCGGCCGGTTCCGGCGTATCGCAGTACAGGGCTGTCTCGAAATGACACATCCGGAGTCCGGTGGACCTCGATAGCATCGCCCTGTCGTGTCCTCGTTCCAGGGAGTCCAGTCATGATCTTCATCACCGCCAAGTTCCGGGTCCTGCCCGAGCACGCCGACAAGTGGCCGGAGATCTCAGCTGAGTTCACCGCCGCGACCCGGAGCGAGCCGGGCTGCCTGTGGTTCGACTGGTCCCGCAGCCTCGACGACCCGACCGAGTACGTCCTGGTCGAAGCCTTCCGCGACGACGAGGCCGCCGGCGCCCACGTCAACTCCCCCCACTTCAAGGCCGCTCAGCAGTCCCTCCCACCCCACCTCACCGAGACTCCCCGAATCGTCAACTTCAAACTCCCCCAGGACGACTGGTCCGAACTAGGCGAGTTGGCCGTCAACCGCTGACCTCAGTCCGGTACTACGACGGTGTTCTGGGCGGCGGCTATCTGCCAGTGGGTGCCGTCCTTGGCGAGGAAGTAGACCGGGCTGCCGTGGTCGTCGGGGGTTTCGCCGTCGCCGTGGATGTAGGTCTGGTTGACGTTGACCACCGCGACGTCGGGGCGAACGAAGAGCAGGTGATCCGGCGTGTAGGTCGCGTAGGAGTCCTTGGTCGCACCCGGGAGAACGCGTCGGGTGAACTCGTGGATGGTGTCGCGGCCGTAGAGCCGCTTGCCATGTCCCGTCACCCAGAGCGCGTCCTCCCTGAAGAGCGCGATGAACCCATCGACGTCCTCCGTCTGCTGCGCCACCTCGACCGCCGCCACCAACGCCAGAATCGCCTCAACATCACCCTGACTGGGAACCTGCCCCGAGATCTCGATATCCATACCCGAGATCCTCATGCTTGAAGCCAACTTGAGGTCAAGCCTCGTCGAACTCAGCGTCTGAAGTACTTGACGATCTGGCCGATGTCCTCGTTGGTGGCGTCCGGGTAGGCGGTGAGGCGGTCGTGGATCGTGGTCGCGATTGGCAACTTGGCTGCCGCTGTCGCAAGCGCAACATCCTTGGCAGCAAGGCGAACCGGGAAGTAGGCGCCCTCGGCAAATGCTCTGCCGGCGATGCCCGCCAGCGGTGACGTCGCCATCGCGCGCTTGACCTGCTCCTCCGGCAGGCCGAACGAATCCGCGAGCGCCATCGCCTCACCGATCAGCGCCACTCCGTTGACGATCCCGTTGATCAGTACAAGCTTCATCGCTGCCCCGGTCCCGGCCGCCCCGGTCCGATTCACCGTGCCGAAGATCTCCAGCAACGGCATCACCTCGTCGGCGTCACCACCGACCATCAGCGACAGTTCGCCGCTCGTCGCCCGGTCGACGCTACCCATCACCGGGGCATCCACGACGTTGATGCCGTCCGGAATCAGCGCGGTCACCTCGGCCAGCGCCGCCGGCCCGATCGTCGAGGCCTCGACCAGCGTCGCGCCCGGCTTGAGCTCAGCGGCCAGCGCGCCCACCACCTCACGAACAGCCGCCGGATCAGCCAGCATCGTCACCACGACATCCGCATCCCGGACCGCCTCCCCCGGCGACGCGGCAACCTTCTCGAATCCTTCCGACCGTCCCGCCGAGCGGTTCCACACCGTCAACGGATAGCCGGCCTCAGCCACTCGCCGAGCCATCGGGCCACCCATCGATCCCAACCCCAAAAACGCAATCTTGGTGTTCTTGTCCATGACTCCACGCTAGGCACGCCCGAGCAGTGTGAGTAGCGAATGTCTAGCATGGGATCCATGCCCGCTCCGCATGACTTCTCGACCCCACTCCTGCGGGTCTTCGTCGAGGTCGCCCGGCTCGGTTCGTTCACCGCGGCCGCGCCCGTGCTTGGCTACACGCAATCCGCCGTCTCCCGCCAGATCTCAACCCTGGAAGACGAAGCCGGTACTGCGCTGTTCGACCGCCTGCCGCGGGGAGTCCGCCTGACCGAGCCCGGCCGGCGCCTCCTCATTCACGCGGAAGCCGTGCTCGACCGACTCGACGCTGCCCGGCGAGAACTCACGGAGCTCCGCGAACTGGCTACCGGCCGCCTTCGAGTAGCCGCCTTCGCCACAGCCGACGCCGCCCTGGTCCCCCAGGCCATCGCGACCTTCCAGCACCGCCACCCCGACGTCACCGTCACCCTGCGCGAAGGATTCACTCCCGGCTTGCTCGAACTGCTCGGCGCGGGCGACGCGGACGTGGCGGTGGTGAGCTACCCGACGGTCCACCACCTCGACGGCTTCGACCTGCGCAAGATCTGCGACGACTTCATGTACGTCGCCCTGCCGCCCGGCCACCGCCTCGCGGGCAAGCGCCAGCTCCGCCTGACGGACCTCCAGGACGAGGAGTGGATCGCCGGCAGCTCGCGCCCCGAGGACACCCTGATCAGCGCCTGCCTGCGGACCGGGTTCCAGCCGCGGATCGGATTCGTCGCCCGCGACTGGATCGCCAAGCAGGGCTTGGTTGCCGCTGGCATCGGAATCACCTTGATCCCCTCGCTCGCCGTCGACGCCGTACGCCGAGACGTCAAGCTCGCGTTGATCCACCCGGACGACATCCCACCCCGGCAGGTGTACTCAGCAACCACCAGCGGGATCTCCACCTCCCCCGCCACCCGCGCCTTCCTCGAAGTACTGCACGATCAGGCTTGAAATAGTCAGCGCCTCGTACCATATTGATAACCGGGGGTGACTGCATGAACCTCGGCGCCTACCTCGCCGACTCCCACCCCGACGCCGCCACGCC
The DNA here is from genome assembly GCF_042657745.1 of Kribbella qitaiheensis. Lineage (GTDB taxonomy): Bacteria > Actinomycetota > Actinomycetes > Propionibacteriales > Kribbellaceae > Kribbella > Kribbella qitaiheensis. The sequence goes on along the minus strand of NZ_JBHSKE010000041.1, from coordinate 46,543 downwards.
CTCATCCTCTTCACCGCCTGACGGCCGATGGGATTCAGCTGCAGGCGGAGGAATCTTCAATTAGGGGGTGGCGGACGTACTGTCGGGGTGTGCCCAACTTTGGAGTCGTTACGCGTGATCATGTCATCAGCACTCTCGAGGAGTACGACGACCGTGGGGCGGACGACTTCCTGAGCGGGTACGGATTCGGCGAGGGGCGGGAGCAGGCGCTCCTGCACGAGGGGCGGAGCTACGACTCGAAGGCGATCCTCGGGGTGGCTCACAAGTACGCCACCGGCACCGTGGCCTCGGATTCGGCGTTCACGGACGGGACCGAGGACGCAGAGAAGATCCTGAGTGCGCTGGGCTTCGCTCTGGCCTCCGTGGAGCCCGTGGAGGCTGTCGACCGTCCGCTGAGCGGTGAGTGGCGCGAGTCCACGGATGTCGGGGTGAGCGAGACACAGGCTGCGTGGGCGGCCGCGGCGCGCGAAGTACTGCTGGATGCCGCCAGCCGCTATCAGGCCGTCGTCACCTACAAGGACCTCTCCCAAGAGGTGCAGTACCGCGCGGGTATTCGCACCAAGCAGCCGATGCGTCACTGGATCGGCGGTGTGCTCGACTTGGTCACAGCAGACTCCGCCAAGCGCGAAGAGCCGCTCCTCTCCTCCCTCTGCGTCAACATCGAAGGCAGTGTCGGTGAGGGGTACGCCGCAGCCGTGGCCGCCGCGACTGGTGAGACACCGGCCGATCCCGATGCTCACGCCGCCGGTGAACGCCTGGCTTGCTACCGCCACTTCGAGGCCACCGACATCCCGCGGGGCGGCGGCGCCCCCACCCTGATGCCGAAGCTGGCTGCGGCGCGCGAGAGAGCCCGCAAGGCTGCCATCGCCGAACGCCCCATCACCAAGTGCCCCAAGTGCAACCTCCAGGTACCGACCAGCGGCGCCTGCGACTACTGCGACTGACTGCGAATCACCAACCCCGCTTGACGAAGGCCCGGACCATCGCGGTCCGGGCCTTCGTTGTGCGAGCGGCTTGCACGGCGTCCGTGCTTCGGTGGTTACCGGCGGCCTCGCCACTTGGTGGAGGCGCCGATTCCGGCGAGGTGGAGGGCGATGCAGAGCAGGCCCGCCATCAGCAGGGTCTGGGGTGTGAACGCGTCGCTGACCGTGGCATCGGCCCAATCCAGAATGAGCGCCAACCCAAAGATCACTGCGGCGATGATCGCGAACATCAACATCTCCTATCGGAGTACGGGAGCGCTCATCTAACTCCCGCCACCCCCACCGCACAAGATCTCACCACCCCCGACCTTCACCCAACTTGAAGCACCCCACAAGTGCAGCAGGATGGCCAGATGACGCAACCACCAGGAGACCTGAAGCCCGTACTGCACGACGCCCTGCGCGCGGCCAGGGAGCACACTCTCAGCCGACTCGAAGGCCTCGACCCCACACTGCATCGACTTCGTCTTACTCGCAGGCCCGATCGACGTGGTGAACGCGGAGGTGACCTTCACCGGCAAGGTCGCGATGCCTGGCGGATGGGGCTACGTCTCGGACCATCTCGGGCTCCGCGTCGAGCTGGTGGTCGGCGAGTGGACGCAAAGCGGCCGGGGACGGTTGGGTCCCCGGCCGCGCTGCGTCTGCTGGTTAGCGGATCAGTTTCCAAGGTCCGTCCGGAGCGCCCGGTGCCTGGTTGCGGGTGTACCACTTGGCCTCGTACACGTGGCCCTGGTACGTCACCCGGTCGCCGGACTTGTAGACCGTCGAGGGTGTCCAGGCTGCCGGGCTGTTGTCCGGAGGCGTCGGCGCCTGCTCCTCCCAGGGACCGTTCGGGTCACCGGGAGCCTGGTCGCGGGTATACCACTGAGCGCGGAACGTCTTGTCCTTGTAGAGAACGATGTCCCCACTGTTGAAGATCCGCGACGCCGTCCAGAGGGTGGCGCCGTCCTCCGTCATGGCCAGCTCCTGCCAAGCGCCAGTCGGATCGCCCGGCTTCTGGTTCTTGCTCGCCCACGCGGCCAGGTACGGCTTGCCGTTGTAGCTGACCTTCGCGCCGGCCTTGTACAGCGGCACCGAAGTCCACGCCGACGGCAGATTCACCGTCACCGTGACAGTGCCCTGGGCTGCCTCGAGAAGGTCGCTGCCGGAGTACGACGCGGTCAGCGCGCGGCTGCCGGCCGCAAGTCCTACCGGAAGCGGGAGCGTCGCGCTACCGCCAGACAGAGCAGCAGAGCCACGGACCGTCGTGCCTTCGCGCAACTCGACTGTGCCCGACACCGGTACTGCGCCCGCCGCGACCTTCACAGTCACCTTCGCCGCCGTGCCCCAGTCCACCGGCGCCGAGGTCACGGTCACCGTCGGCTGACCCTTGGCAGTGCGGAACACAGCCGGCTGCGCGGCCGCAGTACCGTCGTCCGCGCTCTTCGCCGAGACGATCCACGCGTACGACGTGGCCGGTGCGAGGCCGGACCACGTCACCGTGGCCGTGCCGTTCGCCGTCACGCTGTCCGTCCCGATCACACCAGTCGGCACGTACGCCGCGAGCGAGTCGGTCGAGAACGACGTCTTCCGCGTGGTGAGGTCGACCGGCAGGGTCAGGTTGTCCTCCGCACCGTTGTACCGCGGCTTGGTCTGACTGCCGTCCTGTCGTACGTCGTACTCGGTCGCCCCGAAGTTGCCCAGGAACGGGGAGTACGTGTCGATGTGCATCTCCGCACGGTCGACGTCGAACTGCAGCAGCCGCAGGAAGCTCGCGCCGAACTGCAGCCGATCGGTGGACTTGTGGTCCGGCGTACCGTCGCCGTTGACGTCGATGTTGCCTTGAGCATCGACCAGCTTGGGCCAGAGCTCGCCGGCAGGCACCGTATAGAACTGGTAGTCCGCGAGCAGCTCGACGACGTCGTGGGCGACCGTGACGCCGATCTTCGTCTTCAGGTTGGTGCCGACGCCGTGCTCATGCCCGGCCAGGACCAGGAAGACATTCGGGTTGTTCTCGACGACCTGCTTGTACAGCGGCGAGCCGTCCGGTGCGGAGAACGCCGCGTCCCGGCCGTCGGGGTTGGCCGACGGCTTGAGGTAGTCGTGGGACAGCAGAATCCCGTTGCGGTCCTTGTACCGCTTGAAGATCGAGTCGGCCCACTTGGCCTCCTCCGGCGTCACGCCGTACGACAGGCCGACCGCGACGAAGTCCAGGCCGCCGGCGGAGTACAGGACGTAGTTGTTCTGGTTGTCCTTGCCCGGTGTCACGCTGCCGTCGGGATTGGTCCGCTCGTCCCACGCGTGATACTCGGTTCCGGCCGGCCACGACGTCGCCAGCTGGTGGTACCGGTCGGCGCTGAACATCTTGCTGAACCGCGAGTCCGGGCCGGTCTCGGCGCCGAGCTGGTTGTCGTGGTTGCCGGCGATGACCTGGTTCACCACGCCGTTCTTGTCCAGGATCTCCTGGTAGCTCGAGGCCAGCGCGAGCTCCTTGTCGACCTCGGCGTTCAGGCCGGGCCGCTGCAGCGAGCCGTCCGGGTTCTTGGCCAGCGGGTCGTAGTAGTCGTTCTCGATGATGTCGCCGGTGTGGGCGGCGTACGCGATCTTGCGGCCCGCGGCGTTGTCGGCGATCCACTGAGTCTCGTTGCGGTACGCCGCGGCCCAGATCGCCTGTTCCTCGGCGGTCTCGACGTCCGACGGCTCGTCCTTGCCGTCCCAGTCGTTGTACGTGCCGCCGGCCGCGCCCTCGGTGAGGTACTGCGTGTCGGTGAAGTGCGCGATCGAGAAGTCGTACGAGTTCGGGTCCTCGAAGCGGTCCTTGTCGTTCTGCGCGGACGAGTCGCGCGGCGACAGGTCGTCGGCGAACGGGTCCTCACCGGTGACCAGGACGTGCACGGTGTTGCCGTCGCGGTACTGCGGGTCCAACTGCGCGGTGAGCACGGTGCTGTGCCCGGCCTCGCCGCGGGAACTGGTGAGCGCGACCCACTTCTGCCCGGCCTTGTCCCAGACGCGCAGGGCCACAACCCGGGCCGGGTCGATGCTGCCCTCCCAGCGCAAGGTCGGAGTCTGCTCGGTGGTGCCCAGGCTCAGGTCGTACCGCTGGAAGACCACATCCCGCCCGGACGCCGTATCGATGGTCTTGCCGTCGAGCGGACGCAGCGAGTCGACCACGACGGACGCGTCGTGTGCGACGTCAAGCGTGGTCGGTACTGCGCTCGCCTGGCCCTGGTAGCCCGCGGACGGGATGACGACGTCCGCCTTGGTGAACGTGGCCGTGAGCGGTACGCCGTCCTCGCCGGGAATCCTCGCGGCCAGTGCGGCCGACGGGGCGTTGATCCCGGTCACCGTCGCCTTGAGGTCGGTCGGGACGTCCGGAATGCTCGCGCTGGTGAAGTGGATCTGCCGGGTGGCGGTGTTGCCGAGAGTGTCGGTCGCGGTGACCGCGATCGTGTGCGCTCCGGCGGGCAGGCCGTGGCCGATCTGGTCGCCCTGCTTGACCGCCTTGCCGTCCAAGGTGATCGCAGGAGTCCCCGCGACGGCCGAGGCGTCCCTGACCTTGACGGTGAGCGCGACGGTCGAGGTCAGCCGCTGACCTTCGGCCGGAACGCTGCTGTCGACCTCCGGCGCCGTGTTGTCGACGGTGAACTTGCGGGTCGAGGTCTTGTCGCCGACGACGGCCTCGATCGTGTGCGCGCCGTCTGGGATCTCCGTCGTGTCGACGTCCGCCCGCAGGCCGAGCGCCCGAGCAGCGGAGCCGTCCGTGGCGGTGACGTCAAACAGGATCGTCTTGTCCAGAACAGAGTTGTGGGTGCTGCCGCAGGTACCGTCACCTACGAATACAGTCACCGGCGTACCGGCCGGGTAGCTCGCCGAGCCGATGGTGACGGTGTTCCCGGCGATCTCCTTCGTCAACTGCGTCGCCTTGGCGCCCGCTGGCGAGAGCTCGAAGTCCCGCAGCGTGAAGTCGTCGTAGTTGTCGCAGCCGCCCGGCTTGGCGCTGCCGTGATCGCTGCCCGCGACGAACTCGAGGACGTTGACGCCCGGGACGAGCCACTCGTTCGGGAAGGAGAGGTCGGCGACCTCCTTCTCCCAGACACCCAGATCCAGCGGGATGCCGTTGATCAGCACTCGGTTGTCGAAGCCGTTGTCGGCACCGTTACCGCCGATGAAGACCTTCAGATGCGCGTCGCCGCCACTGCCGAGGCTCTCGACCGTGCGCGTAGTCGGAGCACCCTCGATGCCGAAGTGGAACTCCGCCTCGTTGTTGGGGCCGCAGGTGCCGTCGCCCAGTGCGAGCGAGGCTGCCGTTGTCGCCGCCTTCGTCACCGTCGAGCCAGTGGTTGTCACCAGGTACGTCGTACCGGTGGTGACCGTACCGGCCGTGCTCAACGCGAGGGCCGCCGTACTGCGGGTGATCTTGAAGTCGTCGTGGTTCGCGCAGGTCGCACCGCCCGAGGTGCCGTTGTAGTCGCCGGTCTTGACCTGGACGACGTTGTCGCCGGGGTGCAGGTACCGGTTGGGGACCTTGAGGGACACCGCCTCGGCACCGCTGACGCCGTAGTCGCCGCCGAGGTCGACGCGGTTGCCGTTGACGAGCAGGTAGTTGTGGTACTTCGCCTCCGCGGAGTTGCCGGCCTCGATGGCGAAGCCGAGGGTCGCCGTTCCCACCGCGAGCGTCTCGTCGTTCTGGGCGGGGGCGCCATCGATCGCGAGCGACTCGACGGTGTCCTGGCTGCCGTTCGGCAAGGCGGCGATCACCGGCTGCCGGCCGCGGATGAGAGCACCGTCGGCCGGGGTCACCTTGGCGGCGCCGGCCGGCGCGTTGTTGACCTGCACCGACACACTCTGCGTCAGGCCCGCCTCGGTGGTCGCGGCGATGGTGTGCGTCCCGTTAGCCAGCGAGGTGGTGTCCAGCTCCTTGCTCAGACCCGCCGTACTGCCGGGCTCGCCGGAGATCACGAAGGTCAGGTCCTGCGTCAGCAGGTGCTTCCCACTACCGCAGGTGCCGTCCCCGAAGCTGTAGCTGAATGCGTTCTGCTCGCCGTCGATGACCACCCCGAGCAGGCTCAGGCTGATGCTGCTCAACGGGAAGTCGTCGTAGTTGGGGCAGCGCGCGCCCTCGCCGTTCGGCAGCAGCTCGTAGCCCACGGCGCTCGTGTTGGTCGTGTCGACCCAGTTCGCTCCGGCGTGAACCGTGACCGTGTTGACGCCGCTGTGCAGCCAGTCGCCGGGGAGGTCGAGAGTGCCGTTGCTCCCACCGGCGACATCGGGGAAGTAGATGCGATCGGCGTCGGCAGCGCGGCCGTTGACGGTGAGGTAGTTGTGGTACCGCGCCTCGGTGCCGTTGCCGCCCATGTCGAACGCGAAGTGCGCAGTACCGGCGGTCCGCTCGGCGTCGACAGCCTTGCCGTCGACGCTCAGCGAGGCGACGGAGTCGTTCTCTGTGGCCGGCTCGGCCGTGACGCGGACCTTGCCTTCCAGCGTCTGCCCGGCTCGGAGGTTGAGCGTCGGCGCGTCATCGGCGAGCGGTGCGTCCTCGGCACCAGCAGTGGTCGGGACGATCGCGGCGCCTGATCCGGCGACGAGCGCGACCGCCAGTGCAGCCCAGAGGACGCGCATCGGGCTTCTGCCCCTGCGCGGTCGGTGTTTCATGGCGAGGTGTCTCCTTCAGGGAACGGGCGGGTTCAGAGAACAGCGGTGAGGTGTAACGCTGCTAGTGCGGTCATTCCGACGCCGGCCACCGTGAGGCCGGACGCGGCAAGAACTGGGGCCACCCGAGTGGCGAGACGCAGTACGGCGCGCGACTGGGCGCCGCGGACGATCACCGAGCTGCCCGCGAGCGCGAGCAGGCCGACGCCGAACAGGACGACTGCCATCCCGATGCCGAACGCCATCACCAGGAGTAGGGCGAAGCCGGCGCGTCCGATGAACAGCCCGGCCACCAGGACGAGGAAGGCGGCTGGGGACGGAGTGAGGCCGCCGGAGATGCCGAGCATGAGCAGCCCTGGACGCTCGGCTTCGTGCTCGTGGTCATGGCCGTGCCCGTGACCATGGCCGTGTCCATGCCCGTGTCCGTGACCATGTCCGTGACCATGGGCGGCGGCGCGGAGGTGCCGACGAGCCAGCCAGAGGCCGGTGGTGGCGACCAGCAGACCGGCTACAAGTTGCAAGCCGGTGGTGAGTTGCTGCATCTGGATGACATCGGCGAGTGAGAGGAAGGTCCACGCCAGGGCGACCACCAGCACCGAGACCGTGTGCATGACAGCCACCGAGCCACCCAGCCAGGCGGCGTCGCGGATCCGGCCGCGAGACCCGACCAAGTACGCCGCGGCGACGCTCTTGCCATGCCCCGGCATGACGGCGTGCCCGGCTCCGGCGACGAACGCGAGTGCGAAGGCGGTCGGCGGCACACCGGGTGAGTTGACGAAGTTCTGCAACTGGTCCGAGAGCGACTGCGCGACGACAACCCCTGTCATACGGCAGCCCTGCTTCCCTGTGCCTCCGGTACCGCGCTCTGCCCGGCCCGCCGCCGTCGGCTCACCCTGCGGAACCCCAGCAGCGCAGCTGCGACGAGGACCACGCCGCCGACAACCGCAGCGATCTGGACAACGGCGCTGCGGCCGGCATGCGTAGTACTAGCGGTCGCTTGGGTGCTGTCGAGGACCCAGTCATGGGAGACCTGATCCGCCGCGTACACCGCGCGTTCGCCGTTCGGGCCCGTCGCCAGCGTCCGGTACGCAGGGTTGAGATCGGTCAGCATCCGGACCGTGACCGAGGCAGCACCGACCGTCTCGGGACAGGTGTACTCGATCGCCACACCGGTCTTGGCCAGGTCACTCGGCGGCTGGACGGACCCAGCGCATGCCTGTCCCCCGCTGTCGACCGTGATCTGCTTCAGCAGGTACTCGTTGAACTTGCCGGAGGCGCTGATCGCCGCCGCATCCGAATCCTGGAAGAAGACTGCACCATCGAGCATCACGCGGTCCTGCGGCACTAGGCCGAGCGCGACCCCGAGTAACGTCAGGTCGTCGAGTCCCCCGACCTTCCACCGGACCTGCACGACCTGGGGATGTTCCCGATCGAGCGCGATAGCCACCGTCTGCGGATCCCCGAACGGATGCGCCTGCGCCGGAGCCGCCTGAACGAACCCGCCTGCCATCAACGCGACGACGCCCACCAACCCGCAGTACAGGCGTCCGGGTGTGCCCAAGGTCAACGCTCCGAGTCTCAGATGCTGTAGCGCGCAAGGAACGCGACCAGCCCGGACTGTGCCGCCTCTCCGAGAACTCCCAGGCTCTCCCCAGTGATCCCCAGGAAACGCTCACGTGAACGATTAACTGCACCGTCAACCATCTCCGTGACCTGGCTCCGCCGTCGCCAAGCCGTCGCCGGGCAGCATCCCGCGGCGTAACGTGACGAGAGGAGAGGGCGGGCCCTCCGGGTCCGCTTGGGGAGGTAGTCATGACCACAGCACAACAAGGGGATGTAGCGCTTCTGCAGGACCCGGTCGCACAAGAGCTTCTCGGATCCCGTGAACCGGCGCGACTGGCGTACACGTGGACCGACGGGACCCCGCGGGTGGTGCCGATCTGGTTCACCTGGACCGGCGAGGAGATCGTGTTCGGCAGCCCACCGAGAGCACCGAAGCTGAAGGCGCTGGCCGCCAACGGCGCCTCCGCGGTCTCCATCGACGACGCATCGGTCTGGCCGTACAAGGCGTTGCTGGTGCGCGGCCACGCCACGGTCGAGTTCCTCGACGACGTCTGCCCGGAATACGCCCAAGCCGCCACCCGCTACTTCGGCTCCGAGCAAGGCAACGCCTGGGTCTCACAACTACGCGGTCAACCAATGGCCCGAGTAGCCGTCCAGCCGACCTGGGCAGCAGTCCTGGACTTCGAAACCCGCTACCCCAGCGCCCTGTCCCTCTAACCACTCGAACCTGCGGACTCACGCTCTCAAGTCGAGTGCTGTCCATCAGACGGCTCTCGGTTGAGAACCCTCCGGAAGGTGGCAGGATCCGCCGGCATCATCACCACGAGGTTCTGCCCCGGCGCGCACTGCAAGCTGAGGAACTCGTTGAAGAATTCCATCTCGCCAAAGCCTGGATGGTGCAGGATTTTCCTTTCGTGCAGCCAGGTCGAAACGCGGTGATCTCGCCAGAGACGGCGAAACAGCGCGCTCTCCGAGGTGAGTTCTTCGACCAGCTCAGCGAGACGGGGATGATCCGGAAGGTGACCGGCGTCAGCCCTCAGCATGCCGATCATCTCGCTGGCCGCAGCCTCCCATGCGTGCCCATAGCGTTCACGCGCCGTAGGCGACAGGAGCATCCATCTGAGACCGTTCCGTTCGCGCGCAGGCATAGCATTGAAGTCGGCCCACAGGAAAGCCGCCGCCCGATTGGCAGTGACTATTTCGACGAAAGGTCCACATAGCATGACTGGCGTGTCGCCCATCACGTCAATCACGCGTTGAACCCTGCGGTCGACAGTCCGGGACGCCAGCTCGGAAGCGTGATCCACACGCGCCACTCCGGCGAGCGTATACAAATGCTCTTGTTCGTAGTTGTGAGACGGAGCGCCGTCGTCAGGCTGTCGAGCACTTGCGGTGACGCCGTTCGCTGGCGCCCCTGCTCCAGCCGCGTGTAGTAGTCGGGACTCACCCCGGCGAGGTGCGCGACCTCTTCCCTGCGCAGGCCGCGGACCCTCCGCCCGTCCGTATACGGCAGGCCGACGTCCAGCGGCTCGACCCGAGCCCGGCACGAGCGCAGGAAGTCCCCGAGTTCGCGGTTTCTTGACGCGGTCACGGCTGTGGCCCTGTGGTGCGGATCACACAAAAAGGGTAGCAGTCCGCTTCCTAGGTATCGGATGCCCCCTTAACGCATTGTCCGCCCCGAATCTCCGATGTTTCATCGTCTTCAGGGGGAGAACAGCGATTGGCTATCTGATGGATTTGGTGAACACGACATGGAACAACGCGCCATTGGAAGTCTCGGCCTGACGTCCTCCGACGATGAACCCTGAAGGCCGACGAGCCCTTGCTCGAGTTGTATCGCTGGATGCGGCACGGGAGATCGAAGGTCGCCCGCAGAAACGGCCATCGAGGAATGACAGGGAGCTCACCTCCTACCTCATCAGGTCAGCCGAGCCTGTAAACGCGGAAGTTCAAAGCACAAGGAGTCAGCAACACCGTGAGTATCGACAACGCGTCAAACTACGACACGCAACGAAAGAACTACGACACCATCATCGTCGGCGGCGGGGCCGCTGGATGCGTGTTGGCTGCACGCCTGAGTGAGGACCCGGAGCGTAGGGTCCTGCTGCTCGAGTCGGGCGACGCGGACACCGACCCTGCCATCCCCGCACCGCACGGCGCGTTCGCGGTGCAGTCCGGGGCGCTCAACTGGTCCGACCTGAGTGTTCCGCAGGAGAAGCTGGGCGAACGCCGGGTCATGGTGTCGAGCGGACATGTTCTCGGCGGCGGTGGCACCATCAACTTCCTCGCCTGGTTCCGGGGAGTCCCACTCGACTACGACGGCTGGGCCAAGCGGGGTATGACCGGCTGGGGCTGGGACGACGTACTCCCCTACTTCCGCCGCGCGGAGGACAACGAACTGGGCGCGTCCACACTCCACGGCACGGGCGGTCCCATGCCCGTGACCACGGCGCCTGACGTCAACCCCCTCTCGCTCGCCTTCATCACGGCGGGAGTCGAGCAAGGGCTCGACCTGAACCGTGACTTCAACGGCGTACGCCGCGACGGCGTCGGTCTCATGTACAGCAACGTTCGCGACGGCGAACGGGTCAGCGCTGCGCGCGGCTATCTCCACCCCGCCCTCGACCGGACCGGCCTCACCGTCCTCACGGGTGCCACCACCCGACGCGTAGTGACCCGGAACCGCGCCGTGACCGGCGTGGAGTACACCGATGCCGAGGGCCGACGGCACCTCGCGCAGTCACCCTCGGTCGTCCTGTCCGCCGGAACGCTGCGCACTCCGCACCTACTCATGCTGTCCGGCATCGGCCCCGCCGACGAACTCACCGCGGCAGGCATCGAGGTTGTCACCGGTCTGCCCGGGGTGGGGCACAACCTCCATGACCACCCCATCGTCTCGGCCGGCTGGCCGGTCACCCGGGGCGAAACGTGGGCCGACGCAGCGAGCCCGGAGAACACCGAGCGGTACGCCGCATCCCGGCGCGGCCCTCTGGCCTCGATCGGCCAGGCCGCCGCCTTCCTACGCTGTGGCCCTGATGCTCCCGCCCCTGACATCCAATTCACCCCGATGCTGATGGACTTCACCACCATGTCGCTCTCCGGGTTCTCCTGCATCGTCACGCTGCTGACACCAGGGAGCAGAGGTCAAGTACGCCTGCGCCCGGACAACCCACAGGCGGCGCCGCTGGTGGACCCCGCCTATCTCACCGACGAGACGGACGCGCCGCGCCTGATTGCGGGGCTCCGGCGGGCGCTGGATCTCGGCTCGACGGCATCGATGCGAGCTCTCATCGGGGCGGAGAACCTGCCGAAGGCGGACTGGGACGACGACCAGCTGCTGAGTTACGTACGGGACAGCCTCACGTCTATGAATCACCCGGTCGGCACCTGCCGTTCAGGCACGGACGACGCCTCCGTCGTGGATCCCGAACTGCGGGTGCAGAGGGTACAGGGCCTCCACGTCGCGGACGCGTCGATCATGCCGGACACCGTACGCGGCAACACGCACGCCACGGCGGTCATGATCGGTGAACGGGCCGCCGACCTGGTCGGCTGAACAGGACAACCCACCGGTCACCACGGTCACAAAACGAAGGCCCGGACCTGTTCGTCCAGGACATCGAGTGCTCGCGAGCGGACGTGGATCTCATCCGCTGAGGTTGATGCCGTTCCGCGTATGTCGGCTGAGGATTGAACTGCTGTAGGTCAGCCGGCCGACGCGAACCGGCTCTGTCCGGCCAAAGCAAGCACAAGGGAGTGAGCGACAGTGACCGATCAGGCAGCATCGCAGTACCGAGCCGCCAGCGAGGAGCAGGCTACCAGCGGCTGGGCGGTGGGATTCATCTTGTTCGCCGGCGTAGTGATGGTCACAGCCGGTATCTTCCAGGCCTTCGACGGCCTGGTGGCGCTGTTCAATGACGAGTTCTTCGTCGCGACCCGCAACTACTTCTTCCAGTTCGACATCACCGCGTGGGGTTGGATCCACCTGCTGATGGGCGTGCTGGTCATGCTGGCGGGCTTCGGAGTGATCGCTGGTCAGACCTGGGCGCGGGTGGTGGGCATCACCATGGCGGTCCTGAGTGCTCTCGCCAACTTCGCTTTCATCCCCTACTACCCGTTCTGGGCACTGACCATCATCGCGCTGGACGTCTTCGTCATCTGGGCCCTGGCCGCTCATGGTCGTGACGTCAGGGTCTGAGGACTGAGGCCGGAGCGAACAGGCCGTAGTCGCGATGCAACGAGAGTCGGCGGGTTCGCGCGACGGGGCGGTGGCCCGCTCGCTGCTCCACGTCAATCTCGTTGCCGCTGTGGCCTTCATGCTTGGCGGCTCATTCTTCGCACTGGGCGCCGCCTTCGCTCAACTCGCGGTCGGCAGCATGGAAACGGTCAACATCACCTACCTGATCGGAGGCTTCTTCTTCAGTCTCGGCGGATATGCGTCGATCCTGCTCGTCGTCAACATGACCAACGTCGAGCGGGGGTCGACCAAGGTCACGCGGACGCGATGGTGGACTCACCAGCCCCATCAGCTCGGCTGGTCGAGTGCAGTCGTGTTGTTCGTCGGGACACTCCTGTTCGCGGTCAGCCTGGTGGCTGCCTTCGCCGCAGGACTGACGCCGCGCCAGTCGAATGGATGGATCTGGCTGCCAGACATCCTCGGATGCGTCTGCTTCCTCGTCTCGGGACACCTCGCAATGCTCGATGTCTGCGGCGGCCACATCGGACTACGCGTCCACAGCCTCGGCTGGTGGGTCGTCGCGGTCAACCAGTTCGGGTCCGTCCTGTTCTTCCTCGCGGGACTCGCGGCGTTCACTCGTCCGGCGACCTCCCGTTCCCTAGACATCGCTCTGGTCAACTGGGGGACCTTCGCGGGTGCTGTCTGTTTCGCAATCGGTGGTGGCCTGCAGATGTTCGACAAGCCCGAGCCGGCAAGGAGGGAGGTTCAATGCAATCCATGACGAAGCTCAATGAGGCAGAAGCTGTAGCGCTCTTCGGCAATCGGTTCCTGACCGAGATGGCACCTTCGACCGCGTTCCCCGAGAGCGGGATGCGCCCCCTCGATGCCCTGCGGTTGGTTGGCGCGGAGCTCACCATGGAAGGGGATCCGCAGCGCAATCTGGCCACCTTCGTTACGACCTGGATGGAGCCCGAGGCCCAGCGGATCATCGCCGAGAACCTCCACCGCAACTTCATCGACCATGCCGAGTACCCGATCTCGGCCGAGATCGAGCAGCGCTGCGTGCGGATGCTGGCCGACCTGTTCCACGCGCCCGGCGAGACCACCGGCTGTCGCACTCAGGGCTCGTCCGAGGCGATCATGCTCGGCGCCCTCTCCTTGAAGTGGAAGTGGAGGGAGCGACGCCAGGCGGCGAAACTCTCGACAGACAGACCCAACCTCGTGTTCGGCGGAGACGTCCACGTGGTGTGGGAGAAGTTCTGTCGCTACTTCGACGTCGAACCACGAATCGTCCCCCTCGCGGAGAACAAGTACACGATCGGGCCCGAGGACGTGGCGCCGCACCTCGACGAGAACACGATCGGCGTCGCGGCCGTCCTCGGCACCACGTTCACCGGACACATGGACGACATCGCCGGTATCAACGAGCTCCTTCTCGACGTCAAGAAGCAACGCAGCCTGGACATCCCGCTCCACGTCGACGGCGCCAGTGGTGGGTTCGTGTGGCCGTTCCTCTATCCCGACTCCAAGTGGGATTTCCGGCTCGAGCAGGTTCGCTCGATCAACGTATCGGGCCACAAGTACGGGCTCGTCTATCCCGGAATCGGCTGGCTGATCTTCCGCGAGAAGGCCGACCTCGCCGAGGATCTCGTCTTCTATGAGAACTACCTCGGCAAGACCGACTCGACGTTCACGCTGAACTTCTCGACGGGCGCGGCGATGGTGCTCGCGCAGTACTACAACTTCGTCCGGCTCGGGCGCGGAGGCTATACCTACGTGATGAGCCAGTTGCAGGAGAATGCCCGGGCGCTCGCGGCCAACCTGCGCGAGAGCGGCCGGTTCGAGGTGATCGGCGACGAACTCGAGCAGCTTCCGCTGGTCGCCTTCCGGCTCTCGGGCAAGAACAACGCGTACGACGAGTCCGACATCGCTTGGCAGCTGTCTGCGGAGCGGGGCTGGATGGTGCCGGCGTACACACTTCCTCCCAACGCCGAGAAGGTGAAGATCATGCGTGCGCTGGTCAAGGAGACCATGAATCGCGAACAGGTCGAACGGCTGACGGAGGATATTGCAAACGCCTGCACAACACTCGACCTCAAGGGCGGGGCGTCGCAGATCGAGCGCGAGAAGGCGAAGACGGGAACCGGATACTGACGACTACCCGGCAGAGAGGCGATGGGCGAGCTGACGAACCAGTGTGAAGGCCCGGACCTGTTGGTCCGGGCCTTCTTTGGTAGTCCTGGGATCAGTGTCCTGCTCGCCGGGCCGCGCCCGGCTGTCGTCTCGGGTCCTGTCCGTCGTACCCACCGTGCCAGGAGGTCCACAGACTGGCATAGGCGCCGCCCGCACTGACGAGTTGGTCGTGGGTGCCCAGCTCGACCAGTTCCCCCGCTTCCAGCACCGCCACTCGGTCGGCGTCGTGCGCGGTCTGCAGCCGGTGGGCAATTGCGATGACCGTGCGCCCGCGCAGTACCGCCGCCAGCGACTGCTCCGTCTCCCTCGCGGTCGTCGGGTCGAGCAGCGCCGTTGCCTCGTCCAGGATCAGCGTGTGCGGGTCGGCAAGCACGACCCGCGCCAGCGACAGCTGCTGGGCACGCGCGCCATCGAGGCTGATAACGGCGCCGACCTCCGTATCCAGGCCCTGCGGCAAGTCGTCGATCCAGCGCGCGCCCAGAGCCTCCAGCGCGCCGCGCAGTTCCTCGTCGGTGGCGTTCGGTTTCACCACCCGTAGGTTGTCGCGCACCGTGTCGTGAAAGACGTGGTGGTCCTGGGTGACCAGCACTACCTGTTCGCGCAGCCGGTCCGGCGGGAGGTCCGCCACCGGCGTCCCTCCCACGGTCACCGACCCGGTGCGGGGTCGGTCGAGGCCCGCCAGCAGCCGGGCCAGCGTGGACTTCCCTGCCCCTGAGGTGCCGATGATGGCCAGCCGCTCGCCGGGCCGCACCACCAGGTCGACTCCACGCAGCACGTCCCGGCCGCCGTCGTAGGCGTAGCGGACGCCGGACACCTCGATGCGGTCGTCTGCCGGGGATGCAGCGGGCCTGGGCTCCTCGCGCGGTACCTCCGCAAGTCCCTCGATTCGCGCATAGGACGCGATCGCGCCCTGCAACTGCTCCACCCACAGCGTCAGCGTGTCCAATGGACCCACCAGCTGCCGCATGTACACCGTCGCGGCCACCACCACGCCGACGCTGACTAGACCGTTCGCGTGCAGCGCCCCACCCACCAGCAGAACACCGACGGCTGGCAGCGCGCACGAGACATCGAACGACGGGAACAGCACCGTCCGCAGCCACAGTGTCCGCAGCCGGGCGGCCTTTGCGTCGGCGACTGCTCCGTCCGCGGCCTCTGCGCGTCGGCCTTCCAGTGCGAGCGCCTCAATCGTGCGGGCGCCCTTCGCGGTGCTCGTGACGACGTCGGCGAGCTGCGCGCCGGTGGCCGCTTCGGTCAGGTAGGCCGGACGGGCACGCGGCAGGTACCAGCGCAGCGCAGCGCCCACGCCGAGGAGGCACACCAGCCCGCACAGCCCGAGCAGCGGGTTCAGCACAAGCACCGCGGCGATGAGGAACACAGCCTGGACGAGGGCCACGAGGACCTCGGGCACCGCCCGCCGCAGCGTCAACGCCACCACGGAGGCGTCCGTACTACCGCGGGCGATCAGGTCGCCGGCAGGCACATGCTCCGCGACAGACGGCGGCAGCGCGAGCGCACGCTCCAGGAACCGCTCGCGAACCCGACCCGCCGTGCGCTCGCCGAACCGGTAGCCTACTGCGAGCGCCCACCGTCCTAGCAGCATCTGCGCGACGGTGAACACCAGCGCGCCGAACGCCAGGCGATCCACGGTGCCGAGCACGTCGCCGGAGCCCGCCCTGACTGCGTCGACGATCCGGCCGAGCAGCAACGGCCCGACCAGCCCCGCAGCAGAGGCCATGCCGTTGAGCAGCAGGAGGCCGGCTACCGCGCCGCGGTCCGCGAGTAGGTCGCCCCACGCCGCGGCCCGAACCCGGGTTGCCCCTGCGACAGGCAGCGCCGCACTCACGAGCCCGCCTGCCCGTCCTGCACGCGGGAGACCAGGTCGCGGTAGGCGGCGTTGTCGCGCAGCAGCTCCTCATGCGTGCCGGACGCCGTGGCGCGGCCGTGGGCCAGGAAGATGACCTCGTCGGCCTGGTCGAGTACCAGCGGCGACGTCGTAGTGACCACCGTCGTGAGGCGCCTCCTGGCCACGCGTAACCAGTCGACTACGGCGGCCTCGGTGAGCGCGTCGACTGCGGAGGTCGGCTCGACAGCCAGCAACACGTCCGGTGCGGCATAGAGGGCGCGCGCCAGGCGGAGCCGCTGCCGCTGCCCACCTGACAATGTGCTGGCGCCCCACGTGACGGGCGCGTCCAGACCGCCGGGCAGCGCCTCCACGACGTCCTCTGCCACGGCGGTCTGCACTGCCGCATGGACCCGCTTGTCGTCGGGCTCGAACCGACCCGCGACGGCAGCGCGTACCGTACCTGCGAACAGTTCGGCGTTGTTGTCAGCGACGACCAACCGCTCCCGCAACTGGTCGGCCGCAACCGCGTCGACCCGCACTCCTGCCCACGTCGCGTCGGTGCGAGTGAACCGGCCCAACCTCTCCACCACTGCGATCGCTTCATCGGGACGCGCGCTCACCAGCGCAGTCAATAGTCCGGGCCGCACCAGGACGCCGGACTCCGGGTCGGCCAGCGGCCCGCAGCCGGCTGGGAGGTCGATCACGCCGTGGAGGCTGTCGCGTTCGGGCCGCAGATTGAGCAGGTCGACGATGCGCCGGGCGGCTACCCGCGCGCGGGCGATTTCGCCACCGCTCTCGATGAAGGACGACACCGGTACAACAAGTACAGCGACGTAGCCGTAGACCGCGACGAGGTCTCCGATGGTGATTTCGCCCTGCGCGGTCATTCGCGCCGCCAGCCACACCACTGCGGCCAGAAACAGTGCGGGCAGCCCGCTCGCCAGAGCGCTCACCCAGCTCGCCGGGCTGCCGACGCGGTACCCACGCTCTACTAGTTCCCGCGACTGGCGCCGGTAGCGCCCGGCCGCAAACTCCTTGCCCCCGAGGCCGTTGAGCACACGCAGGCCGCCCAGGATGTCCACCAGGCGCGTGGTCAGCAGGCCTACGTCCACCCGGTAGTCGCCGCCGGTGCTCTCGATGCGCCGCAGTAACGGCCCGACGGTGGCAGCCAGCAGCGGTACCCCGGCAAGCACGACCAAGGCCAGAAGCGGCGACATAGTGAACAGCACCACAGCGACCACCGCGTACGCCACGACCGCGCCGAACCCCGGACCCGTCACGGTCAACGACTGCGCGACGATCTGTACGTCGGTGATACCGATCGTCACCACCTCACCCGTGCCGATCCGCCGGGACAGCGCGGAGCCCAATCGGGCGGTGTGCCGCACGACCGTGCGCACGGTGCGGAACGATGCGTCCATGCGGATCTTCGTCATGGTTCGGTGCCGGGAGATCGCCAGCACGGCGATGAGCATGCTCACCACCACCAGCACCACAGACCACGTGACCAGGGCTGCAGTGTCTCCAGCAACCAGACCATCATCGACCGCGTGGGACAGCACCCACGGCGGCACGGCCAGGCCGACCATCCAGGAACTCCCCAGCGCCGCGCCTGCCGCGACGCGCCGCGCCTGTGACCGGGCGAGCCAGAGCAGGAAGCGGAAGGGGCCACTCGTGTCGCGGGGCGCGGGAGGGACCCAGCCTTCGGCCAACCGATCCGTCGACGCGTGGCTGTTCGGCATCAGGCAACCCTAGCGGTGGCGTGCGCGTCGGCCCGACCCACTGCGAAACACTTACCGCCACGGTTGCTTTTGAAGACCGCTACTCCGTGCATGTGGGTGCTGGCAGCAACCACCGGAATGCGTCGCTCCGAACTGGGGGGTCGAGCGGCCAATGATCGACTTGGAGGACAGCTTCCTGGACATCGGAGATACGCGGGTAGTCGTCGGCGGGAAAGCACAGGCACCGGATGGTCCGACGCCGGCCGCCGAGGCATCCACTCGACACGTGCACGGCGATCTACGATCGGCAAGAGGCCCGGCACCGACGACTTGGGTACGGATCTGGGTAGGGATCGCGGAATTCTGGACGCAGACCCGGCCGACGAACTGGTGTGAAGCAGCTCACGGCCGCCACAAGCAGAGGATCTTCAGCAGGGCAAACCCGCAGGTCAGACCGCATATGACAAGGCGAAGGCCCGGACCTAGTGGTCCGGGCCTTCTTTTGTAGCGGGGGCAGGATTTGAACCTGCGACCTCTGGGTTATGAGCCCAGCGAGCTACCGAGCTGCTCCACCCCGCGCCGTTGTGTCTTTAGTTTAGAGGATCCGGGCCGTGCAACCAAATCGGCTCCCGGTGCGGCTGTGGGCAGCGTAAATCCGTGTCACGGGCGGGCTGTCCGGCGTACCGTCCGGGGTATGTCTCGTGTTGTCATCCGGCCGTTCGAGACGGCCGATCTGCCCGCTGCCGGCCGGTTGCTTGCCGAGCGGCACGCGCGCCACCGCCTGAAGCATCCGCTGCTGCGGGCGGAGTTCGAAGACCCGAAGCTCGCGCCGGTCGAGGTCACTGCCGCGTGGGAGTCCGAGGGCGCATCTGGTTCGGTGCTTGTCGATGGCGACGAGGTCACCGGTTACTTGCTGGGAGCCCCTAAGTCGTCACCGATCTGGGGTCCGAACATCTGGGTCGAGCAAGCTGGCCAGGCTGTGCGGGAGCCGGAGTACATGAGGGACCTGTACGGCGCTGCCGCGACCAAGTGGGTGGCGGACGGCCGCAGAGCGCAGTACGTGCTGGTGCCGGATGATGCAGAACTGGTCAACGCTTGGTTCCGGCTGGGCTTCGGCTCGCAGCACGCCCACGCAGTAAGGCCTGTACCGGCCGAGCCGCTTGCTGTCCGCCCAGACCTGACCGTCCGACGTGCTGGGCGCGGCGACATCGCAGTACTGGCTGAGCTGGATCTGGTACTGCCTCGGCACCAGGGGATGTCTCCTGTGTTCTCGGCCGGGGAGCTGCCGACGCTGGAGGAGGCGCTGGCTGACTGGGAGGAGTCGATCGACGACCGGGAGTACGCGACTTTCGTTGCCGAATACAACGGGCAGGTGATCGGCTCGTCCATCAGTTGCTCGATCGAGAAGTCCATTGCTCACAGCGGGCTCGCCCAGCCGGACAACGCGGGCTTCCTCGCTTACGCGGCGGTGCTGCCCGAGTCGCGCGGCGTCGGTGCCGGCCGGGCCTTGGGCGAGGCCGTGCTGAACTGGACCGGCGAGGTGGGCTACACCTCTGTCGTCGCGGACTGGCGGGTCACGAACCTGCTGGCCTCGCGGGCGTGGCCGCGGCTCGGGTTCGCCCAGACCTTCCACCGGCTGCATCGGCTCATCGGGTACTGAACACTGCGCAGCTGACTGAGCACTCTTAGTCGATCCGCGTCATCCACAGGCAGGGAATTCGTCGCCGGGAAAGCGAAGAACCGGTGCAACTTCTCTGGCAAGGAAACAGACGCCTGCAGCAGGGCAGGCGATGCGGATCCGCTCTAGGAGGCAGCCATGTCGTGTTCTTCTTCTTGGTCCACCGTCGCGCCGGCGACTCGACGTATCGTGATCGGCAGTGCGATCGGGGTCACCGCGCTGGCCGCCCTGGTGGCGACACCGGCGTCAGCGATGACGGCATCATCGGCGGCAGGACTCGCTGCGGAGTCGCGGTCCGGGAACCACCGGACTCCCCCATCGACCCAGCAGAGGGCGTGCATCTTGGACGGATTCGTCATCGAGAAACTGCCCGGCGGCATCGGTTCGCCGAGCGACTTCGAGTACGAGTGGGAGGAGGTCGTCTTCCACAGCAGGGTCTGGGAGACCGGACCGGATCCGGAGGGCGCCACCAAGGTGGACCTCACGGTCAAGACGGTCCGGGGCGAGAAGCTGATCGACCTGGAGTCACTGCGCACCTTCCTGACCGAGTACCACGAGAAGGATCCCGAGACGTGGGAGCTGACCGCTGTCGACGTCGGTGGGTACGGCGGTTATGCCGCGGAGGACCAGGTCTTCTTCTTCATCTCACCGGGCATCGCCGCGGAAGTGTCGATCGACCGCGGCCGCTTCACCGAGGAAGACCTGATGACCACAGCCGCGGGCTTCCACCCGGAGAGCTCCGCCTGATCGGTGCCCGCAGCCCGATCCCACCTCGCCTGTACTGCGAACGGCTGGTCGCCACGCGCAGGTAGCCCGGCCCGGGGCGCGATAGGTGCCCTGGGCAAGCAAGTCGTCCGGCGGTCACTGGGGTACCGCCGGTGGGTGGTGCGCTGGCGGGTGCCGGCGGTGCCGGGTGGAATAGAAGAACGGGCGGCGACGCCGAGGTTGGTCGGAGTCGCCGCCCGTTCTGTTCAACCGGTCAGCCTGTTGGCGAGCTGGGTGGGCTCGAGGGTGTGGCCGGTGTCGATGGTGCGCCGGACGGGGTCGGCGTCGGCGTCGGGGTTGCCGCGCCTGCCTTGACGGCTCGGTCGATCGCCGCCTTCATCTGATTCACCGCGGTCTGGTAGCCGGAGAGGTCGCCACGTCTCAAGGCGGCTTGGGCGTTGTCGTAGGCCGTCTGTGCCTCGGTGAGCGCCTGCTTGATCGTCTGGTTCGCCGGTGGAGTCGTCGGCTTGCTGCCGGGTGGCTCCTCGCCGGTGTCGACGTCGGTGTTGAAGACCTTGTTCAGGGCTTCCTGGAGGGTCGCGCCGAAGGCCACACGATCACCGAAACCGACCAGCACATACCGGAGGACCGGGTAGCTACCTGGACCACTGGTGCGGACCGAGTAGACCGGCTGGACGTAGAGCAGACCACCACCGAGCGGCAACGTCAGCAGGTTCCCGTACTGCGCTCTAGCGCCGCTGCTGGGCTGGTTGATCGGGAGCAGCGCCGCCCGGATCGAATCATCTGTCTGGAACTTGTTGGCGACTTGTCCGGGACCTGGGATCTGCACGTTGCCGGGCAATCGAAGGATCCGGAACTGGCCGTAGTCCGGCGAGGATGCCTCGGAATCGACAGCCATGAACGCGGTCAGGTTCTCCCGCTCCGCGTTCGGGACGTAGACGGAGGTGAGCGAGAACTTCGGATCCTGCTGGTCAGGCATCCGCAGTGACAAGTAGAACGGAGGCTGGTTGATGACCGAGGAGTCCGCGTTGGCCGCACCCTGCGTCGGGTCGGCCGGCACCCGCCACAGGTCGCTGTTCTGATACCAGGTGGTCGAGTCCGTCACGTGGTACTTCGCGAGCAGGTCGCGCTGCACCTTGAACATGTCCTCGGGGTACCGCAGGTGAGACATCAGCGCGGGCGAGATGTCCGAGCGCGGCTTCACCGTGTTCGGGAACGCCTTCATCCAGGTCTTCAGCAGCGGGTCGCTCTCGTCCCACGCGTACAGCTCGACCGAGCCGTCGTAGGCGTTCACGACCGCCTTGACGGAGTTGCGGATGTAGTTGATCTGCTCACTCGGCTGCTGGGCGATGGTGCCCCGGCCCGTGGTGGTGTCGCGAGTGCTGTCGTCGAGCGCGACCTTCTCGGAGTACGGGTAGTTCGCCGAGGTGGTGTAACCGTCGACGATCCAGACGACCTGCCCGTCGACGACCGCCGGGTACGGGTCGCCGTCGGGGGTCAGCCACGGGGCGGCCTTCTCGACGCGCTCGCGCGGGTTGCGGTCGTAGAGGATCTTCGAGTCGCTGTTCACCCGGCTCGAGAGCAGGATGTTCGCGTCGCGGAACTTGGTGGCGTAGAGCAGCCGGTTGCCGAACGAGCCGACCGGGACGCCGCCCTTGCCGACGTAGGTGTTCAGTGTCGGGTCGCCGCCGTTCTTGCCCTCCGGGGTGTCCAGCTCGACCGCCGAGCCGCCCTTCGGTCCGCCGACGATCGAGTAGTCCGGGGACTGCTCGCCGAAGTAGATCCGCGGCTCGTAGTCGCCGAGCTCACCGGTCGGCGGCAGGTCCTTCTCGGACCACACCGGCGAACCGTCCGCGGCGCGCTGGTTGCCGTTCGCGGCGACGACCCCGTAGCCGTGGGTGTAGACGGTGTGGTCGTTGTTCCAGTTACGCTGGCCGGCCGGCAACCGGTCGATCTCGACCTCGCGGACCGCGATCACGGTGTCCTTGACCTGGTCGCCGATCTTGTAGCGGTCGACGTCCAGGTCGGTCGGGAAGGAGTAGAAGCCCCGGACCTGCTGCAACTGCTCGAAGGTCGGGCCGACCACGCTCGGGTCGATCAGCCGGATACCCGGCAGCACCTCGGCGTCCGCCGACAGCTGGCCCGGCGAGGCGGTCGTCTTCGCCTCGTAGTTGATGATCTTCGTCTTCTCCAGGCCGTAGGCCTGGCGGGTCGCCTCGATGTTCTTGGATATGTACGAAGCTTCCTTGACCGGCTCGCTCGGGCGGACCCGGAGCTGCTGGAGGGCCGCCGGCCAGAGCGCACCGAGGAGGATCGCCGAAAGCACCAGGACGACTGTCCCGACACCCGGCAGCAGCCAGGTCTTGCGGACGACGTTCGCGAAGAAGAGCACGGCACAGAGCACTGCTATGACAGCCAGGATCTCCTTGCTGGGCAGGACTGCGTTGTCGCCCGTATAGGAGATACCAGTGAACAAACGACTGTCAGAGGTGGTCAACCCGAAGCGATCGAGCCAGTAGCTGAACGCCTTGAGCAGAACGAGCAGACCCAGGAGGACGGAGAACTGCACCTGCGCCGCTCCGGAGGCCTTCTGACCCTTCGCGGACGGGCGGAACCCGCCGTACAGGTAGTGGGTGATGATCGCGGCGACCAACGACAGCAGGACGATCGAGTAGCCGAAGCCGAGCAGGACGCGCAGCCACGGGTAATCAAAGACGAAGAACGAGATGTCCTTGTTGAAGTGCTTGTCGGTAACGCCGAACGGAGTGCGGTTCCGCCAGGCGAGGAAGACCTTCCACTCCCCCGAGGCTGCCGAACCACCGAAGACCAGCATCAGGCCGGCCAGCACGCCGATGGCGATCTTGCCGCGCTGCTTGAGGAGCTCGCCGTACCGCTCGAAGCCGGGGCTCGGCGACGGGGCGAGCGCGACCCGCGGCCTGGTGCGGAACGCGATGATCACGTTCGCGACCACGGCGCCCGCCATCAGCAGGCCGACCACGAAGAAGAGCAGCACCCGGGTGCCGAGCACGGTGCTGAAGACCGAGCCGAGGTCGACCGAGCGGTACCAGAGCCGTTGGGTCCAGACGTCGGTGAAGACGCTGAACAAGATGAGCAGCACGATCAGGGTGGCGATCGTGGGGAGCAGGGCCCGCGGGCGCTGCCCGGGCGTTCGCCGGGGCCGCCGCGGCTCCTCCGGCATGTCGTAGACGCCGTCGCTCATGGTCGCTTCTCCTTGTTGTCACTCAAACCGCGCACTGGGCCGTCACCGAGTGGCCTGTTGTCGAGAGGCCCGTCGTCGAGACCCCGGCCGACGGTGGCTCCGTCGACTGAAGGCTCGAATGTCAAAGACAGTACTTGGCAGAGGGTAGGGACCAAGTCGATACCGGTGAGCACCGCGCTGTCCTCGTCGTGGGTCCGCAGCCGGACAGCGCCGAACTGGCCGCCCTCACGGAGTACGCCGGCGACCATCCGGACCTCGTGCCGGCGCGGGTCGCTGCCCGCCATCCGGGCCAGTTCCGCGTCGGAGTCGGCGTCGGACAGACCCGCCTCGGCAGAGGCCGGCAGCACGATCCGCTCGACCGCGACCGCACAGCCGCTCACACCGTCCGGCCACTCGATCTGGGCCAGCGCGTCGGCCAGGTTCTCGTCGTCCAGGCCGCCGGGCAGCTCGCCCTGCGCGACCGGAGTCAGCGGCTGCGACGCGTCCTCGGCGCCGAGCTCGGCGGCCAGCTGTGGTTCGGCGCGGAGCAGGTCCTCGGTCGGAACCAGGGCGAACAACTGCGCGGGCTGGTCCCAGCCCGCGCTGCTGACGTGCCGCTCGATCTCGATCACCGCCTGGCTCAACGCGTCGGCGGGCGGGGTGCTGTCAGGTCCTACTTGGTGCATGCCGGGACGTCTCCAGTTCCACTGGCCAGTGCGGTCAGTGCGCCGATCGCCTCGTGCAGGGTGGTGATCTTCACCAGGCGGATGTCCTTGACCCCTGAGTGCAGGGCCGCTTCGCAGTTCGGTTCCGGAACCAGGAACACAGTGGCCCCGCTCTCCTTGGCTCCCGCGATCTTCTGCTGGATGCCGCCGATCGCGCCGACCTGGCCGAGCGCGTCGATGGTGCCGGTGCCGGCGACGTGCTTACCGTCCAGCAGCGGACCAGGCGTCAGCTTGTCGTAGATGGCCAGCGCGAACGCGGTACCGGCGCTCGGGCCGCCGATGTCCTGGCCGAGGTTCACGCTCACCTTGACCGGCGAGTCGACACCGACACTGATGCCGACCATCGGGCGGGTCTCCTCGGCGGGCGTCGCCGCGGTCTTCAGTACGACGGTCTGCTCGGCGCCGCCGCGACGGATCAGGAAGGTGACCTCGTCGCCGACCTTGTGCTTGCGGACCAGTTCGCCGACCTGCGTGACCTGGGTGGTGGCGACGCCGTCGACCTCGAGGATCACGTCACCGACCTTGAGCTTGCCGTCGGCCGGGCTGCCCTTGGCCACCGTCGAGACCTTCGGGCTGAAGGGGACCTTCGCCTCCTGCAGAGCCGCGGCGACCGCGCTGTCCTGTGAGCCGGTCATCTCCGCGGTGTTCTGCTGCTCCACCTGGTCGGCGCTCTGCTCCGGCGGATAGATGATGTCGCGCGGGAACAGGTCGTGGTGCGGGTCGAGCCAGTTCCGCATCGCCTGCGGCAGCGTGAGGTCGCGGTCCGGCGAGGTGACCGAGACCGTCGTCAGGTCGAGCTCACCGGTCGTCGGGTACGTCTGGTGG
This sequence comes from Kribbella qitaiheensis, assembly GCF_042657745.1. Lineage (GTDB taxonomy): Bacteria > Actinomycetota > Actinomycetes > Propionibacteriales > Kribbellaceae > Kribbella > Kribbella qitaiheensis. Next base: position 21,279 of record NZ_JBHSKE010000041.1, on the reverse strand, counting down.
CCGGTGATCTCGATGACCGGCTTGGACTTCGACTCGCCGAGGGTGTTCTTCACCGGCCCCGGGCTGAAGGAGACGAACGGCACCGGGAAGACGGTGACCAGTCCGAGTGAGAGCACGAGCACGACGATCGAGGTGACCAGCGTGGCGGTACGACGTGTCACGAACCCTGCCCTGCGATCTTGAGTTTCCGGACGAGCCCGCGCAGGCCTCCGCGCGGCTCAGGGGTGGACCGGGGACCGGGCGCGGCCATCGCCTCGTTGAAGCGACGGAAGTCCTCCACCGACGCGAAGGCGCCACCGGACCGGCGTGGACCGCGGTTCCGCCCGCGCCAAGCCGCCCAGCACATCGCCAGGGCGGTGGCGACCAACGGGAACGCCAGCCACGCCAAGACCTTCATCCGGCCACCTTCATGCGCCCAGCGTACGTGTCAACAAGCGCCGACCCACTCGCTCGCACCGTCGGTGAAGTGCTGGTGTTTCCAAATCGGGACCTCCGCCTTGAGGTCGTCGATCAACCGGCGGCACGCGGCGAAGGCCACATCGCGGTGCGCGGCGGCGACAGCGACGATCACGGCGGCGTCGCCGATCTCCAGCACGCCGGTGCGGTGCACCGCGGCAAGCGCGATCACGGCGGGGTTCTCGCACACCCGCTCGGCGACCTTGCGGAGGTGCTGGAGGGCGTCCGGGTGGGCCTCGTAGCTCAGTTCGTCGACCGGGCGGTCGTGGTCGTGGTTGCGCACGGTGCCGATGAACAGCGCGGTACCACCGGCCGCCGGGTCGCTGATCGCGGCCAGCACTTCGTCGCTGGACAGCGCGGAATCGCGAATGTCCAGCAGCCTGATCGCCTCAGTCATGCCCATCCCTCGCTCTACCCCGGACCATCCCGTTATCGAACACCCCACCACACCACACAAGGTGAGAGTCTCCCTAGTCTGCCCGCTCGCTCGTCACCCACCGCACCCACCCCGCTCCACCCGACCCGAGCCCCGCACACACCCGGGTCGTCAGCCACCCGAAATCAGTTCAACATTCAGTCGCCAGGGGGCGCTGAGTTGGCCGGGGTGCCGGGTTGCAGGCGAGCGAGAACGGGGTGGGGTGAGCAGGTCAGGTGGGCGAGCGGGAGCGGCGACCGTAGGTGAGCTAGGTCGGGGCCGGGCGAGGAGGTCTGGCGGGCGAACCGGAGCGGGGACGGCGGGTGAGCTGGGTCGGGCGGGGTGGGTCGGTCAGGGTGGAGTTAGGGGGTTGCCGGGGATGTCACAGGGTGGTTGGGGGTTCGCTGGGCGCGGAATGGGGGCCTGGAACCAGTACGTTGGAGTTGTACGCCCCACCGCACAGGAAGGCCCCCTCCGATGAGCGACGAACCGGACAACCCGTTCAAGGGAACTCCGTTCGAGGCCATGTTCCAGCAGTTCTCCGGTGCGGCCGGCGCGGGCGGCGCCCCCGACCTGAACGCGATCCTCGCTCAGGTCCAGCAGCTGCTCAGCGGTTCGACCGACGGCAAGCCGGTGAACTGGGACCTTGCCAAGGACATCGCCCGCAAGACCGTCTCCGCCGCCGGTGACCGGTCCATCACGCCGACCGACACCGACCGGGTCGCCGACGCGGTCCGGCTCGCGGAGCACTGGCTGGACCCGGTCACGACGTTGCCCGAGGCCTCAACCACATCAGCGGCCTGGAGCCGGGCGGAATGGGTGGAGAACACCCTGCCGGTCTGGCAGACGGTCGTGGACCCGGTCGCCGAGCACGTGGCCGGTGCGATGGGCAGTGCGCTGCCCGCCGAGGCGCAGCAGCTCGCCGGACCGATGGCGGGGATGCTCCGCCAGCTCGGTGGCTCGATCTTCGGCGCCCAGGTCGGTCAGGCGCTCGGTGAGCTCGCAGGTGAGGTCGTGAGCTCGTCCGACATCGGCCTGCCGCTCGGCCCGGACGGGCAGGCGGTGCTGGTGCCTGACAACGTCGCGAAGTTCGCGGAAGGCCTGGGCCTGACCGACGAGGACGTCCGGCTGTACCTCGCGCTGCGCGAGTGCGCACACCAGCGGCTGTTCGCGGGAGTCCCGTGGCTGCGGCAGCACCTGTTCGCCGCGGTTGGCGACTACGCGTCCGGCATCGAGGTCGACACCGGCAAGATTGAGCGTGCCATGGCCGACGTTGACATGCAGAACCCCGAGGCGATGCAGGCCGCTCTGGCCGAGGGCCTGTTCGAGCCGGAGGATTCCGAGCAGCAGAAGGCCGCTCTGGTCCGCCTGGAGACCGCGCTCGCGCTGGTCGAGGGCTGGGTCGACGACGTCGTCCGCGAGGCCACGAAGGACCGGATGCCTGCTGCTGTCCAGCTTGCCGAGACCGTACGCCGTCGCCGCGCCGCGGGTGGTCCCGCGGAGCAGACGTTCGCCACCCTCGTCGGACTCCAGCTCCGCCCCCGGCGACTCCGGGACGCGGCGAACCTCTGGGCCGCAGTACGGGACGCGCGGGGTATCGAGGGGCGCGACGAGCTGTGGTCGCACCCGGACTTGTTGCCGAGCGCCACCGATCTGGACGACCCGATCGGGTTCGCCCAGCACTCCGGCGAGCTGGCCGACATCGACATCACCGACTTCATGACCGACGAGACTGGCTCTCAGGGCGAGGGCGAGCCGGGCGGACAAGATGACGAGGGCAACGAAAAGGGCACCGACGACAAGTGACGCTGCACGCCGACGCCACTGCCACGCTGACCAACTGGAACCCACCTGACGCTGAGCAGGCGGCGCTCCGCGATCACTACCTCGGCTACCTCGCCACGCATGAGGACGCGATGTGGCGCGTCAGCCGGCCGGAACATCTCACGGCGAGTGCTCTGCTCCTGGACTCCTCCGGGAGCAGAGCACTGCTGACTCTGCACAAGCTCGTCAACACGTGGCTGCAGCTGGGCGGGCATTGTGAGATGGGCGACACCACCCTCGCCGGCGCGGCACTGCGGGAGGCGACCGAGGAGTCCGGGCTCACCGGTCTGACGATCGACGCGAGCCCGCTCCAACTGTCCCGGCACAAGATCCTCGCCGGCGGGTGCAAGGACGCGTATCACCTCGACGTTCAGTTCCTGGTCACGGCCACGGCGGGTACGGAGTACGTGGTGAGCGAGGAATCGCACGATCTGGCCTGGTTCCGGCTGGACGCGCTGCCGGACGACCTCGACGGGACCGTCAGGGCCCTGGTGAAGAGGGTCTACCGACCGGTTACTTGATGGCGAACTGTCGGCGCGAAGCCGTACGCTCGTTGTCATCGTCGGATCGCGACCCATCCGGTCGCCTGAGTGTGCCGAAGGATCTCCGTGAGCTTCGACATCGATCACTACGCCCAGACTTCGACCCGAATCCGCTGGGACGACCTCGACATGTCCTCGTTCGAGACCAACCCGCTGTCCGAGGACGCACTCCGGTGCCTCAGCTACATGAGTGACGTCGAGACCCACACGGTCTGCTACCTGCGCGACCTGCTCGTCACCCCCTCCCACGCCGATCCCGAGGTCACCGTCTTCCTGACCATGTGGAATCTCGAGGAGTACTGGCACGGCGAGGTGCTCGACGAGGTGCTCGAGCGCCACGGCGTCCCGACCGGACCCGAGCACACCCGCGCGGTGCGCACCCGGCTCGGCTGGAAGGACCGGCTCGCGCCCATCCGGCAGTCGCTGCTGGCCAACATCATCGGCGAGGACTTCATCGCCACCCACATGGCGTGGGGCGCGATCAACGAGTGGTGCGCGCACTCGGCGTACACCCGGCTGATCGAGGCCGAGAGCCATCCCGTCCTGACGGAGATCCTGAAGCGGATCGCCAAGCAGGAGACCCGGCATGTCGCGTTCTACAACAGCCAGGCGCGCGATCGGCTCGAGCGGAGCCGGAAGGCGCAGAAGATCGCGCGGTTCGCGTTGGGCAAGGCCTGGGGGATCGTGGGGTCGACGATCATGCCCACGCCGGAGGTGAAGCACATGCTCACGTACTTGTACGGCGGGGAGCAGGGGTTGGCCGAGGTGCGGAAGATCGACGCGAAGATCGACGCTCTGCCGGGGCAGCGAGGGCTGCATCTGGTGGAGAAGGAACTGGTGAAGTACGGGGTTCTTGCTGGTTGATTCGTACTTCGGGGGGCTGGGGTTGGTGGGGCGCTCTACGTAGCTTCCGGTCGGGGCGTCGTCGCATCCCCTGGGCTGGGTGTCGGTAGTCGCCCCTGAACGGTACCGGCAGGCCAGTTGCGACGACGACCCGACTGATCCCCGTTAAGCCCCGCTGCCTGTGAAACGAGCCGGGATCAAGAAGGTGACGGCTCAAGCACCTCGAAGTATGGATCGGGTGGCGTCCCAGCCCTCGAGGCCTGGATCCAGTCGCGCTAGGTCAACGGGTGAGCGCAATCTGTGCCAACCAGGGCCGATCGCGACCGCGTGGCGGCGGGGCTTGGCAGCCTCCAGCGAAGCCAATGATGTGTCGAAGGTGGGTGACGCGTCGGCGACCCAAGGAGCGACGGGCAGGCTGACACCGATAGCAGCCAGGCTGCCGTCTTCGGCCGGGCAGACGGCGATGTCGGCCGAGCTCAGAGCGCGGAACAGCTTGCCGATCAGTAGGCCGGGCAGGTCCGGCACGTCGTGGCTGACGGCGACCACGGCGGCTGCAGGACCTACCGCAGCCACGGCGTCCAGCGCGGAAGACACGGAGTACACCGGAGTCCCGGGCCAGGTGAGGGCCGCAAGCTCGGCTAGAGCCGCCTCGTCGCCGTCGACGACCCCAACTGCAACGTCGACACGATCCAGCGATGCCAGTACCTCGTAGGTGTCCTCTGCCAGCGCCAGCCGCCAGGCCGAGTGCTCGCGGCCAGGCGGTGCCCAAGTGCCGACGGCCGGAACCACCAGTACTACGACCCGCCGGTCCAGGTGATCATTCACCGGTCGGACACTCCCAGGGACTCGAGATACGTGAACTTCCAGCAGAGAGTAGCCCTCCCGCCCAGAGCCGACACTTGTCGGCCAAAATGACCGACAGAGGCCCTGGATCAGTCCCTGAGCGTCTGCAGCAGTCTGAGCGCGACCTGTACGTCGAGCGCGTGCTCGGGTTGCTGCCATCCGTCGCCCAGCAACGCGGTGATCCGGTCCAGCCTCTGCTGCACGGTGTTCGGGTGGATGTGCATGGCCTTGGCCGCTCTCGTCGGACTCTGGCCGGCCGCGAAGTACTCCCGGAGGGTGCCGATCAGGTCGGTACCGCGCTGGGCGTCGTAGCTGACGACAGCACCGAGCACATGGTCCACATGAGCGCGGATGTCGACCTCTGCGGCGCCGACGAGTCCCGCGACGCCCAGGTCGTCAGGAGCGGCCGACTGACCCGCACGTCCCAGCCTCAGCATCGTGGTGACCAGGCGCACAGCCTGCTGGTGAGCCTCGACTAGTGCCTGCCCCAAGCCGGCCGGGCCAGTCACTGCGATCGTCACCCGGGTCTGGCGGGCTATCTCGGCCAGTGCTCGGGCACCCGACGCCGCATCAGGCAGAGCCAGCAGCAGAACGAGATCCCCGGCGTACAGGCCTGCTAGCTCAAGCCGGTCCTCCACCGGAGCCGACAGCCGAGCCAGTACTCCGCTGTGGTCGCCGCGGCAGACGGCGACCACCAGTTGGCCAGGGAGTTCCTTCTGCCGCTTGAGCAGACGGACTCGATCAGCCAGGGCTCTGGGGTCCGAGTTCCCGCTCAGGGCGTCGGCGAGGATGTCCGCCTGTGCTCGCTGGGACTGCTCGGCTGCCTGGCGCCGGAACAGCAGCACCAACGCGGTGACCACTGCGGCACGTTCCACGATGCGCTGATCCGCGCCGGAAAGGTCGTCGGCGCCACCGATCACCAGTGCGCCCAACCGCTCACCCTTGGCCGTGGCGGCGACCACCCAGCAGTCGCTCTCGCGAACTAGCCGCCCGGATGCCGAGGACGAGCCGGCCGCCTGGCCGACCTGGCTGCGGTCGACCTTGCCGGCGGCGGCGAGCTCGTTGCCGAGAGCATCGACCAGGATGACCCAGACGTCGAGCAGCTCGGCGAGAGCCGCGGCGATCGCGTCCACATCCCCACCGGACAAGACGATCTCGGCGAACCGGTCGTGCGCCGCGGCCGCGTGCTCGACCCCGGCATGGGCCGCCGACAACTGGTCGAGCGCCGCCGCGGTCTCCGCCGCCGCGCGCACCTGCACGATCGTGACCGCGGCCAGAGCTGCCAACGATCCGAGCAGCGATACCTCCTCACGGCTGAACGGCCTGCGGGTCCGGTTGGACGCGAACAGCACCCCGACGAACGCGCCGTCCACGATCAACGGCGTACCGCAGATCGCGACCAGGCCCTCTTCGCCGACCGCACTGTCAATCGGCGAGGTGTGCCGGAACCGCCGGTCGCCGGGATAGTCCGCGGTCCAGTAGGGCTTGTGCGTCTCCGCGACCAGGCCCCCGAGACCTGCACCGAGCGGCAGGCGCAACTGCTGGAAGGCGGCCGAGACGGACCCGTCGGTGGCCCGCATGAACGTGTCACCGCGCGCCGCGTCGTACAGGGTCAGGTAGGCGACATCGGTGCCGATCAGGGTGCGGGCGCGGTGCACGATCGTGTCGAGCACACCGCCGGGATCGCGGGCCGAGGCGAGTTCACGGGCCACGTCGACCAGGGCGGACAACTCCGCCTCGCGCTTCTTGCTGGCATCCATCCCGGCCCGGATCCGCAGCGCGAGATCCCGGGCGGCCTGGTCGGACCCGGCCGCCCGGGCCAGTTCACTGCCCGGCGCGTCTTCCGCCAGCAGCCTCAGCAACTCCTCCATCGACTCCACCTCCCTTGCTCAGTCAAAGCCTTGCGTCCGAAGAACCTTGGTCTATAGCCCAAGGTTCTTCGGACGCAAGTGGAGAGGGCAGAGGTCAGAGGGTGGCGAGGTCGCGCTGGCGGGTCTCGCCGTAGCTGGTCACGGCGATTATCGAGATCACCGAGCAGGCCGCGACGTAGATCGAGATGGCGTAGCCCGAGTCGTAGGCCTTCAGCAGCGCGACCGCGATGAACGGAGCCAGGCCGCCGGCGATGATCGAGGCCAACTTGTAGCCGACCGAGACACCGGAGTACCGCACCCTGGTGCCGAACAACTCGGTGAAGAAAGATGCCTGCGGCCCGTACATCGCGCCGTGCAGGACCAGGCCGACGGTGACGGCGAGCGCGGCGAGGGCGAAGTTCTTCGTGTCCACCAGGGCGATGAAGACGAACGCCCAGATGCCGACCCCGATCGCGCCCAGCAGGTACACCGGCTTGCGGCCGACCCGGTCGGACAACGCGCCCCACATCGGGATCGCGCAGAAGTGGATGGCCGCACCGATCAGTACCGCGTTCAGCGCGAACGACTTGTCCAGCTTGAGGTGTTCCTTGGCATAGGTGGCGATCACGATGGTGAAGATGTAGTAGCTGACGTTCTCCGCCATCCGCGCGCCCATTGCCGTCAGCACCTCACGCGGGTACTTCGTGATCACCTCGACGAACGGCAGCTTGTCGGTCGGCTCCTGCTTGTCCCGGGCCTGCCGGAACAGCGGCGACTCCTCGATCCGCAGCCGCACCCAGAGCCCGACCAGCACCAAAACCGCCGACAGCAGGAACGGGATACGCCAGCCCCAGCTGTTGAAGTCCTCGTCGCTCTGGAAGGCGGCCAGCCCGGCCAGGACGCCGTTCGCGATCAGCTGGCCCGCCGGAGCACCCGCCTGGGGCCAGGACGACCAGAACCCCCGCCGGGCCGGATCACCATGCTCCGACACGATCAGTACTGCGCCACCCCACTCGCCGCCGAGCGCGAAGCCCTGGATGAGCCGCAACACCGTCAGCAGGACCGGAGCGAGCGCACCGACCTGCGCGTACGTCGGGAGCAACCCGATGGCGAAGGTGGCCAGGCCCATCATCAGCAGGGACAGCACCAGCAGGTTCTTGCGGCCCAGCCGGTCCCCGAAGTGGCCGAAGACCACCCCGCCGATCGGCCGGGCGAAGAACCCGACCGCGAACGTGGCGAAGCTGAGCAGGGTGCCGGTGAGCTCCTCCCCCTTCGGGAAGAAGAGTTCCCCGAACACGACGGACGCGGCGACGCCGTACAGGAAGAAGTCGTACCACTCGACGGTGGTGCCGATCAGGCTGGCCCCGACCACCCTCGCGATCGGAGTCCTGGTCCTGGTCGGCTCTGTTGATGTTGCCATGGGCGGGCTCCTTCTAGGGGACTTAGTGGGCGGTCCAGCCGCCATCGAGGACGAGTGAGCTCCCCGTGAGCGAGGCCGAGGCGGGGCCGCAGAGCAGCGCGACCAGTTCGGCCACCTCGGCCGGCTCGATCAGCCGCTTCACCGCGACTGGCTCGAGCAGCACTTTCCCCAGCACCTCCGCCTCGGTTAGGCCGTGGGTGGCCGCCTGGTCGGCGAGCTGGGCGGTGACGAGCGGGGTCCGGACGTACGCCGGGTTCACGCAGTTGCTGGTGACTCCGTGCGCCGCACCCTCGAGTGCGACCACCTTGCTGAGCCCTTCCAGCCCGTGCTTGGCCGCGACGTACGCCGCCTTGAACGGGCTGGCCCGGAGGCCGTGCACCGAGGAGATATTGACCACCCGGCCCCAGCCGCGGCCGTACATGTGCGGCAGAGTATGCCGGATCAACCGGAACGGCGACTCCAGCATCAGCCGGAGGATGTAGCCGAACCGCTCCGGCGGGAACTGCTCGATCGGCGCCACCTGCTGCACGCCGGCGTTGTTCACCAGGATGTCGACGTCGGACGGCAGAGCGGTGAGCCCGTCCAGGTCGGCGAGGTCGGCGACGACCGGTTCGACGTTCTCCAGGCCGGCCAGCACTCGCAGCCCGTCGGCATCGTAGTCGACCGCGACCACGTGGACGCCGTCGGTGGCGAGCCGCCGGGTGCAGGCCTCGCCGATCCCCGATGCGGCGCCAGTGACGAGGGCGCGACGTGGTGTGGTCATGGCGGAGACCTTAGAAACGTCGAACCGCACAAACCATGGGCTGGCGGCACATACTCGTGCCACCAGCCCTGTGGTCTCCGCTCATGTCAGCGCACCAGCGCCACCTTCGACCAGTCGAGGTCCGAAGCCAGGTAGAACCCGGTGTACGAAGGCTGGTTGTACGCCGTGTTCTGCCGGGCCACCTCCTCGCGGTACTGCACATCGTGCATCAGCGATCCCTGGATGCGTGTACGGACGGGTAAACGCTTTCCACGCACGCTAGAGTGGGCGGCCGCGCGGTGTCGAGAGATCTGTCCGCAACTGGCCGCCCGTCGCCTTCATCGAACTGACCGCCGGCCATCTCCACCTGACTGACCCGGCCCACCTTCACCGGAACTGACACAGAGGTGACGCCTATCAAACCTGCCTGTGCTGATAGCAAGATTTACAGTTGAATCATGGTCGACATCGAACAGCCGAAGAAGAAGGCCGCCGGCGTCCCCGCCGTGCTCTCGTCGTTCAAGTTCGGTTTCCGCGAGATGGGACCGGCCCGGACCGGCAAGGTCTTCCTCAAGATGAACCAGGACGGCGGCTTCGACTGCCCGTCCTGCGCCTGGCCCGATCCCGACAGCAAACGCAAGCACGCCGCGGAGTTCTGCGAGAACGGCGCCAAGGCCGTCGCCTGGGAGGCCACCCGCAAGCGCGTCCCGCGGGAGTTCTTCGCCGGCCACTCGATCGACGAGCTGAACGAGGTCTCCGAGTTCGAGCTCGGCAAGCTCGGCCGGATCACCGAGCCGATGCTGCTCCGGGCCGGCAGCGACCGCTACGAGCCGGTCGGCTGGGAAGAGGCGTTCCAGGTCGTCGCCCGTCATCTGAAGGCCCTCGTCGACCCGAACGACGCGGTGTTCTACACCTCCGGCCGGACCAGCAACGAGGCCGCCTTCCTCTACCAGCTCTTCGTCCGCGCCTACGGCACGAACAACCTGCCCGACTGCTCGAACATGTGCCACGAGTCCTCCGGTACTGCGTTGTCGCGGGTGATCGGCAGCGGCAAGGGCGCGGTGACGCTGGAGATGCTCGAGGAGGCCGAGCTGATCGTCGTGGTCGGCCAGAACCCGGGCACCAACGCGCCCCGGATGCTCAGCCACCTGGAGATCGCGAAGAAGCACGGCGCGGACATCGTCTCCGTGAACCCGCTGCCCGAGCCCGGCCTGATGAACTTCAAGAACCCGCAGCGCCCGTCCGGCTGGGTCGGCAAGGGCACCGCGCTGGCCGACCAGCACCTGCAGATCCGGATCGGCGGCGACCAGGCGCTCTTCCTTGCCGTCGGCCACTTGTTGCTGGAGGCCGAGGCGGCCGCGCCGGGCACAGTGCTGGACAAGAGGTTCATCGAGCAGCACACCAGCGGGTACGAGCTTTACTCCAAGCACAACGCCGAGCTGGACTGGCCGGCCGTCGAGCAGGCGACCGGGCTGACCCGCGCCGAGATCGAGGAGTTCACCCAGCGGTTCATCAAGTCGAAAGCGACGGTGATCTGCTGGGCGATGGGGCTGACGCAACACCGCGAGGCCGTTGCCACCATCACCGAGATCGTAAACGTCCTGCTGCTGCAGGGAAACATCGGCAAGCCCGGCGCCGGACCGTGCCCGGTGCGCGGCCACTCGAACGTGCAGGGCGACCGCAGCATGGGGATCTGGGAGAAGATGCCGGACGCGTTCCTGGACAAGCTGGACGCCGAGTTCTCCTTCACCTCACCTCGCGAACACGGCATCGACGCGGCCGAGACGGTGCAGCGGTTGCAACGGGGTGGGGTCCGGGTGTTCTTCGCAATGGGTGGCAACTTCGCGATGGCGACACCGGACACCGCCGTTGTGCACAAGGGTTTGCGGGAGTGCGATCTGACCGTGCACGTCTCGACCAAGCTGAACCGCTCCCACACGGTGACCGGGCGGGAGGCGCTGATCCTGCCGACCCTGGGTCGCACGGACCATGACCAGACCGCCAACGGCCCGCAGTCGGTGACGGTCGAGGACTCCCAGGGCGCTGTGCACCTGTCGACCGGGAACCTGATGCCGCCGGCACCGGAGATCAAGTCGGAGATCGGCATCATCTGCGGCCTGGCGGCGCTGGTGGTCCCTGAGATTGGCCAGATCCCCTGGGCCGACTTCGCCGACGACTACAGCTTGATCCGGCATCGGATCGGGCGGGTCGCGGACGGGTACGAGGACATGGAGAACCGCCTGCGGGTCAAGGGCGGCTTCCTGCTCGCGCACGCCGCGCGGGACAAGCGCGAGTTCAAGACCTCCGACGCGAAGGCGCAGTTCAGCGCGAACGAACTGTCCTGGCTGCCGACGTCCGCCGGCCGGCTGCTCCTGCAGACGATGCGGAGTCACGACCAGTTCAACACCACGATCTACGGGCTCGAGGACCGGTACCGCGGCGTGCACGGCACCCGCGAGGTGGTCTTCGTCAACCCGGACGACCTGGTCGAGCTCGGCCTGGAGGACGGGCAGTACGTCGACATCGTCAGCGAGTTCGCCGGGGTGGAGCGGCGGGCCTCGAGGTTCCGGCTCGTCTCCTATCCGACGGCGCGGGGCTGCGTCGCGGCGTACTACCCGGAGACCAACGTCCTGATGGCTGCCGACGACGTCGCCAAGGGCAGCAACACCCCGGTGGCCAAGGGGTTGACGGTCCGCCTGGAGCCCATCAGCTGACGTCCTTGGGTCGGCTTCTGCTGAGCTGGCGGCGGATGGTGGGCTGGAGAACAGCCAGTACTACGGCCGCCAGCGCGCTCGTTGTCCACAGACCTGCCGGGCCGGTGGTGTCCAGGAGTTGGGTGACCGTCATCGGACCCACGGTGGTTGCGATGCCCCAACTGATTCCGAAGACGGCCAGATAGCGGCCACGCGCGTGGTCCGGGGCGATCGCCGAGACGATCGTGTAGTAGCGGCCGAGGAGCAGCAGGTCGCCGAGGCTCCAGATGACTGTGGCTGCGAGGAATACGGGCAGGCTGTGGGCCTGGCCGTTGGCGAACAGGCCGATCGCGAGCAGGACGTAGCCGATGGTCATACAGGTGAAGTCGTTGAGTCCGCGAAGTCTGTTCGTGTGCAGGAGTCTTTGGCCGGCGATGAGGGTCAGGGCCGAGACGGTCAGAAGGATGCCGATGCTCGATGTCGGCAGATTGCGCTCGATGAGGGTGAGGGGCAAGCCGAGGATGAGTTGCATGTAGAGGGCAGCGAAGACTGTTCCGCTGAGCAGGAGGATGAGTAGTCGCCGGTCGCGCCAGGCTGCCGTTTGCGTTGTCGGTACTTCGTTGCCGGAGGCCCTTGTGTCACTGGGTAGGGCGAAGGCGATGAGGGTTGCGCAGGCCAGACAGGTGATGGCGTCGATGGCGAAGAGCCAGCGCAGGTTCCAGTGGCTGAGTGCCGCGGCCAGGAGACCGGCGACCACCGCGGCGGCGGCCATCGCCGAGCCGAGCAAGCCGTAGGCGGCTGGGCGATCGGCGGGCTGGGTGACGTCGGCGATCGTCGCCTGGCTGGGTGGCTCGTAGATCTCGAAGACCAGACCTAGCAGGGTGACGGCGAGGACTGCCGACCACAGGCTGTTCGAGAGCGCGATCCAGGTCTGGGCGAGGGCGCAGCCGGTCAGACCGAGGACGATCGTGCTTCTGCGTCCCAGCCGGTCGGCGAGGTGGCCGCCGAAGATCCGGGACGGGATCGTGGCGAGGCCGAAGAGACTGAGGATCAGGCCGGTCTCGGCCAGGGTGGCACCGAGTTCGACGGTCAGGACCACGCCGAGGAAGGGCAGGGTGAAGGCGCCGAGCCGGTTCACGGCACGGGCTGCCACCAGGATCCAGACCGCCGGCGGGAGGCCCTGCCAGGGAGAGGTCCGGGATTCCGGCGCGATCGTCATGCGTCTCCCCTTCGCTCGCCGTGACTATCGAAAGCGGTATGGTCGGTCACGATGGCCGACACTACGGAGAGATGGAGTGACTAGTCAAGTGACGTTTGATAGTCATGTCCTCAGCGTGCTGACGACGTCGGTGGCGCTGGTGAACCGGCTGACGGGCGGCTACTTCGGGGGTGCTCCGCTGGAGGCGCCTCGAGGTGCATCGCAGGTCGAGGCGACCGCTGAGGCGCTGAGTGCTGACGGTCGGCAGCGGCCAGTGGTGCAACCGTCTGACGCCGAACACCTGGCTGAGGTGGCGGCGCGGATGAGGGTCGTGTTCGAGGCTTCGCATGCCGGGGAGATCGACCGGGCCGCGACCGAGGTCAACGCGATGCTGCTCGACACGCACGCACGCCCGCAATTGGACGGCGGCGGCGACAAGGGTTGGAGTCTGCACTTCCATGCGGCCGACGACACCCTGGCTCACGGGTGGGCGGCCGGCTGCGCAGCCGGTCTTGCTCTCGCGCTCGGCAGCGACCTGGCCGGCCGCCTCGGAGTCTGCGCCGCTCCCCAGTGCGACCGCGTCTTCGTAGACACCTCCCGCAACACCAAACGCCGCTTCTGCTCCCCCCAATGCCAAAGCCGAGTCAAAGCCGCCGCCCACCGAGCCCGCCAACACCCAACCCCCTGACCAACTAGCAGCGCCCCGCCCAGGGATTCCCCGGGCGGGGCGCTTCGTCGTACTAGATCAGCCGACGGGGGTGAGCTCGCGCTCGTCCTCAGGGGCTGCGGTGGGAGCGGCGTGCTTCGGGGTCTTGCCGCGGAGCCACTTCGGGGCCCACCAGTTGGCGTCGCCGAGCAGGGTCATGACGCTGGGGAGGACGACTGCCCGGATGATGGTGGCGTCGATCAGGATCGCCACCGCGAGGCCGACACCCAACTGCTTCATGTCCAGCGTGCTCAGGGTGGCGAACACCGCGAACACCCCGATCATCACGGCGGCCGCGCTCGTCACTACACCGGCCGAACCAGTGATGCCCTCGGCCACAGCCTGCTTGGTCGGCACCCCGCGCAGTACGGCCTCGCGGATCCGGCTGACCACGAACACGTGGTAGTCCATCGACAGCCCGAACAGCACCACGAAGAGGAACAGTGGCAACCAGGAGACGACCGCCCCGTTCGAACGGAAGTCGAGCAGCCCCTCGGCCCAGGTGTTCTGGAACACCGCCGTCACCACTCCGTACGCCGCGCCGGCGCTGAGCAGGTTCAGCCCGATCGCGGTGACCGCGACGACCACGGACCGGAAGGTCACCATCATCACGATCATCGTCAGCAGCAGCACGAACCCGATCACCAGCGGCAACTTCGCCCGGGTGTGGGCGGCGTAGTCCACATCGGCCGCGACGAACCCGCCGACGGCGTACTCCACGCCTGGCACCTTGCCGACCGTCTCCGGCATCAGTTCGTTGCGCAGCTTGGTCAGGGAGTCGCGGGCCTGCTGGCTGCCACCCTCGTACGGCGTGGCGACCTCGAGCACGGTCACTGTGCCGTCCTTGGAGACCTTCGGCGCCTCCAGACCGTCCTGCGCGAACAGGCTGTCGGACTGCGTCCGCTTGACCAGGTCCGCCAGCGCGGCCTGAACTGCGGCCTGCTGATCAGCCGGAGCCCGTACTGCGACCTCGTGGCTGGTGCCGGTGCTCGGGAAGGCCGCCGTCAGCCGGTCGTACGCCTTCATCACAGCGGTGTCGCGCGGCAGGTCCTCGGTCCCGGGGAACTTCAGCGTCATGCCGAGTGCGGGCGATGCCACCGCGAGCAGTGCGGTCACGGAGACCAGCAGCGTGGCGACCGGGTGCTTCAGCGCGGGCTTCAGCATGGCCGGCCAGAAGCGCGGCTTCGACTTGTTCGCGGTCAGCCGCCACAGCAGCGGGATCCGCGGGCGGTCCACCCACCGGCCGAGCTTTGCCAGCAGCGCCGGCAGTACGGTCAGCGAGCCCACGACGGCCACCGCGACGACCAGGATCGAGCCGACCGCGAAGGACGAGAACACCGCGTCCCGGGCCAGGAACAGCCCTGCCATCGAGATGATCACCGCGATACCGGAGACCACGACCGCATGGCCTGAAGTAGCCGCGGCGATCTCGACCGCGTCGACGTGACCGCGGCCCTTGGCTCGTTCCTCACGTTCACGGCGGAGGTAGAAGAGTGAGTAGTCGACGCCGACCGCCATGCCGATCAGCAGGATCACGCTGTTCACCGCGTCGACTGCGGGCACCAGTTGTGAAGCCGCGGCGGAGAGCCCGATCGCGGCGGCGACGGCCGACAGCGCGAGCACCAGCGGCACCGCCGCGGCGATCAGAGCGCCGAAGGCGATCAAGAGGATCGCCAGGGTCACCGGCAGGCTGAACATCTCGGCCCGCTGGAAGTCCTTGCCCAGGGTCTCGTTCAGCGCCTTCTCGATCGACTGCTCCCCGACCTCCTCGATCCGCAGGCCCGGGTAGTCCTGCTGGACCTTCGCGGTCGTGTCGAGCAGCGGCTGGATCCGCTCGCGGCCGCCGTCCTTCAACGTGACCCTGACGATCAGTGCGTCCTTCTTCGGCGACAGGATGGGCTGGGCGACCTCCGCGACCCCACCGAGGGCGCGCATCCGCTCAGTCACCACACCGGCGACCTTGTTGGCCTCTGCCTGGTCGAGGGCCCCCGAGTGCGGCGTGATCAGCACGCTCTCGACGTCCGGGTCCTCAAAGTTTCCGGACTTCACGATGTTGTCGGCCCGGGTCACCTCGCCGATGTCACCCTCGTTGGTGGACTCCTTCGTTCCCGTCATCGAACCGAGCGCGAAGCATGCGACGACGACCGCCACCCACATCGCGATCGCCCGCCACGGATGGGTGGCGCTCCAACGTGCCATCCGAACCGTGAGTTGTCCCCTGGCCATGACTCCTACCCCTCTGCGCCGCCTCTGGCGCACCCTCCCAGCCGGCCCGACGCCGTTCGCTGGCTACGGGTAACAGCCTTCGCGAAGTCCCCCGTCCGCCACCATGCAGGAAGCCACCGAGTTCACCCTGGTGCCAGCCCCACCCCACCCTGGGGATTGCCACAGGTTCCCCCTGCGGTCTCCCACACCCCGCGCATTTCCCGTACTCCGTACGACGTACTGAGCGTGGTCGTCCGTGTTCGCTGAGATGGGGCGAGTGCAGCAGCTCTCCTCGCGCCCGGCTCAGTGGCCGCCGAGTCGATCCTGAGATCCGGCTGAGGGTGACTCCGGGAAACTCTCAGGGTGAGCGACTCAGAAGTCTTCGAGGTCGAGGGAGGCGGCGGCGGAGACGCCCTCCAGATAGCCCTCGGCGCGCTCGGACCTGGGGTAGCGGTGGACCAGTTTCCAGAACGCTGCGTTGTGGGACGGTTCCACCAGGTGAGCGAGTTCGTGGACCAGGACGTAGTCCACCACCCAGGCCGGCATCGACTGCAGGCGGGTGCTCAGGCGGATCGAGCGGTCCGCCGGAGTGCAGGATCCCCACCGTCGATTCTGGTTCGAAACCCACCTGACCGACGCAGGTTCGGGCACTTCAGGCAGGTGACGACACGCGAGATCATGTGCTCTGGCCAACAATTTTTCGTCCGACACGCGGGATTTGCTGCGCTGCTTCTCGAGCCGCTGGAGCATGGTTTCGACCCACCGCGCTTCCTCGGCGGCGGACAGCCGGTCCGGCATCAGCACGACGACGCGCTCGCCGTCGCGGTAGGCGCTGACGGTCCGCTTGCGCCGCTTGCTGCGGCGGATATCCACGTACGACGGGATCGGGCGCGGTGGAGAGTCGGCCATGGGTCAGACCGTACCCCCGAAATCCACCAACTTTCTTCTGTCCACATCCTGTGCATAGGCGTTTTCCCAGGTCAGAGGCCAGTTCTTGCGGTCGTGCTCACGGGTTGTTCACATCCTGTTCCCCCGCTCGTCCACAGCGTCGCCCGGCGCGCCCCACAGCTTGCACACAGGTTTATCCACAGGGGTGGACAACCCGGCCTTGTCAGCGGGCCGGGCTGCTCCTAGCGTCGTCAGCAGCAGGCTCTCGGACCGCCTCCGGGGCCGTTCGGAGGGGAAGCCGAGCGGTTCCGGAGGCGGATCACCGGGAGCCTGTTCCGCGCCGCCGGGAAGTCTGGAAAGGGGTTTCCAGGCGGCGCGCTGGCCAGGAGTTGCGCTTGAGCGGCTCCCAGCCTGCCGTAGGGTGAATCCCGACTGGGCCGAACGGCCTACGGCAGGAAGGTCTGCCGTTAGCATCCACGACGGCCGGGGTTATATGCCTCGGCTGGTATTCAAAGCAAGGAGAGGGCCCTCATGGCAGAGACCTGGAGCGGCGAGTTCTACTGCGTCAAGTGCAAGGCCAAGCGCACCGCCGACGGCGAGGTCAAGGTCAACGACAAGGGCACGCGCATGGCCAAGGCCAAGTGCCCCGAGTGCGGTACGAACCTGAACCGGATCCTCGGCAAGGCCTGACGCACCAAGTCGTAGGGGCGGCGGTGCGACCCACCCGGGTCCACCGCCGCCCCTCCGCCGTTTCGTAACGCGACGCGCGGGTGCCCCGGCGAGGCTCCGGCTTGGGTGACCCGACAGAATGGGAAACGTGTCCGACCTCCCCCGCAAGGCGCTCAGCCGCACCGCGAAGCTGGCGAGCCTGCCACTAGGTGCCGCCGGGCGTGCGACCGTCGGACTGGGCAAGCGGATCGGCGGTGCTCCGGCCGAGACCGTGATGGCCGAGTTCCAGCGCCGGACCGCCGACCAGCTCTTCTCCGTCCTGGGTGAGCTCAAGGGCGGCGCGATGAAGTTCGGCCAGATGCTGAGCCTGATGGAATCGGCGATGCCCGAGGAGCTCGCAGCGCCGTACCGGGCGGCGCTGACCAAGCTGCAGGACTCCGCGCCGCCGATGCCGGCCTCGACCGTGGACACGATCCTGTCGCGGGAGCTCGGCAAGCGCTGGCGGGACCGGTTCGAGGAGTTCGACGACCTGCCCGCCGCGGCCGCGTCGATCGGCCAGGTGCATCACGGCATCCTGAAGGACGGCCGCGAGGTCGCGGTGAAACTCCAGTACCCCGGCGCCGCCGAGGCGTTGCGGGCCGACCTCAAGCAGCTCGGGCGCTTCGCCCGGACCTTCGGGGCGCTCGTTCCCGGCGTGGAGATGAAGCCGCTGGTCGCGGAGCTGCAGGAGCGGATCGGCGAGGAGCTCGACTACGACCGCGAGGCGCAGGCGCAGCAGCAGTACGCCGACGCCTTCAAGGGCCACCCCGAGTTCGTCGTCCCCCGGGTGATCAAGCACTCCCCGACGGTCATCGTGTCCGAGTGGATCGAGGGCAAGCCGCTGTCCGGCGTGATGACCAGCGGCACCAAGACCGAGCGGGACGAGATCGGGCTGAAGTACGTCCGGTTCATGTTCAGCGGACCCAAGCTCGCCGGGCTGCTGCACTCCGACCCGCATCCCGGCAACTTCCGGGTGATGCCGGACGGCCGCCTCGGCGTGGTCGACTTCGGCCTCTGCGCCCGGCTGCCCGACGGCCTGCCGCCCGCGATCGGCCGGCTGCTGAGGATCTCGCTCACCGGCGACGGGGTGGCGGTGCGCGACGGTCTCCGCGCCGAGGGCTTCATCAAGCCGCGGATGGACATCGACCCGGACCAGTTGATCGACTACCTGGCGCCGTTCGCGGAGCCCGCGCGGGCGGAGACGTTCCAGTTCAGCCGGGCCTGGATGCGCGAGCAGGCGAACCGCACCGGCGACTTCCGGTCCCCGAACGCGTCGCTGGCGCTCAAGATCAACCTGCCGCCGTCGTACCTGCTGATCCACCGCGTCTGGATCGGCGGTATCGCCGTGCTCTCGCAACTGGAGGCCGAGGCCCCTTTTCGGGCAACCCTGGAGGAGTTCCTCCCCGGCTTCGCCGAGGAGGACTGACCTCAGCCGGGGCTCACCACCGTCGGCGGTTCACCACCAGGCGCTGTCGAGTTTGCTCTCGATGCTGCGGACGTTCTCGCGCGCACAGCGGTCGCAGTACACGAGCCGCCGGCCGTTCTCCATCGACGTCACCCAGGTGAGCGGCAGGTGCTCGCTCTCGGCTTGCTGGCCGCACAGTGCACAGGTCGGATTCACCATGGCACCAGTCTGCTGCACCTGGCACCGCTGCCACCTCCGGGGGGGTCGCCTACTGCCCGGCGGCGTTCACCTCGGCATCCTTCGCGTCCGCAGCCTCCGGTTGACCGCCGAGAACCGGCAGGGGCCGCAGTACAACGGCCAGCAGGACGGCCATGCCGGTGATCACCACAGCGGCGATGGCGGCCGCCACGTGCAGCCCACTCGTGAACGCATCCCGCGCCTGATCCAGTACTGCGGACGGCAGGCCACCGGCAACCGCAGCAGCCAGCGAGTCCCCGGCCTCCACCGGTGCACCGTGGCGGTAGACCGCGGTCACGACGCTGCCGAGTAGTGCGATGCCCAGGGAGTAGCCGAACTCGTTGCCGGTCTGAGCAAGGGCGGCTGCCGAGCCGGCCTTCTCCGGCGGCGCAGACCCGATCACCAGGTTGGTCCCCAGTACTACGAGCGGCGCGACCCCCAGGCACTCCACCGCAAAGGCGATCGCGAAGGTTGTCGCGTTGTCGGCCATCGCCGTCACCACCAGCCCGGCCACGGTGAACAGCAGCGCGCCGGAGATCAGCCGACCCGGGCGGATCCACCGAGCCAGCAGCGGCGCCACCTGGAAGCTGATGGTCGACGTGACCATGCCGGGCACGAGTGCGAGGCCGGCCTCCAGCGGCGACAACCCCTCGACCAACTGGAAGTACTGCGCGATGAACACCATCACCCCGCCGGAGAGCAGGGAGTACGTCATCATGCTGCCGAGCGTCACGGTGAAGGTCCGCTTGCGGAACAGCGACAGGTCCAGCAGCGGATCGGCGAGAGCCCGCTGCCGCCTCAGGAAGAACCAGCCGACCACGAGCCCGAAGACGACCAGGCACGCCGGCACTGCGGACCACCCGGAGGCGGCGAACTGCTTCAGCCCCTGGATCACCGGCAGGATCGCCGCCAGCGACAGCGCGATGCTCGGCAGGTCGATCCGCCCGGCCGCGGGGTCGCGGTACTCGGGGAGCAGGATCGGTCCCGCGACCAGCAACAGCACCATCGCCGGGACGCCGATCAGGAACACCGAACCCCACCAGAAGTGGACCAGCAGGACGCCGCCGACGACGGGGCCGATCACGGCACCGACGGTGAAGCAGCCGCCCCAGATCCCGATCGCCGAGGCTTGCTGGCGTGGGTCGCGGAAGAGGTTCATCACCAGGGAGAGGGTGCACGGAGTGATCGCGGCGCCGGCGATGCCCAGGAGCGCGCGGGAGCCGATCAGCATGCCCGGGGTGGTCGAGTAGGCGGCCAGGACCGAGGCCGCGCCGAACACCACGGCCGCGATGAGCAATAGGCGACGCCGCCCGATCCGGTCCCCGAGCGACCCCATGGTGATCATGAAGCCGGCCACCATGAACCCGTAGACGTCCATGATCCACAACTGCTGACTGCTGCTCGCCCCGAGTCCGGCAGCCACCGGTGGAAGTGCCAGCAGCATCACAAAGGTGTCCAGCGACACCAGCAGCGTCGGCAACGCCAGTACTGCGAGCCCGATCCACTCCCGGCGTCCCGCCTTCGGCCCGACGTTCATACTCTCGTTCCTTCCATCAATCTGCCTTGCCTGATACCCGTGCGTCGTACGGGCCAGCGGTAGATCGACAGGCGGTATGGGACCTGGCGCGCCCGAAGCGGGACCTCGGACGCCAAGCCGGGACCTCGGACACGCAACGGCATGTCCCTGGCCCCCACAAGGTGTCCTAGGTCCCCGCAACGCGACGTCCACCGGCTCCTCGGGCCCCAGAACCTTGTCCCCGGTCCCCCACGCCCGCGCGCCATCCGCTCCGGGCCCGCCGATCGGCCACCCGATGACGGGTTATTCGGCCGCTGCCGCCTTGTACAAGCTGCCATCCGGCGAACAACCCGCCAGCGCCCCCACCGTTTCGGGGCGATCGGCCACCCGATGACGGGTTATTCGGCCGCTGGCGGCGTGCAAGGCGCCAGCCGGCGAACAGCCTGCCAGCCCGAGCCCGAGCGCCCCCGGGCTCGGCGCGATCAGCACTCACCCGGGCGAAAACCCCCCGGGCACCGCCTGCGTACCGAAGGACAGGTAGTCGTCGCCGAACGGACCACCCCGCCGGACCGCGCACGCCTGGGGCCTCGGGGATCGGCGCGGTACTGCCTGTCGCTCGGTACACCCCACCCCCGAAAACACCACCCCGACCCGGCTCAGACCCCTCCGCGGGATCCGCGTAGCTGCGTCCTTCCCTGGTCGAGATGGGGTGGGTCAAGAGTCGGAACTTGTTCCGATCCCGCAGGGACGCGAAGCGCTCACTGGTGCAGCATGGCTGGTGTCGGTGG
>NZ_JBHSKE010000040.1:0-506 GCF_042657745.1 Kribbella qitaiheensis | reverse complement strand
GCGGCCGGGGCGACGGTTTCCTGCGGGGCGGCGTAGCCGGGAACCGGGCTGCCGTACAGGAGTCCGTACTCGACGGGGTGTGACAAGGCCCAGGCGCGTACGGCGCGGCAAACGGCCAACCAGCGGCCTCGGAGGTCGGTGCGAGGTACGGCCGCTTCCGCCTCGGTCGCGGCCGCGCCCAGAACCTCGTACGCATCGATGATCAACGCGGTGAGCAGGGCGTCGCGGCTCGGGAAGTACCGGTAGAGGGCTGACGCGACGATGCCCATGTCGCGGGCGACAGCGCGCAGGGACAGGTTGGCGCCGTCCGCAGCGACGTGCTTACGCGCGACCTCCTTGATCTCCTGGCTCATCTCCGAGCGGACCCGAGCGCGCAGCGACGGTGCTGACATGCGCCCAGTGTCGCACAGTTCCGAGAACACCGGGCCGCGACGAGAACACTGTTCTTGATCTCGCCTCGCGGCATGAGTACAGTGAACTCATTCGAGAACAGTGTTCTCGGAACT
>NZ_JBHSKE010000039.1:1169-49668 GCF_042657745.1 Kribbella qitaiheensis | reverse complement strand
TGGGCACACCGCACCCAAACCACCGCCGCTTGACACCCTTAACACCTGGGGTGTCTGTCGCTCCGTACGCCGCTCGCCCACCCTCGAAATTGCCAGGTACGCCCCCGGCTTCAACACCGCAGCGCTCACCAAGGACATGCCCATCCCACGGCTTGGCGCAGATATTGAGACTCCTCCGCAT
The DNA here is from genome assembly GCF_042657745.1 of Kribbella qitaiheensis. Taxonomy (GTDB): domain Bacteria; phylum Actinomycetota; class Actinomycetes; order Propionibacteriales; family Kribbellaceae; genus Kribbella; species Kribbella qitaiheensis. The sequence goes on along the minus strand of NZ_JBHSKE010000039.1, from coordinate 49,487 downwards.
CAAGCGAAGTCTCCCGGGTGCCAGACGCTCGATACTGCGATTGTGCCCATATTTGGGGACAATCGGCCCGAGCCGGTGATCGACCTCGTCGACCTGGTACTCATCGCCACCACCGACGAACTCGAAGCGCGGCTCACCATCCGGGCCATCCAGGGCGAGGCCGCCCTCGCGGTTGTGCCCGCTAGGCGCAGTTCGACATCCCAGGCCCCGGCTGGCGGGCCGGCTATGCATGCGCGGCCAGTGAACGCCGTCCCGCAGGTGATCGACTGAGCTACCGAGGCGGCGGGCGCCTGCCCGAACCCGGTCTTGTCCGGCACTGCCACCGGCACCTGGAACCCAACCGACTGCAGTGGAGCCGGCGACTGACCCTTACCTGCTGTTGCGGTGTGGCTCAGGTGGCGTCACACGCCAGAGGTCTTGGGTTGCTAGCCAGATGTTGCGGGAGGCTAGTTGTTCGGGGGCGTGGGCGCGGGCTTCCTTGATCCGTCGGGGGGTGCCGGGCGTTTCCCATGGCGCTGGGGCCGCGGGGACGGAGCGGGTCCAGCGGGGGCGGGGGATGCCTGCGTCGTCGGCGAGCTTCTCTGCGATGCCTGCCAGGAGGGAGTCGAAGGCGATGTTCCCGGTTCGGGACGGGGGAGTGCCGATCGCTTCGGCTGTCAGGTCTTCGTGTGCGGTGACGTGGTCGATGAAGGCTCGTAGCCGCGTCCAGTTGATCTTGCTCTTCGCGTCTTCCGAGTAGGCGTCGGGGAGCGTCTCGATGGACAGGTTGGTCTGCTGTTCGGTGACGGCCAGCGACAGGCGCCGGCCGGTTGCATTGATCAGGCGCGAAAGCATGGTCAGTGTCGGGTCACTCGAACCGTTCTCGATCCGGGAGACCGTCGAGGTCGGAACGCCGGCGCGCGCTGCGAGCGCAGTGCGGGACAGGCCGGCGCTCAGCCGGGCCTCACGAACCAGTGCACCAGCATCCACAGGGGTAGCATATATGCAACAGTTCAGCGGCGGCAGGCAGCCACGTCGGTAGAAGGCGTTCGAGGCGGGAATGAGGGTGGCGCCTGACTGGCGGATCGCTTGCCTCTTCGACCGCCAGATCGGCAAGTACCACTGGGTCGTGACGTAGACCATCGCCTGGGTGTGCGCTGGTGGCGAACGGTCGGGGGGTAGGGGTGGGGGAGCACGTAGGGTGGCGATATGCCGCTGACTTACCCCCTTGCCGAGCAGACGTTGGACAACGGGTTGCGCGTTGTCGTCAGCTCTGACCGGGCTGTGCCGATCGTCGCTGTGAATCTCTGGTACGACGTGGGGTCTCGCCACGAGCCTCCGGGTCTGACCGGGTTCGCGCACCTCTTCGAGCATCTGATGTTCCAGGGGTCGCGCAACGTCGAGTCCGGGCAGCACTTCAGTCTGCTGGAGAACGCCGGAGCCAGCCTCAACGCGAGCACCTTCTTCGACCGCACCAACTACTTCGAGTCGCTGCCCAGCGGCGGGCTCGATCTGGCTTTGTGGCTCGAGGCCGACCGGATGGGCTACCTGCTCGACGCGGTGAACCAGGAGAACCTCGACAACCAGCGCGACGTGGTGAAGGAGGAGAAGCGGCAGAGCTACGACAACCGGCCGTACGGCGACTCGTACGAGCGGCTGGTCCGGCTCGCCTTCCCCGACGGCCACCCGTACGCGCACATGACGATCGGCTCGATGGAGGACCTCAACGCCGCGAGCCTCGAGGACGTGCAGGCGTTCTTCCGCAGCCACTACGGGCCGAACAACGCGGTCCTGACGATCGTTGGCGACGTGTCCGAGGAGGACGCGTTCGACGCGGCCAAGCGGTACTTCGGTCAGCTGCCGGCGATCCCGAAGCCGCCGGCCGCTCCGGACGGGACGGTCGGTCCGCTGGAAGGGGTGTTCCGCGACGACGTGGTCGAGGACGTCCCTTCGGACCTGATCACGATGATGTTCCGGCTACCGGTGGACGGCTCGCCCGAGCTTGACGCGGCGGCGCTCGCGCTCGACGTGCTCGCCGGCGGTCAGAGCGGCCGGCTGAACCGCCGCCTGGTCCGTGACGAGCAGATCGCGCAGTCGGTGTCGGGTGGTGCGCTGCCGTTGATCGGCGGCGTCTCGTTCGGCACGCTGACCGGCATCGCCTCGGACGGCATCGACCTGCAGAAGGTCGAGGACGCGCTGGCCGAGGAGGTCGAGAAGCTCGCCGAGGGCGGGATCACCGCCGACGAGCTGCTCACCGTGCAGGCGCAGGCTGAGCGTGACTGGCTGGAGCAGCTGGCCACCTGTGCGGGACGCGCCGACGAGATCTCGCACCACGCGTTGCTGTTCGGCGACGCGAACCGGATCAACACCCGGATCGACCAGATCCGCGCGGTGACCGCCGAGCAGGTCCAGGCGGCCGCGCAGCAGTGGATCCGCGCCGGCGGCCGCGCCCAGGTGACCTACCGCCGCCCGGAGACCGCAGGCCACGAGACCGCGGAAGACCAGGCGAGCGCAGAAGCACCGGAGACCGCCGCAGTACCGGCGAACGCCGGGGAAGCAGGGGAGCAGGAATGACGAGCCAGGCCTTGACCACACCGCCCGCTGTCGCACCGCCGCGGCCGTGGAAGTTCCCGGCAGCGACCAGTACGGCGACCGCGGTCGGTACGCCGGTCCACGTGTTCGACCGGCCGGGGCAGTACGTCGCCACCGTGCGGGTCACCATCGCCATGCCGCTGGTGGCGGAGCCGCGGGAGCTCGAGGGGGTCGCGACGATCATGTCGCGCACGCTCGACGAGGGCACCGAGCTGAAGTCCGCCAACGAGTTCGCCGCCGCCCTGGAGCGCCACGGCGCGGCGTACGGGGTGGATGTCAGCTCCGACGCGCTGCACGTGGAGATCTCCGTGCCGGTGTCGCAGCTTGCGCCGGCCGTAAAGCTGCTCGCCGAGGCGGTCACCCGGCCGGCCTTCAACCAGGCCGACGTCGGGCGGCACGTGACGATCCGGCTGGGCGAGATCAACCAGGAGCGCGCCAACGCCGGGTACCGGGCACGCGAGGCGTTCGCCGCGCACCTGTTCGACGCGCAGACCCGCCGCTCCCGCCCGACCGCCGGTACTCCGGACACCATCCGGCCGCTCACCAACGTCGAGGTGGCCCGGTTCTACCGGGAGAACATCGGCCCGGCGCGAGCGCAGATCCTGTTCGCGGGTGACGCCACCGGCGTCGACGTGGCCGGCATCATCGACGACGCGTTCGGCTCGTGGACGTCCGAAGCAGGCTCGGCCATCGAGACTCCTGAGCCGCTGTTCGTCACCGGCGACCGGCTCGTACTGGTGGACCGGCCGGGTTCGGTGCAGAGCCAGTTGCTGATCGGCTGCCCGGGACCGGACCGCCGCGAGGACATCTGGGGAGCGGCCGCGGTCGCGAACCACGTCGTCGGCGGCACCATCACCTCCCGCGTCGACACCGTGCTCCGCGAGGAGAAGGGCTACACCTACGGCACCCGGACCAGCTTCACCGCACCGCGCAAGGGTGGCACCTTCAGCCTCGGAGGTTCGGTCCGTACCGAGGTGACCGGCGCGGCGATCACCGACGCGCTGCGGATCCTGCGCGAGGCCCGCGACGGCCTCACCGAGCGCGAGGTCCGGGAGGCACAGGACAGCCTGATCCGTACCGCGCCCTTGCGGTACGAGCAGGCCGACTCCATCGCCCAGCAGGTCGGCAGCAACATCGCCGCGGGTGTTCCGCTCGACTTCGCGGACACCTACCTCGCCCAGATCGCCGCGGCCACCGCGGAGACGGCCACCGAGGCCTACCGCCGCTACGTCGGGACCAACGGGCTGCTGGTGGTCGTCGTGGGGGAGGCCAACGACGTCCGCCACCAACTCACCGGGCTGGGAATGGGCGACATCACCGAACTGAGCTGACGGCTCAGGCGGGCCGATCCGGTCAGCCGTTTGATTGCCGGATCCTGACAACGTCGGCCCCTTCCCGGACTCTGGTGGACCGCGCCGCGCGGGCTTAGTTTGTGCGGGTCACACTCACTTCAGGGAGGGGATCCGCTCGTGAGAGACGTCCGTAGATCGTTGTGCGCAGCCACCGCTGCCACCGCGCTGCTGGCCGCGACGCTGGCAGTTCCGGTCACCGCCGGAGCCGGTACGACGGCGGTGGCTGGGGGCAACACCGAGTACCTGGTTCTGCTCGAGGCCGGGGCGAACCACGCCCAGGCGCTGGCTGCCGTCAAGGCGGCGGGTGGCCAGGTCGTGAAGGAGAACGCCAACCTCGGCACGATGACGGTTCGGGCCGCAGCGTCCGGCTTCGTCGGCCAGGTGTCGGCCTCGTCGGCGATCGAGGGCGCCGCTCGGAGCCGTCCGATCGGGAAACTGCCGCAGGCCCGGCCGAACCTGGTCGAGCAGGAGCACGTCGGTGCGGTTGCCAAGGGCAAGAGTTCTGCTGCCAAGGGCAAGGCTTCGACCAAGAAGAACAACGGCCGGCAGCTCGATCCGCTGGACACGCAGCTCTGGGGCCTGAAGATGGTGCGCTCGGATCTGGCCCGCAAGGTCCAGCCAGGCAAGAAGGCAGTCAAGGTCGGCGTCCTCGACTCCGGGATCGACGCGCGGAACCCTGACATCGCGCCGAACTTCGACTGGAAGCTGTCGCGCAACTTCGCGCCCGACCTGCCCGAGATCGACGGAGTCTGTGAGTTCCGCGGCTGTGTCGACCCGGTCGGCTGGGACGACAGCGGTCACGGCACGCACGTGGCCGGCACGATCGGCGCCGCCGCCAACGGGACCGGTGTCTCCGGTGTCGCTCCCGGCGTGACGCTGGTGGAGATCCGCGGCGGTCAGGACAGCGGGTTCGTGTTCCTCGGCCCGGTGACCGAGGCGCTCACCTACGCGGGTGACGTCGGCCTGGACGTGGTGAACATGTCCTTCTACGTCGACCCGTGGCTCTACAACTGCGTGAGCAACCCGGCCGACAGTCCGGAAGCCCAGGCGGAACAGCGGGCCATCATCCAGATCATGCGCCGCGCTCTGAACTACGCGCACAACAAGGGCGTCACGCTGGTCGGCGCGCTCGGCAACAACCACGAGGATCTGGGCAAGCCACGGACCGACATCAGTAGCCCGGACTTCCCGGTCGGGACCGCCTACCCGCGGCCGATCGACAACGCGACCTGCGTTGACCTGCCGGTCGAGGGGCCGCACGTGATCGGCGTCTCCGCGCTCGGGCCGTCCGGCAAGAAGGCGGACTACTCGAACTACGGGCTCGAGCAGATCGAGGTGTCGGCGCCGGGTGGCTGGTTCCGCGACTTCTTCGGTACGCCGGCACACCGGACGAACGCGAACCTTATCCTGTCGACGTATCCGCTGAACGCGCTGCAAGTGGCCGGTTTCGTCGACGCGGCCGGCAACATCACCGCCACCGGCCTTGCGGCCGGAGCGCAGAAGCAGTGCCCGCGCGGGGTCACCGACTTCACCCGCTGTGGGTACTACTACGTGCTGCAGGGGACGTCGATGGCGTCGCCGCACGCGACGGGTGTCGCCGCGCTGATCGTCAGCGAGTACGGCAAGAAGGGTCGGCACAACTCGTACGGGCTGGCTCCCGACCGAGTCGCGAAGATCCTGCTCGGTACTGCGGCCGAGCGGCCCTGCCCGACCCCGCCACTGCAGACCTACACCAACGAGGGGCGGCCTGACGAGTTCAAGGCGCTCTGTGAGGGCACCCGGAGCTTCAACGGGTTCTACGGCAACGGCATCGTCGATGCCTACGCCGCAGTGACCAGGTACTAACCGAAGTGCTGCCGGGCCCGGTCCCGCAACGCCGGACCCGGCAGCACCCCGCCCTTCGCAGTACCCGCGCTTCGCAGTACGCCGGCGCCGCGTCCCGTAGTACTGCGGGCCGCGGCGCTCGGTGCTACTTGGGGGCGACCAGGCAGGTTGTGCCGTGGTCGCCGAGGCTCCAACTGTCTTCGGTGGGGTGCAGGTACCAGATGTCCGACGGCTGGTTGGCCGGCTGCTTGAGCGCCTTGAACCGGTCGGTGCAGCCCTTCTCGGCCGCCGCCTGGACCTGGGTGAGCCCGGGCCACTTGCCGGCGGGCAGGTCGAACACCGCGTACACCTTGCCGCCGTTCGGCTGATTGCAAGGCTGCACCTTGATGTCGCGGACCTCGCCCTCCTTGATCTCCGTCACGCAGTCGCCGACGCGGAGCTTGTTCGACGACACGTTCTGCGTGGTGGTGACCTGGCCGGAGGCGTCCCGGTCCGGCTCGGACGGATCGGCCAGGGCGGCCGCGGCGATGAAGCCCGCCACCCAGAGCCCGGCGAACGTCATACCGGCGATCGCGAGGCCCTGGCCCTTGTCGCCGGTCTTGGCGATCTTGGTGAGCGCGATGATGCCGAGCACGATCGCGACCGGCACGGCGGCGAGCAACCCGAAGATGAAGGTCAGGATCGCCAACGTGCTCGTACCGCGCCGCTGCCCCGGCTGGTTGCCGCCGGGGTACGGCTGGAAGCCCTGCCCGGGCGGGTAACCACCTTGCCCGTAACCACCTTGACCGGGCGGATAGCCGCCCTGGCCGGGCGCTGGATAGCCCTGGCCAGGCGGTGGGTAGCCCTGGGGCGGCGGTGGGTAGCTCTGAGGCGGCGGTGGGTAGTTCTGGCCGGGCTGGTTCGGGTAGGGCGGGCCGCTGCCTTGCGGCGGTCCGGGGTGGCCTGGGCCCTGTGACCCGGGCGGCGGTCCGACCGGTCCGGTCGGCGGCGGTGTCGGCTCCATGCCCGGAAATCTAGACCCCGCCGGGAGCATGGCAGGCCGAACAACCCGGCGGCGGCCGAGTTGTCGCCGTACCGAGGGAGGCGGTGAGGTCAGCCGGAGATGTAGTTGGAGAGTTGCTCGCGCTCGAACTCGAGCTCGCCGATCCGGGTCTTGACCACGTCACCGATGCTGACGATGCCGGCCAGGGAGCCGTCGATGACGACCGGGACGTGCCGGATCCGGCGGTCCGTCATCAGCCGCATCAGGTTGTCGATGTGATCGTCCGGCCCGCAGGTGTGCACCTCTGAGGTCATGATCGCGCTGACCCGGACCTGGCCCGCGTCCGGAGTACCGTGCATCAGCCGCACCACGTCGCGCTCGGAGACGATGCCCGCCAGGGACGTACCGTCCGGACTCACCACCACGGCGCCGACGTTGTGCTCGGCGAGCAGCGCGAGGAGTTCGGTGACGGTGGCTTCTGGGGAGATGGTGACGACCTGGTTGCCTTTACCGCGCAATACGTCGTTGATCTTCACGGAGCCTCCTGCTGTTCGACGGAGCCCAATACCCAAATGTAGCGAGATCCGGCCGTGAACGGCAGGTCTGGCAGAATGCGGATGGTGACCGTTGCCCGCCCCGCCCGCCGCAGCCACGGCTCGGTCCTGTCACGTCCGGTGACGGGTTGACCTGGCGCGAGGACCTTGCAGTACTGCGTCACCGCGACGTCCGCATCTTCATCAGCGCCCGGTTCGTCTCGCTGCTGGGCTCGTCGATCGCTCCGATCGCGCTGGTGTTCGCCGTGCTGGACGTGTCGGACGAAGCGACCGCGGTCGGTATCGTGCTGGCCGCCCGGAGCATCCCGAACGTGGTCTTCCTGCTGATCGGCGGCGTCATTGCCGACCGGCTGCCGCGCCGCCTGGTGCTGGTGGTCGCGAACACCGTCAGCGGCCTGACCCAGGCGCTCGCCGCCGCCCTGATCCTGTCCGGGCACGCGCAGATCTGGCAGTTGGCCGCGATCGAGGCGGTGAACGGGATCGCCGCCGCGTTCGTGATGCCGGCGATGGTCGGGATCCTGCCGGCGATCGTGGACCGGGCCGAACTACCGCAGGCCAATGCGGTATCCGGGTTCGCGAGGTCGGTCGCGATGATCGGCGGCGGCGCGGTGGCCGGCATCATCGTCGGCTTCACCGGACCCGCGGCCGGGTTGCTGGTGGACGCGGTCACCTTCCTCCTCGCGGCGGCCCTGCTGGCCCGGCTCAGGATGCCGCGGATCGAGCGGGTGCCGACGTCCATGCTGTCCGACCTGCGGGAGGGCTGGACGGAGTTCATCTCCCGGCAGTGGGTCTGGGTCGTCGTGCTGTCGTTCCTGTTCCTGAACATGATCTTCACCGCCTGCTACAGCACGCTCGGCCCGGTGATCGCGGACGACACCTTCGGCCGGGTCGGCTGGGGCGTGGTCAGTGCCTGCTTCGGCGCCGGATTGATTGCCGGGGGCATCTTGATGATCCGGGTCAAGCCGCGCTACCCGCTCCGTGTCGGCATGATCGGGATGCTCGTGTCCGCGCCGATGTTCGTCTGCCTGGCACTGGTGCCGCACACGCTGACGATCGCCGCGGCGGCCTTCGTGGTCGGCCTCGGCTTCGAGCTGTTCGGCATCGGCTGGGAGACCGCCCTCGGTCAGCACATCCCGCTGGACAAACTCTCGCGTGTCGCGTCCTACGACATGCTCGGCTCCTTCATAGCCAGCCCGATCGGCCAACTAGCCGTCGGCTACCTGGCCGCCGTCCTCAGCATCAAAGCGGTCGAACTCTACGGCGCCACCCTCCACATCCTGCTAGTCCTGGCAACCCTCGCCGTCCCCTCCGTCTGGCTCCTCCAACGCCACACCACCACCTAGTACTCCGGGCCCTGGGCGACGGAGGAGCGGCGTGGGGTTGAGTACGGGGTCAGGGTTTTACGGCTAGGACTGCTGCGATGAGGCGTTCCCAGTCGGTCAGGTCGTCTACTGGTTCGGTGGGGCGCCATTCGGCGGCGGAGACGAGGCCGGGTGGGAGGACGTCGAAGCCGTCGCCGAAGAGGGCGAGGATCTCTTCGTCGGTCCGCCAGCGGCCGCGGCCCACGGAGCCTTGGAGGAGTTCCTGCATCTGGGCGCTGCGGGGGTCGTTCTCGCTGCGGAAGTGGCTGATGAAGACGTAGCTGCCGGAGGGGATCCGGTCGTGCCAGAAGCGGACGATGGCGGCCGGGTCCTCGTCGTCGTTGAGGTGGTGCAGGACCGCGCTGAGGATGACCGCGACCGGCTGGTCGAAGTCGATCAGGGCGCGGGTCTCCTCGCTCTCGTAGATCGCCTCGGGATCGCGGAGGTCGGCCTGGAAGACGGTGGTGTTCTCGTTCTCGGCGAGCAGCGCGCGGCCGTGGGCGAGGACGACGGGGTCGTTGTCGACGTAGACGACCTTCGAGCCGACCGCGTACCGCTGGGCGACCTGGTGCACGTTGTCCGCCGTCGGCAGGCCGCTGCCCAGATCGATGAACTGCCGGACTGGTGTGGTCGTCACGATCTCGCGAACCGCCCGGGTGAGCGCGCCGCGGTTGTCGAAGGCGATCGCGCGGGACCCGGGCAGGTCGTTGATGAACTTGTCCCCGAGCGCACGGTCGATGGCGTAGTTGTCCTTGCCACCGAGCAGGTAGTCGTAGGTCCGGGCGATGCTCGGTTTCGTGACGTCCACCCCGGGAATCGCGGTGCTTTCAGTGCTCTGAGCGCCTCCGTCGACCATCGCGACAGTCCTTCCGATCGGGGGTAGACCAGTGGTCACTTTAGGCGATCAGGGGTTCCGTAGGTCACCCGACCTGTCGGTACTGCGTTCCGCCGGTGACCAAACCTTGCAAGGGCGGTGTCCTGAAGGTGCAACCTGGCGACGCCGTTCACCCCGATGGGGTTGGATCGAGGGATGGGACTGTTCTCGAGGAAACGCCGCAACCCCAAACCCGATGCCGAGCCCCTCAGCGCCGAGCCACTCGGCGTCGACGCGACTGGTGACTTCGACCTCGCCACGATCGACCTGCCGCGGGTCGAGGTGACGCCGGAGGTTCCGGTGGTGGCCGAGCGGATGACCGTGCGGACCTACAGCGCCTGCGACGAGTACATCGCGCCGTCGATCGCGCCGATGACACCCTTCGTGCTCGCGGTCGAGGACGAGCCGACGATGCTGGTGAAGCTCGCCGGCATGTCCCGCGCCGAGGGTGCCGAACTCGCGCGAGCGGTTGCCGCCGACGATTCCCTCGCGGTCGCGGCGTACCGGTCGCTGCCGACGTACCCGGTCTTCATCCTGGCGCTGTTCGTGTACGACGCCCCGAGCGATCCCATGCGCTTCGAGGGCTATCGGGATGTCACCACGGTCGACGTCCAGGACTTCGTGGTCGCACTGGGCCGCAAGGCAGGCCGCGGCCAGGTCCGCCTGTACAGCGAATCCGCCGAACTGCTGGCGGTCGGCCGCTTCGCCCTCCGCATGCCGCCCTTCCAGCAGGTCCGCTTTCCCTACACCACGACCCCGAACGAGCTCCACGAACTCTGGCAGCTACTCCAGCTCTCGGCCGGCTGGTACAACTCGCTCCCCGCCGCTCGCCGGGACTTCGGGATGGCGGTGGAGGCGCACATGGACAACGAACCTCCGCTGTAGGCGAACCTCCACGCCATCAATCGACCTCCTCGGCGGGATCACCCAGGCGTGACGCGCGGGGAAAAGCGTGCGTTTGATGGCCTGGAGGTTCGCCGCCCTACCTGAGCCGCTCGAGCACCTCGTCGTGCAGCCGCCCGTTGGTGGCTACGGCGTTGGGGCCGTTCGGGCCGGGGGTGCCGTCCAGGGAGGTGAACTTGCCGCCGGCTTCGTCGACGATGATCGCGAGGGCGGCCATGTCGTACAGGTTGAGCTCGGGCTCGGCGGCGATGTCGACCGCTCCTTCCGCGACGAGCATGTAGGACCAGAAGTCGCCGTAGGCGCGGGTGCGCCAGGCCGAGTCCATCAGGCCGGCGAACTGGTCCTTCTTGCCGAGCTTCTCCCAGCCCTTGAGCGACGAGTAGGACAGCGAGGCGTCGCCTAGGTCGGAGACGTCGCTGACCCGGCACGGCTGGGCGGACATCAGGGCGCGGCCGGTCCACGCGCCGTCGCCGTACGACGCCCACCAGCGGCGGCCGAGCGCGGGGGCGGAGACGACGCCGACGACGACCTGGTCCTCGATCATCAGGCTGATCAGGGTGGCCCAGACGGGGACGCCGCGGATGTAGTTCTTGGTGCCGTCGATCGGGTCGACCACCCAGCGGCGGACACCCCACCCGGTGGTGCCCTGCTCCTCGCCGACGAACGCGTCCCGCGGCCGGGCCCGGGCCAGCGTCTTGCGCATCACGTCCTCGACCTTGCTGTCGGACTCGCTCACCGGGGTGAGGTCCGGCTTGGTCGCGACGTGGAGGTCGAGCGCCTTGTAGCGGTCCATGGTGGTGGAGTCGGCGTCGTCGGCAAGGATGTGCGCGAGCCGCAAGTCGTCGGTATGCGAGGGCATGCCGGAAGGCTAACCTGCCGCCCGCCCACTGAGGAGCCGGGACCACGGACCGCCACCACTCACCAACCCGGCCGATGCTCGAGGCGTCCGGCGTGGATCACCGCGGCGGACGGTTGGTGTGCGAGGTTGGTGAGTGGTGGGCGTCCGCGGGACCGGGCATGGAACTGCCGGAACGCGGGTGGTGTAGACGGGGTGCTGGTGGTGTAGAAGTGGTCGAGAGTTGCGGGTCGGTCTCGGGTGCGTTTGAACCATCGGTCGTGGTTGAACGTGCAGTTAGTGTCAGACAACAACGACTGCAGGAGGCCTCATGTTCGAGCGCATCGGAGATCTGCCGCTGCACGTGCTGGTCATCCACGTGGCAGTGGTGGTGCTACCGGTCAGTGCGCTGATCGCGATCGTCTTCGCGGTGGTGCCCAAGTGGCGGTGGTTGCTGCGCTGGCCGACGCTGCTGCTGGGACTGGGGTCACTGGTGGTCGCGTACGTCGCCCGCCAGAGTGGCCTGGCGTTCCTGGCGGCGATCCCTGAGCTGCAGCCGATCGTCCAGCTGCACGAGAACCGCGGCAAGCTGCTGTTCTGGTACTGCCTGATCTTCGCGGTGGTTGCGATCGTGGCGTTTCTGGTGCTCGGCGGACCGTCCTCGCTGGCCAGCGGTAAGGGTGCGAAGGCAACCAAGAGCAGGCCGCTGGAACTCGTCGTCAGCGCGGCGCTGGTTGTGATCAGCCTCCTCGTCATCTGGCAGACCATCCGCACCGGCGACGCCGGCGCGAGGGCTGTCTGGAACGGCCAGCTTCCGAAGAAGTAAGCCCCGGAAGTCCGGGCCTGCGGCAACCTGCCGGATCCGGGCCTGGGCAACTGCTTCAGGTGGTTTCGAGGTCGCGGCCTTCGCGGCTGGCCAGGAGGCGCCGGAAGGAGGCGACGCGTTCCGCGTCGACCCGGCCCTCGGCGACCGCTACGTCGAGAGCGCAGTTCGGCTCGCTCTCGGAGTGCGTGCAGCCGCGCGGGCAGTCCCGCGTCTCGGCCGCCAGGTCGCCGAAGGCGTTGATCAGCTGATCCGGCTGGACATGCGCCAGCCCGAACGACCGGATTCCCGGCGTATCGACGATCCACCCGCCGTCGGGCAGCCGCAGCAGCAACGCGCTGACCGAGGTATGGCGACCGCGGCCGGTGTTGTCGTTCACCACCCCGATCGCCCGGTTCGTACCCGGGACCAACGCGTTCACCAGCGTCGACTTGCCGACCCCCGAGTGCCCGACCATCACGCTCGTCCGGTCCCGGAGTTGCTCGGCCAGTTCGCTGAGATCCCCGTCGCGCTGGGTGGCGACGGACTCCACCCCGAGCGGCCGGTAGATCGACAGCAGCGGATCCGGATCCGCCAGATCGGTCTTCGTGAGGCACAGCAACGGCCGCATGCCCGCGTCGTACGCGGCGACCAGGAAGCGGTCGATCAGCCGGGTCCGGGGTTCCGGGTTCGCCACCGCGACGACGATCACGAGTTGGTCCGCGTTCGCCACCAGAGGCCGCTCGATCGGGTCGTCGTCATCGGCCGATCGGCGCAGCAGAGTCTTGCGGGGGAGTACCTCGACGATCCGGGCCAGCGTCCCCTCGTCCCCGGTGGCGTCGCCGTCGAGCTTGACCAGGTCGCCGACGATGACACCCTTGCGGCCGAGCTGCCGGGCCTTCATCGCCGTCACGACGCGATCGGACTCGCCCACCCAGCAGGTGTAGCGGCCGCGGTCCCGGGTGATCACGAACCCCGTGACGGCGTCGTCGTACGCCGGCCGGTCCTTCGTCCGCGGCCGGGTCCGGCGCTTGGGCCGGTCGTACTTGGCTTCCTCGTCGTACCGCGACATCAGCCGACCAGCGCCGTCCAGAGGTCGGGGAACTCCGGCATCGTCTTCGCCGTGGTCCCGATGTTCTCGATCTCGACGCCGTCCACCGCCAAGCCGAGTACGGCGGCGGCGTGCGCCATCCGGTGGTCGTGGTACGTGCCGAAAAGCCCGCTGTGCAAGGGCTTCGGCCGGATCTCCAGGCCGTCGGCGGTCTGCATGACGTCACCGCCGAGCGCGTTGATCTCGGTCTCGAGCGCGGCCAGCCGGTCGGTCTCGTGGTTGCGCAGATGCGCGATGCCCCGCAGGTACGACGGGCCGTCGGCGAGGGCGGCGACCGCGGCGATGACCGGCGAGAGCTCACCCACCTGGCTCAGGTCCAGGTCGACCCCCTGGATCCGGCCGGTCCCTCGCACGGTCAGCCCGTCGGCGGACAGCGACACCTCGGCGCCGAATCGGGTGAAGATCTCCCGGAGGTGGTCACCCGGCTGGGTGGTCTCGGTCGGCCAGCCGGTCACGGTGACCGAGCCGCCGGTGATCACCGCGGCGGCCAGGAACGGGGCCGCGTTGGACAGGTCCGGCTCGATCGCGGTGTCCAGGGCCCGGATGGGGCCGGGGGCAACGACCCACCGGTTCGGCTCGTTGTCGTCCACCTGGACGCCTCGCTCGCGGAGCATCCCGACGGACATGTCGAGGTGCGGCTGGGAAGGGACCGGCTTGCCGTCGTGGCGGATGTCCACGCCCTCGTCGTACCGCGCTCCGGCGAGCAGCAGCGCCGACACGAACTGGCTCGACCCGGACGCGTCCAGGGTGACCTTGCCGCCCCGGACCGCGCCGGACCCGCTCACGGAGTACGGCATCCGTCCGGTGCCCTGGTCCTCGATCTGTACTCCGAGGGTGCGCAGGGCACCTAGGATCACGTTCATCGGGCGCTCGCGGGCGTACGGGTCGCCGTCGAAGGCGACCTCGCCGTCGGCCAGCGCGGCGACGGGAGGTACGAACCGCATCACGGTGCCGGCCAGTCCGCAGTCGACGCTCGCCGGGCCCTTGAGGGAGCCCGGGGTGACGGTGACCAGGCCGTCCTTCTCGGTGATGCCGACGCCGAGGGAGACCAGGGCGGACCGCATCAGCGAGGTGTCACGGGCGGCGAGCAGGCCCGTCAGCGTCGACGGGCCGTCCGCGATCGCGGCGAGGATGAGCGCGCGGTTACTGATCGACTTCGACCCGGGCACGGTGACCCGGCCGGTGACCGGTCCCTCGGCTCGCGGTGCCGGCCAGCCCTGCTGCGTTCCCATCCCACTCCTCGGCTCGTTGGGCGAACTTCTGCCCTGAGCCTAGCGGGAACGCCCGCGGCGCCGGTCAGGTGAAGGGGAGCTCGGCCTTCGCGCTGGCCGCGGCCAGCTTGACCTCGCGACGGGCGGCCTTGGCGAACTGCTTGGTCTCGCGCTTGGCGAGCTTCGCGCTGCGCTTGGTCTCCCGCTTCGCCACCTTCGCGCTGTGGGTGGCCCGCCAGGCGAGACCCGGCTGTCCCTCGGTGTCGACGGCGGCGAGCAGCAGACCGCCCATGATGCCCAGGTTCTTCATGAACTGGACCTTCTGGGCCGACCGCACAGCCTTGTCGGACTCCTGCCAGAACGAGTGCCCGGCCAGCGTGGTCGGCACCAGCGAACCCGCCAGCAGCACGGCGCCGAGGCGGCGGCCCTTGCCGCTCGCCAGCGCGAGACCGCCGATGACCTGAGCCGCGCCGTTCAGGCGGACCAGGTTGGCCGTGCTCTCGGGAATGCGGTCGCCGACCTGCGCCGGAGCAACCCTCTTCATCAGCGGTACGAGGCGGTCCGCGACGGGTTTCGCCTTCGCGACATGCGGCTCCGGGTCCCGGATCGCCTTCGCGCCCTGGACGACGAAGAGAGCGGACAGCAACGGCCTGGCCAGTGCGCGCACGACAGTCATGTCTCCTTCTTACCTCGTCCGACAATGCCTTGGGGTCACCAGGTGCCCCGTGTGTCTTGTACCCACCCCTGAACCGCGCCTGGGAGTACTGCGGCCCGCCGGGCCGTCAGGCGGTCAGATCGGGCAGCCGTCGGGTCCGCAGGCAGCGTCGGAGGGGTCCGTGGCGCCGGGAGCGGTGATCAGGGTCACCGGCTTCCGGTCGGCGTTGGCCCGCCGCAGGGCCTCCTGGAACACCTCGACCGGCTGAGCGCCGCTCACGCCGTACATCTCGTCGATCACGAAGAACGGCACCCCGTTCGCGCCGTACGCGAGGGCCTGCGCCTGGTCCGCGGCCACCTCAGCCTCGTACGTCGTACCGGCGAGCACCTCGGTGACGCGATCCTCGGGCAGGCCGACCTCAACCGCGAGGCGGGTGAGCGTGGCGTGGTCGCCGACCGGGAGCCCGTCGGTGAAGTAGGCCTTCATCAGCCGCTCCTTCAGCAGCCCATGAAGATCCTTCTCGCCGGACTCCGCCAGCTCGCGAGCCAGGTGGATCAACCGGTGAGCGTCCACGGTGTTGGCCGCCTTCGCGTCCTGCAGGTTGAACTCCAGACCGGCCGCCGCGGCCACCGAGGTCACGTGCTCGTTCGCCTGGACGGCCCACTCACGGCCGCGCCCGTACTTCGAACCCAGGCGCTCGGCTAGGTCCCGCGGGTCGTCGTTGGTCGACGACGGGTCGAGCTGGAAGCTGTGCCAGGTGATCTCGGCCTGGTCGCCGGACTCCGCCAGCGCCTGCTCGAGACGTCGCTTGCCGATGTAGCACCAGGGGCAGACCACATCGGACCAGATGTCTATACGCATGCAAAAAAGCAACTAGTCTGCAACACCACCTATTCCCGCTCCGGCCCGTCGGTGGGTGAGCGGGTAGTGACAGGCGACGGCGTGCGGACCGTCCCGCAGTACGAGCGGACGTTCTTCGACGGCGCACAGGTCCGTGGCCAGTGGGCAGCGGGTGCGGAAGCGGCAGCCGGTGGGCGGGTCGAAGGCCGAGGCGATCTCGCCCGCCAGCCCGGCCGTCTTCTCCGACATGTACCTGAGCAGCGACGGGTCGTGCGAGATCACCACGTACGTGAGGGAGTCCGGTGCTGGTGGAGCCCCCGCTTGACGCAGTACGCAGTACAAAGGCTTCAACGAGGATGGAGGACCAGATGATCTTCGACCTGCACATGCACATCGAGGAGAGCACGGCGCTCGGCTGGCAGATGTCCGCGGCGGACTGTATCCGCGCGATGGACGAGGCCGGGGTCGAGCGGTCGGCGGTGATGACGCTGACGGACCTGCCGGGCCTGAATCCCCAGGGTCTCGAGCTGATCGCCGAGGCGTGCGAGCAGTACCGCGACCGGCTCTACGGCTTCCTCCGGTTGAACCCGGCGCACCTCGAGACCTCGAAGCAACTGCTGAAGCAGGCAGTCACCGAGCTCGGCTTCAAGGGACTGAAGCTGCATCCGGTGTCGACCTTGCAGCACCCCGGTGGGGTGGCGACGATCGACCTCGTCCGGCTCGCCGGCGAACTCGGCGTGCCGACGCTGTTCCACTGCGGTGACGAGCCCTTGAGCACTCCGCTGTCGATCGCTCAGGCCGCGGCCGCGTGTCCCGACGCGACCATCATCCTCGGACACATGGGCGGCTACTTCCACGTCGACGAGGCGCTCGACGTGGCCGAGCGGTTCCCCAACATCATCCTGGAGACCTCCGCCATGCCCTATCCGGACAAGATCCGAACCGCGGTCGCCCGGGTCGGCGCCGAGCGGGTCGTCTTCGGCAGCGACGGTCCGGTGAGCTCGCCCAACCTCGAGAAGCAGAAGGTGGTCATCTCCGGGCTCGGCGAGGAAGCGGCCGGTCTGGTCCTGGGCGGCAACGCAGAGAAGCTGCTGGGGTTGGCGGCATGACGACCATCGACGGACTGCTGTTCCTCGGCGCCTCTCACTTCGGCTATCGACTCGACGCCGCGGAAGCCCTGGCCGGAATGGACGCGGTCGGCACCGACGTCGCCATCGCTGCACCCATGCATCCGCATCGCGGCGACTTCACAGCAGCCAACGACGCCCTTGCCGACGTCGCGAGCAAGTCGGACGGCCGGCTGATCCCGCTCTGCCGGGTCGACCCTTGGGAGGGCGAGGCTGCGATCGGAGAACTGCGGCGCGCGGTGGGCGAGGGAGCGCGTGGTCTCTTCCTGCATCCGTCGGAGGAGCGCTTCCGGATCAACGACGACGTCCTCGTCCGGCCGATCGTCGAGTGTGCGGCCGACCTGGCGGTACCGGTGATGGTGGCTGCCGGCTACCACCTGTTCGCCGAGCCGTTGCAGCTGGGAGCGGCGGCGGAATGGACACCGGACAACACGTTCGTGCTGACCAACGGCGGCCAGTTCAACATCTCCGGGATGTCCCAGTTCGATGCGCAGCTCGCCTTGGGCAACGCCAACGTTCACGTGCACACGAGCGGCATGTACCGCGAGGACTTCCTGGAGGGCGTGGTGGCGAAGTTCGGCCCGGAACGGCTGCTGTTCGCCACCGCCGCACCGCAGTTCACGATGGAGTACGAACGCCTGCGGGTCGAGCTGGCACACTTCACCGCCGCGGAGGCCGAGCTGATCCTCGGCGGCAACACCGCCCGCATCTTCGGCCTCGACGAGGTGACCGCGTGACCACGGAACTTCTGACGGACGAGGACTGGTACCGCATTCTCGACATCGATCTGACTGGTGTCATGCGGACGGTCCGGGCGCGGCCTTCTCGATTAGTTTGGTGACCGTGCCCGGCTCGGCGAGCATCACCAGGTGCGGGGCGTTGACCTCGACGATGGTGGCCCCGGCCCGCTTGGCCATGAACCGCTCGGCCGCAGGCGGGATCGCCTTGTCACCGCTGCTGACCACCGCGTACTTCGGGATCGAGGCGGGCGCGCTCTTCTGGACCGGCTCGCCGAACACCGCGGCGGCGACCGGGCGCTGCGAGGCGGCCAGCGAGGCAGCTTCCGTGGCCGGCAGGCCCGCGGCGAACACGCCGGGGAACGACCCGGGCTTCATCACCAGGTCGGTGCCACCGGGGTACGTGATGGTGTCGGTGGTGTCCGGTCCGATCTGGCTGCCGGGGAACTGGGAGGTCAGCGCACCGAGCGTCTCGCCGGCCTGCGGGATGTAGGCGTTGACGTAGACGAGTGCCTTCACGCCCGCCGTGTCCGCGAGTTCGGTGATCTCGGCACCGCCGTACGAGTGTCCGACCAGCACCTTCGGACCGCTGATCCCGGCCAGTACGCCGGACAGGTACGACGCGTCTCTGGCGATACCCCGGAGCGGGACGGCCGGGACGACGACCGTGTACCCGTCGCTCTGTCGATGAAGAAAGCTCTAAGCAAATGCCTACTTGCACTCGCGATGGTCAGCGTGATCATCCTGGGCAGTACCGCGCCAGCGTGGGCCGTAACGACCACTGCGCTGATCTCCTGCCACAAGAACGCCGACCCCAGCTCGTCAGCTGCCTCGTCCACAGCGCTCACGCCCGCGCAATCCAGCGTCGCCAGGCGGCTGATCACGGCGGCCTGTCGTACGGCGGTCTCCCACAGCTCGTCTGACGCCGTCAGCACGCCACGTTCAGATACCTCGTCCTGGCCCAAAGTCGCGTCTCCAACCTCGAGAAGACCCCGAACTCAGGACGTAGTGCAGACGACTTCGGTACACCGCAATGACTCGCACTCGCTTGCAAACCGGCCACTTCGGAGCGCTGAACCCGTGCAGACGACTTCGGACATCGACGCCCCCGGCTCCGACGCTGGGGCTGAGACGCTGGAGCGGCTTGGGTCGGCGAACCACCCGGGCGGTCTCGGTGGACCACCTGCGCTGGCTTGGCCTCGGGCTGGTCAGGCGCAGCGGCGTACGGCGAGGAGGGCGTAGGCTCGGGCGCAGTGGAGGACTTCGGCGAGTACGACGTGTTCGTCGGTGGCATGCGCGTACCGGACGTCCCCCGGGCCGTACTGCAACGTGGGGATCCCGGCAGCGGCGTACAGGCGCAGGTCCGACCCGTACGGCCCGCCCTTCACCTCCGGTACTGCGTTCGCCCCGGCGTCGGTGGCTGCCCGCAGGGTGTCCTCGAGCAGGGGATCGCCCTCCGGGAGCAGGCCGGACGCGAACACCCCGCCGGGCCAGGTGACCTTGACCGGGTGATCGCGCAGCCAGTCGTCCTTGGCGCACACCTCGGCGATCGCCCGCTCGAAGTCTTGCCGGGCGGCGGTGACCGGCTCGCCCAGGCGTACGCCGTACCGGCCCTCGGCGACCAGGAGGTCCGGGACCGTGCTGGCCCAGTCGCCTGCGTGGATCGTGCCGACGGAGAGTGGGTTCGCCAGGTCGAGGTGCTCGAGCAGGGGGTGCGGGTCGCGGTTGCGCTCGGCCTCGAGGTCCGCGAGGGCACGGTTGATGAGCTGGAACTTCTCGATCGCGCTGACTCCGCGGGTCCTGGTCGAGCCGTGCGTCGCGAGTCCGGAGATCTCCAGCCGGAAGGTCAGCGAGCCGGCGTTCGCGGGGATGACCCGGCCGGCCGTCGGCTCGGCGATCAGGCACGCCTCGCCGGTATGACCGCGCTGCAGCGTCGCGAAAGCCCCGACGCCACCGTCCTCCTCGCCGACCACCGTGTGCACCGCGAGCGGCTTCCGCAAGGTGATGCCCGCGGCAACGATCGCGGCCACCGCGCCGATGATCGCGGCGACGCCACCCTTCATGTCGCAGGTCCCGCGCCCCCACATGATTCCGCCACTCACCCGCGCCGAGAACGGATCCCCGTCCGGCCAGAGCGCCAGGTCACCCGGCGGCACCACATCCAGATGCCCGTTCAACACCAGCCCAGGCGAGCCGCTGCTGCCGAGCACTCCTACACACCCCCAGGCCTCGGCCCGCTCGACCTCCATCCCGGGGAACTCGGCATCGGCGGTGACGGCCGGCAGATCGATCTCCCAGTGATCCACCTCCATCCCCAGCCGCCGCAACCGCTCAGCACACCAAACCTGCGCCGCACTCTCACCTGCGGTGCCGTCCACGCTCTGGATCTGCACCAGTTCGCGCAGCTCGTCCACGACCAAGCCGTCGTCAACCGCGGCCAGCACAGCCCGCTCCACCTCACTCAGCATCCCAACATCATCCATCCTGGACTGGTGAGTTGCCGGACGGCTGTCGACTGGTTCCTCCTCGGCGAGGATCAACGCCGAGGAGGAACGCAGCCGGTACTACGGAGTCAGGCGGTGCAGGTCGCGGGGGAACAGCGTGACCTCGCGGACGTTCTCGGCGCCGGTGAGCCGGGCGACGAAGCGTTCGAGGCCGATCGCGAAGCCGCCGTGCGGAGGCATCCCGTGCTTGAACGCCTGCAGGTACGAGCTGTACGCCGGGGCTTCCGCGGACTCACCGCGAGCCTCGAGCGCCGCCACATACTCGCTGTACCTGTGCAGCCGCTGCCCACCCGTGACCAGTTCGACGCCGCGGAACAGCAGGTCGAACGAGTTGGACCAGCGCGGGTCCGACGGCTGCGGATGCGTGTAGAACGGCCGCTTCACCATCGGGTATCCCTCGACAGCCACGAACGCGCTGCCGTGCTCCCGCAGAGCCCACTCGCCGATCGCCCGCTCGTCGGCGGGGGACAGGTCCGGCTCGTCCGGGTTCGCGCCGGCCAGCTTGAGGGCCTCGCTGAAGTGCAGGATCGGCACCTCGGTGGGGATCTCGGGCAGTTCCACCTGCAGCCGCTCCAGCGCCGCGGGAGCGCGCTCGCCCACTGCTGCGAGCATGCCGGCGATGACGTCCCGAAGTACTGCGAGCACGTCGCGGTGGTCATGGATGAACCCGAACTCCGCGTCGAGCGAGACGTACTCGGCCAGGTGCCGGACGGTGTCGTGCGGCTCCGCCCGGAAGACCGGTCCGACCTCGTAGACGCGTTCGAACACGCCGACCATCGTCTGCTTGTAGAACTGCGGCGACTGCGCCAGATACGCCGGGCCGCCGAAGTAGTCCAGGGCGAACACGTTCGCGCCGGACTCGGTCGCGGTACCGACGATCTTCGGCGTCTGGATCTCCGTGAACCCGAGGCTGTCGAGCGTCTTGCGGTAACCGTGCAGGGCGGCCGCGCCGACCTCCCAGCCGGCCCGGATCGCCGGGTGGCGCAGAGCGACCGGGGCGTTGTCGAGGACCACCGGCAGGCCGGCTCCGACGGTCGGGCGCCACAGCTCGATCGGCGGGGTCTCGGCCGGCTCGGTGAGCGGCTCGATCACCGGGTCGACGATCTCGGCTCCACCCGGTGCCTGTGGGTTGGCGGCGACCGTACCGGTCACCTGGACGACGGTCTCCTCGCCGAGTTCGTCCAGCTGGGCCTGGGTTTCCGGCGTCTTGACGACGATCTGGCTCAGGCCGGAGCGGTCCCGCAGTACCAGGAAGCTGACGGCTGCCAGCCGTCGTCTTCGATGGATCCAGCCGGCCACCGTGACGGTCTGGCCTACTGCTGAGGGGATCTCGTGGTTGAGAATGCGCATCGCTGTTTCACCTCCGTTGGTCATCTCGAACCCCGGAGGTGTGGGCGAAGGGGAATCTCGCGGTGCCACCACACCTTCACCGGACCTTGGTGGTCCGGCCTCTTGCGTCTCATTCGCTCAGGAGTGTCTTCACGACCGGTCCGTGCGTCGCCTTCCCAGCTGCCGGCGACTCTCTCTTGCACGGGTGAACGGCGCTACTCGGTTCCATCACCGCGAACAAGCACCAGGTTAGGCGCGGTCGTCTTCTCAAGCAAAACGCTTTCTCTGTACTGCGGTGAGGCCGCGCCTTCGGCGCAGTGCCGTGGTGGGCGCCGCGACCAGCCCCTTGCCCCGCTTCCCGGTCTGGCAGGCCTGTCCGGCGCCGGGTGGTCAGCGGCGTGAGGATGCTGGGGGGATGGGGGCGGTGTCGGTGTCGTAGCTGGACGGGGTGGTGGCCTTGACGGTGACGGTGTTGGCTGGGCCGCTGCCTGGCCAGGAGGCCCACTCGGTGTTGAGGGACTTCGTGTAGTGGTCTGTGGTGCAGGTGGCTCGGCGGATGTCGATCGAGCGGGAGCAGGTCCAGCCGCGGTGGAGGGACGAGAGCATGCTCAGGTTGCGGCCCCAGGAGATCTCCAGGGTGACCGGGCCGCTGGTTCCGCTGATCTTCAGGAAGCGGTTGTAGACGAACGGGTTCGGGTCTTCCTTCGGGCCCGGCGTGAGGATCTGCAGTAGCGACTCGTCCGCACGGATTCCCGGCAGGGTCTCGGAGTCGGTGTCGCTGACCAGCCCGGCTGTCGCGCTCACCGAGTACGTGCGCGCCGCGGCAGACCCGTCCGGTACGGCGAACTCGGCGTACAGGGGAGCCGGTCGCGCCGGGTTGAGCGCAGTACAGGTCTTCGCCGGCTGGCTGCACTTCCACCCGGCCGGGGTGCCCTTGATCGGCCAGGAGAGCGCCGCGCCGTACTGGATCTTCAGCGTGACGGCGGTCCGGTCGGTGCCGGGGGCAACCGTGAGGGTGCGGTAGTAGACGTCCGGGTCGCTCTTGCGGACGCTGAGCTTCAGCAGGTTCTCGTCCGTCCGCGCCCGTGCCGTCATGGTCTCGGAGTCGTCGTCGTAGAGCCGGCCGGCCTTGGCCGAGACGGTGAACGTCCGGGCCGCCACTGATCCGCCGGTCAGATCGGCGAAGCTCAGCGGCACCGTGGCCGGCGCACTCGGATTCAGCGCCGTGCACTTGCCGCTCTTGGCGTCGGCGGCGCGAACGCAGGTCCACCCCGCCGGGCTGCCGCTGACCGGCCAGCTCAGGGAACCGCCGTACTTGATCCCGATCGTCACCGGCTTCGTGTTGTTCGCCGGGACCTTGATGGTGATCAGCCACTTGGCGGCCGCCGCGGACTCCACCATCACGGACCGAGTTCCCACGGACCGGGCACCCGGCGCGGCACCCCCGGGCGCTCCACCTCCCTGTGGCGCGCTGATCGTCAGCAGCCCTTCGTCGAAGATCGGCGTTGTCGGCTCAACCGGCGTCGGGGTCGGAGCCGGCGGCTCACTGGTGGGCGCGGTGGTCGGCGGCGCCGTGGTCGGCTCAGTCGTCGTTTGAGTCGGCTCCGGCTCCGGCTGCGTCGGCGGGACCACCGGCGGCTTCACCGTCGGTGGCTTGGCTGTCGGTGGATTGGCCGTGGGCGGGTTCCCCGGCGGTTGGGTCGGCTGCTGGGTCTGCGGCTTGTCGATCGCTACCGGGGGAGTCTCGTTGCCGGTCAACGCCATCGCCGCGAGCACGGCAGCCACGGCCACGACGACGACCGTGCCGGCGCCGACCGCAGTACGGGTGCTGTTCTCGGTGGCCTTCCGCCAGCCGGTGACCAGGAAGCCGACGAAGCCGACCTTGGCGCCGGAGGCAGCGGCCAGGTAGCCGAGCCCCGCAGTACCGAGCAGGGCCGGGGCGAGCAGCGCCGGCAGCGCACTGTTGACCTCGACGAGCTCCAGGTAGACCGCGGTGCACTTGGCGCAGTCGTCCAGATGCTCGCGGACGTTGCGGTTCTCGCGCTTGGTGAGGCCGCCGCGGACGTAGGACCCCAGACGTTCGCTGGTCCAGCGGCAGCGGTCCCCGGCGACATCGGCCAGGTGCTGCTGCAGGTACGCCTGCCGCAGGCCCTCGCGGGCTCGGTAGGCAAGCGCAGAGACCCCGTTGGCGGTCAGGCCGAGCATCGGCGCTATGGCCGCGGGCTTCTCGCCCTCCACCTCGGTGTGCCAGAGGACGGCCTGCCAACGCTCCGGCAGGGACGCGAACGCCTTGGCCGCGGCACCGCTCTCGAACCCGGTGACCGTCGGGTCGTCGAAGGTCTCCGGCTCCCGCTCGTACGCCGCGATGTCGTCCGTCGTCTGGACCTTCTTGCCCGCGCGGATCCGGTCGACGTGGACGCGGCGGACGGTGGTGAGCAGATACGCGCGGAAGGAGATGTCCGGGCCGCCGCCGTTGCGGAGGGCGTCGAGCACCTTGGCGAAGGCGTCGCCGGCCAGGTCGTCGGCGTCATTCGGCGGGACGAGCTGGCGCGCCATCCGCTCGGCGGCGTGGTGGTGGCGGCCGAAGAGCTCGCCGTACGCCTCGAGGTCGCCGTTCCGGACGCGCGCGATGAGTTCGGCGTCGCTCGGTCCTTCCGGCGTCTCCATCGAACTGCCCCCTGGGTCTGTCACTGCTTCGTCACCGTCTGTCACTTGGTTGCCGGGATCAAGGTTCCCATGAGGGACGCTTCCGCACACCTTTCATGACGACAGCGGCGGTGCCGAGGTTACGCGAAAAAGGTTCCTGAAATCCGCGTCATGAACGCGTCACGGCGCTGTCTCTCTCCCAGAACGACGCTTCCGGCCACCCGGTCGGGAGACGAAGGGACCACCCGAGGAGGGGACATGTCGCTGTTCGCGGACATCCGCCGACGGCTCGACCTGCGCCCCATCCGGTCCCTGAACCTGGCGGGGTCGCCCGCCCGGGGCCGGCCGGAAGCGTCGTCACCTGAGCAACCGTGCGGAAGGAGGGAGCCGCACGGCACAGCTGGTACCGACCGCAGTGCCTATCTCGCGATCGCCGAGGCCCTGCGTGACGGTGCCGATGTCGTGCCTGCGAGTGACGAGGTCGGCCGCCGCTTGGCGGAAGACGGAGTCTCGTTGCTCGAGGCACTTGATGGGCTGGGTGCGTTGTACCGCTCGATCGCCGGGGGCGAGCCGGCTTTCGCGGCGGTACGCGCACTCAGTTCCAGCTGGGCCGAGGCGTCACTCATCTATCTGCACTCGCTGTCCTGCGAGGACCCGCTGACCGGGCTGTCCAGCCTGGCGCACCTGCGGTCCCGGCTCGGCGAGATCTATCGGGAGGCAGAGCTCCGTGGAACTTCCGTACCGGCGACCCACGCACTGGTGGTGGTCGAACCGCTCAGTCCGGCGGGTACGTCGGCCGTGGACCGCGAGCTCCGGCTCATCGACATCGCGGAGTGCCTGCGCATTGTCTTCTGCGGCGGTGACGTACTGGGGCGCCTCGGCTCACACCGCGCGGCGGCGCTCGTCGATCGCGAGCCGAACCTGCCGGAGCAGGTCGAGACGGTCCGAGCCCTGATCACCCAGTGGCGCCTGGACACCGATGAACCACAGCTGGCCCGGATCTGGATCGAGGGCCTGCCGGCCTCCGAGCAGTGGGCCGGCCGCGTGCTGGACGAACTGGCACGCCCCGCCTGAGGACTTGCGTCCGGCCGTCTACAGGGGGGCGACCGGGCGCAGCGAACCGGCGGCGGATCGCCTATCACGGGGTAGGCGATCCGCCGTCGCTGTCCTTCTCCTTGTCCCCTACTCGCGGACCCACCGGGCACCCACGGAGTACGGGAGTTTGTCGGCGGCGATGACTAGGCTGCGACCTATGTGTGGCAGATATGCGTCCAGCCGGGATCCGGCCGATCTGGTGGTCGAGTTCGAGATCGAGGCGGGCAACGTGAGGGAGTCCGTGCAGGAGCTGCCGGACAACTACAACGTCGCGCCCACCGACGAGGTGATCGCCGTCGTCGAGCGGAAGAACCGGGAGCAGCCGGACGAGGTGGTCCGCAAGCTCACCACGGTGAAGTGGGGCCTGGTGCCGTCCTGGGCGAAGGACGTCTCCATCGGCAGCCGGCTGATCAACGCGCGGATGGAGACAGTTGCCGAGAAGCCGGCCTTCAAGAAGGCCTTCGCCGTACGGCGCTGCATCCTGCCGGCCGACGGGTACTACGAGTGGTACGCGTCGGAGCAGAAGGTCAACGGCAAGCCCGTGAAGCAGCCGTACTTCATCCGCCCGGCCGACGGTGGCGTGCTCGCGATGGCCGGGCTGTACGAGATCTGGCGCAACAAGGCTGTGGCTGACCCGGAGCTGGACGAGGCCTGGCTGTGGACCTGCACCGTGCTGACGACCACCGCGACCGACGAGCTCGGCCGGATCCACGACCGGATGCCGCTACTGGTGGAGCCGGAGCGCTACAACGCCTGGCTGGATCCCCTCAGCTCGGATCCGGACGAACTGCTCGATCTCCTGGTGCCCGCCGCGCCCGGTCGGCTCGAGGCCTATGCCGTCTCCAAAGCAGTCAGCTCGGTGAAGAACAACGGACCCCATCTGGTGGACCCGCTGCCGCCTGATGGAGTCGACCCGATCGACAAGCCGGACGAGCCGGAGGAGATCACCCTCTTCTGAGGGCCGGACACGTGGTCGCGGCGACGTGATCGGTAGCCCCGCAATGACAGGATGGGGCCCGTGACCGATGAACGGATTGTGGCGACGCCGCACGGTGAGGCCCGGATCGTGGCATACCGGGCCCGGCGACCGGTGGCGACGCTCGCACTCGGTCACGGGGCCGGGGCTGGGATCGAGGCCGGCGACCTGACCGCGCTGGCCGCGCGGCTGCCGAAGCAGGACGTGAACGTGTTCCTGATCGAGCAGCCCTGGCGCCGTGCCGGGAAGAAGCTCGCACCGGCGCCGAAGATCCTCGACGAGGCCTGGATCGCGATCATCGGCCAGCTCCGGATCAGGACCCCGTTGGTGCTGGGAGGACGCAGCGCCGGAGCCCGGGTGGCCTGCCGGACCGCCGCCGGCCTGGGAGCGTCCGGCGTACTGGCTCTGTCGTTCCCGCTGCATCCGCCGGGCAAGCCGGACAAGTCGCGGGTCGACGAGCTTCGGGCGGCGCGGCTGCCGACGCTGGTCGTGCAGGGGGAGAAGGACCCGTTCGGCTCGCCGGAGGAGTTCCCGCCGCTCACGGAGATGGCCGTCGTCCCGGATGCCGACCACTCGTTCAAGGTGCCTAAGCGGGCGGAGCTCACCCAGGACGAGAGCTACGAGGTGCTGGTCGAAGCTGTTTTCGAATGGGTGACCCGGGAAGTGTCTGGCTGAACCGGTCCAGGCGAACTAGTCCGGCTGGGCTCGGCGGGCGGGGAATGACCCCGCTGGGCAGCTTGTTGTGACGAACATGATGGCAACGAGTGTGGCTCCCGCGCGGACTACTGGGAAGACACCGGTATTCTCGATCACGATGCCGACTCCGACGACCACCGAGACACCCGAGCAGCGGACCGAGCGCTTCGAGCGCGAGGCCCTGCCTTTCCTTGACCAGATGTACGCCGCCGCGATGCGGATGACGCGCAACCCGTCCGACGCCGAGGACCTCGTCCAGGACACGTTCGCGAAGGCGTACAGCTCCTTCCACCAGTTCACGCCCGGCACCAACCTGAAGGCGTGGCTGTACCGGATCCTGACGAACACCTTCATCAACGGATACCGGAAGCGGCAGCGTCAGCCCACGCAGTCGCCCACCGAGGAGATCGAGGACTGGCAGCTCACCGCCGCCGAGTCGCACACTCCCGGTGGACTGAAGTCGGCCGAGGCGGTTGCTCTCGAGCACCTGCCGGACTCCGACGTGAAGTCGGCTCTGCAGTCGATCCCGGAGGACTTCCGGCTGGCCGTGTACCTGGCCGACGTGGAGGGCTTCGCCTACAAGGAGATCGCGGAGATCATGGGGACGCCGGTAGGCACCGTGATGTCCCGGCTGCACCGAGGCCGGCGTCAGCTGCGCGAGCTGCTGGCCGACTACGCCCGCGAGCGGGGCCTGATCCCCGCCTCGGACGAGGACAACACAGCCGCGACCGAGGCCGCGGCGACCGCTGAGGAGGAGGAGTCGTGAGCTGCGGCGAGCACCACGACGTGGACTGCAGCGAGATCCTGCAGCGTGTTTACGTCTTCATCGACAACGAACTCGAAGACGCCAGCAACGACGAGATCCGCCAGCACCTGGAAGAGTGCGCACCCTGCCTCGACCAGTACGACCTGGAGCGCTGCGTCAAGAAGCTCGTCCACCGCTCCTGCGGCGACGAACATGCCCCCGAGGCCCTCCGCCAGAAGATCCTCCTCCGCATCACCCAGGTCCGAGCCGAAATCACCACCACCGACTAGGACCCATCCCGTCGGGCGAAGCCCGAGGGCTGGGAATGCGATCGGAGCTGGTGCTGGTTCCGAGAAAATCGAGGCACGTGGGACGGCGAACCTCGCCGTCGCTAACAGACAGATCGACCCGGTGGACCGGCGCGTTCTGGGGCGGACTTCGTCTCAGGGCGCGCCGTTCGCTGTGCGTCATCGGACATCGGTTTTGGCCTTGCCTGGTTCACTCAGGATGAGGCCCGCGCGCTGATAGTTGCCATAGGCACGGGCCAGTTCACCGGCTTGGTCTGTGTAGTGGCCGGTGGCCACCAGGTCCGAGCCGAAATCACTATCACCGACTGACCTCAGTTCTCCGCGGAGGCCGAGGGGTCGTACCGCCGTCCGTCCTCGTGGTCGGCAAGGACTTGGAGGGCGGCGGCCTCGTCATTGGGGGACAGAGGACGAAGTACATCCGCGGCCTGCCGCCAGAGCGAACGAGCCGCTGGCAGGTCGTCCTTGGCGGCACTGATCTTGCCTAGCACGATCAGCAGGCGGCCCTCGCGCAGCTTGTTGCCATTGGCGCGAGCCAACTGCAGGCCGCCTTCGGCGCGTTCGGTTGCGGCCGTGTGGTCCCCGACGGCCAGGTGGTTGGTTGCGAGGTGTTGCAACGTCTCCGCTGCCGCGTTCTGGTCGTCCAGTTCGACCAAGACCTCGAGGCTCTTGAGAAGGGCCTGCTCCGCGAGGGCGTTCAGGCCACCGCCCAGGTAGGCCTGGCCGACGTACTGGTATCGCCTCGACAGCGAGCGGAGGTTCCCTGCCTTCTCGGCCAGCGCGATGCTCAGATCGAACCTCTGCTGGGCCATTTCATGCTCGCCCCGGCGCACGTGCAGAGTCCCCAGCGCCATGTAGCTGATTCCCTCGACACTCTGATCGCCGATCCGCAGACTGAGGGCGAGCGCTCGCTCACCCCATTCGACAGCCTCGTCTAGTCGCCCCATCAGCTCCGTGATGTGGCTCAGGGAGGAGCAGCAGCGTGCCTGACCGGCCAGATCCGAGATCGCCTGGAAGAGTTCCAGGCTTCGCAGCAAGTGAGCCTGCGACGGCCCGAGGTCGCCCCGCTCGACGTCGGGAATCGCCAGATCGTGCTCGAGCCATGCGGCGAGCCGTTGATAGCCGAGCTCGGCCGCCACCTCTCGGCCCACTTGGTCGATCGCGCGCATCTCGGACCAGCGCAGGTTGACGATGAAGTAGCCGAAGAGGGCCAGGGCGAGCTCCGGAACATATCCGCGCAGTCCGGCTGACTGGCGCGCCTGGTGGAACGCACCGAGAAGGTTGGATCGCTCGTTGTCCAGCCAGGTCAGAGCAATCGAGGCCTCGGGTAGCGCCGGCAGAGAGCGGCTCGGCCTGCCTGCCATGGCGAGCCTTCGGCTGTCGGGGTGGGTCAGCTCCTGACATCGCCAGGCCACGCCGGTGTAGAGCTTCAGCACCCGCGCCAACGCGTCCTCCCTCGCGCCCTCGGAGAGGTGCTGACTCGCGCGTTCGCGCGCATAGGCTCGGATCAGGTCGTGGAGCCGGTAACGGCCAGGAGCAACGGACTCGAGCAGGTTGAGGTCGACGAGCCTCTCCAGCACTGGCTCGGCGGCGGCTTCGGAGCTGTCGAGCAGCTGGGCGGCTGTGATCGTGGTCAGGTCGGATCCGTTCGGCAGGCCGAGCAGCTCCAGTGCCGCCGCGGCCCGGATGTCCAGGTCCTCATCGCTGCCGGCCAGAAACTCGACCGAGCCGGCGATGTTCGCGCGGACTCCGGATTCTCCGGTGCCGAACTCGTCGAGTCGCCGGTGTTCGTCCTGCAGCTGGCCCACCATGTGCTCGATCGGCCAGGTCGGACGGGCCGCGAGCCGCGCACCGATGAGGCGGACGGCGAGTGGCAGCCGGCCGGTCAGTTCGGCGATGGAACGGGCCGCGGCACCTTCGGCTGCGACCCGCGCATCCCCGGCGATCTTCGACAGCAGTTCAACAGAATCCGCGTCGGAAAGTGGCGAGAGACTGACCTGCCGAAAGCCGGGCAGCGTCGTCAGCGCACGACGACTGGTGACGATGACCGCCGAGCCCGGCGCGCCTGGAAGCAGCGGGATGACCTGCCCCGCCCTGTTGGCGTTGTCGAGCAGGATCAGGAGCCGCCGGCCGGCCAGGTGTGACCGGTAGACGGCCGCGGCCTCGTTCGTGCCTTCAGGAACAGTCCTGTCGTCGACGCCCAGCGATCGCAGCAACTGGATGAGCGCCTCACCGGGGCTGAGTGGAGCACCCGGGCCGTAGCCCCGGAGATCCAGGTAGATCTGGCCGTCCGGGAAGTTGTCGGCGGCGAGGTGGGCGGCGTACACCGCCAGCGACGTCTTGCCGACCCCGCCCATCCCTGTCACCGCGACCATCTGAACCGTCCCCGGCCGCTCGTCGACGACGGTCAGCGTCCGGACGAGAAGGTCGACTTCCCGGCTACGACCGGTGAAGTCGGACAACGCGGGCGGAAGTTGGCGTATGACGCCGGAGTTGGGCGCCTGGATCGATGCGCCCGATGCTCGCTCCAGAGTCTTGCGGCCGGCCTGCGCAGCACGAGTGAACAGGCTGACCGCCTGATCATCGAGGCTGAGCGCATCGGCCAGTGCCTGAATCGTTTCGGTCCGTGGCCGGCGTCGGGTGCCGCGCTCGAGGAGGCTGATGGCCTGCTCACTGAGGTTCGCCAGTTCAGCCAGCCCGGCTTGGGTCAGACCGGCCGAGCGCCGGTGGCTGCGCAGCAACTCACCGAACGACACCGACATCGACTCACCTCCGGTCCTGCTGCTCGACGATGGATCCAGTAGCCAGGGACCCCATCCCACCGGCTAACTGTACGGACGAAGGCCCGGTCCGGGCGGCGGTCGTCCACAGGCGGGATCTCTGGAAGGCCGGACCGCAGGGGATAAGACCGGCGGAACAATTCATGTCGATCCGTGTTTGGTCGCTGACGAATTGAGTTTCGACGGATTAGCGGTGAGTACTCAGTCTGCTGCACTGGGTATACGAACCAGTGAGATTATTGGCCTTGTTGTGACATGTGACCAAATTGCAAGGACCCCGGTTTTTACCCGGGGTCCTCGCTGTACGTAGCCGCCTGACTCAGGCGTTGGGGCGCTTGCCGTGGTTCGCGCCCTTCTTCTTGCGTGCGCGACGCTTGCGGCCGGTCTTGCCCATTTGAAAGCCTCCTTGTAACAACTGCAAAGAGTCACAGTCTCTCATACCACAACAGGGTGTTGAGCATCGTGCGGCGAGTCACGGTCTGGCTTACAGTGTTTCGGCGCAGTCCTGAAGAGCAAAATTAGTTCTAGTCAGCGATGTGCTGTCTGCCCCCCTGTGCCCGCACCCCGGCGGGACACAAGACCGCGACCGCTGATCGGAGGTGACGTACTATGTTCGGTGACGTCTGGGACTGGTGATCCTTCTGGCATGGAGGGGCATGACATGACGTGGCGCCCACGTGCCAGGGCCCTATGGCTTGTTGTCGCGTTGACAGCAGCCCTTGCCATCGCCACGTTGGTCTTCGCCCTGTTTGAGGTCCAGAACGGTCTCGTGGTGGCGGGACTGTGTCTGGTCGCTCTGATCGCGAGTTCGTTGCGCTCGGTCCACACCCAGCGACAGATCGAACTCGTCTCGGTGGTTCTTGTCGCCGTGTACGTGATCGCGGGTCCGGCGGCAGCCGTCATCGTCGCGGCAGTCGCCTCCCTGATTCAGGCGCCGGCGCCCAAGATCAAACTCATCTTCAACAGCGCCCAGCGCGTGTTGTCCGCTGCCGGTGCCGCGGTGGCCTATGCGGCTCTGGACGGCCCGGTGGGGACAGAGGTCTTCGATCGGGTGCCCGACGCGCTCATCGCGACCACCGCGGCCAGCATCGCGCTGCAGGTGGTCAACGCGCTGCTCGTCTCGATGGTCCTCAGCCTCGAACGCGGGCCAGGCGGTGTGGGGGAGTTCTTCCGGCACGTGGTGCGCACCACCGCGATCCCGGTCCTGGGCTACGGTCTGCTGGGTCTGTCGATGGCCGTGGTGTGGCTCGGCGGCCTGAACATCTTCGCGGGTGTGCTGATCCTCGGCCCGCTGGTGCTCGCGCGGTGGGCTCTTTCGCAGTACGAGGCGGAGAAGACGGCGCAGGCCGCGACCATGCGAGCTTTCATCCAGGTGATCGAGACCAAGGACCTTTACACCCGCGGTCATTCCGAGCGGGTCAGTGAAGGAGTCGGAATGCTGGGCCGGCAGCTCCAGCTGAGCGACGAGCGGCAGAGCGCGCTCGAGCATGCCGGACTGCTGCACGACGTCGGCAAGGTCGGCGTGCCGACCAGCATCATCCGCAAGCCGGGGCGCCTGGACGACGCCGAGATGGACGCGATCCGGCTGCATCCCGCCCGGGGCGTCGAGCTGATCGGCAACATTCCCTTCCTCGAGGAAGTGAAGTCGGCGGTGCTGCACCACCACGAGAAGTACGACGGCACTGGCTATCCGGCCGGTCTGGCGGGCCGGAACATTCCGTACTTCGCCCGCATCATCGGCATTGTCGACGCCTTCGACTGTCTGACCTCGACCCGTTCGTACCGGCCCGCCCGCGGAGTGGAGGAGACTCTGGCGGTCCTGGTCCAGGACCGCCACACCCACTTCGATCCCGAGCTGGTCGACGCGTTCGTGCAGGTGATCCGGGCCAAGGGCTGGAAGGCCGCCGTCGACCAGCCGGCACCGGACGGCAACGTGCAGGCCAGCGTCGATCACGACGACCTGAGCCTCGGCAGCGGTGGCGGCGCCTCTGGTTCAGCGGC
Organism: Kribbella qitaiheensis; assembly: GCF_042657745.1. Lineage (GTDB taxonomy): Bacteria > Actinomycetota > Actinomycetes > Propionibacteriales > Kribbellaceae > Kribbella > Kribbella qitaiheensis. Next base: position 16,671 of record NZ_JBHSKE010000039.1, on the reverse strand, counting down.
GGGTCCGATCGCTTGATGAACGCACAGAGCCAGAGCTACCAGGTCAGGGTCTCGGGTAGCGGTGTTGCCATCGTCCTTGCCGCGGCCACACTCGGCCTGGCCGCACTGATCCTGACGATCGAGCGCGGCCTCACCGGCTGGTCCTTCGCGATCACGTTCGGCGTCCTGATCGCCGTCGGCGAGATGGTCCAGTTCAGGGTGGACCGGAGTCGCAACCGAGCTCCGATCGCCACCAGCGCCGCGCTCGGCTACGCGATGCTGCGGGGGCCCGAGGTCGGCGTACCGCCCGATGTCGCGCAGGTGGTTGCCGTCGTCACCATTGCCACCATCGCCGGCCTCGTTCCTCGCGTGGTGGCGGGACTTCGCTGGGAGGTGGTGATCTCGGCCCGGCGGGTTCTGTCGGTAGCCGCCGCCACAGCTGCCTTCTCCGCGGTGATTCCAACCGACATGCAGTGGAACGGCACCTGGTCCCACGCACTACCGATCACCGCCGCGATGTTCCTGGCTGTGCTCACAGCCGGGATCAGCGATGCGCTGGTCGGCGCGGGGCAGGCAACCGAGGCTTTCAACAGACCATTTCCGGCCGCCCTGCGCGATGAGCTGGTGGTGCTGGCCCGGATCGGGCTGGGCATGGGTATCAGCGGGGTGCTGCTGGCCTCTTGCACCTCTCTGCTTGGCCTGTGGGCGCCGCCGCTGATCATTGTGCCGTTGTTGCTGACGCAGATCGCTTTCCGCCGGTTCGCGTCGGCGCAGCGGACCTACCGGGCCACCGTGCGGTCAATGGCCCGCAGTACGGAGATCGCCGGGTTCAGCAGTCCGGGGCAGAATGCGCGGACGGCCCAGCTGGCCATTGCCATAGGCAACGATCTGGGGTTGACGCCGCCGCGGATGGAGGCGTTGGAGTATGCGGCCTTGTTGTCCGGGGTGGGGCAGTTGGCGCTGGCGGATCCCAGTCCTGGTGGGGCTTCCTTGTTGCGGAACCGGGAGGAGCGGCAGCAGGCGGCCGAGATCGGGGCCTCGATCATCGAGCGGTCCGGAGTGCTGGACCACGTCGCCGAGATCGTCCGGCATTCCAACGATCCCTACCGCCAGGGCCGGGCGAGCGACCGGAGCATCCCGGTCGAGAGTGGGATCGTCAATGTTGCGCTGGCGTATGAGCAGCTTGTTGGTGAAGGTAGCGGGCAGAGCGCGGGGAAGGCGATGGAGAACATCGGGCTGGGGATCGGGGCGGAGTACGACCCGGTGGTGGTCGAGTCACTTCGGCGCGTTGTCGGGCGCGGTTTTCGCTTCTAGGGCGGTCCAGGTGGGTGGTTCTTCCACCGGGACCCGGCCGGTGCCACCCATGCCGGCGTAGAGGAGCAGGCCGGCGCCGGCGGCGATCAGTACGTCGCCCGGGCTGACCGCCTGACCGATTCCCGGCAGTGCAACCGGTACTACGTCTCCGAGCCAGGGAAGCAGGGTCTGTACTCCGGACAGCTCGTGGCGCGGGTCTTCCACGAAGCGGTCGAGGCCGGCGCGTTCGAGAGCCGCTACCGACACGGGCATCGCGCCGTTCAGGGCGACGACCAGAGCGTTGGCCCCGAAGCCCACGGCCAGCAGGGCCACGCCGGGACGAAAGAGGTTGAGCCGGAGGAAGACGCCGATGCAGACGGCTGATCCGATCAGCCCGACGGGGTAGCCGATTCCGCCCGTCACCGAGCCGAGGAGCTGCCCTGTGGCGGCCGCGGCGAGCCAGTGGACTCCGGTGAGGGTGTTGTCGGCCAGGCGGGTGAAGCGGCCACCAGTCAGCAGCGCCGCGACCGCGGCGAGCAGCATGACGAGGAAGACCAGCAACATCTTGGCGATTCTGCCGCGCCGGTCGCCGCATCCCCCGAACCCCGAAACTCCCCAGCGTGTCGATATAACCGCAATCCGTGACGGCGGGTCGACAAAGTGCCGCGGCCCCTCTCCCCGGCGTACCGGAGACAGGGGCCGCGAGAAGCCGTGCGGTCAGGACTTGGCCGGAGCCGCACCACCCTCGTCGAGGAGCTCGGGGAGGTCCTTGACGCCCGGGTCGCCCGCGTCGGCGAGGTAGTCCGTCGAGTGCGTCGCGTCCTCTCCGGAGGGCACCTTGAGGGCCCGCAGGATCAGCGTCAGCACGATCGTCACGATCAGGTTGATCCCGAACGCGGTCAGGCCGATGTAGACCTGGGTCTCGGTGAACGGGATGTTCGCCAGCGAACCACCGAAGTGCTTCTTGGTCGCCGGGTTGATCACGTTGTACGCCGAGATCGTGCCGAACACCATCGCCACCGCCCAGCCGGCCAGCAGCGCCCAGCGGTGGAACCACCGGGTGAACAGGCCGACCACGATCGCCGGGAACGTCTGCAGGATCCAGATGCCGCCCAGCAGTTGCAGGTTGAGCGAGATCGTCTTGTCCATCCCGAGCACGAAGATGAGCGCGCCGAACTTCACCAGCAGCGACGCGAGCTTCGAGACCTTGGCCTCCTGTGCCGGGGTGGCGTCCTTCTTCAGGAAGTCGCGGTAAATGTTGCGGGTGAACAGGTTCGCGGCTGCGATCGACATGATCGCCGCCGGGACCAGCGCGCCCACCGCGATCGCGGCGAAGGCGATGCCCGCGAACCAGGCCGGGAACTCCTGGTCGAACAGGCGCGGGATCGCCAGTTGCGGGTTCGCCAGTCCGTCCAGGCCCTTCACGTTGACGTTCGCCTTGATCGCCATGAAGCCGAGCAGCGCGAGCAAGCCGAGCAGCAACGAGTACGCCGGCAGGATCGCGGCGTTCCGCCGTACGACGTTGCGGTTCTTCGTCGAGAGCACGGCGGTCACGGAGTGCGGGTACATGAACAGCGCCAGCGCGGAACCGAGCGCCAGCGTCCAGTACGCCGAGTAGCCCGCCGCGCCCGGGATGAACGACCCGGTGGGCTTCCCGGTGGCCGGGTTGGTCGTCTCCATCTTGGTCTTCGCGGCGTCGAAGATGCTGTCCCAGCCGCCGAGCTGGCCCGGCAGATAGAGGATCGCTGCCGCAATCACCAGGTAGATCAACCCGTCCTTGACGAAGGCGATCATGGCCGGCGCGCGCAGACCGGACGAGTACGTGTACGCCGCCAGGACGGCGAACGCGATCAGCAGCGGCAGGTCCTTGGCCAGGGTGTTGTCGCCACCGAGGCCCATTGTCTCGAAGACCGCCTGCATGCCGACCAGCTGCAGCGCGATGTACGGCATCGTCGCCAGGATGCCGGTCACCGCGACCGCCAGCGAGAGCCCGCGGCTGCCATAGCGGCCGCCGACGAAGTCCGCCGGGGTCACGTAGCCGTTGCGGTGCGAGACCGACCAGAGCCGGGACATGAAGATGAAGATGACCGGGTAGACCACGATCGTGTACGGCACCGCGAAGAAGCCGCTGATCGCGCCGGTCGCATACATCGCCGCCGGTACGGCGACGAACGTGTACGCCGTGTAGAGGTCGCCACCCAGCAGGAACCAGGTGATGAAGGTGCCGAAGCCCCGGCCACCCAGACCCCACTCGTCGAGGCTGTCGAGCTCACCCGTGCGGCGCCAGCGAGCGGCCATGAAGCCCATCACCGTGACCGCGGCGAAGATGACGATGACGATGATCAGCTGAACCCAGTCGACGTCGTTCACAGGTCACCCTCCTTGTCCGCCGCGCCGTCGAGCCCCTGGGCCGCCCGACGTTTCCGTTCCACGCTCATCACCAGCCGGTACGAGATGCTCACCGTCGCTGCGGAGATGAACACCCAGAGCAGCTGGTACCAGTAGAAGAAGGGAAACCCCCACAATCGGGGTTCGTCCTTGGCGTAGGTGGAGACTAGAAGTGGTACGACGATCGACAACGCCAGCAGAACACCGGCTATCCAGTACGCGGGCTTGACCGCGGACAGCTTGGACACAGCAACCTCCTCGGGACACAGGCGCAACGCCGAACGCTACCGTTCAGCCACGCGCAGCGACTAGACCTCCGGCGACTAGAACTTCAGGGTGGGGCATGGACACAGCAGGAGCATGGCAAGTTCGGCGAGTCGTCCTGTCCGTCCTGTTCCTCCTGGTCGTTGCCCTACCGCTCTATCCCGAGCTCTACGGACTGGACGAGGTCACCCCGTTCACCCAGTTGGTCGCGTTCCGTCCGCAGGCGCTGGTGCTCGTCCTGCTGGTCGGGCTGGGGATGCTGCTGCGCTGGAACTGGCGGATCGCCGCCGTGCTGACCATCCTGCTGGCCGTCACCGGTGGAGTGCTGACGGCGCCGAGGTACCTCTCCGACCCGAATCCGCCACCGCCGGGAACCCGGGAGCTGACGATCATGGTGGCGAACGTGCTCGGCGGGGGAGCGGATGCCGCCGAGGTCGCCAAGATCATCCGGCTCCGGCGGCCCGACCTGGTGTCGTTGCCCGAGGCACAGGCCGACGTACGGCAGGAGATCGAGTCACACCTGCAGGGCCTGAACTTCCGCGGCTACACCCAGCAGGCGAACTCCGCGGTGGAGAGCGCGACCAGCGTCCTGGTGTCGGACTCGCTCGGCGACGTCGAGTTCCGGTCCGAGACGCTCGACCCCAGCAGGGTCAGTGCACAGCAGCCCGGTACGACGGACACCGCGCAGACGACCACCCGGTTCGGCCACGTGATCGTCACCGGCGGCAATCTCGGCAAGCTCCGGCTGATCGCGTACCACGGCTACCCGCCGCTGCCGTCCGAGGTGACCACCTGGAAGCAGGACCTGCTGGTGGTGAACCGCTGGTGTGCCGCGGGTCAGCCGACGATCGTGGCCGGCGACTTCAACGCGACCCCCGACCACGCGGACTTCCGGAGCGCGCTCGGGGCCGACTGCAGGAGCGTCGCGCCATCGGTGGGAGCCGGTCTGCAGGGCACCTGGCCGGCGGATCGCCTTGCGTTGTTCCGGACCCAGATCGACCACGTGCTCGTCACGGACGGGATCATCCCGGGCAAGTTCAAGACGTACGACATCGAGGGCAGCGACCACCGGGCCGCGGTCGCGAGCGTCGCGGTGCCCAAGAGCGACTGACCCACAGCTCTAGGTCTGGTTGGCCGCCGGGCGGTAGATGTACGGCTGGGAGGACCGGACGGCCTCGGTGAGCATCAGCAGCATGTCGGCCCGGGCCTCGATCGGCCGGCCGAACAGTTCGTCGTCGCCGGGGATTGGGAAGCCCTTCACCCCGATCGCGAGCTGGCTCAGCAGCACGTGCAGGACGCCGCGGGCGTTGAAGACCGACGGCGTCGGCCACTCCGGCAGCGTTTCGTGCATCAGCGGCTGCTGCGCCGCGGTCGCCGCGACCGGCTTCAGCCAGCGCTCGAGCTCGTCGCTGGTCAGCATGTTGCGGTGCAGGATCGTCATCACCGCGTGCGCGACCCGGTCGTGCTCCTCGTGCACCCAGCGGTACTGCGTGTCCTTCACGATCCGGTCGGCGAGCACGTCCAGCAGCGCGCGCAGTACGCCGGCGTCGCAGTGCCGGGACCTCGCCAGCGCGCCGATCGCGTCCGCGCCGTGCGCCACGGCATGGGCCCATCCGCAGTCCGCGACGTAGCCGCGCAGGTCGCGTTCGCGCAGCAGCCAGGTGGCCAGCCGGTCACCCCAGCGCATCACCACCTCGTCGTGTACCAGGAACTCGGCGTTGTCGCGATGGATCACCTCCGCGAGCGTGAGCGCGGTGAAGGAGCGGCGGAACACCGTGTCGGTGCCGTCCTCCCCGAGCCCATAGGCGAGTCCCGCGCAGAGACCGTCACCGAAACCGGGCAGCAAGTCGTCGTAGATCCCGCGCTCGAGCCAGGTGGCGAGCGTCGGATAGGCCAGCGCGTCCCGCACCTGCGGGTTCGTACTGGCCAGGCCACGGACGAGCTCCTCGGTGAGGTCGGTCAGCGCACGGTCGCGCGGTACCGCGTAGTCCGCGGCCATCACGTCCTGCCAGTACGTCGACTCCACCGATGCATCCTTTCACTTGGACCTGCTCAATCAACACCCATCCGCGAGATCTGTCGAGCCTGCTCCCCGGCGCGGGCGGCTCTGGGCCTCCGCGGGCGCAAGGGCAGGTCTGCTCGCCCCGTGCCCTAGGCTCGACCCCGTGCCGTCCTTGACCGATGTGGCGCGGAACCACACGACGCTGGACCAGGCGGACCTGGACCGGCTGCAACTGCTGGTGTCCGACTGGCAGATGCTGGCCGACCTGTCCTTCGCCGACCTGGTGCTCTGGTTGCCCGACACCGAGGGACTCGGGTTCTGGGCCGGGGCGCAGATGCGCCCGACCACGGGACCCACGGCGTACCTGGACGACATCGTCGGCAGCTTCATCCCGCGCGACCGCCGGCCGCTGCTGGACCAGGCGTACGACGGGGGCCGGATCTGCCGCGAGGGCGACCCCGAGTGGCGCGACGACGTCCCGGTCCGGGTCGAGACGATCCCGGTACGCCGGGGCACCCGGGTGATCGCCGTGATCGCCAGGAATACCAACCTGCTGGGGGTCCGGACCCCGTCCCGGCTGGAGATCGCCTACCTGCAGAGCGCCACCGACCTGGCCCGGATGATCACCGACGGCATCTTCCCGTACGGCGGGGAACGCCTGCTGTCGACGACTCCCCGGGTGGGGGACGGGTGCATCCGGGTCGATCGGCACGGCATGGTGACGTTCGCCAGCCCGAACGCGTTGTCCGCGTACCGCCGGATGGGGCTCGTCACCGACCTGGTCGGCAGCAAGCTGAAGGAGATCACCGCCGAGCTGATCCACAGCGGCCGCAAGGTGGACGACGTGCTCGCCTCGGTGCTCACCGGCCGGGCCGCCAAGGAGCTCGAGATCGAGAATCCCGAGGCCACCTTGTTCCTGCGGGCGATCCCGCTGCGGGCCGGCGGCGAACACGTGGGCGCGCTGATCCTGCTCCGCGACGTGACGGAGCTGCGGAGCCGGGAGCGGGAACTGGTCACCAAGGAGGCGACCATCCGGGAGATTCATCATCGCGTCAAGAACAACTTGCAGACCGTCGCCGCGTTACTCCGGATGCAGGGCCGGCGGATCACCGTGCCGGAAGCCCAGGCCGCGCTGGCCGAGGCCGTCCGCCGGGTCGGGTCGATCGCCATCGTGCACGAGACCCTGTCCGAGTCCTTCGACGAGCACGTGGACTTCGACGACGTGGCGGACCGGGTGGCGGCGATGGTGGCCGACGTGTCGACGGTGTCCACCCAGGTGGAGATCCGCCGGACCGGCAGCTTCGGCGTACTGGACTCCGAAGTGGCGACCCCGCTCGCGATGGTGCTGACCGAGCTCATGCAGAACTCGGTGGAGCACGCGTTCAGCACCCGGGCGGGCGGAGACGCGTCGGGCAGGATCGAAGTGGCCGCCCAACGCTCGGTCGGTCGGCTGCGGGTGGTGGTCACCGATGACGGCAAGGGGCTTCCGGAGAACTTCGACTCCGAGACGTCCGGCAACCTCGGCCTGTCGATCGTGCGCACCCTGGTGATCGGTGAGCTCGACGGGGTGCTGGAGTTCCACCCACGCCACGACGGGCCCGGAACGACGGTGGTGCTCGACGTTCCGGTGAAGGAGTGAGCCGGGTCGTTATGTCTGAACAGCCGTGGGTCCTTGTCCACAGTTCTTCAGATACAACGCGCTGCCCGGGAGTCGAAGTACAGGTCTAGGTTGTTCGGTCTCATCTCTGGCCTGGCAATCGAAAGGCCCCGCGGATCCCGCGGGGCCTGCGTCGTGGTCTGCTCAGGCGGTGCGGATGCGAGCGCGGGCGTTGCGGCGCTTGAGAGCGCGTCGCTCGTCCTCGCTCAGGCCACCCCAGACACCGTGGTCCTGGCCGGCTTCCAGCGCCCAGGCAAGGCACTGCTCACGCACGTCGCAGCGACGGCACACCTGCTTGGCCTCCTCGATCTGCATGATCGCGGGGCCGGTGTTGCCGATGGGGAAGAACAGTTCCGGGTCCTCATCGAGGCAAACGGCCCGGTGGCGCCAATCCATGGCGGATCCCATCTCTCTCAGTAGTTTGTCTGCGCTGATGGTGGTCTGTGCCCAATCAGCGCGCCTGTACTCGCACGGGGGTGGTGCGAAGCGTTGTGAACGTTTTCACGAACGACACCATGTTCCCAATCTCGGGTTAGCGAAACAAGGGTTCTGGACTTGTCGATCCGATCACAACACTTCCTTAACACTACGAACCGGTGCACAGCGGTTCACCGCGTCCGCAATACGGACGGGCTGACCTTCCAGCAATCACCCGTTCACTGCAGGTAACCGATCGAACAGCCTCGGGGTTACGCAAAACCTCGAATCCCTGTGGGGCTGAAGTTCTCCGACCCTGATGGGTGCCGGGGGCAGAGGTCGTCGTCCCCGCGCGCCCGCCGCCCACTGCCGATGGCCCTCACCACAGGGGAAGAAGGAGCCGACCAGACCTGGACGGGTTGCTACTAGGCTTGCGGTTGTGCCGACCGAATCCACGCCGTCCACCGCTCCGCGCCCGCTCAAGCTAGCCTCGGCTGTGGTCGCTGGGGAAGGGCTCGTGGTCGCCGTTCTCGGAATTGTCGAAGCTATAACGATCAGCAACGACAGGCTCACTCTCGGACTGACCACCGCGGCCTTCCTGCTGCTGTACGGCGGGGCGCTGCTGCTGGTGGCTCGTGGACTGTTCCGGACGTCCACCTGGAGCCGTGGGCCGGCCGTGTTCGCCCAGCTCATCCAACTGCTGATGGCGGTCAGCTTCTGGGGTGGGTCGACCAAGCCCGTTTCCGTGATTCTGGCCATCGCGGCAGTCGCGGTACTGGTCGGGATCTTCCAGAAGGTGTCGATGGAGGCCTTGGCCGACAATCCGACCAAGGACCGTCCAGTCCGCTAGCTCCGGGCCCTGAGGGCCGGTCCAGCCGGTGTCACTCCTTGAGGAGGCCGGTGCGGAGTTCGGTCAGGGTGCGGGCGAGGAGGCGGGAGACGTGCATCTGGGAGATGCCGATCTCCTCCGCGATCTGGGACTGCGTCATGCCACGGAAGAACCGCAGCGTCAGGATCCGCTTCTCCCGGGTGTCCAGCTGGGCAAGCAAGGGTTTGAGCGACTCGCGGTACTCCACGCTCTCCAGCGCCTCGTCCTCGCCGCCGAGGCCGTCCAGCACGGTGGTGGCGTCCGCCTCGTTCTGGTCCGGGGCGTCCAGGGAAAGCGTGTTGTAGGCGTTCGCGGACTCCAGGCCCTCGATCACCAGGTCGGGGGACAGCCCCAGGCGGTCCGACAGCTCGGCGACGGTGGGGGCCCGGCCGCGCTCCTGGGTCAGCTCCGCGGTCGCCGCGGTCAGCGACAGCCGGAGCTCCTGCAGCCGGCGGGGGACCCTGATCGCCCAGCCCTTGTCTCGGAAGTACCGCTTGATCTCACCGAGGATCGTCGGGGTCGCATAGGTGGAGAACTCCACCCCGCGGTCGGAGTCGAACCGGTCGACCGCCTTGATCAGGCCGATCGTGGCGACCTGGACGAGGTCGTCGTACGGCTCGCCGCGGTTGCGGAAGCGGCGGGCCAGGTGCTCCACCAGCGGCATATGCAGCGAGACCAGGCCGTCGCGCGCCAGGATGTGCGCGGGGTCGCCCGGGGTCGCGGACGCCATGGCTTGGAAGAGGGTGGCAGTGCGGGTGCGTAGGTCAGGTTCCTGGGGCTCGGCCAGGGGTCGTTCGTCGGTCACGCCTTCTCCGAGGCGGTGGCGGACGCCGACACGGTGATCGTGAGCCGCCCGTCGACGGTCTCGGCCGCGACGGACTCCACCAGTGCGGTCAGCACGGTCCAGCCGAAGGACGTCGTGTCCGGCTTCCACCCGTTCGGCACGACGGCCGAGGTACGGACGGTCAGCTGCGGCGGATCGATCGCGAAGACCAGTTCGAGCACGCCGTCGGCGGCCTGTGGGAGCAGCAGCGCGCACGCCTCGTCCACCGCGATCCGCAGGTCGTCGATCGCGTCCACGGTGAAGTCGTTGCGGGCCGCCAGATTGCCGACCACCGACCGCGGAACCGCGATGTAGGCGCTGTCCGCGGGAATGCTGAGGTGAACCTCGGCGGGTCGTCCGGTGCTGCTCACAGTGCTGTGCCTCCCTGGCGGGCTGATCTCCTGGGCTGTGGTCGGCCCACCGCCTACATCTTCCACTCTGCGGCCGTTCTATGCACAGTCACGACGGCCGGGGCCGGTCCCGCGCAGCGGAACCGGCCCCGAACCCGAGGAATCGCCCGTCCTACGTCGGTTCGACGTGGGTCGGGTTGAGCACCCGGGCGAGGAAGTTGCGGGTGCGGTTGTGCTGCGGGTTGCCGATCACCTCGGCCGGCGGGCCCTGCTCGACGATCACGCCGGCGTCCATGAAGACGACCCGGTCCGCGACCTCGCGGGCGAAGGCCATCTCGTGGGTGACCACGAGCATCGTCATCCCGTCCAGGGCGAGCTTGCGCATCACCGTCAGGACATCGCCGACGAGTTCGGGGTCGAGCGCCGAGGTCGGCTCGTCGAACAGCATCAGCTGCGGGTCCATCGACAGCGCCCGGGCGATCGCGACCCGCTGCTGTTGTCCGCCGGACAACTGCATCGGGTAGGCGAGCACCTTGTCGTTCAGGCCGACCCGGTCCAGGTTGGCCCGGGCGATCTTCTCGGCCTCGGCCGAGCTGCGCTTCAGCACGGTCGTCTGGGCGACCGTGCAGTTGGCCAGCACGTTGAGGTGTGGGAACAGGTTGAACTGCTGGAACACCATGCCGATCTGGGAGCGGGCGGCGTCCAGGTGACAGTCCCGGTCGGTGATGTCCTCGCCGCGGACGATCACCTGGCCCTCCTCTGGGACCTCCAGCAGATTGACGCAGCGCAGCAGCGTGGACTTGCCCGAGCCGGACGGCCCGATCACGCAGACCACCTCGCCCTGCTCGACGGTGAAGTCGATACCGCGCAGGACGTGGTTGCTGCCGAACGACTTGTGCAGGTTCTTGATCTCCACCAGTGCCATCAGTGCGCCCTCGCAGCCTTCGCCTCGAGCCGGCGGACCACGATGCCCAGCGGCAGAGTGATGATCAGGTAGCAGAAGCCGGCCGTGACCAGCGGGGTCAGGTTGGCGTAGGTGTTCGCCAGATCCCGGCCGAACCCGGTCAGCTCGTACGCCTCGGCGCTGGTGCCGATGATGAACACCAGCGACGAGTCCTTCACCAGCAGGATCAGGTCGTTCGTCAACGGCGGCAGCACGATCCGGAACGCCTGCGGCAGCACGATCTTCCGGGTCGCCAGGCCGAACGGCATGCCGAGCGAGCGGGCCGCCTCGATCTGCCCCTTCGGGACCGCCTGGATGCCGGCCCGGATCACCTCGGCCATGTACGCCGCGGCGACGATGCCCAGCGCGAGCCAGACCACGCCGTACGGGTCGAGGGGGATCGTCAGACCCTCGAACGCCAGCGGCAGCAGGCTGAACGCGATGAACACGATGATGGCCGGCAGGCCCCGGAAGAACTCGATGTAGGCGGTCGCGATCCACCGGTACGGGCCGACGCTGGACAGCCGCATCAGCGCCAGCAGGGTGCCGCCGAACAGGCCGATCACGAAGGCGCCGGCGGTGTACTCCAGCGTCTTCACCAGGGCCTGCAGCAGACCGTCCTCGAAGGCGGCCTTGATGTACTTCGGGTTGAAGAAGACGCTGCCGATCTGGCCCCAGTCGGCCGTGAAGGCCGCCACCAGAGCCAGCACGATCAGGATCGCGTACTGGATCCAGCGGGAGCGCTGGGCCCGCTGCCGCGGGCTCAGCCCCCTCCGCTCAACGGTGTCGGTGGGCGCGCTCACTTCTTCGGCTCAACCCCGAACCACTTCTTGTAGATCTCGTTGTACTTGCCGTCGGACTTGGCCGAGGTGAGCAGCGTGTTGAACTTCTCCACCAGCTTCGGGCCGCTGCCGTCCTTGAGCGCGCCGAAGCCGTACTGCTCGCCGGTGTTGAACTCGGCCGCGACGGCGGTGTCCGGGTTCGCCTTGACGAAGTCGTAGAGCACGCCGTTGTCGTTGATCGCGGCATCGACCCGGCCGGACTTCACGTTGTTCTCCTGCAGCGCCAGGTCGTTGAAGACGATCACCTCGAAGCCGATCTTCTTGGCCTGCTCGTCGGCGAAGTCCTTGCCGGTGGTGTCGGCCTGGACGCCGACCTTCTTGCCCTTCAGGTCCTCGAGCGACTTGTAGGGGGCGTCCTTCTTCACCAGCAGCACCTGGGTGGCGTCCATGTACGGCGCCGTGATGCTGATCGCGGCCTGCCGGGCCGGCGTGATCGTCATCGCGCCCATGCCCATGTCGCACTTCTTCGCCTGGAAGGCGGCGCCCGAGGTGACCTGGGCCCACTCGATGTTGACGACCTCCTGCTCCAGGCCGAGGTCCTTGGCGAGCAGGTCGAGCAGGTCCACGTCGAAGCCGACGACCTTGGTGCCGTCCTTGTACTGGAACGGCTTGTACGGCAGGTGCGTGCAGACGGTCAGCTTGTCGGACTTGACCAGCGTGATACCCGCTGCCGCGGCCTTGTCCTCGCCACCTCCGCCACTGCTCGATTCATCGCTGCCACAGGCGGACAGGACGAGAGCGAACACTGCGACCGAAGCAGCGGCGGCCATGACACGACGCTTGCGGAGGGTGGGGACGATGTTCATCGCTAGGACTCCTCGACACTTGTTCTGGAATTCCGGTCCAGACGTTACCGGCCCGGAATGACCGCATCCTGACACAGCAGGCAGGTGCGTGTCGGCTGGTAACGGTCGCCGAGACTCGATCGTCACCGTCCCGCCGCCTCCGCGGGCCTCTTCGAGGCCTTGTGGGGGTGCTCACAGAGCAGACCACTGCCGCCTGTGGTTTACTCGTAGCCACGGGTGACCCCCGAGTGGCAATGGCGGTGCTCGACGCACCCGATCGAACCGCCCCAGCCCCCACTTCCCTGTAACCGCTGCCCACCCTTCGTGGTGGGCCGCTCTGCTTTTGTCTCCGGTCCGCTGTTCCTGAAGGGTCACCATGGTTGCCGAAGCCTTCCCGTCCGAAGCCGTCTCCGACCCGTACGCCGGTGATCCGGTGTTCGACCTGCACGTCGGTGGCAAGATCGAGGTCACCTCGGCCGTGCACGTCACCAACGCCGCCGAGTTGTCGATGGCCTACACCCCCGGCGTCGCCCGGGTCTGTACCGCGATCGCCGAGGACCCGTCGCTGGTCCGCAAGTACACCTGGAAGTCCAACGTGGTCGCCGTCGTCACCGACGGCACCGCGGTCCTCGGGCTGGGCAACATCGGGCCGGCCGCGTCGTTGCCGGTGATGGAGGGCAAGGCCCTTCTCTTCAAGGAGTTCGGCGGCGTCGACTCGGTGCCGATCGCGCTGGACTGCACCGACGTGGACGAGTTCGTCGAGACCGTCGTCCGCCTCGCCCCGACCTTCGGCGGCATCAACCTGGAGGACATCTCGGCGCCGCGCTGCTTCGAGATCGAGCGCAAGCTGAAGGAACGCCTCGACATCCCGGTCTTCCACGACGATCAGCACGGTACGGCGGTCGTCGTACTGGCCGCTCTGCGCAACGCCCTCCGCCTCACCGGTAAGAACATCGAGGACATCCGGGTGGTCATCTCCGGCGCGGGTGCCGCCGGGGTAGCGTGTGCGCGGATCCTCCTGCGGGCAGGCGTCGGCGACCTCGCCGTTGTCGACAGCAAGGGTGTTCTGCACGAGGACCGGGCCGACCTGAACCCGGTGAAGCTGTCGCTGGCCAAGGACACCAACACCGGCGGTCTCTCCGGCCGGCTGGTGGACGCGCTCGACGGCGCCGACGTGTTCCTCGGCGTCTCCGGCGGCACGGTGCCCGAGGAGGCCGTCGCGCGGATGGCGCCCGGGGCGATGATCTTCGCGCTGGCGAACCCGAACCCGGAGGTCCACCCGGACATCGCCCACCGGCACGCCGCGGTGGTCGCCACCGGCCGCTCCGACTTCCCGAACCAGATCAACAACGTGCTCGCGTTCCCGGGCATCTTCCGCGGCGCCTTCGACGTGAACGCCTCCCGCATCACCGAAGGAATGAAGCTCGCCGCCGCCGAAGCCCTCGCCGCCCTCATCTCCGACGAAGACCTCCGCCCGGACTACGTCATCCCCTCGCCGTTCGACCCCCGAGTAGCCCCGGCCGTAGCCACCGCCGTCGCCAACGCCGCCCGCCAGGACGGCGTAGCCCGCGCCTAACCCCGCAAGCGGCCAGTACGCCGGTGCGCCGCGTCCCCTGCGCCCGACGTACCGGCGTACTGGTCTCCGCCTTCGGCCAACCCCGCCCCCGAATCTGCCGCCCCTGACGGCTTGTTCGCCGACTGGCGGCTTCGAAGGCGCCAGCCGCCGAACAACCGGCTACCGAGAGCCCGCCGCCCGGCCCGGATCCGCCGGCGGCGCCGGTGCCGTGCAATTGTGGGGACCGCGGACACCTTCTCGGGGGTGTGGCAGCCGGATGGTGGTGCGGTTGTGGGGACCTTGGACACCGTATAGGGACCTGGGACAGGTCATTTCTGTCCGAGAGCCTGTTGCTCTTTGGTTGGCTGGGGTGGGGTGCGGTCAGCTCGAGGTTCAGGTGTTGGGGGGGTGGCTGGGTGATCTGGGGCGGGGGGGTTGGCCGGGGCGGCTGGCTCGGTGGCTGGTTATCCGGTTTGGAGTTGGGCGGTGGTGATGCCTTTGGTGTGGAGTTTGAGCAGGTTGGTGACCGCGCAGGCCAGTGAGAGTTCGGCTTGGGCGGCGGCGAGTCCGCGGCGGGCGAAGCGGCGTAGTCCGCGGCGGTCTTTGAGCCAGGCGTTGGGTGGTTCGACGATCGGGGAGCGCCGCTGGTAGAGGGCGTGGCCTTCGGGGGTTCGCAGCCGGTGGTTCATCGTCTCGCGTGGTGTGGCGTCGGTGGCCGGGTCGCCGGTGGCGGGGTCGGTGCTGGCGCGCTGGTCGATGGTGTGGGCCTTGGCGTCGGCGATGAGCCGGTCCGGGCCGTCGGCGGTGAGGTTGGCGTCGGAGTCGTAGCCGGCGTCACCGATCATCACACCGATGGTGAGGTCGTCGCGGCCGCAGCGGTCGGCCAGCCGGCCCGTGGTGATGGTGAGGTCTTGCACGGTCGGCTCGAACTGGGCCATGTCGTTGGTGTCTTGGGTTGCGCGGGCGGAGACGAAGAACTCATCGTCGCTGACCGCGGTCTGGCAGTTGTAGCCCTGGATCCAGCCGTTGCGGGTCTTGAGCAGCCGCGACTCCGGATCGGTCACATTCGCCCTGACCCGCTCGGCCGGCTGGTCCGGCGTGGCGCCCTGCTCGCTCGTCGCCTCGCCGTCATCGCCGTCATTGCCGTCATTGCCGTCATCGCCGACGGTCTCAGCGGCCTGGTCCTCGGTGGCGTGGTTGTCGACGGTGTGAGCGAGGGCGGCCTCGTAGGCGACGCGGGCGCGGTGCACCAACTCCTGGTCCTCGATCGGCACCGGTTCCCGTCCCCTGCCCGACGTGCGGGGCTTGGCGCGGATCCGTTCGAGCCTGGCCCGCT
>NZ_JBHSKE010000039.1:0-1080 GCF_042657745.1 Kribbella qitaiheensis | reverse complement strand
CGGCGCGCCGCGATCTGCGCCAGCGCGGCCGTGATCCGCTCACCCCGACCGGTGCGGTCCCGCACCACCGGCGGCAGTTCGTCACCGCGAACCTCCTGCCCGAACAACACATCCTCGGCCTCGTCGGTCGAAGCGACCGTGGCCACGAACTCCTCGGCCAGCTCGCGCAGGCGCGCCTCGGTCCGGTTCGCGTCCTTGCTGGCATTCGCCGCGATCTTGGTGCCGTCGAAGGCCACCACCCCCAGCGACACCATCCCCAACTCCGCGGCCAGCACCAGCGACTCGGTCAACAGGTCGGTCAACGCCTGCTCGTGATTCTTGCGGAACCGCGCCACCACCGTGTGATCCGGCACATCGGAGGCGCAGATGATCCGGAACGCCACATCGGTGTGACACAACCGCTCGATCTGCCGCGACGACGACTCCCCATGCGCCATCGCATACACAAACAACGTCAACAACATGTCCGGGTCGTAACCCCGCCGGC
Source organism: Kribbella qitaiheensis (assembly GCF_042657745.1). GTDB lineage: Bacteria > Actinomycetota > Actinomycetes > Propionibacteriales > Kribbellaceae > Kribbella > Kribbella qitaiheensis. Next base: position 593 of record NZ_JBHSKE010000039.1, on the reverse strand, counting down.
CCACCCCGCCCAGCCTCGCCCGCGCATGAAACCGCGCCGTGTCCAACCGCTCCACCGCCGCGATCACGAACCACACCAGATGATCATCCCCAAGCCAGTCCACCATCGACGGCGGCAGCAAAAACTCCTGCGCACGATCCACCGGCCGGTACGTCTTCGCCATCCCCAGATCTTTCCAACACCACCCGACCCCAGCCAGGACCTACCCAGGCGCGTCACCCAAAAAGCAACAGGCTCCCGAGGTCCCGGCTTGGTGTCCGAGGCCCCACCTTGTGCACCGGCTGAGCGTCCGGATCGCCGGGATCTGCTCAGGTGGTGCACAAAGTGCCGCTCTCGGAGGCCCGCTGCCCCCGGGGGGCCAAGCCATCTCCCCGACGGTCCAGGCAAGCCAACTCCCCGAACGTCTGGGCAGGCCATCTCCCCGAACGTCTGGGCGAAGGAACTTCTCGGGCCCCTGTCGCCACACCTCTCAGCGGCTCCGGGATAGCTGCGTTCCTTCCCTAGTCGGGGTGGTGTGAGTCAAGCGTCGGAACTTGTTCCGATCCCGCAGGGACGCGAAGCGCTCACTGGTGCAGCATGGCTGGTGTCGGTGG
>NZ_JBHSKE010000038.1:0-506 GCF_042657745.1 Kribbella qitaiheensis | reverse complement strand
GCGGCCGGGGCGACGGTTTCCTGCGGGGCGGCGTAGCCGGGAACCGGGCTGCCGTACAGGAGTCCGTATTCGGCGGGGTGTGACAAGGCCCAGGCGCGTACGGCGCGGCAAACGGCCAACCAGCGGCCTCGGAGGTCGGTGCGAGGTACGGCCGCTTCCGCCTCGGTCGCGGCCGCGCCCAGAACCTCGTACGCATCGATGATCAACGCGGTGAGCAGGGCGTCGCGGCTCGGGAAGTACCGGTAGAGGGCTGACGCGACGATGCCCATGTCGCGGGCGACAGCGCGCAGGGACAGGTTGGCGCCGTCCGCAGCGACGTGCTTACGCGCGACCTCCTTGATCTCCTGGCTCATCTCCGAGCGGACCCGAGCGCGCAGCGACGGTGCGGACATGCGCCCAGTGTCGCACAGTTCCGAGAACACCGGGCCGCGACGAGAGCACTGTTCTTGATCTCGCCTCGCGGCATGAGTACAGTGAACTCATTCGAGAACAGTGTTCTCGGAACT
>NZ_JBHSKE010000037.1:0-52462 GCF_042657745.1 Kribbella qitaiheensis | reverse complement strand
CGGCTGCGTTGGCAAAGGACAGGAGCGCCCGGGACGACCCACGCCAGACTTGACTAGTTCAGTGAAGGTAGCCGTCCCACTTCACCTCGTAGCGTGATCCACCTGGCTCGCTACGCCGCCGCGCCGGCGTCACGCGGGGCCTCTGCGCCGCACCCGGCCGAACGGCGGCCACACCACGACCAGCACCCGCCTCACCGTGCGCGGCGTGTCGCGGTGCGGGCAGAACCGGTGGTGCTCGGGGACGTCGGCCCCGTCACACTTCCCGCACCGCCACACCCTGGCCACGGCACCAGCATGCGCCCGGTGGTCAGCTCATGTCGCCGTTCGGAGGTCGAGGCGCTGCAGCAACCTGCAAACGCCTGTTCGAATCACCGCCGCCGCAGCTACGGTGCGGAGGGTGAACGGGGCCGATAGCAACCAAAATGGTCCGACGACGTACTGTTCGGCGCGGTCGCCTTGTTCGCCGCGGCGCTGGCGTACGCCGGCGGCCGGACGTGGCTGCGCGTTCTCGCTGCCGTCGTCGCGGCACTGTCGCTGGGCCGGTGCGTGGCCGGGCCGCTCGGCAGCACCGCGTTCGACCTGGTCGCACCAATCGGGTTCCTGGTGCTGATCCTCGCGATCAGCGTTTCGATGCTGGCGGGCCGATGGACCACGACGTCGCGATGAAGCCGCTTCGCATCTGGCCTGTTGCGCTGTGTCATCAGGGGTTCCGACCTGTTGTGCGGAGGGGTTCCGAGGTGGAGTGTCGAGACGACCAGACGGGCCGGGAACCGGTCCCGAGCCGATGGTCGTCCCGAGGAGGGGGTCATGGGCACATCACGCCGCATCATCGCTTCCGTCGCTGCCGCCACAGCTGCTCTCGCCGGAGCCGCCGTCGCTGCCTCCGCGTCGCCGGCGGATCACGAGGTCACCGTCGGCAGCCCGTCGACACCGTTCTCCCAGAACAAGCAGAACGAACCGGCGGTCGCCATCGACGCACACGATCCTTCGGTCGTGGTCGCGGGGGCGAACGAGGAGATCGACATGGAGTCCTGCGCCGCCGGTGACCCGTCGACCTGTCCGTTCACGAACGGCGTCGGAGTCTCCGGCGCGTACTTCTCGTTCGACAGCGGTGCGTCCTGGCACCAGCCGACGTACAGCGGCTGGAGCGCCCGTGGCTGCCTCGGCCCCGCGGCCTGCACTCCGCAGGTGGGTCCGATCGGCACCCTGCCCCACTACGTCGAAGCAGGGCTCGTCGCCGACGGAGACCCGGCGGTGGCATTCGGACCGCGGCCCGGTCCCGGCGGGACCTTCTCGTGGGCGAACGGATCGCGGCTGTACTACGCGAACCTGACCTCGAACTTCGGCGCCACCCGGAAACTCGAGACCTTCCGCGGCTTCGAGGCGATCGCGGTGTCGACCACCGACGACGTGCGTGGAGCGTCGGCGAACAACGCCTCCGCCTGGCGGGCGCCGGTGATCATCTCCAAGCAGTCCTCGACGACGTTCTCGGACAAGGAGCAGGTCTATGCCGACAACGCCTCGAGCAGCCCGTTCTTCGGCCACGTCTACGTGTGCTGGGCGTCGTTCCGCAGCCAAGAGAAGGGGCACGCGCTCCCGGTACCGTTGACCGTCGCGACATCCACTGACGGCGGAACCAGTTGGACCACTCGTCAGGTAGGACCGGCGACGAGCAACGGCGTCAACAGCCAGCCCGACGGCTGCGTCGTACGTACGGACAGCACGGGCGCGGTCTACGTCTTCGGCGTCGGCACCCGACAGGGCACCAACTTCCAGATGATGTACCGGTCCACCGACGGCGGCGCGCACTTCAAGGGACCGTTCCTGGTCACGCCCGTTGTGAAGCCGGGTGTGTTCGACCCGGTCGAGGGACGTCCCGTGATGGACGGCATCGCCGGGGCCCGGGTCGACCTGGCCGGCGGACCGAACGTCGACATCGCGAACGCCCGGCCCACTGGGACCGGTGGTACGAACGAGATCTTCATGACTTGGGCCGATGGCCGGCTCGGTCTCAACCACGAGCAACTGATGCTGACCTGGTCGCGGAACGCCGGACAGACCTGGGCCACGCCGCTCGCAGTGCCGATCGCTACCGGCGACCGGCCGGTCTACAGTGCACCGGCGGTATCCCCGGACGGGACTGATCTGTACGTCGTGTACAACGCATTCACCACGCCATATCGCAACGACACCACGAGTCCACGTGGGCTGGTCGGCGTCGTACTGCATGCGAACGTGGTGAACGGCGTACCCACCGGCTGGTCGGTGCTCGAACGGACTCCAGTCGGAGATCCTCGCGGCAGCAGCGCGAACGCCCTGATCTCGGAGTTCCTCGGTGACTACGTGTACGCCGCCGCAACGAACGACTTCGCGGTAGCGGTGTGGAACGACGCCCGCGAGGCGGCTCCGTGCGATTCGATCAACGCTTTCCGGGCCTCGCTCTACACGAGCAGCCCGACGAGCGCGCCCAACGTGCTCGGCACGTGCCCGGCAACGTTCGGCAACAGCGACATCTTCAGCGGAACGTTCGCCGATCCGACTCCGTAATCACCTCTTTGTGACTCGCAAGTGACGAGCACCGGAACTCTTCGGAGTTCCGGTGCTCCTTCGGTTGGGGGCTCCTCAGATCCGCTGTGCCAGGTTAGGGTGTCTCGGGGGTGGTGTGGGGGCCAAACCCGTTGCTGACAAAGGGTTTCGGACCGGCTAGGGCACGTGGAGGGGCACGATCCGCAACAGTCCTAGGGTTGCGACAGGCTATCCTCAAGTCGCTCCGACTGCGCCCATCGGGTGATCTGGAACGCCGGGCTGTCCGGTCCGGGCCTGCCGCCACTACTCAGTTCGGTCGAGTTCCACTTCGGTGCGAGGAAGGCGAACGCGAACCCACCGCCTCGCTTGCGAATGATGAGCCCCCAGGAGTTGAAGTGGGCAGACTCGACCTGTGCCCTGGGAACACGTTGACTACCGATCGGGTAGCGGATCAACAGCTCGTCTCGTGTCAGACGCACGGTCCACCGACTGCGAAGCGCCGCCAACGCCAGGTAGAACACAACCAGGAACACGGGCCAAGTAACGCTGAGCGGCGCAACCTCGTCCCGGAGGACGGTCCACAGAGTCCCTAGGATCGCGGCGAGCAAGGTCAGGAACATGATGATGCGCCACACAAGAGCGGAACCCCACTCCTGTTCCGTTGGCAGTTCACCTGGGGAATCTCCCTGCGGATCGCCACCGGTCATGGGTGAAGTCTGGCAGGAAAGGGTTAGCGGCGTGGCACGTGGAGGGCACGCCACCGGAAACCGGCCTTTGCATCACGAAGGTCCCTGGCCTCAGATTCCCTGTGGCTGGGGCCTCTTGCGTTCCGAGCGGGTGACGAGAATCGAACTCGCGTAGCCAGTTTTCCAAGCACAGCATCTATGCCGCGTACCTCGACGACGCGAACTATCTCCACGGATGAACCGACGCGGGATCGTGCCCTCGCGGCAGTGGGCACCCGCCGGAGATCTCGGCGGGCGATAGTTCCTATCATCTATTGTCATTTGACGACCCTTGCACGATAGTGCCTATCATGCCGAGCGACGTAGCCGAGACATTCGACGATGTGGCCGACGTCGGTGTACTGACCCGGATGCGGGTGCTCCTTCCCGAGCTGCCTACCTCGGTACGTCGTACCGCCGAGCGCATCCTGGACGACCCGCGCAGCAGCGTGGCCGGAACCATCAACGACCTCGCCGACGCCGCCGGTACGTCCGCCGGTGCGGTCTCTCGCCTGTGCCGCGCGCTCGGACTGGACGGCTACCCAGGCCTACGCATCGCCGTCACCGCGGAGGCGGCCGCCGCGTACGGGAGCTGGGATGTCGACATCGGCCGCGACCTCGGCCCGAACGACTCCCTCGCGGTGGTGGCGCGCACCCTCGAGGCGGCCCAGACCCGCGCCGTCCATGCCACCCTGGCCGGCCTGGATCTCCACGCAGTCGCCGCCGCGGCCGCGGCCATTGGTGCGGCCGACCGGGTGCACGTCTACGGCGTCAGCGGCAGCGCGATCATGGCACGGGAACTGGACCTGCGCCTGGTCCGCATCGGAGTGCCGTGCTGGACCTATGCGGACGTCCACGACGGTCTGGTCGCCGCTGCGCTGCTGCGCCCGGGCGATGTGGCGATCGCGGTGTCCCACTCCGGGGAAACCGATGAGACGCTGGACATGCTCGAGTGCGCCCGCGCCCACGGCGCCCGTACTGTCGCGATCACCGGCGGGCACCGCTCACGCCTGGCAAGCATCGCGGACCACATCCTGATCACCGTGGCCGAGGCCACCACCTTCCGCGACGGACCACTCGCCTCGCGGCATTCCGAGCTGACCGTCGTCGAGCTCCTGTATCTCGCCGTCGGTCAAGGCAACTACGAACGCACGGCCAGGCATCTGGCCGAAACGGCGGCGGCTGTGCGCCCTCGCCACCCCGAGCGTCTCCCCCCTCGCGACACCGCCCACCATCCCCGGAGGATCCGTTGACACCGCAGCACACCCCCCCGCCATCGGGCCTGACCCGCAAGTCCTTCCTGCTGGGCGGTGTCGGCGCCGTCGGTGCCGTCGTGGCCGCCGGTGCCTTCGGCGCCACCGCGCCGCCGGCCGCGTTCGGCGCGACCGGTGCGGAACCTGCGGGCGGGTCCACCACGTCCACCGGCGGACCGATCATGAACAGCGGCAACTTCCCGATCGGCATCTTCTGGCCGCCGCCGCCGCTGCAGACCACCGTGGAGCGCTACCAGGAGATCGCCGACGCCGGCTTCAACTTCGTGCACGGCGGCAACTACACCTTCGCGGATGTGCAGATCTGCCGGTACATGCTCCAGGTGGCGGAGCAGGTTGGCCTGCACGTGCTGGTGGACGATCCCGACATCCGCTGGCTGCTGCACAGCTTCGCCGTTGGCAACCCCGCCGACCCGTTTACCATCAGCGAGGCCGAACTCAGGCAGAAGATTACTGAGGTGGTCAACCGCTACGCCCCCAGCTGGCAGCTCAGCGGCGGGCGGTTGCACATCACCAGCGGCTCCGGCAGCGGCTCGATCGGCTCGGTCAAGGCCGGCGCCGGCTGGCGCGACTACACGTTCGCGTTCGACACCGAGCCGAAGTTCACCGGCACGGGCGGCTACGCGCAGGCAGGTTGGGCGTTCCGCATGCAGGACGAGGGCAACGCCTACGTCTGGCTGCTCTCCAGCCAGGGCGCGGGCGGCATGGCCGTGTTGAAGAAGGCGGTGTTCGTGCGCGGCAACCCGGTGGTCACCAGCACCCCGCTGTCGTTCCAACTGCAGGCCGGCCAGTCCTACCACGTGGAGACCGTGGTCAGCGGGTCGACGTTCACCACCAAGATCGACGGCGTGCTGGTCGACACCACGACGGACACCACGTTCGCCACCGGCATCGTGGGCTTCCGGGAGGCCGGGCCCGAGTCCGCGTACTTCGACAACGTCTCCGTGACAGACGCCGCCGGCGCGGTGTTGTTCCAGGAGGACTTCTCCGGCACCCTGGAGGCCTGGCAGCGCCCGGCCGGTTCCGGCTACACCTCCTTCGCTGGGTTGCACCTGTACGACGAGCCGCAAGCGAGCCAGCTGCCAACACTCGCCAAGGCCGTGACCTACGCCAACCAGGCCTTCCCGGACGCGCTGTCCTACATCAACCTGCTGCCAGGCTTCGGGGCGGGTTACGAGCAGGCGGCTTCCCAGCTCGACACGCCCGTGCTGTCCTTCGACCGCTACCCGATCCTGTCCGGCGGTGAGGACCGGGGCTACTTCGCCAACTGGGCCGAGGTCCGCGCCGCCGCGCTCGCGCACGGACGTGACTCCTGGGCCTTCATCCAGAGTGTCGGCTACAACTTCCACGCCATCCCGACCCGGGCCGACCTGCTCTGGCAGATCAACATCAGCCTCGCCTACGGCTGCAAGGGCATCCAGTACTTCACCTACTGGACGCCCGACCCGGCCCGCGGCGAGGGCTTCACGAATGCCCTGATCACGGTCGACGGCAAGCAGACCTCGCTGTACGGCGACAGCCGCACGGTCAACACGCACTATCTGGCACCGCTGGGCAAGGTGATGCTCGGGCTCACCTCCACCGCCGTACAGGTGGCGGGCGTATCCACTCCGCCTGCCGGACTCGACCCGTTCGCCCCGGACGAGACGCTCACCGCCGTCTCCGGCGGCGGCGTGGTGCTGGGCCGGTTCACCGACGGCGACGGTCGTGCCCATGTGCTGGTGGCCAACTACTCGCGCACCGAGGAGGCAGCAGTGACGCTCACGTTCGGGGCGTCGACGGCGAAGGCGTTCCAACCCAAGTCAGCGACCTGGAAGAGCGTGTCGAACCCGGCTGCGATCGAGTTGCCGCCGGGCGGTGGCCAGTTGATCAGGCTGGGCTGATCGACGGGGCCGGGCCTGACCACACCGCGCGGAGTTGCCGTCGCGACACCAGACCAGCCGCGACGGATGCCGGTAGCTCCGGTACCTGGTCGACATCATCGACTGCATCACTGCTTCGGGACTCGATGCGCAACTGGCGGGCTCGACGGCTACGCACGCCTTGTGGTGGTACCGCGGGCCGGCGCGCGAACAGGTCTATGACCTGCTCATCGTCAGGGGCGCCGAGTCGATCAAGTCGGCACCGGCTGGAAGGTGCACAATCGAGCATCTGTCGAGCACGGGCCACGACGAACGTGTCGATCGACCCACCTCGGAGGCGGTACCGCTGTTCTGACGCCTCGCCATCGAGAAATACGGCATCCAGCCGCCAGGCCGGCCAGCCTGATCAGCGGACACGAGGCGGTCGGCGAGGGATTCCGGGTGGCCACTACTCGCCGCGGTCGGTGTCCATCAGATGGGGCTTGTCGCGGTACGCACCGCATCGGTCACACATCTCGAACCGCCGACGTTCTCATTACGAGAGGAAGCTCACCATCACAGCCGCTGTCTTCAGGCGTGACTCGTTGCACGGAACTCTTCTTGGGTGGCCGAACTTCTCATCTGTATCGCGCGGTTCGCTCCACGAATGGCTCCACGCCGCTACTGCAGCCTTCCGTGCCTCTGGTTGCCGCCGCTCCCGAGACCGGCACAGCTGGGGAAGGGTTGGGCCCTCCTCGATCCGTCGAGAAGACCTGACTGAGCTGGTTCGCTTCCGATGCAGCGGTACGAATCGCCTCCAGGGCTCCGAATCGATTATGTCTTCCACGTCCTCTGGTGGGAACCAGACCACCAGGTTTGGCGATCATTCAAGAGGAACACATGGGCCATTGAGCCGCCCCGGCGAGTCCGGAGGCTTCGTTTGGTGTCAACCGGCTTCGGCGAAGCGGGTTCGGTGAGTGTAGTGAGTCTGCTCGGCCTGGATGGGTGTGAGGTCCTGGATCGACTCGTGGGGTCGGGCGGTGTTGAACCAGTGGACCCAGTCCAGAGTTGCTGCCTCGACGTCGCTTAGGCCCTTCCAGGGGCCGTAGGAGTGGATCAGTTCGGACTTGAACAGGCCCATGTGGGTCTCGGCCAGGGCGTTGTCGTAGGCGTCGCCGACGGACCCGACCGAGGCGTCGATGCCGGCGTCGGTGAGGCGTTGGGTGAAGGCAATCGAGGTGTATTGCGACCCGGCGTCGGTGTGGTGCACCAGCCTGGTCAGGTCGGTGATGCCGTCTTTTCGGCGGGTCCACAACGCCATCTCGAGGGCGTCCAGGACCAGCGGGGTGGTCATCTCGGTGGCGGCCCTCCAGCCGACGATCCGGCGGGAGAACACATCGATGATGAACGCGACGTAGACCGTGCCGGTCCAGGTCGCTACGTAGGTGAAGTCGGCCACCCAGAGCCGGTTCGGTGCCGAGGCGACGAAGTTGCGGTCGACCAGGTCGGCCGGCCGAGCGGCTTTCTCGTCGGCGATGGTGGTCCGCGGCGTCGTGCCGCGGACCACGCCACTGATGCCCAGCTGGGCCATCAGCCGCTCCACGGTGCAGCGAGCGACATCGTGGCCCAGCCCGCGGAGATGGAGCCACATTTTGCGGGCTCCGAACAGTTCCACGAACCGCTCCTCGCGTGCCTGTTCGATCACCACGGTCAGGTCAGTGTCGCGGAGTTTCTGCTTACTGGGTTGACGATTGAGGTTGTCGTAGAACGTCGACGGGGCGATCTTGCAGCCGTGCTCGGTGAGCACCCTGCAGATCGGCTCGACCCCGAACTGTCGCCTGTGATCGCTGATGAAAGCCACGATCACTGATGTGGGCGGTCGAGCTCCGCCGCGAAGAAAGTTGCTGCCGACTTCAAGATCTCGTTCGCCCGCCGCAGCTCGGCGTTCTCCCGCTTCAACGCCTTCAACGCCTCCGACTCCGAGGTAGTGACCCCGGGCCGCTGCCCAGCGTCGATCTCGGCACGACGGACCCACTTACGCAGCGTCTCGGCCGAGCCGATCCCCAGCTTCAACGCGATCGACTTGATCGCCTCGAACTCCGAACCGTAGTCGGCCTTGGACTCAGCGACCATCCGGACCGCACGCTCACGGATCTCGGGCGAATAAGACGACGGACGTGACATGGACTTCATCCTTCCAACGAATGAAGTCTCCAGACACTCCGGGGCGGCTCACATCGCCGCAGACGCAATGAAATCGTGTGCCACACCGCACTTGCAGGAACATGCAACTTCTTGACGCTGCGGCTATCGACATGTTTAGCCTCTGAGAATGACTGGGGCTCACGGCAACGATCCGATCCGCCACTCACAGCATCCCGTCGGCGGCAACAATCGAGGCGTGCCTGGTACGCCGTTGCCAGCTAGGCCCGCGACGATTCTTCCGCCGGCCCGCGCGACTTTGCCGACGGCACCACGGAGACCGCTGCAGGTGTCGGCCTGGACCGATCTACTGCTGGCGTTGCCGTGGATCGCCTGGTCGTGATCCCCGGTGGAAATCCGTGGGTCTCGTCGACCGGGTATGCACCTGCCTTCGATCGCTACGTTATGGGCAGGACCGGGGCTGCATGCTCGCGGTCGCTCAGCCGAATGCACGTGGGCGCCTGTCTATGACAAGCAGGAGCAGTTCGACAAGATCGTGGCCGGGCTACTGCAGGGTGAGGTAGTCGTAGCTGTGTACGACGCGATCGGCGCCGGCACCGGGTTCATCGGACTGACGAACAAACGGGTGACAATTCAGGACAACTCGTTCGTCGGCAAGAAGACGGCGCTAACACTCTCGCGAACCAACTTTGAGAAGGCAACATCAGCTATCGCAGCACGTCCGACAGCAACAGGCCGTGAAACTTGTTGGGCTCGCCCCAGATGAACCATAGCGAGCCGCAGCTCAAAGACACGCCGACCCGCCGAACTGCCTCAGCCCCCGAGAGGCCTTGACGGATCAGCTCGAAGTAGTGGCGCTTGACCACAGCGGGCATCTTGTTTGGTGCATACCTAGACATGCGAATCCCCTTCCGGAAGATTCGCTTCGTTCGTCAGAAACCGCCCTTCGGTGGGTCTTGCTGGCCCCGAAGTCAGACCCGCTGTTGTGGGTGCCCGATGCGGTTGTCTGGAGCTGGGTCCGTGGTGGGCGTTGGCGGCAGGCGGTCGAGCCGATCTGCCAGGTGAAGGAGGTCTAATGCGCAAGACCCGGCTCACCCACCGTCCGGTAGGCTGCCGGGTCCACTTCCAGGGGACTTTTCTGTCCCAAGGCAGAACCCAATATACCTACTTCACCCCATTCAGGCCTGGAGTTTGGGAATCTGCCCCTGCTTTCCCCGGAATGCCCTGGATTCCGGGGAGGTCAGTAGCTGGTGGGCGGTAGGGGTCAGGGAGTGGTGGGCGGTGCCGGCGGTTCTGTGGGTGGTTATCAGACCGGCGTTGCGGAGGGCGCGGGCGTGTTCGCTGGCGGAGGCTAGGGCGATGCCGGTGCGGCGGGCCAGTTGGGTAGTGCTGGCGCTGGCGGTGAGGGAGCGGAGTACGGCGGCTCGGGTGCGGCCCAGGACGTCGGCGAGGGCGTCGGTGTCGATCTCGTACGGCGGGAGGTCCGCGCACGGGTAGACGAGGACTGGGCGGCGGTCGATCTGGTCGAGGACCAGGCACTCCGCGGTGAAGGACGACGGGTAGAGCTGAAGCCCGCGACCCGCGAGGTGAACGTCGATCTCCCGCCCGGGTGTCACCCCGTGAGCACTCAGTACAGGCTCGTCCCAAACGACGTCCGGGTGCAGCTCAGCAAGCAAGGTCCCGACACCGCCTTGCAGCAAAGCGCGCGAGCGCACCGCCAGATCAGCCCCGTACCGCCGCTCGAGCTCCATCGAAGCGGGCGCCAGCGCATGTTCATGAAACTCCCGTACTGCGTTGCCGAGCGCGCGGCGGGCTCCGGCCCTGCCGGCCAGCAAACCCTGCATGAACCGGTCGATCTCCGCAGGCAACCACGGCCCCAGCTCATCCCGGACGACCTCGGCAGGCGTGTCCATCAACGTCTGGGCAGCGGGTTCGAGGCCATACGCCGAGACCTCGGGCGTGATGAAATCCGGAAACCTTCCGGCCGGCTCGATCAGCTTGAACAGCGGACGCATCGACGGCCGGAGTTGCGGCGCCATCTTCAGCCGCCACCTCCGCGCAACCGGCGGCAACGCCCGATCGGTCAGCCGACGATCAGCGCGATCGCCCAGCGATCTGGCCGCGATCCCGCCACCGCCCAGGGCGCGAGCAGCCAGAGCCGCCTCCCAGAGCGGTTCCGGCTCGGCCGGGAACGTCACCCTGGCCAGGTCGGCCGCCGTGAAGTGAATCCGGATCCCGCCGCAGGTTCGCCAGCCAGCTGTGCATCGGATGCCCGACACCCAGCTCCTCATCTCGGTATGTCGTCACGACCGCAAGCCGCTGCCCACGGAATCCGGCAACCAGGTAGGCGAGCCCGTCGCGCGACGCCGGGTCGGCCCACTGCACGTCATCCACGACCAGCACAGTCGGACGATGCGAAGCGATCGCCATCACCAACGCATCCACCAGCGACAACAACCGGACCGCACTCTCGGGGTCGCCGCCGCTCAGCGAGGGCAACAGCTGACCCGCGGCAGGGACCGTATCCAGTACGTCGGACAGCTCATGCGGTTCCGCGGACTCCACCCAACCCTTCAGCGCGCCGATCAGCGCAACATACGGCGCATCCACCGCGCCGAACCGCACACATCGGCCCCACAACACGGCCATACCCCTAACGGCCGCCTCATCGCAGGCAACTCTCACCAGGCGGGTCTTACCCACCCCCGCCTCACCGTGCACGAAGACCGCACACGGTCGTCCTTCAGCAGCACCCTGGATCGCTGCCCCGAGGATCCCGGTTTCCTCGATTCGACCGGCGATGCCGGGTGAGCCCGCGACCGCCTGCCCTCCCACAGTGTCCAGTCTGCGCCGCGCAACGCCGGAGTGTCTGTAGGCGAGCGACCAACGGCGTCCTTGTCGGATTCGGGCTGCATGTCGAGCATGGACTCCGGCCGGCCGGTGTTGAGCTGTGCGACTGTGGCGAGCCGTGCCGTCATGCTTCTCGACTGCTGACGAGCGTGGACCTCAATGCGGTCCCGATCGAGCACTGCCGGATCTTGCCCGACTCGATTGTCCGTCGCAGCTGCGGTCAAGAACTGGACATCGGAGGCCATGCGACACCTGACCGCGGCGCGCTGAATGGACGCGTGACCCGGAGTTCCCCAAGTGGTGAGTCCCGACCACGAGCGCAGCTTGCGTGACACGGTTTGTGATGCGAACCCGAGTGAACCAGTCCTGGGCAGCGTGATTGGTGAGGTCGTCGGCGCTACCAGTGACGCCTGAAGGGGGCAGATGACACGCCGACGCATAGCCTTAATCCGCAGGTCGTCGATATGCACGGGGCGCGGCGCGATTCTCGAAGTCGTGGCTTTGGAGCGTGCGCGTCCCATCCTCATTTTGGGGAGCTCAATCGTGAACTGCATCTGTTCTGTGTGGTGGAGGCTCCGTCACGCGTTCATGGTCGAGTCAGGCGGACTGCGAGCGCGGATACCTCCTGGCGCGACGAGGTGCCGGTTTTGCGAAGCAGGTTGGACACGTGGGTGCTGACTGTCTTCTGACTAATGAACAGGGCGTCGGCGATCTCGGGGTACGTTCGCCCGGCGACCAGATAGTCGAGAACCTGCTGCTCCCGCTTGGTCAGGGATCGGAAGGCCTCGGGGAGTGGATCGATCGGTGTGGACGCCGGCTCATCGAGCGGAATCTTAGCGAGTGCAGCCAGGCTCTCGAGTTGGCGTCGCAAAGGCTGTGCGGCCATCTCGACAGCGCAGGCATATGCCGATCGCAGCGGTACGGCGACGTCTGCCCGGTTCGCTCGCTCGTCGAGTAAGGCGTGCGCGCACCGCTTCAAGGCGACCGTCTCTTCCCAGCGCATAGACGCCGCAGCACACCGGACCGCCGCTTCCTTCCACTGGCTAGACGTGACCGACAGTGACATGCATCGAGTGGACTCCGCAGCGAAGACGGCCTGAACTGCCGGCTGAACGCGATCGGCTGGTGTGATGACGTCGAACGGTTCGGGCCGTAGCCTCCGACGCTGATTCTCGATGTCCTCGAGGAGTCTCCGAGCCCTCGAAACACCTTCGCCGTCGCGTCGGTCGTGCGCCTTCTCGGCGAGTTCGGCGGCTGAGCGAGCACTCCACATCAGCATCTCGTCCGCGATGCGGGGATCGACGGACTGGACTGTCATCGTGCGCGACAGCAGCTCGAGGGCCTGCTCGGGCTCTCCCTCGGCTAGCAGGTATTCGGCCAGGATGGGCGGTGCCATCAGCTCTGGACTCTCTTCAAGGCCCGGGACGAGCTCCTTCGCCCGACGCACGTGCAGACGGGCCACGTCCAGCTCGCCTTGGCGGGTGGCCAGCAACGCTGCCACCAGCCGCGTCCTGGCCGCGCTGGCCGACCAGCTGCCCAACGCCAGCCCTTGGCGAATGACACGGGCGCCCGCCTCCAATTGTCCGAGGGTCAGGAGGTCTTGGGCCATAGCGCTGCAGAGGGTGCCGGTGGCCACCCTGAGCGCTCCGGCATCGAGGGCCTCGCGGAACCCGTCTGCCAAGATCGCGGTCGACTCTGCGACGCGACCTCGTTGGACCAGATAGTTCACTCTGATCAGGCGCGCTCCGGCGAGTCGGGGTTGATCACTGGCCAGCCTCGCAAACTGCAGGCTCTCGAGTGAATCGCGGTCTGCTCGTTCCTCGCGGAGGTACGCGGTGGCACGCGCCCTGTATGCGTGGCTCAGTGCTCGGTTGGACCCGGACCGATGCGCCGCCTGCACGGCTTCTTCCGCATAACGGCGGGCGCTATCGGGTGCGTTGTTCCACGTGTGAGACTCACTGAGGTCAGCTAGCGCCTCGGCGTACTCCTCACTGTCGGGGAACCGGCGAATCAGTTCGATGGCGCGCTCGACCTCAGGGATCGGCTCTCCCGTCGCACGACCCGTCCTTAGGGCACTGAACGCGCGCTCCCTCAGGATCCGGCTCGCACGCAGCGGGTCGGTTTCCTCGTCGACCAGCTCTTGTGCGCGACTCCATGCGTCGTAGATGGACTCGTCGTCGCCGGCCAAGAGGTGTGCATGTGCGACTCGCTCGAGCAGGCACACCTCTTGATCGACGTTCTGAGCAGTGCCACGGCGGACGACCGGCCATAGCCGCGCCGCATGACCGAGATGGACAGCCGCCTCACGTAGGGCTTTCAGCTCATGAGCCAGATCGGCCGCGCGCAGGGACGCTTCCAGCGAGGCGCCGAGATCATGCGCCCGCTCGTAGTGCAGTGCCAGGTCACCCTGCCGGCGCATCTCGTCAATGCCGGACGCGGAACGCGACTCCAGAGCCTTCGCCCACGCGGCATGGATCCGCACCGCCTCGCCGGGCACGAATGTCGAGCACAGCACTTCAGTCAGCAGCGGATGCCGGAACCAGCACAACTCGGGACCCGGCGCCGCGCAGATCCCGGCGTCTGTCGCCTCGATAAGCGCCGCCGTCACCGCCCCGGCTCCGATGCCGCCCGCCGCCGCGACTGCTGTCAGATCGTCGACGGCCGCCGGTCGTCCACCGACCGCAAGCGACCGCGTCACTTCGCGCGCGGGCGCCGATAGCCGGTGCCAGGCTCCGAGCAGCGCACCGGTCAGCTCGGCAGGCAGATCGGCAGGCAGGTCGTCGTCGGTGAGGCTGACGCCTTGCACCAGCAGCTCACTCAGGTAGGGATTCCCGTCCGAACGGCGCACCACCTCGGCAACCAGTCGCGGCTGAGGCCATCCACCCAGCAACGACGACAATTGCTCTTCAGTCTCGTCAGCACTCAATCTCGCCAGCCGCAGCGACGAGACAGAGACCATCCTGGTTAGGTCGGCCAGCCAGCCATGCAGCGGATGCCCGGCAGCGAGCTCCTCGTCGCGGTACGTCACCAGAATCGCCAGACGCTGACTCCGGAACCCGGCAACCAGGTAGGCGATCGCATCACGGGTTGCTGGATCGGCCCACTGGACATCGTCCACAACCAGGACTACCGGACGGCGCTCCGCGATCGCGTGCACCAGACCGTCCAGAGTCGACAACAGCCGGACTGCGCTCGACGTCAGCCGCCTACCCGATGAAGACACCAGATCCCCGGCGCCGGGTACCGCAGCAAGGACCTCGGATAGCTCTGCGGGGTTGGCCGATTCGACCCAGCCCTCGAACGCGCCAACGAGAGCAACGTATGGCGCGTCCACCGCGCCGAAGCGCACACAGCTACCCCACAGGATCGCTGAGCTCTTCGCGGCGGCTTCGCGGCACACCTCTGTCACCAGACGGGTCTTGCCCACGCCTGCCTCCCCGTGCACGAACACCGCACACGGACGCCCCTTCGCCGCCGCCCCGATCACCGCGCGGAGTAAGCCCAGCTCCTCACTCCGACCCGCGATGCTGGAGACGCGCCCGACCGTTGCCCCTCCCACAAGGCCCAGTCTGAACCCAGAGAGCCGGGATGTCTGCAGAGCGAAACGACGCTACTGCGGGGGCCGCGGTCATGTCCGCACTTGTACGCAGGCACGGCTTGGTCGCGCCGCGCCGTGGTCGGCATCTTCCCGACCGTAGTGCCCTCACTCGTGGTTGGCGACATGCTCAGCGAGCAACACGACGACTGGCGCGAAGGCCGCCTCTACATCCTCGCCGTCCTCGACAAGTGTCGCCGACGTGCCGAACAGCGTCACCAACGTCCGTGGTCGGTACAGCTAGCTGATGGGTAATTCTCGTGCCAGGGCGCGTTGATTGGCACGGGCGACGGTGAGTTCGGCATGGAAGCCGCTGTGCTTGTTCTGGTCGAGGTTCAGCGGGAGTAGCAGGTCGCGGATGAGTTGGCTTTCCAGTAGCCAGGGCGTTGGGGTGGCGACCCAGCACACGCGTGCATGGCGAGCCATCCAGTCGGACAGGATCGCCTCGTCGTGGCCGAAGGTCATCCGTTGCCCAGAACCAACGCGGCGCAGCTGAATGCCCAGTTGTGCCTTCGGCGAGATCCCGACGTACAGCAAGGCGCCAGCGGCGGCGTGATGGCACCGTTGCACCGGGACGCGCGGCGGGGTTTGGTCGAAGTACCAGGCATACACGCCGGACACCGCAGGCACCGGGCAGGGCCGCGTAAGGACCTCGGCGCGGGTCAGTACGGCAGCCGGCTCAAGCAATGCGGCGAGCTCGTCAGCGTAGTCGGATGGTGGCACACCATCATGTTGCCGTACGGATGAGGCATGGGCGATCCGCGGATCGGAGGCCAGCAGGAGTGGCACCGGCAAGTAGCCGAACTGCCGGGTGCGGCGGACCCTTGCAGTACATCGCCGCCGTGGGATCAAACGTGGTGCGAAATGGAGTCAAAGCGGCTCTTCGAGGTTAGCCGGTTCCGAGATGCCGCGGGGGCGCGTCGGCAGCATTGAGGGCGGCGCCAGCCTCGTAAGGGAGCCCAGCCCTGAATTTGAGGGTTTGCCGGATGTCAAGCCGAGCGATCGCTTGGACAGTCGAAGCATGTCGTACGTAGTCGAATCGGAGACCGTCGCCACTTCTCGCTCGCCCACCCGCGGGCCAGAGCCAAGCCCCGTCCGGAGCCACCTGGTCACAGCCGTGGTGTGCACGCTGGTGTGCTTCGCGCCGCTGGGGGTCGCCGCAGTCGTGTACGCCGGCAACGTCCGCACCCGGCTGGCGCTCGGCGACATCGAGGGCGCCCGGCGCCAGTCGCGGATGGCGAAGTGGCTGTGCTGCGCCAGCGCCGCGGTGACGGTCGGCTTCCTGCTGATCATCGTGGTCGGCGCGGCCGGCTACTCCGACGTCCACTGAAACACCCAACACGAAAGAACCGGGTCCGAAGCGACAGACCCGATTCTCTTTGCGAGGTCAGGGCAGGTAGCCGCCGTCGTGCAGGCCGGCCCACTGCTCGAACACGTTCCGGTGGAAGTCACCTCTGGTCCGCGCGGACTCGACGCCGTAAACCACGGCGAAGGCGGTGCCGAACGTGGCCCACTCGTCCGAGTGCCTCGACTCGTGGCGCTGCCTGTCGGTGCCGTCCAGGTCGCCATACAGCCAGACGTTACCCACCGTCGTGCCGGCGTTGGCGTAGCCGCCGTGCATCGACTCGCAGCCGACGGTCAGGTCGCCTTGGACGTTGCAGGTTCCGCCATGCGCGCGACCCCAGACTACGGCCACGGCACTTTCCGGCAGGTTGGCGATCGCCCGTGCGACTGTGGCGGTCTGGGGACCGACGATAACGACGGCGACCGTCAGCGCAGCGGCGATGCGGATGCGCCGGGCCACGGAGGTGGCCGGCTCTTGCGGGTAGGTGTCCATACCGGAAGGTTCTGGCGCTCAGACGCTCCCGTCGTCCGGCATTGCCTCAATTTGCGGCTGGTGCAGCCTTACTGGCTGGCGAAGGGGCGATGGCAGATCGCGGCCGAGACGACCGTCTCAGCGGGTTCCTCATCTGAAGGCCGAACGGCTCCTGCATGGAGCGGCGTCTGATCCGACGAACCAGGTGGATCGACCCGGACGTTGACGACGGCAGCCGACGACGACTCAGTCGATCGGGATGAGTGGTTCCCTCGCCGGTACATCTCCGCCGAGCGCTGAGCTAGGCCGGGTCCGTTTCGTCGATGAGGCCGGCTCGTTCGGCCACGGTGGCCGCCTGGACCCGGTTGGTCACCCCAAGCTTGCGGAGGATGTGCGTGACGTGGACGCTCGCGGTCTTCGGGCTGATGAACAGCTGGGCGCCGATCTCCGAGTTGGTGCGTCCGCTCGCGACCAGCCGCAGGACGAGCAGTTCACGGTCGGTCAGCCCATACAACGCTCCCCAGTCCGGCGTTGGGGGCGCGGCCATCGTGGCACTGGACGGTGTGTCGAGGCTGATGCGGGCGCGCCGTGCGAGCGCACGGATCTCGGCGATCAGCGGCGCGTGCCCGGCGGCAGCGGCCGCGGCTGACCGCAATGCGGCAGCGGCGACATCCGGCTGCTGTCCGGCGAGGAGTTGCGCCTCGGCCTGGCGCCACCACGCGTAGGCGGCGTGATGCGGTCGGGACAGTGCTTCCCAATGTTTGGCCGACAGATTCCATAGGTCCGGTTGGCTCCGATTTGTCAGGCGCGTACGTTCGGCGTACCACGTTGCGCGGGCGGCGGCGCCAGCGACGATGTACGCGCTGTCCCGAAGCGGATCGGCGGTCTGCCGCTCGCGCCAACCGTTGATGTGCTCTGCGGCCGCTAACGCGAACTGCACGCCACCGTCGTCACGGCCTGCACGGGCGTGGGCGGCGAGGTCCGCGCATGCCCGCATGCCGAGCACAAGCAGCGACCCGCACGTCTGCACGTCAGTGGTGCCGTCGAGATCCTCGAGTGCTGCTTCGACCTCGCTAACTGCATCGGCGGGCCGCGATCGCCACAGGTCGATCTCTGCGGCGTACTGCGCAATTTCCCGGTTGAACTCGACATTTCCGCCGACTGGCAGTGCTTGAATCTGCTGCATCCGCTGCTTTGCCGCTTCGGTCTCCCCGCGGAGCAGGTCCAGGCGCGCCCGCTCAAGATCCAGTAGCCACCGATCTCGCATCGCAGGGCCCGGCGTTTGTGGATCCAGCACAGCGGCGGCGTCGACAATCCGGCCCAACCCCAACAATGCCTCGGCCGCGTTCGAGGCCAGCGCAACGCCGCCAAAGCTTGCCGCCCGGCCGCCGCGTCGAAGGGCGTCGAGGTGGCGTAGCGCCACTCTGCTTGCCTCCTCAAGGTTCTGGGTCTTGAGCAGAACATCGCTCTCGACCAGAGCCAACCACTGAACCGACTCGGGGTCGGTGTTGGTATCCACCAACCGCCATGCCCGTTCGAGAAGGGCGAAGCCTTGCTTGAGCTGGGCCTGAACGAAGTGATCGTGCGCCATCATGGCGAAAAGTCGAGGCAAGACCGGCGAACCCGCTGCCTCAGCGACCTCCATGGCTCGAAGCAGGCTGCTGCGGCCGCGGACCTGACGGCCTGCGCTCCTGAGCAGATTGGAGTGCAGGACCAGCGCCGCGGCGTGGTCGGTCGACGGTGGAGCACCGTCGAAGAGGCGCAGTGCCTCCTCGACCAATTCGAGTCCGGCCTCCGCCGAATCGATGGACCGATGGAACCCTGCGCGGTGGTGGATGACCGCGGCTACCGCGCGATCCGGGTGGTCAGCGAAGAGCCGGTACGCCTCCTCGGCCACCTCGCCGGCGCGAATGCCGTCGCCACTCGCCTCCAGCGCATCGACGGCCTGGACGTATAGGCCGGGCACCTCAAGGCCGAGCGGACGTGCCTGCTCGGGTACCTCCCTGCACAGCTCGATCGCCCGGAGCCTGTGTGTCGCGGCCTCGTCGTAGGCGAACATGCGCTCGGCCGCGTCGGCGGCGCGGAGCCTGGCTCGAAGCTCCTCCGTCGGGCGACCCGCGGCGGCCCAGTGACCCGCGACCTCCGCGGCCAGCCTGGTGTCCGCGAGTCCGTCCAAGGCCTCAGCGGCCCGGCTGTGCAGCTCGGAGCGCTCGCCGGGGAGAAGCTCGGCCACCACGGCCTCAGCCAGCAGGGCGTGCCGCGGACGATACTCGCCGTCCGACGTACGGTCGACCAGCAACCGGCTGGCGGCCAGCTCCTTCAGCGCCGCACGAACAGCGCCTCCGGCTATAGCCGTGATCTGCACAATGAGTGCCTCGGTCACAGGCCGTCCAACGACGGCGAGCGCCTCCAACACCCGCCGAGCGTCGGCGCCGACACGCCTCGTCCGGGCCACCAGCAACTCTGCCAGACCGGCCGGGACCTCGCTCGGTAGCCGAAGCTCATCGCCCTGAGATCCGCCAACCGCTGCAGCCATGAGCTGCTCAACAAAGAACGGATTTCCCTCTCCCCGCGCCTGCAGCTCACGGACCAGCATGGGCGGTGCCGGAGCGCCGAGAATCGCCGCGGCCTGCTGCTCCACTTCCTCACCCGACAGGGGAGCGAGCCTAACCTCCTCGATGTTTGGTTGGCGGCGTACGTGGTTCATCCACGCGGTGACGGGCGGGTCGAGCGACCCCTCGTCGCTCCGGCACGTCACCACGTACGTCGGTCGGTGCGCGGCGTGTGCAAGGTAGGTAAGGCAGTCCAGCGTCGCGTCATCTGCCCAGTGCACATCCTCGACGAGCAACGTCACCGCCACGCGTCGGGCGATCTCCTCCAACAGCTCGCCCACTGCCGTGAACAGCCGCTCACGCTGCCACTCCGCCCCTGAAGCGGCGTGCACCTGTGCCGGCTTGCCAAGCCGAGGCACCAGCCGCCCAACCTCCGCAAGGACGTACGGAGGGACAACGGCCAGAACCCCATCGAGCAGTCGACTGTCCGGAGCCCGGACGAACTCCCGCAGGGCGTCGGCGAGCGGGAGCAACGGCAACGTCTCGGTCAACGGCAGGCAGCCGCCTGTCAGCAACACGACGCGAGCCTCGCTAGCGCGCCTGAAGGCTTCACCGATCAGTCGGGTCTTACCGATGCCAGCCTCGCCGGTGACCAGGATCATCCTCCCGCCCTCGGACAGGGCCGTACCCAAGCGCGCCAATTCGACGGCCCGGCCGACAAACGGGGCAGACTGCTCCACAGCACAACGTCAACAGCAGCCGGGCGCGCCGTCAATCCGTGGCACCCCTCCACCGCGAACGCAATCCGCGCACTGGCGTGGCACGGTTCGTGACGCGAACTGGAGTTAAATTGTGCGGGCCGAGGTCTCCGGAGGGGCCTACGGAGACACCCTTGACGACTGAAGATGGCAGAGTGCATGCCATCGCGCAGCCTTATTGATCTGCGGGTTGTCGGTTCGAGTCCGACGGGGCCTACCAGCAGTACTACGCCCACGCCCCTCCCCCGTCGGCGCTCCCTCCCACCCCCGGCCCGCCGCTCCTCCGTCGCGGCTCGCTGTCGGCCGCGCCTCGCCTTCGTCCAGCCATCCCGGCCGACGTACATGACAACTGCCCCAAGCCTCGGCCACGTCGACGCCTTGGTCCTGACCAGCCCGACCGATCCCCGGCAGAGAAAGTAGTCGGAGGAAGCACGATTCCGACTCCTCAACGAGATCTACGAGCGGCGCAACCCGCGGACCAAGGCGACGGTCAACCAACGGCTAGATCTACCTCGCCGAAGCCGACTTCAAGTTCAACACCTCGACGTCTAGCGCGCTCATGAGCGTGATTCCACGGCGCCGGCGGCAACGTCGCCGATATCAGCGGCTATGAGGTCATCGTCAGCCTCGCCGCGGTCGCGGATCACAACCTTTGTGGCCACCAAATGACCCAAGCTGGGCGCGAGCGGCCACGTTGGCCTCCGCTGGCTCGACATCACCGATCAGCCGCTCGGCCGTCGTGCGCAGGCCAACCACCAAAGTCGCATTCGCATCGCGCCACGAGATTCCACGTTGGTCTCTGCGAAGGCGCCTGCCACTTGTGCTGACAGCACTAGCGGTTCAGTGTTGGTCAGAGGGGGTTCGGTAGTCGGCATCGGGGGCGTCATGGCAAGCGACAACGTCGTCAAGGCTGCCTGGATCACGGGCATTTTCGCGATCATTGCTGTCGTCATACCGTTGGTGATCAAAGTAGCCGATGGACCCTCCGAAGGAGGTTCGCCTCAGTCGATCGCCTCGGCGACCGTCACGGATCCAGCGCCACCCGCAACAACTTCGAGACCACCACGAGCAACAAGTACGGGACCACCGCCGGCGACCGTTCCCAAACCACCGCCTGTGGTAATTCCCACACCGGCCAGCAGTTCGATAACGCTATCCGTACCCTCTGGACCGGCCGGCGCGCGCGTGATCGTCAGCGGCAAGCGGTTCAGGTCCAATGCCACCATCTACATCAGCACCGGGGCCGACGACGAAGAGCCGGTCACGGTGCAAACGAACGACTCCGGCGAGTTTCGAGTCCTTTTTAGCCTTCCCGCACTGACATGCAATGGCACACCAGTGATGGTGGCGGCCCTTGACCTACTGGCCGACGAGTTGCCGAACGCAACTTACCTCGTCACGTCAGGTGGGATTCCATGCTGAGTGACCGCGACCGACGATGTCGGTCGGACTCCAGGCCGAGCTCGCACGCGGCGAGGTGACTTCGCACGACCTGCGTCGACCAGCATTTGCGACGCTCGATGGGGCTGTCATCAGCGCGACTTCGTATCGCTCCGCCAGAAACCTCGTCAGCGGAAGCGGGCCCCAGAGGGCGGCAAACAATCAGATCGCCGAGGGTTGATGCTCTGCGGCCCAGCGGTCGGCACAACCTTCGCTATATGCACGCGCGCGACAGCAGCAATCAGATTGAATCGAACGTTGGCATTTGAGTGCCGCTCGCCGGTGCCGGCCGCATTGACGTTCCGCAAGAGCAGGTCCTGCCCGACCTGCAAGTCTGTCCCGGTCATGGCGGCCCCAGATTCATGGGGATAGCGTCGCTCCAGACGCGTCCAGTTGGCCGCCGACGCGAGCGCCGGCCAACCGCAATGTCCCGGCCTTGCCGACACCGGTTGCAGTGGGCTTTTGGAGGAACAGATCCCGTTCGATCTGCACGTTGTCGGCATTCAAGGCATCCACTCTGACCGGTGCTAAGCAGGCCGGCTCGGCGGCCGGGACCTGTGTGCTTGCAGTTCTGGTTGCAGTTCGGCCGCGTTCGGTCCGGTTCGGACGAGTCGCGCTCGCAGAGGAGCAGGGCGAAATGAACCCGTGCGGATCACTCCGGACAGCGACAGGTCGAACTTAATCCTCGCTGCTGCTGGAGCACGAAGTGCAGCAACGGGACCAACCAGCAACGACTTTGAGGCCCCCTCATTGGCCCGACGCCACGCTCAATCGGCCGTCGATGACGATGCTGCCCCGAGTTCGCAACGAGGCGCACGTACTTGCGGTTCATCAGAATCCGGACCGTCCGAGGGCCTCTGCGAGAGCAACACCGAGCGCGACGTGGACCGCGGCGGACACCACCGGACGGCGGACGATCGAACTTGACCTCGGCGAGCGCATGATGTCTCGGTGAAGCACCGGGCATCCCAGCCTCTCCCCCGTTCTCCTCGTCGATTCAGGCCAGGACGCGAGCTCGTCATGTGCATCGTGGCCGGCATCTTGCTCATCGCTTTCGGTGTGATCGAGCTCGACGAGGCGCAGACCCTGGCAGACCGCTCCGAAGTGGCCACCGGCACAGTGCTCGAGCGGCGGTCGTCGGCGCCCCGCGCCAACACAACCTTTGTAGTCAAGTTCGTCACTCACTCTGGCCGGACCGTTGTGGGAGAAACGTGGCGAGTAGTCGAGAACCCCAAAGTCGGTGACCAGATCCAGATCGAGTATGACCCCGATGACCCGACCTTGGTGCAGGGTGCCGACTGGGGTCACAACTCCTGGTGGACACTCATCTACTTCGGGAGCGCAGCACTCGTCGTGGCCCTCGGTGTGGCTTACTCGTTCGAACGCCAGCCCGCCACCAAACAGAGGGAATCCACCGGCGACTGAGGTCAACACCCTTGACACGTAACCGTCAACCGTAGCTGGGCAAGCCACACAGCAGGACGGCGATCTGGGACGACTTACGGGTCGGGATTCAACGGGCGACGTGAGGAACCGAGTCGTAGCAACGAACCACGACCGCACCGCAAACGCCCAACTGACGCTGGAGAGCCGAAGGCCTCCAGTTGGTCAACAGGGTTCACGTCCGCCGGCCAGCCCTCAACGTTCACGGCGGAGTCCGCAGCGATGCGGTCGAGCAGTCGTATGACGCACGAAGTACGTCGGCATCGCGATGAGCTGAAGCGGTGGCGTACTGGTCCCACGTCCGGGTGGGCGTGGGACCAGTGTCGCCTTTACTCAGCGTGCGCCCGATCAGTGGTGCGAGGGCATGCAGATCGAGGCCGGGTTGCTGGTCTTGCAGAAGTTGCCACGGAACACGATGTTCTTGCCAGACCCGTCCCAGAGGATGTCCAGGTCGTTCTTCTTGAAGAAGTTGCGCACGACCGCGACGTTCTCCGGAGCATCCGAGCCGGCCAGCGCACCGTTGAGGACCGCGACACCCGCTGACGGGATGTCACCGGGCTTGGACGCGTTGTTGCCGATGATCTTGTTGGCCTTCACCAGCACGTGGTCGGCACCGAGCACGACGACGCCGTTGCCGGACAGGGCGGGTACCTCGGGCGGCTCGGCCGGGCAGAACCGGTCGTTGTCGGTGAGCAGGTTGCCGACCAGGGACCATGCGCCGCCCGGACGGTTGACCCCCTCCGGAGTGGTGCCATTCGGTCCGGTGTCGAGAACCAGGGCACCGATGCAGTTGGCCCGCATCACGTTGTGGGTCACCAGGCCATGCCGTGAGTCGCGCATGAACATGCCGAACGCCCAGCCCTTCAGCAGGTTGTGCGCCACGTACGCCTTCGCGTTGTCGGTGTCGCCGACATACAGGCCCGCCTCGCCGCCGTTGCCGAGCTCGGTGTTGTGGGTGAAGACGATGCCGGTGGACTCGAAGGCTGCCGCGCCGTACTCACCGTGCCTCAGCCCGGTGTGATGCGACACCTCGAACCCGCGCTTGGCTTCGAACGCCAACACGCCGATGCCCGGGTGGCCGTCCGTGGTGAGGTTGCTGACCCTGGACTTCCGGTCCGGACCCGCGAAGGCGAAGCCCGAGACCTCGTCCGGTGTCTCCCAGCAGGCGGTCTTCGTGAACTTCTTGGGTGGTTTGACGACCGTACGGCCCTGGCCGGCACCGATGATCGTGAGTCCCTTGCCGACGACGCACACCGCGTCGTAGTACACGCCCTTCTTCAACTTGATGGTGTCGCCTGAGCGAGCCTTGTCGACCACCTTCTGGATCGAGTGGCCCGGTTTCACCACCCAGGTGCGCGAGTGGTGCTTCCCGGTGGCTGACGCCGTCCCCGCGCTCGCGACGATCAGCCCGAGGATGGCGACCAACGTGACGACCAGGCGCCAGCCTGCTCGTCCCGCTCGGACGCTACCGCGCGAGCTGCGACCTGTTCCTGCTGAAGCTTTAGACCAAGGCTGAAAGCGCATGGTCCCTCCCTGTGCCTCGATGGGCATGGTGGCCGACCAGGCCCGAGCCCGGTGACCGCAGACGGATAGCCGCTTTGCGAACAGGTGGCGACCCCCGCCATCACCCGGCCATCGAGGCCGGGCGGAAGGGCGGGCACGGCCTACGCGTAGAAAGGCTGCAGTGTGCAGCCGAGCAGTCCGACCCCCAACACCGCGCAACAGCTACCCGCCCCACCGGGGACACTACGCAGGGAGGGCGCAAAGTCAAGCCCTGAAGGGATTCCAGCCCCGATGCGGTCGATGCGCAATGGATGTGAGTGACTCTGTGCTGGCGCTGCACCGGCAGGCAGTCACCCAGCTCGACGCGTCCAGGCACGTCAAGCCGCGCCACGCTCGGCGGCATGATCGCCAACAATGCTTGCGGTGCACACTCGGTCACCTGGAGTACGACTGCCGACAATCTGCGATTGCTCGAGGTGATCCTCGCCGATGGCACCCGCTGGCATCGTCCGATGAGTGCGCACCCGCTGATGCCGGTTCGAATCCTGCTGGGGAACCAACCTAATAAGCGTTTCATTTAGGCGCGTCAGTCGTTCGGTGTTCGTCATCAACGGCCGGCTGCGATTCCCTTGACCAGCTGAGGCTGGGCTGCCACGGTTAAGTTGACCGGTCTGGGGACACGGTGGGCCTCGGTCATCGAGGGTGTGGGGACGGCCGGTCGCCGCGGTGTGGGGACAGTCAGATGGCAAGTCGTCAGGTCTGCGTGTGGTGGACAGCGGTCTCGGTGATGCTCCTGGTCGGCTGCGGGTCCGATCCCGGAGCCGGCACGCCGACTACTCGATTCCCGACGAGTGGGGCGACAGCCAATGCGACGGTTCGCGGGCCGCAGCCGATCGAGGTCCAGTACCTGCAGAAGTTCGACACCGACGAGGGCGGGCCACAGGTGACGCGCTACCACCTGATCACCGACGGCGGCAGCAAGGTTCGGCTCAAGATTTCGATCTACGGGGATCCGGAGGCCACGGTTGTCGGCGAGGAGTACCTCACAACCTGGGATGGCAATCGCGTTTTGGTGTTCTCTGAGTCGCACGAGCCGCCGTACACCGTCTACGAGGCTCCGGGTGAGCACCCGGACGAGGTTCAGCGTGTGATGTCCTGGGCCGACTTCATCTGGTCAACAGCACAGCCCTCAGGATGTACCGATCTCAAGACCACGAAGACCATCATCGGCCGGACCGCGGCCGGATATCGGTGTGTGGAGCCGAGCCCCGAGCCGGGTACCCCCGCCACGAGTGAGGTCTGGTTCGATCAGGCCACCGGCATCCTTCTGCAGCATCCACTCATGGTGGCAGAGAAACTGGTGCTCAACCCCGCGATCACCGCGACGACGTTTTCGACCGAACCACCGCCCGGCGCGCGGTCGACAGTCGTCGCGGCCGAGCACCCGGCATCCGGGAAGTCCAAGCAAGCACCCGACTTCACACTGGAGTTGGTCAAAGGCGGTCGGATCGGACTGAAGGATCTTGCCGGCCAACCGTTCGTACTCGCGTTCTTTCCGTCGGACCTGGCCTTTGACGAGAGCGGTGATGCGTTCCCCGGCCTCCGGGAAGCGTTGCTAAAACTGCAGATCCTGAGTGGCAACGGCACGAAGCCGCGAGTGCTCGCAGTCCAGGAGGGGAGCCTGGGAAAGCCCGGGTACCCACTGGCTGTCCCCGGCCTCACACTCCCCGTCGCCCACGAAGACACCCCGACTGTGAACAGCCTCTTCGCGCTGGCGAGTTTTGCCTTCGTTGGCGCTGACAGCACAATCGTTGCCTCCTACAACCGCGTGCCGACCGAGCAGGAACTGACCCAGAGCCTCGCCGCCCTCCGGTGAATGGCCTGCACTCAGGTGGTCGTCGACGTCGACCCTTGCACGACGCACCACCACCGTCCCGGCCCACCCGTCCGCTGCTGAGCGGATGCCAGTGCACAGCTTTAGCTCCCCCCGCACGAGGAATGCTGTGCCGCATGCGGGCGCTAGGGCCGGTCAAGGAGGAAGGTCTGCATCGGGCCCTTTCCCTTGACCTCGATGGTGCCGCGCGGACGTACGGCGAACTCCGGGCCGAGGGCGGCGGCCACCCGTCCCGTGACCTGGATCTCGCCGGGTGGGCCGTGGGACTCCATCCGGCTCGCAGTGTTCACTGTGTCGCCCCAGAGGTCGTAGATGAACTTGCGCCGGCCGATCACGCCGGCCACCACCGGTCCCGAGTCGATTCCTATCCGGACCGCGAGCCAGCCCTGCCCGGGCTGGGCTGCGATCCGGGCAACCTCGTCGCGCAGCGCGAGCGCGGTACGGGCGACCGCTGCGAGGTGGTCCGGCCGCGGCTTCGGTAGGCCGCCGACCAGCATGTACGCGTCGCCGATCGTCTTGATCTTCTCGACCCCCTCGGTGTCGGCGATCCGGTCGAACGCGGAAAACACCTGGTCCAGCAGCTTCACGACGTCCGCCGCCGCCATCACCGCCGATCGCGCCGTGAAGCCGACGATGTCGGCGAAGAGCACGCTCACCGCGTCGTAGTGTTCCGCGATCACCCCTGGCTCTGTCTTGAGGCGCTCGGCGATCGGCTCCGGCAGCACGTTGAGCAGGAGCCGCTCCGAACGCTCCCGCTCGGCCCGGAGGTCCCGATGGGCTCGTTCCCGCTGCTCCACGAAGTAGCTGAGCATCACGTACGCGCACACCATGACGCCCGCGATGTTCAGTACCAAGAACGTGACCACGAAGCCGGGTGGCAGCGCCGACGGGGATTGTGCGAGTCGGGAATCGACCAGGGCGAGCGCGGCCAACTCGACGAAGAACGCCACCAGCCACGGCACGGAGCGCCGGATACCGAGCAACGCGAGCGCCGCCAGTGGCACGAAGACCGCCCAGAGGATCATCGCGCTCGAGGCCACGAAGCCGCCGAGCGAGACCTGCAGCAAAGCCGGCAGCACCAGGAACGCCAGCAGCTGCGTGTTGCGGAACGTGGCGAAATGCCGCGTCCGGGCCAGGACGGCCAGCCCGATGACGGTGATCACCTGGTAGAAGCCTGGGATCGCCGCCGAGACCGGCTCGCCGTAGGCGAGGTACGTGGTCACCCAGATCGTGGAGATCGCCGTGATCAGCAGCGACGAGAAGATGAGCGTGCCCTGTCGGAGCCGCTCGTCGTGGGTGTTCTCCGGCCGAGCGCCGAGATCGGCCAGCCGCTCCAACCCGCGCACGATAGCCCGCCCCGGGCCACGCCCGTGGACGCCAGCCTGGAGCCAGGACCCGGTCACCTGAGGATCGTATGCGCGCAATCCCCTGGCTACGTCCTCCGAACAGGCCCTTAGATGCGGGCGGGTGGACACTGATGAGGTGGGGATCGCGCGTGTACGGCCGGATCCTCCGCTCGCCGGCCGACCTATTGAGCAACAGTTGCTCGTGGCTGCTCTGGAGCAAGCCGCGAGTGGTCAGCCCCGCGCGGTGGTCGTGCACGGGGAGGCTGGCGTGGGCAAGACCCAGCTGGTCCGCAGAACATGCGAAGGTCTGGGCGCCGGAACGCAGGTGCTGTTGGGAACCTGTGTGCATTTCGGCGAGGCGACCGTCCCCTTCGGGCCCGTGGCAGGCGCTTTGCAGGCCTGGCGAGCGCAGGCCGACGAGACGTCCCGCATGGAGGTGTTGTCCGGAGCCGGTGATCTCGGCACTCTGTTGCCCGCACTGAGTGAGGCCCGTATCCCGGAACCGGGACAACTGCTGCCGTTGATCGACAGGGTTCTCAACCGCCTCGCAGATCGTGCACCGACTGTGCTGGTGATCGACGATCTGCAGTGGGCAGACACCGCATCGCTCGACGCACTCGCGTATCTGATCACGGGATTCCGCCAGCAGCGCCTGGCGCTGCTGGCGACCTGCCGCGACGAGCACCGTCGCGACGGACATCCGCTGCACGGCTGGCTCGCGGACATGCGGCGAATGCCGCTGTTCACCGAGGTTCACCTCGACAGGATCAATCTGGCGGCGACCGAGACGCAGATCGAGTCCTTGTTGGGCCGTGCGGTGGACATCGATTTGGCGGTCCAGGTCTATGAGCGTTCAGGCGGCAACCCATATCTGACCGAGCTCCTCGTACGCGGCCTGACCGGTAGCGAAGCAGAGCTTCCGGCGACCGCACCGGCTGCTTTGAAAGACGCGCTGCTGGCCAGCTGGCACGGCCTGTCCACCATGGCGCGGCAGGTCACTCGCTTGCTTGCTGTCGGCGGTCGCCCGACAGAGCTCGCGGTGCTGACCGCCGTAGCGAGCGAGCACAGGATCTCCCCAGCACTGCTGTACGAATGCTTGACCGAGGCCCGCGATCACGGTGTGGCTGAGGCGGACGGTGAGAGTCGCTGGTGGTTCCGTCACCCGCTGCTCGCCGAAGTGCTGGACGATGAGCTTCCGCCGGGTGACGCCGCGCGTATGGCGGCGACTTATGTACGCGCCTTGGAGGCCCGGTCGGCCACCGAGCCCGGACGCGCCGCGGACCTAGCCACTCACAACCACCGAGCTGGAAGATCCGACGAGACGTATTCCTGGTCGCTGGCCGCGGCGGATGGCGCCGCCGTACTACGTGCGGCAGCCGTGGAAGCTATCCACCTGGAGCGGGCCTGCTCGTTGTGGGACGAGGTGTCGCCAGAGGTTCGCGGCTCGGCCGCCGGTCACGTGGACCTGCTCCGCCGCACGAGCCGTGTCTGCGGCCGGGCCGGCCGGTTCGACACGGCTGTCAGCCTGGTGGAGCATGCGCTGGAGCTGGTCGATCAGGATTCCGAGCCGCTTCTCACCAGCACGCTGCTGCTTGCATGCTGGGAAGCGAAGTATCGCGGCTCAGCTACCGAGAAGGCGCCACTGGACGAACTCGTCGAGGCTGTTCGCCTCACGAGTGCTTACCCAGATAGTGCCGAGCGTGCGCTGGCGTTGGCCGGCTTAGCAGCTGGGGAGCAATGGGAGGGGCTGCATGACGAGGCGGTCGCCCATGCCGAAGAGGCCGTGCGGGTCGGGCGGAAGTCACGATCTGAGCCCGCGTTGGCCGGCGCTTTCAGCACCCGTGCGTGTGTCCGTCTTCAGGACTCTGCGCCGAAGGCTCTGGCCGACGCGCAGGACGCCATGCGGCTGGCGCGATCGTGCGGGTCCACGGAGTGGTTGGAGAACGCCGCGAGGTGGCAGTGGATCGCCTTGAAATACCTAGGGAGAACAGAGGAAGCTACGACCGAGGCGCGAGAGGTGTTCGAAGAAGTGCTCGGGGTGGGCTCGGCATGGGCGTATGTTCTGGCCTCCAGCGCGGCGGAGGGACTTCTTTGGCTAGGTCGTTGGAACGAATGTCGTGAATTGCTTCGGACGGCATTGGCTGCACGCTGTGCTGGCATACCGGGAGCATCGGTTCGATTGACGGCGGCACAGTTGGCCGCCCGGTGTGGACGTGTTGCAGAGGCCGAGTCACACCTGGACCGGGCCCTCGAGTTGGTCTCTGAAGACTTCGCCGGACTGCACACAGACGTCAGCGCGGCCGGCGCCGACGTCTTCCTGGCGTCTGGACGACCACAGAAGGCGCTGCGGTGGCTCCACAGCCGGATCGCCGTACCAGCGAAATCCGGCTACAGCGAGGATCTCCTCGTCGATTTTGCCCATGCTGCCGCCGAGACCGCCCGAGCTGCTAGGGATGCTGAAGACGCGAACGGCGAGGTGCAGGCGCACGCCACACTTGATGACCTGATTGCCAGATGGCCATCGGAGCCGTTCACGTCCGAGCGGACCGACTCCCTGGACATGGCGATGACCAAGGCGCTCTATCGCGCCGAGGTGGCGCGCTGCCGGGGAGAGGCGGGGCAGGTTGAGCTGTGGCGGCAGGCGATCGACAGCTGCAATGTGGCCGGGTCACCTTGGCCGGAAGCCACCTCACGTCTGCGGTGCGCAGAGGCCATGCTTGCGGCCGGATCGCGCGCGTCCACGGTGAGCGAACTGTTGCGGCAGGCCCACGCGACGGCTGTCGAACTCGGCGCACAACCACTGCGAGACGAGGTCGAGTCGCTCGCCCGGATGGCACGCATCATCCTTCGCGAGCCTGCCCCGATCGCGGACACGCCTCGAGTCGAGGGTGCACTGGCAAGTCTCACAGCACGAGAACGGGAGATCCTCACCTTCCTGGTCGCCGGCCGCTCAAACCGCGAGATCGCCATCGACCTTGTGATCAGCAGCAAAACCGTCAGCGTCCACGTCTCCAACATCCTGCGCAAGACCGGCACCTCGACCCGCCTGGAGGCAGCCGCACTCGCCGATCGGTTGGCCACCCACCGCGACAACTGAAGACCCGATGCTTAGCGAACGACGCTGGCTAGACCCGCGCCCGCGACCACCCCTCGGTCCGGGTGGCGCTAAGGCCGTCCGGCGCCAGCGACCCGCCTTAGATCCGGACCGTTATCACTGCCGCTGATCTGCCGATCCTCGCGCGGACTGTTTCGGCTCGACCGGGCAAGCCGGCACATATCGCTGCCGGTACATCCACATCCGCCATGTCACGCGACCTGGTCGAGACGTGAGGCGGTCCGGCATTCAGGGCAGCAGATCATGACAGCGGATCAGGGTTCCCGATTCTCGCCGTCCACGGGAGTTGCCGCGTGTACGAAATCTAAGGCGACACGAGCCCTCTCTAAGGCCCCGCGCCCGATGTGGCCGCGTGGTCTTCGAATCACCGTGAAATCGGAGCGGCCATCCGCGCCGCCCGAGTCCACCGGGAGGAATCATGAATCGCAGGTACACAGCCCTCGCCGCGTCCGCACTGGCGATCGGGACCGTTGCCCTCACCGCGACCGAGGCATCGGCCATGGTCAAAGACCCCGGGTCCGGAAGCACGCCCACGGCCTGTGTGGCAGACGCCTACGACTGGCCAGACGAAGGCTCCGGCTACCCGGGGTACGAGACCAAGAGCCCGGAGTACAACTACCCGAACTACGACCCGCGGTACGAGGT
The DNA here is from genome assembly GCF_042657745.1 of Kribbella qitaiheensis. GTDB lineage: Bacteria > Actinomycetota > Actinomycetes > Propionibacteriales > Kribbellaceae > Kribbella > Kribbella qitaiheensis. Next base: position 20,979 of record NZ_JBHSKE010000037.1, on the reverse strand, counting down.
TCCCCGCGTCGAGGCCGCAACGATCAGCAGCGCACCGGACCACAACGGCGTCGAACTCGTGCAAGCTGGTGCGTCTGCGGTCGGCGGCGCGGTCACCGCCCTCGGTGCGATGTGGCTGTACCGGCGTCGTCACATGCCGACCACTTAACCACTCACTCCACTCGGGCATCTGTAGAGGAGGTACGTGCCGATACGGAGATCGTTTGGCTGGCTGGCGGGGTGGGAATCGCGCCCTGATCAGCCAGCCCAGCAGGGGCGATGATGGGGATCTGGAGATCGGGTTGGAGAATTGGCACCGGACCGAGCCGTGTTCGACTGGAGCCCGCCCAGATCGAGCTTGCTCGCGCTGGCGCTTATCCCTTGCGACCAATTACGAACGTGGACGCCACCTCGGCCTGTACACGCGTGCCACGACTGACGACGGCGCCGCCGAGCGGTTCGGGGCACTGGCTGGCTACCGCGTGGGAACAAAGACGCGTAGAACTGGGTCGACCAGAGTCAAAGCGGCTGAACTGGGGTGACCTGGTTACGCGTAGGGAGGGCCAGGTGTCGGCTTCGCTCGATTTCCTAAACCGTGCCTCGGTCACCTGAGCTTCGCTCTTGCTACCTGGGTAACGGGTGGTGCGCCAGGCGACTCGACGCGGGTTCGCTGGCACGGTCTCCGAGCCGTGACCACCTCATTACGAGTGCCGCCGCGACCACCGTCGACGGCGGTGTACGGCAGTGGTTCTGAGCTGAATCCCCCGGCCCGACCACGCCCGTCCACCCGCGTCCAGTCTGTTGTTAGCAGACGTGTTAGCACTCGACGCGGAACACCAGGACATCGGAGCCATCTGCTGCTTCCCAGCGATACGCCATCAGGGCACCAGCCGATCACCGGATCAGGGCAACCGTCGTCGGAGAGGTACAGCTTGGACAATCGCCGTTTCCAGACACTCATCGGGTGACCTGGAACCCGGCAGACCATCGGTGGGTCACCTGCCCTGTCGTCGACTAGGAGCAGTCCAATCGCCGGCGTCGCCCGGATCAGCGCCTCATTCTCACCGCGCGTTCAAGCCATCCGCCCGGATGGCGATCCAGTAGCGTCAAGCCATCGCCAGCGGCCTCGATCTCGTCACCGTGCAACTTGTTCGGCGATTACCGCAGATCGACAGCGGGCTCCGCGAACTCCCTCAGGCTGAATTCCGTCCGTGCGCCTTTCAGCTCGCCGCCAAGAGGCAGATCGTGGTCATCCTTGCCCCGTCCCCCTAATAGCTGCCACCCCAGGCCAGCGCGATCCATGTCAAGCGTCAGCTGCCGATCCCGTAGGGACGCGAAGCGCTCGTGACGTCGACTGATGTGCGACAGTCGTCCGACAACTGATCTGCACCGGCTTGAACGCGCTGATCGCGGAAGGTGGGTGCGTTTGCGTCGCGCGATGCCAGGCACAGAACGGTATCGTCGCCGGATGGCGGGTAAGGGACTCCGGGGCAGGCTGGGCAATGCCGCGGGCGCGTTCACCAGCAACGCCCGAAACCCCAACCTACGGCGCGCCCAGCTCAGCTTCCTCGGAGCCTGGACGGCGGAGTGGGCGTTCACCGTGGGGCTCGGGATCGTGGCTTACCGGGACGGTGGTGCGACAGCCGTCGGGCTGGTGGGACTCCTTCGCATGGCCCCGTCCGCGATGCTGACCCCACTGTTGTCGCCGCTGGCCGACAAGGGCCGCAGGGAGCGCGTACTGATCCTGGTCTCCGTGCTGCGTGGTGTCGTCACGGGTGCGGCTGCGGTCGTCGTGGGCGTGGGCGGACCGCTGCAGATCGTGTATGTGTTGGCGGTGTTGTCGACCATCGCTGCCACGCTCTACCGACCCGCGCACTCCGCATTACTCCCGTCGCTCTGCCACACCGGATACGAGCTCGCCAGCGCCAATGTGGTCCGTGGGCTGCTGGACGCCGCCGCGACGTTCATAGGTCCGCTCCTGGCAGCATTGCTGCTGCAGTTCACCGGCGTGACCGTCGTGTTCGCTGTGGCTGCGGGCGCCTCGTTGTGGGCTGCAGCCTTGCTGTTGCGGCTGAACTACGACGCACCTCCGCGGCCAGCTGCCCCGAGAGAGACCAACTGGATGAGGTCGGCCGTCGAAGGCATTCGAGTCGTCAGCCGGAGCCGCGACCTCGCACTCATCATGGGCCTTGCAGCGGCGCAGTCATTCACCCGAGGGGCCCTGACCGTACTCAACGTGGTGGTCGCCATCGAACTGCTGCGGACCGGCGAACCGGGCGTGGGCATCCTCACCGCTGCCATCGGGGCGGGTGCAGTCCTAGGTTCACTCGCCGCGTCGTTGCTGGTCGGCACTCGTCGCCTCGGCGCGTGGTTCGCCGTTGGGGTGGCCCTCTGGGGTCTGCCGGTCACGCTGATCGGCGTCTTCCCACAACAGGTCGCGGCGTTGGGCCTGCTGGCCTGTGTCGGCGTCGGGAACTCGCTGATCGATCTCGGAGGTTTCACGCTCCTGGCCAGACTGGCCGCGGACGAAGTGCTGGCGCGGGTCTTCGGGGTGTTGGAGAGCTTGGTCGCCCTGTCCATCGGGGTCGGAGCGCTCGTCGCCTCGCTGCTGGTCGACGGGGCCGGCGTACGTCCTGCGCTCGTGACTGTCGGTCTGCTATGTCCGGTCCTTGCCGTGGCGTCATGGCAGCGGCTGCGAGGAATGGACCGCTCCATCGGCGTGCGAGATGACGACATCGCCTTGTTGCACAGGGTGGCCATGTTGAACGTCCTGCCCTTGCCCGCCATCGAGCAGCTCGCTCGCGGCCTGGAACCGGTGGACGTGCCCGCTGGTCACGTCGTCTTCCATCAGGGCGACGTCGGGGACCACTACTTCGTGATCGAGTCGGGCGAGGCCGAGGTGATCGGAGACGGACAGGTCGTGGCAACGCTCGGTCCGGGGCTGGGGTTCGGAGAGATCGCCTTGCTCCGGCGGATCCGCCGGACCGCCACTGTGCGAGCCACCAGCGAGCTCCGGCTGAAGGCGCTGCGCTCCGACCACTTCCTCCCAGTCGTGCTCGGCTACACGCCGAGCGCCCGCGAGGCGGGGGTGGTGGTTGACTCGATGCTCGACCGCTTCACGCCTCGTGACGACCCTGAGCAACCGCCTCAATAGCCGGAGCCCAGATTCCCGCGGCCGGTCTAGGCGCGATTCCCGATGCATTCGACTCCACGTCGATAGTCGGGGGTGTTGGTACGGTCTTGTATGACGTCTGGGCGCCAACTTCTCCTTATCGCCGACATCGGCGGCTACACCGAGTACATGCGATCCCATCGAATGAGCCTTGCTCACGCCGAGGTCAACACCGCGCGGCTTCTGGAGAAGGTGATCGATGCCGTGCCCGACTTCGACCTGATCGAAATCGAGGGCGACGCAGCCTTTCTCGCTCGTCAGGCCGACACGTTGGACAGTGACGCAACGGTCGCCCTGACTCTCCAGGCCGCAATGGCCATGCACCGGGCGTTCCACCTCGAGCGGCACTATGTCGCGACCAACCTGTGCCCGTGCAACAGTTGCGCCCAGGCGAACAACCTGAAGCTCAAGTTCGTCGCGCACATCGGCGAGGTCGCCACCCAGACCATCAGGCAGCGGCGCAAGCTCGTCGGGATCGACGTCATCCTCGTCCATCGGCTGCTGAAGAACCCTGTCAAGGTTCCCGAGTACCTGCTCCTCTCCGATGAGCTCTACCACACCGCAAACACCCCGATGCCTGGTCCCGCGCACGAGGTGTCTCAGGACCTCGAAGGGATCGGCCCCGTTCGGGCGTACTTCGTGAACTTGGCGGGCGTCCCGGGTGCGCTCCCTCCCCTGCCGAAACCATCCTTGCTCGGACGCGTCGGGAGAACCTTGGCCGTCGCCGGCTCCGGCCTGCCGCACATGCTGGGCCTACGCCGCCGACGCCGTACCGCCACCGCTTTCTGACCTCTGCCGAGTGGGTGGCCGATCCACAGGTGCAGGTCAAACCTACGAGAAGATTCGACGTAATCGTGGCGCACAACACCCCAGTGAACGCTTCCAGTCGGCAGCCTCCGCGTGTGTTGGGAATCTTCGCCCATCCCGATGACGAGACCCTCTGCGCCGGCGGCACCCTCGCCAAGTACGCGAGTGCCGGCGCCGAGGTCCGCGTGATCTCGCTTACCAAGGGCGGAGCCGGCCAGATCAGGGACGCGAGCGCGGCGACCCGGGCGACCTTGAGAGCAGTTCGGGAGAAGGAACTTGATGCGGCAGGAAAGGAGCTTGGGCTCACCGAGACGAGATGTCTGGATTATCCAGATGGCGGGCTCTCCGAAATCGACAGTCAGATCCTGGTCAAGCTCGCGTCGGAGCTGCTCAGCGAGATCGATCCCGATGTGGTCATCACGTTCGGGCCTGATGGATTCTCCGGTCATCCGGACCACATAGCAGTAGGAGCAGCGGTCACCGCAGCCTGCTACGAAAGGCGATCCGCAACATCGATCCGACTCTTCCATTGCCACCCGCCGCGAAGCAGGTCTCAGTGCACCGGGATCAAGTCCTGAGTTATCCCAACGTGTAATCCCACCGTCTGACTGCGACGCAGTTCCGGACGCCGGTTCTCAACTGTGAGACCCGCCGCGTTAGGGCCTGCGAGCAGTGGCCCGGTCGCGCGACACCACCTGGGCGAAAGTCTCGACTCGGGGGCGGGGGCGGAGGAAACTGCAGGTTGAGGGGAGGGGTGGTTATGGTCGGAGCGGTTCTGTTGGGTTTGTTCTGTGGGGTGGTGGCACGCATGCTTGTTCCGCGTGACGCCTTTCGGCATATGAGTGGGCCGAGGTCTTGGCTTGTGTCGATCGGGCTTGGGCTGCTTGGCGCCGTGGCGGGTACCTGATCTTCACCCTCGGCTTTGGTATCGGTGACACCGACATCTTTGACTGGGGTGGTGTCCTGAGTGCTCTGATCGGAACGATCATCGTGCTGCCGATCGCGACTTGGATCCTGCGACGTAGGTCTCGCCAGCCGAGCTGAGTTCCGCCGGACCAACCTGGCCTGGACGAGCGACGCGGAGTCCAGCCATGACGACGTCGGCGACACACGTCGCCGGCAGCGCTCGTGCTCGGCTCGGTGCTGCGCGGCAATCCTGTGCGCGCGCTCAGGCTGACCTCGCTGCACGTTGGCCAGTTCCGCACTCCTCCGTCGCGCCTCGCGCCCACGCGCCGGGGGTTTCCGGCTGAGGCCTCCCACACCGGAGTCAGGTTCTTATGTCCGCCTATGTGACCTCCTGCGTCGTCGACCGGTGCCCTGGAGGAGGAACAGGGCCTGGTGGATCAGTCGCCGGGAGTCAGGGGCGCGCCGGACGCCAGGTAAGTTCGCAGCGCCTCCAAAGCATCGGCGAGCGATTCTTCGGCAGCCTCCTGACGTTTGGACGGCCACCAGACGAAGAAGCTGTAGCGGAGTCGAGCTAGGTCACCGCAGACGCGGACCACCGCCTCAGCTCGAAGCACTAGATCTGGGTGGCCCAGGCGGCGTATCCGAGATAGTGCCAAGGTGACGACAGACATCATCTCGTCAGGCGAGCGAGAGTCGATGCTCGCGGCGCGCCGTCCGTGGTCCACTCCCTGGGCAACGGCTGATATTAGGTGTGCGACCGCTCCGCGCGCCGCAGCGGACCTGGCCGGTTTGTCTTCGTCGATCCACTCCTTGCCGGCGGCCACCACGAACAACACCCACATGAGGGCAGTGCCGCGCTCCTTTCCAAACGGCTCTTGGCTCAGCACGGCGGCTCGAAGATTTTGGACAGCTGCGGCCAGTTCGTCCACACCAGCCAGCACAGTGTGAGAGTTCTGCTCCCGCTGATCGGCTTCGAGACGTGCGATCTCTTGTTGGCGTGCCGTCCGCTCGTCATCCAACGCAATCCTGGTACGTCGATTGATCCACAGTGCTGCGGCAAGCGTGAGGACTGTGCCCACAGCGGCACCTACCTGAGCCCATGCCGCCAGCCAATCTGCCAGTGAGGCCGACCCTCCGGTTGGCAGCGGCGATTCGGATCCAGAAGGTGTTGGTTGGCCATCCGCTAGCGGCAGGTTGGACGCAAGGCTGTGCATCAGACTCACCGCATAGAAAAGCCGGCTCATCATCGACCGGGTGATGCACTCAGGGTGCGCAACATTCTCACGTCTCTCAGATCGTTGCAGGTACCCGAAGCGTTACCTCTACAGGCGGCCGGCCAGGAGTTCTGAGGGCCGTGGGGTAAGAGGTGTGCGGCGTATCGTCAACATCGGGAGGTGGGGTGTGATGGGGACGTTGAGGGTTGCGGCTGTTCAGGCGGCTTATGTGCTTATGGATCGGGAGGCCACGCTCGCCAAGGTGGAGAGGGTGTTGGCGGAGCCGGGCGTGCGGGAGGCTGATCTGGTGGTGTTTCCGGAGGTGTTTGTGCCGGGGACGCCTTTTTGGATTGATGCCGTGCCTATTTGGGATGGGGACGAGCAGTGGTTTGCCTTGCTGGCTGAGCAGGCTGTGGTGGTGCCTGGCGAGGTGACCGAGCGGCTGGGGGCCGCGGCTCGGGAAGCCGGCGTGTACTTGGTGATCGGGGTCAGTGAGCGAGAAGCCACCGGAAGCACGATCTACAACACGTTGTTGTACTTCGATGCTGAGGGCAAGCTTCTTGGGAAGCACCGGAAGTTGATGCCGACCGGGTCGGAGCGGACCGTTTGGGGGATGGGGGACGGGTCGACGCTCGAGACCTATGCGACGCCGTTCGGGCGGATCGGCGGGTTGATCTGCTGGGAGAACTACATGCCGTTGGCTCGGTTCTTCCTTTATTCGCAGGGGGTTGACGTGTGGGTGGCGCCTACGTTGGCCACGGGTGACGCCTGGATCGCGACCATGCGGCACATCGCCCGGGAGGGACGGTGCTACGTGATCGGGGCCAATCCCTGCCTCCGCGTCGACCAGATCCCGGCAGACTTCCCGGATCGGGAGCGGGTGTGGCGGATCAACCCGGACGATCCCGAGTGGGTGGAGCCTGGCAACACGGTGATCGTCGGGCCTAGTGGCGAGATCCTTGCAGGACCTGCGAGGCATGAGGAGACTGTGCTGTTCGCTGATCTGGATCTGAGCAAGGTTCGGTCGGCGCGGCGGCTGTTCGACCCGGTGGGCCACTACCACCGGCCCGATGTGTTCCGGCTCGCTGTCGACACGGCACCGCGGCCCGTGGTCACGCAACTGCGCAACGACCTCCCCGACAACTGACTACGCCAGAGCGCTCAGCAACTGGGGATGAGCTTCGCGCTCATCCCCAGTTGCCAAGCCAGAAGGTCAGTGGTGGTGGTGCAGTTGGGCTCTGATCTCACCTCCGGGGAAGACTGAGCTGTGCACGTTGGCGTAGGTCGTGCCGTTGCGGATCGCCTTGACGAAGTCGTCGTACTGGCCGGCGGTCAGGCTCTGGGCGGCTGGGCCGATGACGTCAGCGGCCTTGATCGTGCCCCTGATGGTTGCCGGGGCCGCGGGGCACAACTGGGTGCCGACCGGGCCGTTGCCCAGGTTGGTGCAGAGGAAGACGCTGATCCCGCCGCTCTGCGCTTTCCCGCCGAAGTGGATGTGGGCCTGCTGGACCGTGCCCTCCAGTTTGGTGTAGCTCAGCTGGTAGGTGATCTGCTTCAGGCGATCGTCGATCCGGGCCGTGAAGCGACCCGTGCCGTTGGTCGAGATCGGGACCGGGTCCTCCTCGTAGCCGGTCAACTGCTCCCGCACCGTGTTCGGCGCAGTACCGGAGGCATCCCTGCCGGCGGTTGCCACACTGCCTGTCGCTGTCACCGCCATCCCGATTCCGATGGCTACAGCCACCACACGTGCTCTTCTTGCCATCGTCGGTCACTCCCTTAAGAGACGTCGATGTGTGATCGTCGTCACACTCCGAGGGGATTGGCAAGGGCTCAGGCGAGTACTGCGGATGCGCTACCCCGGCGTGGGTCGCTCGGGCGGTCGACCACTGACGTGTGTCACCCCCAGAGGCGACTGACCGGAAAGCGGTGATCGGAGTGCCATGGAGGCGGAAGCTGTCCCGGCCGATCGAGGAGGGCCACCATGGCGCGTCAGACCGCGGACCTCGAGGACGAGTTCGAGACCGAGTACGAGTCCGAATTCGAAACGGAGGACGAGTCCGAGTGGGAGGACGAGTGGGAAGAGGAGTCCGAGTACGAGGAGGAGTACGAGGACGAGTCCGAGGAGTTCTTCCCCGGTCTGGGCGGCGTCGTCAACGCGATCGGCGGCATGCTCGGTGAGGAAGAGTACGAGTGGGAGGACGAAGGCGAGGACGAGTACGAGGACGAGGCGTTCCTCGGGTTGCTCGGACCCATCGCGAAGATCGCCGGCGGGCTGCTCGGCGGCGGAGGCGGTGATGGCGAGTACGAAGAGGAGTACGAGTACGAGGAAGAGGCGGAAGCCGAGGCCGAGGAGTTCTTCAAGAGGCTGAAGGGTGCCTTCCGCAAGGCCGCACCGTTCCTCAAGAGGCTGGCCAAGACGGCCGGCCCGCTCGTCGCGACCGCCATCGGAGGCCCTGCCGCGGGCGCGGTCGCCCGAGCGGTCACGTCTCAGCTCGAGGGCGAGTTCGAGGAGGAGCTCGAGATCGAGTTCGAGGACATGGCGCGTACGCCGCTGGCCCCCTCGCAGACCTTCGCGGAGTACCTGGCGGGCCAGGCCGCGGCCACGGAGTCCGAGTCCGAGGCAGAGGCGCTCGGCGGCGCGGCGGCGTACGCGGCGATCAACCCCGGCGACCGGCGCGAGCTCGAGCGGCTGCTGCCGCACCTGCTGCGCGGCGCCGCCACACTCACCCGGATGCTGCACGGCAACCGCAGCACGCGCCCAGCCGTACGGCTGGTCCCGGGCATCGCCGATGGCGCGGCTCGGACGGTCGCGAAGCGGATCGCCGCGGGTGAGCCCGTCGGACCGGTCGAGCTCGGACAGGTGATGGGCGCCGCGGCGACGCAGGCGCTGACACCAGGCAGCGCGCGACAGGCCGTACTGCGCCGGCACGCGCGGGGTCTCGCCCGCAGCCGGAGGCGGTACCACGGTACGGGTCGCCGCGGCTACGGGCGCAGTACGGGAATGCGCCGCCCGCGCACCACCGGCGGCCGGTACGGCGCGCGCCGGGCGACCGTACGGCGTCAGCCCGTCCGCAGCCGCACCGTCGGCAGCGGACGGGTGCCTCGCCCGAGGCCCGGGTTCGTGCGCATCACCACCCCGCTGCGGGTCCCGCCCAAGGCCGGTCGGCCGGCTCGCGTGGTTCGAGTGGTCAGCGACGTCCGGGTTCCCCGTGGCGCGGTCCCGGCCGGACGGCCGAGCGCCGCCGGCCGCCGCAGATAGCCGACACCCACCCCGAGCGCTACCGCCCCGCAGGCTAGCCAGCCACCAACCAATCCGCCGCCGGCGGCCGCAGAGAACAGCGCCCACCAGCAGATCGACGTCCGAACCGAGTGGAGGGACGACCATGGCGTCCGTACTGAACCGCAACTACCCCGCGATCCAGGGCGAGTTCGAACTGGAGGACGAGTTCGAGACCGAGGAGGAGTTCGAGTTCGAGGACGAATTCGAAGCCGAGGAGGAGAGCGAGTTCGAGGCGGAGGACGAGGACGAGGACTTCCTCGGCGCGATCGGCGGCATCGGCAAGGCGCTCGGCGGCCTGCTCGGTGGCGGCGGCGACGGCGAGTACGAGGTGGAGTTCGAGTTCGAGGTCGAGGCGGAGACCGAGGAGGAGTCGGAGGAGGAGTACGAGGACGAGGCGTTCGTCAATCCCGTACGGCGTATCTACCCCGAGGCCGAGCTGATGGCCTACCTCTCGACGAAGGCGGCGCAGACCCAGAGCGAGGCCGAGGCGGAGGCGTTCCTCGGCGCGCTGGTTCCGATCGCCTCCAAGCTCATCCCGCGCGCTGCGGGAGTCCTGGCCCGCAACGCCCCGGCGTTGATCCGCGGTACGTCGGCGCTGGGCCGACGGCTGCGGCGCAACCCGGCGACGCGCAAGTACGTCACGGCGATGCCGGTGATCCTGCAGCGGACGGCACAGAGCCTGGCGGACCAGGCGGCCTCGGGCCGGCCGATCTCGGCGAGCTCGGCGGTCTCGACGATGACCCGGATCGCTGGCCGGATGCTGCGTACGCCGCCCGAGCGGGACCGCGCCGTACGTGCGGTGAACACGTTCAACCGCCGGTACCGCCGGCGTGGTCGCAGGCCGTCCCCTGGTGCCACCTCGCCTCGCCGCCGGCGTCGGCCGGCCCCGTCGCGGGCCGCGCGGCGTTCGGTACGGCGCTGACGACCGGCTGACCCGGGATCTCGGAGGGAGGGACGATGCCGTACCTGACGGACCTCGCGGGGGTCGCCCGCAAGACCAACCTCGAGGTGATCGAGGTGCCCGGCTGGGAGACCCGGGGACGCGGTGAGATGAGCGACGTCCGCGCGGTGGTCTGCCACCACACGGCGACGCTGAACCGTACGGCGGACATGCCCTCGCTCGACATCCTGATCAACGGGCGGCCGGACCTCGCCGGACCACTCTCGCACTTCGGGCTCTCCCGCTCCGGGAAGGTGTACGTCATCGCCGCCGGCCGCTGCAACCACGCCGGGGCGGTGCAGAACCCGTCGTGGGGCAACAGCCACTCGATCGGCATCGAGGCGGAGGCGACCGGCACCGACGCGACCTGGCCCGAAGTACAGGTGGCCGCCTTCGCCCAGCTCTGCCGGGCGCTCATCGACCACTTCGGGCTGAGCGTGTCGGCCGTGCTCGGGCACAAGGAGGTCGCCGACCCGCCCAAGCGGAAGATCGACCCCAACTTCGACATGGACGCCTTCCGCGCGCGGGTCAGCGCGCTCAGCGGCACACCTGCCCCGGCGCCGACTCCCACTCCTGTACCGGCTCCGGCTCCGACACCCGCACCGGCTCCGGCGCCGTCGTCATCCTGGCTGTCCTGGCCGTCCTGGCTCCCGTCGATGCCGTGGTACGAGGGTGAGTCGATGAATGGCGCGTCTGCGGCCACACCGATCGTGCGGCCGGGTACGCCGCGCGCCGGTCAGGACGTGCTCCCGGTCTACCTGTCCGGCCAAGCGCTCAACGTGCGCCGGCATCTGAACGCGCTGCGCGACTTCCGCCGGGACGAGTTCGGCTCCCAGCCGGCGCGGCCGAGCGAGGGTCATGTGCAAGCGGTGAACGCCTTGCTGGCCACGTTGCGCGGGCCGCTGAAGACCGTCGTCGAGCGGCTGGACCGCGCCTCGGACGCCGCCCAGACGCGACCCTCCGCGTCGCGGGTCGGCCTCGCGATGGAGCTCAAGACCCAGGCACACGACCTGGTCCGCGCCACCGAACGCGTGTGGGACTTCTACTTCGAGCTGTTCGGGCAGCGGCAGAGCGCGTTCGGCGAATGGCTCGACGCCTGCGACCGGATCACGCTCGACTGCTACCAGCACGTGTTCATGCACCTGGGCAACGAGCGCAGCATCCCGTCGCCGCCGCCGTTCTGCTACATGCGGACCGGCTTCTCCCCGGCGACGTTCCGCCGCGGTATCCCCTTGCGCCGGCTCGGTCGGCAGGTCAACCCGTTCCCGCTCGTCCAACTCCCCTACCACCGGATGGTCAACCCCTGGACGATGGGCGCGATCCTGCACGAGGTCAGCCACAACCTGCAGAACGAACTGCAGCTCGAGCAGGCCATCCCCTCGTCGATCGCGAGCCGACTGGACGAGTCGGGTATCCCGAAACCGGTGGCCTCGGTATGGGTCCGCTGGAATCGCGAGATCTTCGGCGACATGGTCGGCTGCCTGCTCGGCGGCGAGGCCTTCGTCGCCTCACTGATGGACGTGATCGGCCGTACTTCGGCGCAGAGCCTGGGGTACTCGCCGCGCAGCGTGCACCCCACGCCGTACCTGCGCACCTTCCTGTCGTGCGAGTTGCTGCGACGGATGGGGTTCCCGGAACGCGCCGCGGAGTACAGGCGGGCGTGGTCTCAGCTGTACCCGTCGCCGCGCGAAGGGGCGCTGCCGCCGAAGCTGCTCGCCACCGCGGACCGCGCGATCCCCGCAGTGGTGGAGGCCGTTTGCTACACGCGGTTCAACGGCCTGGGCGGCAAGGCGCTGCGCGACGTCATCTTCTTCGAGCCACGGCACCAGTCGATGATCGAAGAGGCGGGGCGCCGGCTCGCGAAGGGCGTCGACCCGGGCGTCGTACCGGAGCGGTTCCTCATCGGCGCGGTGCGCTCCGCACTCGACCAGGGCCGAGCCGAGCCCGAGCAGCTGATGCGCAACTTCTACGTCCAACTGGCCAGGAGGTGACGGCCATGACCGTCGACGACAGCCGCGCGGCACTGCACCGGGCTGCGCAGGACCTCTGGCTCGCGGTGGCCGAGCTCGTCCTCAGCACCAACGACGACCAGCCTGAGGAGAGCGATCTCGCCTCTGCCGAGCACGTCGCGCAGCTGGCCGTCGAGATCCAGGGCCGGCTCGCGGAAGCACTCGAAGTGTTCGTGGGCAGCCCGCCGGCCACCACGGAGGGCGTACTGCGGGAACTGTGCGACCTCGAGCGGCTCGTCCGCGAGGCCGGCCTCATCTACTGGCGAGACCTCCGCGCGCACGACCCCGTCTACCGGCTGCGCGGCTCCACCCGACGGCGGAGCGGCGCCTGGCCCTCATGGTGGTCCGGCGTCGAGCAGAGCCTCGAACGCTGCGAGGAACCACTCGTCGCAGCAGGCGTTGCGGTCGGCGCCGCGCTGCATGAACTCGTGACCTCACCGCCCACCGAAACGACCAGGACGAACACCTCCAGGAGGTCGTCGTGACGAAAGACAAGAAGCAGCCAGGACTCCCGGTCGTCGAGGTCGACCAGGCCTTCCCGCTGATGACGACGGACGGGGTCTCCCGCGCGTCGACCTCGACCGGGACCACGGGCGACCAGGGGCCGGCGGTCAGCGCGGCGATCCGGGACGTGCTGGGCTGGCGGCCCCGCGTCCAGGACCCCAAGGCGTTCACGGCCGCCCTGTCGGCGTCCTTCGAGCTGTCGACCTTCGAGGACCACGTCATCGCCAAGTACGTACCGCGCGGCGTCGCGGTACAGGCCGACCTCGGCGGCGTCACCGGCGGCCAGGCATCCCTGTACCTGCGGGCAAAGGCAGCCCACGAGCAGATCACCCGGATGCTCGACAGCCTGCAGCCCCTGCGCACAGACGCCGATCCCCAGGACTGCGAGGCCTACCGAGGCCTGGTCCGCGACTCAGTCCGCCGAATCGTCCTGGAACTCGGCCGCGAGGGCGGCCCACGCGTCCCGCTGGTGGACTCTGCCTTCTCCGTGCTGACAGGCTTCCAGCCGTCGAACGCCGGCACGTTCACGCAAGGCCCGGTACCGTCGGCGCGTCCCACCCTCGCCGCGATCTTCGCACCGGCGACGTCGTTCGGATCATCTGGCGGTACGACGGGCCTGGTGCCCACCGCGGTCGCCGAGATCGACCCGGACAGCGTGCCCGGCCAACTGGGCGCGCTTCGCGACCGCTTCGGACTGGACGACGACCACGTCAACACCGTGGACGAGGAGAAGCAGCGGACGAGCTTCTGGACGCTGGTGGAACTCGTCACCGACCTCCAGCGTTCGTGGGAAACCCGCCGGCTCGACTTCACCCTCGGTGCCGGGAACGGATTCCTCGGCACGGATCTCGTCCAGATCAGCCGGCTGCTCGCGGCCGCCTCGGAGCAGGTCGACGAGTTCGAGGCAGTACTCGATTCCGTTCTCGTCTCCGCGGCCGAGCGCCAGACCGTCGTACTCGACCGGGGTACCGGGCTCACGCTCGACGACCTTGTGCAGTGGCTGCGCGTCTTCTTCACCGAGGACGGCCCGAACATCATCCGCGACACCGGGCGCGACGGGCTCGTCTCGTCGTTCACCCCGACGGTCGCCGCGCTGCTGCTGACGCTGCGAGACAAGCTGGTACGTCGGCTCGTCCCGTGCGGCAGTCCTTCGTGCGGGAGTGGCTGCCACTGCGGCTCGCGCGGCAAAGTCACGTGCATCCCGTTGGGTTGCTGCACGCCGCTTCCCCCTGGCATGTACTCCGGCCGGGTCAAGATCGCGGTCTCCACACTCTGCGGACTGGTCGAACGCCTGACCGCCAAGGCCATCCGCATCGGCCGGTTCGCCGGCGCAGTACTGCTGGATCTGTCCGTCGTGCCGTTCGACGACGACAGCGGCGCCGGGGTGGAGTTCGTCAGGGTCGAGGTACGAGGACTGCACCTGCGCCCGACCTACATTCCGGCCTTCGTCGCCGATGGCGGCAACCCGGCGAACTTCGGATCCCTGGTGCTCCCGCTGCAAGGCAGCGCCAGCGCGGATGACGACCATCTGTCGGGGATCTTCCAGGTGGACGCGCTGCCTGGCGGGCTCCGGACTCTGCTGTTCAACGCCGGCGGCCGCGGCATCCTGATGGCCGCGAGCGAGGTACCGCTGGCGATCGTCGACGGCGAGCTGGGACGCGTGGTCCAGGGCCCGGCTGTGACGACCTGGCCGCACCTCGAGCCGGCAGGCGTGATCGACCCCGACGGTGGTCCGGACGAGTGGGACGAGATCCCGCCGAACCAGCGGTTCGTTCCGCAGTCTCCGTTCGACCCCGTGGACCCCGAGGTCGAGGACGAGTGCCTCGCCGACTGCGGCGAGGACTGCAAGGGCTGCGGCTGTGGCTGCCATGCGCTCAAGGTCGCCCGCTCGGGTGTCAGGCGGGCACAGCGCGTCGCCAGAGACGACGACGTGGCTGCCGCCGCGGGCGCGGTACGCGATGAGTTCGAGGGGACAGAACAAGGGCGCTCAGTGGCGGAACGGCTCTGGCGGGTGGCGCAGAGCGACTCTGTCGGCAAGCTGCTCGATGCCTTGATCGCGGCCGACTCGCGGCCGTTCGAGGAGGATGTCGTCGAGGTGCGGGAGGAGCAGGAGTACTACGAGGCCTTCGGTGCGGAGGGGCAGCCGATCGCCCACGAGTACGTCGACGAGGAGGGCCGGCCGATCGACGTCGAGGACGAGCAACTCCTCGTCGAGGATGCCGGGGTGGAGGAGGCGGGCGATGATGAGCCGGTCGTCCGCACCTGGTCCGAGGACGAGCTGGCCAAGCTGGCTGAGCTGCGGGAGTTGGTCGACGAGCAGAAGGGCAATCTCGCGGCGCGGGTCAAGCACATCCAGGATTCCGTAGAGATCCGTCGTCTCATCGTCGCCGTGCTGGACGCGGACCGGAAGGAGCAGTGACATGCTTTCCGAGCGGGATTATCAGGATCTGCTGGACCGGATGCAGGCGTTGCGGAGTCAGGTTTCCGAGCGGCTGTCGGGGAGCTTGGTTTCCAATCCGGCGCTGGCCGAGGAGATCAATCGGCAGCTGGAGGATCTGGTCACCGCGGCGCGGGAGGCGGATGCGAGTGGGCCGATGCCGCCGGACCGGGGGCTGGCCGAACTGGTCGGTGTGGGTCCGGAGGCCGCGCAGAAGTTCGGTGATGTCAAGATCCCGCAGGGCGTCGTCGAGTACGACGAGAACGTCAACTCCGAGCGCGTTGTCGCCGTCGGGGATCTCTACTACATCTACCAGCACGAGCGGATCGGCGTGTTCCGCGTCGTGCAGAAGCTGAAGGAACTGTTCGAGGGCGGCGCGATCCGGCTGTCCGGCGGCGAGGGCGCGTACAAGCTCTACCAGTTCGACCGCCGCGACGTACTGCGCTACACCCGGAACGACCGGGTCGCCGCCTACCGCCGGGTGCTCGGCTACGGCCGCGGCCTCGGCGCGGGGCAGAGCCGGCCGAACACCGACTTCCACATGTTGTTCTCGCATTTCGTCAACCAGGTAACGCTGTTCTGGCGAGACAAGCGGATCAGCGACGTGATCCGGGAGCGGGCGCTGGACCCGAGCTTCGGATCGATCGCGGTGGTCCGGCGGGCCGGGCTCGACCTGCGGAACAACCTGAAGTTCACCTCGTACGGTCACCTGAACGTGCTGCGGGTCGAGGTCATGCAACTCCTGGAGGAGTGCTTCGGGATCCTCGGGTCGGAAGACGTCAAGGACCTGTTCGGCGCGGCCAACGCGTGGGACGTGGTCGACGAGGTCCTGATCCGGTACTTCGACGTACGGCTGCAGAGCAGTCCACGGCAGCGGATGGCGGTCAACGGGCGCGAGGTACTGCGCTGGCTGTCCGGCAACCACGTGATGGAGACCGGCCGCGGCCAGTTCGAGGCGCTGCTGATGGAGATCGCGGAACCGGCCGAGGAGTGGCTGACGTCGGCACAGGCAATGAGCCTCGCCAAGCGCACGGGTACCGACCGCGTCATGCCGTGGGAGCAGATGGGCCAGGCAGGCGTCGCCGCGCGGTACAGCGAGCGGTCGCCCGCGCAGATGCCACCTGCCGCACGGGCCGGCGGGCCGATCTACCCGCGCCGGAACGGCCTGGGCACGTACCGCGGCGGGCAGGGCGGCGTCCCCGCCCGGCCGCGCCGGTGAGAGGTGTTGCCGCCCGCGGTGCTCGGCACCGCCCGGCGGTGGCGCTCCGACCGGCTGGCCGAACTGCGTGCCTGGCTCGAGATCCCATCGGTCAGTGGAGACCCGGCGCGGGCGGCTGACGTAGCCCGCGCGGCTCGGTGGCTCGCGTCGTGGCAGCGTGCCCACGGCGCGAGGGTGGAGGTCGTGCCGACCACCCGCGGGCGGGACGTAGTACTGGGCCATTGGGCTGCACCCCCGGGCGCGCCGTTGGTGGTGATCTACGGCCACTACGACGTGCAGCCCGCCGGGCCGGGGTGGTCCTCCGACGCCTTCACACCTGTGGTCCGCGACGGTGTGCTCTACGCCCGTGGTGCCGGCGACGACAAGGGACAACTGTTCGCGCACCTCTGTGCGCTGGACGCCTGGCGGCAGGCCGGTGTCCCGCCGATGCGGGTGCTCGTGATCGCGGAGGGAGCAGAAGAGGTGGGGAGCCCGGGGTTTGAAGCAGTACTGCGCAGGCTCGCCAGGCGGATGAGGCCGCGTGCTGTGGTCGTGTCGGACACCGAGCGGGACGCCGACGGCGCGCCCACCGTGACCGTCAGCCAGCGCGGTCACGTCGTCGCCCGGCTCGAAGTCGATACCCGTGGACCGGAGGTGCACCCGGGTCGGCTCGGCGGCGCCGTCGTCGACCCCAGCCTGGTGCTGGCCGAGGCCCTCCTGGCGCTCCGCGACGACCTGCTCCCGCACCTCGGCGTCCACCTCACGCAGTACGACGGCGCGCAGGACATCGAGGTGCGCACGGATGCGGCCGTGGCCAGGGCGGCGGGCGGGCGGGCCATGGTCGGAGCCGGGCTGGATGAGCGCATCACCCTGCGCGGCGCGCTCGACGTCACCCGGCTCACCACGGAGGCGCGGGGTGGCGCAGTACCGGCCCGGAGTGCGGCGCGGATCGACCTCCGGCTGCCGCCGCAAGCGGACCCGGCCGCCGTACTGCGTCGCGCGCGTCGGTTGCTCGACGGGCTCGCTCCGCCCGGGACCTCTTTGCGACTCCGTGTCGCCGCGGCGACCCCGGGAGTGGCAACGATGCCGGATGCACGTACGCGGCGAGCCGCCGATGAAGCGTGTGTGGTTGGTTTTGGGAGAACACCGACATATGTGCGGTCCGGCGGGACCGTGCCCGCAGTGGGCATGATGGCTCGCGAATTCGGGATTCGCCCACTGTTGTTGGGGTTTGGGACCCCCGACAGCAACGCGCACGGGCCGGACGAGGCGATGGATCTGCCCGGCTGGGCGGCCGCTGTGGACACTTCCGCGACATTTCTTTTCACATTTGCCCGGCAAATTCGCGGCGGTCCTGTTTCCGCGGGGCGCCAAAGAGATCACCATGAGGAGAGCCGACGGATTCGCTCCGGCGCTCTCTCGGCGCGCATCGAGGGGGATGAGTGATGAGTGCGACAGCTGTGCCGATGTCAGCCCGGCGAGACGGCACCAAAGCCGACCCGCCGCCAGAACCGCCCCGAGCCCGAACTACGGAGCCCGCGCACATGGCGGTTCTGAGACAGCACATCGTCGCGGCACTGCGAGCGATGCTCGATCAGGTCGAGCTGCGCGCAATCACCGCGAGAACGACCGAGAACGGTGTCTCGGTGATGCTGGAGCACGACAACGTCCGCTGCGTACTCGTCGTCTCCCCGCAGGTACCGCGGCACTCGCTCAGCCCGCGGGAACTGCAGATCGCCCAACTGGTCGCGGACGGCGCCACCAACCGCGCCATCGCCAGCTCGCTCGACATCAGCCCCTGGACCGTGTCGACGCACATGCGCCGCATCTTCGCGAAGCTCGACGTGTGCAGCCGGGCCGAGATGGTGGCCCAGTTCTTCGGCGGCGGCGAACCCGGCCGGCCGGCGATTCCGGCGCGGCGGGGCTCTCTCGATTAGCGGGTGCCGGTGATGACCAGCATTTCGCACGGACCGGTGAAGCCGGCGGGAGTTTCGAACTGAGTTAGTTCAGTGGTGATCTCCTGCCAGGCTGCTGCGCGGTCCGAGGCGTCGAGGCGGGAGAGCATTTGATGGAGTGCGCCGAAGGACTCGCGTTCGAAACGGACACAGTCGGCGGCGGTGGGGAGGCGGACCGGCGACGGGACCGTGGTCACGGAGATGTCGTGGAAGCCGGCCGCGGAGAATGCCTTCTCGGCTACACCTGGGCTGCCGAGACTGAAGGGCCCTGGCTGGCCAGGCACCGGTGCGGGGAGTTCCGCCCGGCGGCGGATGATGCCTACCGGGATCGAGAAGAACCCGTTGCGGTCGGGCGTGGAGTACACGACCGCCGAGAACCTGCCGCCGGGGCGGAGTGCTCGACGGATGCCGGTCAGCGCGGCCTGCTGATCCGGGAAGTAGATCAGGCCGACCCGGGAGAGCGCGGCGTCGAAGCTACATTCTTCGAGCTCGAACAGGTCCTCGCCGTCGGCCTCCAACGTCTGCACCGTCGGCAGGCCTGCCTCGGCGGCGACGCGAGCGGCGTACTCGAGGATGGCCGGCGAGATGTCCGTGGCCAGCACGCGGCCGGCCGGCCCGACCAGTCGCGCCGCGGCGAGCGTCTGCCCACCAGCTCCGGCAGCGACGTCGAGGACGCGGTCACCGTCGCCGATACCGGCGGCGCGGAGCATGGCGGCGGTCGCCTCACCGAGCCAGTCCTCGATGGTCGGCCCCCAGCGGTGCCAGGCCTCCGCGGCCTCCTCCCACTGGGCACGCGTGGTCCGCTTGAACACGATCGGGTCGAAGCTGGTGGTCATGGTGTCCCCTCCGTCTGATGAAGGGTTCCAATGCATCACCGGGCCGAGACGGTTCCTAGTACAGGTTCTGGACTCAGCTGGTACAACTCCTGGACCTGGCCGCACAATGAGCCATGCGAGACTACGGGCAATACTGTCCGGTCGCACTGGCGAGCGCGGTACTGGCGGACCGGTGGATGCCGCTGATCGTGCGCGAGCTGGTGCTCGGCAGCCGGCGGTTCAACGACATCGATCGCGGACTCCCCGGCATCTCGCGGACGCTGCTCAAGCAGCGCCTGCACCACCTGGAGCGCAAGGGTGTGCTGCAGCGAGTCCCGGTCGCGCGCGGCCATGAGTACCAACTGACCCCGGCGGGCCGCGACCTCGAGGGCGTGATCATGGCCATCGGCGAGTGGGCGGTGCGGTGGATGTTCGCCGAACCGCAGCCGAGTGAGGTCGATCCGATCACCCTGACCTGGTGGATGTCGCGCCGGGTCAACCGTGACGAACTGCCCGGGCACCGGGTCAACATCGAGTTCGACTACCGCGGTGACGATCCGACCCGGATCTGGATCATCCTCGACCGGCAGGAAGCATCCGTGTGTACGGAGCATCCCGGGTTCACCTCTGACGTCGTCGTGACCACTGAACCCGTCGACCTCATGCGGGTCTTCTCAGGCATCATCACCCTGACCCAAGCCACCGCCAACGGCTCCGTCGCCCTCGCCGGTCCCCCGCGCCTGCTCCGCGCCCTCCCCACCTGGTTCCTGTGGAGCCCGTTCGCTCCCGCCGTACGAGAACGGATCGGCTAGACCTGGTGGCTCTTCTCCCTGCGACGACTCTCTCGCGGGGTAGCTTCGATTCCGTACTGCGGGGCGCCGGCTAGAGGGAGGACTGCGAGATGAGTCAGGTAGACGTCAGTGAACTCGTCATCCGCCGCCAGGACGGGCGGGAGGACGGAGAGGACTGGACCGAGAACTACGAGGAGCTACCGGGAGCGGCCGGGATCTCGATCATTCTCGAGTCGACCTCGAAGGAGGGCGTCGGCCCTCGGCTGCACCGGCACCCGTACGCGGAGACGTTCATCATCAGGAAGGGCTCGGCCAACTTCACCATCGGCGACGAGCACGTCCTGGGCACGGCCGGCCAGATCCTAGTGGTCCCGGCCGGCGTAGCCCACAAGTTCTCCACCGGCCCCGGCGGCTACGAAGCCGTCCACATCCACGCCAACTCCCGCTTCGAAACCGAGTGGCTGGAGTAGCCACCGGCCACCCAAGGCTTTCCGCATCACTGCCTGTCACCGAAGGTCAGGCACCGGCCAGGACGTCGGTGCCTACCTGGCTGATGGTGGATTCAGGCGTGGGTGGCCTGCCGGCGTGGTGCGTGCGGCGGGTACTTCCTGTCCGTCGGCACGCCGGCGGCTCCCAGGGCGCGGGTTTGGCCCCGGTGGGCGGTGGTTGCGCCGGTTCGGAACACGGTACTGGCGGGTTGTTCGACCGCTGGCAGGTTGTTCGACGACTGGCGGGTTGGTCGGCGGCCTGTGGCTCGTTTCGGAGTCCGCTGGCGGGGTGATTGTCCCCGCAGACCCTCCGGCAAAGGAACACCCCGACCGAGAAAGCAACTCCCCGAGCGTCTGGGCGCCGGAGCTTCCCGGCCCTTGTCGCCACACCTCCCAGCGGCTCCGGGATAGCTGCGTCCTTCCCTGGTCGGGGTGGTGTGGGTCATCCCTGAAGGAGCGGGGTCGGTCAAGAGGTGTGGGTGGG
>NZ_JBHSKE010000036.1:0-3111 GCF_042657745.1 Kribbella qitaiheensis | reverse complement strand
CAACCGGTGGCTGCGCTACGTCCGGGACCGCCACACCGCCAGATCACGAACTACGGCTGGAGTACTAGTCCGCACTCGTCTGGACTGTGACTGGCCGTTAAGGTCTGGCCTATGGCTTCGGTTGGGGCAGCCCGACGCGCTCCACGTCGAAAGAGGGATCGCGAGATGGCGGCTGACAGCGGACGCCCATCCGCCCCGGAGTGCAACCTGCTATGGGCTGTCTCTCGGGGGACGTGCGCAAAACCAGGTTGCAACCGCCAGTTGGTCGTTCACGACCAGGGGAAGTGGACGACGATTGGACAGATCGCGCATATCCGAGCCCACAGCGCGGGCGGACCGCGTCACGACCAGGCATGGCCGGTGGATCTCGTGGATTCGTACCAGAATTGTCTGATTCTTTGCCCCGAACATCACAGGCTGATTGACAGCAATCCCGACAGCTACCCGGTCAGCTTGCTTGAGGAGTGGAAACAGGGTCATGAGCTACCGTTGTCGGCACTGGGCGTCGATCCGGCGTTTTTCACGCATATCTTGGAACCCCCACCGGCAGCGCGACTCTTCTACCGGCTGGATGCGACCGTCGCAGCTCTCGCGAGTACTCTGAATCGCGATTCCCGGGTCGCTATCACTGGAATCTCAGGGTCCGGCAAAAGTCAACTTGCAAGGTACTGGTTCTCCGCGGGGACCTCAGAATACACATTCAAATGGTGGCTACGCGGTGACAGCCGGGAGACGCTGGAGAGTGACATTGCTGCACTCGCTCCTTTTCTAGATATTACCTCAGGACCCGATAAGACTGTCTCCCACCAGGCAAGGTTGGTGCGCGAGAATCTCGAACGCCTCTCAGGATGGCTGATTGTTGTCGACAATGCTCGTGGCCCGGATGGCCTTATTGATATGATCCCCTCGGGGGGCGGCCATGTCATCATCACCAGCCAAGATCAGAGTTGGAGCGGAGTTGTTCAATCGCAGTCGTTGCAGAAGTTCTCTGATCTTGACGCAATAGCTCTGCTGCGAATGTCGCCAAGACTGAGAGATGCCGCGGATGAAGACCTGTACGAATTGGTCCAAGTTTGCGCCGGACTGCCAATAGCACTCGATCAGGCTGCTGGTTACATCGCGAAGACAGGCATGGGCCTCAGAGCATACGCACGCCTGCTTAGTTCTCGTCGACTTGAAGCAATGAAGGCTATGGGGGGTGGATCGGGACAAAGAAATCTTGTCGAATCCATTCAGCTAGGCGTTGATGCAGTTGGATCCGATGCGCGTGAGCTCCTCGCCATGCTCGCCTTCGTTGCTCCTGGGCAGTTTCAGCTCGATGAAATGCCCAGCTTCGATGACGGCGATGAAGAACATTGGGACACGTTTCGGCTGCAGGAAGCGCTGGGAAGCCTTAGGGCATTCTCGCTAGCTCAGCGCGATGGTGACATGGTCTTCGCGCACGAGCTGGTGCTGGGCGTAGTGCGCTCGGCGTTGTCCGAGCGTGAGCAATACGTTGCGTTGACGCGGGCCCAGCTTATTGTCGCCCAGCAATTGCCAGAGCGTTCATCTGAAAGCTACGAATGGCCAGCTATGGAGCGATTGCTTCCCCATGCGCTGTCCCTTATCGCTATGTCGGACCTCGAGATTGCTCACAGGACTGTTAGCGCGCTGGCCCTCATACTAAATCGCACGGCGCAGTACTTCGGAGGTCGCGGAGATTACCAGAAGGCGACGGATCTTTTCGCGAAGGCAGCCAACTTGCTGCTCGAACATGGCGGTCGGGACGTCTCAGAGCTGGGCTCGGTACTCCACAACTTCGCTAACGTCCTTGGGGATCTCGGAGAACACTCAAAGGCCGAGTCTCTCCATCGCCAGGCGTTGCAGCTTAAAGAGCGCGCGCTCGGCGATCAGGCTCTGATAGTAGGCATCTCGTGTGGTGCACTCGGGTCCACGCTTGAAGAGCAGGGGAAATGGCGCGATGCTGTTCCCTTCTACGAGCGTGCTCTCTCTATATATCGCGAACATGACGACCACGCCTGGATCGCCAATGCTCTTGTGGATCTGGCCGGAATCGCGGTTCATAAAGGGCGAGCGAGCGAAGCTTGGTCGCTGCTGCAGGAGGCCGCCGGCGAGGCGGACTTAGTGAGTTCTGTCCCTGAAGCTGTGGCGTCTCGGCTTCGAATGAGTGATCTCGCGCGGAGGGCGGCGGACCTTCCGAAGGCTGCGACGTTTGCTCGGGAAGCTCGGGTCATTGCGAAACAGGCCGGAGCGTTATCCCAGTTTGCTCAGGCAGCTGCAGCCCAGGCCAATGTCTTGGCTCAAATGGGGTTCGTGGACTCAGCGGCGGTGCTCCTCGAGCAGGCGCTTTCCGTGCCGGCTGAGGTTTGGGCCAAGGACCCGATGGGCTACGCGAAGTATCTCGGCAACTACGGGTTCGCTCTGGTGCAAGGTGGGAAGCTAGATCTCGGCCTTAAGTCCCTGAACGACTCGCAGAAACTCCTGGAAAGTCAATTGCCTGCCGATGATGACTCCATCGCCGTCGGCAGGCTGCTCATTGCAAAGGCGCTGGTGATGCAAAAGGAGTTCGAAAGGGCGCGGGAGAGTTTGCGGATGTTGCTCGATGACGCTCGACCGGAATCCGAGGGTGCTGAAGACGCGGCTGAACTGTTGAGCCTACTTTCGAATCCGTCCGCTGAACCTGACTGACGAGTACACATCCATCGCTGGACAAATGCGGCCTGAGAGTCCGGCTACTGTTCTGTGAGCGTTGGCCCGAGGCAAGGTTTGCGATGCGACCGTTGCCTTCATGACCGTCTGAAGCGCTACGCGACGGTCAAGTCCTGTGGAGTGGTGTACGACGTGTGATCCTTCGTGGTTGTTGTCAGGCTGTGAGGGCTTGCAGGGTGGGTTCGATCGCCTCTTCTGTGGTGGGGTTGTTGTCGGCCTGGGATCGGGCGAGGACGTCGAGGCCGAGGTAGCGGCGGCCTTCGGCCCAAACGCCCGTGTTGTTCGGCGAGGACGGCTCCGACGAGGCGGATGGTCGAGCCGCGGTCGGGGAAGATGCCGACGACGTCGGTGCGGCGGCGGATCTCGCGGTTGAGGCGTTCTTGGGGGTTGTTGGACCAGATT
>NZ_JBHSKE010000035.1:0-116886 GCF_042657745.1 Kribbella qitaiheensis | reverse complement strand
GCGAGCAACCCCAGCATCCGCCGGGGAACCCACGAGGAGCGGAGGCCCCGCTCCTTCATCGCATCAAGGACGAAGCCAGCGGCCACAACCTCGCCCTCGGCGACCTGATGCCCCTGCTCGTACCCAAGGCCCCGTTTCCGTCGCGCACTCCGGCCGACCTGGCAGCGGTCAGCTCCGATGCCTGGCGCAGCTACTGGGTCGACGTCTGCACCAACGAGACCATGCCCCAGTTGGTGGACGTGCTGTTCCCCGACAGTTTGGTCAAGAAGCTCGAATGGATGGAGATCGAGGGCTCGAAGTTCGCCTACGTCCTGAACACGGTGACGAGCACCAAGGATCCGGCACAGAAGCTGGCCGTGTTCGGCAGTGCGCCGGCCCGTTCGCTCGCGGTCTCGGTCTGCAACGACAAAGAGATGATCCAGCTGGTCCTCGAGCTCGGTGGCGGTTGGAACGAGTGGAAGCCGTGGGTGCTGGCCGAGGGAGCTCCGCTGCGCGATCTCGGTCTGGCGGCAGTGGCCAAGGGCTCGATCGCCGGCGAGCTGGACAAGCGGTTCCTAACATGGGTTACCGCCGACGAAGCGGACACGGCCTACCGACGGCTGGGCTCCTTCGGCGACATCGACCTGGCCATGCTGCGGACCGGCCCGATGCCGGCTGATGTCATTCGCGACCGGTACGGTGGTCAGGCCGAGAAAGTGCTGCGGGCGTTGAACGGCGAGCTGGCGCGGGAGACCAAGAAGGTCAACACGGAGGAAAAGTTGTTGACCGGACCGACCAGCGGACCGTTCAAGGAGAAGTCCTTCGGCGGGGACAAGCGGTTCACGCTGAGCTACTGGCGCGACCGCGTCGAGGTCGAGGTCGGGGTGAGCATGAGTGCGGTCGACGACCGCGCCAAGGCCCAGCTGGCGAGCGCCAAGGCGACCTGGTCCTCCAAGATCGCCAGCGCCTGGAACGGCTTCGAACTCACCAACGCCAACCGCACCATCCCGATGCAGATGAAGATCAGCTTCGAGGGCGGCCCGAACTCGGTGAAGGTGCACTCCGGGCCGTGGGTGTGGCCGGACTACAACGCCGGCAACTGGTACATACCCGATCCCGAGCGGGTGCCGGGCCAAGCCGACGCGAATGCCCAGGCGCCGGTCCACGAGTTCGGTCACCTGATCGGCAACCTCGACGAATACGACGCCAGTGCGGAGCACTTCGTCCACGTCACCGGAGTCGACCCGAGCAAGCCCGGACGTCCGGCGAGCATCACCGAGGAGACCGACACCGAGGGCACCAAGCGCTACACCGACACGGGCAGCGTGATGGGTACCGGCGGAAGTGGCCCGGCATTGGCCCGGCACGTCGACGACATCGTCACCTGGGTCAACCAGAACCTGCAGGCCGGCGAGCCAGCGCTCACCCTCCGGGCGCGCGGGCCGGGTGGCGGACCATGAGCGCCTTGGACACTGCTGGTGTGGCCTTCCCACTCCGCTACGTGCTCTACAGCGGCCGTCCACCGCTCGACTTGGAGCTGACGGTGGAGGCCGATGCGAACTGCGTCCTCGACGTCCGTACGGGTTGGTCACTTCCCCAGTCCGCTCCCCTGCGACTGGGTCGCTTCGCCGGCCGCCTGGACCCCGAGCCCTTCGCTGCTTTGGTGAGTGCCGCCGCGGCCGCCGCGGCGGCGTCTTCCCGCGCGCCCTCGACCGATCCGTACGAGTCGGCCACCCGGCTGATCGGGGCTGGTGGTGGGCCGCTCACCCCGGTCGACGACGAGGACCCCGGCGCCGGGTCGTTCGAGCAGTGGCTGCGAACGGGCGCGACGGCGCTCCTGGCGACGCCGTTGGCGGCCGTGGACGTGTCCGCCGAACCGGTGGGCGATTCCGGCGCCGCCGAACTGGTGATCACCGCCGTAGGCACGACGGCTCAACCGATTCTGCTCGTCGAACCGGGCACCAACGAGTGGATCCGGCTGTGGAGTGACGGCCCGCAGGGACCTCAATACCTCGAGTACGAAGACATCGAGCGCCTGGTCGCTGCGGGCTCGCTTCCGCCGGGAGTGGTCGAGCTGGCTCCGGGGACATCCCTAAGGCTTCCCCTTCCCGGATCAGCCGCAGAGACACGGAGAACCGGTGGATTCCACTTCTGGTGGGTCGGACCGGGCCTGGCCCGAGGAGGGCTCCAGGGCGACTGGTCACTATGACCCGGTCGACGGGCCGGCCGACATGGTCCGGACCAGGGCCAGACGAACTGCTCCGCCCGTTCTGCGGGTGGAACTGCACCCACATCGACGTCGTCCGTGTTAGCGCGAGCCAGGAACATGCACCGATCGACCTGACGCACGTGGATCGCAACTGGCTACTACGACTCGGAGGAGGAACCGCCGTCTAGCCGACGGTCGCTCCAGCAGCTAGAGCGCTGGGTGGCCATCTTGCTGCTGAACGGGGCCACCTTTGATCTCTCTGAGCTCGAAGCACGATCGTCGCTCTCCTGCCGATCGGCGAGGTTCTCACGGCCTGGGTAGACGTAGAACGTCAGCAACTGCTCGTACGATTGCGGGTCCTCACGATCGCGAGGATGTTCGGTCTGCTCACCGTCGTGCATGCGGTGATCGCCCGCGTCCCTGCGGACTGGGTCTCGAGAGCACCCAGCCGGCAGGGTGCCTCACGCAATCGGGAGGGGGGCGACGTGCGACCGGAGGATCAGGTGCAGGGAACTGTGGATGGCCAGCCCTCCTAGTGCTCCGAGGGCACGGAACGTCAGTGTGACGTCCACGATCCTCGGTACGTCGAAGCGGACCCGGAAGCCACCCTCCTGGCGCGGTTCGCCGGTCAGCTCGTGCACCGGAAGGTCCAGCTCGACGCCCGGCACCGGGTCGCCCTCGATCACTAGCAGACCCGTCACGTAACCGGTGTTGACGATCGGGAACTCGATCGTGTGCCAGTCACCGATGGTCAAGCTCTCCACCCGGCTCTCGGTCCGGGCGACATTCACCCGTGCCTCCGGATTGATCGTGACCGAGATCGGTGCCGTGGTGTCGACCGGCCCGCAACAGCCCGCCGCTTCGCCGCGAACCATCAGTCCACCTCACATTCGTCGCTCCGGACCAGATAGGTGGCTTGCGCGGCGTCGTACGCTTCCCGCGCCGCCGATCGTTCGGTCTCGCGAATGAACCCGGACTTCGCCTTCCACAGCGCGTCGACCGAGTCGTGCAACCATTGCGCGCTGCGACGCGATGCCCGGATCGGGAGCCCAGCGATCTCGACGAAGATCGGCTGGGTGTGGACACTGCGCAGGATCCGCAGCGCGATCCAGGACGAACGCTCCAGGGCCACGTCGAACTCGATTGCCTGCTCGTTGCCGTCCGCAAGTAATTCCTGCGCCCCGGCCGGAACGCCGTTCACCAGGACCTCGACGAGCACGTTGCGGGATCGGCCGATCCGCGACCGCTCGAGATGCCAGCCGACAGGTGCGGAGTACACCGGCTGGCCCGCCGCTGGTGGCGCGGGTGGCTGTTCGGGTAGCCAGGCCGCGACCGTCGCGGTCACCCGGACCGGTCCCGGAGCGTCGAGTGCGTGCTCCCGGCCGGTGTCGCCGTCGACGGCGAAGTCGTACACGTGGCTGCGGCCGTCGCCGAAGTACGACGGGCCCTCCTTCAGCCCACCGAGCCAGGCCTCCAAGGCCTGCTCACCTTGCGGCGGCTCAGGCAGCCGGACGTAGGTGCGCCCGACTCCCGGGCCGTCGTCGTAGATGCAGGGATAGTCGGTCTCGCCGAGCATCAGGGTCCGATACCCGACGTTCAGCAGGTGGTACCAGATGTTGAGCTCGGCGGCGGGAGCGAACTCGGCACCGCACTGGAAGTCGGCGGCGCCGAGCGGCACATCAACGATGATCTCGTTGGAACCGATCGACTCGAACCCTGGGATGACATAGTTCGGCAACTCGTCGGTTCCGACCGAGAGGCCGAGACCGCAGTGCGCGTACCCGACCAGCGCACTCTGCGCGTGGCCCCAGCGCATGACCGGCAGGTTCCACGACGGCCAGTCCTCGATCAGCTGGGTGCCGGGGTAGTCCTGGTCGGTGAGCCCGAGCAGGATGACGTGACCGGAATGGCTGGATGGGAAACCCGACACCTCGAGGTCGTACCGGAGCAGGCTCTGGCTGTCGCGGTCGGTGTCCTGCGGATCCCACGTCATGCCTTGGGCCTGCTGCATAGCGGGGTACTCCAGTTCGGCGCGCGGGCTGATGGACGAGCCGCTGAAGAACTGCTTCTGGTGGTAGTAGCACGGTCCCCAGGTGAGCACGCTGCCCATCCAGAGCCCTTCGCCGCGAACGTGCCGGATCATCGTCTCCGGAGTGACGCCTTCCGACGGCACGCTGTAGTGCGAGCAGCCGCCTGCGTGGATGTGCGGGTCACCGGAGTAGTAGCCACGGGCGGCCGGATCGGCCCAGCGATCGAGCTCGATCGCGACCGCCTCGATGTCGGCCGACAGGTCGACCTCGACGCGGACCTCGCGGTACTCCGGTCCGCGGCGGGCGGAGATCTCGTACTGACCGGCCGGGAGCGTGATCACCTCACCGGTCGCCCGGTAGACGTGTTCGTGGAAGAACATGTCCGGCGCCAGCCGCATCGCCTTCGACGGGTACGCCCGCCGCTGGGAATCCCGGACGGTCAGCGCCGCCACGGTACTGCTGCCGTCGGGCTCCCTGACGTCGAACCGGATGTCGCGGGCGGGCAGGCAGTCGAAGTCGAACATCGCGGCGTACTGACGGCTCTCGAATCCCATCCGCTGGCCGGCCTTCGCGAACGGCGGCCGGGTCAGGCTCTCCGTCGCCTCCTCCACCGCCAGGACGAATGTCAGCTCGCCGCTGCGGCTGCCGCCATCGCGGCTGTACAGGCTGATGACCTTGTACTCGACGTCCAGGCCGGACACGTCGGTCGGGCCGGCGAGCTTCACCTGCAGCCAGCTGCCCTCGATCCGCGGTACGACGGTCAACGTGTCGTGCAGTGTGATCCGCGATGCGTGGCTGTGGTGGTCGACCAGCCCGAGCACATGATTCGACGGCGCGGACAGATCACCCAGCAGCCGATGCGGGTTCGCAACACGGACCAGGAAGCTTCGCCACCCGTGCTGAACAAGTCGTGGTGGCGCAGCACCCGGCGTAGTCGCAGTCAGGCCCTGCTCGTCGATCTGGACGTCGGCGAGGACGTAGGGGCGCAGGAGTTCTTCGACTTTGGCGGACCTGACGGCGTCGGTCTGGGCGTCGTCGGCCAGCTTTGCCAGCTGGCTGGTCAGATCGTCGGGTAGAGGTTCACCGATGTCACGGAGTTTTTCAACGGCTCTAGTCGCGGACGCCAGTAGTGGCTGGAACACAGGACCTCCTCGTCGTGACCATCTTCGAGCTTAGTTGCCCCGGCTGCGCCTGGCTCGCGGTTTTCGTCGGTGGGCACAGAGGTCCGGCGGCTCACCGCAGCCGCCCGCGTTTTGTAGTTGCAGGAGACCTCCAGCCCCAAGGCGCCGTACAGGTCATCGTCGCCTCCGCGGCAGCGATCCTCTGCCGGAAGGTCTGGTCAGCCGCATCCACGGCATCCTCGTCGTCGTGTGCGCCCGCGAGAAGTGCAACAGTCTGATCAAGATTTCCGGGACTGAACAGTGCACGCAATCCATTCGTTCACCCCATCGGAGCGGTGATCTTCGCGGACGTAGTCAATACACCGCCGTGCACTTCACCGAGACCCTGCAACTGGCCGGCCTCAGCCCCTCGATCGGCACCGTCGGCGACGCCTACGAACCCCTGGCCGAGGCCACCATCGGCCTGTGCAAGACCGACGAGGTGCATCAAACCCGGGACGGTTCACTGCTGCTCGCGGTCAGGGACGTGCGCCGTAGATGTTCTGGTCGAGGCCTCCTTGCGACAGGCACGGGTCGTCGATGGTCGGCGAGGTGTACGAGGGTGCGTTGATGTCGTTGGGCACGTAGGTGCACGGCTGGTAGACGTCGAACAAGTCCTCGTCGTCGGCCGCGCCGGTCTCCCGGGGGTCGGCGCCCGGCACCAGGTCCTGCGAGCTCGTCCACACCGTGTACACGCCACCGGGCACAGCGGAGATGTAGTTGTAGTCGCCCCAGAACCCGAGTCGGCGCGAACTGTGCGTCTCCCAGCCGAAGTTGCTGCCGACCGTCGATACGACCTGCTCGGTCCAGCTGTCCCCGCCGTCGCCCGACCGCGCGACACGTGTATCGACGACCTTGCCGGAGTTCACACCGCCGGCGGTGTTTCCCGGTGGCACGCCCGGTCCGTACGACGGGTCTCGCCGCGAGTCGTAGAACACGATACTGATCACGCCGTCGGCCGAGGCCACGTCCGGGAACCACTGGTGGCCCCTGGGTGCGGCATCCACCGTGGCCGGTGCGCTCCACAGGACACCGTCGGTCGAGTTGCTGACGAAGATCTTTCCCTGCCCGGCGCCGGTGCGCCCACTCCACACGAGATGTACGCCGACTTCGTCGGCGGCAACCGCGGACAGCGATGAGAAGCGGGAGTAGGTGAACCCGGTGGCGCACGCGAACGGCCCATCCCCGCATCCGGCACTGGAGCCGTAATCCCTGTCATCGAACGGCGTGAAGCCCGCGACCCGTACCGGCAGCCCGAAGCTCGCCCCGCCATCGGCCGACTTCGCGACGTAGATCGCGTCCGTCGTGGACGGCTGATGCGAAATGGTCCGGTAGGTGAGGTAGACAGCACCGTCCGGCCCCACCGCCAGGTCGGCGAACTGCTTCTCGCTCAGCCCCTTATCCACGGCGATCGGCTTGGAGTAGGTCGCGCCGTGGTCGGTCGAGCGCGCGAACATCATCCGGTTGTTGTCGGACTGCCCGGGATAGGTCGCCCATGCCACGTAGACGTTGTCGCTGTGCGATCCGCCCGTCTGGTCCGTCGTCACGTTGATCTTGTCCTGGAACAGGCCCCACGTCGAAGGAGTACCGCGGTCGACGCGCACCGTGCGCACGTAGGTCGCTCCATTGTTTGTGTACGTCGCCACATAGACCGAGCCATTCGTCGGCTGAGCACGGTTGAAGCAGATGAACCCATAGAACAGCCGGCCCCCGGTGTCGAACGACTGCGTCGGGTCACCGGCGGCCGCACACATTCCATGCGTGGGCGACGCGGCTCCGGCGGCCGACGTGTCCATCGGGTAGCCGGGAACGAGGCTGTGCGCCCAGGTGGCGCCGCCGTCGTTCGAGCGGTAGTAACCCGCCCACACCTCGCCGTTGACGATCTGCGCGCAGTAGTCGTTGGACCCGGCCGCGACGATGTCGGGGTCGCTCGGGTTGACCGCGACAGTCGGTTCGTTTTGTGATCGCCGACCGCTGCTACACGCGGCGGTGGTGGCGTCACTCGTCCCGTCGTACCTCAGGTAACTGGTCGTGCCGTCGTTGTCGTTGGTGACCAGCGTTGGTGCCAGCGCGGTCACGGCCGACGAGTTCAGCCCGACCGATCCGGCGAAGACGAGAGACAGCAGAACAATCCCGATTCGTGCATTCGAAGGCATGGCCCCTCCCTGGGCCGGCTTGGCCGTATCAACCCTGGTCCCCCGAGCGATACGCCCTTCCATTGCAACCAACCACGCGATGGTCGAATTGTGAAGCCCGAGGCACACGTCGCCGGCCGAGTCGACCACAACTCGCACTCATCCGGCCGGCCGAGTGGGCGCGCTCACAGCTGGCCGAGGTAGGCCTCGCGCACCCGGGGGTCCATCCACTCCGCGCGCCCGGCTGGTCGTTGGCGCCGACGGTCACCACTCCACCGTCGCCCGGCTCGCGCAGGTCGACGGTGGTCATATCCGCCTCCTGTCTCCTGTAGAGCTGGACGCCACCACGCCTTCGCGGTATTGCAGGAAGCAGAGGATGCAATAAGAGCGTTCGGCGCGACGTCTACCCGATATGGCGCTGCTGACGGCCAGACCCGGGTGAAATGGTGGCGGACTCCCCAGCAGATCAGCGGGAAAGTTCCGGGAGCTCGCGAGTGCGCAGCTTCCGCGGCTCTACTCGATCGCGCGGCGCCTCGTCGGGGACGACGCCGAGGACGCCGTACAGGACTGCCTGCTGAAGGCCTTTCAAGCGCTACGGCCAGCTCAGGACGGCAGGGAAGCCGACGGTCGGCGAAGCAGCCGGTGAGGATATCGCCACGCCACAGTCTGCTCACGGCCCGCGTCCTCGCCAAGGCGATGGAGCCGAGACATGCTGGATCCCGGCTCCACCTCCAAGGAAGTGGCCGGCCGCCAGATGTGCCACCGACGAGATCAGGGAGGCTGCATCTGCCACGCGGCCGGTCATCCCTCTCATTCAGTGCACGCCTTCGACATCTACCCGTCAAGACAGGGCCGTCGGGGTCGAGCAGCAGCGGGGTCTGGGCGAACAGACTGGCCAGGAACCCGGACGCGACCGCGTCGAGCCGGCGGACGTGGCCGAAGGCGAACGCGCGCAGGAACGAACCCAGCGTCGACGGCGCGCACGCACCGGTGAAGACCCGCCCCAACCACCCGCTCACACCAGCCTCTCCATCGTGGATCCGGGCTTAGTGCAGGCGGACGCGGGGGTCGAGGAGGGCGTAGGCGACGTCGACCAGAATATTGGCGACGACGACCGCGGCGGAGGCGAACAGGACGATGCCGATGATGACCGGCAGGTCCTGCTGGTTGATCGCGTCGATGGAGGTCTTGCCGAGTCCGGGCAGGCTGAACACGGTTTCGATGACCACGACACCGCCAACGAGCTGGCCGAGGTCGATGCCGAACTGCGTGACGACCGGGGTGAGGGCGCTGCGCAGTCCGTGCCGGATGATCACCCGCCGTTCGGCGATGCCCTTGGAGCGGGCCGTCCGGATGTAGTCCTCGCCGAGTACGTCTAGCATCGAACCGCGGGTCAGCCGGGTGTAAGTTGCCGCGAGCAACAGAGCTAGCGCCAGCCAAGGCAGCACCAGGTGCTGGGCCCACGGCCCGGCTCCGTCCGCCAGAGGCGAGTAGCCGCCCGCCGGGAACCAGGGGAATCCGGCCAGCGTGAGCTTGAAGTAGAAGAAGTACAGCAACAGCAGCCCGAGCAGGAACGAGGGCATCGAGTAGAAGAACAGCGCGAAGACCGTCAGCCCGCGATCGGCGAGTGAGCGCGGGTGGGTGGCCGACAGTACGCCGTTGAAGACACCGAGCGCCATCCACAGTACGGCCGCACCGACTGCCAGCGAGATTGTGATCGGAAGGGCCTGCGCGATGATGTGGGTGACCGCCACCTGGTGGTAGTAGTCGTAGCCGAGGTCGCCCCGGACCGCCTTGCCGAGGAAGTGTGCATACTGCTTCCACAGCGGCTGGTCGAGTCCGAGTCGCTGCTCGATCGAGGCGATGGTCTCCGGCGTCGCCTGCCGGCCGGCCAGGGTGCGGCCGACACTGTTCGGGGCAATGAAGAACAGTGCGAACACGCACACCGTGATCAGCCAGAGCACGAGGATTCCGTGGGCGGTCCGGCGGATCAGGAAGCGGAGCATCTCGTCACTTCTTCAGCAGCCGCTCAGTGCGCGGATCGAAGGCGTCCCGGACGCCGTCGCCGAACAGGTTGAAGGCGAGCGTGGTGATCAGCAACGCGGCACCTGGGAAGACGATGAACCACCAGGCAGTCGTGTAGTAGGCCTGCGCCTCGCTGATCATGCCGCCCCAGTCAGGCGTCGGCGGTGCCAATCCGAGACCGAGGAAGGACAGCGTCGCCTGCACGACGATGACGACCGGGATCAGCAGCGTGGTGTAGACGATCACCGGCGCGAGCACATTGGGCAGAATGTCGATGAACATGATCCGGCGGTCACTGGCGCCCAATGATCGGGCTGCCTCGACGAACTCACGCTCGCGCAGGGACAACACCTGGCCGCGCACGATCCGGGCCACCGACGCCCAACTGAAGAAGCCGATCACCAGCACTGTGACGGTCAGGCTCGGACCCGTGACGGAGACCAGCGCGATCGCGGCCAGCAGGAACGGCACCGACAGTACGACGTCGATCAGCCGGGCCAGGACAGTGTCGACGAACCCACCGAGGAACCCGGCGGCGAGTCCGACGACGACACCGATCACCACCGTCAGGGCGGTCGCGGCCACACCGACGAGCAGCGAGATGCGGGCGCCGTACGCGATCCGGACCAGGATGTCCCGGCCGAGATCGTCCGTGCCGAGGACGAACTCGCCGGTCGGGCCCTTCGGCAGCCCATCAGGGGTGAGCCCGGTCTCGCGGTACTGCTCGTTCGGCGGATGGCCCGTGACCGACGCGACCACCGGCGCGAAGATCGCCACCAGGATGACGATCGCGATCACCACCAGCGAGATCATCGCCACCCGGTCCCGGCGCAGCCGCATCCAGGCGAGCACCCACGGACTCCGACCCTCGATCATCCGGCCGGGCACCGCGGCGACCGTGTCCGGCGTACCGGTCGGGATCTCGGTCTCGTACGGCAAGGTCATGCGAAACCTCCACTCTCAGGGTCGGCAGCGATCACCGTGTCCTCGATCTGTGGCGAGGTGAACAGCAGGTTCTCTCCCACCTCGAGCGGGAACAGGCACGCGGTCGCATGGTCGGGCGCATCCCCCAGTACGGCGGCCAGCGGTGGCTCGCGTTCGACGCAGTCGTTCCGAGCCTTCCAGCAGCGGGTGTGGAACCGGCAACCGGTCGGCGGCGCCACCGGTGACGGCAAGTCACCGGCGAGGATTACCCGCTGCTGACTGTCGGACACATCGGGATCGGGGACCGGCAGCGCGGACAGTAGCGCGCGAGTGTAGGGATGCCGCGGGGTCGTGAAGAGCTCAGGCGCCGGCGCGGTCTCGACGATCTTGCCGAGGTACATCACCGCGATCCGGTCGCTCACATGCCGGACTACGGACAGGTCGTGCGAGATGAACACGTAGGTCAGGTCGAACTCCTGCTGCAGATCCGCCAGCAGGTTGATGATCTGCGCCTGAATGGACACGTCCAGGGCGGACACGGGCTCGTCGCAGATCACCAGCTTCGGCCGCAGCGCGAGCGCCCTGGCCACTCCGATTCGTTGCCGTTGACCACCGGAGAACTCGGCCGGGAACCGGTTGTAGTGCTCGGGATTCAGCCCGACCAGCTCCATCAGCTCCTGGACCTTCTTCTTCCGCTCCGCCCTCGACGCGGCACCGTGGATCACGAACGGATCGCCGATGATCGAACCGACCCTGCGGCGTGGGTTCAGCGAGCCGTACGGATCCTGAAAGATCATCTGGACGTCCCGGCGTACCGGCCGCATCGCCCGGCGCGACAACCCGGTGATGTCCTGCCCGTCGAACCACACCGATCCGGACGTCACGTCGTACAGGCGGGCGATACACCGGGCCAGCGTCGACTTGCCGCAGCCGGTCTCGCCGACCAGCCCAAGCGTCTCACCACGCCGTACCTGCAGATCCACGCCGTCGACGGCGTATACGAGTTCGTGTCCGCGGTTGAGCAGTGCGCCGGTCTCGACCGGGAAGTGCTTGTGCACACCGTCCAGCCGCAGCAGTACGTCGGAGGCACTCATGACGCACCGGTGGCCTCGAGCGCTTCGCGTTGCCGGCCACGGGTCGCCTCGTCAGCGCTCAGCCAGCAGGCCGACTGATGGTACGGATCGCGGAACACATCCTCCAGCGGTGGAGTCTCGGCCCGGCAACGGTCAAACGCATAACGGCACCGCGGGGCGAACGGGCACCCGGGCGGGAGTGCGATCAGGCTCGGCGGCGTACCGGTGATCGGCGTCAGCCGCTCCCCCGCGGCCGCCTGCGCCGGGAGCGACAGCAGCAGCCCTTCGGTGTAAGGGTGGTGGTGACGGTAGAAGATCTCGCGTCGCCGGGCCCGCTCCATCGCGGCTCCGGCATACATCACCACCACGTGGTCGGCCATCTGCGCGACCACCCCGAGGTCGTGCGTGATCAAGATGATCGCCGTACCGAAGCGGTCCTGCAGGCTGCGCATCACCTCCAGGACCTGGGCTTGAACCGTCACGTCGAGCGCGGTGGTCGGCTCGTCGGCGATCAGCAGTTCGGGGTCGAGGGCCATCGCCATCGCGATCATCACCCGCTGCCGCATGCCGCCGGAGAACTGGTGCGGATAGTCGTCGATCCGCTCTTCCGCCCGCGGGATCCCGACCAGCGACAGCAGTTCCGCGGCCCGCCCACGGGCGTCCCGCTTGGAGATCTCCCGGTCGTGCGCCTGGATCATCTCGACGATCTGCCAGCCCACCCGGTAGTACGGGTGCAGGCTGGACAGCGGGTCCTGGAAGATCATCCCGATCCGGGCGCCACGGATCCGCCGAAGCGTCGCCGGGTCGGCCGCGAGCAGGTCGATCCCGTCGAACGACGCCTCGCCGGAGATCCGGGCGCCGCGGGTGAGTCCGGTGATGGTCTGAGTGGCCACACTCTTCCCCGACCCGGACTCCCCCACGATCGCCAGCGTCTCGCCCTTGCGTACGTCGAACGACAGTCCCCGGACGGCTTGCACCACACCGTCAGAGGTGTCGAAGGAGACGTACAGATCCCGGACGCTCAAGAGGAGCGGCATCGCTCATCAGCCGCCTTGCTTGTCCTTGCTCAGCCAGACGTTCGTCGGGTCGAAGTTCTGGATCGCCGGGATGTAGATCGCGTTGTGCACCTGGGTGGCGCGGTAGTTGGCTTGGATCGGGTTGGTGATCGGGAAGAACGGCGCGTCCTTCATCACCTGCTCGTCGGCCTGGGCCCACAGGGCCGTCGACTCATCGGTGGTCTTCGCTGTGGCCGCCTGCAGGATCAGAGCGTTCGTCGCCGCACTGTCGTACAGGCCGAAGTTGCTGCCGATCGGCGGGAAGGCCTTCGAGCCGGCGAACAGCGGAGCGAAGAACGACAACGCGGCGTTGCCGTACCAGTCGGCACCCCAGCCGGCCAGGGAGAGGTCCCAGACTCCGCGCTGGGCGACGGTCGGCACCTGCAGGTACTTCGTGTAGAAGTCAGCGTTCGGCGACGGTACGCCGACGACCTTGATGCCGATCTTCGACAGGTCCTGCT
This sequence comes from Kribbella qitaiheensis, assembly GCF_042657745.1. Classification (GTDB taxonomy): domain Bacteria; phylum Actinomycetota; class Actinomycetes; order Propionibacteriales; family Kribbellaceae; genus Kribbella; species Kribbella qitaiheensis. The sequence continues at coordinate 103,835 of NZ_JBHSKE010000035.1, read as the reverse complement.
GGACCGTCTGGAACGTCTTACTGCTGCCCTCGGACGCGTTGCGGTACAGGAACTTCAGCGTCAGCCCGTTCGGGAACCCGGCGGCGGCGAGCATGTCCTTCGCCTTCGTCGCGTCGTACGGGTAGAGGTCAGAGTCCTTGGAACCGAGGATGTCCTGCGGCAGTACGTGCGTCAGCGGCTGGTTGACCTTCGTCCCGCCGAGCACCTGGATGATGTTGGCCCGGTTGATGCCGTACATCAGTGCCTGCCGGAACTCCGGCTTCGCCATCGCCTTGTTGTTGTTCGGCGAGGCGGTGTTGAACACGACGTACGGGTTGGTCGACGCGGTCGGACCGAGATTGAGGTTGGGGTCCTTCGTGTTGATCAGGTTCGGCAGCTGCGACGGCGGCGGGAAGTTGTCGAACTCCATGTCGGCCGTCGGCGTGCCGGTCTGCAGTTGTTGCTGGGTGGAATCCTGGCTGACCGTCTCGTTGATCATGATCTTGTCGACGTACGCCTTGCGGACCGGATCGCTCGACGCCTGCCACGCCGGGTTCCGGGTGAACACGATCGACTTCGTCGGCGCGTAGGACTCGATCTGGTACGGGCCGTCCGACAGCGTGTGCTGGGCGAGCTCGGCGCTGGCCGGAATGTAGGAGTTGAACTCCTTCGGCGCCGGCGAGAACGCGGGCAGCGTCAGCATGTCGACGAAGTACGTCGCGGGCTGCGTCAGCGTGAACACCACGGTCGTGTCGTCCTGCGCCTTCACTGCCGGCAGATCCGTCCCCTCGATGTACCCGCCGATCGCCGCGGCCGTCTTGCCGACCTTGGCGAAGCCGTCGCAGAACGCCTGGTACCCCTCGAGCAACGAGGCGAAGTCGGGGATGCCACCGAACGGCTGGACCGGGTTACAGGTGCGCTTCACGCCCCGGACCACATCGGCCGCGGTGACCTGGCGGGCCGGGTTGGTGTTCCACTGCGCACCCGACCTGATCTTGATCGTGTACGTCTTCCCGTCGGCGCTGACACCGCCGTTCGACGTACTCGGGATCTCGGTGGCCAGGTCCGCCACCGGGGCCGTCGTCTTGCCGTCCTCGGCCGGGTAGGTGAACAGCTGCCGGCTCCACATCCGCAGACCCAGATAGCCGATCGAGTAGTAGCTGATGTTCGGGTCCATGTAGTCGACGTCGCCCGCACCGAGCATGTTCAGCGTGCCGCCGGTGACGGCCTGGCCTTCAGTCCCGGACGGGGTCTCCGTGCCGCCACCGCAGGCGGTCGCCGCCAGCGTGAACGCGCAGATCGCGGCGATGGTAAGTTTCTGACGAGACATCTCTCCTCCTTCTCGCAACGCAGGGCGCATCGGCGGGAGGAAGGCCGGCCGGTGGCTCGGCATATACCTGCTTCGTACGCAGAGCGCAGTACGGCGGCAATGACCGCGACTCAACTGTTACCGCCTCGCCACGCATACGTGACCAGCCCGCGGCGGACCGTAGCCCCTCGGTCACGCCGTGCTGATCCGGTGGACCACCTCACACGTTACGTGAAATTCCATCAGCGAAGAGTGACCATGGGAGGTGACAACCAGGGATGTTGACGTTTGGTTAAGGTGGGTGCCCCTCGTCGGACACTGAAACACTTGTTTCAGTTCCCACAGGCACAGTGTGCCGCCTGTTGTGCTGTCTGCTGAACGTTGCCACCGGCAATCGGAGGGCTGATGCCAGGACGAGGCGACTATTCCCGCTCACTCTCTCCCACAGTGGTCCCGTAGCCCGGTCGTCGGACCGAGGTCAGTACGCGCGGCGATCGTGTTTGCAGTAGATCACGCGGGTCTGGTTTCCTGCAGGCGGCACGGTTCGTGCCGCCTGTTTGCATTTGTGGCCGGCGGCCCGTTCCCAGGCGGAATCAGTTGCCATCAGCAACCGCATCTCAGATCCGCACCGCCCTGGCGCGGGCAGGTACGTGCGTGCTGGCCCGCAGGCGGGTGCCGTGCTGGCGCCGACGCGCCCGGCGGCTCGCTGGTACGACGCTCGAGGGGAGTTCCACCTCGACACGAAGGAGTCGCCATGACCAGCACCAAAGAGTTCGCTCTGGACGCGCGCGATCCGCTCGTGCGCACCGCGACGACGCGCCGTGTCGGACTCGCCCTCGCGATGTTTCTCGCCCCCTGGCTCATCGTGGGCGCCGAGGTCGGCCACGCGGTGATGACCCTGCACGGGGGTGACGACCTCGAACCGAGCGGCGACCTCACCCTGACCGGCGAGCACCTCACGCTGGTCCGCTGGGCCAGCTTGGCCGCCTTGGCCGGGGCCTTGCTGCTTGTGCCCGCCGTCCTCGGGGTGATGCGACTGGTCCGCGTCCGTGCCGCGCGTCTGGGCCTTGTCGGCGGTGTGCTAACCGCCGCGGCATACGTCTGCTATTTCGCGATGGTATTCCAGGGCTTCACCACGGCCGCGATGGTCAAGGCCGGCGGCTCGACGAGCCAAAACGTCACGGTGTTGCAGGCGGTCCTGGACGAGCCGTTGACACGCTGGGTCTATCTGCTCTTCGTCCTGGGCAACCTCCTGGGTACGTTCCTGCTCGGCCTGGCCCTGGTACGGGCGCACACCGCGAATCGGCTCGCGGGATTCGGGCTGATGGCCTGGCCGGTGTTCCACGCCATCAGCTTCCCGTTCTCGGACGTGATCGGGACCGCAGTGCAGGCGGTCGGCTTCGGACTGGCCGCTATGGCACTGCTCCGACGGCGAGACCCGCGGACGGAGCCCTACGAACTGTTGCGCAGGTAGGCCAGCACTGCCAGGACGCGGCGGTGGTCGTCGTCGGAGTCGTACAGTTCGAGCTTGACGAAGATGTGCCGGACATGGGTCTCCACAGTGCGCTCGGCGGTGTGGAGCCGACGTGCCACTGCCGCGTTCGAGCGGCCCTCCGCGACCAGGCCCAGCACCTCGCGCTCGCGCTCGGTCAGCTGGGCGAAGGCGGGCTCGGGATGCATCGGCGCCAGCAGCGACGCGACCACCTCGGGGTCCAGCGCCGAACCTCCGGCCGCGACCCGGCGAAGGGCGTCGAGGAAGTCGTCGAGGTCGAGGATCCGGTCCTTGAGCAGGTAGCCGAAGGCTCCCGTCGCGACGAGCTCGGTCGACTGGGTCGTCTCGACGTGCTGGGACAGCAGCACCACCGGGAGCCCTGGCCGCATTGTCCGGAGCTCCCGCGCCGCGCGGGCACCGTCATCGCTCATGGTTGGCGGCATCCGGATGTCGGTGACGAGCAGGTCGGGCTCGTGCGCCAGCACCGCCGCTACCACGCCGGGCGCGTCACCAACACGTCTCCTGCATCCGTACGGCGGCCACCCGCGCGGAGTCGATCCCGGCGTACAGGTTGGGATCCGGCGTACCGACCAGGGCGATCGACGCGATCCCGTCCTCGGTCCAGGCGCGAGTGCGTTCCAACGCCCAGGGCCGGTCGGCCGTCAGCGTCTCCAGGTCGGCGTACGTGAGGTCGGACCGGCGGACGACGGCGTCGGACCAGAGAACCTCCACCCACCTGGCCCCGGCCAAATAGGCGCGCTCGACCACCACCTGGGTCAGCTCCGCCTGGGCGACGTCGGCGCTGACCACCACGCCCTGCCCGGGTTGAACGTTCGCCCCGACCCGGACCACCAGCTCGGCGAATCGCCGCAACACATCGTTCATTCCAGCCCCTGACCTCGATATTCACGCTAGAGTGAACATTGACACATGCGTGAACACACGGCAAGACACCTGACGAAGGAGCCGCCATGGAGCAGCCGGCCGAAGCGCTGCCGGTCCGAGTGATCACCGACCTCGAGACGATGCGGACGCTGTCGGATCCGACCCGGATCGCGATCCTGCGCCTATTGATGAGCGGCGGCCGATCAGCGCCGGTGATGTCGGCCAAGGAGATCGCGGCGGCGCTCGGCGAACCACAGACGAAGCTCTACCGCCACCTCAGGCAGCTCGAGGCCGTGGGCTTGATCCAGGTGGCCGAGACCCGACTGGTCTCCGGCATCCAGGAGCAGCGCTACCGGACCGCCCAACTGGCCTTCACCCTCAGTCGCGACCTGGTCACCAAGGATGCGGCGACCTCCGAGTTCGCCGACACCCTCTCCGCTGTGCTCAGCGAGTTCCAGACCGAACTGATCGGCAACCTGAGCGCGGGGCGGGTGCCGGTCGGCTCCGAGGCGGAGACGCCGCTCGGCCTGCTGATCGGGCGCGGGATGGTGGCCAGGGTGAGCCCCGGTCGCGCCGCCGATTTCCGGCGCCGCCTGCTGGCCCTCCAGACCGAGTTCGACACGCTCGGGGACGACGAGGACCCGAGCGGCATCCCGGTACACCTGCTGATCGGCTGGTACGCCGTCAACCAGCGCTGATCAGAGCAACAGCGCCCGGACGATCGGCCAAGCGATCAGCACACCGACGGCCGCAGCGGCCAGCAGCACGAGTACGTGCACAGGGTTGCGCTTGTACGCCGGGTCGACGCCGACCTCGCGAATCAGATCCAGCGATCCGACGGTCTCCCGGTGCTCCACCGGGAGACCGATCGCCGTGGTCACGGCGCGGAAGTCATCGGACGACCAGAGCCAACGGGACGCGCCGATGCGAGTCCCGTCAGCGGCGAGAATCATCAGCGCACCGATCGGCAGCGACGACTTGACCCGGCCGATGGTGAGCACTCGCACCAGGTGCGCGCGGTGCAACACCTTCTGCGGTCCCCAGGCACTCGCCTGGTAGGCAACGGTGTCGGCATCGATCGAGAAGCAGGCGGCTCGCAAGGTGGCCCAGAACATCACGGCCAGCATTGCTACGAGTACGACGTACATGCCGAGGGCGACCGGCCAGCCCAGCGCCCAGGTCGCGAGCGAGGCGCACAGGACGGCGAGCAGCGCCAGGTAAATGCCGGCCAGGATCCAGAACGGTCTGCCGGCCGAGGCGAACCTCGGCCGGACCACGGTCGGTGTCACTTCCAGGCGCGGTGCTTCTGCGCGGGCGTCTTGATCGGGGCGGTCGACTCCCAGACCCGGCGCCAGCGGGCGGCGTCGGGCCCCGACTGCGACGGCGAGGCGCCGGTGGCGACCCGGCGACGGGCCTCCCACCAGGTGGTCGCCTCCTCGTCGAGCAGTGCCGACACCGCGGCGGAGATCTTCGGCGCGAACTCGCGGGCGCTCTCCCCCTCGACCGGGTAGAGCGGGTCGCCGTACCGGACGGCCACCGTCGGGCGGCCCGGCACCGGCCAACCGCGACCACGCGGCATCGCGGCGAACGAGCCCTTGATGCCGACCGGGATCACCGGTACGCCGTGCTCGACGGCGAGGTACGCCGCGCCCATCCGGAAACGCTCCATCCAGCCGTCGGGCGACCGGGTGCCCTCGGGGAAGACGACGACGTTCCAGCCGTCCGCGAGCAGGTCGCCCGGCGTCGAGCTGAGCTTGCCGCCGCGGCGCTCGATCGGGAACGTGTTGAACACGATCGCCGACGCGGTCGCCCGCCACCACGTGTCGAAGAAGTAGTCGGCGGCCGCGGCGACCGCGGTCTTGCGGCGCATCGCGTCGGGCAGGGTGCACAGCACCAGCGGGGTGTCGAGGTGTGACGAGTGGTTCGCCACGATCAGCGCCGGGCCGTGCAGCTTCAGGAGCGAGTCGAGCCCGCTGACCTGCGGGTTGACCTCCCATCGCAGCACCGAGTTGAGGGCGCCTTTCTGAAGCACTTCGCGGACCGCGATCGCCGCCGGAGTCCGGGCCCACTTGGTGGGGAAGACCGTGGTCTCCTTCGGGATCACGTACGGCTCAGCCGACCGCGGCACCTGCGGTCGCCGGCCCCACCGCCACCCGCGCGCGACCTGCTTGACGTCGCGCGCGGTGTCACGGCTGAACTTCACCAGGCTGGTACCCATCAGCGCACGTCCGCGAGCAGGTGGGGCGGGTTGTGCAGGTAGGTGATCGACGGCGACCGGCCGACCGAGTGGCTCACCATCTCCAGCGCGTCCTGCAGCGTCGAGGCGGACCGGAAGCCCATCCGCTCGACCGTCTTGCGGTTCGCGCCGACCCAGACGATGTCGCCGCAGTGGTCCAGCGCGTGGGAGATCCAGTACCACATGTAGAACGGGTGCACGCCGTGGTACGCGTACGAGGTCCGGTACAGATGGATGTACCACGGGTCCTCGGCGTACTGCTTCTCGAACTTCGCCTCGATGGTGGCCGGGTCGGTCGACTCCGACAGCACCTCCTCGAAGAAGTCCACGTACGACGGGTGGTGCAACTGGCTGAACTCGTAGTCCACCGGGTGGTACAGGATGACCGCGCCGTCCTTGCGGACGATCGGGTTGCCCCGGTAGGAGTTGAAGTAGTAGCCGAGCCCCATGCAGGCGGCCAGGATCGGGTTCATCACCGAGTTCACGTTGTACGGGCCGACGAACGGCACGCCCATGATCGCGACGTCGGACTGACCCTGTACCTCGACCAGGTGCTGGCGGTGCACGTTCTCGATCGTCTTCTCGTGCACCGGCTCGATCGAGCCCGCGTGGATCCCGGTCAGGCCGTAGTTCGCCCGGACGTCGGTGAAGATCCTGTGCCGCATCTTGGCCGGGGCCAGGTCGAGCCCGCGCTTGGTCGCGAGCATCGAGGCCTGGTCCTTGATCGACCACTCCCACTCGCGCTTCTGCAGGAACTCCAGCGGGCCACCGAAGATGTCGTTGTTCAGCGTGGTCTCGATCTGGAAGACCTTGACGTGCTCGGTCAGCACCGCGCCCATCCGCCAGGCCGAGTGGTGCATCTTCGAGGCCTTGTGGTCCATGAACGACCGCGAGTGGATCATCGTGTGGCTGTTGTGGTGGTGCTTCAGCGACTTGTACGACGCCAGCCCGATCGACGTCGACTTGTGGCCGCCGTCCATCGCCACCAGGTTCACGTTCACGTAGACCAGCAGGTCGGACTCGGCCGCCCGCTTGGAGATCTCGACGTCCTCGCCGTGCTTGGTCTGGCCCAGGTGGGTCAGGTTCGCGGCGTCCTCGGCGTCGAAGTTGTAGAGCTTGCCGTCGGGGAAGAACGACCGGAAGACCCGCTCGCCGACGATGTCGCGCAGCTCGTTCGGGGTCAGCCGGCGGTGCAGCGCGTTCGCCGAGATCAGCTCGACGTCGTCGACACCAGCGTCGGCGGCCATCGTCAGCACCGCCTCGATGATGCGCTGCCGGATGTCCGGCTTCTTCATCGGCGGCAGCGGCAGCGAGATGTCGTCGAACGCGATGGTCAGCCGCATCCCCGGCCGCAGCAGCTCCGGCAGCGGCTCGGACTCCAGCGGGTGCAGCAGCGCGTTCTGGATCGCCTCCTCGACGTCCCGCACGGCCGGCAGCGCCTCCGGCGGGTACACCACCCGGGTGCCGAGCGGGAACCGCTCCAGCAGGAAGCCCTCACCGTTGTGCACGAGCAGCGGCGGCGTCCGGTCGTCCACCTCAAGCACAAACCCTGGCCGAGACATGTCAGAACCTCTCTCGTCGTACGCTCAAAAACAGCTCGTCACGCGACCCTGCAGCCGGCCCGGTCACGACGCCCTCACATCGAAAGCCACCTTCACGGTGCCCAGCCGGCCGGCGGACTGCGCGTGGTCCAGCGCCTCGCGCCAGCGGTACAGCGGGTACCGCGCCCCGACGATCCCGTCCAGCGGGGCCTTCGCGGCCATCTCCAGCGCCGTCTCGAACGCGGGCCGGTCGTTCGGCTCCTCGCGGGACGACGCGTACGTGCCGGTCAGCTCCAACTCACGGAACCACACCGGCGACAGGTCCGCACCCGTCGACGGCATGCCGGACAGCACCACCCGGCCGCCGGCCTTGGTGACCCGCAGCACGGTGTCGATCGAGTCCTTGCTGCCGACCGCGTCGACAGCGACGTCGACCCCGCCGAGCAGGAACTCGCGGCCCAGCTCCGGCTTCAGCCGGAACGCGCCCGTCGCTCGCCGTACGCCGCGGAAGACCTCGTCGGGCGCGACCACGTCGCTCGCGCCGAAGGCCCGGGCCAGCTCACGCTGCTTGGCGTGCTTGGCGACCACGGTGATCCGGCCGGCCTGGGTGAGCTCGCGCAGCGCCAGGGTGGCGAACAACCCGACCGCGCCGGCGCCGCTGACCAGTACAGACTGACCCGGCTCGACCTTCGCCTTGAGCGCAGTGTGAACGGCGCACGCCAGCGGCTCGGTGAGGACCGCCCGCTCGTCGGACAGCCCCTCCGGTACGGCGTACAGCTGGCTGCGGTGCGCGACCATCACGTTGCCCCAGCCGCCACCGGTGTCGTGGCAGAAGCCGGTCTGGAGTCCGGGGGCCACGTGGCCGACGGTGATCCGGTCGCAGCGGTTGGTGTGGCCGGACGCGCAGCCCTGGCAGGGCTCGACGCCGCGGGCGGCGCAGGTGAGGACCGAGTCCATCACCACGCGGGTGCCCTTCGGCAGGTCCTCGCAGTCCTCGAGCAGCACGCCGACGATCTCGTGACCGGGGACGAACGGCATCGACACCATCGCGGAGAAGTACAGCTTGGTGTGGCCGGTGACCATGCCGAGGTCGGAGCCGCAGATACCGGACAGGATCGGGCGGATCTTCGCCCACCCCGCCTTGTCGGACTTCGGCTCCTCGATCGTGACGAGCCGCAGCGGTGCCGCCGGGCCGGTCAGGATGCCGGGGATCCGGCTTCCCATCGCCTTCGCGGCCAGGTACTTGGCCGGCGACCGGTACATCTCGAGCGCGAGCATCATCGGGCGTTCACCCCGGGAATCTCCAGACGCGACGAAGTGGACGGAGTCTTCCAGTCGACGATCTGCCAGCGCGCGGCCCGGGCGGCCCGGAACAGCGACACGTCCGGCGAGACGGCGACCGGATTGCCGACGGTCGTCAGCATCGGCAGGTCCGAGTGGCTGTCGGCGTAGGCGTAGGACTTCGACAGGTCGATGTTCGTACCGCGGGCGCGGTGCTTGATCCACGCCGCCCGGGACTCACCGACCAGCGGCGGTCCGGACAGGAAGCCGGTGCAGCGACCGCGGTCGTCGACGGCCAGCTCGGCCGCGACGATCTCGTCGAACAGCGGCTCCAGCGGCCGAGTCAGCGGCCGGACCGCGCCGGTGATCAGGATCGTGGTGTGACCGGCCGCCTTGTGCTCGCGGATCCTCCGGACGGCGGCGCCGCTCAGCCGCTCGAGCACGTGCTCGGCCAGGACCTCGTCGACGATCCGGTTCAGCTCCTCCAGGTCGGCGCCCTGGTAGCGGCGGTAGATCGTCCGCAGGAAGGTGCCGCGATCCTTGCGCTCGGCCGCGATCAGCTTCGGCAGTTTGCGCAGCATCGAGCCGATCTCACCGACCCGCTGGTGGCTGTCGAGCTCCGGCAGCCGCATCCACAGGTAGGTCTCGATCACGTTCGAGGACAGCAGCGTGCCGTCCATGTCGAACGCGGCGATGATCTCGCTGCCGTCCTCGGAGGGCTCCACCTTCTTCAGCGAGCCCGCGGTCTCGGCGAGCGCCTTGTTCCGCTTCTTCCGGACGACGTCCAGCCGGCGCAGCGAGTCCGTCACGCTCGGGCAATGCACTTCCTGCAGGTAGTGCTGCCAGTCGACGATCGAGGTGTCGCACCAGAACTTCTCCCGGTCGTCCCCCTCGAGGGCGTTGTGCAGGGCGAGCACGTTGTCGTCGATGAACTGGAGCTCGGCCTGCGCGTATTCGGAGTACAGGTCCATGTAGCGGCGGAGGAAGTCGATCCGGCGCTTCTGCACGTCCAGCTCGCGCGCGTATTTCCGGGTCCGCTCGCCTCGGGGCACGTGCGTGATGATCTGGTCGGCGATCTTGTGGGCACGCTCGCCGTAGCGGAGCATGCTCTCCACCGAGTCGCCGCCGGGGAACTTCCAGACCGGCAGCCGGACCGCGCCCCGCTCGCCGAGGTCGAAGGGGTGCTTGGAGAAGTACGCGCGGACGCCGGCGTACAGCTGCTCGAAGGTGAGCGGGTTCCGGGCGCCGGAGCTGACGTGGTAGTACTCCGGCTTCGACAGCTCAGGCTCGGTTGCCATCACCGCGCAGATCGCGCCGACGACGTGGTCCACCGGGATGATCTCGACCACCGAATCGGGGCTGGCCGGGAACTCCGGCAGCTCGCCGCGGCCGTAGGCCAGGATCAGCGGCTCGGCCATCTTGAAGCCCTCGATCCAGCCCGGGTGCGGGCTCTGCACCGCGGACTCGATGATGGCCGGCCGGACGATCGAGGTCGGCAGCTTGGCCGCGAACTCCTCGACGACGCGCTCGCCGAGTGCCTTGGTGAAGGTGTAGCAGTCGGTCCAGCCGAGGCTGCGGGCCCGCTCTGTTCCGGTCTCGACCAGCTTCTTCGCGACCCACTCGGTACGGCGGCGCTCGGTGTCGGCCGCCGCGGTCAGGTGACCGGCCCGGCGGTGCAGCTTCTCCGACTCCTTGCGGAACTTGGTCAGCATCGCCGCGCTGCGCGAGGCCTCCTCGATCCGGGACTTCATCGCCATCCCGGCCTCGGCCTCGGCCCGCCAGTCGACGCTGTGCTCGACCGAGGCCTCGGGAATCGCGCCGCGACGACGGCCCGCGGTGTAGGCGGTCGAGATGTGCACGTAGTGGATCCGGCGGTCGGTCCCGTCGCGACTCTCGTCGATCCGCTCGAGCAGGCTCTTGGTGCCGAGCACGTTGGTGGTGAACGCCTCGTGGATCGGCGGGTCGAAGGAGACGTCGCCGGCGCAGTGCACCACGATGTCGAGATCCTTCGGCAGCGCCGGGACGTCGGACAGGTCGCCCTCGACCACCTCGACCCGCGCGGCGGTCAGCTCGTCCGGGTCGGCGTACGGGGTGCCCTCGCCGTAGAACGGCTTGAAGATGTCCTTCTTCAGCATCTGCGCCATCCGGGCGGTGCCGGTCAGCGAACCCTTCGGGCGGATGATCGCGACCACCGTGGTGCCCGGCAGGTCGCCGAGGATGCGGTGCAGCAGGGCCTCACCGACGAATCCGGTGACGCCGGTGACCAGGACCTTCTTGCCAGCGAGCTGGTCGGCAAGACTCACTTGTCGCCTCCACGGGTGAGTTCGAGTGCCTCGGTCAGGGTGAACGCGCCGGCGTACAACGCCTTGCCGACGATGACGCCCTCGACGCCGTCGTCCACCAGGGTGCCGAGCGCGCGCAGGTCGTCCAGGCTGGAGACGCCGCCTGAGGCGATGATCGGCTTGTCCGTCCGCGCGCACAGGTCGCGGTACAGGTCCAGGTTCGGCCCCTCGAGCATGCCGTCCTTGGTGACGTCGGTGACCACGTAACGCTCGCAGCCGGCCTCTTCCAGCCGCTCGAGCACCTCGTAGAGGTCGCCGCCTTCCTTGGTCCAGCCGCGGGCCGCGAGGGTCCGGCCACGGACGTCCAGGCCGATCGCGATCCGGTCGCCGTACTGGCTGATGACCCGGTCACACCACTCCGGGTCCTCCAGCGCGGCGGTACCGATGTTGACCCGTCGCGCGCCGGTGGCCAGGGCGGCGGCCAGGGAGTCGTCGTCGCGGATGCCACCGGACAACTCGACCTGGACGTCCAGTTTGCCGGTCACCTCGGCGAGCAGTTCACGGTTGCTGCCGCGACCGAAGGCGGCATCCAGGTCGACCAGGTGGATCCAGTCCGCGCCGGCCTCCTGCCAGGCCATCGCGGCGGTCAGCGGGTCGCCGTACGAGGTCTCGCTGCCGGCCTCTCCCTGCACCAGCCGGACAGCCTGCCCATCCGCCACGTCCACGGCAGGGAGCAGCACCAGGTTCTCTGACATGGCCCACACCCTAGATGCCCACACTTCGGGATTCGTAACCCGCTGCCCCGCTGAGTCGTTGAGATCGGATCTGTCGCAGCAATACCACTCGATCGCGTGGTCTTAACCAGCCGGGCGGTATCCGTAAGCTCTTCGGCATGACCACTGTGGCTGATCTCGAGCGGGACCCGCACGCTCTGCTGGCCAGCATCCGGCCGGTCGGTTGGGTCGACGCGCTCGACGGCTGGGTGGTCACGAGCCGCGAGTTGGCGATGCAGGTGATGCGGGATCCGGCCACCTTCACGGTGGACGACCCGCGCTTCTCGACGGCGCAGGTCGTGGGGCCTTCGATGTTGTCGCTGGACGGCGGGGCGCATGCCGCGCACCGGGCGCCCTTCGAGCATCCGTTCAGCCTGGCGCAGACGCGGGCCCGGTTCACCACCTTCGTCGAGGAGGAGACCGACCGGCTGGTCTCCCTGATCGAACCACTCGGGGCCGCCGACCTCCGCCGTACGGTCGCGGGGCCGTTGTCCGTCGCAGTGGTCGCACACTCGCTGGGCCTGGCGCAGACCGAAGCGGCGACGGTGCTGGAGTGGTACCAGGACATCTCGTCGTCCGTCAGCGGCGTCTCCGCAGGTCATCCAGTGACGGCTGAAGGTGCGGCGGCCTTCGCCAAGCTGCACGCACATGTTGCCGGGAGCATCGATCAGGCCGACTCACTGATCGCCGAGGCGGCGCGGGCCGGACTGGGTACGGACGAGGTGGTGGCGAACGCCGCGGTACTGATGTTCGGCGGCATCGAGACCACCGAGGGCATGATCACGAACGCCCTGTGGCACCTGCTCACCAATCCGTCGCAGCTGGCTCTGGTTCTGGCTGACATGTCGTTGCTGCCCAACGCTGTGGAGGAGTCACTGCGGCTCGAGCCGGCAGCCGCTGTCGTCGACCGCTACGCCACCCGGGACGTCGAGTTGGCCGGCGCCTCGATCAAGCGCGGCGATCTCGTCACGGTGTCGCTCGCCGGCGCCGGTCGCGACCCAGCGGTCTTCCCGGACCCCGATGCGTTCGACGTACGGCGAGCCAACGCCCGGCGACACCTGGCCTTCGCGAGCGGGCCGCACATCTGCCTCGGCATGCACCTTGCGCGGTTGGAGGCAGTCACCGCCCTGACTGCCCTTCTGACCCGCCTGCCGGACCTGACGCTCGATCCGGCGTCTCCCCCGCCGCGCGGCCTGGTCTTCCGCAAACCGACCGCCGTGGACGTCAGCTGGACGGTCGCCTGAGCACGAGCATCGCGGCCTCGTACGACGGAGTCAGCCGCTCGGGTTCCGCCTCGGCATCCTTCCTGAACGCCTCGAACCCGGCCTCGATCTCCTCCTCCCGGAGATGCTCGAACGTCGAGAGCGCCCGCACCCGCATCCGCTCGTACGCCGTACTGAAGGTGCGCGGGCCTTCCACGTCCAGCCAGACGGGTTGTTCATCCGGTTGGAGGCCAGCCTGCTCGGCGAGTTCGCGAGTCTCGGCCACCGACAGGTACATCCCCGCGTCGACTTCACGCGCCGAGGGGAAGTAGCCGTACCAGAAGAGATCCGGCATCTGATCGGCGAACTGGGTCCTCAGCAACACCACGCCGCCCGGCCTGATCACCCGGGCGAGCTCGCGCAACGCCTGCGCCTGATCCCTGAAGTGATGGAACGCCAGATACACCAGCGCAACATCGCACGTGGCGTCCGCGAGTGGAATCGCCTCGGCCGCACCGTCGAGATAGGTGACATCCGGATGAGCCGCGCCGGCCACAGCCTGCCTGCGCATCTCCCCGGACGGCTCGACCCCGTAGACCGGCCCACCGAACGTCTCCGCCAACGCCGGCGTGAACCGCCCGATCCCACACCCCAGATCCAGCACGGTGAGCGGCCGCCGCTCCGGCACCTCCGCCGCGAAAGCCCGCATCCACCCCTGCAAACTCTCCGCCGCCAACCCCCGCCCAGCCGCATAAACCCGATGCAACCGCCCGTCATAATCCACCATGCCGAGACCCTAGGCCCGCCGAGCGTCATCCGGCGACAACGGGCTCATGCTGACTGTCAGGCCAAGAGGACGTCGTAGCCCAGGCGGAGGATGAGGGCTGAGACGACTACCAGGAAGATGATGCGGACGAAGCGGCTGCCGCGGGCTACTGCGGTGCGGGCGCCGAGGAGGCCGCCGAGCATGTTGGCGAGGCCCATCGTCAGGCCGAGTGCCCACATCGGGGCGCCTCCGATGGTGAACACCGCGATCGCGGCGAGGTTGGTGGCGACGTTGGCGATCTTCGCCTTGGCGCTCGCGCGGAGGAAGTTGTAGCCCATCAACCCGACCAGCGCGAAGATCAGGAACGACCCGGTACCAGGCCCGACCGCGCCGTCGTAGAACCCGATCAGCGCACCGACCGCCCCCGCCGCCACGTAGTGCGCCCGCCCGTCGAAGCGGAGCGCAGTACGGGCTCCCAGCGACGGCTTCATCGCGGTGTAGATGGCGACGGCGACCAGCAGCACGAGCACGATCGGCTTGAACCACGACATCGGGATCCGCGTCGCCACCAACGCTCCGGCCGCCGACCCGAGACCCGCCATGATCGCCAGCGGCAGCACCGTACGCCGGTCCGGGCGGACCTTGACGCCGAAGGTCACCGCGCTGGTCGCCGTACCGAACAAGGAGGAGATCTTGTTGGTGGACAGGATCTGGGCCGGCGACGCGCCAGGCAGACCGAGCAGCATCGCGGGCAACTGGATCAACCCACCGCCGCCCACCACCGCATCGATCCAGCCGGCCGAGAACGCGGCCACCACCAGCAGTACGAGAGTCCACAGGGAGATGTCAGGCACGGCGGTACACAAGGGCAGAAGAGTCGATCACGGCCTCAGCATCCGGTAAGGCCATTATTCTGCTCAACCATTACACGGGGTGGAGTGAGGCGAGACACAGACCGTGATAGCGGCGAGACACAACTCGAACCCGGGGAGTGAGGGAGACGAGGCGCAAGACAAACCGCGGAGGGCGGTGGAACAGTGAGTGGATGGCCTCGTCGATCCTGCCTCCCGAGGGCGAGCAGCTCGCCACCGGCTGGGAACCGGACCTCTCCCCCACCGACTCCCTCGTCCGCCAGGCCGTCCTCGCCCACGCGTCCTGGTCGACCGACGCCGCCCGACGCACCGGACGACCCTGGTACGACGGCGCGGTCTGGGCGGGCGGGATCCTCGGCGAGCGGGGGCCGATCACCAACTGGATCGTCCCGAAACAGCCGGTCGATCCCGCCGAGGTGATCGCCGCCGTCGACGAGGTGTTTCTGCCGCACGTCCCCTACCTCTTCGTCAGCGCCTGGCCGACGGGTGACCTGCGGCAGCACGGGCTGAGCCTGGCGGGCCATCCGCCGTTGATGGTCCGCCTACCCCAGACCTCGACGCCGCCACCGACCACCGATCTGGAGATCCGTCAGGTCACAGACGCCACCGGTCTGGCCGACGCCGAACGCGCCCTGATCGAGGGTTATCCGCTGCCTGAACTCCAACCGTTCCAGGCCGGCACTCTCTACGCGGCGAACTTCCTCGACGGCCCGTCCACGGCTTGGGTCGGCTACGACGGCGAGGAGCCGCTGGCGACCTCCGCCGCCCACAACGCCGCCGGCCTGACCGTCGTGGAGAACGTCGCGGTCCTTCCCGCCGCCCGAGGCCGAGGCGCCGGCGCCGCCATC
This sequence comes from Kribbella qitaiheensis, assembly GCF_042657745.1. Classification (GTDB taxonomy): domain Bacteria; phylum Actinomycetota; class Actinomycetes; order Propionibacteriales; family Kribbellaceae; genus Kribbella; species Kribbella qitaiheensis. The sequence goes on along the minus strand of NZ_JBHSKE010000035.1, from coordinate 88,369 downwards.
ACCTGGGCCGCCACCAACCACCACTCCACGCAGCCCGCCGCCCTCATCGCCAGTGACGCCGGCCAACCCATCTACCACCGCCTCGACTACCTCCGCCTCGAACGCTGGACGGTCTGGGTCCACCCCTGAGATAGCCACGTCCTACGAGCAACCCCGAGGTCCGTCGAGCACGGCGATGCCGACCCGGCTGATCTCGTGGATCACGTGGCAGCCGTCGCGTCTGGTGCTGATCAGCCCCGGCATTCCGCAGTTGCGACCGTGAGCCAGAACAATTAGCCCGCCTTCAACGCAGACCCAGTGAACGCGGGAAAGGGTGTGCCCCAGCGGGGCACACCCTTTCGGCCAAGTGCTGGGGTCAGCCGCGGACGACCGAGACCAGGTGGTCGACGACGTCGGCGACCGGGATGTCGGTGCGGGTGTTGGTGCGGCGGTCCTTGACCTCGATGGTGCCGTCCGCGAGGCCCTTGCCGACAACGGCGATGGTGGGGACGCCCAGGAGTTCGGCGTCCTTGAACTTGACGCCCGGGGAGACCTTCTCGCGGTCGTCGTAGAGCACCGACAGACCGCGCGACTCCAGCTCGGTGGCGATCGAGGCGGCCTTCTCGAAGACCTCGGCATCCTTGCCGGTGGCAACCAGGTGGACGTCGGCCGGCGTGATCTCGCGCGGCCAGATCAGGCCGAGCTCGTCGTTGTTGCCCTCGGCGATGGCGGCGACCGCGCGGGTCACACCCACTCCGTAGGAGCCCATCGTGACAGTGACCAGCTTGCCGTTCTGGTCGAGCACCTTCAGGTCGAGCGCCTCGGCGTACTTCTTGCCGAGCTGGAAGATGTGCCCCATCTCGATACCGCGGGCGGCCTCGAGCGGACCCGAGCCGTCGGGCGCCTCGTCACCGTCGCGCACCTCGGCGGCCTGGATCGTGCCGTCGGCGGTGAAGTCGCGGCCGTACACCAGGTTGATGACGTGGAAGCCGGTCTTGTCCGCGCCGGTCACCCAGGCAGAGCCCTCCGCGACTCGGGGGTCGAGCAGGTACCGGATACCGGAGGTGTTCTCCGAGCCGAGCACGCCCGGCCCGATGTAGCCCTTGGCGAGCGAGGGGAACTTCTCGAAGTCCGACTCCTCGAACGCGGCCACCTCAGCGGGCTCGACCTGCGCACCGAGACGCTTCTCGTCGATCGCGCGGTCTCCCGGTACGCCGATGGCCAGCGGCTGACGCGTCCCGTCCGGGTTCACCAGCATCACGAGCACGTTCTTCAACGTGTCCGCGGCGGTCCACTCCCGGCCGTCCGCACGGGTGTGCTTCGCGTTCAGCGAGTCCACCAGAGTGTCGATGGTCGGAGTGTCCGGGGTGTCGACCACCTCGGCGGCGGGCACGTCCGACGCGTCCACCTTCGCCGCCTGCGGGACCACGACGGCCTCGACGTTCGCCGCGTATCCGCCCGGCGAGCGCACGAAGGTGTCCTCGCCGTTCTCAGCGATCGCGAGGAACTCCTCCGACGCCGAGCCGCCCATCGCGCCCGACATCGCCTGCACGATCACGTAGTCGAAGCCGAGCCGGTCGAAGATGTTGATGTAGGCCTTGCGGTGCAGCTCGTACGACGCCTGCAGCCCTTCCTGGTCGACGTCGAACGAGTACGAATCCTTCATCACGAACTCGCGCCCGCGCAGTACGCCGGCCCGCGGCCGCGCCTCGTCGCGGTACTTGTTCTGGATCTGGTAGATCGACAGCGGCAGATCCTTGTACGACGAGTACAGGTCCTTCACGACGAGGGTGAACATCTCCTCGTGGGTCGGGCCGAGCAGCATGTCCGCGCCCTTGCGGTCCTTCAGCCGGAAGATGTTCGGCCCGTACTCCGTCCAGCGGCCGGTCGCCTCGTAGGGCTCGCGGGGCAGCAGCGCCGGGAAGAGCAGCTCCTGCGCGCCGATCGCGTTCATCTCCTCGCGGACGATCCGCTCCACGTTGCGCAGCACCATCAGGCCCAGCGGCAGCCAGGTGTAGATGCCGGGCGCGTTGCGGCGGATGTAGCCGGCGCGGACGAGCAGTCGGTGGCTCGGGACCTCCGCGTCCGCCGGGTCCTCGCGAAGGGTGCGAAGGAACAGCGACGACATGCGCAGAATCACGAGAGTCTCCAAGCAGGACAGGTGTGAACAGAACTACTGACGGCAACGAGGATATCCGGCCGCGACCAGTGCTCTCACCACATTTCCACAGGGGGCGCCGCCGCTATCTGGCCGGGGTGGTCTCGCGGGAGGCTTTCAGGGCGGCCCGGATGAGCGGGATCTGGAGCGGCAGACGGGCGAACGCGATCGTCTTGGCGCGAGGCGATCCCTTGCGGTTCAGGTCGATGGCCATCTGGCAGTTCGCGGGGAACACGGCGGTGAGCAGGGCTGCGCTGGCGAGGCCGGCGGCGCGGCGGGTCCGGGGATGGAGGAGGCCGGCGGCGCAGGCGAGTTCGGCGACGCCGGAGGCGTAGACGAGGTCCTTCCTGCGCGGGAGTTGGTGCGGGACGATGCGTTCGAAGGGTTTCGGCTTCACGAAGTGCAGTACGCCCATGACGGCGAAGAGCGCTGCCAGGCCGGTGGTGCTCCTGCTTCGTTTCGTCATGACGTGGACTTTAGCTCAAGTTGTTACTGCTCAGTACTGCGTGCGCGGGGGCTGGGCGATTAGGGAAGGGGGCCGTACGGGGTGGCGGCGGAGCTCAGAACAGGATCGTCGCGAACGTCTCGATCGTCCGGAACCCGACCCGCTCGTACGCCGACCGGGCCGGGGTGTTGAACGCGTTCACGTAGAGCGTCACCACCGGCGAGATCCGCCGGGCGAGCTCGACCACCGCGGCCATTCCCGGCGCGGCCAGACCCTCACCGCGGCGCGACGGATCCACCCACACGCCCTGGATCTGGCAGACGCCGGACCCGACCGAACCGATCTCGGCCTTGAACACGACCTTGCCGTCCTCGATCCGCGCGAACGCCCGGCCGGCCCGGATCAGCTCGGCCACCCGCGACCGGTAGAAGGTCCCGTCGGGCCCGGTCTGTGGCGGGACGCCGACCTCTTCGGTGTACATCGCCACGCAGGCCGGATAGAGGATGGACAGCTCGACGGGTTCGACCGCGCGCACCAGTGGATCGGGCGCGATCGCGGGCGCGGTGTCGATCACCATGAACGGCTGGTCGTCACGGACCTCGCGGGCCGGACCCCACTGCGGTTCGAGCGCCGCCCAGAGCTGGTCGACGGCACGCGCCGGTCCGAGGATCTGGAAGCAGTTGCGGCCGCGGCGAAGCGCGTAGGCCGCGAAGGCGCGTAGCGCGGCCTCCCCGGCGCCGACCGGAACCATGTTCCCGCCGGCATGGCAGAGGGCTTCCAGCTCGCCCTTCTCGACGTAGCCCCAGACCTCCGCGCCGCGGCGCGGGTCGAGCCCGGATGCCTGCACCAGGCTGTCCACGAAGACGTTGATGACCGGATCGCGGGCGATGACGGCCCTCGCTGCTGACAGGTCGCGAGGACCCAGTACCCGTACGCCCACGGGGCAGAACCTAGCTGATCCCGCCCTCTGAGGCCTGTAATGGGTCGTGCGCTGCCGCTATTGCCCGCAGCGGAGAGGTCCAGGCGACCGCGACCGCGAGGAAACCGAGCATCCCCATCGCGACCATCGCAGGCCGTACGCCGAGCTGACTGCCGAGCACACCGCCAAGGATCGAGCCCAGCGTCCAGCCCACTCCCCACGACAGCATCCGGCCGGCGGTGTTCACCCGGCCGAGCAACTGCTCCGGCGTCACCTGCTGGCGGTAGGAGATCGCGTTGACGATCACCAACACGTACGCCGAACCCCAAGCCAGCAAGGCGATCGCGGCCAGCGGCCAGGTCGGCATCAACGGGGTGACGATCCCGAGCACCGCCGAGACCGGGATCGCGTACAGGGTGATCGCAGCAGGCGGCAGCCGCTTCAGCAACCGGGGCAGCCCGACCGCGGCCGCCAGTCCCCCGATCCCCCACGCGCCCCAGACCAACCCGAACCGCAGCCCCGAAGTACCGACATGCAAGGCCCGGTCCAACCAGACCACCATCAGCGCGACGAAGCCGCCGCCCGCGAACGACTGCAGGCTCCCCACGATCGTCATCGTCCGGACGCCCGGATGCCGGACCAGGAACCGAAGCCCCTCGGCGATGTCCTTGAACACCACTCCGGGCCGCAGCGGCGCCTGCCCCTCCCGCTGCTCGGACATCGCCCGCACGATCCCCCGTACTGCGCTCGCCGACGCGACGAAGCTCAGGGCGTCCAGCGCGAGCAAGGTGGCTGGGTTGAGTACAGCGAGGACGAGCCCGGCAAGCGGCGGCACGAACAACTCGATCAGGCTGGAGGCGGTCCACACCGCCGCGTTCGCCTGAGCGACGCGAGCCCGCCCGACCAGGACGGGCAGCGCGCCGAAGTTCGCGCCGTCGAAGAACGTGTAGACCATCTGCACGACGAACCCGACCACCAGCACCTGCGGCACGGTCAGGATGCCGAGCCAGTGCGCCAGTGGGATCGAGCCGATCACAACCGCGTTGACCAGGTCCGCCGACACCATCACCCGTCGGCGGTTCCAGCGATCCGACAGCGCGCCCGCGAACAACCCGGTCAGCAGGTACGGCGCCGCCTCCAGCGCGGTGACCAACGCGGTGAGAAAGGGCGAACCGCTCAGCCGGTAGACCAGCACGGGCAAAGCGACAGCCGTGACCATCGATCCGGTGATCGAGAGGGCCCGAGCCAACCAGTACCGGCGGAAGTCCGGGTCGTCGCGCAATCTGTCGCTCACGGAGGTCATCCTGCGGTCTCAAGGGAACTGGAGGTCAAGGCTCATCCACATCAACTCGTCGCCCAAGTCTCTGGCCGGTGTCGTCCGGGGCGTTCCGAACCCGTGCTTGCGGTAGAAACCGATCGCCGGCTCGTTGGTGATCAGCACGTCCAGCAGGAGTTGCTCTGTCCCTGCCGGCAGAGCCGCGATCGCCCCGTCCAGCAGGGCCTTGCCGACGCCCTTGCCTTGATACTGCGGCAGCACGTACAGCTTCCACATCACCCAGAAGCCCTCCTCCTGCCCGAGCGCGACCATCCCCACGACCTTTTCGTCGTCGAGGGCGATCAAAGTGATGCCTTGGCGGATGCCCCGGTCTACCGCCTCCGGGGACCACCAGGCGGCCAGTCCGTCGACGATGAACTCGGGCGACGCCAAGCTTCTGTATGCGACCGGCCAGGTCCTGAGCCCGACCTCCCGTACGGCGTCGGCGTCGCCCGGCCAGGCGCGGCGTACTCGGATCACCCGTGGACTCGCAAGATCAGCCCGTCCGGATCCACGACGGACAACCCGTCGGGCGCCTCCGTCGGCTCATACCCGGTCGCCACGAGCCGACGTACGACCTCATCCAGAGGCTCCGACGTGGACAGCTCGAGCCGTACTTCGACCTCGACCGCGGGTGGGTCGAAGCGCACCAGCTCGGCGTTATCGCCGCCAAGGGTCTGGAGGAAACGCTGCCATGCGGCTTGATCCTGGACGGCCAGACGGGGTGTCACCGACCAGCGCGCGTCCGGATGCGCGTCGTGCAGCTTGTAGCCGTAGAGGTCCTTGCTGCGTTCGTCGATCCAGAGGGTGGTGTCGTCGGGCCCCAGGACCGAGAGGACCCGTCCATAGGCTTCGTCCCAGATGGCCACCTCCTGATAGCCGGCCGCTTCGAGCCGGCCCTTCAACTCGTCGATCTCATCGGCCTCGAAGGACACCCGGGTATCCCTCGCCTTGGCGCCGGTACTGCTGCTGGCGGCGTCGTGCAGCGCGACCATCCCGCGCCCCGCGACCATGTCGACCCAGCCGCCGCGCTCCGACTCGATCCGGGACCGCAGCCCCAAGGTCTCCAGGAACGCCCGCATCGCCGGTACGTCGGCGCTGAACCGCAGTGGTCGGACAACGATCTCATTCATCCCTCGGCCTCTCCGTGCTCGTCCAGGTACTTCGTCAGGGCCTGCTCGACGAGGGCAGACAAGCTCGCGCCTTCGTCGATCGCCTTGTGCTTGACCCGTCGGATCAGGTCGGGCGGCAGGTAGACGTTGAACTGCGCCTTCTTGGCAGCTTCCTCGGTCATGGCTATGATGCTAGCAATTTAGCGAGCTACTAGACCAGGGAGCACCCCGATGACCTTGCGTCTCGACCACCTCGGCCTGATCTCCGACACTGCGGACAAGAACAAGGACCTGGCCGACTTCTTCTCTCGCGTGCTCGGCCTTGAGGTGTCCGGCGACGCCGCGGAGGGCTACGCGGAGGTGAAGGCCGGCGCGATCACGATCGCGCTGCACCGCGGCGCGATGATCGACGACGTCGCACCACTCGGCGGCACCCTGCTGCAGTTCAGCAGCGAGGACATCCACGCCGACATCGAGGCGATCCGCGCTCGCGGCGGCAAGATCGCCCTGGAACCCACCACCACCGACTGGGGAACAACCTCCGCCTACGTCGCCGGCCCCCACGGACTACTGGTCGAACTCTCCACCGCGAACACCTGAACCGGCGCCTGCAGAAGCGGCGTCTGAGGGGTCAAGCCTCCAGCAGGTGGGTTGCATGTCGAGAACCTGACGCTGCAACCCTGCCTTTCAGGGGTTGCCCCCTGAAAGGCAGGTCGCGCGCCCAGTCGCGCGGGAGGGACGGCGGCGTGTCCGTGGCTGCCGGCCGAATCGCGGTCATGGTGGCCGGTTCGCGGTAGTGCTGGCCGGTTCGCGTGGTGCTGGGCGGCTGGCGGATGCGGAAGAGCGCACCCGCCAACGCACTCACTGGCAGAACATCATGACCGCGGTGGTCGAACGCCTCGCGTCAGACGGCGGTCGGCTCGCGTCAGACGGCGGTGAGTAGGGCGTCGTCCAGTTCCTTGAGGAGCTTGGCCTTGGGGCGGGCACCGACGACCGACCAGATCAGCTCGCCGTGGTGGAACAGCATCAGCGTCGGCAGCGCCATCACCCGGTAGCGCGACGAGATGGACGGGTTCTCGTCGGAGTTCAGCTTCACCACGGAGAGCCGGTCCTTGCGCTCCTCCGCGATCTGGGCGAGCACCGGGACGATCTGGTGGCACGGCGGGCACCACTCGGCCCAGAAGTCCACCAGCACCGGCTTGTCCGCGCCCAGCACCACTTGGTCGAAGTTGGCTTCGTCGACAGATTGCAGATCGCTCATAGTGTCTCTCTCACTCTCGTTCTCCAGCTTTCGGCATCGGTGAGGAGATCGGTCAGCCTGGCCCGCAGATCGGTCAGTTCGGCGATCCGCTGGTCCACCTCGGCGATCCGGATCCGGTAGGCCGTCAGCGAGGCCGGGCAGACGTCCGCCCGGTCGTTGCCGGCCCGCAGGCACTCGATGAACGGGTAGGTCTGCTCCGCCGTGAGTCCAAGCGACAGCAACGCCTTGATCTCGCGGACCACCAGCACGTCCTCGGCGCTGTAGGTCCGGTAGCCGTTGGCTTCCCGGTTGGGCTTCAGCAGGCCCTGCGATTCGTAGTACCGCACTGCCTTGACTGTCACGCCGGCCTCGGCCGCCAGGTCGCTGATATGCATTCCGCCTCCTCGACACCGACGCTAAACCCTGCCCCCAGGGTCAAGGTCAAGCCAGAATAGCCGGATGCTACTCGGAAGCTTCGTCCATGACCCGGACCTCGACCTGACCGCGCCCACGCTGCAACGGACCTCGGTCCGCGGCGTGCTGTTCCGCGACGACCACCTGCTCCTGCTGGCGTCGCGACACGGCGACTACAAGTTCCCGGGCGGAGGTGTCGAGGCGCGGGAGTCGATCCCCGCGGCGTTGCAGCGCGAGTTCCTGGAGGAGTGCGGCCTGCCTGGCGTCGAGATCGGCCTGGCCATCGGGATCACGACTGAGTACCTGCGCGCGATCGAACCGGAGTACGAGGTGTTCAAGCTGACCTCGCACTACTTCTACTGCTCCTCTGACGGCGAGCCCGGTGAGCCGGACCTGGAGGGCTACGAGCTCGAACTCGACCTCGAACCTCGCTGGGTCACCGTGTCCGAGGCGCTGGCGGCGAACCGCGCGGTTCGGGCCGGCGGCGTCGGCGTCATGCGCTGGCTGGACCGCGAGATCCAGGTGCTGTCACACCTGGCCGACCTCTGACCGAACCCACTCCCCCAGCGCCTTGGCACTCGCGTCGACCAGGGCCGGCCAGTCCATCGCCGCCTCGTCGGCGGAATCCGACACATGCTTCACCAGCCGAACCGGTACGCCGAACTCCCGGCAGGCGAACACGACGCCGTACGCCTCCATGTCGACCAGATGCGCCCGCTCCGCCAACCGCGCCCTGATCACCGGGTCGGTCACGAACACGTCCCCCGACGCGAGCACGGTCCCGTCGCCCCCGTCGACCTTCAGCGACTCTTGCGGATCCAGCCCGATCGCCCGGACCGCGTCCGCGTTGATGTCATGGTTGATCACCTCGCTCGGGAGGTAGAGCCCGGCCATCCCGTCGCGCAGCGCGCCCGTAGTACCGACGTTCAGCACCACCAGGTCCGCGGTATCGCGCTCGGCCAGAGCCCTGGAGACGGCCACGGCGGCAGCCGTCTTACCGATCCCCGTCACAACGACAGGAATCCCCTCCGGCACGTATCTGGCTTCCGCCCGAATCGCGCTGACAACCATGTACTCCGTCACCCGCCGAAGGCTATTCCCCACCTCCATCCCCTCGCCCACCCCCTGCCCCGGCCCCGGCCCCGGCTCCGGCTCCGGGCCTCGCGTCCGGCCTCGACCCCGGCCCGAACCTTGTGCACCATCTGAGCATCCACCGCCCAACCAGGCACTCACTCCAGGCGCAAAGTCAGGCCCCCGCCCTACCGGAGCGCACCTTGTGCATCACCTGAGCAGATCAGAGCGCACCAGACACTCACACCATGCACAAAGTCGGCCAGCTCCAGGCTGCGCACCACCAGCCGGTACGCCGCCAGCGGCGCCGCAATCAGACCCCCGGCCACGCCGGCGTCAGGCCCTCGCCATGCTGGAGCGCACCTTGTGCATGGGCTGAGCGTGAGCTGGCGAGCCGGGTGCTCAGGTCACGCACAGAGTCCCGTGCTCCGTGCGGCAGGTCGGGGCCTGCGGCGCTCGCTGGAGTTAGCGGCGATCTTCCGGGGGAACATCGCCGGGCGCGCTCGCGTTCGGGAGCGCCGGCGCTCGGCGAGCGGGGCGAGCGGGCGAGCCTCGGTCGGACTCGCCAAGGGGCCGTATGGCGACCCCGAGGCGGCGGAGGAGTGCGGGACTGGGGTCAGCTGACTGTGACGGTGGGTTCGCCGCCGTCGACGGACTCGCCCATCTCCTCGGCGATACGCATGGCCTCTTCGATCAGGGTCTCGACGATCTTGGACTCGGGCACCGTCTTGATCACCTCGCCCTTGACGAAGATCTGGCCCTTGCCGTTGCCGGAGGCAACACCCAGGTCGGCCTCGCGCGCCTCGCCCGGGCCGTTGACGACACAGCCCATCACGGCGACGCGGAGCGGGACCTCCATGCCCTCGAGCCCGGCGGTGACCTGCTCGGCCAGCGTGTAGACGTCGACCTGGGCGCGACCGCAGGACGGGCAGGAGACGATCTCGAGCTTGCGCTCGCGCAGGTTCAGCGACTGCAGGATCTGCAGGCCGACCTTGACCTCCTCGACCGGCGGCGCGGACAGCGAGACGCGGATCGTGTCGCCGATGCCCTTGGACAGCAGCGCGCCGAACGCGACGGACGACTTGATCGTGCCCTGGAACGCCGGGCCCGCCTCGGTGACACCGAGGTGCAGCGGCCAGTCGCCCCGCTCGGAGAGCAGTTCGTATGCCTTCACCATCACGACCGGGTCGTTGTGCTTGACCGAGATCTTGAAGTCGTGGAAGTCGTGCTCCTCGAACAGCGACGCCTCCCAGACGGCCGACTCGACCAGCGCCTCGGGCGTCGCCTTGCCGTACTTCTGCAGCAGCCGCGGGTCCAGCGAGCCGGCGTTGACGCCGATCCGGATCGACGTGCCGTGGTCCTTCGCGGCGGCGGCGATCTCCTTGATCTGGTCGTCGAACTTGCGGATGTTGCCCGGGTTCACCCGGACCGCGGCACAACCGGCCTCGATCGCGGCGAACACGTACTTCGGCTGGAAGTGGATGTCCGCGATCACCGGGATCTGCGAGTGCTCGGCGATCTCTGGCAGCGCGTCCGCGTCGTCCTGCGACGGACAAGCGACCCGGACGATGTCGCAGCCGGCCGCGGTGAGCTCCGCGATCTGCTGCAGCGTCGTGTTCACGTCCGAGGTGAGCGTGGTCGTCATCGACTGCACGGACACCGGCGCGTCACCGCCGACCAGCACCTTGCCCACCTTGATCTGGCGGGTCTTGCGGCGTGGCGCGAGGGTCGGGGGAGGCAGCGCGGGCATGCCCAGGGAGATGCTCATGTGTCCTTTAACCGTTGTGAGTTTAGCCGTTGAAGAGCTTGATCGGGTTGACGATGTCGGCGATGACGAGCAGCACGCCCATCACCACGATGAAACTGGCCGCCACGTACGCGATCGGCAGCAGCTTGGCGACGTCGACGTACCCCGGGTCGGGCCGGCCGCGCAACTTGGCGAACCCGCGCCGGATGCCTTCCCAGATGGCGCCGATCATGTGGCCGCCGTCCAGCGGCAGCAACGGAATGAAGTTGAACAACGCCAGGAACAGGTTCAGCGAGGCGAGCAGCGAGACCAGGAACGCGATCCGCTCTCCCCCGGTCAGCGAGTTGTTCGACGCGACCTCACCGGCGACCCGGCTGGCGCCGACGACACTCATCGGGCTGTCCTGGTCGCGGTTGCCGCCTACGATCGACTTCGCGACCCCGACCAGCTTCTCCGGGAAGTTGCCGAGCGCCTTGACCGTGGCGACGGTCAGCTCACCCATCTTGTCGACGACGAACCCGAAGTCCTGCCGCTCGACCTTCTGCTCCGGCGAGACGCCGAGGAAGCCGACCGACACGATCTTGTCGGAGCCGGCCTTCTCCACCACCTGATTCAGGATGGTGTTGGTCTGCAACGTGGTCTGCTGACCGTTGCGCTCGACGACGATGACGGCGGGCTTGTCGGTGTTCGCCCGGATCAGCGGGGTCAGGTCGTCCCAGCTGCTGATCGTCGTCCCGTTGAACGACAGGATCTTGTCGCCGACCTGGAACCCGGCCAGCTTGGCCGGCGACTCCTTGTCCGCCGGCTCACACTTGCGATCGGCGGTCGCCTGATCCGCCGGGATCACGCAGTCCGTGACGGTGGCGACCGTGGTCTGCGCGACGTTCGCGCCGTACAGCATGAACAGCCCGCCGAACAGCACGAACGCGATCAGCACGTTCACCAGCGGTCCGGACGCCATCACGATCAGCTTCTTCCACCACACCTTCTGGTAGAACAGCCGGCCGTCGTCCGCCGGATCGATCGTCTCGTACTCCGCGCTGCGGGCGTTCTCCACCAGCGACTGGATCGGGCCGGTGTTGGCCTTGCGGACCCGCAGGGGCTCAGTCGGATCCTGGCTGTTCTTACTCGGCGGCAGCATCCCGATGATCCGGACGAACCCACCGGCGGGGATGAGCTTGAGCCCGTACTCCGTCTCGCCGCGCTTGGTGGACCACACGGTCCGGCCGAAGCCGACGAAGTACTGGGTCACCTTCATGCCGAACGCCTTCGCGGGCAGCATGTGACCCATCTCATGCAGCGCCACCGACGCCAGGATGCCGATCACGAACAGCACGACGCCGATGAGTGTGAGGAGTGCGCTCATGCCTTTGTGGTCTCCTGGCCCTGGTCGTTCGCGGTGGCGGTCAGTTCGCGGGCCCGGGCCCTCGCCCAGGCGTCCGCGGCGAGTACATCGTCGATGGACAGTTCCTCGTACGAGGGTACGTCGTGTTCGGTCACAACCCGGGCTACGGTGTCGACGATCCCCAGGAACGGCAGCCGCCCCTCCCGGAACGCCTCCACACAGACCTCGTTGGCGGCATTCAGTACCGCGGGCGCCGTGCCGCCGCGTTCCCCGGTCTCCCGGGCCAGCTGGACCGCGGGAAACGCCTCGTTGTCGAGCGGCTCGAACTCCCAGCTGGAGGCGGTGGTCCAGTCACACGCGGGGGCGGCGTCCGGAATCCGGTCGGGCCAGCCCAGCGCGAGGGCGATCGGCAGCCGCATGTCCGGCGGGGACGCCTGGACCATGGTCGAGCCGTCCACGAACTCGACCATCGAGTGCACGATCGACTGCGGGTGCACGACGACGTCGATCCGGTCCATCGGGAGCCCGTAGAGCAGGTGGGCCTCGATCACCTCCAGCCCCTTGTTCACCAGGTTGGCGGAGTTGATCGTGATCACCGGGCCCATGTCCCAGGTCGGGTGGTTCATCGCCTGCTCGGGCGTCACGTCGGCCATCTCGGCCCGGCTCCGGCCGCGGAAGGGACCGCCACTCGCGGTCACCAGCAGACGGCGTACCTCATCGGCTGTGCCGCTGCGCAGACACTGGGCGATCGCCGAGTGCTCGGAGTCGACCGGCACGATCTGGCCAGGCTTGACCCTCTTGACGACCAGCGGGCCGCCGATGACGAGGGATTCCTTGTTCGCCAGCGCCAGCGTCGTACCGGCGTCCAGCGCGGCCAGAGTCGGCTGCAGCCCGACGGATCCGGTGATGCCGTTGAGAACGACGTCACACGCCAGCCCGGCCAGCTCGGTGGAGGCATCAGGGCCGGTGAGGATCTTGGGGATCCGGAACTCGCCCTGGGCGTAACCGCGGCGCTGCGCCTCGGCGTAGAAGGCGAGCTGGAGGTCCTGCGCGACCGTGGCCTTGGCGACACCGACGACCTCGACCTCGAACTCCAGCGCCTGCTGGGCCAGGAGGTTGACGTTGTCGCCGCCTGCGGACAGAGCAAGCACCCGGAACCGGTCGCGGTTCCGCCCGATCAGCTCGAGGGCCTGGGTCCCGACCGAGCCGGTCGAGCCGAGGATGACGACGGTTCGCGGATTCACGCGGCCATTGTTCCAGGTTCCGGACGGTTCGCGGAGACGGCTGGCGCAAGCGGATGACCACGGTGCGGCGCTACCTTTGCTTCTATGAGTCTGGAACAGCCGCCGCCCGGCCATCGGGCATCTGACCGCGACCGCGAGCACGCCGCCTCGATGATCCAGGAGGCCCACAGCGACGGCCGGCTGGACTTCGAGGAGATGGACCAGCGGCTGACCCAGATCTACTCCGCCAAGACCCAGCTCGAGCTCCGTACCGCGACCGCCGACCTGGTCCCGGTCGCGCACGGGGACGCCGCCGAGCTCACCATCCGTGCCAAGCACAGCTCCCAGAAGCGCGAGGGAGCATGGAACGTGCCGGAGCGGATCGTCGCCCTCCCCGAGCACTCGTCGGTGAAGCTCGACTTCACCGACGCCGTCGTGCGCTGGCCCGAGATCGAAGTCGAGGTCCGCCCGAAGCACAGCTCTGTCCTGATGATCGTTCCGGAGGGCTGGAGCGTCGACATCGACCAGATCGACATGGTCGGCAGCAGCTCCAAGAACACAGCCGGCACTCCGAAGCCCGGGGGCGTCCGCCTCCGCGTCACCGGCGAGGCCCGCTGGAGCAGCGTCGTCGTCCGCCACCCGCGCAAACGCCGCTGGTGGTGGCCCTGGTACCGCAAGTGAGGTGATCCACAGGTTGTTTGTGGGGTTTGCCTCAGGTCGCTCAGGTGCGGTTGACGCTAGCGTGGCGGCATGACGGTTTCGCTGGATCTCGTGGACGTGGACTCGCTGCTCACCGAAGAGGAAGTCGCCATCAGGGCGACCGCCCGCCGGTTCGCCGACGAGCGGCTGCGGCCGCACCTGCCGGAGTGGTTCGAGTCGGCGACCATCCCCGCGCGGGATCTGGCGAAGGAGCTCGGTGCGCTCGGACTGCTCGGGATGCACCTGACGGGGTACGGCTGCGCCGGGCTCGGACCTGTCGCCTACGGCCTGGCCTGTCTGGAGATCGAGGCGGCCGACTCGGGGATGCGGTCGCTCGTCAGCGTGCAGGGATCGCTCGCGATGTACGCGATCTGGAAGTACGGCAGTGAGGAGCAGAAGATCGAGTGGCTCCCCCGGATGGCGGCGGGTGAGGCGATCGGGTGCTTCGGCCTGACCGAGCCGGACTTCGGATCCAACCCCGGCGGCATGCGGACGAATGCCCGGCGCGACGGCGACGACTGGGTGCTGAACGGCTCGAAGATGTGGATCACCAACGGCTCCGTGGCCGACGTGGCCGTCGTCTGGGCCCGGACGGATGACGGCGTGCGCGGGTTCGCCGTACCGACTGAGACGCCTGGGTTCTCCGCGCCGGAGATCACCCGAAAGATGTCGCTGCGGGCGTCGGTGACCTCGGAGCTGATCCTGGACGACGTCCGGCTGCCGGCGTCGGCGATGTTGCCGGAGGCCCGTGGTCTGTCCGGACCGCTGGGCTGCTTGAACGAGGCGCGTTTCGGCATCATCTTCGGCGCGATGGGCGCGGCCCGCGACTGCCTGGAGACAGCCGTGGACTATGCGGCCGAGCGGCAGGTGTTCGACAAGCCGCTGTCGGCGTACCAGCTGACGCAGGCGAAGTTCGCGGACATGGCGGTCGAGCTGAACAAGGGCATCCTGCTCGCGGTCCATCTCGGCCGGCTGAAGGAGAAGGGCTCGCTGCGCCCCGAGCAGGTCAGCGTCGGCAAACTGAACAACGTCCGCGAGGCGATCGCGATCGCCCGCGAGTGCCGCACGATCCTGGCCGCGAACGGCATCAGCGGCGAGTACCCGGTGATGCGGCACGCCAACAACCTCGAGTCCGTCCTCACCTATGAAGGCACGTCCGAAGTCCACCAACTAGTCATCGGCCAGGCAATCACCGGCCAAGCCGCCTTCCGCTGATCCACCCCGCGCTGTGCTGAATGAGCCGCGGGTTGATCGCGGGGTGCTGCTGCATGCGCTTCGCGAGTTGTATTGCATGGCGTTCGATGGGCTGCGGTTCATCCCGTTGGGCTGGGCGTCGGCGGGCTACTCAGTGAACGCCGGCGGCGAGCAGTACTTCCTCAAGTTGTGGCCGGGTGGTCGTGGTGCGGCTGGCGCCGTGGCTCGGCTGCCATTGGTGCGCGAGCTTCACGAGGCCGGGTTCCGAGCCCGCGTGCCATATCCCGTGCCCACCTCAGCTGGGAAGCTCTCCGGCTCGGTGCCGGCCGGCGTCGTCGCGTTGTTCCCGTACCTCCCCGGTACTACGCCTGCCGACTGGCCGAGGTGGCCCGACACCGTGCTCGACGAACTCGGCCGGGTTCTTGCAGACCTGCATTCGGTCTCACTTTCCGCTGTGCTCCCCCGCGAGCAGTTCTCGTTGGCAGTCGCCGATGAGCTCCGGCTCCACCTGGCCGAGCGGGTCGTCCGGCCGCAGCGAGCCGCGCTCATGGATCAGCTCGAACGGCTGGAGCGGCTGCAGTCCGCCGTACGCCGACTGCCGTCACGGTTCGTGGTGTGCCACACCGACCTGGCCGGGGACAACCTGCTGGTCGACGAGCATGGTCGACTCAGTGCACTCGACTGGGACAACGCCACGCTCGCGCCTCCGGAGTACGACCTGTCCCTCCTTCTACACGGCGAGCAGCCTGTCGACGGGCACGCGTTGCGCCGCGGGCTCGCCGCCTACCCAGCGGACGTGCCGCTGTCGTCGGACCTGTTCGCGTTCTTCCTGCTCCGCCGGTACGTCGAGGACTACACGGCACGAGTGGTCCGCCTGCAGCACGGCTTCCCCGACCCGGCCGATGCCGAGGAAGCCCGCGAAGGCATGCGCACCTGGGGATCCGCCCAGTGGGAGCGGCTGGACGTCACCCTCTCGATCGTGCGCGAGGCTCTCCAAGATCGCTGACCAACACCTACGCACTCTGTCGGCTGGACGGCAGTGCACCCGGCGGAATCGATCTCCGACTCTCGCCCCGGCGTGCTGTGGAGTTCGCCAGTGCCCAGGCAGCCATCATCGGCAGTGTGCCGGCTCCGGCGGACAGGACGGCGCTCAGCGCGAGGTCGAGTGGCAGCCAGCCGAGCAGCAGAGCCGGCACCAGCCATGGCCTGTATCCGTCGCGCAGGAAGGCAACGCCGAGCAGCACCGAGCCGACCACGGTCAGCAGGTAGCCGGGCATTCCCGCAGCGATGTAGGCGACGTCCAGTCCGATCCAGAAGAACCCGAAGAGTCCAAGGACCATCAGGGCCAGGCCGGGCAGTGTCAGCCGCCAGCCCCACCGCTCCAGGCGCCCTGCACGACGGCTGCGACTGACCTGCAGCGCGCTGAGAGCGGTCACGGCGAGCAGTACGGGCCACACCTTGCCGTACGCCCGATAGACCGTGTCTGCGTCCGACCAGTCGAGCAGCGACCGCAATGCTCGTGCGGCGGGCTCGGCCCACCACTGGACGGCTCCACTCTCCAGGTCCTCCTTTCCGTCCGGTGTCGCGAACCGTGCCAGCGCGTGCAACGGCGCGAGAATGACACCGACTCCGGTGGGCACCCAGACCCACCAACTGGTTTGCCGCTGTTCAGGATTCATCTCTGCCTCCTCGGGATGCGCCATTTGCGGCGACCGTAATTCGAGTACTGCGGCTGCGGCGTCGGCTCCCGGGTCGGTCTCTTCTCCATCTTTGGGTTGACCCGCCGCGCCGTCGGCGGATCTACCATCAAGGCGTGAGGTGGGGATACCCGTCGGCGCTGCGGCAGGCCGTAGTACCGGCGGCACTGGGCATCGTTGCCACCGTCGAGCTCGTGGCCCTCGATCTACCGGGCACGGCCACGGCGCTGGTCATCGACTGGATCGCCTGCGCATTGCTCGTACTGCGTGGGCGGTTCC
Source organism: Kribbella qitaiheensis (assembly GCF_042657745.1). Taxonomy (GTDB): domain Bacteria; phylum Actinomycetota; class Actinomycetes; order Propionibacteriales; family Kribbellaceae; genus Kribbella; species Kribbella qitaiheensis. Next base: position 71,532 of record NZ_JBHSKE010000035.1, on the reverse strand, counting down.
CGCTGGCCGCCTGCACTCTTGCGGGTCTCGTTCTACTCATCCCTGTGGGTGAGGTCGACGAGGCTGCCGCGCCGATCCTCATCCTCGCGCTGGCGACGATCACGATCGCCCGGAGGGTCGGTGGCGTGCTCGCGCTGACGCCGCTCGCGTTGTTCCTCGCCGCGCTGGCCTGGGGATATCTGCGCCTCGATCAACCGATGGACGTCTCCGATCTGGTGTTCGTGTCGGCCGTCGTCCTGCCGCCCTACGCGTTCGGCCGGCTGATGCGTTCACTCGACGCCCGGAACCTCCAGCTGGCCGAACAGGCCGAGCTCCTCGTCAGGCATCAGGAACTGGTACGGCGGGAGGCGGTCGCGGCCGAGCGAGCCCGGATCGCGCGCGACCTGCACGACGTCATGGCCCACTCGGTGAGCGCGATGGTGGTGCAGGCCGCGGCTGCTCGCGACCTGCTGCGGAACGATGTGACCGGTGCCGAGGCCGCGATCGACGAAGTCACCGCCGTGGGGCGCGAGGCGCTCGGGGAGACCGGGAGGTTGCTGCGGCTGATTCGTGACACCGACGACGAGGTCGAACCTGCTGCACCACTGGGACTCGACCGCTTGCAAGAACTCGTCGATCGGTTCCGCCGCAGCGGGCTGCAGGTTGACCTCACCGTCGAAGGTCAGCTCGCGGCACTTCCGGCCGACGTCGACGTGTCGGGTTATCGGATCATCCAGGAGGCGCTGACCAACGCACTCCGCTACGCCGCCGGCCGGATCGCGTCAGTGCGGATCACCCGTACGGCGACGGGGCTGCGGATCCGCGTCGAGAACCCCACCTCGGGTCCCCCGGACAGTGGCGGCGGACTGGGACTCCTCGGAATGGGCGAGCGGGTCGCCGTTCTCGGTGGTCACCTCACCCACGGTCGCGGCGACGATGGCTGCTTCGTGCTGACCGCCGACCTGCCGCTCGTGCGATGAACAGCGTCGTGATCGCGGACGACCAGGACCTGGTGCGATCCGGCCTGGCGCTGGTGCTGCAGGTCCGTGGTTTCAGCGTGGTCGCCGAGGCCGCGGACGGCAGGAAGGCGATCGAGGCCGTACGGCGTACGGATGCGGACGTGGTGCTGATGGACATCCGGATGCCCGTCCTCGATGGCATCGGCGCGACCCGCGAGCTGGTCCGGATCGGTTGCCGGACCAAGATCCTGATGCTGACCACGTACGACCTCGACGAGTACGTGTACTACGCGCTCCGGGCCGGCGCGGCCGGGTTCCTGCTGAAGGCGACACCGCCCGACGTGCTTGCCGCCGGCATCCGGACCGTGGCGGCTGGCGAGGCGTTGCTGGCGCCCAGCATCACCACCCGGCTGATCGAAGAGCACATCGGCAGACCTCCACCGGTGACGGGCTTGCCTACAGGATTGGCATCCCTGACGGAGCGAGAAGTCGCTGTTCTCACGGAGATCGCGCGCGGCCGATCGAACGAGGAGATCGCGTCGGTCCTGGTGATCAGCGAGGCCACGGTCAAGACGCACGTCAACCACCTCCTGGCCAAGCTCGATCTCCGCAATCGCGTCCAGGCGGTCGTACTCGCCTATGAGACGGGCTTGGTCAGACCTGGCCGCTGACGCTGTTCGAGGTCAGTGGTTTGAGCAGGTAGTCGCAAGGATCCCGGTGGCTGCGGACGATGTTGCCGTCGGCATCTTTCTCGGTCCACTCGTCCAGCACCTGGCCGTCTGCCCACAGCTCGTAGCCCAGGCGTTCGTACAACCTGCGTGCGCCGGGATTGTCCAACCCGACGGCCAAGCCGACGTACGCGCGACCCCACTCCGCGGCGATCCCCTCGGCCGCGGCGACGATCGCAGTACCGATGCCTTGGCCCTGCACATAGGCGTGCAGGGCGTTGATCTCGGCCGGCTCGTACTTCGCCTGGATCGTCGGGTACTTCGACTCGCGCAGCAGCATGGTGTGGCCGACGACGGCACCAGCCCGGCGGGCGAGGAGGAAGAGGTCTTCACCGCGGAGTTGCTGCTGCCATCGTTCGCGGAGGTGTTCGCGGGCGGCCGGATGCTGCTCTGCCTCGATCAGCTGGTCCACGTCCGTACTGGTGGCCGGTCTGATGTCGTCCATCCACCGACCGTAACCAGTGAAGGCACCTCGCGCCGAACCATTTACGTCGCGGGTGAGCCGGTTTAAGGCTGGCTGAAGAGTCCGGGCGACAGTGACGGTACAGACCACGAAGGGCGGGCGTGATGACACACCGGAACAGGGAGTTGCTGGAGCGGCTGTGGCCGACGGACGGGCAGTTGGCGCTGTCCGCCGAGGCCGAACACGAAATGCGCGCGGAGGACTACGTCCTGGAGATGCCGCAGTCCGGCGAACGCATCGTCGGCCGGGACACGATGCGGGCGATGCAGCAGGAGTACCCCAGCCCGCCCTCGATCCAGATCCAGCGCATCATCGGCTCCGGCGACCACTTCGTGGTGATGGGCCGCTCCGACTACAGCGGCGACATCTACTACGTCGCCAACATCGTCGAGTTCGCCGACGGCCGCATAGCCAAAGAAACCCGCCTCTACGCCACCCCCTTCGACCCGCCACCCTGGCGAGCCAAATACGCCACCCCGGCCTGAAGAATCTGAATTACTTGGCAACCTCGGTGGCGCGAGACTCCCGCACGACAGTGACGCGGATCTGCCCCGGATAGGTCAGCTCCTCCTCGACCTGCTTGGCGATATCCCGCGCCATCACCTGCGCGGCGATGTCATCCACCGCGTCCGGCATCACCATCACCCGGATCTCCCGCCCGGCCTGCATCGCGAACACCTTCTCCACGCCGTCGTGGTGCATCGCGATCTCCTCGAGCCGCTCGAGCCGCTGCACGTATGCCTCCAACGACTCGCGCCGCGCCCCCGGCCGGCCGCCGCTGACGGCGTCAGCCGCCTGCGTCAGTACCGCCTCGACCGTGCGCACCTCGACCTCGTTGTGGTGCGCCTCGATGCAGTGCACGACGTCGTCGTCCTCGCCGTACTTGCGCGCCAGATCCGCCCCGACGATCGCGTGGCTGCCCTCGGACTCGTGCGTGAGCGCCTTCCCGATGTCGTGCAGGAACGCACCCCGCTTGCACCGCTTGACGTCCAGCCCGAGCTCGGCGGCCATCATCCCAGCGATGTGCGCCGACTCGATCAGGTGCTTCAGCACGTTCTGCCCGTACGACGTCCGGTACCGCAGCAGGCCCATCGTCCGGATCAGCTCCGGGTGGAGATCCGTGATCCCCACGTCCGCCATCGCGTCCTCGGCGGCCCGCTCGCACAGCTCGGCCACCTCGCCCTTGCTGCGTTCGTAGATCTCCTCGATCCGGCTCGGGTGGATCCGCCCGTCGAGTACCAGCGAATCCAGCGTCAGCCGCGCAGTCTCCCGGCGTACCGGGTCGAAGCAGGACAGCAGCACCGCTTCCGGGGTGTCGTCGATGATCAGGTTGACGCCGGTGGTCTGCTCGAACGACCGGATGTTGCGCCCCTCGCGACCGATGATCCGGCCCTTCATGTCGTCGCTCGGCAGGTGCACCACGGAGACGACGGACTCGCTGGTCTGCTCGGACGCCAGCCGCTGCACCGCGCCGGTGATGATCTTGCGGGCCTTGATCTCGCCCTCGTCCTGCGCCTGGCGTTCGATGTCGCGGACGATCGTGTGCGCGTGCCGCTTCGCCTCGGCCTCGATCGCGGCGACCAGTTCGGTCTTCGCCTGCTCGGTGGTGAGGTTCGCGACGCCTTCCAGGATCCGGCGGCGCTCCTCCTCGAGATCGCGGATCTCGGCCTTGCTGCGATCGAGCTCGGCCAGCTGAGCGGTCAGCCCGGTCTGGCGTTCCTCGATGCTCCGGTGCTGCTCGTCGAGACGCTCTTCGCGCTCGGTCAACCGGTGTTCGCGCCGCTCCATCTCGAGCCGCTGCTCGCGCAGGTCGTCGCGGATCGACTGGGCCTCGGACTCGGCCTCCCGCCGTACGTCGGACGCCCGCTGCTCGGCTTCCCGTCGTACCTCGGACGCGCGGTCCTCGGCGCCGCGCCGGATCTCCTCGGCGCGCTGTTCGGCCGCCTCGGCCCGGACCCGCAGTACGGCGGCCTCTTCCTCGGCCTGTCGGCGCACGAGCTCGGCGGCGGACTTGGCGCCGGAGGTGATGGTGGCTGCCTCGAGCTTCGCGTTCGCCTCGGCGGCGGTCGCGGCCGCGGTCGCGTCGGCGACCTTGCGGCGGGACAGCGTGAAGCCGATCCAGGCAAGCAGGCCGACGATCAGCAACCCGATCAGGACGAGCCCGACTGATGCCGCCGTCGGCAGGGCCGCGAGTGACATCGGCGTCTCCCCTCTTCGAGTCGCGCCCGCGGGGGCGTGACTTTTGTCAACGTGGAAGGGATGCGCCACTTGAGCGGTGGACAGGCAGCCGGATGACGGTACGGCGAAACGCACCACCAGGTTCGGAGGTGCCTGATCCGTCGTGCACAGCCCGTCGTGGCCGGTGCCATCCGGGACGGGTTCGTCCTGAACGCCACCGTCGTCGACGGTTCTGTGCTGGGCCGTTCCGTCCGTCAGGACAGTCCCACCCGTACTTCGGATCCTTCGCTATCACGGTCCCGTTCGCGTCGGCGTGACCTGTCGACTGCGACTGGCCTGTCCGCCGCGGCGGTTCCATCCCATCCGACGGCAATGAAGGTCGCCGTCGTCCGTTTCTTCAGCTCGGTCGAGCGTTGGTCTCGCGTCATCGTCCCGGCCCGTAGCAGCCGGTGATCAACCGGCCCGCCGGTGCTATATCCGCCACCGTCAGGTGGAGTGATCCCTTACTGATTCCGAGGCTAGGCGCGCCCCACCACCCCGTCAACACGGACACCCACCCACCACCCCCCAACCTCACTCCACCCCGTAAACCCCCACTCACCCCCCGCACTCCCCACCCACCCGCAGCCCACCTACCTCCACTCGCCCCGGCCACCCATCGGCCGCGCCTCAAGGCGGGTCGCGGGTCAGTGCGGGGCACAGGTCGGGCATGACACAGCGGTGCCTGGCCGAGAGCGTTGGCCAGGCACCGCTGTGGTCAGATCAGCTGCGGGGGCCTGGGAGGCCGCCGTCACCTTCGCCTTCGACATCTCCGCCGGAGCGGTCGACGTCCTCGCCAGTCCGCTCCACGTCGCCGCCCGAGCGCTCGCCGGCTCCGCCGGGCGCCTCCACATCTCCACCAGAACGCTCGACGTCTCCGCCGGAGCGTGCGGCTTGCGCGGTCGGGCTCTCGACATCGCCGCCAGCTGGGTCGGCGCCCTCGGGCAGACCTTCGCCGGTCGACAGGTTGCCGCCACCTGTCGACGTACCGGTAGACGGGTCGCTGCCTCCGCCGTCGGAAGTACCAGTGGCCGTGCCGCCAGTTACCGCGCCCTCGGTACCTGAGCCCGCCGAGCTGCTCGGCTGCTCTGACGCATTTGGTGGAGTACCACCGACCACCCCACCGTCAGACGGGTCCGATGTACTGGACTCAGTGGTGTCGGCGGTGGAGTCCGCCGACTGGGTGGTGGCGTCTGGGGCGCCGTCGTCGGGGCCGGTCGCGGGCTCCACGGTCTCCGTGGCGGTGCCGGTCGACTGCTCGGATGCGGACGGTTGCTCAGGGGCGTCCTGGCTCGTACCGGAAGTCTCCGACGCCTCGCCCGACTGCGACTCGACGTACTGGCCGACCTTCTGCTGAACGGTGTCGACCTTCTCCGCGTACTTACCGCCGGTCTGCTTGTCGACCAAGTCACCGGCCTTCTCCACGCCCGCTTTGATCTTGTCCGGGTTTTGCTTGACGACGTTCCGGAGCCAGTTCTTCGCCTGTTCCTGGAAATCGTTCATTGCACCCTCCGAGAGGTGTCAGGGGCGGATCGGACGAAAATCTCAGCCTACGGACCAGTCACAAACTCCGATCCCTACCTCGGATCAGACACCGTCAACCCCCACCCGTCAACGTCCCTCGCCGCCCACACCCCCGACTCCCTCCCCACCTCTACTCCCCCGCACCGCCAATTCCCCACCCCAACCCCCGCCAAATCCCCACCCCTCACACCCCAACCGCGGTCGACGCGGACGCTGGTTGAGCCCGGCCGACGGCGTGGCCACCCGAGCAGGAGTGAGGCGGTTACTCGGCTTCTAGGCCGGAGTCGTTGAGGAGGGGGAGTTCTTCGTCGGTGGCGGCTAGTTCTTGTTTGACGATGGTCATGGCCAGGCCGCCCGGGTATCCCTTGCGGGCGAGCATGCCGAGGAGGCGGCGCATCGCGACCTGGCGGTCGAGGGAGCGCATCGACCGGAGTTTGCGGCGGACCAGGGCCCGCGCGGTGGCTTCTTCCTGGTCCGGGTCGAGCTCATCCAGGGCGTCGCGGGCGAGCTCGTCGTCGACGCCGCGGCGGCGGAGTTCCTGGGCGAGGGCGCGCTTTCCCAGGCCGCGCCCGCGATGACGGGACTCCACCCATGCGTTGGCGAAGGCGGCGTCGTTGATCAGGCCGACCTCGGTGAAACGGTCCAGAACCGCCGCGGCGACCTCGTCCGGGATCTCCCGCTCGGCAAGGATGTCGGCCAGCTCAGCCCTGGTCCGCGGCTGGGCGGCCAGTTTGTCGAGCAGGATCGTCCGCGCGGCCGACTCGGGATCCGACGGCTTGTCGAGCTCCGGGTCGGCCGGTGTGGAGGGCTGTCCGGACCCGAACCGGCGACGCCGGCGCGGGCCCGGACGGGTGCTCTCAGAAGTCGACATCGACCTCGGCCACTGCAGCCTCGGCAGGCTTGTCCACCGCCGCGCCGATACCCATCTTCTCCTTGATCTTCTTCTCCAGCTCGTTGGCCAGATCCGGGTTGTCGCGCAGGAAGTTCCGCGCGTTCTCCCGGCCCTGACCGAGCTGGTCGCTCTCGTAGGTGAACCAGGCGCCGGCCTTGCGGACGAAGCCCTGCTCCACCCCGAGGTCCAGCAGGCTGCCCTCACGGCTGATGCCCTGGCCGTAGATGATGTCGAACTCGGCCTGCTTGAACGGCGGGGCGACCTTGTTCTTCACGACCTTGACCCGGGTCCGGTTGCCGACGAAGTCGGTGCCGTCCTTGAGCGACTCGATCCGGCGCACGTCCAGCCGCACCGAGGCGTAGAACTTCAGCGCCTTACCACCGGTCGTCGTCTCCGGGGAGCCGAACATGACGCCGATCTTCTCGCGCAGCTGGTTGATGAAGATCGCGGTGGTGTTGGTACCGCTGACCGCACCGGTCATCTTGCGCAGCGCCTGGCTCATCAGCCGGGCCTGCAGACCGACGTGGCTGTCACCCATCTCGCCCTCGATCTCGGCCCGGGGCACCAGCGCGGCCACCGAGTCGATCACGACGATGTCGATCGCACCGGAGCGGATCAGCATGTCGGCGATCTCCAGCGCCTGCTCACCGGAGTCCGGCTGCGAGACCAGCAGGGCGTCGGTGTCGACGCCGAGCTTCTGCGCGTAGTCCGGGTCGAGCGCGTGCTCCGCGTCGATGAACGCCGCGATGCCGCCGGCCCGCTGCGCGTTCGCGACCGCGTGCAGCGCCACCGTCGTCTTACCCGAGGACTCCGGGCCGTAGATCTCCACCACCCGGCCACGCGGCAGACCACCGATACCGAGCGCGATGTCGAGCGCGATCGAACCGGTCGGGATGACCTCGATCGGCGCCCGGCCCTGCTCGCCCAGCCGCATCACCGACCCCTTGCCGCACTGCCGCTCGATCTGCGTCAGCGCGGTCGCCAGAGCCTTCTCGCGATCGCCGGCCTTGCGCTCCGCACTCGCCGCTGCACCAGCCATGTGACTGCCACCTAACCCATCTACTATCGGGGCCGCTGTCCCAGCTGCCCGGAGGAATTCTTTGTCGCCAGAGACGGTATGGGTTACGTCGGACAGTTTTGGCTGCCGGGCTGAATCTGTGGACAACTCGGCCGATCCGACGAACTCGTACGAGACAAAATAACCCGAACACGTGTTCGAACCGCAAGTGACACGCCGGAACTCCCCGGACAACCAGGCTGGACCGCCGGCTGCCTACTCTGGCGCTCGTGACCGACCGCCCCGACGTTCCCGATTCCGCCGTCATCCTCACCCTCAGCAGGGTCGAGTTCGGCATCGACTCGGTGCTCGACTCACTCCGTACCCCGGACCCGTTCGGCATCCGCGGCATCCTCACCGAGTACTCCGCCCAGGAGCAACCGAACCTGGCCGAGAAGGGACTGATCCTGGCCATCGACGGGCTGTTACGGATGCGGGTCCCGGGTCATACCGAGTGGCCGACCCTTGCCACTGGCCGAGCGCTGCGGCTGGTGGGTGGAGCGGCTCGGCGGGTTCGCCGCGCTGGTCGCGGGCGTCCCCGGCTCAAGCTCCCGGCCGTCGGTGTGGTCGGCGGGTTCTTCGACGAGCGCAAGGGCATCCCGAGGGCCGCGTACGCCGCCGCGGACCTCCTCGGCAGCGGCTCGTTCCGGATAAAGCCTGTCTGAGGTCCTCGGGCGCTGCGATGATCTACCCATGAGCGCGATCGCCATCGTCAGACCAGATGCCACCTGGGCCGCGCAGTACGACAAGACGGCTCAGGTGCTCCACAACATCCTCGGGGACACCGCGCTGCGCATCGACCACATCGGCTCGACCGCGGTACCGGGGCTGGCGGCCAAGGACGTCCTCGACATCCAGGCGACAGTCGTCAGCGAGCCCGACCTGGACGACGCGGTGGAGTTGCTTGTCGCAGCTGACTGGGAGGTCCGCCCGCCGCGCCGCGATCACCCCGTGCCGGGTTTGCCGAAGGACGATCTCCAGTGGGTCAAGCGGCTGGTGATCGAGCCCATGTACCGCCGCAGGGTGAACCTGCACGTGCGCGTGGCGGGCCGTGCCAACCAGCGGTACGCCCTGCTGTTCCGGGACTACCTACGAGCCCACCCCGACACCGCAGCGGCGTACGGGGAGTTCAAGAAGCGGGCGGCGATCCTCCCGCTGGAGTCGGTGGGCGAGTACGCCGATCTGAAGGATCCCGTGTGCGACCTGATCTATCTGCCGGCCGAGGAATGGGCCGAACGTACCGGCTGGACCGTCTGAGGCTGACCCCGATTCCCCAGGCGACCACGCGCGGACGGTGATCGCAGTACTACTCGGGGCTCGTTGACGTACACCGCGCGCACCCGTGAGGCTTGACCAAGGGGGTGCGTCGAGGACGACCCGGCGTATGACGGGCGGGCCGCTCCCCAGGGGGCGTGATACGGAATGGCTGGATCAGGACGGCTCGCGGCCTTGCCTTGCGGCAAGGTGTCGAAGTGGATCGTGCTCGCGCTATGGATCGTCGCGATCGCGGTGTCCTTCGGCCCGGCAAGCAAGCTCACCGGTGCTCAGGAGAACGATGCTGTCTCCTGGTTGCCAGGCAATGCCGAGTCCACCGAGGTGCTGAAGGCGTCGGCCCAGTTCTCCTCGCCGGACGAGATTCCGGCCGTTCTGGTGTATGTACGTGACAGCGGGATCACCCCGGCCGACCTGCAGGCGGTAAAGGATCAGGTCGCCCAGTTCGGCCAGCTGCAGGACGTCGACCGCCCGGTGGTCGCGCCGATTCCGTCCGAGGACAAGAAGGCCCTGCAGGTGCTCGTACCGATCAACGCCGGCTCTGGCGGCTGGGAAACGATCGGTGCGAGAGCCGACGACATCCGACGGATCGCGGCCGAGCGACCCGACGGACTGTCGTTCCACCTGACCGGACCTGGCGGGTTCGCCGCCGACTCGCAGGAGGCCTTCGCCGGCATCGACGGCAAGCTCCTGTACTCCGCTGCGGCCGTGGTGATCATCATCCTGCTGCTCACGTACCGCAGTCCGGTGCTCTGGCTGCTGCCGCTGATCTCCGCCGGTGTCGCCTTGTTCGCCGCACAAGCGGTGGTCTACCTGCTGGCGACCAAGGCAGACCTCACCGTCAACGCACAGAGCGCAGGCATCCTCACAGTGCTCGTATTCGGCGCAGGGACGGACTATGCCCTGCTGCTGGTGGCGCGCTATCGAGAAGAGCTCCGGCGGCATGAGGATCGGCATGAAGCGATGGCGTTCGCCTTGCATCGCTCTGGGCCGGCCATCCTCGCCTCTGGCTCGACAGTGGTGGCGGGCATGCTCTGTCTGCTGCTGGCCTCCATGAACTCGACCCGTGGCCTTGGACCGGTCGCCGCTGTCGGCATCGTGGTCGCCGTGCTGGCCATGCTGACGTTGCTGCCTGCTCTGCTCGTCATCTTCGGCCGCTGGGTGTTCTGGCCGCTACGGCCGACCTATGGCTCCGACGACCACACCGAGACGAGCGTGTGGGGCAGGATTGGGCGGCGGATCGCAATAAGGCCACGGCTCACCTGGGTCGTCACCTCGCTGGCGCTCGGCGCCGCGTCTCTGGGCATGCTCACTCTCGACGCCAACGGGCTCACGAACGAGGAGTCCTTCACCGGTACTCCGGACTCGGTGGTCGGTGAGAAGGTCGTGGCGGCACACTTCCCGGCCGGCGCAGGCAACCCGTTGGTCGTGGTGAGCAACGCAGACCAGGCCGCAGAGGTTCGTACCGCGATGGAGTCGACGGAAGGAATCGCCTCGGTAGCCGCGCCGCGAACCGCAGGCGGTCTGGCGTACATCGAGGGGACGATGACGGATGCCGTCGACACCCAGGCGGCCAAGGACACCGTCGACCGGGTGCGAGCCTCCGTCCACGCGGTTGACGGGGCCGACGCGATCGCCGGTGGTGGAGCCGCGATCCTGCTGGACACGCAACGTGCGTCGAACCACGACAACAAGGTGATCATTCCGGTCGTGCTGGGCGTGGTGCTGCTGATCCTCGCGCTGCTGCTGCGAGCTCTGGTGGCTCCGGCGCTGCTGGTGGCAACGGTCGTGCTGTCCTTCGGAGCCGCCCTGGGCCTCAGCGCGCTGCTGTTCCACCACGTGCTCGGGTTCGAAGGCGCTGATCCTTCGCTGCCGTTGTTCGTGTTCGTCTTCCTGGTTGCCCTGGGCATCGACTACAACATCTTCCTGATGACCAGGGTGCACGAGGAGTCGAAGGTGCACGGGACCCGCCGCGGCGCGCTGATCGGCGTCGCCGCGACCGGCGGTGTGATCACCTCGGCCGGGCTGGTGCTGGCGGGCACCTTCGCAGTACTGGCGACGATGCCCGTGGTGGCCTTCGCGGAGATCGGTATCGCGGTCGCACTCGGCGTCCTGCTGGACACGATCGTGGTCCGGTCGGTGCTGGTGACGGCGCTCAACCTCGACATCGGACGGCACCTGTGGTGGCCGAGCAAGCTGGCCAAGAAGCGCGACCCGGAGCCCGGCGAGGATCTGGCCGAAGAGGAGCCTGAGCCCTCTCTCGCCGGCAGCTGAGCTATCCGGTTCCAGCTTTCGCCGACGGGAAGTTCCTCGCCCGCGGGAGCTCCCGGTTTCGGCGCTCGGTGGCGGGAGCGAGTGGGTTCAGCGTTCGCTGGCGGGGAGTTGGAGGTGGGCCCAGACGGCGCGCCAGACTGTCTTGGCGTGCTCGCCCTGGGCCAATGCCTCGGCGACCGTACGGCCGCCGAGCCCACTCACCACCTGGGTCTCGGCCCAGGTCCGCGAGTAGGCGGGACCGAGATGGCGATCCATCCGGTCCCAGAACTCCGTCAGTCTCATGCCTGCCCGTCATCGTCCGGCGGCTGGTTTCAGCCACCCTGTTGTCCACTTTGCTGTCCGTCCTGAGGCGGCTGCCCCCAACCACCCTGAGTCTGTCCACCTTGGCCCTGCCCGCCCGGTCCCTGCCCGGGCTGACCCTGCCGCGGCGGCTGTCCGCTCTGCGGAGGCGGTCCCTGGTGCGGAGGCTGCTGGTGCGGCGGGCCTTGCTGGGGCTGACCCCAACCGCCCTGACCCTGCCCAGGCTGTCCACCCTGAGGCGGCCCTTGCGGTGGGCCCTGCTGCGGGTGCGGACCCCACTGGCCCGGCTGACCCTGCTGCGGCGGTCCCTGCTGCGGTTGCCCAGGGTACTGCCCCGGCCCTGGCTGCCCGTACTGCTGCGGTGGCCCGTACGGACCCTGCTGGCCGTATCCCCCAGGCTGCTGGCCATACGGTCCCTGCTGGCCATACGGACCAGGCTGCCCCGGCTGGCCGCCGTACTGGGGTCCCCACTGGCCTTGCTGCGGCTGGCCCGGGTACTGCCCGTACTGACCTGCGTACTGCGCTTGGGCAGCCTTCCGGCGGCCGCGGAGTACGAAGTACGCCACAGCGGCGACGACCAACAGCACTAGCACGATGATCAGGATGATGGCCCAGAGCGGGAATCCGGCGCTCGAGTTCGACGTCAGGGAGACGTTGCCGAGCTTCTCCACGCTGTCGTACGTCGCGGTGCGGCCGCTCACCTGAGCGCCCGGGTCGTGCTCGAGGATCTTGCCCGGCATGGTGATCTTGAAGGCGATCACCGGCTGGCTGCCGGACGGCATGCTGCCCAGGTTCATGTCCTTGACGCTGACCATGAACTTGTCGCCGTCCTTGCGGAAGCTCACGCCGTCGCCGGTCGAGCTGCCCATCTTGCTGAACGGCACCTTGTCGAAGGTGCAGTCGGAGCCGACGTAGTTGTCGTCCTCGAAGGCCTTGCAGGTGACACCCTCGGTGTTCGACCCCTTGATCCCGTCCTCGACCTGCTGCCGGATCTTGTCCAGCGACTGCCCACTGGTCTGGACCAGCTGCTTGTCGATCCCGAGCTTCATGCTGCCCGAGACGGTCTCGTCGGTGTTCACCTTGAGGTCGGCATCCAGCTTCACGCAGCCGGTCAGAGCGAACAGACAGGCCACGACGACGAGTGCGGTACGCACGCGGTTCACCATGTCCCCGATCATTCCAGAAGCAGGGGACAACGCGAGGTCCGGTGTCAGCCGTCCGCGAACTGTCGGTGGCACCCGGCAAGATGGGGATCGTGCAGAGATCCACCGCGTTCAGCCGCTTCTCGCCCGCCACCCGGGCGTGGTTCGGCGACGTCTTCGAGGCGGCCACCCCGGCCCAGCTCGAGGCGTGGGAGGCCATCACCGCTGGCCAGGACGCGCTGGTGGTCGCCCCGACCGGTTCCGGCAAGACCCTGGCCGCGTTCCTCTGGGCCCTCGACCGGCTGGCCACCACTCCTCCCCCGACGGATCCGAAGCTGCGCTGCCGGGTGCTCTACGTCTCACCGCTGAAGGCTCTGGCTGTCGATGTGGAGCGCAACCTGCGCGCCCCGCTGATCGGAATCCGCGAGACAGCCCGGCGGCTCGGCGAGGCTCCGCTCGACGTGGAGGTCGCGGTGCGTTCCGGCGACACCCCGGCCAACGAACGCAGGCGCTTCGCCACGAAGCCGTCCGACGTACTGATCACCACTCCCGAGTCGCTGTTCCTGCTGCTCACCTCGCAAGCCCGCGAGTCGCTGAAGGGCGTGGAGACGGTGATCGTCGACGAGGTTCACGCGGTCGCCGGCACCAAGCGCGGCGCCCACCTCGCTCTCACACTCGAGCGGCTCGATGCTCTGCTGCCGAAGCCGGCGCAGCGGATCGGTCTGTCCGCGACTGTCCGGCCGGTCGAGGAGGTCGCGCGCTTCCTCGGCGGCGAGCGGCCCGTCACGGTGGTCCAGCCCAAGTTCACCAAGCAGTGGGATCTCAGCGTCGTTGTGCCGGTCGAGGACATGGCCGAGCTCGCCAACACCGAGATCGAGGTTTCCGGCCCAGCCGCCGGGCCGCCGAAGCATGCCTCGATCTGGCCGCATGTCGAGGAGCACGTCTTCGACCTGATCTCGGCCCACCGCTCCACCATCGTCTTCTCCAACTCGCGTCGCCTCGCCGAGCGGCTCACCGCCAGGCTGAACGAGATCGCCGCCGAGCGGGCGGAGTTGGAGCTGCCCGACGCGGGCTCGCCCGCGCAGCTCATGGCTCAGTCAGGTGCGTCCCTGGCAGCACCGCCTTTGATCGCCCGGGCGCACCACGGTTCGGTCAGCAAGGAGCAGCGGGCGCTGATCGAGGCAGACCTGAAGTCCGGGCGACTGCCCTGCGTGGTCGCGACGAGCAGCCTCGAGCTCGGCATCGACATGGGCGCGGTCGACCTGGTGATCCAGGTCGAGGCACCGCCGTCCGTGGCCAGTGGTCTGCAGCGGGTCGGCCGCGCCGGGCACCAGGTCGGCGCGACCTCGCGAGGTGTACTGTTCCCCAAGTTCCGCGGCGACCTGGTCGACACGGCCGTGGTGGTCCAGCGGATGCGCGACGGCCTGATCGAGAGCCTGCACATCCCGGCCAACCCACTCGACGTACTCGCCCAGCAGATCGTCTCGATCGTTGCCCTCGACACCATCGATGTGGACGAGCTCTACGCCCTCGTACGCCGATGCGCTCCGTTCGCCACGTTGCCCCGTTCGGCGTACGACGGGGTGCTCGACATGTTGTCCGGGCGCTATCCGTCGGACGAGTTCGCGGAGCTCCGGCCGCGGATCGTGTTCGACCGGGTCAGCGGCGAGATCTCCGGCCGGCCTGGTGCTCAGCGCCTGGCGGTGACCAGCGGCGGTACGATCCCCGACCGCGGCCTGTTCGGCGTCTTCCTCGTCGGCGAGTCCACCAACCACCGGGTCGGTGAGCTCGACGAGGAGATGGTCTACGAGTCGCGGGTCGGCGACGTCTTCACCCTGGGCGCGTCGAGCTGGCGGATCGAGGACATCACCCACGACCGAGTGCTGGTCTCCCCCGCTCCCGGCCAGCCAGGGCGGCTCCCCTTCTGGAAGGGCGATGCCGTCGGGCGTCCCGCCGAGCTGGGCGCTGCCACCGGCGCCTTCGTCCGGACGATGGCTTCGCTGCCACAAGCGAAGGCGGTCAAGCGCGCCCGCGACGCCGGCCTGGACGAGTACGCGGCGAACAACCTGGTCGCCTATCTCGCCGAGCAGCGCGAAGCGACCAGCCGGATCCCGGACGACATCACCATCCTGGTCGAGCGGTTCCGCGACGAGCTGGGCGACTGGCGCGTCTGCATCCACTCCCCGTACGGCGGTCAGGTGCACGGCCCCTGGGCTCTGGCGATCGCCGCCCGCCTGCGCGAGCGGTACGGGATGGACGCGCAGTCCGTCTCCGGCGACGACGGGATCGTGCTGCGCCTGCCCGAGACCGACGAAGCTCCGCCAGGTGCGGATCTGGTGTTGTTCGACCCGGCCGAGATCGAGGACCTGGTCACCGCCGAGGTCGGTGGATCGGCCTTGTTCGCCGCGCGGTTCCGAGAGTGTGCGGCGCGGGCCTTGCTGCTCCCCCGACGCAATCCGGGCAAGCGGTCGCCGCTGTGGCAGCAACGTCAGCGCTCGGCCCAGCTCCTCAGCGTCGCCAGCAAGTACGGCTCGTTCCCGATCGTGCTCGAGACGCTGCGGGAAGTTCTGCAGGACGTGTATGACCTGACCGCGCTGAAGGATCTCCTGACCGGGATCGGCGAGCGCCGGATCTCCGTGGTCGAGGTCGAGACCCCCGAGGCCTCGCCGTTCGCGAAGTCGCTGCTGTTCGGCTACGTGGGCGCCTTCATGTACGAGGGCGATACGCCGCTCGCCGAGAAGCGCGCGGCCGCCCTCTCCCTGGATCAAGGTCTGCTGGCCGAGCTGCTGGGCCGGACCGAGCTGCGCGAGCTGCTCGACGCTGAGGTCGTACTGCGGACCGAGGCCGAGCTGCAGCGCCTGGCGGAAGACCGTCGAGCCCGCGACGCCGAGGGCCTGTTCGACGTACTACGGCTGGTCGGGCCGCTGTCGATTTCCGAGGCCTCGCAGCGTTGCGTGGAAGGCTCAGATGCCGAGGCTTGGTTGACCGAGCTTGCCGCTGCCCGACGAGTCGTCCGGGTGCGGATCGCGGGCGAGCACCGCTGGGCTGTGGTCGAGGATGTCGCCCGGCTGCGCGACGCCCTCGGAGTGCCGCTGCCTCCAGGTGTCGCCGAGGCTCACGCCGAGTCTGTCGCGGATCCACTAGGCGATCTGGTCTCGCGTTATGCCCGCACGCATGGCCCGTTCCGTGCGATCGACCTCGCCACCCACCTCGGGATCGGCGTGGCGGTGGTGACCGATGCGCTACGGCGGTTGGCAGCCGCCGGGCGGGTGGTCGAAGGCGAGTTCCTGCCCGGTGGCATCGCGATGGAGTGGTGCGACTCGGAGATCCTCCGGCTCCTCCGCCGGCGTTCCCTCGCCGCTCTCCGCAAGGAGGTCGAGCCGGTCGATCCCGCCGCGCTGGCGCGCTTCCTGCCCGCCTGGCAGGGAATCACCAGCAGCCGCGGCCGTGGGTACGACGTACTGCTGGGCGCGGTCGAGCAGTTGGCGGGTTGTGCCGTGCCCGCGTCGGCCCTGGAGTCGATCGTGTTGCCGTCACGCGTCCCCGGGTACCAGCCGTCCATGCTGGATGAGCTGACCGCGACGGGCGAGGTCGTCTGGGCGGGGTCGGGTTCACTGCCGGGCACGGATGGCTGGGTCTCGTTGCATCTCGCGGACAACTGCGATCTGACGTTGCCCGATCCAGATTCTGCCTTCGAGCTTGGTGAGACCCACCAGGCTGTGCTCGACGCGTTGTCGGGTGGAGGGGCGTTCTTCTTCCGGCAACTGAGTGATGTGGTCGGCGCGACGGCCGGTGTGGTCGATGACGAGACGCTGGTCGGAGTCCTCTGGGACCTGGTCTGGGCCGGGCACCTGACCAACGACACGCTGGCCCCGGTGCGCTCTCTGGTCGGGGGCGGCCGAGGCAGCCACCGGACCCGCCGTACTCCGCCCCGCGCGCGCCCGGGTCGTCCGACCAGGCCGGGGCGACCCGCCATGCCATCGCGGAGTGGTCCGCCAACCGCGGGCGGCCGGTGGTCGCTGCTACCTGAGCGCAACCCGGATGCCACCAGGCGGGCTCATGCCGCGGCGGAGACCCTGCTCGACCGCTATGGCATCGTCACTCGCGGCTCGGTGATCACCGAGCGGACGCCGGGTGGATTCGCAGCGGTCTACAAGGTGTTGAGCGCGTTCGAAGAGTCCGGACGTTGCCGTCGTGGGTACTTCGTGGCGGGGCTCGGTGCCGCGCAGTTCGCCTTGCCTGGCGCGGTGGATCGCTTGCGGGCGATGGCTGAGCTTCCGACCGGTGCGCCGAACTCCGCGGCCGGGAGGCGCAAGGAGGAGCCGGCGGCGCGGGCCGTAGTACTGGCTGCTTCTGACCCGGCGAATCCCTATGGCGCGGCGCTGCCGTGGCCCGAGCGGGAGAACGCGGGTGGTCATCGACCAGGTCGCAAAGCGGGCGCGCTCGTGATGCTCGTGGATGGGCGGCTGATCGTCTACGTCGAGCGTGGGGGGCGAACCGTGCTCAGCTTCACCGAGGATCCCGACCTGCTGCAACCTGCTGTGGACGCGCTCGCGCTGGCGATCAGGGACGGCCACCTGGGCAAGCTCAGCGTAGAGACCGCGGACGGCGAGCAGGTGCGGCACACGGCGTTCGGGGATGCCTTGGCGAAGGCAGGGTTCCACGCGACGCCGCGCGGACTGCGACTCCGGGCCTGAGCCATGCGTGAACGGGATCGCGCCGATGCCTGAGGGGGGAATGAGTCGTGCCTGAGGGAGATACCGTCTGGCGCGCTTGCAAGCGTCTCAACGAGGCCCTGGGCGGGCGGGAGCTGACCCGGACCGATTTCCGGGTGCCCGCACTGGCGACGGTCGACCTCAGCGGCCGCACGATGACGGAAGTCGTTGCTCGCGGCAAGCACTTGTTGATGCGGGTTTCGGATGGGGTGACGATCCACAGCCACCTCCGGATGGACGGCAGTTGGCATCTGTACCGCCCTGGTGAGTCCTGGAAAGGCGGTCCGGACTTCCAGATCAGGGTCGTGCTGGAGACGGCTGACTGGGTGGCGGTCGGGTATCGGCTGCCGGTGCTCGAGCTCGTCGAGACGGAGAAGGAAGACACGGTGGTGGGGCACCTGGGCCCCGACCTGCTCTCCCCCGACTTCGACCGGTCCCTCGCGGTCGCCAACCTCGCCGCCGAGCCAGAACGAACCATCAGCGAGGCGTTGCTGGACCAGCGGAACCTCGCCGGGATCGGAAACTTCTATCGCACCGAGGTCTGCTTCCTGCTGGGTCTGCACCCGTGGCGGCCGGTGTCATCCGTGGACCTCGGTGCGGCGGTGGACCTCAGTCGCCGCCTGCTGAAGTCAAACCTGCGGCGCGCCGCTCAGGTGGCCACCGGGATCGATCGTCCGGGCCAGCGGACCTGGGTCTTCGAGCGCGCCGGCAAGGCGTGCCGGCGGTGTGGGACGACGATCCTGACCGCCCATATCGGCGAGCCGCCACAGGACCGCGTCAGCTACTGGTGCCCCACCTGCCAGCCCGAGCTCTGACCTCGACTGGAGTCGCAGCGGGTTGAGTCCAGGCGCCTGTGGATGACCCGCGGCACTGGCGAAAAGACGGATACCTTCTCTGTCGAATCGAACATCTGTTCGACCCGAGGAGGAGAAGACCATGTGCGACGTGTGCGGCGGCATCACGAACGACGAGTACCTGCAGCGACTCGTGGACAGCATCCGCGCCCACGGCTGGACCGTGCAGTTCATCGAGGGTGACGACCAACGGAATCCGGCCTTCGCCTACACGCTCGGGCTCAGCTTGCGGGGTCATCCGGAGTTCATCACGTTCAACTGCCGGCCGGAGTCCGTCCAACGTGATCTCGGGCCGCTGGTGCGGGCCGTGCTCGACGGGGAGCGCTTCGATGAGGGCGACGACCTGAGCCGGTTCTAC
The DNA here is from genome assembly GCF_042657745.1 of Kribbella qitaiheensis. Taxonomy (GTDB): domain Bacteria; phylum Actinomycetota; class Actinomycetes; order Propionibacteriales; family Kribbellaceae; genus Kribbella; species Kribbella qitaiheensis. Next base: position 52,798 of record NZ_JBHSKE010000035.1, on the reverse strand, counting down.
CCAGCCGAGACCAAGCCTCAACTGCTCCGCTTCCCCGACTCGACGACCCACCTCTACACGGCGAACGGGATGTTCAGACGCGCCGGAGATCCGCCGATCCAGGCGTTGCAGTTCGTCTGGCCGAGCCAAGTTGCCTGGATGGGCGGCAACGGATGAATCGAGCAGAAGGATCCACGCCGCAAGGCCGGCCCAGCGTCAGGCCGGACCGACGGTCAGGCAACGCGCAGTACCGCGAATCAGGCCGTGAGCAGTGCCGCGGGTCAGGCGGCGGAGGCGACGACCTCGGTCTCGATGGTGGGATGAGCCAGCACCAGAGCCTCTTCGCGAGCCAGGTCCTCGCTCACCTCGGCGAAGATCGTCGACAAGGGGACCTCGAGCGCCATGCAGATGGCGGCGAGCAGCTCGCTCGACGCTTCCTTCTGACCGCGCTCCACCTCGGACAGATAGCCCAGGCTGACCCTCGCATCGGCGGACACCTCGCGCAGAGTGCGCCCCTGGCGCAGCCGCTTGCGCCGCAGGACGTCGCCCAGCAGGCCACGAACCAGCACCATGAGGTTTCTCCCTTCCGCCTGTCGGACCGAACTTACTCGCACCGTAGCCCGTCCGTGAGGACCAACGGTACCCGTTGCCGGGTCACTACTCCTCGCAATGTCCAGCTTCGGTGCGCCGTACCAGTCTGCCTTACCTGTCCCCATGGTGGTCTCAACGCCCCGGTTGGGCCAGATCTTCCGCGACGAGTTCTGCTGCCAGGCCCAGGACAGCCTCGACACTGCCGCGGCGGACGGTTGCCCGGTCCCCACTCAGAGACAATTTTCGTACCTTTACGACGCCTGGACCGGCCGCCGCGACGAAGACCGTGCCCGCCTCGATCCCGTCCTGCGGGTCCGGGCCTGCGACACCGGTCGTGGCCAGGCCGTAGGTGGCCCCCAGCCGCTCCCGTACGCCGGCTGCGAGGGCTGCTGCGGTGTCGGAGTGCACGGGGCCTACCTCGACCAGCAGGTCCGTCGGAACGCCTGCGAGAGTCGCCTTCAAGTCCGTCGCGTACACGATCACGCCGCCACGGTAGATCGCGGAGATGCCTGGGATGTCCGTCAAGGCAGCGCCCACCAGGCCGCCGGTCAGCGACTCGGCCGTGGCGAGGGTTTCCCCACGGTTCTTCACCAGCTCCACCAGCCGCTGTAACGCGGTCCCGGGGGCGTCCTCACCCGTGGGACTGGGCGTTTCCTGACTCATGGAAGGGGGCGCTTCGCGGCGGCGCGGAGGCGGAGGGCTCGGCCGACGTAGTCGAGGCCGGTGACGATGGTGACGATCACTGCGGCGCCCATGAACACGACAGCGGTCCAGTGCAGGACGGCCACCGAGTGCCACGGAAGGAGGTAGAGGCCGAGCGCGATCGCCTGGAGGACGGTCTTCAGCTTGCCGCCGCGGCTGGCCGGCATCACGCCGTGCCGGATCACCCAGAAGCGCAGCGCGGTGACACCCCACTCACGGACGAGCACGACGACCGTCACCCACCACGGCAGTTCACCGAGGATGGACAGCCCGATGAACGCCGCTCCGGTGAGCGCCTTGTCGGCGATCGGGTCGGCGATCTTGCCGAAGTTGGTGACCATGTTCCACCGGCGCGCGATGTCGCCGTCGAACCGGTCCGTGATGATCGCCACCACGAACGCGGCGGTCGCGAGCAGCCGGGTCTCGGTGTCTTGTCCACCGTCGCGGAACAGCAACCACACGAACACCGGCACCAGCACGAGCCGCAGGACCGTCAGCGCGTTCGCCACATTCCAGGCGCTCGGCGCGCTGATCGGTCCGGCGCCGGCACGCGGCACCGGATTCGTCGGCGGGATGGTCACGCGGTCAGGTTAGCTGCCGCGACGCCCTCTCGGGTGCCCACGTGCGCGGCGAATTGGGCGATCAGGTCGACACCTTCGGTTCCGACCACCTCGGCGAAGACCAGGTCGCCGACGGCCAGGCCGTCCGGGAGCGCGGTCAGCGTGGTCGAACCGTCGACCTCCGGGCCTTGGTGGGCAGCACGACCCTCGGCGGTGTCGCCGTCGATCGACTCGACCAGGACCTCGACCGTCTCACCGATCCGGGATTCGGCGCGCGCGGAGGTCAGATCCTCGGCGAGCCGGGTGACGCGGTCCAGCCGGGCCGCGATGGTGTCCTCGTCCAGCTTGCCGTCGTACGTCTCCGCCTCGGTGCCGTCCTCGTCCGAGTACCCGAACACGCCGATCGCGTCGAGTCCGGCGCGGGAAAGGAAGTCGCAGAGTATGTCCACATCCTCCTCGGTCTCCCCCGGGAACCCGACGATCACGTTGCTCCGGATACCGGCGGTCGGCGCCTGCGCACGGACCTGCTCGATCAGTTCGAGGAATCGCTCCGCATCACCGAACCGGCGCATCCGCCGCAGCAGCGGACCGGACGCGTGCTGGAAAGAGAGATCGAAGTACGGCGCGACGCCCGGGGTGGACGCCATCGCGGTGATCAGCGTCGGGCGCATCTCGGCGGGCTGCAGGTACGACACGCGCACCCGGGTGAGACCGGGGACCTCGGCGATCTCGGCGACGAGGGTCTCCAGCAGGCGGAGGTCGCCCAGGTCCTTGCCATACGAGGTGGAGTTCTCGGAGACGAGGAAGACCTCGCGGACGCCGTTCTCGGCGAGCCAGTGCGCCTCGCCGAGCACCTCGGTCGGGCGGCGGGACACGAACGCACCACGGAAGGCGGGGATCGCACAGAAAGCACAACGACGGTCGCACCCGGACGCCAGCTTGAGCGGGGCCATCGGGCCACCGTCGAGCCGGCGCCGCATGATCCGGGGTCCACTGGCCGGCGCGGAGACCAGATCAGGCGCATCGATCGTCAACTCGCGGTCGGCCGCCTTCACCGTCCGCCCCTTGAGCTCCTTGCCGCCGCCCACATCACCATCACCCACAGTTTCGCCACCCACCAACGCCTCACGAGTGAGGTCATCAGCCGCTGGGAGGCTGGCTGCAGAGGTGTCGTGGGTGTCCCCGTGACCGGGAACTGCCACGCCGGTCGCGTTGGCGCGGTCGGCGGGAGCGAGTGGGAGGAGCTTGCGGCGGTCGCGCGGGACGTGCGACTGGTGCTTGGTGCCGGACAGGATCGAGCGGAGCCGCTCGGAGATGTCCGCGTAGTCGTCGAAGCCGAGCACCGCGTCCGTCTCGGGCAGCGCCTCGGCCAACTGCTCGCCGTACCGCTCGGCCAGGCAGCCGACGGCCACGACGGCCTGGGTCCGGCCGGATTCCTTGTAGTCGGAGGCGGCGAGCAGGGTGTCGACCGAGTCCTTCTTGGCGGCCTCGACGAACCCGCAGGTGTTCACCACCACGGTGTCCGCCTCGGCGGCGTCGTCGACGAGGCGGAAGCCGCCGGCCTCGAGCCGTCCGGCCAGTTCCTCGGAGTCGACGTCGTTGCGGGCACAGCCCAGCGTGACCAGGGCGACGGTCGTGGGAGTCGTAGTCATCGCTCCGAGTATGACTGCTGCACCCGACGCCCCGAAATCAGCCGCCCACGAAGAGCGCAGGGCACGCGACCCCTGCCACGTCCGCACGGACAACCGCGGGATGCCGACCAGCCCTCTCGGAAGGGCTAGTTCGGTTTGGCTATTTTGCCCATCAGGGTGACGGTGAAGCGTTTGGACGGTGGGATCGACTTCTTGTTGTTGATCAGGACGGTGATGTTGCCGCCGTCGACCAGGGAGACTCGCATCTCGCCTTTGTTGACGATGGTTTGAGTGGAGCCCGGGCCCAGTCGGCCTTGGAAGAGGCGGATGCCCTGGGAGTTCCGGACGGTGACGTACGAGCCGTCGCCGCGAGCGGTGAGGGTGAGCTTGACGCTGCTCGGCTTCACGACCGGCGGCTTGGCCGGGGGCTTGGGTTTCGCCGGCGGCTTGGCGGTCACCTTCGGCGCGGGCGTGGTGACGACCGGGGTCGGGCTGGTCTTGGAGGCGTTGGCCTCGACGTCACTCGGGAGCGTGAAGAGGCGGACCATCCCCCAGCCCATCAGGCCGACCAGGATCGCGCCCAGGACCACGGCCCAGCGCGGACGCGCCGGGTGCAGGGTCGGTCGCCGGTCCTGCGCGCGCTCGTCGCGGCGGCTGCGGTCGGCATCGGGCTCCGGATGCGTCTCGTCGAACTTCGCCAGCAACACAGCAGGGTCGGTCTTGACCACGCGGGCGATCGCACGAATGTGGCCGCGGGCATAGAAATTGCCACCGCAGCGGGTGAAGTCGTCGGCTTCCATGGCGGCGAGCAGACCGGATCTGATCCGGGTCGAGGCACTCAGCTGCTCGATCGTCATGTCAGCCCGTTCGCGGGCCGCCGTGAGCTCGCTGCCGATGCTCACGTCCCCACCGCCTCTCCACCGTCATCGACAAGTTGTTCAGATCCGCTGACACCACAGTCAACGGTCTTGGTTCGACGGGGTCACGCAGATGTCAGAGTTGTTCCCTGACCGGACACCTGGTGTCTGCCAGCAAGTGCAGCGCCTGAACCACTTCCCCGTTCGACGGCCGAGCCGTCAACCCGAACGGTACCGCGAGTGAGGTCCCCGTCAGACGACGGTTGGCATCAGTCACCTTGCGACTGGCTTGCGACATCGCCCCGAGCACCGGCCCGGGGTCCAGCAGGTGCACCGCGATCCGCCCGTCGTCGAGCAGGTGACGCCGTCGCAGGACGGTGACCTCCTCGATCTCTTCCCAGCGAGTACCGATCCATTCGTTGCGGATCCGCAACCGGATCCCGACCTCGTCGGCGACCAGCAACGCCCCGATCGTCATCGCCCTCGCGCAGATCACCGCCAGTACGCCGAACGCCGCGGCCGCGATCCACCGCAGTACGCCGGTGGGGCTGGTCGAGGCGGAGGCGGCGAATCCGAGCGCGACCAGGCCGGCGCCGAGGGCCAGGCCCCCGTGCACTTTCTGGGAGGCACGGACGGTGAACTCCGTGGCGACGGAATCCGGGTCGACAGCGTGCTGCTCAGACCGAGGCATCGCGGTATGGGCGGTCACGGGTCACTCTCCTCGCAAAGTGGCGACGAAGTCCTCTAGGTCGTCAGGTTTCACCAGCACGTCCCGGGCCTTGGAGCCTTCGCTCGGCCCGACCACGCCCCGGCTCTCCAGGATGTCCATCAGCCGGCCGGCCTTGGCGAAGCCGACCCGGAGCTTGCGTTGCAGCATCGAGGTGGAACCGAACTGGGTGGAGACGATCAGCTCGGCCGCCTGGACGACCAGGTCGAGGTCGTCGCCGATCTCGTCGTCCAGGTCCTTGCTCGGGCCGGCCACCGCGGTGACGTCCTCGCGGTACGTCGGCTGCAGTTGCTGCTTGCAGTGCTCGACGACCGCACGGATCTCGAGCTCGGTGACCCAGGAGCCCTGGATACGCATCGGCTTGCTCGCGCCCATGGGCAGGAACAACCCGTCACCCTGGCCGACCAGCTTCTCGGCGCCCGGCTGGTCCAGGATGACCCGGCTGTCGGCCAGCGACGAGGTGGCGAAGGCAAGCCGCGACGGCACGTTCGCCTTGATCAGACCGGTCACGACGTCGACCGAGGGCCGCTGCGTGGCCAGCACCAGGTGGATGCCGGCAGCGCGGGCGAGCTGGGTGATCCGGACGATCGAGTCCTCGACGTCTCGCGGGGCGACCATCATCAGGTCGGCGAGCTCGTCCACGATGACCAGCAGGTACGGGTACGGCGTGAGGACCCGCTCGCTGCCCGGCGGCGGCTTGACCTTGCCGCCGCGGACCGCCTTGTTGAAGTCGTCGACATGCCGGAAGCCGAACGCCGCCAGGTCGTCGTAGCGCATGTCCATCTCGCGCACGACCCACTGCAGCGCCTCGGCCGCCTTCTTGGCGTTCGTGATGATCGGCGTGATCAGGTGCGGGATGCCCTCGTAGTTGTTCAGCTCGACCCGCTTGGGGTCGACCAGGATCATCCGCACCTCGTCCGGCGTCGAGCGCATCAGCACCGAGGTGATCAGCGAGTTGACGAAGGACGACTTGCCGGAGCCGGTCGCACCCGCGACCAGCAGGTGCGGCATCTTCGCCATGTTGGCGACGACGAACCCGCCCTCGACGTCCTTGCCGAGCCCGGCCACCATCGGGTGGTGGTCGTTGCGCGCGGTCGCCGACCGGATCACGTCGCCGAGGCTGACGATCTCCTTGTCGACGTTCGGGATCTCGATACCGATCGCGGACTTGCCCGGGATGGGCGACAGGATCCGGACATCCGCGCTGGCCACCGCGTAGGCGATGTTCTTGCTCAGCGCGGTGACCTTCTCCACCTTGACGGCGGAGCCGAGCTCGACCTCGTACCGCGTGACGGTCGGGCCGCGGGTGTAGCCGGTGACCTGCGCGTCGATGCCGAACTGGTCGAACACCTCGGTCAGCCGGTCCACGACGGCATCCGACGCCTTCGTCCGTGCCTTGTGCACCGAACCGGGCTTCAGGATCTGGCCGTCCGGCAGCGTGTAGGTGATGTCGCCGGACAGCCTGAGCTGCTCCACCCGCTGCGGGATCGGCGTGTGCGGCGGCGGCTCGGGAGCGGACTCCGCCTTCGAGGCGGCTGCGGCCTTCCAGGCCGGCTCGGCCTCGGTGTGGGCCGCCGCGTCACCGTCGTCGCCATCCACTTCCGGCTCCACGGCGGCCTTCTTCCGGCCACGTTTGGAGATCTCGCGGCCCTCGAGCACCGGCGAGTCGTACGGCTTGACGGTGGGCTCGCCGTCGTCGTCCAGAGCGGCCTTGGCGCGCCGCTCCTTGCGGGTGAGCCGCACGGTGTCATCGGGCTGCCCTGTGACCGAGGGAGCGTCGGCCGGGATCTCCGTCCGCCCCAGCAGTACGTCGAACGCGGCCCGCACCCGCAGCGGGATCGCGTAGATCGGAGTACCGGTGACGACCAGCGCGCCGAAGATCGCCAGCAGCACGAGCAGCGGCGCGGCGACGTACTCCGTGAGGAGGTCCGACAGGAGCGAGGAGACCACGTAGCCGATGGCGCCGCCGGCCTCCTTCAGGCTGCCGTCGGCCGGGTTGCCGGGACGCGGCAGGCCGTTGGCGATGTGGACCAGCCCGAGTACGCCGAGGGACAACGAGGTCCAGCCGATCACCTGGCGCCCCGCGGGCCCGTTGCGGTCCGGGTGGCGCAGCGTGCGCAGCGCGACGAACAGGAGCATCAGCGGCACGGCCCAGCCGAGCATGCCGACGCTGCCGCCGACCACTGTGCGGACTCCGTTGCCGACGGCACCGGGCAGGTCCCACCAGATCGCGGCGGCGACCACCAGCGCGAGGCCGATCAGCGTGAGGCCCGCGCCGTCGCGGCGGTGGGCCGGGTCCAGGTCGCGGGCGCCGTGACCAATGCCGCGGACCATGCCCCCTAGCAGGTGTGCGATCCCGATCCAGCACTTGATCAGCCCTCGTCCGAGGGCCAGCATGGCGGCCGCGAAAGGACCGGCGCTCGATTTGGGCGCGGCCGTGCGCGCAGCGGTGCTACCACTGCGCTTCGCGCTCTGCCCACGCTTCTGGGCTCCTGACGGACGGGAGCGTCCACCTGCGGCCGACCGCCCCGTACCGGGACTGTTGGCTGCCGACTTCCGCGCCCGCGCCGGGGAAGACGTGCGGGTCGCCATATCTAGCAGGCTACCCCGACTACCTCTCGAGTCACACGTGTCACACGCCGATCACACCGCCCCATCCGCAGCGTCATAACGCAGCTACCCGCTCCCGCTGGAGCTGCCTCAGGCGGAGCGCGTGCCAGATCAGCACATACCCGGCCAGGGCTAGGAGGACACCCGAGGCGGCCCCTGTCAGCACCAGCCGCGCGACCGCTTCGCCAAGCAGCGGGCCCTCGGCCCGACCAACCTCCACCGCGGCAGCAACTGCGGCTAGGAGTATTACCGCCGCCAGTACGCCGTATCGGGCGGCCCTCGAGACGTAGCGCGTGGCGTCGACCGGGCTCGGCGGGGTCTTGCGCCACCAGAAGTAGAGCCAGACGGCAATGACCAGGACGCCGCCCACGCTGCTCAGGTACTGCAGCACCCGGTTGACGTCCCAGAACGGGGTGATGTCGGCGGTGAGGAACCTCCAGCGGCGGACGAAGTACCCGTCGTAGTGCGTGAACGAGTCCCACAGCACGTGGGTGAACGCGCCGATCACCGTCGACACCACGATCCAGAACACCTGCACGAGGCTGGGGATCCGGGCACGCACTGCAGGCGATGGCAATCGACCGGCGAGGGCGCTAGGAGCCAGGGCGAGCAGCGGCCGCTTCACCAGCAGCTGGAAGACCAACAGGATGACCAGGGCCAGCAGCGGGTCCAGCCAGAACGCAGACGAGAACTCATGCGTCCGGGTGATCGTGAGATTTCCGTCGATGTACATGGTCGCGAAGCGGTAGCCGGCACCGACGTACAGCAGATCCGGCGCGACCGCACCGGCCACCAGCGCCGACGCCACCAACGGCCCCCGCATCAACGGCAACACGGCAGCCGGATGCGCTAACGGAAATGGCACCCGCCGCACATTAGTTGCCCAGGAGGTCTAACCCTCAGGCGCCGGTGACGCCATCGAGCTGCTCGCGGAGGAGATCGGCGTGGCCGCAGTGCCGGGAGTACTCGCCGATCAGGTGGATATAGATCATCCGGAGGGTCGAAGGCTCACCGCCGAAGGTGAACCGGTCGTCCAGGGAGTGACCTTCTGCGGCCTTGTCGGAGAGTGCCCATTCAGCGATCAGAGCCTCGTACTCCGACTGCGCCCGGCTGGCGTCGATCAGTTCGAAGTCCGCGTCCTTCCCGAGTTCCGGCGCGAACAACGGCTCGGCCGGGTCGTCGCCGGCGAAGTGGATGCGGAACCAGATGCGCTCCACCTTCGTGGCGTGGCGGATCAGCCCGAGCAGCGAGAGGTTCGACGGCGGCACGGGCCGGGCGGCCAACTGCTCGGCGGTCAGCCCCGCGCACTTGTAGAGCAACGTCGTTCGGTAGTAGTCCAGGTAGCCCGCGAGCAACTCCCGCTCGGGTGCCACCAGCGAACCCTCAGGTCGCTCGATCTCAGGCGCGGTCCAGGTCATCCGCGCATCCTCCCCCGCCGACCCGCCACCGCACCAACTGATTAGCCGGGATGGACCGGCGGCGCCCAGCCGGGACGGGGGATGAGGCAGAACGGGTGGCCGGCCGGGTCCTCGAACACATTGCCGGACAGCTTCCGGGCGCCAAGCGCCAGGACCTGCGGTTCGGCGGCCTGCACATCGTCGACCATCACGTCGAGATGGAACTGCTGCGGCCGCTCCGGATCCGGCCAGACCGGCCGCCGGTGATCCGACGCGAGCTGGAACGCCAGCCCCGAAGTCGTGTCGTTCACCGCGATCACCACCCAGTCGAGGCTCTCGTAGGTGATCGGCAGCCCGGTCAGCTCCGAGTAGAACCGCGCCAGCGCCGAAGGGTCCGGGCAGTCGATCACCACATGGTGAAGTCGTCCGATCATGCCGCCATCATCGTCCCGACCCTTGCGTCCGAAGAAGTGCGGGACCGGGTCAGCAGTTCTTCGGACGCAAGGCGAGAAACGCATCCCAGATCCGGGCTGTCTCACGATGCGTCTGTGTATCCCAACTAGTGAGATAGGTGCTGGCGCTCGGACGAGGTCGTTGGTTACCGTCTTCGACAGGTCATGAGTGCCAGCGCGAAGCCCCGGCTTGCTGGCCGGCAACCCTCCTCCGCGGTGGGGTGCCCCGGGTGAGGACCCGGCCGTTCGGATCCCCCGAATCGGCAAGTGCGGACCACCCGGGAGCAGAACCATGTCGATCCTCTCCATCCTCGAGCCTGCCAACTCCACCTCGAGCAGCCGTCCAGCCGTCGCCCGGCTCACCACCGGCAGCATCCCCACCACCGTCGCGGCCGACCTGCTCGTCCCCCTCGCCGACGGCCGAGTGACGGACTACGCGAACTTCGACCACGGAGCCAGCGCGCCCTGCCTCGAATCGGTCCGCGCGGCCGTCGAGGCAGCACTCCCGTCGTACGCGTCGGTGCACCGCGGCAACGGGTACGCCTCCCGGATCACCACCCAGTGGTACGAGCGGGCGCGCAGCGAGGTCCACACCTTCGTCGGCGCCTGCAGCACAGACCAGGTCATCTTCACCCGGCAGACCACCGACGCCCTGAACCTGTTGGCCCGGGCGGTGCCGACGGACGCGACTGTGATCGTGTTCGAGTCCGAGCACCACGCGGCCCTGCTCCCCTGGCCGGCCGAGCGCACCATCCGCCTCGCGGCCCCGACCTCCCAGACGGCAGCCGTCACCGCCGTCGCCGACGCACTCCGTACTGCGCCCGACGGGCCGCGGCTGGTCGTCGTCACCGGCGCCTCCAACGTCACCGGCGAGATCTTCCCGATCGCCGAGATCGCCGCTGTCGCCAAGGCCCATGGCGCGCGGGTGTGCCTCGACGCCGCTCAGCTGGCGCCGCACCGCCTGGTGAACATCGAGGAGCTCGACGTCGACTGGGTCGCCCTGTCGGGCCACAAGCTCTACGCCCCGTACGGCGCGGGCGCGCTGATCGGCCGCACCGACTGGCTGAATGCGGCCGACCCGTACCTGTACGGCGGAGGCGCCACCGCCACGGTGACGCCCGAATCCACCGTCTGGAACGAGGGCCCGGCGCGGCACGAAGGCGGCTCCCCCAACGTCATCGGCGCGATCGCCCTGGCCGCAGCCTGTGCCGCGATCAGCAAGTACCGCGAGTCCATCGAGCAGCACGAGCGCAGCCTGCTCGCCCGGCTTCGCACCGGCCTGGCGCAGATCCCCGGCGTGACGACGTACTCGATCTTCGGGGCCGAGGCGGACCGCGTTGGCACCGTCTGCTTCACCGTCGAGGGCGTCAGCTCGACCGTGGTGTCCGCAGCGCTCTCGGCGGAGTACGGGATCGGCGTGCGGGACGGCAAGTTCTGCGCCCACCCGCTGGTCGGTCACCTGCTCGCCGAATCCCCGGAGCACGGCACGGCCGTCCGCGCCAGCCTGGGCCTCGGCACCAGCCGCGAGCACGTCGATCGCCTCGTCACCGCGGTCCGCACCCTCGCCACGACCGGCCCGGCGTCGGAGTACGTCGAGTCCGCCCACGGCTGTCAGCCGGTCGGCGACCCCCGCGACCTCGAGGCTCCCCAGATCTGGTGACCCACCCGCCAACAGCCTGAGCCCGCTCCACCGCTCGGAGAGGCTCAGGCTTGGTAGGTGGCAGAAACGTCCGGCAGCAGCCCTGCACGGTGAGCGGCAAACGCCTGAGCAGAACCAGCCACTCCGGACCAACGAGCGTCGTACCCCGCTACTGCGGTCGCAAGCCTGTGTGGTGCGCGGCAAACGCCAGCAGGTCGGCCCATTCCGAGGCAACCATGGCCGCGGGCTTACCGAAGCCGTGGCCGGTGTTGACCTCGATCCGGCTCAGCACTGGACGATCGCCGGCCTGCACGTGCTGCAGCGTCGCCATGAACTTGTGACTGTGCAGCGGCACCACCCGGTCGTCGTGGTCGCCTGTAACGACCAGGGTCGCCGGGTACGACGTACCGGCACGCAGGTTGTGCAGCGGCGAGTAGGCGACCAGGTCCTCGAACTGCGCGGCGTCGTCCGGCAGCCCGAAGTCCGACGCCCACGCGGCCCCCACCGTGAACAGGTGGAACCGCAGCATGTCCATCACGCCGACCCCGGGCAGCGCGACCGCGAACAGGTCCGGCCGCTGGGTCATCACCGCGCCGACCAGCAGGCCGCCGTTGCTGCGGCCGTGGATGGCGAGTTGCTGCGGCGTGGTCACCTTGGTCTTCTGCAGGTGCTCGCCGACCGCGATGAAGTCGTCGAAGACGTTCTGCTTGTTCGCCAGGCGCCCCTCGTCATGCCAGGAACTGCCGTACTCGCCGCCGCCGCGCAGGTTGGTGATCGCCAGTACGCCGCCGGCCGCGAGCCAGGCGGGCCAGCCTGGCCGGTAGTCGGCCAGGACCGGGATGCGGAAGCCGCCGTACCCCCACATGAGCGTGGGCCGCGGCTGGTCGAAGGTCAGGTCGGCCCGGCTGATCAGGAAGTACGGCACCTCGCGGCCCGGCTCGACCCGGCGGGTCACGGTGATCTCCGGCGAGGTGAAGCCCGCACCCGCCGGCACGAGCTCAGGCAGTGCGCGGAACTCGCCCGACGCCGCGGAGACGACGTACGAGACCGTCGGGTCGGTAGTCGACGACAGGCCGACGAAAACCTCGTCGTGCTTGGGCGACGCGTTCAGGCCCACGACTCCCCCACCGGGCACCGGGACCACCCGCGGGTTGCCGCCGTCCAGGTCGTACAGCGAGAGCACCGGCTGCGCGTCGATCAGGGACAGCACGGCCAGGCCGGCCGCGGTCCCGCGGACAGACTGCAGGGCGCCTTCGCCCTCAGGGATCAGATCGGTGAAGGTGCCCGCCAGATCCGAGGTCACCACCCTGCCCCGCGACGCGTCGCGGTCGGTCCGGAGGACGAGCCGGTCGCCGGACATGCGGACGAAGGCGGTCTCGTCGCGGAACTCGTCGATCACCTTGATCGGCTCACCGAGGCCGCCATCCGCGATCGGGTAGAGCCAGAGCCGGGTCGCCGGGTCGGTGCCCTCGCTGATCGTCACCACGAGGTAGCGGTCGTCGTCGGAGACCTCCGGCCCGATGAAGATCCGGTCGTTCTCCGGGAAGCTCAGGATCAGCTGGTCGTCCTCCTGCGGCGTCCCGACCTTGTGCAGCTTCAGCTGACCGCCGCCGAGCGCCTTCGTCTCGGTGCCCTCACTGCGCCCGCTGGCCGGGTAGTGCAGGTACAGGTACGCCGAGGAGTCCGGCAGCCAGGTGGCCTCGCAGAACTTGGCCTGGGTGACCACGTCGTCCACCTCGGCGCCAGTGGCGACCTCCAGCAGCCGGAAGGTGATCCAGTCGCTACCACTCTCGTTCAGGCCGTACGCGAAGTACCGGCCGTCCGGGCTGACCGTGTAGCTGCCCAGCGAGTCGGTGCCGTCCTCGGAGAGCTTGTTCGGGTCGATGAGCACCCGGCCGCCGTCGAGCAGCCCCTGCAGGGAGTCGGCGACGTACACGACGTCCTGGGCCTGGGTGCCGTCGTTGCGGCCGACGAAGAACCAGCCGGACTCCTGAGCCGGTACGCCGGCCCGCGGGCGCGCCAGGATCGCGGTCATTGTCTGCTGGAACCACTCCCGCTCGGGGTAGCTCGACAGCTCGGTCTCGGTGGCCCCGTTCTGACGGCGGACCCAGTCCTTGGTCTCGGCGGAGTCGGGATCCTCCAGCCAGCGGTACGGGTCGGCGATCTCACGGCCGTGCAGGGTCTCGACGATTCTCTCGTCGCGGCGGCTCTCGGGGTACTCAGAGGTCATGCCAGCCAACCTAGTACGCCGTACCGACTCCCTTCCGCCGGTTTTCCCTTGCAGGCGGCGGCTGCGCGTCCCACTCACCGGACCTTCGGCGGGCGGCATCCCGCGCCAGGCGTCCGGACCGGTGAGTGGGCCGCTCCCCAGAGGTGGTCAGTCAGTGCTTCTTGGCGGGGTTCAGGTCCTTGCGCCAGAGGACCTCGCCGTACAGGTTGCGCAGCGACGCGGTGAAGACCTCGGTGCGCGGGTCGATCTCGACGTGGCCGAAGAACTGGTTGCCACCGCTCGGCGGCTGGCTCGGGAAGTCCGCGGCCTTCACGAACTCCACCTTCGGGCCGAAGGTCGAGTCCAGCCCGTTCGGGCCGAAGGTCCCGGCGTTGACCGGACCGGCGACGAGTTCCCAGAACGGGTCGAAGTCGGTGAAGGCCGCCCGGGACGGGTCGTAGTGGTGAGCTGCGCAGTAGTGCACGTCCGCGGTCAGCCAGACCGTGTTCCGCACCTTGCGGCGCTTGAACTGACTCAGCACCCAGGCGATCTCGTGCTCACGGCCACCAGGCGCTCCGGCCAGACCGTTGGCGACCGCCTCGATCCCGTTGCCGTCCGGGACGAGCAGGCCGAGCGGCATGTCGCTGGCGATCACCTTCCAGGCCGCCTTCGAGGCAGCGACCTCCCGGACCAGCCAGGCGGCCTGCTCCGCTCCCAGCATCGCGACCGGACCGGCGACACCCGGGGCCGGGTTGGCGCCGCGGTAGGTCCGCATGTCCAGGCAGAACACGTCCAGCAGTGGGCCGTAGCTCACCTTGCGGTAGATCCGGTTCCGCCCGGCCGAGTGCGTCATCGGCAGGTACTCGAGGAACGCCTTGCGCGCCCGCGCCGCGAGCACGTCGACCCGCTTCTCGGTGTACCGGTCGTCGGTCAGGATCTCGCCGGGGTACCAGTTGTTCAGCGTCTCGTGGTCGTCCCACTGGCTGACGATCGGCACGTCGGCGTACAGGTCGAGCACGTTCTGGTCGAGCAGGTTGTACTTGTACCGGCCGCGGTACTCGGCCAGCGTCTCGGCGACCTTGGAGACCTCCTCGGTCACCACGTTCTTCCAGATGGTGCCGTCGGCAACCTTCAGCTCGGCCTCGATCGGGCCGTCGGCGTAGATGTTGTCGCCGGAGTGCAGGAAGAAGTCGGGCCGGGCCTGGTGCATCGCCTTGTACGCGACCATGCCGCCGATCTCGGGGTTGATGCCGTACCCCTGACCGGCCGTGTCCCCGGTCCAGACGAAGCTCACCGGGCGGTTGCGGCCCGGAGTACTGAAGGAGCCCTCGGCGGTCTCGCCGACCCGGCCGGACGAGTCCTCGAAGCCGATCCGGTAGTCGTAGCGCTGGCCGGGCCGGAGTCCCTTCAGCGGCAACTGGGCGGTGAAGTCCTCGTCGGCCGAGGTGATCGGGCCCCGCAGCCGCACCGCTTTGTCGAACCGGCCGTGGCTGGTCAGGTCGACGACGAGGCGGGCGCGGCGATCCGTCCGGGACCAGACGACGGCCGAGTTCGAAGTGACGTCGCCGCTCGCGATCCCGGACGGCAGGGCGGGCCGGGTGCGACGGACGACGTTGGGGGCAGCGGCGGCGGTCGCGGCCGGTACGGCGACGGTAGCGCTCGCGGCGGCGGTGGCGGCCAGCAGCTGGCGGCGGCTCAGGTTCATGAAGCCGAAGGTGCTCTCCCAGGGTGACAACGGGGTGACCTTCGAGCGAACTGCCTGACAACTCAGCCAGGGTGTGCCGGCGCTTGCGTGTGGGCAGATGATGGAGGGAAGTCAGGGCCGAAAGGGAATGCCGGGGAATGAGCAGAGAACACCGCCTCACGCAGGTTTTCATCCGATTGGCCGACACCCTGGTCGCCGAGTTCGACCTGGTCGACTTCCTCGGCATGCTGGCCGAGGCGACCGTCGAACTGCTCGACGTGGACGCGGCCGGCCTGATGCTGGCCGACGACCATGGCGTCCTGCACGTGATGGCCTCGTCGGACGACCAGGCCGAGCTGCTGGAGCTGTTCGAGCTGCAGCAGAACGAGGGGCCGTGCCCGGAGTGCTTCCGGACCGGCGTACCGGTCGTCAACGTCGACCTGGCCGACTGGCCCGACTTCGCTTCCGCGGCGGCGGCCGGTGGTTATGTCTCCGCCCACGCGCTGCCGCTGCGACTCCGCGGCCAGGTGATCGGCGCTATGAACCTGTTCCGGTCCAACACGAGTCCGCTCACCGAGGAGGACGCCGCGCTCGGGCAAGCCCTCTCCGACATGGCGACGATCGGCCTGCTGCACGAACGGGAGCTGCGCGGCCAGCAGGAGCTCGCCGGGCAGCTCCAGCACGCGCTGGACAGCCGCGTCGTGATCGAACAGGCCAAGGGGATGCTGGCCGAGCGAGCCGGCGTGAGCCTGCCGGATGCCTTCACCGCGATGCGTTCGTACGCCCGGGGCCGGGGCTGCGGGCTGACTTCCGTGGCCAACAGTGTGCTCGACGGCACGCTCGAAACCTCTGCACTGCTGACCCAGTAGTTGCGTCCGACTGCCCGCCGTGGTTCCGTTGACGGCATCAGCCACTTTCTCGTGGCGCTGCCCTGGACCCGGTAGCGCATCTCGACCGATGCACTCCCGGATGGGGCGTTCTCATTGTCACAGCTCGTCGCGGATGACACACATCCGCAAGGCCCGCAGGCGCGGCACGCAAGTCTCTACACCGACCTCTCACACACTGTGCGTGATCTAGGTCTGCTCCGGCGCCGCTACGGCTACTACTGGACCCGTATCGGGCTGGTACTCGCCGCCCTGGGCGGAATCATCACCGGATTCATCCTCCTCGGCGACTCCTGGTTCCAACTGCTGATGGCCGGCGCGCTAGCGGTCGTCCTCACCCAGGTCGCCTTCCTCAGCCACGACAGCGCGCACCGGCAGATCTTCGACTCGGCCACCTGGAACGACTGGACCGCCCGGTTGCTGGCCGGCGGACTCGCCGGGATGAGCGTCACCTGGTGGCGCAACAAGCACAGCAAGCACCACAACGCACCCAACCAACTGGGCAAGGACCCCGACATCGCGATCGGAGTGGTCGCCTTCACCCCTGACCACGTGGCTCGCCGTACCGGCCTGGTCAAGTGGCTCGGCGATCGCCAGGGCTGGCTGTTCTTCCCGCTGCTGACGCTGGAAGGGCTGAGCCTGCACGTGGCCAGCATCCAGCACCTCTTCCGGCGCGGGGCGACCCGGCTGGAGCGCGTCGAGGCCGCGGTCGTCGTGTCCCGGGTCGGCGGCTACATCGCCGCCCTGTACATCGTCCTGCCGATGGGCAAGGCCAGCGCCTTCCTCGGGCTGCAACTTGCTCTCTTCGGCGTCTTCCTGGGCGCCTCGTTCGCCCCGAACCACAAGGGCATGCCGCTGGTGCCAGCCACGATGAAACTGGACTTCCTGCGCCGCCAGGTGCTGATGTCCCGCAACATCCGCGGCGGTGTGATGGTGGACTTCGCGATGGGCGGGCTCAACTACCAGATCGAGCACCACCTCTTCCCGAGCATGCCCCGGCCGACACTGCGGAAGGTGCGGCCGATCGTTCGCGAGTACTGCCAACTGCACGGCGTGAAGTACACCGAGGTCGGCCTGTTCGAGTCGTACCGCATCGTCATCGACTACCTGAACAACGTCGGTATCCGGGCGCGCGACCCGTTCCAGTGCCCGCTCGCCGCCACGATGCGGAACTAGCTCAGCAACAGCCGGAGGACCGCGGCCATCGCGGTCCTCTGCGCTGTCGCCTTCAGCTCGAGGGCGGGATCTCCCCGGAGCCCCGGATCGTCAGCTTCACCGGCACCCGGACGGTCCGGCCCGGGCGATGCGGCTCGGGAAGGCGCTCGGTCATCAGCTGAATCGCCGTCCGGGCCATCACGTCGGCCGACTGAGCCACCGCGGTCAGACCCGGGCTGAGCAGATCGCCGAGCGCCAGGTCGTCGAACGACACGAGCGCGACCCGATCGCGGCGGCCCGCCATCCCCCGCAGTACCTCGGCGGTGGTCATGTTGTTCGCCGAGAGGATCGCGGTGGCCGGCTCCGGCCGGTCCAGTACTGCGGACAGGGTGATCCCGATGCCCTCGGTGGTCGGCTCGGACAGGTGGACCAGGTCCTCGTCGACGTCGATCCGGTGCCGGGCCATCCCCGCGCGATAGGCGACGACACGTTCCCGGGCGGTGAAGATCCGCTCGTCGTCACCGAGGTACGCGATCCGGCGGTGCCCCTGGCGGACCAGGTGGTCGATCGCCTGGTCGATGCCGCCGGCGTTGTCGGCCAGTACGGCGTCGGCCTCGATCCCGTGCGCCGGCCGGTCGATCGTCACCACGGCCATGCCGGCGTCCACGTGCGGAGCCAGGTAGTCCTGGGTCTCGCCGATCGGCGCCATGATGAGGGCGTCCGGGCGGCGGGCGACGAACTCGAGGCAGACGTCCCGCTCTCGTTCGGGGTCCTCGTCGGTCAGGCCGATCATCACGACCGAGCCGCTGGACCGGGCCCACAACTCGACCGCGCGGCCGAGGGACGCGAAGAACGGGTCACCGATGTCGCGGATCACCACGGCGATGGTGCCGGTCTTGCCCCGGCGCAGCATGCGGGCGCTCTCGTTCGGCGTGTAGTTCAGGTCCTTGATCGCGGCCTGGACCTTCGCGGTCAGTTCCGGGCTGACGTTCGGCTCCTCGTTGACCACCCGGGAGACGGTCTTGAGCGCCACGCCCGCCCGGGCCGCGACCTCTTTCATGGTGGGCCGGCGCTGCCCGGCTCCATTGACACCAGTGAAACTCACGTGGCCCACCCCTTCTGTCAGCTCTCCACGACAACCGGGATGATCATCGGCCGTCTACGGTGAGTATCGCTGACCCACTTGCCGACCACGCGGCGAATGACCTGCTGCAACTGGTACATGTCGTCCACCCCGCTCCCGATCGCCTTCTCGATCTCTGCCTCGATCTTCGGCCGCAGGTCGTCGAAGACGGCGTCGTCCTCGGCGAATCCGCGGGCCTGGATCTCCGGTCCGGCTGTCAGTTTGCCGGTGACAGAGTCCATCACGGCGATCACCGAGATGAAACCCTCGTCGCCGAGAATCCTGCGGTCCTTCAGCGACGTCTCGGTGATGTCGCCGACGGTCGACCCGTCCACGAACACATAACCGCACTCCACCTTGCCCGCGACGACGGCCTTGCCGTCGACCAGGTCGACCACCACCCCGTCCTCGACCACGACCACGTTCTCGGCCGGTACGCCGGTCTGCCGGGCGAGCTCCGCGTTCGCGTGCAGGTGCCGGATCTCCCCGTGCACCGGCAACACGTTGCGCGGCTTGACGATGTTGTAGCAGTACAGCAGTTCACCGGCGCTCGCGTGGCCCGACACGTGCACCAGCGCGTTGCCCTTGTGGATCACGTTCGCGCCGTGCCGGGTCAGCCCGTTGATCACCCGGAACACCGAGTTCTCGTTGCCAGGGATCAGCGAGGACGCCAGTACGACGGTGTCGCCCGGCTGGATCTGTACTACATGGTGGTCGTTCGCCGCGATCCGCGACAGCGCCGACATCGGCTCGCCCTGCGAACCGGTGGAGACCAGCACCACCTGCTCCGGCGGGTAGTTGTCGAGCTCGCGCATGTCGATCAGGGTGTCGCCGGGGACGTTGAGGAAGCCCAGGTCCCGGGCGACTCCCATGTTCCGCACCATCGAGCGGCCGACGTACGCGACCTTGCGGCGGTGCTTCACGGCGGCGTCCATCACCTGCTGGACGCGGTGCACGTGGGAGGCGAAGCAGGCGACGATGATCCGCTGCTGCCTGGCGTTGGTGAAGACCCGGTCCAGCACCGGTGCGATGTCGCGCTCGTGGGTGGTGAAGCCGGGGACCTCGGAGTTGGTGGAGTCGACGCAGAACAGGTCGACCCCCTCCTCACCCAGCCGCGCGAACGCGCGCAGGTCGGTGATCCGGTTGTCCAACGGCAACTGGTCCATCTTGAAGTCGCCGGTGTGCAGCACCATGCCGGCCGGCGTTCGGATGGCGACCGCGAGCGCGTCCGGGATGGAGTGGTTGACCGCGACGAACTCGCACTCGAACGGGCCGAAGCGGACCGTCTCGCCCTCGGCCACGGTCTGCTGCGGCACGTTGCGGTGCCGGTGCTCCTTCAGCTTGCCCTCGAGCAGCGCCAGGGTGAGCTGCGAGCCGACCACCGGGATGTCGCCACGCTCGCGCAGCAGGTAGGGCAGACCACCGATGTGGTCCTCGTGTCCGTGCGTCAGCACGACCGCCACGATGTCGTCCAAACGCTCCCGGATGGGCTGGAAGTCCGGGAGGATCAGGTCGACACCGGGTTGGTTCTCGTCCGGGAAGAGGACGCCGCAGTCCACGATCAGCAGCTTGCCGTCGTACTCGAACACCGTCATGTTCCGGCCGACCTCGCCGAGGCCGCCGAGCGGGATGACCCGCAGCGCGCCGGGCGCTAGTGGTGCCGGCGCGTCCAGTTCCGGGTGGGGGTGACTCATGCAATCAGTCCTGCCGTCTTGAGATCGGTGGTGAGCCAATCGACCTGTTCGGGGGTCGCCTCGATCAGCGGCGACCGCATCGTCGCGTGTTCGATCACGCCGGTCAGCTTCAGTGCGGCCTTCACCATGATGGCGCCCTGGGTCCTCGTCATGATCGCCTCGACGGCGGGCACCAGCCGGCGATCGATCTGCTGTGCGGTGGCGAGATCACCGGCGACGACGGCGTCGATCAACCCGCGGTACTGCGGACTGGCGACGTGGGCGACCACGCTCGCGATGCCGACGGCACCGATCGACAGCCAGGCGAGGTTCAGCTCGTCGGCGCCGCAGTAGTAGGCCAGGTCGGAGTTGGCGAGCACCTTGGTGGTGGCGGCGACGTCGCCCTTGGCGTCCTTCACCGCGACGATCCGCGGGTGCTCGGCCAGCGCGAGCAGCGTCTCGGTGGTGATCGGGACACCGGCGCGGCCGGGGATGTCGTAGACCAGCACGGGCAAGCCGGTGGCGTCCGCGACCGCGGTGAAGTGCGCCTTGATGCCTTCCTGCGGGGGCTTGTTGTAGTACGGGGTGACGACCAGCAGGCCGTCCGCACCCGCAGCCTCGGCAGCCTTCGCGGACTCCACGCTGTGGGCCGTGTTGTTCGACCCGACGCCCGCGAGCACCTTCGCGCGATCGCCGACCGCGGCCAGTACGGCGCGGACCAGCTCGACCTTCTCCGCGTCGCTGGTGGTGGGCGCCTCGCCGGTGGTGCCGTTGATGATCAGGGCGTCGTTCCCCTGGTCGACCAGCGCGGTCGCCACCTTCTGCGCAGCCTCGAGATCGAGCGAGCCGTCGGGCCGGAACGGGGTGATCATCGCCGTGGTCAGCCGGCCGAATGGCAGAGCTGCTGAGGCGGGAGTTGCTGCTGAGGACATGGGGCTCAGATTACCGCTCCCACCGCCTCGAGAAATGAGTAGGCCTGGTGGCTGTCCGCTCGGGGGTCCGGGCAGCCACCAGGCTCACTCGTCCTATCGGGCCGCCACCCGCAGTCGTTACACATTTGTCCAAAAAAGTCCGGAAAAGTTTCTGCAAATACGCGTAGTGACACAACGCTCACCATCCGTCGATCATCGTCTCAGTTTCGGGCCTGGCATCGATTACTCACCCCCGCGGGAGCGTTCGGCGCGGCAACGGCACAGAGGTGTCAGCGTCAGGAATCTGCCATGCCGGATTCCGACAGCCCGCAGGCGAGACGCGACGCAGAACAGCTGCCAATACTGATGATTCAGTCCCCCGCCACTCGTCGAACCGTCCCCTCGGCGAATCCCTAGGAGCGT
This sequence comes from Kribbella qitaiheensis, assembly GCF_042657745.1. Classification (GTDB taxonomy): domain Bacteria; phylum Actinomycetota; class Actinomycetes; order Propionibacteriales; family Kribbellaceae; genus Kribbella; species Kribbella qitaiheensis. Next base: position 31,588 of record NZ_JBHSKE010000035.1, on the reverse strand, counting down.
CATGAAGAAGTACTTCGCGTTGCCTGTCGCGCTGGCAACCCTCGGCCTCACGGCGCTGTCGGTCATACCCGCCGAGGCCTCGCCCGTCCAGGCCGCCGCCGTGCAGACCCAGCTCGCCGGGTCCACCGCGGAGGAGCCCGGATCCCTGCTGGAGCAGGCTCGCGCGATGCTGGGCCCGGAGATCGTGGCCACCGCGACGGCCAACGCGCAACGCCTCGGCCTGGAGGAGGCGCCCGCCTCCACGGCCGCGATCCTCAAGGCCCTCGACCCAGAGGACTACGCCTGCTCGCCCAACACTCCGCTCACGGACTGGGTGGCCGCCACCATCGCCGACTGGACCCCGCTGGACAAGATCTTCGCGCTCGGCGCCACCCTGTCGAACCTGCCCGGCTACGGCAGCATGATCGCGACGCCCGCCAACTCGCCGTACGGGCTGGACGGCGAGTTCACCACCGCGGTGACGCACACCTTCCGCGACGTGAAGAAGTTCTGGGACATCCAGTCCGGTGACATCAGGATCAAGCCGATGCACAGCGCGATCATGGCCGACCGGACGGCGCTCTACCAGGTGTTCCGGACGATCTACAACCGGTCCGACGTCGACTCGAGGTACTTCGCGAACCTCTACGCCTCGTGGGCCGAGCAGCCGAAGTTCCGCAACCACCCGCTGCTCAGCCTGAACGCCTACGCGTTCAGCGGCGTCGGCGATCCGAACCCGGCGTTGGCCGCCCTGCCGGACCAGATCGTGATGGGCGACGGCATCCTGCAGGCCTACCAGGCGATCGGACTGGGTGACGTGGCGCCGCAGGCGATCCTCTCGCACGAGTTCGGTCACCACGTCCAGTACGAGGACGGTCTGTTCGCGTCGGAACTGACCGGCCCCGAGGCGACTCGCCGCACCGAACTGATGGCCGACGGCTTCGGCGCCTACTTCCTGTCCCACTCGCGCGGCGCCAGCATGCAGTGGAAGCGGGTGCGGCTCTTCAACCAGGTCTTCTACGGCATCGGCGACTGCAACTTCTCCGACCCCGGTCACCACGGCACCCCGAACCAGCGGCTGCGCACGGTCGAGTGGGCCTACAGCGTCGTGACCGGCGCGCCAAACCAGGGGCACATCCTGCCCGGCCTGACCTTCGCCGGGCTCTTCGACGCCAAACTGCCGGACCTGGTCGCCCCCGACGCCGGGAGCTGACCCTCGATCCCTCGTGGGTGGCCGGGATTCGTGCCCGCCTCCCAGCCACCCATGAGGTTCCACCCCAGGCGTGGTGTGCCGTGAGCTTCCTCCTCCGGCACACCACGCCCGGCTAGTTGGAGCCGGCGATCCAGACCGAGGTGGTGGAGAGCAACGCTGCCAGGAAGTCGCGAAGGACCTGGACGGCGCCGGGGAGCAGGAGAACGCTGCCGATGACCAGGGCTGGGGCGATGAGGAGGTTCTCCACCCAGCCACCGGTGCGGAAGCGGAGGCCGCGGGGCAGGCGGATCTCGTACCAGGTCTCGCCGCGGATCGGCAGCGGCCAGAGCCACGGACAACCTGAGCGGGTGAGGCTGTCGCCTAGGCAGTGCACGAACATCCCGACGGCGACCGCGACGCCGATCCAGCTACCGATCTCGGCGAGGCCACCCTGCAGCGCCTGAGCCGCCGTAGTGCCAGGCAGCCAGGTGCCTGCGAGTGTCCAAGCGCCTGCGCCGACCACGACGGTAAGCACCCAGTCGCCGAGCACGTCCGCGGCGAGGATCAGCCCGAACAAGGCGACGCCTAGTACTGCGCGCCAGCCGCCAGTGGCACCGACGCTGGAGGTCAGGAAGCCCAGGGCGATGGCCGCGGCGAGGGTGTGACTCGCGTGCCGGTGCCGCCCGGTGCTGTCCTCGTCGCGCGGTCCCTTGGTGATCGCGTAGAGGAGACCCGAGAAGGCCCGCACCGCGCCCGACACGAACCCCGTGATCGGACCGAGCACCCGGGACGCGCTCGCACCCGGGTGATCGAGGTCAGGCAGCAACGCGTACCCCGCGGTCGCGGCGGCGAACGGCACCACCTCAGCCACCGAGGTCAGGCCGACGAACGGCGCCACGGCCAGACCGGCACACCAACCGGACAACGCATGCGAACGCCCCATCACGGCGCCCCACCCCCTCAGTCCCTCACATCGTGAGCGGCCGAGTATTTCAGCGAACTCCGACAGTTCCTGGGAGGCGCAACCGTCAGGCGTCGAAGTCGAGGGTGACCTTGTCGCTGGTCGGGTGGGACTGGCAGGTCAGCACGTAGCCGGCCCGGATCTCGTCGGGCTCGAGGGCCCAGTTGGTGTCCATCCGCACGGTCCCCTCGATCACCTTGGCCCGGCAGGTCCCGCACACGCCGCCCTTGCACGCGAACGGCGCATCGGTCCGTACTGCGAGGGTGGCGTCGAGCACCGCCTTCGCGTGCTCACCCAGGGGGAACGTCGATCGGCGGCCGTCCAGGATCACAGTCACCTCGGCCGCATCTTCGTCAGCCACGTTCTCCTCGACACGGGCCACCGGCGCCTCGTCGCCGACGTGGAACAGCTCGGCATGCACGGTCTCCCGCGGCACCCCCTCGTCGAGCAGCACCTCCTGTGCGCCGACGACCATCGCGTACGGCCCGCAGAGGAACCACTCGTCGACGGACTTCACCGGCAGGATCGTGTCGATCATCCGGCGCAACCGGTCGCTGTCGATCCGGCCACTGAACAGCTCGACCTCGGTCGACTCCCGGGAGAGCACGTGCACCAGGTGCAGCCGCTCGGCGTACACGTCCTTGAGGTCGGCCAGGTCGTCCGCGAACATCACCGAACCGGCGGTGCGGTTGCCGTAGAGCAAGGTGACCCGGCTCTGCGGCTCGACGGCCAGGATGGTCGCGACCAGCGACAGCACCGGGGTGATCCCGCTGCCCGCGGCGACGAACGCGTAGTGCTTGGCGTTCGCCGGATCCAGCGGGGTGCCGAACCGGCCGAGCGGCGTCATCACGTCGATCGTGTCTCCGACCTTCAGCCCGCTGGCGGCGTACGACGAGAACTCGCCGCCGGGGATCCGCTTGACCGCGATCCGCAGTACACCGGACCCGGCCCGCGAGCAGATCGAGTAGCTCCGCCGCACGTCGTCTCCCGGCCGCCGCACGGTCAGGTGCTGTCCCGCGGCGAACTCATACTCTGACGCCAGCTCGTCCGGCACGTCGAAGGTGATCGCGACCGAGTCGTCGGTGATCAGGTCGATCGCCTTCACCGTCAGGGAATGGAAGGTGGCCCGTCTACGGGTCATCGTCGTCATGTCAGATCGCCTTGAAGTGATCGAAGGGCTCTCGGCAGGAGTTGCACCGCCACAGCGACTTGCAGGACGTCGAACCGAACCGGCTCAGCTCGCTCGTGTCAGGTGAGCCGCATAGCGGGCAGCGAATTGTCAGGCTCAGCGACACGGGTCCACCGACGGCGCGCTTGCCGGTCGGCGGAGCGATCCCGTACTCCGTCAGCTTGGCCTTGCCTTCGTCGCTCATCCAGTCGGTGGTCCAGGCCGGCGACAACACCGTCTCGACCCTGCCTTTGAGGCGGAGCGAGTCGAGGGTCAGCTCGACCTCGTGCCTGATCAGGTCCATCGCCGGGCAGCCGGAGTACGTCGGGGTGATCGTGACGACCACTTCATCACCGTCGCGCCGGACGCCGCGCAGTACGCCAAGATCCGCGATCGTGAGCACCGGCACCTCCGGATCCGCGACCTCGCCGACCGCCTCCCAGATCTGGGTGTCGCTGATCGCGGTGTCGCTCACCACGACGCTCCTGGATGCGAGCGCGCCACGTGCTGGAGCTCCGCGAGGAGGTAGCCGAAGTGTTCGGTATGCCGGCCTTCGCGACCACCGGAGTGCTGGTACGTCGAAGTCGGCCGGGCGCAGGTGGACTCGTCGATCACCTGGGTGACCCGGCGCTCCCACTCGTCGTGCAGGGTGGACGGATCCACCGCGACGTCCAGGCGCTCCACCAGGGCGTCCGAGGCGAACAACTCCGCCGTGTACGGCCACATCGCGTCGAGGCCGGCCTGCATGCGCCGGTGGCTCTCGTCGGTGCCGTCGCCGAGGCGGAGGACCCACTGGGTCGCGTGGTCGACGTGGTACGCGACCTCCTTCACGGCCTTGCCGGCGACACCCGCGAGGATCTCGTCGGCACCTCCGCGCAGCTCCTCGTAGAGCAGGTGCTGGTACGTCGCGAAGTACAGGAGTCTGGCGATGCTGTGCGCAAAGTCGCCGCTGGGGAGCTCGCAGAGTTGCACGTTGAGGAAGTCGCGCTCGTCGCGGAAGTAGGCCAGGTCGTCCTCGGAGCGTCCCGCGCCCTCGACCTGCCCGGCGTACTGCAGCAGGGAGCGGGCCTGGCCGAGCTGGTCGAGCCCGATGTTGCCCAGGGCGACATCCTCCTCGAGCTGCGGGGCGGCCGCGATCCACTCGGCGGTCCGCTGTGCCGCGATCAGCGCGTCGTCCCCGAGCCGGAGCGTGTAGACGAAGAGGTCGTTCACAGGTGGTCGACGCCTTCCGGGACCTGGTAGAAGGTCGGGTGCCGGTAGACCTTGTCGCCGGCCGGGTCGAAGAACTCGTCCTTCTCGTCCGGGCTCGACGCGGTGATGTCGGTGGCCGGCACGACCCAGATCGAGACGCCCTCCTGGCGGCGGGTGTAGACGTCGCGGGCGTTGCGCAGCGCCATCGTCGCGTCCGGCGCGTGCAGGCTGCCGACGTGCACGTGCGACAGGCCGCGCCTCGACCGGACGAAGACCTCCCAGAGTGGCTCGATCATGCGGCACTCCCCTGCGCCTTGGCGGCCTGCTTCTCGGCGTACGCCGCCGCTGCCTCGCGGACCCAGGCGCCGTCCTCGTGCGCCTTCACCCGGTGCGCGAGGCGCTGCTGATTGCACGGACCGTTGCCCTTGACAACTTCATAGAGCTCGGCGAAGTCCGGCTCGGTGAAGCTGTAGTGCCCGGTCTCCTCGTCGTAGGTCAGCCCGTCGTCGGGGACCCGGATGCCGAGCACGTCGGCCTGCGGGACGGTCATGTCCACGAACCGCTGCCGGAGCTCGTCGTTGCTGTGCCGCTTGATCCCCCACGCCATCGACTGCTCCGAGTGGGTCGAACTCGCGTCCGGCGGGCCGAACATCATCAGGCTCGGCCACCACCAGCGGTTCAGCGCGTCCTGCGCCATCGCCTTCTGCGCCTCGGTGCCGTTGCACAGCGTGTGCAGGATCTCGAACCCCTGCCGCTGGTGGAACGACTCCTCCTTGCAGACCCGGACCATCGCGCGCGCGTACGGGCCGTAGGAGCAGCGGCACAGGGGCACCTGGTTGACGATCGCGGCGCCGTCGACCAGCCAGCCGATCGCGCCGATGTCGGCCCAGGTGAGGGTCGGGTAGTTGAAGATGCTGGAGTACTTCTGCTTGCCGCTGTGCAGCAGGTCCAGCAGGTCGGCACGATCCACCCCGAGCGTCTCGGCGGCGGCGTACAGGTACAGGCCGTGGCCGGCCTCGTCCTGCACCTTCGCCATCAGGATCGCCTTCCGCCGCAGCGACGGGGCGCGGCTGATCCAGTTCCCCTCCGGCTGCATCCCGATGATCTCGGAGTGCGCGTGCTGGGCGATCTGCCGGATCAGCGTCTTGCGATACCCCTCAGGCATCGCATCCCGCGGCTCGATCCGCCCATCCGCCTCGATCGTCGCCTGAAAGCTGTCCATGCCCGCGAGCATAGCGCAGATGTGACACTTCCTCCCCATCCCAACAAAAAGTGTCACAACCCACCCGTACTCCGGACACGCGTTCCGGCGGCTGCAGAAGTGGTGTTGGCACCACCGGAAAGAGGGGGCTCAGGGCGATGGGGAGCCGGGCTTCAGGACAGCAGGATGGAGGTAACAGTTCAGGGGTTCAACAGTTTGAGGGAGTGGTTGTCGTGGCGCAGGTGGCTGAGCGGGTAAGCGGCTGGCGAGGGCCGGTGACAGGCCGGGAGCGGGCTCTGGCTCCCGACCTGATCCGGGGTGGGATGTTGTTGCTGATCGGGCTCGCGAACGCGGCCAACTTCGCGTTCGCCGGACAGCCCGGACTGAACGGGAACCCGCACGGGCTCGAGCGGATCCTCAACTTCCTCAAGATCACGCTGGTCGACGCCCGCGCCTATCCGGTGTTCGCGGTGATGTTCGGCTACGGGCTGGTCCAGCTCGCCAGGCGGCAACGGAACGCGGGCACCACCGCGAGCGGAGTACGGAAGATCCTGCTCAAGCGGAACGGCTGGCTGGTCGCCTTCGGCCTGGCCCACGCGACACTCTTGTACTTCGGCGACTTCCTCGGCGCCTACGGCATCGTCGGGATCCTCTGCACGCTGCTCCTGCTGAATCGTGGCGACAAGTTCCACCGGATCATCCTGTGGATCTGGGGAGCCCAGGTGGCCTACACGATCGTCGCCGCGGGGCTGGCCGTACTCGCCATCGCCAAGAGCTCCGGCCCGGCCCACGCGATGACCGACAGCCCGAACCCTTCCCTGGCCGCCACGAACTACGGCGCCGGCCTGGTCGACCGGCTGCACGAGTACCCGCTGCACACCGCCACCGTGCTCGGCTTCATCGTCATCGTCTGGCTCGGCATCTGGGCAGCTCGCAAGCAACTGCTGGAGAACCCGCGCGCTCACCGCACCCTCCTGGTCCGCGTCGCCGCGACCTGCATGGGCATCACCGTCCTGGGTGGTCTGCCTCTCGCTCTGGTCTCGGCCGGCTGGCTGCACGTCGACGCTGCCGCGGTAGATGCGATGAGCTTCCTGCACAACATCAGCGGCCAGTTCGGCGGCCCGGGGTACATCGCACTGTTCGCCCTGCTGGTCGGCAAGCTCACGGCGAACCGCCGCCCGGACCAGCTGGGCCTGCCGATCACGGCGATCTCGGCGCTCGGCCAGCGTTCGATGAGCGGCTACCTGTTCCAGTCGGTCGCGTGGATGCTGCTGCTGGCACCGTTCACGCTGAACCTGGGTGACCGGCTCGGCAACACCGCCTTCACTGCCGCGGGTGCCGCGATCACGGTCTGGACCATCTCGGTGATCGGCGCCTACCAGATGAAGAAGCACTCGTACCGCGGTCCGGCCGAGACCGTGCTCCGCCGCCTGACCTACTGAGAACGGGCTGACCTACCGAGACCGCGATCGGCAGGACACCTCCCCGACGGGTGTCCTGCCGATCGCCGTTGCCGGGCACTTTGAAAGGATGGGCCGCATGAGCAGCGACTTCGGCGTACCGGAACCGGCCAACCTGTCCTCGATGGGCGCGTCGGAGGATCCGATCGCCGAGTCGAGTGTGCGGCTGGCTTTGCCCGCCGAGGCTGACGCGATCGGTGAGATCCAGGTCGCCGCGTGGCGCCGTGCCTACGAGAACCTGCTCCCGGCCGACGTGCTCGCCGACCTCAACCCAGCCCAGTTCGCCGCCCAGTGGCGGGCCGCCCTGCTCGCTCCCGGAGAGGCCCGCAACCGCGTCCTAGTGGCGCTGGCAGGTCGCACGCTGGTCGGCTTCGCCGCGATCACCGCATCGGACGACCCGGACGCCGACCCGCGCCACGACGCTCTCGTAGCCGAGCTGGCGGTCGACCCGGAGGCCACCCGCGCCGGCCACGGCTCGCGCCTCTTGAACGCGGTGGTCGACACCATCCGCGCCGACGGCTTCAGCCGCGTCACCGTCTGGGTGAACTCCACCGACGATGTCCTCCGCGGCTTCTACACCGAGTCAGGGTGGGGGGCCGACGGTGCCCACCGCGAGCTCGACCTGTACGGCGACGGCTCCGTCCGCGTCAAGCAGATCCGCCTCCACACGGATCCCGCTCCGGCCGACGACTGATCAGTCGCCCGCCTCGAGTCGCTGGGGATCGTTGAAGGGGCGAACGTTCACCCCGGGCTCGCCAGGCTGAAGCGGCGGCGATAGTCGGTCGGAGTCAACCCGGTACGGCGCCTCAGCTGAATCCGCAGGTTGGTCGCCGTACCCAGTCCGCAATGCCGGGCCACCGCGTCCAGGCGAACCTCGCCGGCTTCGAGCAAGCGGCATGCGAGCGCGACGCGTTCGGCGGTGAGCCAGGCGAGCGGCGTTGTCCCGAGCTCAGCCTGGAAGCGCCGGTGCAACGTCGCCTGGCTCATCGACGCGTGGGCTGCGATGTCCGCGATCGTCAGCGGGCTCGCCAGTTCTGCCCGGACCCAAGCCAGCAGCGGAGCTAGCGATATGTCGGCTACCGGCGGGACCGGCTGGTCGATGAACTGGCGCTGGCCGCCATCGCGATGCGCGGTGAAGACGAGTCGCCGGCTGACCGCGTTCGCCACCTCGGCGCCGTGGTCGCAGCGAATGATGTGCAGCCCGAGGTCCAGCGCCGCCGCACTCCCGGCCGCCGTCAGAACGTTGCCGTCGTCAACGAACAGGACATCCGGCTCCAGCTTCACCGCGGGGAACATGGTGGAGAAGAGCTCAGCCCACCGCCAGTGCGTGGTCGCCCGCCGCCCATCGAGTACGCCGGCCGCCGCCAGCGTGAAGGCACCCGTACAGAAGCTGACCAGCCGGGCCCCGCGCGCGGCAGCCCGTCGTACTGCGTCCAGCACCGCGGGCGACGGTGGCACCTCGGGATCCGGGCGGTTCGGCACGATCACCGTGTCCGCGGCGTCGACCTGATCGAGCCCGGCGACACCGGTCAGCGTGAAGAATCCCGTCGCCAGACGGATCGCCGGCTCCGGCGTACAGAGGATGAGGTCGTACCAGGTGCGGTCGAGCTCCGGGCGGCGCAGGCCGAACAACTCGGTCGCCACGCCCAGCTCGAACGGGTTCGAGCCGTGGTCGACGATCACCGCGACCCGATGCGCGCGGTCGTGCGAGGATTCTTTCGGCATACGCTATTCCTAGCACTCACGCCGACCGGGCGCACGCGGTGACGATGATCAGGTGACTACCGAACCTGTGGACCTGAACGCCGCCCTGAAGACCTTCGACGAGCTGTGGAGCCCGCGGATCGCGGCGCGGATCAACGACTACGACGTCCGCGTGACCCACGTCGCGGGCTCCTACGTCTGGCACGTGCACGACACCACGGACGAGTTCTTCCTGGTGCTGGACGGCCAGCTCAGCATCGCGCTGCGCGACCCGGACGAGCGCGTCGTCTCACTGACGCCGGGCTGTGTCTTCGTCGTACCCCGCGGTGTCTACCACCGGCCGTTCTCCGACGGCGGCGCCTCGATCGTGGTGATCGACCCGGCCGGCACTCCCACCACCGGCGACTCCCACGACGCGATCCCCGACCACATCAAGACCCACACCGGTGTGCCCTTGGAGGACTGACCTCAGTCCTTGACCCATTGCTCGATGGCGGCGAGGAGTTCGGCGGGCTTGGCGGTCTGCACGTGGTGACCCGCGCCCTCGACCGTCACGAGGGTGGCGTCCGGGAGCAGCTTTGCGGCGGCGGCCAGCGACTCCTGCGGGACCTTGCTCGTGGAGCCACCTCCGACGATCAGGGTGGGGACGGTGATCTTCGGCAGGTCCGTCCACCAAGCGGGATCCGGTTTCGCCTGTTGACCGTAGATCGCGGTCAGCATCTCCCAGTCGGCGATGAGCTCCCCCTCCGGCTTCGGCGGGACCGTCCAGTCCCCCTCCCCGTCTGGCGGCGCCGCGTCGACGATGACCAGTCCGGTCAGGCGATCGACGTACCGCTCAGCGAAGAGCCAAGCGACACTCGCCCCCATCGAATGACCGCAGAGCAGGAACTTGCCGAGCCCGAGTCGATCGGCGAACTCCAGCAGGTCGTCCCGCATCTGCTCGAAGGAGTACGTCGGGGTCCACACGCTCTCACCGTGGCCCCGCAGGTCCAGGGCGATGACCCGCCGGGTCTTCGCCAAGGTCGGTGCTACCTGCTCCCAGGTCGAGGAACTCCACCCCATCCCGTGCACCAGCACCATCGGCGGAGCCCCCTGTTCGCCGTACTCGACGTAGTGGAACTCCCCCGCTTCGAGCGAAATCTTCATCCGACCATCCCCTTCCGTCAGCAACAGACCCACAGCATCCACCCGCGCGGGGCCAGGGGAAACGCAATTACCTGAGGTGCTGCTGGCGGCCGACGGCGTAGGCGCGCGTGAACCAGTCGATCACCTCGGCGTCGACCTCTGACGGGCTGCGGAGGCGGAAGGCGTGGAGGACGTTGCGCGGGGAGTAGACCTCGACCTTGGTGAAGCGGTGGCTGTCCAGGCGCTCGGCCAGTACTACGTGGCCGTCGAGCCAGTGGATCCTTGGGGTAAAGGCGGCGAAGCTCATCCGTGCGTGCAGGGCGATCCGCGTCTTCTCCGCCAGTACCTCAACCGGCCCCAACCCCTGCACCACCTCGACGATCCGGTCGAAGGTCTCCCGCACGGCCGGGTCCTTGCCATCGAAGTGCGAGGCGAGGTCACCGAGCGCACGGCAGGTGTGCGACTGGTTCCGGTTGGCGAACGTCCGGCCGCACTTCTCGCAGGTCCACAACTCATCCATCGCCCGTCCACCCTAGAACCGGCCGCCGACAGGACGGGGTGGGCACGCTCCAGGCGCGAGCGCGCCCACCACGGGTCAGCGTTCCTCGACCAGTTCCATCCGTTCCTCGGTGGCGTCCTCGATCAGCGCGAACGCGGCCCGGGCCTGCGGAAGGGCGGGCGCGCCGGCCAGGGCGGTCTGGAGCGACTCGGCGGACTCCCAGCGCCACAGGTCGAGCCAGGTGGTGTCGTCGACCTTGGCGAGACGGGTCTCGGTCAGGCCGGAGAACTGCGCGCGCACCGCGTCGATCAGGTCCGCCCGGGTCTTCAGCATCGCGTCGGCATCCACCGACGGCTTCAGGCTGAAACGGGTCAGGCGCAAGATAGTCATCGCAAACTCCTTGTAGGTGGACTCTAGTGATTAACTCTAGAGATAGACTACAAACATGATCCAGGTCAAGAAGAGTGACGGACGCTCCGAGAAGGCGCGGCTGACCCGCGGCCGGATCCTCGACGCGGCCGGCGAACTGTTCGTGCGCGACGGGTACGGCGCGACCGCGCTGCAGGACATCGCCACGTTGGCGGGGTGCGCGGTGCAGACGATCTACTACAGCTTCGGGAACAAGCAGACCGTGCTGAAGGAGCTGGTGGACCGGACGATCGCGGGTGACGACGAGCCGGTCGCGACCCTGGACCGGCCGTGGTTCCGCGAGGCGCTGGCCGCGGAGACCGCGGAGGAGCAGTTGCGCCGGCACGTCAGCGGGACCAGGGCGGTGCTCGAACGAGTGGCGCCGATCATGAAGATGCTGGCGGCCGCCGCGTCGACGGATCCCGCGATCGGGGAGCTCTGGCCGGACCAGCAGGAGGACCCGCGCCTCACCGTGCAGACCGCAGCCGCAACCGCCCTACTGAGCAAGCCGGGCGCCAACCCGGGCATCGCCGTCGAGCACGCCGCGGACGTGCTGTTCGGACTCCTCAGCCCCGAGCTCTACCTGCTCCTCGTGGACGAGCGCCACTGGACGCCCGCCGACTGGGAGAAGTGGACCCTCCAGACCCTCTTCCCCCAACTCTGCGAGACCTGATCTCCACTATCACTCGCAGCATCCCGCGACGGGCCGGGGGTGGTGCTCGACCGTCACACCCTGACATGACAGATTGCGACGGTCCGATCACGCTTGGCCATCCGTTGGAGGATGTATGAAGTTCCGTACCCTGGCCGTCGGCCTCGGTATCAGTGCTACGGCACTACTGGTGATCCCCGGCTCCGGAGCGACCGCCTCGGTCGAGGCTCCCCAAGCACAACCGCGAGTGCAGCAGGGGCCGAACAAGGTGGCGAAGCGGTACCTGGACCAGAAGCCGGTCTGGAAACAGTGCGGCGACCCGGAACTACGCACGTACTGCGCGAAGATCGCCGCCCCGCGCGACTGGTCGAACCAGTATTCCGGCAAGGACATCCAGCTCGCGATCAGCAAGGTCGCCCCGGCCAAGGGCAAGCCGAGCCGGGTCGTGTTCGGCAACCCGGGCGGCCCCGGCGCCGCGGGACTCGGCATGGCGCCGTACCTGGCAAGCCAGAAGGAGCTCGCCAAGGACCACCTCACCGTCGGGTTCGACCCGCGCGGCACCGGCGACAGCGACAACGTCACCTGCGAGGGCGCGCCGGGCTACACGATGGACGCGCGCGACCGCGACCCGTGGAACCTCGACCTGATCTCCGAGGCCTCGCGCCTCACCGGCCCGTACTGCGCCCGCCAGTCGCGCGGGTTGCTGCCGTACGTGAACACTGCCCAGACCGTGCAGGACATCGACCTGATCCGCCAGTTGCTCGGCTTCCACAAGATCGACTGGGTCGGCTACTCCGGCGGCACTTGGTTGGGCGCGTACTACCAGACCTATTTCCCCGGGCACGTCGGCCGCTTCGTGCTCGACTCGAACACCGACTTCACGAGGCCGTGGCTGGATACGTTCAGTGCGCAGCCGCAGGGATTCGAGCGCCGATTCCGCGAGGATTTCGCGAGTTGGGCAGCGAAGTACGACGCGAAGCTGAAACTCGGAAGTTCTCCACGGCTGGTGATCAGGACCTATGAACGACTCCGGGCGGACCTGAAAAAGCAGCCGGCGGTCGAGGAGTTCCTGGACGGGTCGGTGAAGATCAGCTACGACCAGAACGCCCTGGACAACATCGTCGCCGGGGATATGTATACAAAGATGGATTTCCCGTCGCTAGCTCTCGACCTGGCATTTCTGCGTGAGCTTTCGGCGGCTCAGAGTAAAGGCGGACCGCGGGCCGCGCAACGGAAAGTGGACGAGCTCCCGATGGCCCGCCAACGGCAACTCGTCGAGCGCGCGACCCGGCATATGGTCGGCCTGGCGCCGTTCGGTCTGCGGCAGTCCGGCGGCCAGCTCGGCCGGCCCTTCGCGGAGAGCGCCGAGAACGCGACCTTCACCGCGGTCACCTGCAACGACACCGCCTGGCCGCAGGGCCGCGAGGTCGGTGACCAGCTGGCCGCCCGGCTCGGACCGCGCTATCCCCTGCTCGGCTGGGGCATGAACGAGAACCCCTGCTTCTACTGGGATCGGCCGCGGCTCGAGATGCCCGTCCCGACCGGCAAGGGACTGCCGACGACGCTGATGGTGCAGTCGGTGCACGACCCCGCCACCAACATCTCGCTCGCCAAGTCGGCGCACAGCCGGTACGCCGGGTCACGGCTGCTCACGATCACCGGCGAGGGCGACCACGGCATCTACGGCGGCGTGAACAAGTGCGCCGACAAGATCGTCAACACCTTCCTCACCACCGGGAAGGCGCCGGCCGAGGACACCACCTGCGCGGGCGAAGGAATTCCGGCCCCGACCGCGCCGTATTCCACCGACTATGCCGAGGGCGCGCCACTGGGCCGGGTCGCCGGATTCACCAGGGCGATCTCCGGCTATCTGCGTTAATTGGCAGTTCACGTCGTGAATTAACCGCACTTTCGGATCCAATTCCGGCACACAGGGAAAACGCCTGGTCACGATCGGCAAGGTCGTGACCAGGCTTTCGTTGTCAGTACGTCTTTGTCAGGGCATTGTCAGGGTTTCGTCCCTGTGCGACAGAGCGTGACCACGCCAGCCTTGAGTCAGCGCGGGAGAACCAAGCGCCGACCGGGAGGGCTCGGCGTAAGGGGAACATCGCCAACGAGGCTTCGGCCGGCTGTGGTGTGGGGGGACTGCCTGGGGGGTCAGACAGAGACACAGCCGGCCGGGACCCGTTCTCGCTTGTCCAGCCCGCTCTCAGATCCCTCGCGGGGTACCTTCGATCCCCCAGGTCGTGGTGCCTCGCGAGGCCAGATTTGCCCGTACTCCGCGGCGGGGCGGCCCCGGAGTACGGGCATTCCAATGTCCACCGTCGCCTACAGACAGTGAGCAAGCGGCGCCCGAGGAGCCGCGTGTCTCAGAGCCAGGTGGAGCGGTCGGACGCTTGGGCCCGGCCCGGGTAGCCGTCGGCGACAGCGGCCAGCGGGGCGGATCGGCCGGCGGACCAGGCGGCGCGGAAGGCCCGGCGGTCGAGGGACTGCTCGATCGCCTGGCGGGTCTCCAGATGGTCGGCCTTCTCCACCTCGGGCACGGGTGCCCCGATGACCTCGCGGATCCCGTCCGCGGCACCCAGCAGGAAGGCGCCGTACTCCGTCCGGTTCCGCTGCCGGGCGACCGTCGCCAGTTCCTCCAGCACGCTCGCGGAACGCCAGCGGTCGCCGAGATCCCGGTGCTCGGCCAGGCTCTCGTCGAGCAGGTGCACCGCACGCTCGGTGAAACCGCGGCGGCGTTCCACGATGCCCAACTGGTTCAGTGACCAGGCGATGCCTTCGCGGTACCCGAGCCGCTGGGACAGCGCCAGGCTCTCCTGCAGCAGGTCCTCCGCCTCGGTCAGCTCACCGCTGTACTGCGCGATCGTGCCGAGGCTGATCAACGCCCAGGCTTGGCCTTCGCTGTCGCCGAGCACGCGGAAGCTGTTCATGGCCTTCCGGCAGCGCCGGGCTCCGACCTCCAGGTCACCGCGCAGCCAGGCGACGAACCCCAGGTGGTTGTGCGCCCAGGCCATCCCCGACCGGTCCCCCAGGCTCTCGAACAGGTCGTAGCTCTGGCAGTGCAGGTTCTCCGCGGTCACGTAGTCACCACGCTCCCGGGCGACTCCACCCAGGCGCTGCATGACCAGTGCAGTACCGGCTGTGTCGTCGAGCTCCTTGTACTGCGCCAGGGCGGACTCGAGCCGGGTGGTGGCCACCTCGTACTCGCATTGCAGAAAGGCGAGCATGCCCGCGCCGAGCCAGGCCTTCGCCCGGTACGACGCCAGTGCCGGGTCGGAGGCGTCCGGCAGGGCAAGGGCGCGTTCCAGCCATTCGCCGCCTTCGCCGTAGTGGCCGCGCAGGTAGCAGAACAACCAGAGATCACCGGCAAGGCGGAGCGCTTCGCCGTTCGTGCCGGATCGCAGCGACCAGGTCATCGCGCAGCGGAGGTTGTCCAGCTCGCCGTCCACCCGGTCGAGCCAGTCGGCCTGGTTCGACCCGCGCAGGTGAGTCTCAGCCTCCTCGGCCAACGCCGTGTAGAAGGCACTGTGGTGCTGGGCGGTCTCCTCGAAGCGGCCAGAGGCCACCAGTTGGTCCGCGGCGAACTCACGGATCACGGCGAGCATGTCGTACCGCGCGATGCCGTGGTCGCGGCTGACCCTGATCAGGGACTTGTCGACCAGCCGGCTGGTCAGGTCGAGCGCGCGGGCCCGCTCGAGGGGCCCAGGGCTGACGGTGCCGGTGAGGACGGCGGCGGCCGCGTTCAGCGTCCACCCGCCGACGAACACCGACAGCAGAGCGAACATCTCCCGCTCCGCCGGGGTCAGCAGCTCGTGGCTCCACTCGATCGCGCCGTACAGCGACTGCTGCCGAGGCCCGGCGGTGGTGCTCCCGCCGGCCAGGATGGCGAACGAGCTCTCCAGCTCGGCAGCGAGCTCCTCGACGGTGAGTACATTCGTCCGGGCTGCGGCCAGCTCGATCGCGAGCGGCATGCCTTCGAGCCTGCGGACCACCTGGGCGACCTGCTCCATCTGCTCGGCCGGGGCATGGCCTCGTGCGGTCGCGCGATCCACGAACAGCTTGACCGCGGGCGAGCTCTCCAGCTGGTCCTCGGTCGCCGGCAGCGCCAACGGCGGTACGACGAAAACGCTCTCGCCCGGGACTCTCATCAGTTCACGGCTCGACGCGAGCACCGACAGGTTAGGGCAACGCTCCAGCAGGGTGGCACAGATCAGCGCGACGTCGGCGACGACGTGTTCGCAGTTGTCCAGCACGAGCAGCAGACTCCGCGTGCCGACCTGGGCCGCGATCTCCTCGACCAGCCGCCCACTTTCGAGCGGGTGCAGCCCGGTCGACGCCGCGATGGTCGCCGCGACCGCGGCCGGATCCGAGACCGGTGCGAGCGGTACCCAGCAGATCCCGTCGTCGAACTTCGGGGCCACTCCCCCGGCGACCGCGAGCGCGAGGCGGGTCTTGCCGACACCGCCCGGTCCGCTAAGGGTCAGCAGCCGGGTGGCCCGCTCGCCGAGGAGCCGGCCGGCTTCGGCGAGCTCGGTGGCACGGCCGACGAGTTCGTTCGCGGGGACAGGCGTCGGACGCAGGGTCGTGCGCTGGCCCGGGTCGGCGTCGCGCCGAGCAGCGGCGGTCAACTGGGCGCGATCGGGCGCGCCGAGCTTCAGAGCGTCTCCGAGCAGCCTCAGCGTGTGTGGTCTGGGCGCTCGACGACGACCCCGTTCCAGGGCCGCGATCGCGTCGACACTCAGGCCGGCGAGTTCGGCCAGCCCCTCTTGTGACAATCCGGCGTCGCGCCGGTGCCGGCGGAGCAGGTCACCGAAACCCGTTGGCTGGGCATCGTCCGAGCCGCGGCGAGACCCGTCTGATGGCAAAGGACGGCCCACCCAGTCTCCGACCTCGTGTGTGGCGGTCGCCACGCACCCCCTGAAGGTATCCCCTACCGCACCGCATTGTCAGGCGATCCGGTGGGGTTCCCAGCCAACTCACAGGAAACTCCCGGCTGACCCGGAGCGCTATCGCCCGGTGTACTGGGCGATCGCGGTTCGCATCGAGGCCCTCGCCCGCTTGCGATCACCCGCCGCGTCGTACGCCGTGGAGAGGCGGAACCAGACCCGCCAGTCGTCCGGCGCGGCCTCCGCCTCCTCCTTGTACTTCGTGAAGGCGGCGTCCGCCGCGGCCCGGTCGATCCGCCCGGACGGCCGCCTGGGGAGATCGTCGACGGGCAGGCCGCCGGACTCGCCGAGCTCCCGTGCGAGTGCCTCCGTCTGCCGCCCGAACTGGATCTCCCGCCAGACCAGGTACGCCCCGACGATCGGGATCACCAGGACGGCGACACCGAGCCCGACGGCGACCGGATCACCCGTGCCGATCAGCAGGACTCCCCGCCAGCCGAGGAGCACGGCGTACGCGACGAAGACGACCGCGAGCACCACCGCGGAGCGTTTGGCCGTCATTCCTGAACCCGTCGTCTCAGGAGAGGTCGAGGAAGTGCTCGAGGCCCACGGTGAGGCCGGGGGCGCCGCCGATCCGGCGGACGCCGAGCAGCACGCCGGCCATGAACGACTCGCGGTGCATCGAGTCGTGCCGGATCGTCAGGGTCTCGCCGGTGTCTCCGAACAGCACTTCCTGGTGCGCGACCAGGCCGCGCAACCGGATCCCGTGCACGCGGATCCCGTCGACGTCCGCGCCGCGCGCGCCCTCGAGCCCGGTGCTGGTGGCGTCGGGGATCGGCCCGGAGCCCGCTTCCCGCCGGGCCTCGGCGATCAGCTCGGCGGTACGACGCGCCGTACCGGAGGGGGCATCTACCTTGTCGGGGTGGTGGAGCTCGATGATCTCGACGGACTCGTAGTACCGGGCGGCCTTGGCGGCGAACTGCATCATCAGCACGGCGCCGATGGAGAAGTTCGGGGCGATCAGTACTCCGACGCCGGGCTTGGCGTCCAGCTGCGCCCGCAGGGTGGCGAAGCGCTCCTCGTCGAAGCCGGTGGTGCCGACCACGGCGTGGATGCCGTGCTCGATGCACCAGGCGAGGTTGTCCATCACGACCTCGGGCCGGGTGAAGTCGACCACCACCTCGGCGCCGGCGTCGATGAATCCGGTCAGCTCATCGCCCTGGTCGAGCGCCGCGACCAGCTCGAGGTCGCTCGCCGCCGCGACGGCCTGGCACGTCTGAGCGCCCATCTTCCCCTTGGCGCCCAGCACCGCAACCTTGATCATCCGCACCCTTCCTCGTCACCACCACCGGTCCCGCCAAGGATCTCACCCCCGCTCCCGGCGGCAGCGATCAGGGAGTTCGCGGCCGCCGGGTTCACGCGTTGGCGGGGGTGGTGTAGGTGGATTGGGCTTCTTCGGCGAAGTGGCAGGAGACGGTCTGGCCGGTGGGGATCTGGCGGAGTTCGGGGATGTCGGTGGAGCAGCGGGCCTCGGCGCGGAGGCAGCGGGTGTGGAAGCGGCAGCCGGACGGCGGGCTCACCGGGGAGGGCGGGTCGCCGGCCAGGACGATGCGCCTGCGGCCCTGGCGGGCGAGACCCGGCTCGGCCGAGAGCAACGCCTGCGTGTAGGGATGCGCCGGTACGTCGTACACCTCGTGGTGCTCGCCGAGTTCCGCCACCCGGCCGAGATACATCACGGCGACCCGGTCCGACACGTGCCGGACCACCGACAGGTCGTGCGCGACGAAGATGATGCTCAGGCCGAGCTCGCGCTGCAGCCGCATCAGCAGGTTCACCACCTGCGCCTGGACGGACAGGTCGAGCGCCGAGACCGGTTCGTCGCAGAGCAGGACGTCCGGGTTCAGCGCGATCGCCCGGGCGATGCCGATGCGCTGGCGCTGTCCGCCGGAGAACTGGTGCGGGAACCGCGTCTCGTCCTCGGCCCGGAGCCCGACCAGTTCCAGCAGTTCGCGGACCCGGGCCCGGATGTCCATGCCCTTCGAGACGTCCGGGTGCACCTCCAGCGGCTCCGCGACGATCTCGCCGACGCGCATCCGCGGGTTCAGGCTGGAGTACGGGTCCTGGAAGACGACCTGGACGTTGCGGCGCCACTTGCGCAGGTCCTTGCCGTTCAGCTTGCTCACGTCTACCCCGCCGTACCGGACCTCGCCGGACGTCGGCTTCTCCAGTGCCGCGAGCAGCCGGACCAGGGTCGACTTGCCACAGCCGGACTCGCCGACGATGCCGAGCGACTCGCCCTTGCGCAGTACCAGGTCGACGCCGTCCACGGCCCGGACCAGCGTCTTGGTACCGAAGGAGAAGGCCGGACTGATGTCGTAGTGCTTCACCAGGTCCGTTGCCACCAGCAACTCTTCGCTCATCACACCGCCTCCTTCGCGGAGATCGTGGTACGCCGGATGCACGCCGCGTCCCGGCCGGGGGCGACCGTCACCAGCTTCGGCACCTCCACCGCGCAGTCCTCGATCGCGTGCGGGCACCTGGTCCGGAACGCGCAGCCCGACGGGATCGCCCGCAGCGACGGCGGCGTACCGGGGATGGTCGGCAGCTCCTGGCCCTTCAGCTCGGCCGACGGCATCGAGCCCAGCAGCCCTTCCGTATAAGGGTGAACGGGATAGTCCAGGGCCTCCGCGGTGGCGGCCCGCTCGACCACGTGGCCGGCGTACATCACCACCACGTTGTCGGCGACGTCGGCCACCACACCGAGGTCGTGCGTGATCAGCACGACGCCCATGTCCCGCTCAGCCTGCAGTTCCTCGATCAGTTCCAGGATCTGCGCCTGCACGGTGACGTCGAGCGCGGTGGTCGGCTCGTCCGCGATCAGTACGTCGGGGTCGAGCGCGAGGGCCATTGCCAGCATCACCCGCTGCCGCATCCCGCCGGAGAACTCGTGCGGGTAGTCGTTCACCCGCTTGGCGGCGGCCGGGATCCGGACCTGGTCGAGCATGTCGGCCGCGCGCTTCATCGCATCCTGCTTGGACAGGCCGCGGTGCACCCGGTAGCACTCGGCGATCTGCTTGCCGACCGACTGGACCGGGTTGAGCGCGGACAACGAGTCCTGGAAGACCATCGTGATCCGGTCGCCGACGATCTTGCGGCGTTCCTTCACCGGCATCGCGATCAGGTCCACACCGCGGTACTCCGCGGTGCCGGAGACGATCCGTCCGGGTGGCATCTCCAGGATGCCGGTCAGCGCCTGGGTGGAGACGCTCTTGCCGGAGCCGGACTCGCCCAGGATCGCCAGCGTCTCACCGGCCCGGACCTGCCAGGACACCCCGTCGACCGCGCGGACGGAGCCGTGCGGAGTGTCGAACTCGACGCTGAGGTTGTCCACCTTCAGCAATACTTCACCGGTAGTCATCGCAGCAACTTCGGGTCGAGGGCGTCGCGGATCGAGTCGCCGATGATCATGAACGAGATCGTCATCGTCGAGATGAACAGCGCCGGCCAGAGGAACAGGTGGGGGGTGTCACGGTAGGACGCGGCGACACCGAACTGGCTGCCCCACGAGATCGACGGCGGTTGCAGGCCGACCCCGAGGAACGTCAGCACGGCTTCCAGGCCGACCAGGCCGCCGACCCCGAGCGTGGTCATCGCCAGCAGCGGGGCCATCGCGTTGGGGAACACGTGCTTGCGCAGGATCCGCCAGGGTGGCACCCCGATGGACCGGGCCGCCAGCACGTACTCCCGGTTGCGCACCGAGAAGACCGTCGACCGCATCACCCGCATGCCTTGCGGCCACCAGGTCAGCAGGATGACGGCGACGATGATCCAGATGCTCCGGTTCGGTACCGAGTTCAGGATCACGATCAGCGCGATCAGCCCCGGCAGGGCGAACAGCACGTCGGCGACCCGCGAGATCACCGTGTCGACCGCGCCCGGGAAGTACCCGGCCAGCAGGCCGAGGATGCCCGCGACCACGAAGCCGCCGACACTGGCGACGACACTCACCAGCACGGACGGCCGGGCGCCGTAGATCACGTTGGCGAAGTAGTCGCAGCCCTGGATGTCGAAGCCGAACGGGTGCCCGGGCTCGCGGCCGTGCTGACTCTTGCCGAGCTCGCAGAACCGGGGATCGACGGAGGTGAAGATCCGCGGGAACGCGGCCATCACGAAGAAGGTCAGGACCAAGAGTACGCAGACTACGAACTGCGGTTTGCGCAGCAGCGCCCGCAGCAGTTCGCGGTTGGACAGGGTCCGGCCTTCGAGGACCTGGGTCTCGGTCTCGAAGACCTGTTGCGCCTCAGACATTGCGTACCCTCGGATCGATCGCGCCGTAGACGATGTCGACCAGCAGGTTGATCAGGATGAACATCAGGAACGCGAGCGTGGACAGCAGCACCACCACGCCACCTTCCTTCAGCTTGATCGCCTGGAACATGAACTGGCCGAGCCCCGGCAGGTTGAAGATGCTCTCGGCAAGGACCGCGCCGGCGAAGATGCCGGCGAAGTCGATGCCCATCAGGGTGACGACGGGGAGCAACGCGTTCGGCAGCACGTGCCCCCAGAGGATCCGCTGCTCCCCCAGGCCCTTGGCCCGGCCCGTCTTGACGAAGTCGGCGTTGGCGGTGTCCACGATCGAGGTTCTGGTCAGCCGCGCCATCCCGGCGAATCCGGTGATCGCGATACAGACCGCCGGCAGCAGGTACGAGATCGGGTAGCCGTCGGCGACACCGGACACCGGCAGCCACTTGAGCTGGACACCGAACACGTACTGCCCGGCGAAGTACAGGACCAGACCCGGCACGGCCAGTACGACGAGCGTCGACAACAGCAGCATCCGGTCGATCACGCCGTTGCGCCGGAAGCCGGCGTACAGCCCGAACAGGAGGCCGGCGATCCACTGCAGCGCCAGGCTCAACGTGGCCAGCTTCAGCGTCACGGGGATCCGCAGCCTCAGCTGGTCGGCGATGTCGGCGCCGGCGAACGTGCTGCCGAAGTGGCCGGTGAGGATGTCCTTCATCGAGAGCAGGTACTGCACGATGAAGGGGTCGTCGAGGTGGAACTGGGCCCGCTTCGCCGCCAGCACGGCGGCTGGGATGGGCTTGTCACCGGCCAGTTCCCGCAGGGGGTCTCCGGGCATCGCGAAGACGAGCGCGAAGACCCCCAGCGTGACGATCAGGCCGATCGGGATGGCCGCCAGTACGCGGCGCAGGACGAACCGGGTCACTTGAACGTGGAGTAGAGCGCCTGGACACCGGTGTACTTGGAGACCCGCGGCTCGATCTTCGCCGAGTGCAGGTAGGCGTTCTGCTTGGCGTACAGCGGGATCAGCGGCATGTCCTCGAGCGCGATGTCCTCGGCCTGCTGGTACAGCTTGATCGCCTTTTCCTGGTCCGGCTCGGCGTCGCCCTGGGCCAGCACCTTGTCCAGCGCCGGGTTGTTGTAGCCGGCGAAGTTCGCGTCACCGGTGGACTTGAACATCGGGGTCAGGTAGTCCTCGATCGAGGGGTAGTCGTGACCCCAGCCGCTGAAGCGCAGGCCGTCGAGCTTGCGGGTGTCGGCCAGCTGGGTGATCTCCGAACCCTGCTTGCCGGTGTACTTCACCTCGAGGCCGAGGTTCTGCCGGATCATGTTGCCGATCGCCTCGGCGAAGATCTGGCCGGTCGCGGAGGTGGTGTTGTAGTTGATGTTCACCGGACCGGAGAAACCGCCGGCCTCCTGGAGCAGCTGCTTGGCCTTGGCGGCGTCGAAGTCGCAGTACTTGCAGGCGTTGTCGCGGTAGCCGTTGATGTCCGGGGCGATCAGGCCCTTGCTCGGCGTGGACAGGCCGACCAGGTCGGCGAAGGCCTTGCGGTCGATCGCCATCGAGAAGGCGTGCCGCAGCTTGGGGTTCTTGAAGCGTGCGTCCCAGGCCGGGAGCGTCAGGTAGTTGGCGCCGGAGCTCTCGGCGGTCACCCAGCCATCGGGCGCGTCGGTCTTGAAGGTCTTCACCTTGGTCGGCGGCACGTCGACGAAGTCCACGGTGCCGGCCAGGAACTCGTTGTACGCCGTGTCCGCGTTCGGGATGTACCGGAAGGTGATGGAGTCGGCGTCCGGCGCGTTCGGGCCCTTGTAGCCGTCCCACTTGGCGAGCTTGATGTCCTCACCGGCGTTCCAGGTGCCGTCCAGCTTGTAGGCGCCGTTGCCGATCGGCTTGCGCTTGTAGGCGTCGGGGTTCTTCCGGACCTCCTCCGGCAGTGGCGCGAGTCCGAGGTACTGCAGGGTCAGGCCGAACTGCGAGAAGGGCACCTTGAGCTTGACCGAGAAGGACATGTCGTCGATCTGCTTGAGGCCGCTCAGCGTCTTCACCGCGGTCGGCTTCGGGGTCGCGCCGTCGGGGGTCTCCGGGTTGAGCGCCTCGTAGCCCTCGACCTTGGAGAAGAAGCCGTTGTTCTTCCAGGCGGTGGAGCCCTGGGCGGTCAGGTTCCAGCTGTCCACGTAGTCCTTCGCGGTCAGCGGCTGGCCGTTCTGGAACGAGTTGCCGGGCTTCAGTTTGATCGTCCAGGTCTGGCTGGTCTTGTCCGGCGTGACGGACTCGGCCATCACGTTGACGGTCTTGCCGCTGTTCGGGTCGGTGGCGACCAGCGGAGCGAACATCGCCTGCGCGACCTGGATGCCGGGGCTGCCGTTCTCGTTCAGCGGGTTGATGTACTCCAGCGGGTCCGCCGCGATGGCGATCACCACACTCTTGGCGCCACCCCCGGCGCTGTCCCCACTGCTCTTGCCGTCACCACAACTGCTGAGCACCAGGGCGAGGCCGAGTGTCACCCCCAGAACACCAGTCATACGTCGCACAGTCAGAACCAACTTCCTCGGCGGGAGGGCCGGTAGGCGGAGTAGCCGCCATGTTGGCTGGTCGAAACTGCGCATGTCAACGTTGTCAGGGACAGACTGGACGCAAGTAACAAATGCGTTACCTTGGCGAGACCTCAGAGCACCCTAGGCCGACAAGGCAGGCTTCGGACACGATAACCATGTTTCCGGCCCAAGTCATCAGACGATCCACGCCTGGGACCGTTTGCGCACGGAAGTGACGTTTCGCGCACTCGTCGCGGTATCAGCCGGGTGGGATGTTCTGGTTCAGGTGGAACAGATTGCCCGGGTCGTACTTCTGTTTCAGGGACTCGAGCCGCTCGTACGACGCGGCGCCGTACGCGTCCCTGATCCGTGGCGTGCCCTCGTCGCCCAGGAAGTTCACGTACACGCCGGACTGGTGCGGTTCGAGCGCCTGCCAAGACTGCCGTACCCACTCGCGCTGCTCGGCGAAACCGTCCGGGCCGGGCGTCGCGCCGACGAAGTTGAAGGTGTGCCCGCTCGACCTGTCGCCGAACGCGGTCCCGGCCGCATCGATGCCGCGGATCGCGCCGCCGAGCTGGAAGATCGGGTACGACGTCAACGGCGAGTCGATCGCCAGGCCGCGCTCCACCGCGATGTCGATCACGTCGTCGGAGAGCTCGGCGACGTCACAGGCCCGCATGTAGTACCAGCGCCCCTGCGGGAAGCCCGGGTCGAGCATCGACTGGAGGGCGAGGTACGGCATCGGTGTGCACAGGTCCAGCAACGGCGGTCCAAAGGCCTTGAGCGGTGCCAGCACCCGCTCGCCGTCCTCGACGGGACCGGCGTAACACGCGACGACCATCACCACCGGGCGTCCGTGGTACTCGGCCGGAATCGTGGGCAGCGGCGGGACCCATCGATGGATGACCGCGGTGGTGAGTTCGTCCGGCACATAGGTGATCCAGTCCCGGTAGAAGCGCAGCAGCTCGGGCGACGATTCCATCGGCCACAGGATCGGGCCGGCCAGCACGATCGGCCCGACCGGGTGCAGCCGGAACTCGAACTCGGTCACGATCCCGAAGTTGCCACCGCCACCGCGAACACCCCAGAACAGGTCCGCGTTGACGTCCTCGCTCGCGGTGACCAGCTCCTCCTCCGCGGTGACCAGGTCGACCGACTCCAGATTGTCGATGCTGAGCCCGTACTTGCGCATCAGCCAGCCGATCCCGCCGCCCAGGGTGAGACCGGCGACGCCGGTGTGGGTGACGATGCCGGAGGGCGTCGCCAGGCCGAAGACCTGGGTCTCGCGGTCGAGCTCACCGAGCAGGACGCCGGCCTGGGCCCGAGCCGTACGCCGGACCGGATCGACGCGGATGCCCTTGAGCGGCGACAGGTCGATCACGATGCCGCCGTCGCAGGTCGAGTGACCGGGAAAACTGTGGCCGCCGCCGCGAACCGCGACCGGCAGCCCGGTCCGCCGGCCCAGGCCGATCACGGCGCGGATGTCGGCGACGCCCGTGCAGCGGGCGATCAGCGCCGGACGCCGGTTGATCGAACCGTTCCAGACCTTTCGGCGCTCGTCGTACCCCGGATCAAACGGGCCGACGAGCTCGCCTCGGAAATCCGCCCTGAGATCGTCGAGTGCCTTTGAGTCGAGGTGCACGTCTGGAGTGATTGTGCTCATCGCGGGACCCCCTCCCTGCCGCCAGTTTGCCCCCGTCGTACGGGGCTGTCGAGGGTGCGCCGGACGGCTACAAGGGGGTCACAGACCGAAGGCGGGGGTGTCCTCGTCGAAGGGGCCCATCACCGTGAGGGCCTGCTCGCCGGCGTACAGCTCGGCGGCCAGGTCGGCCACGTCGTCGAGGGTGACCGCGTCGATCCGGGCCAGGATCTCGTCGACCGTGGGGAGCTCGCCGTACACCAGTTCTGCCTTGGCGATCCGGGTCATCTTGGCGCCGGCGTCCTCCAGCCCCATCACCACGGAGCCGCGCATCTGGCCCTTGCCGCGAAGGAGTTCGTCGGGCGTGATGGTGCCCTTGGCGATCGTGGCCAGCTCGGCCCGGACCACCTCGAGCACCTCGGGCGCCTTCTTCGGCAGGCAACCCGCGTAGACGCCGACCATGCCAGTGTCCGCGTACGCCGAGCCGAAGGTGAAGACCGAGTACGCGAGACCGCGCTTCTCCCGGACCTCCTGGAAGAGTCGCGAGGACATCCCGCCCCCGACGATGCCGTGCAGCACGCCGGCGACGTACCGCCGCTCGTCGTTGCGGACCAGCCCGGGCATGCCGAGCACGAGGTGCGCCTGCTCGACGTCCCGGTGGTGCACCCGCACTCCCGCGTACGTCGGGACGCGGCGGGCGGAGCTCCGCCGTACCGGAGCGGGCTCGGCCTCAGCGGTGACCCAGTGCCGCTCGAACGCCTTGCGGACCAGCTTCACCACGTCGGAGTGCTCCACGTTGCCCGCGACGGAGACAACGATGTTCTCGGGCAGGTAGCGACGGCGGTACCAACCGACGACCTGGCGACGGGTCAGGCCCGCCACCGACTCCGGCGTACCGGTGATGGATCGGCCGAGCGGGGACTGGCCCCACAGCTGCTCGGCGAAGAGGTCGTGGATGTGATCCGACGTCTCGTCGGCGTGCATCGCGATCTCTTCGTCGATCACGTCCCGCTCGCTCTCCACGTCCTCCTCGGTGAGCGTGGCCGAGGTGATCATGTCGCAGATGACGTCGACCGCGAGTGGCAGGTCGGAGTCGAGCACCCGGGCGTAGTAGCAGGTGTATTCCTTGCCGGTGAACGCGTTCATCTCGCCACCGACCGCGTCCAGCGAGGCGGAGATCTCCAGCGCGTCGCGGCGCTCGGTGCCCTTGAACAGCAGGTGCTCGAGGAAGTGCGTGGCACCGGACAACTGGACCGGCTCGTCCCGCGAGCCGACGCCGATCCAGACGCCGAAGGTGACCGAGCGGAAGCCCGGTACGGACTGGGAGAGCACGCGAAGCCCGGAGGGCAGGACGGTCCGTTTGACCGGACCGCCCGCCTCCGGGCTCAGCAGCGTGCTGGTGATCGCACGTGTCACTCGGCGGGAGCGACCTCTGCGTCGTCGGCCTTCTCGTCGGCCTTCTTGTCGGCATCTTCCTCGAGCACCGGGATCAGCGACAGCTTGCCGCGGTCGTCGATCTCGGCGATCTCGACCTGGAGCTTCTGGCCGACGGACAGGATGTCCTCGACGGCCTCCACCCGCTTGCCGCCGGCCAGGCCGCGCAGCTTCGAGATGTGCAGCAGACCGTCCTTGCCCGGGAGCAGCGAGATGAACGCACCGAAGTTGGTCGTCTTCACGACCGTGCCCAGGTAGCGCTCGCCCTTCTCCGGCATGGTCGGGTTGGCGATCGCGTTGATCATCGCGCGCGCCGCGTCGGCCGAGGGGCCGTCCGTCGCACCGATGTACACCGTGCCGTCGTCCTCGATGGAGATGTCGGCACCGGTCTCGTCGGTGATCTGGTTAATCATCTTGCCCTTCGGGCCGATGACCTCGCCGATCTTGTCGACCGGGACCTTCACCGAGATGACCCGCGGCGCGAACTCGCTCATCTCACCCGGGGCGTCGATGGCCTTGGCCATCACGTCGAGGATGGTCAGCCGCGCGTCCTTGGCCTGGGTCAGCGCCGCACCGAGCACGCTGGCCGGGATGCCGTCCAGCTTGGTGTCCAGCTGCAGGGCGGTGACGAAGTCCTTCGTGCCGGCGACCTTGAAGTCCATGTCGCCGAACGCGTCCTCCGCGCCCAGGATGTCGGTCAGCGCGACGTACTCGATCTCGCCGTCGACCTCACCGGAGATGAGGCCCATCGCGATACCGGCGACCGGCGCCTTCAGCGGCACACCGGCGGACAGCAGCGACAGCGTCGAGGCGCAGACCGAGCCCATCGAGGTGGAGCCGTTGGAGCCGAGCGCCTCGGACACCTGACGCAGCGCGTACGGGAAGTCCTCGCGCGACGGCAGCACCGGCACCAGGGCCCGCTCGGCCAGCGCGCCGTGACCGATCTCGCGGCGCTTCGGCGAACCCACCCGGCCGGTCTCACCGGTCGAGTAGGGCGGGAAGTTGTAGTTGTGCATGTAGCGCTTGCGCGTCTCCGGGGAGAGCGTGTCGAGCTGCTGCTCCATCCGGAGCATGTTCAGCGTGGTGACACCCAGGATCTGGGTCTCGCCGCGCTCGAACAGCGCCGAGCCGTGCACCCGCGGGAGCACCTTGACCTGCGCCTTGAGCGGACGGATGTCGGCCAGGCCGCGGCCGTCGATGCGGACCTTGTCGGTCAGCACGCGCTTGCGGACCAGCTTCTTGGTGAGCGAGCGGAAGGCTGCGGACAGCTCCTTCTCACGACCCTCGAAGTCGGCGGCCAGCTTCTCGACCACGGCGGCCTTGACGGCGTCGGTGGCCGACTCGCGGTCGTGCTTGCCCGCGATGGTGAGGGCCTGCGACAGCTCCTCGGTGGCAGCGGCCTCGACGGCGGCGAACGCGTCGTCCTGGTAGTCCGGGAAGAGCGGGAACTCGCCGGTCGGCTTGGACGACTTGGCGGCCAGCTCGGACTGCGCCTCGACCAGGGTCTTGATGAAGGCCTTCGAGGCTTCGAGGCCCTGGGCCACGATCTCCTCGGTCGGCGCCTGCTTGCCGGCCGCGACGGCGTCGAAGGTGCCCGGGGTGGACTCGGCCTCGACCATCATGATCGCGACGTCACCGGACTCGGTGACCCGACCCGCGACCACCATGTCGAAGACGGCGTCCTCGAGCTCGGTGTGCGTCGGGAAGGCGACCCACTGCTTGTCGATCAGGGCGACGCGGGTGGCGCCGATCGGGCCCGAGAACGGCAGCCCGGCGATCTGGGTGGACATCGACGCGGCGTTGATCGCCAGCACGTCGTACAGCTTGTCCGGGTTCAGCGCCAGGACCGTGATGACGACCTGGATCTCGTTGCGCAGGCCGGACACGAACGACGGCCGCAGCGGGCGGTCGATCAGCCGGCAGGTCAGGATGGCCTCCTCGGAAGGACGGCCCTCCCGGCGGAAGAACGAGCCCGGGATGCGACCGGCGGCGTACATCCGCTCCTCGACGTCCACCGTCAGCGGGAAGAAGTCGAACTGGTCCTTGGGCTTCTTGCTGGCCGTGGTGGCCGAGAGCACCATCGTGTCGCCGTCGAGGTAGGCGGCGGCGGAACCGGCGGCCTGCTGGGCCAGACGGCCCGTCTCGAAGCGGATGGTGCGGGTGCCGAAGCTGCCGTTGTCGATGACGGCTTCAGCGAATTCTGCGCCCTCCATGGGCGCGTTTGTGGATCCCGACACGGGATACCCCTCTCTCGCTTGAGACGACTGCGAGGCGCGAGCTCCGGGGTGCCGGTCTTCGATCGAGGCCCGCGGGTGCCCATTGTTTGGATGCACCCCCGAAGGCCACTACCGAGGACCGGTCGTAGTCCCGACACGCGTTTCGCGTCGTCTCGTTGTCGTTGTTCTTCAGTTGTCCCGCGGCGCCCGGTGGTGGTTGCCACCGGGGACCGCAGATACGCGAGAAGCGGCCACCCGATTCCGGGGGCCGCTCCTCACGACGTCATCGGCGAAGGCCGAGCCGCTCGATCAGGGACCGGTAGCGGTTGATGTCCTTCTTCGCCAGGTAGTTCAGCAGCCGGCGGCGCTGACCGACGAGCAGCAGCAGGCCACGACGGCTGTGGTGGTCGTGCTTGTGCTCCTTGAGGTGCTCCGTCAGGTCGGCGATCCGGTGCGTGAGCAGCGCCACCTGGACCTCGGGGGAACCAGTGTCACCCTCGGTCAGGGCGTACTCACCGATGATCTTCTTCTTCGCTTCAGGATTAGCTGATGACACGGAGGTCCTCTCGATTTCCGTTGCGCGGCGCACCGGGGCTTGGGTCACCCGGGCACTCTCGATCCGCGGCCGTTCAGACGGCAGCGCCAAGAGTATCAGTCCGTGGACGCGTCACCCTAATTCCCGGTAAGGAAACGGCCCCGTGTCGTCGACGTAATGCTACTCCTCGGCGAGAATCCGGCGGGCGTTGTCGACGTCGGCCTTCATCTGGACCAGCAGGTCGTCGATGCTGTCGAAGCGGATCTGGCTGCCGCGCAACCGGGTGACGAAGTCCACCGCGATCTTCGCGCCGTACAGCTCGAGGTCGTCGCGATCCAGCACGTACGACTCCACCCGCCGGTCCACCCCGTCGAAGGTGGGGTTGCTGCCGACGCTGATGGCCGCCGGCAACGGTTCGGAGTACTGCGGGGCGCCGGGTGCGGGCTTCAGCACGATCAGCCAGCCGGCGTACACCCCGTCCAGCGGGACCGCGGCGCCTGCCAGGGCAGGGATGTTGGCGGTCGGGTAGCCGAGCTCGCGGCCGCGCTTGTCGCCTTCTACGACGGTCCCGGTGACCCGCAGCGGGCGTCCGAGTGCGGTCGCGGCGCGTTCGACATCGCCCGCGGCGATCAGCTCACGGATGTACGTCGAGGACCACGGCTGGTTGTCGCCCGCCAGCGTCAGGCCCTCCACCTGGAACCCTGCCGCGGCACCCGCCGCGACGAGGGTGTCGACGTGGCCGGCGGCCTTGTGGCCGAAGCGGAAGTTCTCCCCCACCACGATCGCCTTGGCGTGCAGGGTCCCGACCAGGACGCGGTCGATGAACTCCTGCGGCGACCAGGACGAGACGTCCTTGGTGAACGGCAGGATCAGCACGGCGTCGGCACCGGCCGCGCCGAGCAGCTCGGCCCGCTGATCGGGTTCGCTGAGCATCGCGGGCGCCCGGTCCGGGCGCAGCACCACCATCGGGTGCGGGTCGAACGTCATCGCGACCACCGGCAGCCCACCCAGCTCGGCCGCCCGGGCCCTGGCGTGGGCGAGCACCTCCTGGTGGCCGCGGTGCACGCCGTCGAAGTTGCCGATGGTGACGACCGACGGACCGAACCCCGGGTCCACCTCGTCCAAACCGTGCCAGACACGCATGACAGCAGGATTCCATGTCCCTCCTCCGGCCGGTGCAACAGGTCCGCTGATCACCCCTGTAATCACCTGGTCACCCAACCACAGCCCCCGCAGCTCCCCTGCCGGCGCGAGTAGACCGCTTCATTCGCCGAGTCGTGGAATTGCCCGGCGGGAAAGCGGTTGCCGACAACGCGAATCCACGACTGAGTGGCGGCTCACACCTTTAGGCGAGGGTGTTGGTGAGGGTGGTTAGGGCTTGGCCCAGGGGGAGATTCACTCGGTGGGCGGCGTAGGGGTCGCCGCGGGTGTGGCCCTGGTTGATGATCAGGACGGGTTTGCCGGCCTTGGCGGCGTAGCGGACGAAGCGGAAGCCGGACATCACGGTCAGGGAGGAGCCGAGCACCAGTACGGCGTTCGCCTCGTCGATCAGCTGGTAGCAACGTTCGACGCGGGTCTTCGGGACGTTCTCCCCGAAGAAGACGACGTCCGGTTTGAGCAGCGGGGATCCACAGTTCGTGCAGTCGACCAGCTGGAAGTCCTTGACCACGTCGTCGTGGAGCTCGACGTCACCGTCAGGGTTGATCCGGGTGGCTTCGCCTTCGAAGACCGGGTTTGCCGCGCGCAGCCGGCGGTCCAACTCCTCGCGTGGAGTTGTCTCGCCGCAGTCCAGACAGATCACTCGGTCGAGGTTCCCGTGCAGCTCGATCACGTCACGTGCGCCGGCCGCACCGTGCAGCCCGTCGACGTTCTGGGTGATGACGCCGTTGAGGAATCCGCGGGCCTGCAGTGCAGCGACCGCCCGGTGCCCGTCGTTCGGATCAGCTCGAGCGATCGTCCGCCACCCGAGGTGACTCCGCGCCCAGTACCTCTGCCGGCCAGACTCGCTTCCCACGAAGTCGCCGTACGTCATCGGCGTATGCGTCCGCAGACTGCCGCTCTCACCTCGGTAGTCCGGAATCCCGGACTCGGTGGAGATCCCAGCACCACTGAGAACCACCACTCCACTCTCGGCAACCACATCCGCGATTGGAGCGACATCCGTAGTACCGGGCTCCAACGAGAGCACATCAGGCCCAGGAGACCAGGTAAGTGTGGGACGGGAACGCACACCCCAAGCGTACGTGGGCCCGGGAACTCCCCTGCCGGAAGCTCGAAGAGTTGCCCCTGCCCGGAGGGGCGGCGGGACTCCCCGAACAGGCACCTTGTGCACCATCCGAGCAGATTCCGGCGATCCGGGCACTCAACCGGGACACAAAGTGCGGGCTCGGACAACAAGTCGGGACCTCGGACACGACCTGACCGGTCCAAGAGCCTGTTGCTTTTTGGGTGACGCGCCTGGGTAGGTCCTGGCTGGGGTCGGGTGGTGTTGGAAAGAT